>NZ_WWDL01000001.1 GCF_009848505.1 Muricoccus harenae
AAAATCGGGCACGTGGAACTCGAGATGTTCCTTGGTGATCGGCATGTCGGGGCTCCTCAGCCGGGCAGCCAGCGGGCGGCGTAATGGTGTTCGATGCTGCGGCCGCGCGCGGGGTCGTGCAGAGCCATGAAGAAGTCGCGGCGGGGGCGGATGCCGCCGATTGCCGGCAACGTGCCGCCGAACATGAGGGTGCCGGCGCCGAGCTTTCCGTGGCCCTGCGCCTCATAGGCGGCGACCGTGTCGCGCGGATCGCGCATGGCGGCGACGCTACCCTCCTGGTAGGCAACCTTGCCGGCGCCGTCATCGACCCAGGAGCGGATCTGCAGGGTGTCCCAATGGTCCGCCACCTCTTCGAAAGCCCAGAGCAGCGGTGCCACCGGCTTGGGGCACATCTGCTTGGACACGGTGATGGAATAGCTCTCCACCTTGCGGTCCGTGTGGTCGGAGCCGAGGCCGACCCACCACTTGCCGTCCTCGTCCACGAGGATCACGAACTCGGCCTCGCCGCTGGACTCGGCGCCGAGGCAATCAACCTGCGCCTCGGTCGTCAGCGTCTCCACGCCGGCGCGGTAGAAGCAGGGCGTGCTGGGCGGTGGCGCGACGCCGAGCGCCGCCAGCTCCTCGATATGCTCCTGCACCTTGTGCGGGTCGCGGCCGGTCCAGCCGGCGATCACCACGTCCCGGATCGCTACGGTCCGGCGGAGGACCTCACCGCCGCGGCAGAAGTCGAAGGTCAATGCAGCCATGAGTCATCCTGTATGACAGTTGTATCGGCACCAGGGCCGGTCAGGCCGCGCGCGCCATCGCGGCGGCGAGTTCAACCAGCTTCACCGCCGGGTCTGCAAGCGCTGCCGGGTCGGCTGCGCGGGAAGTGGCGATAAGCTGGCGGATCGGTCGCATCTCGCGGCCGTTGTTGATGCAGATCCCGCCGACCACGATGCCCTCCCGCAGGAGGAAGGCGCTGGAGCGCTTCGCGGTGGGCGGGCCGCGCCAGACGATCTGGTCCCAGGACAGGGGCGCCCCGGCGAACTGCATGTTCACTTCGTACTGGTCCGTCCAGAACCACGGGATCTCGGCATGCTCGGTGGGCTGGCCGGCCATGGTGCGTGCGGCGGCGATCGCCTGGTTCTGTGCGTTCTGCCAGGCCTCCAGGCGGATATGGCGGCCGAGCAGGGGGTTCAGGTGGCGGGTGGCGTCGCCGGCCGCGAAGATGGCGGGATCGCTGGTGCGGCCGAAGGAGTCCGTGACGATGCCATCCGCGACCTCGAGCCCCGCCTCTTCCGCCAGCTCCGTGTTGGGCACGGCGCCGACGCCGATCACGACGACGTCCGCCTCGATGGTCTCGCCGGTATTGGTATAGGCGAGACTGGGCGTGCCGGGCTCGATCGCGGTCACGCTGCTGCCCATCCGCAGGTCCACGCCCTGGGCGCGGTGCAAATCGGCGAAGAAGGCGCCGATTTCCGGCGTTGCAACGCGGGCGAGCGGGTGGGGGGCGGATTCGATGATGGTTACGGCGCAGCCGGCCGCGCGGGCCGTCGCTGCCACCTCCAGCCCGATGAAGCCGGCGCCGATGATGAGCACGCGCGCATCCGGGCGCAGCGCGGTCCGTAGCCGCAGGCTGTCCGCCATGTCACGCACATAATGGACCTCGGGGCTGTCCGCCCCTGCGATGGCGAGGCGGCGCGCATGGGCGCCGGTCGCGAGCAGGAGGCGGTCATAAGGAAGGGCGCTTCCATCCGCGAGCCGAAGCTGGCGCGCGCACGGGTTGATCGCGTTGACGCGCATCCCGAGGCGCAGCTCGATGCCGAGTTCCGCATAGCCCTCGGCCGGGCGGAGGAAGGTCGTCTCCGGCGCGGCCTTGCCGCCGAGGACGTCCTTGGAGAGCGGCGGACGCTCATAAGGCGGCAGGGGTTCCTCCCCAACGAGCACCACCGATCCCTGGAAGCCGGCGGCGCGCAGCGTCTCCGCCGCGCGCCCGCCCGCCTGCCCTGCACCGACGATGACGATCCGCTCCGTGCCGCTCATGCGCTCCTCATGTCAGGCTTGCCGGGGAGGCTGCCCGCCTGGGGCCGCCGGAGCGGTCCCACGTGGGTTGCGGGCTCCTCTCGGATCACACCGAGACCGGATCGGCGAAGCGTTCGCGCCGGAGCGCGTGCATCGCATCCTGCGGGAACTTTGCATCCGCTGGCAGCTCGATACCGCAGGAGGCGACGCGCTGCGACGCGCCAAGGCCGGGGATCGGCTTGCCCTCCTGATTGGCGCGGATCGCACGCAGCAGGGCGCGCCGGACCATGATGATGCCGTTGTCGGTGCCGACCAGGTTCTCCCGGCTGCGGTCCACGATGGGACCCATGCTTTCCTGCAGCGAGGCGTCCTGCATGCCCACGCCATACACGCCGCTATAGGTCATGCCCGCGACCTGCGCATTGCGGTCCATCTGGTAGTCGTTGCGGCTGTTCGCCTCCGGGATGTAGGTCCCCGGAATAACCCGCGTGTGGATGCTGCTGCCCGCACGCATGGCGGCACGCTCGGCCGTGGTGAGCGGGCGGCGCGGATGGAAGCTGATGTTCCAGACCCAGCAGGTCTCGTCGTCGATCGGCACCCAGGCATGGCCGTGGATTGGGTGGTTGCCGCGCGGCGGCACCAGGTTGAACATCGGCGCCAGCCAGGGGGTGATGCGCCAGTAGAAGCGGCCCTCATCTGCCTTGCGGCGCACGCCTATCAGTACGCCGCCATCGAAGTCCACCACCTCGAAATGCGGCATCTTGTCGCGGTAGTACTCGCCGCTCTTGCTGCCCTTGATGAGCGGGTCGTTGCGCAGCGCATCGGAATGCAGGAAAGCGACGTGGCTGGAATCGATCCCACCCTCCATGGCTTGCAGGTAGTTGCTCTCCTGCAGGCGCTTGGAGATGTAGCGCTGCTCGTCCGGAACCAGCGACCATTCGATCTCCGGCGGCTCCGGCTTCAGCTCCGGCGGGCCCATATAGGTCCAGATCAGCCCGCCTTGCTCGATACAGGGATAGGCGGTGAGCCGGACGCGGGAGCACATGCCGGAGTCCGGCGGCTCGGACGGGATCTCGGTGCAGTTGCCGTCCACGTCGTATTTCCAGCCGTGATAGGGGCAGCGCAGCCCGTTCTCCTCATTGCGGCCGAACCAGAGCGAGACGCGGCGATGGGCACAGAATTCCTCGACGAGGCCGACGCGGCCCTGGCTGTCGCGGAAGGCAAGCAGCCGCTCGCCGAGCAGCTTCACGCGAACCGGCGGGCCATCGGGTTCGGACAGGTCGGAGATGTGCAGCGCGGGGATCCAGTAGCGGCGGAACAGGGCGCCGGCCGGCGTGCCCGGGCCCACCCGCGTCAGCAGCTCGTTGTCTCGTTGGCTTAGTGCCATCTTGGCTCTCCCGATCCTCGTCTCGTGTCAGGGCCGAACATCCTGCGGCCGCGGCCGCGTGGGCCGGAACGCTAGGCCGTCCTGTCGAAGTAGAGATCCTCGCCGATCAGCTGCGGCTTGAAGGCGCGCATAGGAATCGTGCAGGGGGCGAGGGTCGGCTGGCCGGTGGGGATGTGGAAACGGCCCTGGTGGAAGGGGCATTCGACCTCCTCGCCCTCCACATAGCCTTCGGACAGCGAGCCCGGGCCGTGGGAGCAGGCATCCTCGAGCACGTGGTAGGTGTCCTTCAGGAGGAACACCGCATAGGCCACGCCTTCCACCTCGACGCGCGCCGGCGTGTCCTCCGTGACTTCTGACGCGGCGCAGAGCCGAACGAGACGCTCGTCCATCAGTTCCTGTCACTCCCTCGCAAGCTGATCGGCCGCCGCGCCCTTCGTGGGGGCGCCCGGCCGGGCAGCTGGCCTGTGATCGAAATTCCCCGGCATGGCGGCCTGACTGTCAGGGCTTGGGAGCGTCCGCGGGCCGGAGGACCCCGGTCCAGCGCGCGACGTCCTCCTCCAGCACCTCGGTGAAGCCGGCGGGCGTGGAGGCGCGGGGGATCACTGCAATCTCCTCGAAGCGCACCGCCATTTCGGGGGAGTTCACGGCCTGCTTGATGGCCGCGTTGAGCCGCGCAACGACGGAGGCGGGCATGTTGGCCGGCCCCAGCACGCCCCACCAATGCTCGACGACCAGGTCGATGCCCTGCTCCTTGAAGGTGGGCACGTCCGGCATGTTCGGCAGCCGCTCCTCGCTGGCGACGGCGAGGGCGCGGACTTGTCCCGCCGCCACCAACGGGGCCGCGGTCGGCAAGGTGTTGAAGGAGGCCTGCACCACGCCCGAGGCCAGGTCGGCCATCCCGGGGCCAGCGCCGCGGTAGGGCACGGAGACAAGCTTGATGCCGGCACGGACCTGCAGCATGTCGACCATCAGCTGCGTCAGGCTGCCGCTGCCGCTGGTGGCGAAGGAGAAGCGGTCGGGTTTCTCCCGCGACAGCTCCACGAATTCCCGCGCAGAATGGGCCGGCATGTCCTTGTTGACGAACATCACCATGGCGGCCACGCCCAGAGTCGAGATCGGGGTGAAGTTCCGCACCGGATCATAGGGGGCGCGCGGCGCAACGGCCGGCACGATGGTGTGAGGCATTCCGTTGACGAGCAGGGTGTAGCCATCGGCCGGCGCGTTCATCGCGGCTTCGGTCCCGATCAGGCTGCCTGCGCCGGAGCGGTTCTCGATGACGAAGCTCTGCTTGAGGACGTCCTGCAGGGCCCGGGCGATCAGCCGGCCCATGACATCCGTGCTGCCGCCGGGCGCCATGGGCACGATCATCCGAACGGGCCGGGCGGGCCAGGCTGCATCAGCCTGGTTCTGCGGCTGGCTCTGCGCCGGAGTTTGGGCTTGGGCTGCGCCGCCCGCCAAGGCCGCCATGGCGGCACCGGCCACACCGCGTCGGGTAACCTGGAACGTCATCGCACACCTCACCCCATGGACCGCGACTTGCCGCGGCCGACATGCCGGATACTGCGCCACTCCCACTGGGCCGGGCCGCCAGTCGGTTGCGCGGCCGGACCATTTTGCTTTCACTGAAAGCTTTATGCCAATCCTACCGGACCCGCAATCATTCACCGCGGAGTCCGGTACGATTACTTGCCCAGGGACCTACTTGCCCTGCGACAGGCCGGCCGCCTTCAGCGTGGCCGCCCATTGCTCCGTCTCGTCGCGAAGCATGCGCGCGTATTCCTCCGGCGTGGAGGAGACTGCGACCGATCCGAAGTTGGCCATGCGGCTCCGGACCTGCGGATCGCGCGCCATCTCGGCGCAGATCGAGGACATGCGGTTGACGATCGGCGCCGGCGTACCGGCCGGGGCCAGCAATCCGTTCCAGGACTCGGTGGCATAGTTCGGAATGCCTCCCTCGGTGATCGTCGGCACGTTCGGCAGTTCTGCGCTGCGCGTCGCCGTGGTGACGCCAAAGGGGATGAGGTTGCCGGCCGCCAGATGCGGCAGCGCGTCCGACATATTCGCAAAGACCAGATCCACCTCCCCGGCCAGCAGGGCCGTGACCGCAGGCGCACCGCCGCGATAGGGGACATGGGTGAGACGCGCACCACTCCGGCTTTCGAAGAGCAGGGCGGAGACATGCATCAGCCCACCGATGCCGCTGGAGCCGTAGGTAAGGGATTCCGGCTTCGCCTTGGCATGGGCGACCAGTTGCTGCACCGTGCTCATCCCGAGATCCTTGCGGCCGATCAGGATGAGCGGGTTGGTGTTCAGGATGCTGACCGGTGCCAGGTCCTTCAGCGGATCATAAGGCATTTTCTCAATCGCCGGAGAAATGGTGATCGAGCCGATGCTGCCAACAAGGAAGGTGTAGCCGTCCGGCGCCGACTTCGCGACCACGTCGCTGCCGACAATGCCGCCGGCGCCGCCGCGATTCTCGATCACGACCGAGCGGCCCAGCTTCTCCTGGATGTACTGCGCGGCGATGCGGCCCACGGCATCGGTATTGCCGCCGGGCGGAAAGGGAACCACGAATCGAATGGCCCGCTCGGGCCAGTTTCCCTGCGCCCGGGCCACATGCGGCAGCGCAAGGGCACTAAGGCCCGCCGCCAGGATCTGTCGCCTCAACATCACTCTGTCTCCATGCTGATTCCTGCCGTGTGACGGGCCCGTCGTTGCGGGTGCAGTGGTCAGTCCTGGAGCCAGCGTTCGGCCTGCTCCGGATCCTTGATGAATTGCCGCTCGTCGATCTCGACCGGCGCGAAGGAGATGCGGCGGAAGCGGTCCCGCTCCTCGAAGGGAACGGTCGCATCGATGCCGAGCTTCGCCCGGATGCCGTCCTGGCTTGCGCGGACATATTCATGGCCACGCGCACCGGGGATGACGATCAGGTCGCGCGATGCCTCGAAGCGGGTGGCCAGGGCATATTCAACATCCATGGGATCGCGGATGTCGATGTCATCATCCACCACGATCACCTGGTCGAGGTCCTTCAAAGCACCGAAGGCGGCGAGGATGGCATTGCGTTGAAAGCCTTCCTGCTGGCGAGAGGTTTTCTTCACCTGCACCACGGCGTGGAAGCGGTGCATGCCGCCGGCGGTCATCTCGGCATCCACCACCATGGGCACGGCAGGCTGCACCGCCTTCAGCAGGCTTGCCTCCAACACGTATTTCCGCAGCATCACGGTCTCGCGGCCATAGCCATTGATAGCGTGATAGATCGGCTTGCGGCGATGGGTGACGCAATCGACCACCAGAACCGGCGCGTCGTCCTCGGGCGAGGGGAAGCCGACGAACTCGCCGAAGGGGCCTTCGCGCACCGTCTCCTGGCCCAGGATGCGGCCTTCCAACGCGATCTCGGTCTCGGTCGGGACCAGCAGGTCCTGCGTGATGGCACGGGCGACCGGCAGGGCGCGGCCCGCCAGACCCCCGGCCACAGCAAGCTCATCCGCATTCTCGGGCATCTGGGAGCCCATGGTGGCGGCGGTGTAGTGCAGCGCGATATCGGCGCCGAGGCAGACCACGACCGGCAGATCCTGGCCGATCTCCTTTGCCCGCTCGAAGGCGAAGCGCAGGTGGCGGCCGAAGTCGAGCTTGATCGCCACGCGGTCGGGGCCGACGATCTGGAGGCGGTGATAGGAGGCGTTGTACACGCCCGTACGCGGGTCCTGCACGATGACGATGCCGGCGGTGAAGAAGCGCCCCCCATCGCCGGGCGCATGCTGCAGCACAGGGAACATGGCGCCGAGATCGATGCCCGACCGGTGCACCACCTCCTGCACCGGCACATGCGCCGTCATCTGCGGCGGCAGCGGGTTGCCGATGGCGCGGCCGACGAACTGCCGGATCGTGCGGAAATCGGTGCCGAAGGCCGCTTCGACATTTTCGCGGCAGGACAGGAGGTTGCCGATCACCGGTACGTCATGGCCCGTGGGCCGGGAAAAGAGGATGGCCGGACCGCCATCGCGGCGCTTCATGATCGCGGCGATCTCGAGATGCGGATCGGCAGGGGTGGCATAGGTCTCGAGGCGCCCGGCCTCGGACATGCGGCGCAGGGCGGCCCGGAAGCGCGTGTCGATGATCTCGGCGTTCGACAGGGTGGATACAGGCATTTGGGTCAGGCGCCTCTCAGCTCTCGGGTCGCAATGCGCACGGATCAGGCCCTTTCCGTCGTCGGGCGGGATGCCTTGGGCGTGCCTTCCCATCGGCGGACCGTTCCCGTGTCGATGCCGAACAGGTCGAGCACGCGGCCGATGGAGTGGTCCACCATCTCCTCGATGGAAGCAGGGCGGGCGTAGAAGGCGGGCACAGGCGGGTAGACGATCGCGCCCGCCTCGGTGACGGCCGCCATGTTGCGGATATGGCCGAGATGCAGTGGCGTCTCACGCAGCATCAGCACCAGGCGGCGCCGCTCCTTCAGCACGACATCGGCCGAGCGGGAGATCAGGTTGGCGGTCACGCCCGAGGCGATCTCCGCCAGTGTCTTCACCGAGCAGGGCGCGATCACCATGCCAAGCGTGTGGAAGGAGCCGCTGGAGCAGGCCGCGCCGATATCGCCATGGCCGTGCACCACGCTGGCCAGCGATTCGATTTCCGGTAGGCGCATCGAGGTTTCGTGCGCGATGGTCACGCGCGCGGCGGGCGAGATGATGAGATGCGTCTGCACAGGCGTGCCCTGCAGCAGCTGCAGCAAGCGGATGCCATAGATCGCCCCCGACGCCCCGCTGATGCCGATGATCAGCCGGGGCGGGCGCGCTGGCGCCGGTTCGGGGGAGTGGGCCTGCACGCGCCTATTCCGCGGCCAGGCCGGGCGCCGGCCTGGCACCCTCCAGATCGTAGGAGTCCAGCACGCCGTCGAGCATCCGCGCGCCGCGATCCCAGTCATAGGTGCGGAAGGAATGGCCGCGGGTCACGAAGGAGGCGCCGGCATAGAACATCTCGTATTGCGCATGACGCGAGGCGAACTCGCTGCCCACGGCGTCCCAGGCCAGCTTGAAGAACTTCACCCGCCCCTCGGGATCGGTCGCGGGTGAGCGCTGTGTCTTGTCGATCAGGGCACGCAACGCCGGATCTGAAAAGTCCTCGACGCCGGAGGGCAGCATGATCATCCCGCCGCCCGCCAGCTCCCGCAGTGTGTTGAGCACCTTGGCGTAGAGTTGCTGCGTCAGGACCTGGGCGGAATACAGGATATGCGCGTCGGGCACGAAGTACGGGCCGCGCTGGGTGCCCTTTGCCTCCATGCCGTGCAGCAGCCCGTCCACCATCGCGGCCTCGGCGGCAAGTTGGCCTAGCGTGTCGCGCACCGGGGGGAAGGCCAGGATGCCGTTCGTCTCGGCGATCCGCCGCGCCACGGCGGTCATGAAGCGGAGCTTCACCGCGAGCCGGATCTGCGCCTGGTAGTTCTGGTAGATATGGGCGGGCGTGCCATGGAACTGGCGGGCGCAGGCCTCGGTGTCCTGGTTCACGAAGATCCGGTCCCATGGAACCTTCACGTCATCGAAGTAGAGAACGGCGTCGTTCTCGTCGAAGCGGCTGGCGAGGGGATTGTCGAAGACGTCCGGCGCGGCTTCCTCATAGGACTTCCGCGACATGATCTTCAGCCCGGGCGCGTTCATCGGCAGCATGAAGGAGACGGCGTATTTGTCGTCCTCGCCCTTCTTCAGCGGCTGCAGGCTGGTGACCAGAACCTCGTTCGCCATGATGGCGCTGGTCCCGAGCATCTTGGCGCCGCGGATCGTCAGCCCGCCCGCATCCTCGTCCACCACGCCGGCGGTCAGGAAGGGGTCGGCCTGGCCCGCCGCGCCCTTGGAGCGGTCTGCCTGCGGGTTGATGATGACATAGGTCAGGAACAGGTCGTTGTCGCGCGCGTAGCGGTAATAGTCCCGCAGCACGCCGGTATGGACGCCGCTTCCCTCGAGCGCGTCGATCCCCATGACCATGCCGGAGATGCAGGAGGCAACGTGGTCAGGGCTGCGGCCGATCATGCCGCAATGCGTCTCCGACCAGGCTTCGAGGGCACGGCGGCGCTCGACCAGCTCCGCATAGGAGGTCGGCAGCTGCCAGCAGCGGTTCACGCGCGTCCCGGGCTTGTCCGGGCTCTCGAAGGTCATCAGCTCCAGCTTCTCGGGCCGAGCCTGGAAGTCATAGAGATGGCCGGAGGAGGCCACGCTGTTGCGGAAGGCCGCATGGGTGGTCACATCGGCCACGCGCTTGCCGCGATAGAAGACCTCGCGGTTGTCACGCAGGCTGGCGATGTGTTGCGGGCCGGTCTTCACGGTTGTCATGGATTCATCCTTGTCCCGGATCGCGCCGTCCTGTCCTGGGCGGCGCCCCTGACCGCCTCCGGCATCATGGGTGGAAAGCTTTGGTCGCAGGCTTGTCCGGCCGCGGCATGCCGCGCTGCATCGGGGCTCGCATGAGGCATGCTCATCATGGCGCTAGGTGCCCGAACGACGGGCGGTGCGCGCCGGCTCGGCGCTGCTCATGAACTGCAGCAGGGCGAGGGCCCGCTCGCCACCATTCACGAGTTGCGGGACGACCTCGCGGAGCATCGCATAGGCCTTCCCGTCAAGCCCATCGAAGAGAGTGTCGTTCACCTCGGTCTGGATGGGCGTCAGCTCATCGAGGAGGGCATGGCCGGCCGGCGTCACCGCCAGCACCACGCGGCGCCGGTCCAGCAGATGCGTCTGCTTGGTCACCAGCCCTTGGGTGACCAGCTTGCCCACCTCGATGGTGACGAAGGCGCCGCTGAGATGCAGGTGCTCGGCGATGCAGGCGACGCCCACTGAAGTCTCGCGCTGCTGGAGATGCGCGATCGAGATGAGAATGGAATAGGCCGCGCCGCCCAGGCCGATCTGGCGTGCCAGGCCGTTCCGCACCTCCTGGATTCGCCCTGCGAAGGCGAGGAGATCATGGACGAGTTGTCGGAACTCCTGATCCGACCCGCCCGGGTCGAGAAGAACCTTCCTGCTGACAGTCAGACGAGACAAGGCGGGGCGTCCTCAGCTGCGGGTGCCTTTGTAGGTAAGCTTTCCCGAAAAGACAATCCCTTGCTGATGCGCGCCTTCCCTTTCTCGGTTTGGGGCGGGCGCGGAGATCAGGCGTCGGCGGCCAGCGCCTCGGCGGCCTCTGTCAAGCGGGAGACGGTACTGGCTTCTTCCGCCGCTACCTTGCCCAGGATGATGCGGAGATTCTCCCGCGTCTGGCAGGGGGCGTCGCGCCAGGGAAATCGGCCATCCGCCCATTGGAACAGCCAGGCCTGGCGGATCTGCTCCGCCCGCAGCTCACAGGCCTGGATCTGGCGATAGAAGTCGGCAAGGGCGGCATCGTCAACCGCAACGGCCTTCGCCTCCCTGCGTGCCGCGCGCAGGGGCTTGATGGCTTGCGCGTTCCAGCGCGTCCCAGGCACCTCGGCCAGATCCGCCATGCCGAGGCTTTGGCGGCGGACGGCCCCCAGCCATGCGGCGAGCAGCAGCAGGTTCACATCCGCGCCGAAATCATCCTGAAGGCGGAGGCAGGCCTGCTGCACCCCTGGCGCGGCATAAACCCGCAGGGAGAAGCGCCAGAAGGGGTTGTCCAGCTGAAACGTGGCGGTTCCTCCGTTCCGTGCCTGGCGCCGATGCCTTGGGACGGGTGGTGCGCTCTCGCACGGATGCGCGGGCCGGGGGAAGGTGCCGCACGCGCCCTGTCCCGCCCGGCAGAACATGCGCGCGGATGAGCATGCCGCCGGCCGCGCCGTTCACCCGACATAGCCGAAGGCGACGCCCGGCTGCGCGGCGGTCTCCACCCACACGCTCTTCGTCTGGGTATAGGCCAGCAGCGCTTCCCTGCCCGAGGAACGGCCGAAGCCGCTGCGCCCGAAGCCGCCGAAGGGCGAGGCGACGTTGATGGTCTTGTAGCTGTTGATCCAGAAGGTTCCGGTGCGCACGGCGGCGGCCACGCGGTGCGCACGGCCGACATCCTGCGTCCAGACCGCGCCGGCCAGCCCGTACGGCGTGGCGTTGGAAAGGGCGACGGCGTCCTCCTCCGTGTCGAAGGGCAGCACCACCAGCACCGGACCGAAAACCTCTTCCCGCGCGATGGTGGCTTCGGGCGAGACGTCGTCGAGGACAGTGGGGGCGAAGAAGAAGCCGCCAGTGCCGCGCAGCGAATCCGGGCAGCCGCCGCCGGTCGCAACGCGGGCGCCGGCCGCCGCGGCGGATTCCACCATGCCGCCGATCTTCTCGAACTGCCGCCGGTTGTTGATGGGGCCGATTTGCGTCTGGGGGTCGCTGGGCTGGCCGAAGGGAATCCGTGCGGCAGCCTGGGACAGCCGCTCGACGAACTCCTCGTGAATCCCGCGCTGGACGAGCAGGCGCGATCCCGCGACGCAGCTCTGGCCGGCGCCACCGAAGATTGCCGCCTGCGTCCCGACCAGCGCGCGCGGAAGATCGGCATCGGCGAAGACGATGTTGCCGGACTTGCCGCCCAGCTCGAGGATGCTGGGTACGATGTTGCGCGCGGCAGCGGCAGCAATCTGCGCCCCTGCTTCGGCGGAGCCGACGAAGACCACCAGTCGCGTGTCGCGGTGCCCGACCGCGGCGGCGCCGGTGGTCGGCCCGGCGCCCGCGAGCACGGAGACGAGGCCGCGCGGAACGCCCTCTGCCCGGTCGCACAGGGCGCCCAGGGCAAGGGAGGTGAGCGGCGTCAGCTCGGAAGGCTTCAGCACCACGGCATTGCCGGCGCAGATGGCGGGCGCGATTTGCCAGCCGGCGGTGAAGACCGGTGCGTTCCAGGGCGTGATCTGCACCACGGTGCCATAGGGCTCCGGGCGGGTGTAGTTCAGATGGCTGGTCGGTACCGGAATGACCTCGCCATGCAGCTTGTCGGCCCAGCCGGCATAGTATTCGAACATCTCGGCGACCTTCGCCGCCTCGCCGCGCGTGTCGCGGATGGGCTTGCCGGCGGAAAGGGTCTCCAGCTCCGCCAGGGCCTCGATGTTCTCGCGCACCAGCCGCGCCACCTCCCACATCGCGCGTCCGCGGGCGGCCGCGCTCATGGCCCACCAGGCGCTCTGGGCGGGACGTGCGGCTTCCATCGCAGCATCGACCGCGGCGGGCCCCGCATCGGCATAGGAGAGGAACACCCGCCCGTCCGCGGGATTGGTCAGGTCCAGGGAAGCACCCTCGCCCGGCAGGATATCGCCGGCGATGAAGCTTCCCACCCTGCCGCCGGGCAGCAGGCGCGCCAGCAACTCGGCGACGCGGGCCGGGGTCTCGATGCGGGAGGTGCCATCGGGCATCGGGGTCATCCTTGCTTCGCGCGGTAATCGGCCATACGGGTGAAGTCCTCGCCATCAGGGATGCTGTCCCGCGTCCCGGCCCAGATGCGGGCGACATGGGCACTCAGCGGCAGATCCATTCCCGTGGCGGCGGCAAGCTCGGCGGCGAGGCCGACATCCTTGCGCATGAGGCCGGCCGAGAAGCCGCTGTCGAAGCTTCCAGGAAGAATCCAGCGAGGCATCATCGTCTCGCTGACCGCGCTGCGGCCGGTGGCGGCGTTCACCACCTTCACCACTGCCTCGGCCGGAAGCCCCGCCGCCTCCGAGAGGCGGACGGCCTCGCCCGTGGTGATGAGATGGGCGGCAACCAGCATGTTGTTCACCAGCTTGGCGATGTTGCCTGCCCCGGAGGGCCCGACATGGATCGCCCTGGCCGAGAGCGCCTCGATTACCGGCGTGGCAAGCGCGAGATCCGCCTCGTTGCCGCCGATCATCATCGTCAGGCTTCCCTCGGCCGCGCCGGAGGGGCCACCGCTTACCGGGGCGTCGAGCAGGCCATGGCCCGCCGCCGCCAGCCGCTCCGCCAGGCGACGGGAGGTTCCAGGATCGGAGGTGGAGGTGTCGATCACCACGACCTTGCGATCGGAGCGCTCCAGCAGGCCCCCCGCTGCCGTCACCACGGCTTCTACATCGCGTGCGAAGGGCAGGGAGAAGACCAGGGCGTCGGCACCCTCCAGCACATCCTGCAGCCGCGCATGGAATCGGACACCCGCCGCCTCGGCCGCCTCGCGTCGCGCCGTGTTGATGTCCTGACCGAGCACCGCGAACCCGGCGCGCGCCAGGCTTGCGGCCATGCCGAGGCCCATATTGCCGAGGCCGACTACGCCCACCGTCCTGATGACCATACCTATCCGCTCCAGCCAGCCGCTGGACGGAGACTGTCCCGGGAACGTCTTCGCATCAATCGATGTGGGTGGGGTGCTCTCGCCTCCTGTTCAGTTTCGTCGCCTGCGCGGGCCATGGCCTGACCGGCTGTCCGGCTGCGCCGGCCGGGGACGGCCCGGCGCAGCCTAACTTTGGAAGGATAAGCTGAGGGTCAGGCCGGCCTTGCTCCCGCCATGCGCCCGCTGCCCGCCGATTGGATCGTCGCATCCGCCGCCATGCTGGCCGCTGAGGGTGCCGTGTCCCCGCTGCCCGCCGGCATGGCCACGGCTCCATCCTCCGCTTCACACTCGTGGCAGGCCTGGGCCCAATGCTCGGCATGCCGGCTCTCGGGGCGCCCCTCGCGTTCCCAGATCTCATAGGCCCGTTGCTGAATACGGTTGCTGTCCGACATGATGGCGCTCCTCCCGATATTTGGCGTGGCCAGACACGCTTCATCCGCGATCCCGCGAGACGTCCTGCGCACGAGCGGAGAGGAACCATCGGCACCGTGACAGCGAGGTGCATTTACACAGGATAGGCGCTGCGGGGCCGTGCCAAACCTGCCCGGAAAAGCCACGCAGCCGTTGCTCAGGTGGCTCTGGGCGACATCCCCGGGGGATGAAAGCCGGTGAAAAGCCCTGCGGCCCGCCCTTGCCAGGCGGGCCGCAGAGCCTCGCTCGATGCTATTCGGTGCGGTCTCGGCTATTCGCCGGCCATGGCGACATGCGGCTCCCCGGAAGACCGCGGGACCGCGGCCTCGATCCGACGGAAGGTCGCCAGTGCCTGGGCCACCACCTGGTCCATGTTGTAGTAGCGGTAGGTGGCGAGCCGGCCGACGAACCACACATCCGGCGTCGCATCCGCCAGCGCCTCATATTGCTTGTAGAGCGCTGCATTTTCCGGCCGCGGCACCGGATAGTAGGGGTCGCCTTCCGCAGAGGGGTATTCGTAGGTGATGCTGGTTTGCGGATGCGACTGGCCGGTAAGGTGCTTGTACTCGCTTACCCGCGTGAAGGGCACCTCCTCGCCGGGATAGTTCACGGTGCCGACCGGCTGGAACCATTCGCGGTCATGCGTCTCATGCTTGAAGGTGAGGGAGCGGTAAGGCAGCACGCCGAAACGGTGCCCGAAGAACTCGTCCACCGGGCCGGTCCAGATCAGGCGGCGATGGGGAATGCTGTCACGGACCGACTGATAATCCGTGCCGGTCCTGACCGTGATATTCGGATGGTCCAGCATCCGCCGGAACATGGCCGTGTAGCCATCTGCCGGCATGAACTGGTGCGTGTCGGTGAAATAGCGGTCGTCCTCATCGGCGCGCGTCGGTACGCGGGCGGTGACGGTCCGATCCAACTCCGACGGGTCGAGCCCCCATTGCTTGCGCGTGTAGCCACGGAAGAACGTCTCATAGAGCTGCCGCCCGACGCGCGACACCACCACGTCCTCCGAGGTGTGGATCACCGGGACCGGCTCGGCACGCGAGGCAAAGAATTCCTCCACTTCGGCCTCGGTCGTCAGGCTCAGCTGGTATAGCCGGTTCACCGTGGTGCGGTTGATCGGCATCGGCACGAGCATCCCATCCGCCAGGCGCGCCAGCACGCGATGCTGATAGGCCCGCCATTTGGTGAAGCGCGAGAGATGAGCAAAGACCGCTTCGCTGTTGGTGTGGAAGATATGCGGGCCGTAGCGGTGGATCAGGATCCCCGCCGCATCCAGCTCGTCGAAGGCATTGCCACCGATATGGTCGCGCCGGTCCACGACGCAGACCCGCTCACCACGTTCCGACGCCAGCCGCTCCGCGAGCACAGAGCCCGCGAAGCCAGCGCCTACCACCAGCCAATCAAACATGGGGGATGCTCGCCGGGGTGCTCGACCGCCCGCCGGTCTGCGCCACCCGCCCTTCGGCTTCGGTCTCGCGGAGGATCTTCTCCATTGCGCTCCAAACCCCGTCCCAGGAAATCCGGGCCAGCCGGAGGTCGACCTGCGGGAGCCAAGCCTTGCGCGAGCGCTTCATCGCGGCCTCCGCGTCCGCGACCATCTTGTCCGCATCCGGGGCAATGGCCACTAGCCCGTCGCTGCCCCAATCCCGCACGACGTCGGCCACCGGTGTCGAGACCACCGGAACGCCAGCCGCCAGGTATTCCGGCGTTTTGGTCGGGCTGATGTAGCGGGTCGACTCGTTCAGCGCGAAGGGCATCAGCCCGACATCCCAACTGGCGAGGTAGCGTGGAAGCTCGGCATGCTGCTTCATGCCCAACCAGTGGATGTTCGGCAGGCGCGGAAGGCTCGCGGGATCGATCTTCACCACGGGCCCCAGCATGACAAGGGACCAGTCGGGGCGGCGCGCTGCGACGTCGCGGACCAGGTTAAGATCCATCCGCTCGTCGATCACGCCGAACCAGCCCAGCCGCGGATGCGGCAGGTCGCGCTGATCCGCGGGATCCTGGTCACGGCTGGCGCCGTTCCGGGCCTGGGCGAAATGCGCGGCATCCACGCCGCTGGCAAAGAGATGCGTTTGCGGGTGGAGGGACCGCTTGGCCTCATAGAGACTCCGCCCGCCGGTGAAGACCACATCGGCGCGCTGCACGAGCCGGCGCTCGAGAAGCCGCAGCCCTGGCGAGGCGCCGCGGAAGGCGGACAGCTCGTCCATGCAGTCATAGACGGTGACGGCAGCCTGCACATGGCCGGAGAAAGCCAGGGCCATCGGGGTGTAATACCAGGCCACCGTAACCGGGCCGCCATCCGGCCCCTGCAGGAACTCGTCCAGCAGGATGCGCAGCGCGGAGTCGCGATGAGTCTCGTCAAGCCCGCTGGGGAGCTGGGGCGTCACGACGAGCACGCCCTGGGCCGTTTGTCGGACCTCCATGCGCGGCAGGCCGGGTTCGGGCGCCAGATGCATCGGCTCTTCGATAAAGAGCACGCGATAGGACGCCGCGGCGCGCGACAGAAGATGCTGGGGCCGCTGGAACACGAAGTCCCAGCGGAGGTGGGAGAAGCAAACCAGCAGCGGCTTCAGCGCTGCGTGGCCGGGAGGCGAAGGGAGAATAGGAGCCACTCCTGCTGTAGGGTTGCGCTGCCCGGGGGCGCGGACCGGACTGGCCGCGCCCCCGTTGCCGCCCCCGGGTTCAGAGCCCGGTCAGCGACGGAACCGTTCCGCCCATGGGCGGCTGCGTTGATGTCTGCTCCGCCTGCGCGCCGCTATCCGGGCGGGCTGGGGCGAGCTGCGGGACCTGGCCGAGAGGCTTGGAGATCATCGCCTCGAACTGACCCTTGCCATCGAGCGAGGAACCGGTGGTCCAGCGTCCTTCGGGCACGATCCCGTCAGTGCTGTGAACGAAGAAGGCGTAGGCGAACTCATTCTTCTCCTGGGATTGCGGGAAGCTGTTCGGGATCGGCAGCGCCGCTTCCTTGCCCCCCAGCTCCTCGATCACGGCAAGCCACTGCTGCTGGTGCATGGTGTCGCGCGCGATCAGGAACGAGAGCATGTCCTTCATGCCGGCATCATCGGTCATGTTGTAGAGGCGCACCGCCAGCGCGCGGCCGGTCGCCTCAGCGGCGACATTGGCATACATGTCGGCGGCGATATTCCCGCTGGCATAGACATGGCTGGCGTTGAAGGGCACGCCGTTGCAGTTCTCCGGCGTCGCAGCGAGGCCGGTGGAGAGGATGTGGCGGAGATTCATGCCGTTCAGCACGGCGCCCGCCATTGGATCGCGCGACATCTCCTCCTGCAGGGAAAGCGGGGCACCTTCCAGGTTCAGCGCGACGGCCGTCGCCAGCATCTCGACATGGCCGATCTCCTCTGTCCCCGTGTTGAGGAGCATGTCCCGGTACTTCATCGGCCCACGCGAGCCCCAGGACTGAAACAGGTACTGCATCATCACGCGGATTTCGCCTTCGACACCGCCGATCGCCTGTTGCAGCGCTCGGGCGAAGATCGGGTTGGCCTTATCAACGCGTACGGGAAACTGGAGCTTGGGGGTCGAGAAGAACATGTCGCGTCTCCTTGGAAATGCGGGGACGAAGAGGAGGTGCGGCACCACCCCCGGCTGGGGGTGGTGCAACGTGAACGCGCAACGCCGCGAGAAAGTTCAGGGCGGAACCGATTACGACACGATTCCGTTCGGCCTTTCGGCTGGGGTGGACAATCGTTACGGGATTCGGGCGGAGCCGGAAGTAAGGGATCTGCTGGCGCCCGCCTTGAGCGGCTAATCGCCTGGATGAGCCCCGGCGCTCGGTGGGCGCCCGGTGTTCTGTGCCTAGTGTGGCGAATTCCTCGCGATGCGTGTTATGAGAGCGGATTGGATTGACCAGGGCCGCGGGCACCACGTGATCGCCTGACATCGAGCCCTGCGGAGCATTGCGGAGGCCGCTCAACGCGCCGCCATTTGCCGGACTGGTAGAATCAGGGATTGGTGTGGTGCGGCTTCGGTATCACGCATGAGCCTGGGGCGCCCCTTATCCATTGCGCCGCCATGAACGTCAGGCAGTCCCCCATCGTCCTTAATCTATGAGGGATGTTGCGTGTGTGTCAGCACATGTCACAGGAAGATGAACGCGATGTGCATCCGTCCGATGCGCGAGGCCGGTGGGCGTCGCGCCCCATGATTTATGCAGAACTATACCAATCGCTTTCTGCACGTTGTTGGTTTCCGGGACCGCTGCCGACTCTTCTATGCGCGTATGCCGCAGGCTCTTCTATGCGCGTATGCCGCAGGATGGACTGCCGGTGACTACACCGAAGAGAAAGCCGTAAAAATCTAACCTATGTTGGATTTTTGCCAACTTATGAGCGCCGGGCATGCAGATACCGGTATGAAATGACTCTGGAGCCATAAACGAAACGCGTTTCGCGGCGTTGTGTGGTTCTGGATGGCAACCACATCGAGCCTTCATGGACAGCTGAAGGAAGCGGCCCCCATGCAGTCCCAGCAGCGGCGCTGAGCGACTAAGGGTCAACTTCGCAGATTGGATGCGGATTCTCCGCCACCGACGACCCATTATCCCCCTGGAACGAAGGATGAAGCTATGCAGGAGAGCGCGCAAGATCTCTATGTGACCGGGTTGGTCAATGCTCGCGCCCTGGAGACGCAGGCCATTGAGCTGCTGTCCCGCCAGGTGGAGCGTCTGGAGAGCTATCCGGAAGTGGAGCAGGTCCTGCGCCGCCACATCACGGAAAGCGAGCAGCAGCGCGAGCGGCTGGACGGCATTCTGGCCTCCCTCGGCACCTCGAATTCCTCCGTTAAGGACTTCGTCACGGGGTTGATGGGCAACATGGCCGCGTTGGCGCATGCGCCAATGCAGGACGAGATCATGAAGAACACGCTGGCAAACTACGCCTTCGAGCATTTCGAAATCGCCTCATACAAGTCGCTGCTGGTGCTCGCGGATATCGCCGGTGACAACCAGGCTCCGACCGCCCTGCGCCAGTCGCTGCAGGAGGAGGAGCGGATGGCACAGTGGTGCGCCGATAACCTCGAGCATGTGGTCCGCAAGTTCGCCGAGCGTGCGCAGCAGGGAGCTAAGGCAGGAATCTGACAAGACCCTTTTTCGGGCCAATCAAGGAGCTTGCGATGTTGATCGATCGGCGTTGCCTCGGTGTGGTTCTCGCGGGTGCGGCCCTGGCGGGCTGCGCAACGGAGGCACAGACGACCGCCGGCCCTCAGGCCATGTCCGGCAGTAGCCCGTCGGCGCTCCGCTTGGCGGCGCTTAGCGGTGGTGCCTTCCTGATGCAGACGGCGCAGCTGGGCGCCAGCAAGGCGCAGCGTCCGGAGCTTCGCCGCTTCGCGCCCTTCGAAGTCAGTGAGCAGCAGGGCCTGGTGCAGGCCATGGGGCTCGTTGGGTCGGCGACCACGCCTCCAGCGCTGACTTCGGAGAAGGCTGCGATGCTGCAGCAGTTGCAGACTGCCAGTGGGTCAGAATTTGACCGGCTGTTCGTCACGGCGCAAATCCAGGGGCACCGGGAAGCCCTTACGGTCTACACGGCAATCCAGCAGAGCGGTGCCGCCCCGGCCCCGGACCGGGCCATCGCGCTCCTGGCTGCCGACCGGATCCGAGAGCATCTGACGCTGCTGGAGACGTTGTCGTCGCGGGCATAGATGGCGATGCAGCGGCACGGCCATTTCGGGGCCGTGCCGCTGCCAAGCGGTTCCGCGGGGGACATGCCCGTGGCCGTTCGGACATTTCACGACCGGCCGCGGAAGGACGATCCGGCCGCCGTGAGGGCGTTGGAGCCAGGACGCCATGAGGCTCGGCGGATCCGACTTCGAGCAAGCGCTTGGACGGGTCCGTGAGAACGAAGCCCGGATCCTGGAACAGCGCCGGTGCATCGGCAGGATGGAGCAGAGGCAGCAGGCGCATCTTCTGCCGGAGGCAAGGCGCCTCCTTGCTGCCATGGAGTGCAACCAGCGGTTCCTGAGCGTGCAACTCCGGCAGGCCCACCTTAGCGGCCCCTAGATTGCCGGACGTGGCGGTGCATTTATCCTTCAAGACACGGCGAGACTACCGCAAGGGCAAGGGGCCGTCGTTCTTCACCTCCTCCATGACGGCATAGGTTCGCGTTTCACGGACGCCCGGCAGGCTGAGCAGCACCTCGCCCAGGAAGCTGCGATAGGCCGGCATGTCCTTCACCCGCGTCTTCACCAGGTAATCGAAGCCCCCGGCCACCATGTGGCATTCCAGGACCTCGGGGGCGCGGTTCACGGCCTCGGCGAATTTGGTGAAGACGTCCGGCGTCGTCTTGTCGAGCAGCACCTCTACGAAGACCAGAAGGCCAAGGCCCAGCTTTTGGGGGTCAAGGCGTGCGGCGAAGCCGGACACGAAGCCCTCCTTGAGAAGGCGCCGGAGACGATCGCTCGTGGCGGTGGGGGAAAGGCCGATCCGGTCCGAAAGGTCGAGATTCGTGATGCGGCCATCCCGCTGCAGGATGTCCAGAATCCTGCGGTCTATCTGGTCAGGTGGTTGCATCTTTCACGCCTTGTGCAGGAATTGGCCGTGGATTGTGCGGAGAAATTGCCGAGAATACATATTTTGATACGGGGTCCAGGGCCATAGCATGGTGCTCGGGCTAGCCCTCCTTGTGGTCGCCCCGGCCGATGAGCCGTTGAGCCCACCATCCTTTGGAGGATCGCCGTGAGCGCCATTGAGTACCGCAGCGGCACCGAAGCTGAGCCGGCCGAGCCATTCGCGAATTTTGCGCGCGCTGTGCAGCCGCAGACGACCCTGCGGGCGGCGATCACGGCAGCCTATCGGCGCCCCGAGGAGGAGTGCCTGCCGGAACTCATTGCGGAGGCGGGACTTCCGCCGGACATGGCGGGCACTGCGCGCCGCACCGCAGGCGCGCTGGTGGAGGCGCTGCGCGGCAAGCCGGCCCGGGGTGGCGTCGGGGAAATGGTGCGGGAGTTCTCCCTCTCAAGCCAGGAGGGGGTAGCGCTGATGTGTCTCGCGGAGGCGCTGCTGCGCATCCCGGACAGCGCGACGCGGGACGCGCTGATCCGCGACAAGATCGGCGGCGGCGATTGGCGCTCGCATCTCGGCCACTCGCCTTCGCTCTTCGTCAATGCAGCCACTTGGGGATTGGTGGTGACCGGCAGGCTGACCACGACGGCGAGCGAGACAGGCCTTGGATCGGCCCTGACCCGAATGATCGCGCGCTGCGGCGAGCCGGTGATCCGCAAGGGCGTCGACATGGCGATGCGAATGATGGGAGAGCAGTTCGTCACCGGCCAGACGATCGGGGAAGCGCTGGAGCGTGGGCAGGCGCTGGAGGCGGCGGGCTTCCGCTACTCCTACGACATGCTGGGCGAGGCGGCGGCCACGGCGCAGGATGCCGCGCGCTACTTCGCCGATTACGAGCGGGCGATCCACGCCATTGGCCGCGCATCCGCCGGGCGCGGCCTCATTGGGGGACCCGGTATCTCCGTCAAGCTGTCCGCGCTGCATCCGCGTTACACCCGCGCGCAGCGGGAGCGTGTGATGGCGGAATTACTGCCGCGCCTGCAGGCGCTCGTGGAACTCGCACGGCGCTACGATATCGGTCTGAACATTGATGCCGAGGAGGCCGACCGGCTCGACCTTTCGCTCGACCTGCTGGAGGCGCTGTGCCTCGCGCCCTCGCTGTCGGGGTGGAATGGCATCGGCTTCGTGGTGCAGGCCTATCAGAAGCGCGCGCCCTTCGTGCTGGACTGGATCATCGACCTGGCGCGGCGCAGCGGGCACCGGATCATGCTGCGCCTTGTGAAAGGCGCCTATTGGGACAGCGAGATCAAGCGGGCACAGGTCGATGGGTTGGAGGGCTTTCCGGTCTTCACCCGCAAGCTGCACACGGACGTTTCCTATCTCGCCTGCGCGCGGAAGCTGCTGGCTGCGCCAGATGCGGTCTTCCCGCAATTCGCCACGCATAATGCGCAGACGGTGGGTGCCATCCATGCCATGGCCGGCCCCGACTTCCATCCCGGGCAGTACGAATTTCAGTGCCTGCATGGCATGGGCGAGCCACTTTACGAGGAGGTGCTGCGGCGGCTCGGCCGCCCGTGCCGCATCTACGCGCCTGTCGGCACACATGAGACGTTGCTGGCCTATCTCGTTCGCCGCTTGCTGGAGAACGGCGCCAACTCCTCCTTCGTCCACCGCATCGGCGATCCGGCGGTCCCGGTGGAGGAGCTGATCGCCGACCCGGTGGAGGCCGCGCGGACCATCCGTCCGCTGGGCGCGATGCATCCGCGGATCGCGCTGCCGCGCAACCTGTTCGGCGAGGAACGGCCCAACTCCGCCGGGCTGGATCTGAGCAACGAGCAGATGTTGGCGTCGCTCTCGGCCAGGTTGCGCGCTGGGGTGGGCCTGAAGTGCCATTCCGGGGCAGCGCAGGGCCCAGGCACCGAAATCCGCAATCCTGCGGACCGGCGGGACGTGGTGGGACACGTCGTCGAGGCGACGCCGGAGGCGGTTGAGGCGGCCCTGGCGCGCGCCGTGGTGGCCGCACCCTCGTGGCAATCCACGCCGCCGGCAGAGAGGGCCGAGTGCCTGTTCCGCGCCGCCGCGTCGATGGAGGCGCGCATGCCGGACCTGCTGGGACCGATCGTGCGCGAGGCCGGCAAGTCGCTACCCAATTCGGTTGCGGAGGTGCGGGAAGCGATGGACTTCCTCCGCTACTACGGCGCCCAGGCGCGTGGCTTCGGTGCCGGCACGCATCGCCCGCTCGGCCCGATCGCCTGCATCTCACCTTGGAACTTCCCGCTAGCCATCTTCACCGGCCAGGTGGCGGCGGCGCTGGCGGCGGGGAATCCCGTGCTCGCCAAGCCGGCGGAGGAGGTGCCGCTGATCGCAGCCATGGCGGTCAGCCTGCTGCACGAGGCCGGCGTGCCTAAAGGGGTGCTGCAACTGCTGCCCGGCGACGGCATGGTCGGGGCGGCGCTGGTGGGTGATCCGCGCGTCTGCGGGGTGATGTTCACAGGCTCCACCGAGGTCGCGCGCCTCATCCAGCGGCAGCTCGCGGAACGGCTGGGGCCGGATGGCCGTCCCGTGCCGCTGGTGGCGGAGACGGGTGGGCAGAATGCGCTGATCGTCGACAGCTCGGCGCTGGCCGAACAGGTGGTGGCCGATGTCATCGCTTCCGCCTTCGACAGTGCGGGACAGCGCTGCTCCGCCCTGCGGGTGCTCTGCCTGCAGGAGGATGTGGCGGATCGTGTGTTCACCCTGCTGAAGGGGGCGGTGGCAGAGCTTTCCATCGGCAATCCCGATCGCCTCTCCACCGATGTTGGTCCCGTCATTACCGAAGAGGCGCGGCGGAACATTCAGGGCCATATCGATGCGATGCGCGCGAAGGGGCATGCGGTGCATGTCTTGCCGCTGCCGCCGGAATGCGCGCATGGCAGCTTCGTGGCGCCGACACTCATCGAGATCGGCGCCCTCTCCGAGTTGCAGCGCGAGGTGTTCGGCCCCGTGCTGCATGTGCTGCGCTTCCGCCGCGATGCGATGGATGCGCTGGTCGATGATATCAATGCCACGGGTTACGGGCTGACTTTCGGCATCCATTCGCGCATCGACGAGACGATCGAGCGTGTGGCGGCGCGCGTGGCGGCCGGCAATATTTATGTAAACCGCAACCTGATCGGCGCGGTGGTAGGGGTGCAGCCTTTCGGCGGCCATGGCCTTTCGGGCACAGGCCCCAAGGCCGGCGGGCCGCTCTATCTGCGCCGCCTCCTGGCTGCCTGTCCGGCCGAGACGGGGCTGCCGCGCGGGGTGGAGCCGGCGCCTTCCCGCATATGGCGCGAATGGCTGGCCGGGCGCGGAGCAGGGGCAGGATGGGGCTGCGAGCCTATTACCGACATGTCACCCGCAGGGGCGGAACTCCTCCTTCCTGGCTCGGTGGGCGAGGAGAATCGCTATGGCCTCCACCCAAGGGGCACCGTGCTCTGCCTTCCGGCGACCGAGCGCGGAATGGTGCTGCAGATTGGTGCCGCGCTGGCGACAGGGAATCATGTACGCATGCATGCGCCTCCGGAACTGCGGCCTGTAATCGCCGGGCTGCCGGAGGCGCTGCGGCCCTATATCGCAATCACGGTGAAACGCGATATGGCGGGCTGCGATGCCGTGCTGTTCGAGGGGACCCGCGACGCGCTGTTGGAAATCGGGCAGGAACTCGCCGCACAGGAGGGGCCGATCGTGCCGGTTCTCGGCCGTGCCGCCGATGCGGCGGACGGGGAGGCGCTGGCCTATCCGCTGGAAATGCTGCTGCTCGAGCAGGCCATCAGCACCAACACGGCCGCCGCCGGCGGCAATGCGAGCCTCATGGCCATCGGGTGAGGTCCGGCACCGCCGCTCGATCTGACGAAGCCCGATGCGATCGGCTCGGCCATATGAAGGACGAGATCCCTCACACGACATGTGGGTTCCCGCCGAGCGGACCGAAATGCTGTTGTATTAGCTTCTAACGCTAGCTAATAAGTTCCGGCCGGGTGCCCCTCATGTCCGGCCGGCGGCCGCAGCGGTTCCGAAGGTCCACATGTCTTCTTGCACAGGGACAGCCCAGCCATGAGCATCCAGGACCCGCATGGTGCGGTCTTCGTCAAGGATGGCGCGCAGCACCTGCAAGCCGTGCAGGATGGCCGATCGGTCTATCTGGATGGGGAGGTGATCCATGACGTCTCCGCCCACCCCGCCTATCGCAATGCGGTCGCCTCCGCGGCCATGCTCTACGACCACCAGGCGCGTCCCGCCAATCTGGAGCGCATGACCTTCGATCTTGGCGGCGGCCATCGCGTGAACCGCGCCTGGCAGCTGCCCACCTCCCATGCCGAGCTCGTCGAGCGGCGTAAGGCGCTGGTGGAGTGGGCCGAGCTGACCGGCGGCTTCCTCGGCCGCTCCCCGGATCATGTCGCCTCCTCGGTCTCCGGTCAGTTCATGGGCATCGAGGTCTTCGAGAACCACGATCCGCGCCGCGCCGCCGCCTTCCGCGACTGGTACGACCATGCCCGCCGCAGCGATCTCTTCCTCACCTATGTCATCAACAACGTGCAGGGCGACCGCTCCAAGGCCTTCGGGGATCAGGGCGAGGGCGCCGAGGACATGGTCGCCCGCATCGTCGACGAGGACGCCTCCGGCATTACCATCCGCGGCGCCAAGCTCTTCGCCACCTCCGCGATCATGGCCAACGAGATCTTCGTCGGCTCCGGCCAGCCTCTCAAGGCGGGTGAGGAGGATCTCGCCTTCGCCTGCGCGCTGCCGATGAACACCCGGGGCCTCAAGCTCCTCTCGCGCAAGTCCTTCGAGGCGCATGCCGTCAGCGAGTATGACAACCCGCTGTCCTTCCGCTTCGACGAGAACGACGCGCTCGTCTTCTTCGACGATGTGAAGGTTCCCTGGGAACGCGTCTTCGTCCACCGCAGCACCGATATGTGCCGCGCCCAGCTGCATGACACCCCCGCCCATGTCTACCAGAACTACCAGGCGCAGATCCGCCTCTCGGTGAAGCTCCGCTTCCTGGTCGGCCTGGCGCGCGGCATCGCCGAGACCATCGGCACCATCAACTTCCCCCCCGTGCGCGACACCCTCGGCAAGCTCGCCTCCCAGGCCGCCATCATCGAGGGCATGGTCCTGGGCATGGAGGCGGGCGGCGAGATGCGGGGACCTTACTACCTGCCCAACAAGCACCTTCTCTATGCCGCCCAGGTCCAGTCCCAGGAGATGTATCCCCAAATCATCGCCACCATCCGCGAGCTCGCCGGCGGTGCCCTGCTGATGCTGCCGTCCTCGGCCCGCGACTTCGGCAACCCCGAGCTCGACCGCATCATTTCCCGTACCCAGATCTCGCCCGCCATGTCCGGGCAGGACCGCGTCAAGCTCCTGAAGCTCACCTGGGATGCCGTCGGCTCCGAATTCGCCTCGCGGCACCTTCAGTACGAGATGTTCTATGCAGGCGCCCAATACGTCACCCGCGGGCACTCCTTCCGCACCTATGACTGGACCCGCTCCAGCGGTATCGCGGGCAACATCATGGGCCAGTACAAGCTTGCCGACAGCATCGCCCCCGCGGAGCAGGCCGCCTGAGGCGCCCCGGCGGGGCCTCTAGGGCTCGGCGCGGGCGGCGCTGTCCGCGAGATAGCGTTGCAGCGCGACCGCCCGGTCGCTCGAATCCACCAGCCGTTCGACCAGGTCCAGCAGGAGCTGGAACTCCTCCCCGCTAAGGCAGCCGAACTGCACGTCGTTCACCTGGCGCTGGATCGGGGCAAGGCGCTCCAGCAACTCCCGTCCCTTCTGTGTGACACTCAGGCAAACCCGGCGCCGGTCCTGCGGGTCCTCCTCCTTGTCGATCAGGCCGCGCGCCAGCAGCTTGTTCGTCAGCGTCGTCACAAAGGCCCCGCTCAAATGCAGGTGGTCAGCAATGGTGCGAACACTCACCGGACCCTGACGCGACAAGTGGCGGATCGAAATCAGTACCGTGTATTCCACGCCGGCCAGGCCGATGACGGCGCCATGACCCTGCCGGATGGTCTCATGCCGGGCAAAGAGGGCGAATAACCCGTGCACCAGCTTGCGGAACGCCAGGTCGGAGCCATCCACGAGCAACTCGGGCCGGGTGATGGTGGTTCCGACCGGGATTGGCGCTTTAGCCGAGCCTGTCCTGCGCTTGGCTGCCACCCGGCTGGGAGACGCTGATGTTCTGGGCTTGCTCACATGACCTTCCGCCGATCCGCTCGCCGGCTGCGGCGGAACAAGATCTTCTGCGGACCCATCTGGCGCTTCGCCATGCACGCGTCAACCGATCGCGACCGCAGCGTGTCTCACCGTGAAGACAGGTTGAAATAGCTATTTGGGAAAGCTACCGTGTTCGGAGGGTTGCGTCTGAACCCCGGCGAGCGAGGCCGCCAGCGGCGCCTGCTCCACGCAGAGGGAAGGCTGGGCGCCTCCCGCAGCGGGTGGCGCTCACCGTAGAAGCAGGAGAACGCCAAGTGTCGATGCCGACTTGCCAGTCTTCGGACGAGATCGGAACCGCCTTCCGACAGGCCATGCGTCAGCTTGCGGGCGGGGTCTGCGCCATTACCGTTGGCGAGGGGGCAGACCGGGGCGGGCTGGTCGCTACCTCGGTGACCTCCCTCTCCGTCGATCCGCCGACCCTCCTGGTCTGCGTCAACCGCAGCGGTGCAAGCTGGCCCCTGATACGCCGCTTCGGCAGCTTCGGCGTAAACCTGCTCGCGCACCGGCACCTACCCCTTGCGCGCCGGTTCTCCGGCCAGGATGGCGCGCGTGGCGTGGAACGCTACGACAGCGGCGAATGGGGCAGTGCCGCCACCGGCGCGCCCATCCTGGCGGATGCGCTGGTCGCCGTTGATTGCGCGGTGGAGGAACTGATCGAGCGGCACTCGCATGGGATCGTCATCGGCCGGGTGCGTGCCGTGACGCCGGTGCGCGAGGAGGAGGCGCTGGTCTATCTGCGCGGCGCCTATGCACCGCTTGCCGTGAACTGAGCCAGTGGGGGGCCGGTGCCCACAGCCTGGGCATGTGGCCCGTTGGGTAGGCCTTCCGCGGCAATGCGCAGTTTGGCGAAGCTGGGTTTGCCACAAATCTTCCAAATGAAGCTTTTTCGGGTATTCAATACGTGGCCGACTCTGCAATCATCCGCTCGGATGATCGGGCTTTCGAATGGTGCCTCCGCTGGCCCGGCGCTTGCAACCGCAGGTTCTGCGCCGGCGCCAGGGGCATATCCGGTTCGCCCCGCCTGGTTCCTTCGCTCGAAAAGGTAGAACGATGCTGCTCTCCCGTCGCTCCCTGACCCTCCTTGCTGCGGCCGGTGTCTTGCCCGTGGCTCGAGCCCAGGCGCAGGCCGGGCGTCTGGCGGGACGCGAGATCCGGATCGGCGCCATCGTGCCGAGCAGCGGTCCCTTCGCCGAATGGGGCCGGGCGAACGCCGCCACGCTGCGCATGGTGGAGGAGCAGGTGAATGGCGCCGGTGGCGTCGAGGGAGCCAAGCTCAAGCTCTTTATCTATGACGACGCGGCGCGCCCCGCGCAGGCCGCCAACCTCGTGCGCAAGCTCGCGGATGACGACAAGGTGCTCGCCATCGCCGGGCCGCTGACCAGTAGCGCCTGCGAGGTGGCCTTCCCCGTCGCCAACCAAGCCAAGTTGCCCGCCATCTCCCAGGCCTCCTCGAAGCCCGGCACGGCCGCCGCGAACCGCCCCTGGGCCTTCCGCAACACAATCGACGAGGCGGTGCTGATGCGCTCCGCCCTGCCATTCCTGAAGACCACCTACAAGGTCGCGAAGGCGGCGGTCATCTATGACGCCAAGGACGCGAATTCCGTGTCGCTCGGCACCCGCATCATGCCGGAGATGCTTGCGGAACACGGCATCGCCCTCGCGAATGCAGGCAACCTCGCCAGCTTCAACACGGGCGACATCGATGTCAGCGCACAGGTGACGGCGCTGAAGGGGTTGAATCCGGATGCGGTCGTCTGCGCGGCGGATTACAGCCAGGCCGTCACCGTCATCCGCGAGATGCGGCGCCAGGGCTTCGTCAAGCCGGTGATCGGCGGCACGCCGCTGATCTCCTCCGCCATCCTGCGTGCCGCGCCGGACATGCCGATCATCTCCACCGCCACTTACTACGCGGGACAGGAGGGCGAGGCGGCGAAGCGCTTCACCGATGCGGTGACGCCTGTCCTGCGCCGTACCGCCGGCCTGCCGAACACCATCGAACCCAGCATGTACGACGCCCATATGTACGAGATCGTCGGCATCTATCTCGATGCCGTGCGGAAGGCCGGGATCACCCTGGCCGATGCCGATCTCGAGGCGGATCGCGGGAGGATCCGCGGCCATCTGGAGCATCTGACGAGCTATAACGGCCTTTCCGGTCCCATCCACTTCAACCCGGATGGCGATGCAGTGAAGACCTATTTCGTCGTCGTGGGGCAAAACGGCCGCTGGACGGAGAAGCTGCGCGGCTGCTCCACCGCCGGCAACCTGACCTGCTGAGCCGCCCGTGCTTCTGCAGCAGGTCGTCAATGGGCTGACGCTGGGCGCGGTCTATACGCTGGTCGCGCTCGGCTTCTCGCTCGTCATGGGCATCCTCGGCGTGCTCAACCTCGCCATCGCCGAGCTGTTCATGATCGGCGGCTATGTGGGCCTCACCCTCGTACTGGCGGACTACCCGCTGCCGGTGGCAGTGCTGGCGGCGGCCGGTGTGGCCGCGGTTCTGGGCGTGGTGGTGGAGAAGGTGGCCTACCAGCCGCTGCGCCGCGCCCCGCCCATCGCGCCGCTGCTCTCCACCCTCGGCTGCTCCGTGATCCTGCAGACGGTGGCGGTGAACATCTGGGGCTCGGATCCGCTGCAGCTGCCGCCCGACCTGTTGGATATGCGCTTCGACCTGGGGCAGGCCTCGATCGGCCTGGCGCAGGTCGTCATCATCGCCGTCGCGGTGCTGCTCGTCGCCATCCTCGCGCTGCTGGTCCAGCGCAGCAGCGTGGGCCAGGCCCTGCGCGCCATCGCCGAGAACCGCGACGTGGCGCGCCTGCTAGGCGTCAATGCCGGGCGGCTGACCAGCGCGGCATTCGCGATCTCTGGCGCCCTTGCCGGGATTGCGGGGGTGCTGATCGGGCTGCACTACGCCGCCATCACGCCTTATGTCGGGGTGGAGACGGGGCTTAAGGCCATCGCCGTCATGGTGATCGGCGGCACCACCAGCATCTGGGGCGTGCTGCTGGCCGGGCCGCTGGTGGGGTTGGTGGAGGTGTTCAGCGTGGTGCATGGCGGCGCTGCCTTCCGCGACTTCGCGGTGTACGGGCTGATGATCCTGGTGCTGCTGCTGCGCCCGCAGGGCCTGCTCGGCGGCCGCGCGGCGGGGGCGCAGAGAGTTTGATGTCGGCGTATACGGCCGGGCTTCTCGCCGAGATCGGCATCGGCGGCATCGCGGCCCTCGGGGTCTATGTCATCCTGGCGACGGGGCAGCTCTCGCTCGGCAACGCCGCCTTCATGGCGATCGGCGCCTATGCGGCAGGCTGGCTGACGGTGACGCATGATGTCGGCCTGACCGCCGCCGTGCTGGCCGGGGCGCTGCTCAGCGGAATCGTGGGGGTGCTGGTGGGCTTCCCGGCACTACGGTTGCGCGGCATTTATCTTGCCATGGCGACGCTCGGCTTCGGTGAGATGACGCGCAGCTTCTTCCTGTTTTTCGAGCCCTTGGGTGGCGCCGCCGGCTTCAGCGGCATGCGGCAGCTGCAGGTCTCCACGATCTGGATCTGGCTTGGCATTGTGCTCGGCGTGCTTGTGCTGCTTGCTCGCTCACGGCTGTGGCTTACCCTGCGGGCGGTGAATGACGACGAGGTGGCCGCGAACCTGATCGGGCTGCACGCCACCGCGTTGAAGGTCGGCGCCTTTGGGATGGGAGCGGCAATCTCGGGCATTTCGGGTGCCCTCTTCGCGCATTGGCACCTGTTCATAGAGCCCGGGAACTTCGGCTTCGAACGCTCCACCGAGTTGGTGATGGCTGTCATCCTCGGCGGCTCCACTGTCGCGGCCGGGCCGGTGCTTGGGGCAGGGCTGCTGGTGCTGCTGCCGGAAACACTGCGTTTCGTGGCCGATTGGCGTCTGGCAGCCTTCGGCGCCCTGTTGATCCTGGTGCTGCTGGTTCGCCGGCAGGGCCTGCTCGACCGGAACCTGCTGCGCGCCCTCACCTTCCGCCGGCGCGGTGCGGAGGCGCGGCCGGAAGCCGCGGAGGTGTCATGAGCGGGCCACTGCTGGAACTGCGCGGCGCGACCAAGCGCTTCGGCGGCATCACCGCGCTGAACGAGGTTTCCCTCACCGTTCCGCGCGGGGGCATCGTCGGCGTGATCGGCCCGAATGGTGCGGGCAAGACCACGCTGTTCAACCTGATCACTGGCGCCTACGACCTGACCTCCGGCGAGATCCTGTTCGAGGGGCGGTCTGTCGCCGGCCTGCGGCCGCACCGCATCGCCCGGCTCGGCCTGGCGCGCACCTTCCAGAACATCCGGCTGTTTCCCTCCATGACGGTACGGGAGCATCTGCTGGTGGGGCAGCGTGGCGGTGGGCTGCGCCTTGCCGATCTGCTGCCCTCGGGCGGCGCCGCGCGGGTGGGGCGGGCGGAGCTTGCGATGCGGCGCTTTGGCCTCGAGGCGCATCGGGACCGCCTCGCCGCGACGCTCCCTTACGGGTTGCAGCGCAAAGTGGAAATGGCCCGTGCCTGGACCGCCGCACCGAAGCTGCTGCTGCTCGACGAGCCGGTAGCCGGCATGAACCATGATGAGGCGCAGGACCTCGCCGTGCTGCTGCGTGCCCTGCGGGGGGAGGGCCTGTCGATCCTGCTGATCGAGCATGACATGCCCTTCGTCATGGGCCTCTGCGACCATCTGCATGTGCTCGACTTCGGCGTTCCCATCGCCGAGGGTGCGCCCGAGGCGGTGCGCGCCAACCCGGTGGTGCTCGATGCCTATCTCGGAGCCCCCGCCTGATGTTGGAGATCGAAGGTCTCGAGGTTTCCTACGGGCCCATCCGCGCCGTGAAGGGAATCGACCTGCGTGTCGGAACAGGCGAGATCGTCGCACTGATCGGCGCCAACGGCGCGGGAAAGAGCAGCACGGTCAAGGCGCTGGCAGGATTGCTGCCCTATGCCGGCCGCGCCAGCTGGAACGGTCGCCCCTTGCCACATGCGCCCGAGGCAGTGCTGCGGGCCGGGATCGCTCTGGTGCCGGAGGGGCGCGGCATCCTCCAACGCATGACGGTGGAGGAGAACCTTCGGCTCGGCGCCTATGCGCGGCAGGACCGTGGCGCGCTGACGGCGGACATCGAGGCGCAGATGGACCGCTTCCCCATCCTGCGAAAGCGGCGTGGCGGCCTGGCCGGGCTGCTCAGCGGTGGCGAGCAGCAGATGCTGGCCATTGCGCGCGCCCTGCTGTCGCGCCCGCGCCTCCTCGTGCTCGACGAACCCTCGCTGGGCCTTGCGCCGTTGATGGTGGAACAGGTCTTCGCACTGATCTCCGAGCTGCGGGCGGGTGGCCTCTCGATCCTGCTGGTGGAGCAGAAGGCGCGCCAGACGTTGCGCGTCGCAGACCACGCCTTCCTGCTGGAGACCGGCCGGATGCGCGCCTCCGGAACGCCGGATGAACTCGCCGCAAGTCCCGCTCTCGCCGAGGCCTTCCTGGGCGGCATCGCGCCAGCGGCCTGACCTCGACGCAAGGGAAAAGCAATCCTACCCGCGGTCCAGCTGCGGGCCGGGCTGCATGGTGTCGGACATCGCGAACCTATTCCAGGGACGGCTGCTCCGCATGCTGGCGCGGCAGACCGGGCCGGAGCAAGCTGCGCCCCTGCATCTGGATCGCCGCGCCTCCTGCGCGCCGCCGGAAACGAGTGCCACAGCCATCTGCTTGCGGGCAAGAGAACGGGGTAGGAATGCGCATGAAAGCCATCGTCGTCACGGATCAGGGGCCTGCGCTGCGGGAGGTGCCGAAGCCGGTGCCCGGACCATCGGGCGTACTCGTGCGGGTACGCGCGGCCAGCCTGAACCGCGCGGATCTCGCTGTGGCCGCGGGCCATGCCCATGGCAGCCAGGGAGGAGCGGGCACGATCCTCGGCATGGAATGGGCCGGGGAGGTGGAGGCCGTCGGCTCCGAAGTGACCGAGGTTAAGCCGGGCGACCGCGTGATGTGCTCCGGCAGCGGGGGCTATGCGGAATACGCGGTGGCCGACTACGGCCGTGTCTCCAGGCTTCCCGACAACAACATGGGCTTCGCCCAGGCCGCGACGCTGCCGGTGGCCTTGCAGACGATGCATGACGCCATCGTGACGAATGGGCGGCTGGAGCGGGGGGAGGCGGTGCTGATCCAGGGCGCCAGCACCGGCGTCGGGCTGATGGGCATGCAGATCGCGCGGGAGATGGGCGCGCGTCTGGTCATCGGCACCTCCAGCGACGCAGGACGGCGGGCGCGGCTGACGGAGTTCGGTGCACATCTGGCGGTGGACAGCAGCGATCCCGCCTGGCCGGAAGTCGTGCTGGCGGCGACCGGGGGCACGGGCGTGGAACTGATCATCGATCAGGTGTCCGGCCCCATGATGAACGCGAATCTTCGCGCCACCGCCATCCTCGGGCGCATCGTCAATGTCGGCCGGCTGGGCGGGCGCGAGGCGCCCTTCGACTTCGACCTGCATGCGCTGCGCCGCATCGACTATATCGGCGTCACCTTCCGCACGCGCAGCGTGGAGGAGGTGCGGGAGATCAACCTCCGGATGCGCGCCGACCTGTGGGGCGGACTGGAAGCCGGGCGGCTCGGCATACCCATTGCGGCCGAGTTCCCGCTGGAACAGGCCGCAGAGGCGTTGGCCCATATGCGGGCCAATCGCCATTTCGGGAAGATCCTGCTGCTGCCGTGAGGCAGCCGCGCGGTTCAGCCGACCGCGCGGGTCTGACCCTCCCAGTAGGGCGCACGCAATGCCTTCTTGTCGGGCTTGCCGAGCACCGGCAGCGGCAGTTGCTCCACGAAGTCAACCGTCCTCGGCGCGGCCACCGCGCCCTTGTGGGCCTTCACATAGCTCGACAGTTCGGCCGCCGAGACATCTATGCCGGGGCGACGCACCACGATGGCCTTCACGGCCTCGCCCCATCTGGAATCGGGCACGCCGATCACCGCAGCGGCGGAAACGGCGGGGTGTGCGGGCAGCACATCCTCCACCTCCTTCGGATAAACGTTGAAGCCACCGGAGATCACCATGTCCTTCTTGCGGTCCACGATGAAGAAGAAGCCGCGCTCGTCGCGATAGGCCATGTCGCCGGTGTGCAGACAGCCGTTGCGCAACACTTCGGCAGTCAACGCCGGCTGCTTCAGATAGCCGGCCATGACCAGCGGACCCCGCACGCAGATCTCGCCCACCTCGCCCTGCGGCACTTGCCGGTCCCCGTCATCCAGCAGGCGGACCATGATTTCTGGATACGGCTTGCCGGCCGATGAGAGGATGCTCGTGGTGCCGAGGCCGCCGGAGATCACCGCCGCCTACCGCATCGCCCAGCTGCCCGAGCGCCCCGCCGGAACACTGGACTGGCCGGGCCGGCGTGACGCGCGACAGCCCTAGACAGCCCCTGTCCCGCCCTCCCTCGGCATGATGCTCTACGCCTCCGGCACCATAGGCCGTGCCAAGGGCGTGCGGCGGCTGCCCGGCACGCCGGAACAGAATGACTCCGCCCGCCGCATCCGCAGCTATGCCGGCGGCGCGCGGCAGGGGATGCGCACGGCCATCATGGGGCCGCCCTACCATGCCGGGCCTGCCTCCAGCGCGCGGGCGGCGCCCTCCCTGTCCGAGGTAATCGTGGTGGTTCCGCGCTTCGATGCGGAGGAGTTGCTGCGTGCCATCGAGGAGTACCAGCTGACACAGCTGTGGTGAGCTCAGCCGTGGCTGAGCGCCGGCTGGCTCTCCCTCCGCTTCCCGTGCTGCGCCATGGCCCGCGCCACCACGTAGAAGACGGGCGTGAAGATGAGCCCGAAGGCCGTCACCCCCAGCATGCCAGCGAAGACGGCGGTGCCCAGGCTCTGGCGCATCTCCGCGCCGGCCCCGGTCGCCACCGCCAGCGGCAGCACGCCCAGGATGAAGGCCAGCGAGGTCATCAGGATCGGCCGCAGCCGGGTCCGGGCCGCAGCCTCGGCCGCCTCCCAACGGCTCATGCCCTCGGCTTCGGCGGCGCGGGCGAACTCCACGATCAGGATGGCGTTCTTCGCCGCCAGTCCGATCAGCACCACCAGCCCCACCTGCACCAGCACGTTGTTGTCCAACCCGCGCCCGACCACCCCCGCCATCGCGGCCAGCACCGACATCGGTGCGATCAGCACCACCGCCAGCGGCAACAACCAGCTTTCATACAGCGCAGCCAGCAGCAGGATGACGAAGACCACGGCCAAGCCAAAGGCGATGGGGGCGGTGTTGCCCTGCGTCGTCTCCTGCAGGGCGATCTCCGTCCATTCGAAGCCGAAGCCTGGGGGCAGCTCCTCCCGCAGCAGCTGCTCCATGGCCGCGATGGCTTGGCCGGTAGAGATGCCCGGCTTCGCCGCACCCTGCACCTCCGCAGCGGGATAGAGGTTGTAGCGGGGGACGCGATAGGCGCCGCTATCCTCCTCCAGCGTCGCCAGAGCGCCGATCGGCACCATCGCCCCGTCATCGTTCCGCGTCCGCAGCAGGGCCACGTCGCGCGGCGTCAGGCGCTGCGTCTCCTCCGCCTGGGCCGTCACCCGGTAGGTGCGCCCAAGAATGTTGAAGTCGTTCACGAAGGTGGAGCCCAGATAGGTCGAGAGCGCCTCCGAGACGCGGGAGAGCGGCACGCCCAGCATCTCGGCCTTGGTGCGGTCCACCTCGGCCCGCAGGGTCGGCGTCTTGGTGTTGAACAGGGTGAACGCCATGGCAATCTCGGGCCGCTGGTTGGCCGCCGCGACGATCCGGTTCGTCACCTCCTCCAGCGCCCGGGATCCACGGTCGCCGCGGTCCTGGACATAAAGCTTGAATCCGCCGCCCGTGCCGATGCCAGGCACGGAAGGCGGCGGGATGACGAGGGCCAGCGCATCTCGCTGCTGCATGAGCTTCGCCTGCACCGCCGCGGTGATGTCGGGGAAGGTGAGGTGCTCCGCCTCGCGCTCCTCGAAGGACTTGAGCGTGACGAAGATCACGCCGGCATTCGGCGCATTGGTGAAGGTGGCGCCGTCGAAGCCCGTGAAGGCCACGGAATGCGCCACGCCCGGTACTTCCAGCACGTCCCGCGTCGCCTGGCGCACCACCTCGTCGGTGCGCGCCAGGGCCGCGCCCGGCGGAAGCTGGAAGGCGGCGACGAGATAGCCGCGGTCCAGCGGCGGGATGAGCCCCGTGGGCGTGGTCAGCACGGTATGGCCGGTAAAGGCGAGCAGCCCGGCATAGAGGATGAGCAGCACGGCCGAGAGCCGCACCAGCCGCCGCGTCAGCGCTCCATAGCCGACGGAGAGCATGTCGAAGAGGCGGTTGAAGCCGCGGAAGAACAGCCCGAAGGGTGCCCCGATCCAGGCCCGCAAGCCCTGCGCCTTCACATGGCCATGCGGCCGCAGAAGCAGCGCCGCCAGGGCTGGGGAGAGGGTGAGGGAGACGAGGGCCGAGAGCAGGGTCGCCACCGCGATGGTGACGGCGAACTGCTGGTAGAAGGCGCCGGACAGGCCCTCGATGAAGGCCGTGGGCACGAACACCGCGCAGAGCACCAGCGCGATGGCGAGAAGGGCGAAGCCCACCTCGTCCATGGTGCGCCGCGTGGCCGCGACGGGATCCATCCCCTCCGCCATGTGGCGCTCCACATTCTCCACCACCACGATGGCGTCATCCACCACGATGCCGATCGCCAGGATCAGGCCGAACATGGAAAGGTTGTTCAGCGAGATGCCGAGCGCCGCCATGAAGGCGAGCGTGCCGATGATGGAGACGGGGATAGCCACCAGCGGGATGATGGAGGCCCGCCAGGACTGCAGGAAGAGGATCACCACCAGCACGACGAGGATGATGGCCTCCACGAAGGTATGCACCACCGCCTCCATCGACTGCTCGATGAACTGGGTGGTGTCGTAGACGGTGTGGTAGGCGAGGCCCGGCGGGAAGTCGCGCTTCAGCTCCTCCAGCGTGGCGCGCAAGGCGGCGGCGGTGGCGAGCGCGTTGGAGCCCGGGCGCTGAAAGACCGGCATGGCGACAGCCTTGTCGGCATCCAGATAGGCGTTCAGCGTGTAGTCCTGGCTGCCCAGCTCCACCCGCGCCACGTCGCGCAGGCGCAGCGGCGCGCCGGCCTCGTTGGTGGCCACGACGATATCGGAGAACTCCTCCACGCTGCGCAGCCGGCCGAGGGCCTGGATGTTCAGCTGGAAGGCTCCATTGGAGGCGCCGGTGGGCGGCTGGTTCAACCCGCCCGCTGCAACTTGCACATTCGCGCGGCGCAGCGCCTCCACCACCTGTCCCGGCGTCAGCCCTCGCGCGGCAATGCGGGCGGGGTCGAGCCAGATGCGCATGGCGTAGTCTCGCGCGCCGAAGACCTGCACATCGCCCACGCCATCCAGCCGCGCGATGCGGTCCTTCACATTCAGCATGGCGTAGTTGGAGATGTACTGCTCGTCCCGCGAGCCGTCCGGCGAGGTGAAGTGAATCACCATCATGATGTCGGGCGAAGCCTTGCGGACGGTGATGCCGAGACGCCGCACCTCCTCCGGCAGGCGCGGTTCGGCCACGGCCATGCGGTTCTGGACCAGCACCTGGGCCTGATCCACGTCCACGCCCTGTCGGAACACAACATTGACGCTCAGCCGCCCGTCACCCGTAGCTTGGGAGGCGATGTAGAGCATGCCCTCGACGCCGTTGATCTCCTGCTCGATCGGCGAGGCGACGGTCTCGGCGATCACGGCGGCGGAGGCGCCGGGATAGGTGGCGCTGATGGTGACGGTGGGCGGCGCAATCTCCGGATATTCGCTGATCGGCAGGCGCATCCCGGCGATGGCGCCGATCAGCACGATGGCGATGGAGATGACCGATGCGAAGACCGGTCTTGATATGAAGAACTGGGCGAAGCGCATGGCAGGGTCTCCTCAGCGCGCGTTCGCTAGGCGGGCAGGGGCGATGGGCTTCATCTCCGCCGTCACCCGCGCGCCGGGGCGGGCGAGATGCAGCCCGGCGACGATCACCTGGTCTTCGGCCGAGAGCCCGCCGCGCACCACGCGCAGGCCATCCACCACGGGGCCGAGCGCCACGGGCTTGGCCACCACCGTGCCATCCGCTGCCACCGTCATCACCACCCGCGCGGCCTGGTCGGCGGCGATGGCGGCATCCGGAACCATCAGCACCTCGCCTTCCCCGGCACGCAGCCGCAGCCGGGCGAAGGCACCGGGAGTGAGGAACATGTCCGGGTTGGAGAGGGTGGCGCGGGCGCGGATGGTGCCGGAACGCACATCCAGTGCGGTATCGAGGAAGTCCAGCCGGCCCTGGCGGTCCCAGCCTGTCTCATCCGCCAGGCGCAGCCGCACGGCATTGCCATCGGCCGTGGCCTCGGCGCCCGGCCGGCCACCGCCCCGGCGGGCGAAGCGGAGGTAATCGGCCTCGCTCATGTCGAAGCTGGCATAGATCGGGTCCAGCGCCAGGATGGTGGTCAGGAGCGTGTTGCTGGCCTGGACGAGGTTGCCGGCATCCACGCGCCGGTCGGAGACACGGCCGGATTGCGGGGCGCGAACTTCGGTCCAGGCCAATTCCAGCTCGGCCTGGCGCAGCTTCGCGCGGGCGTCGGCCAACTGGGCCTCGGCTTCGCGCTGGGCAGCGCGGCGGGTGTCGAGCTGGGCCTGTGGGGCGAAGCGCTCGCGGACCAGGGAGTTGGTCCGGTCGATCTCCTGCCGCGACAGATCCAGCCTCGCCTGCGCCCGGGTGACCTCCGCCTGCGCGCTTTCCACGGCAATTTCGAAGGGGCGGCGGTCGATGGTGAAGAGCAGGTCGCCGGACCGGACGATCTGCCCGTCGCGGAAATGCACCTGCTCCACCTGGCCCGAGACCCGGGCGCGGAGTTCCACCCGGGCGGAGGGCTCCAGCCTGGCGATGTGCTCCTCCCACTCCGTCACCGTCCGGCGCAGCGGCTCGGAGACGGAGACGGCGGGCGGGGCGGGTTGGGCCGCGAGCGGCATGACGGGGAGGGCAAGCGCCAGCGCCAGAGGGGCGAGGGACTTGCGGAAGCGGATCGGCATCGCCATTCTCCGGAGGTCGGATGATACCGACCGGTTCGTTCGTGCTATTGATACGAACCGGTCGGTCACATTGCAAGCCCTCTCTGCGAGGGGTAGTTCTGGAGGAACCGGAGAGTGCCCGTGACCGAAGCCCCTATGACCCAGCCGCGCCGCTCTGCGGCACAGCGCCTGCGCGAGGTGGCCAAGGACCTGTTCTACCGACAGGGCATCCGCGCGACGGGCGTCGAGGAGCTGTGCCGGGTGGCCGGCACCACCAAGATCAGCCTGTACCGGGCCTTCCCCTCCAAGGATGAGCTGATCGCCACCATCCTGCGCGACGACTGCGAGCAGGAGGATTGCTGGTACGAGCGGGCCTTGAGTGATGAGGTGCCGCCGCGTGAAAGGCCAGGAGCCTATCTGGCTGCGGCCGCCGGGGAGTTGCGCGTTCCTGGTTTCCGCGGCTGCCCCTTGGGGCTGGCCATCGCGGAATTTCCCGATCCAGAGCATCCGGTCCGCAAGGTCGCCGATGAGCACAAGCGGAAGATGCGGGATCGCCTGCGGCAGGTCTGCGCGGATGCGGGAGCGCCCGATCCTGCGACGTTGAGCGATACGTTGATGATGCTGGTCGAGGGTGCCTATGCGGCCGCCCCTTATCTTGGCAATGACGAAGCCGCCAATTCGCTCGAGCGCTCCGGGCAGCTATTGATCGGCGCAGCGCTCTCGCCACCGTCCGCCGGCTGAGGACTGAGGCGGGTTCGCGCCCGTCGCCGGAAATGCAACGCGGCGCCTTCTTGCGCTGCAGCCCTATTGCCTTGCCAACCGAGCCTCCCGCCCCGCAGGTTGCGCAGTGCTGGCGCGGCTTGCCCTTCCACGGACAAGGCCCTGCCGGTGTCCCACGGAAGGAGGTTCCCTGCGATGCAACGGCGGATGCTGATGAAGGCCACGGGTGCTGGCCTGCTGGCCGCGCCGGCAAGCCCCTCCCTCCTGCGGGCAGCGGCGGCCTCGACGCTTCGCTTTATCCCGCAGCAGGACCTGGTGACGCTCGATCCGGTCACCACCACCGCCTATATCAGCCGCAATCACGGCTACATGGTCTTCGACACGCTCTACGGCATGGATGGCGCCTTCCAGGCGACGCCGCAGATGGTGGACGGCCACCGCACCGAGGATGACGGCAAGCGCTGGGATCTCACGCTGCGCGAAGGATTGCGCTGGCATGACGGCGAGCGCGTGCTGGCACGCGATTGCGTGGCGAGCATCCAGCGTTGGTCGAAGCGGGATCCCTTCGGCGCCAGCCTCATGGCCGCCACCGACGAGCTGTCCGCGCCCGATGACCGCACCATCCGCTTCCGCCTGAAGCGGCCTTTCCCGTTGCTGCCGATCGCGCTCGGCAAGGCGTCCGTGCCGGTCTGCGCCATGATGCCGGAGCGGCTGGCGAATACCGACCCCTTCCGCCAAGTGACAGAGATGATCGGCAGCGGCCCCTTCCGCTTCAAGGCGGATGAGCGCGTTCCGGGCTCGATGAACGTCTACACGAAGTTCGAAGGCTATGTGCCGCGCAAGGACGGCGCGCTCGCCTGGACCTCCGGGCCGAAGGTGGTGCATTTCGACCGTGTCGAGTGGATATCGATGCCGGATCCGTCCACTGCCACGACCTCCCTGATCGCGGGCGAGCAGGACTGGATGGAATACGCCTATCACGACCAGCTCTCCCTGCTGCGGCGCGCGCGCAACGTCCAGGTGCGCGTGCTGGACCCCACCGGCTTCGTGGCGATGCTGCGGATGAACCACCTGCAGCCGCCCTTCAACAATCCAGCCATCCGCCGGGCGCTCTGGAGCGCCCTGGACCAGACCGCCTGCATGCAGGCGATCGTTGGACCAGCAGAGACCAGCCTCTACCACGTCCCCCTCGGCTTCTTCTGCCCGGGCACGCCCATGGCGTCCGACGCAGGGCTGGATGTGCTGACGAGCCCGCGCGACCCCGCCCGGGCGCGTGAAGCCCTGCGCGCCGCCGGCTATCGCGGCGAGACGGTGTTGCTGATGGTGCCGTCCAACTCCTCCGTGCTCATGTCGCAGGGCGCGGTGGTGGAGGACATGCTGAAGAAGGCCGGCATGACGGTGGAGGTCTATGCCGTCGAATTCAACGCCATGCTGCAGCGGAGGAACCGCAAGGGGCCGGTCTCGGAGGGCGGCTGGAGCGCCTTCGTCACCAACTGGGCCGGCGCCGACTGGCTGAACCCGGCTGGGCATATCGCGCTCCGTGGCAACGGGGATGCAGGCTATGCCGGCTGGGCAACCATTCCACGCATCGAGGAGTTGCGGGAGGCCTGGTTCCAGGCGCCAGACAAGGCGGCGCAGCAGGCGATCTGCCGCGACATCCAGCTTGAGGCGATGCGGGAGGTGCCCTTCTACCCGCTTGGTCAGTACATGCAGCCAACGGCCTTCCGGTCCAATATCCGGGGCGTGGTGGACGGCTTCCCCACCTTCTGGAACGTCCGGCGCGGGTAGGCTTCAATCCATGTTGACCTGCAGCGCCTCCCAGATCCGCGGCGGCGTGGCGGGCAGGGCGAATTCCGTGATGCCTGCCGACGCCAGCGCGTCCAGCAGCGCGTTGTAGCCGGCGGCCAGGGCACCGGTGGTGCCGGCCTCGCCCGCGCCCTTCGTGCCCAGCGGATTGGTCCGGCAGGGGATTTCAACCAGCTCGCTGCGATAGGCCGGCAGGTCATCCGCGCGCGGCAGGCCATAATCCATGAAGGAGGCGGCCAGGGGCTGTCCGCTGCCGGGGTCATAGACCGCGCGCTCCGCCAGCACCTGTCCCAGCCCCTGCGCGATGCCGCCCTGCACCTGGCCATGGGCAAGGGTGTGGTCCACCACGCGCCCGACATCGTCCACGGCGACGAAGTTCACCACCCGCGCCTCGCCTGTGCCGGGATCGATCTCGATCTCGGCGACATGGCAGCCATTGGGGAAGGTGGTCTCCGTCCGGCCGCGCTCCAGCACCTGCACCGGGCCGATCTGCGCCGCGAGTTCGGCCAGCCCCAGGCCACGATCGGTCCCCGCCACGACCACGCGTCCCTGCTCCCAGGAGAGGTCAGCGGAATCGGCCTCCAGCAACGGCGCCGCGCGTTCCTTCAGCACCTCCACCAGCCGCGCGGAGGCTGCGAGACAGGCCGCGCCGCCCACGGTGGTGGAGCGGGAGCCGACGCTACCCGTGCCCTCCGGCACCAGGTCCGAATCGCCTTCTGCCAGATGCACGGACTCCACCGGCAGCCCGAGCGTGCCGGCGACCAGCCGCGGGAAGACGCTTGCATGCCCCTGCCCATTGGACTGCATGCCGCCCGCGATCTCGATGGTGGCGTCGTTCCGCAATGTGAGCCGCACATCCTCGAAAGGGGTGCCGCCCGAGATCTCCAGATAACTGGCAACCCCGATCCCGCGCAGCCGCCCGGCGCGGCGGGATAACTCGCGGCGCGCCGGGAAACCGGCATGGTCCGCCAGCACCAACGCGCGGTCGAGCAGCGCGGGGAAGTCGCCGCTGTCATAGGTGAGGCCGTTCGGCACGCAGTGAGGCAGCTCGGCGGGCGTGATCATGTTGGCGCGACGCAGCGCGATGGGATCGATGCCGGTGATGCGCGCCGCCTCCTCCACCAGCCGTTCCATGATGGCATTCGCCTCGGGCCGGCCGGCGCCGCGATAGGGCGCGGTGGGCACCGTGTTGGTGTAGAGGCAGCGCATCCGCAGGTCGATCACCGGCGTGCGGTACACGCTGGCCAGGCAGCGGAAGACGTTGGAGGTGGCCGTGAAGGTGGCATGGCTCGTCTGGTAGGCGCCAGTGTTCACCAGTGAATGCACCCGCACCGCCAGGAAGCGCCCTACAGCGTCGAGTGCCAATTCGCCCTCCAGCACGCTGTCGCGGCCCTGCGTGTCAGACAGGAAGCTCTCGGATCGCGTGGCGACCCAGCGCAGGGTGCGGCCGGTGCGACGCGCCGCTTCCAGCAGCACAGCATATTCCGGATAGATATGCGTCTTGGCGCCAAAGCCACCGCCGACATCGCGAGAGACGACGCGCACCCGCGCGGGCGCCACGCCCATCAGCGCCGCGATCTGGTCCCGCAGCCCAGCCGTGCCCTGGGAGCCGCCCTCCATCTCGTAGCGATCCGCCGCCGCGTCGTAGCGCGCCACCACGGCGCGGGGCTCCATCGGGCAGACGACGAGGCGCTGGCTCACGATACGGGCGCGCGCCACATGCGCGGCGCCTGCAAATGCGGCTTCCGCAGCCGCCGCATCCCCCGCAGCATAGTTCAGCGCGGTATTGTCGGGCGCATGCTCCCAGATCGGCGCAGCGGGGGAGGGATTGTAGACGGTCTCCACCACGGCAGGGAGTTCGTCGAACTCCACCTCGACTGCCTCGGCCGCGTCCTGCGCGGCATGGGCAGTTTCCGCGACGACGAGGGCGATCGGGTGGCCGACGAAGCGCAGACGATCGGTCGCCAGCGGCGGACAGTCCGGCACGAACATCGGCGTCCCGTCGGCATGGGTCTGGGGCGGCACGCCGGCCATCCGGCCGAAGCCCGGCAGATCCGCCCCGGTCAGCACCGCCAGCACCCCCGGCATGGAGCGCGCAGCGGTGGCATCCACGCGTGTCAGCCGGGCATGCGGCACGGGCGAACGCAGGAAGGCCGCGCCCGCCACCCCCAGGGGGATCAGGTCGGCGGTGTAGCGGCCACCACCACGCAACAGCCGCTCATCCTCGATCCGCACTTGCCGATGCCCAGCCACCCCGTCACTCCCCACGCGAAAGAGGGGGGCTCGCATAGCCCGGCACCACATGGGCATCAATGAAGTAGGGGCGCCCGGCCTCCACCGCCGCGAGGCCGCGACGCAGCGCCGCCTCCAACTCCGGCACGGTGCGGACAGGTCCTTCCGCCTCCACGCCCTGGGCGCGCGCCATGGCAGACAGGTCCACCTCCGGATCAGCGATGCGTTGTCCGATCCAGCGGTTCTCCACAGGCCGGCCGCGCGTCTTCGCCACCGCCTCCTGATGGATCTCGTCGTTGAAGTTTGAGCGGTTGTTGGAGACGATGAACAGCGCCGGGATGCGGTAATGCGCCGCCGTCCAGAGCGCGGTTATGCCTTGCAGCGTGTCGCCATCGCCCAGCACGGATACGACCGGTCGACCGGAATCGCGAAGCGCCAGCGCCGCCCCCACCGTCAGCCCCGGCCCCGCCGCCAGGCCCGCGCCGCCGTCATGGCCCAGGAAGTCCAGCGGGTCCCGGAAGTGATAGGCATTGCCGGCCCAGCCGATGGTGACATGGGCAAGTGTCAGCTTGCGCTCTCCGCGCAGCTTCACCAGCGCCACCTCCACGTCGCGCGGGGCGATCTCCTTCCCGGCATTGTCGCTGTACTCGGCCGCAGGGGCCGTGTTGCGGCTGCTGCCATCCCAGCGGCGCTTCCCCGCGAGGCGTGCCTCCAGCACCGGCAAAAGCTGCTCCACGAAGGAATCCGCATCGGCCGATACTGGCACGTCTACGGGGGGTAGGCCGAAATGATCCATGCTCCAGCCATTGTGCAGCGCGCTGTCGAGCGAGACATGCGCGATCTTCGCCGCCACCTTGTCCGTGTGGCGCGTCACCTGCAGCAGGAAGCCGTTCAGATCCACCCAGTCCAGGCTGAGGATCAAGTCCGCTTCCTTCACCGCCGCCTTGGCCGCCGGATTCAGCCAGTAGAAAGGCGGCACGAGGTGCAGCGGGTGATCGGTCGGGAAGACCGCACGCTCCCGGATCGAGGTCATCACCGAGGCGCCGGCCAACTCCGCCAGCCGCACGCGGCGATCCCAGGCCTTCTGTGCGCGCGAACCGCGGCCGAAGAGCAGCAGCGGATGCTTCGACGCCGCCAGCAGATCCGCAATCTGCTCCACCAGCACCGCGGGCGCGGGCGGCGGCGTGGCGGGGCGATAGCGCGCCACATCCGGCACTTCCATCTCCCGCTCCAGCTTCTGTTCCTGCAGCCCGGCATCGAGGCAGACATAGACGGGCGCGCGGGGCAGGGCAGAGGTGAGCTGATGGGCGCGCAGGATGCTCTCGGGAATGGCCTCGGCCGAGCGCGGCTCGTCATCCCACTTGGTGTAGCCGCGGATCACCGCACCCTGGTCCTTGGCGGTGTGGATCCAGTCGATCCAGGGGCGCCGCTTGGTGGCGTCGACGGGGCCGGTGGCGCCCAGGATCATCATCGGCACGCGGTCGCACCAGGCGTTGAAGATGCCCATCGTGCCATGCAGCAGCCCGACATTGCTGTGCAGCACCGCCGCCATCGCCTTGTCCGTCACCTTCGCATAGCCATGCGCGATGGAGACGACATGGTCCTCGTTCAGGCAGAGTAGCATCTGCGGCGTCCTGTTGCCGAGGTAGTTCACCAGGCTGTCATGGAAGCCGCGATAGCTCGCGCCGGGGTTCAGCGCGATATAGGGGATGTCCAGCGCACGCAGCATGGCGGCCGGGACGTCGCTGCCCCATTCCAGGCGCGGCGTATCGCCAGGGGCCGGGCGTTCCAGATCCTGCATGGGCATCACCTTCTCAGATCGAATGGGACGATTCGCGCAGGCCGCGAAACGCGGAGAGCGGTCCCGGTGCGAATGGGGGAGGAACGGAGCGCAGCAGGGCTGGCCCTAGCTCCGTAAGCTGCGCACAGCCAAGCAGCGCCATCGCGGCGCGGATCTCCTCGGTCAGGATGGCAAGGCAGCGCCGCAGCCCGGCCTCGCCCCCGGCCGCCAGCGCCCAGCCCTGGAGCTTGCCGATCCCGACGGCGCGGGCACCGAGCGCAACGGCTTTCACGATGTCGGTGCTGCGCAGGAAGCCGCCATCCACCACCACATCCGCCCGGCCCGCAACGGCCTCGACGATCGGCGGCAGGAGATCGAGCGTGCCAACGGCGTGATCGAGCTGCCGGCCGCCATGGTTGGAGACATAGACGGCATCCACCCCCGCCTCCACCGCCCGGGCGGCATCTTCCGGGGCTGCGATGCCCTTCAGCAGAATAGGCAGCCGGGTCATGCCTCGCAGTGCCGACACCATGTCCCAGGTGAGGCCCGACTGGTGCGGGGTGATCTGTACGCTGCTGCCATCACCGAGATGCGCGCGGTCCGCCGCCCCGGCGGAGGAGAAGCGGGCGATCAGGTCACGCTCACGTCGCCCGTAGACCGCCGAATCGACGGTTAGGCAGATGGCTGCATAGCCAGCCGCTTCGATCCGCGCGACGAGGTCGCGTAACCAGTCGCGGTCACCACGCATGTAGATCTGGAAGACAAGGCCCGGCGCCGCCTCCGCGATGGCTTCGAGCCCTGGCTCGGCCATGATGCTGACAAAGGCGGTGGTGCCCTCCGCCACCGCTGCGCGGGCGGCGGCCGGGGCGCCGCCCGGATTGAGCAGGGCGAGCGAGCCGATCGGCGCCAGAAAGACTGGCAGGGACAGGGAACGGCCCAGCAGGGTCGTCCCCGTCTCCACCCGCATCACGTCACGCAGCACACGCGGCACGAAGCCGAGCCGCTCGATCGCGCCGCGGTTATGCGCAAGCGTCGCCTCGGATTCCGCACCGCCCGAGAGATAGTTCCAGATGCCGCTCGGCAGGCGTTCCGCCGCCTGCCGCACCAGCTCCTCGGTCGTCCTCGCGCAAGCGCCGCTCATCCGTTGGGCGAGATGTTCAGATCGGCGACCAGCGGACCCCAGCGGCGCCGCTCCGAATCCCAGAAAGCAGTCGCCTCCGCGGGGGAGGAGCCGACGAAGACGGCCCCCTGCTTCTCCATGCGCTCCCGGACTTCCGGTTGCCTGATGACGGCCGCGATATCCGTGCTGATCTTCGACAGGATGGCCGGCGGCGTGGCGGAGGCCATCGCAACCGTCGTCCAGGAGGAGGCATCCAGCCCGGTGAAGCCGCTCTCCGCCGCCGTCGGTACATCGGGTAGGACGGCGGAGCGCTCATTGGCCAGGACGGCGAGCGCCTTCAGCCGGCCGCCCTCGATATGGGGAACGACCTCCGTCGTCGGGCCGGCATAGAACTGCAGTCGCCCTCCGATAAGGTCCGCCACACCCTGGCCGCCGCTGCGATAGGGCACATGCGTCACGTCCAGCTTCTCCTGGCGGGACAGCAACTCGCCGAAGAGATGCGGCGTACTGCCTGCGCCCGGCGAGGGATAGGCGAAGCCCGGCTTGGCGCGCGCCGCCGTAACCAGTTCCCGCATCGAGTTGTAGGGCGAGGCAGCGGGCACGACGAGCACCAGTGGATAGAAGGCCACCAGCGAGACGCCCGTGAAGTCACGCACCGCGTCATAGGCCAGGTTCTTCTGGACGAAGGGCGAGATGACGAAGGGCGGCGGCGCAAGCAGCATCGTGTAGCCATCCGCCGGCTGGCGGGCGACATGCTCGGCACCGACGGTGGTCGTGCCGCCGCCGCGGTTCTCCACCACGACCGGCTGGCCCCAGATGGCGTTCAGCCCGTTCGACAAGATCCGCGCCATGATGTCCGATGACCCGCCGGGCGCATAGGGCACCACGATCGTCACGGGACGCGACGGATAGGCCTGCGCCCGGGCACTTCCCGCGCAGCTAAGACCTGCGAGACTACCCATGCAGAAATGACGTCGAAGCATCGTTGTCCTCCTCTGCTCCGGCCCTTCCTCAGTTCGGCCTGTTCCCGACCATCTTGCCCGGCGCCTGCTCAGCGCCGGGAGGCACGCTTCGGTGTCCCTCAGCCCGCTGCAACCGGCGGCAAGTCCAGCGCCTGGTCAACCAGCTGTGTGGCGCGATTGAAGTCATAGTTGCGGAAGACGTTCATCTTCACCAGAAAGGAGGCGCCCCCATAGAACTTCTCGTATTGCTGGTGGCGGTTGCCGAACTCGGTGCCGATGAAGTCCCAGGCGAGTTTCATCAGCGCCACCTTGCCACGGGCCGCATGGCCTGGGGTGCTGAAGAAGCGTTCCATGTCAGCGGCGATCTCCGGATTGCTGAAATCGCGCTCAGAGGAGGGCAGCGTGATCATGCCGGCACCGGTGATCTCGCGAACGATGTCGATCATGCGTGGATTGATCTCGGACTGCAAAGCCATGACCGAGTAGAGGGTGGCGCGGGACGGCCAGAGCACCCCATCCTCCTCCACCTGCGCCATCACCTCCTGGGCATGGACCATGCTGTCCACGATGGTGGCGAGCGAGGCCAGCTCACCCATCTGCACCATCACGGGCGGGTTCCGGTCATGCCCCGTCATCTCGTTCATGCGCTTGGCCAGCCCCAGCAGGAAGCGCAGCTTGGTGGCATAGCGCGCCTGGGCCTGCAGGTTGCCGTAGAGATGGGACGGCGTCTTCCACCACTGGTCGAAGCAGATCCGGGTGTCGCGATAGATGAAGACATTCTCCCAGGGCACGAAGACATCGTTCAGCACCACGAGGCTGTCCGTCTCGTCGAAGCGGCTGGTCAGCGGATAGTCGAAGCTGTTCTCGGCCTTCGCCGCGAAGCCCCGGCGCGAATAGAGCTTCAGCCCCGGTGCGTTCATCGGGATGGCCACGCCGATCGCCTGGTTCTCGTCCCCCGGCTGCAGCGGGTGGATGCAACTGAGGTAGAGATAGTCGGAGAGGACACCTCCGGTGGCGAGCTGCTGGGCGCCCGCCAGCACGATGCCTCCGTCCTTCTCCCGCACCACCCCGGCATAGAGGCTTGGATCGCTCTGCTGGTGGGCCGGTTTGGAGCGGTCGATCTGCGGCGGCACGATCGCATAGCTGGCATAGAGATGGCTGTCGCGCAGATGCTCGTAGAAGCGCACGACATTGTCGGCATAGCCCTGCCCACCGGCCGCGAAGACCGAGGGCTTGGCAGCATAGCCGCAGAAGAAGCCGGCCACATGGTCCGGGGTGCGGCCCATCAACCCGAAGGTGGCCTCGGCCCATGACTCGGCGGCCAGGCGCTTGGCGCGGAGATCCGCATGGTTGCGCGGAATCTGGTAGGCGCGCAGGACGGGAGCACCATCAGCAGGCGAGGGAAAAGTCAGCCGCTCGCGGTTCGCGGGATCGGCCGCCATGTCGTAGAGCCGCGCGATGGAGCGTGCGCCTTCGCGGAAAGCCGGATGGCGCGTGACATCCTTCACCAACTCGCCATCTATGAAGACGCGGCGGCCATCATCGGCGATGGCGCGGAGATAGGCTTCCCCCGTGCGCAGCGGCGCGGTGCGGGTGGCGGTGGGCCGCTGTTCCATCGCGATGTCCATGACGCAGCTCCTCACCAACAGCCGGGGCAGGGCCCAATTGCCTACATGCTGTATATTCCTGCTGGATCGATCAAGCGAATTCTTGCGCGGAAGTGGGGGGCCGGCGCTGGGCAGGGGTGAAGCCGCTCCGAAAACGGGCTACATTTCGTGCCATGAGCAGATCCGATCCCAAGAGGGGCCCGAAGGCGCCGCCGGAGCAGCCTGCTTCCCCGACACCCGCGCATGAGGTCGCCCTGACGATCTCCCTGCCCGAGCTGCTGCAGGACGGCTCGGACCTGGCCTTCCGCGAAACCGTGTTCAGCATGGTGCTGGCCCTCGGGCGGCTGCAGTCTTGCCGGGATGCCTTCGGGCGCGCCATGGGGCTGACGGGCAGCCAGTTCGCGGTGCTGGTTGGGGTGGGTCATTGCCAGGGGGAGCAGGGCGTCTCCATCCGGGCCCTGGCCGATCACGTGCAGATGGCCGCAACCCATGTCACCACGGAGGTGGGGCGCCTGTTGCGCCGCCGCCTCCTACTCAAACGGACCAATCCGCTGGACCGGCGCGGCGTGCTCGTCTCCCTCTCGGCGCGCGGGCAGCGTGCGGTGACGGAGGTCGCGCCCTTCATGCGCGAGATCAACGATCACCTGTTCGCAGGCTTCTCACGCGCCGAGATGCAGGCGCTGGACAAGTTCCTGGCGCGCTTCCGCGACAATGGGGAGCGGGCCCTGGCGGCAATCCGCGCGACCGAGACGGGCAGCCCTGCTCCGGCACGCCGCCGGGCCCGCAAGCCCGCGCCGGAGACGGAATAGCCCTCACGCCACGCGGCGTTCGCTCATGGCCTCCTTCGCGGCGTCGCGCGCGGCATGGACATGCTGTGCCGCCGCCTTGCGCGCGACAGCGGGCGTGCGGGCGCGAATGGCATCAAGGATGGCCCGCATCTCCCGCGCGCTATGCACGGACCGCCCCTGGCGCGACATGGACCGGCCACGCAGCAGGGCGATCCGCGCCAGCAAGCCCCGCAGCACCTCCTCGATCACGGCATTGCCGCAGGCCGCCAGCACCGCATCGTAGAAGCGGGCGGTGGATTGGATGCGGCCCAGCGCATCCTCTGCCTCGACGGCCGCATCAAACTCCGTCAGCGCCACGTCCATCGCCTCGCGCTGGGCCGCCGTGGCCCGGCGCGCGGCGAGGGCGGCAGCCTCACCCTCCAGTAGCGCGCGCACATCGTAGATCTGGGAGGCTTCCTCCCAGCTCAGCTCGGTGACGGAGGGGCCGCGATGAGGGGTGATGACGACCAGCCGCTCGCCTTCCAGACGCCGCAGCGCCTCCCGCACCGAGCCGCGGCTGATGCCGAGGGCGCGGCACAGTTCCGCCTCCACCAGCCTTTGTCCCGGCAGGAAGTGGCCCGAGACGATCGCCTCCCGCAGCTTGTCGACCGCCTGGGTCTGGACACCAAGCGGGGCGATGCGGAGGTCCATCGTCACGCGGTGTTGCCGGGCCGCTGGCGGGGTCGGATCGCCTCGAAGACGCTGTAGGTTCCCTTGAACCACGGCTCAGCGGCCAGCTTCGCGCGCCAGGGCGTGGCACGTGCCTTCTCTCGCGCCGGCGATTCGAGGGCCGAGCGGTCCGCCAAGTAGTGTAGGGCCAGCCGATTGTAGGGCTGCGGCTCGCCATCCGTGATCCTGAAGCGGCGCACCATCAACCATTCCGGGCATTCCATCAGCAGTGGGACATGGTCCTGCTCGTACCAGTCGTCGAAATCGGCGCAGCGCTCTTCGGGCACGCTGAACCAGACGGCATAGAGGAGCGGCGCATCCAGCGCGGCGGGTGCATCGCCATCCGCGCGCCGACGCACCGCCATTTCCTGCCCGATGTAGCGGGTGAAGCCGGAGACCTTGGCCAGCATGTCGTGCGTCAGCTCGCTGGGCTGGTTCTTCACCACGCCATAGGCGGGGGATTTCAGCACGCCGGGCGCGTCCATCTCGTACACGGCCAGGAAGCCCTGCGCGCCCTCGCCGGTGTCGCGGTAGCGGCGGGCGGAGACGAAGCCCGGCACCGCCATGCGGAGCGGGATGTGCTCCTCGTCATACCAGCCATGGAAGGCCGCATCCCGTCCGGGCGGGGGCGTCATCTCGGAAAACAGGATGGTCGTGCCCTGCACCGGCTCTCTCCAGTTACGTTCAGATTGTTTGACAATCCTATGACGCGGCCTGAAGGTGGCGCAACCGCGAAGGCGCCGGCTCGCCCGGTGCCCGCATGAAGCTGTTGTAGGACACATGCCGTATGCCACTTGAGGTTCGCCGCTGGTTCAGCGTGGTCGAGGAGAAGGCGGTCGAGAATGGCCGCCGGAGCGAGGTCCCGCTGCGCAAGGTCGCGGCGGTGGCGATCGTCACCAACCCCTATGCCGGCCGCTATGAGGCGGACCTTTCCACCGCCATCGCAGATAGTGAGGCCGTGGGGGCGCTTCTGTCGCGAGTCGCAATCGAGGCGATGGGCGGAATGGCCGTGGAAAGCTACGGCAAGGGCGGCGTCGTTGGCCTCCATGGCGAGCAGGAGCATGCCAATGCCATGCTCACCACCACCTTCGCCGAGCCGCTGCGCCTGGCGGTCGGCGGTGCCCTGGCCTGGATTCCTTCCTTCACCAAGGTGGCGGCGCCCGGCGGCATCATCGACGTGCCGCTGGCGCATAAGGACGCGCTCTATGTCCGCTCCCACTATGACGGCATGACGGTCGCGCTGCCGCCCGATTCGCCGGCGCCGGACGAGGTGGCGCTGATCGTCGTGCTCGCCAATCGCGGCCGCCTGAACGCCCGCGTCGGCGGGCTCAAGGCCCATGAGATCGCCGCCAGGGACGGGCTTCGCTGAGATGCGGGTGGCGATCGTCAATCTCGGCCGCATCGTCACCGGCGACCTCGCCGCACCCTTCTCAGGGGGCGACGGGATCCTGTTGGAGAACGGGCGCATCGCCGCCATCGGCACGCTGTCGCCCGAGCAGGTGGCGGGCGCCCAGGTGGTGGTGGACGCGGCCGGCACTGTCGCCACCCCGGGGCTGATCGACAGCCATGTCCACATCACCTTCGGGGACTACACGCCGCGGCAGAAGGTGGTGGGCTATCTCGAAAGCTATGTGCATGGCGGCACCACCACCGCCATCACCGCCTCGGAAGTGCATGTGCCCGGGCGGCCGAAGGATCCGGCCGGGGTAAAGGCGCTGGCGCTTGCCGCCGCCGCCTGCTTCCGCGACTACCGCCCCGGCGGGATGCGCGTGCACGCGGGCTCCATCATCCTCGAGCCCGGTCTGACAGAGACCGACCTGGCGGAGCTGAAGGCCGCAGGCATCTGGCTCGCCAAGGCTGGCTTCGGCGCTTTCCCGACACCGATGGACTATGCGCCGCTGATGAAGGCCGCGCGTGCCCTGGGCATGGTCACCACCATGCATACCGGCGGCTCCTCCATTCCCGGTTCCTCCGGCATCTGGGCAGAGCATGTGCTGGCCTCCGACCCGACCGTCTCCTTCCACGTGAATGGCGGCCCCGTCGCGATGCCTGAGGAAGGCTTCGAGCGGCTGGTGAAGGAAAGCACCGTCGCGATGCAGATCTGCACCGCGGGCAACCTTCGCACCGCGCTGAAGACGGCACGGCTGCTGGACGAGGCGGGGCAGCCCGAGCGCCTGCTGATCGCAACCGACACGCCGACCGGTAGCGGCATCATGCCGCTTGGCATGTTCTACACCATCACCCATCTCGCGAGCCTCGGCGGCATGCCGCCCGAACAGGCGATCGCGGCGGCAACCGGCAACAACGCCCGCGTCTACGGGCTGAACTCGGGCGTGCTGGCGGTGGGCCGGGATGCCGATGTCGTCCTGATCGACGCCTGTGCCGGCGGCTCGAAGAGCGACGCCCTTTCGGCCATCGCCAATGGCGACGTGCCGGCCGTCTCGGCCGTCTTCACCGATGGCGTGCCGCGCTTCGTCGGCCGCAGCCGCAACACGCCGGCCGGCATGCGCAACGTCCGCACCGCCCATTGCTCCCTGCCCATGGACTTCAGCGGCAGCGCACACTGACCATCGCGGCGCGCCCGCGGGTGCGCCGCAGCTCGCCTATCGAGGAAGCGCCAGTGCCCAGAAGGGCGCGGCAGAGTTGATGCGCCACACCGCGCAGGTCCGCAGGACCGGCGCGCATGGCCCATGACGTGTAGACATCCCGATCAGGAGCGTGCAGCCATGGACAGCAGACCAACCCGACGCGGGCTTCTCGGTGGAGCCGCACTGGCCGCCTTAGCCCCCGCCATCCCGCATACCGCCCGCGCGCAGCAGGCGCCCATCGTGATGAAGATGGGCACGGCCACGATCAACGACTCGCAGCACCAGTGGATGCGCCTCTTCGCGGAGACGGTGCAGGAAAAGAGCCAGGGCGCGATCAAGGTGGAGATCTACCCCACCAGCCAGCTCGGCTCGATCCCGCGCATGATCGAAGGCACGCAGTTCAATTCCATCCAGGCCTTCGTCGGCCCGCCCGAATTCCTCAGCGGCGTGGACGCCCGCTATGAACTGCTCGGCGCCCCCGGGGTCTTCCAGGATATCGCGCATGCCCATCGTGCGATGCAGGAACCCGCCTTCAACCGGGCTTTCCTGGATATCGGCCTGAGCAAGGGGCTGAAGGGTGTCGGCCTGTTCATCAACTCGGCCAGCTCCTTCAACACGCGCACGCGTATCGACCGCCTATCCGACTTCGAGGGCAAGAAGATCCGGGTCCTCGCCTCTTCGGTGCAGACGGAGCAGCTGCGCCGTCTGAAGGCCACCGCCGTGCCCATGTCGCTGGGCGAGGTGCTGCCCGCGCTGCAGCAGGGCACCATCGATGGCGTGATGAGCGCCATGCCCGTGCTCACCGCGCTCCGATTCTACGATGCCGCACGCTTTCTGGTGGAGACGAACCACTCGGCGGTCACCGTCATCACCGTCGTCAGCAAGATCTGGTATGATGGCCTCACCCCCGCCCTGCGGCAGGTGGTGGACGAGGCCGGCCGCAAGGCCAGCGAGGACGTCTTTCCCTGGGCCATCGACTTCATCGCCGCCCAGCGCAAGGTCTGGACCGATGCAGGGGGCACCATCACCAGCCTTCCGCCGGAGGACCAGGCGCGTTTGGTGGAATTGATGCGCCCGATCGGCCAGGAGGTGACGACCCGCCGGCGTGAACAGGCCACGCTCTACGAGGCGATGCAGCGCGCCGCTGCCGCCACCCGCGCGTGACGCGGCAGGTTTCGGGGGGTGGGGGCGCGCATGCCGCTCTCCTCCGGCTGGGCGACGCCTTCGCAACCGGGTGCCTCGGCATCGCCGCCCTGGCGCTGGTGGCGATCGTGCTGATCAACGGGGCCAATGTGATCGGCCGCTACTTCCTCAGCGCGCCGATCGAATGGGCGGAGGAGCTGATGCTCTTCCTCCTCGTGCTGATCGTCTTCGCCGGGGCCGCGGCCGTCACCTGGCGCAACCAGCACATCCGTGTGGACCTTCTGCTCGTGCATCTGCCGCTGGCCTGGCGCCGCGCGGCGACGCTGCTGGGCGCGGCCATCACCGTTGGAACCTGCGCCGTGATCGGCTCGGCCAGCCTTGAGATCGTCTCCATGCTGCGCCTCTTCGACCAGCGCAGCGACGCGCTGGAATTTCCTGTCTGGATTCCCCAGGCCTTCGTGCTTCTCGGGCTCGGCCTTGTCGCCGTGCTGACCGTTCTGCGGCTTCTCGCCACCGGCCTGGATCTGCCCGAAGCCGGTCATAGCGAACAGATCTGACCTGACATGGCCCTCATCGTCTTCGGGGCCTTGCCCCTTGCACTTCTCACCCTCGGCCTTCCGATCTTCGCCGTGCTCCTCTGCGCGACGACGATCGGCATCGCCTATCTGGGCGAGGCTCCTGTCCGCGCCGTTCACACGGCGATGTTCGGCAGCCTGGACAGCTTCGCCCTGCTGGCCGTGCCGCTCTTCATCCTGGCTGGCGACATCATGGCGCGCGGCGGAATCGCGCAGCGGCTGATCAACCTCGTGATGTCGCTGGTGGGTGGGATCCCCGGCTCGCTCGGCGTCGCAACCATCGGCTCGGCCTCGATCTTCGGGGCCATGTCGGGCTCCTCGGTCGCCTGCGTGGCAGCCATCGGCAAGCTCACCCTGCCCTCGCTGGAGCGCAGCGGCTACGGGCGCGTCTTCTCGGTCAGTCTCATCACGGCCACCGGCGTGATCGATGTGATCATCCCGCCCTCCATCCCGATGATCATCTATGCCATCGCCGCCCAGCAATCGGTGACGGAGCTGTTCTTCGCCGGCATCGTGCCCGGCCTGCTCATGGCCGCCTCCCTGGCCGGCTATGTGATGATCCGCGCGAAGCGCCGGGGCATCCCCTCCGGTACACGGCCGCGCTGGGCAGCGGTGCGGGAGGCTTCGCGCGGGGCGGGATGGGCCGTCGCTGCGCCGGTGGTGATCCTGGGCGGCATCTATGGCGGCATCTTCACCCCCACCGAGGCCGCCGGCATCGCCTGCATCTATGCCGCCCTCGTCTCGGTGCTGGTGTACCGCGCGTTGAGCTGGGTCCAGCTATGGCGCATCACGCTCGACTGCTCGGTGCTCGTTGCGCAGATCATGATCGTGGTGGCGGCGGCCGGCGCCTATTCCTGGCTGGTCACCACCAGCGGCGTGCCCACGCGGCTGATCGCGGCGATTGACGCCCAGGCCATGCCGGTTTGGCTCCTCCTGCTGGTCATCAACATCGTCCTGCTGTTGATCGGCAGCGTGCTGGAGCCGCCGGCGGCCATCCTGCTGCTGACGCCGCTGCTGGCGCCCATCGCGCAGCAGGCGGGGCTGGACCCGATCCATTTCGGGCTTGTGGTCACAATGAATCTGGCAATCGGCATGTTCCTGCCGCCCTTCGGGCTGAACCTCTTCGCCTCTCACGCCCTGTTCGGCACGCCGCTGCCGCAGCTCTATCGCGGGGTGCTTCCCCTGCTGGCACTGTACCTCGCAATCCTCGTGCTCATCACCTATGTGCCGGCCATCACGCTGGCGCCCCTGGCCCTGTATCGGTGAGACCCCGGCGATGACCCTGGTGCCCTATGTGGAACTGGCGGACGCCTTCCGGCGCGGCGAGACGACGCCCTTGGCGCAGCTGGACCGCGTGTTGGAACGGCTGGACGCATTGGAGCCCGGCCTCCGCGCCTTCGTCCACCTGAACCGTGACGCAGCGCGGGCGCAGGCGGCCGAATCAACCGCGCGCTGGCAGGCCGGCCGGCCGCTGTCGCCGGTGGACGGCATGACGTTGGGCGTGAAGGACATCATCGAGACCGCCGATATGCCGACTGGCCAGGGCAGCCCGGCCTGGGAGGGCAACCGTACCGGGCGCGATTCCGCCTCGGTACATGCGCTGCGCGAGGCTGGGGCGGTGATCCTGGGCAAGACCACCACCACCGAATTCGCAGCGATGCATCCCTACCACGAGACGCGCAACCCGCATGACCCGGAGCGCACCCCTGGCGGCTCCAGCAGCGGCTCGGCCGCCGCCGTCGGCGCCGGCATCCTGCCAGCGGCGCTGGGCACGCAGGTGGTCGGGTCCACGCTCCGCCCCGCCAGCTTCTGCGGCTGCGTGGGCTACAAGCCCACCTTCGGCGCGCTGAACCGCAGCGGCTCCTTCGACCATCTGAGCCAGAGCTGCCTCGGCCTCCTGGCCGCGACGCCGGAGGACGCCTGGTGCCTGGCCAGCGCCATCGCCCGCCGCGTCGGCGGCGATCCCGGCTTCGAGGGGCTGACCGGCCCCGAGGAGCCACCCGAACCCCGCCGCCCCACTCGCCTCGGCGTGCTCCGCATGGAGGGATGGCAGAAGGCAACACCCGGTGCGCGCGCGGCCTTCGAGGACGCGCTCGACCGTCTCCGCGCCATGGGCGTCGCGGTGGAGGAAGCCGGCCATGCCGGTCTGCACGATGCGGAGGATGCATTGCGGGATGCCGTGGCGCTCACCTTCCGGATCTTCGAATGGGAGTTGATCTGGCCGCTTGGCGCCTATGAGCGTAACAGCCCCGGCAGCATCAGCCCCATCATGCGGCAGCGCCTGGAGTCCGCACGCACGATGACCCTGGCGGATTACCACGCGGCGCTCGCCGGGCGCCGTGCCATCCGCGCACGCTACGCCGCGTTGCGGGGGGAATTCGATGCCGTCGTCACCCTCGGCGCCACCGGCGCCGCGCCGCGTGGCTTGAGCTGGACGGGCGACCCGGCCGCCAATGTGCCGGCGTCGCTGCTCGGTGTGCCCGCTATCTCCCTGCCGCTGCTGCAGGATGACGGCATGCCCCTCGGCCTTCAGCTCATCGGTCAGGCCGGCGAGGACGAGGCGCTGATCGCCGTTGCACGCTCCCTCTGGAAGGAATGGAACGCATGACGGCGACACGCCGCTCTCTTCTGGTTGCTGGCCCGGCCTTCGCGGCTCTGTCTGCCGGGGCCCGGCCTGCCGGGGCACAGGCCTACCCCGCGCGCCCGATCCGCGTGCTCGTGCCCTTTGCGCCGGGCGGGGTCAGCGACATCGCGGCGCGCCTCCTGGCCGAGGGGTTGAACCGCCGCACCGGCGCCTCGGTTCTGGTCGAGAACCGCCCCGGCGCCGGTGGCATCATCGGCACCGACGCCGCTGCCAAGGCCGCGCCGGATGGCTACACCGTGCTCGTCGCGACCAATGGCGAGGTGGCGATCAACCCGGCCGTCTATCCGTCCCTTCCCTATGACGCGCAGCGCGACCTGAAGCCGCTGGCGATGCTGACCGAGACACCGTTGATGTGGGTGGCCTCCGCCGCCTCAGGCCATCCCAAGCTGGAGGAACTGCTGGCCGCCGCCCGTGCAAGGCCAGGCGAAGTGAACTATGCCAGCCCCGGCAACGGCACGATGAATCACCTGACCGGCGAATGGTTCGCCATGGCCGCGGGCATCCGGTTGCAGCAAATCCCCTATCGCGGCGGCGCCCCGGCCGCGATGGCAATCGCGAGCGGGGAGGTGCCCTTCGGCGTCGTGGCCGTTTCCTCCGGGCTGGCGCATGTACAGGGCGGCCGCATGCGCGCCCTGGCCGCCACCAGCGCCCGGCGCTCCGCCCTGCTGCCCGATGTGCCGACGGTGATGGAAAGCGGCATCCCTGATTTCGATGCCTCGATCTGGGTGGGCCTGTTCGTTCCCGCCGCAGCGAACGACGCGGCCGCAGCCTGGCTGGAGCGGGAGGCGCTGGAGGTCGTGCGGGAGCCGGAATTCGAGGCGAAGCTGGCGACCATCGGCGCCATCCCCGTGCCCATGGCTGGCGCCGCGCTGACGAAGCGCGTGCGGGAGGATGCGGCGCGCTTCCTTGAAATCGTCCGGCGTTCCGACATCCGGCCCGGCTAGCCCGATGCGGGATCGCTCAGGCGATGAGCGATCCCGCATTCGTCAGGCGCCGTCCTTCAGGCCAGCACCGCCAGCCCATCCACGGCCCGCACGCCGTCCCCCTCGCGCAGCACGAAGAGCGGATTCACCTCCGCCTCCAGCAGCCGTTCCCCGGCCGCTTCCGCCATGCGGGAGAAGGCGAGGATCGCATCCACCAGCGCCGGCACATCGGCGGGTGCTGCGCCGCGATAACCCTTCAGCAGCGGCGCGGTGCGCAACTCCTCGATCATGCCTTCCGCATCGCTGCGGCTGAGCGGCGGCAGGCGCAGGGCCGTGTCCTGCAGCAACTCCGCCGCCACGCCGCCCATTCCCAGCAGGATGACCGGGCCGATCTGCGGATCCCGATGGAAGCCGAGGATCATCTCCACCCCGCCCTCCACCATTTCCTGCACCAGGAAACCCTCCGGCTCCGGTGCCCCGGCCCGCCTCAGCCCCTCCAGCATCATCTCGGCCGCTGCGGGCAGTTCGGCAGGCGACAGCCCGACCTTCACGCCGCCCAGGTCGCTCTTGTGCAGGATCTGGCGCGAGAGAACCTTCAGCACGACCTTGTCGCCCAGCCCCTCGGCGGCAGCCATGGTGCCTGCCGCGTCCGGTGCCACCGCCTCGCGCGTGACCGGCACGCCGAAGCGGGCGAAAAGGGTCTTGCTCTCCGCCTCGTTCAGCGCGCCCGCCGCGAAGCTTGCAATACCCGCATCGGCGCCGGGGGACACGGGCGCCGCCGCGGCCGGCGCGGGCCGCTCCTGCAGCGCGGAGAGGACGGAGGCGCAGCTTTCCGGTGCGGCGAAGGCTGGGATGCCCTGGCGGTTCAGCAGGCGCAGCACCTCCGGCGCATGCGGGCTGACATAGGCCAGGATGGGCTTTGCGCTCCGCGCCTGGCATTCCACCACCGCATCCGCGACGAGGCTCGGCTGCGCGAGGGCCGAGGAGCCGACGATCACCACCGTCGCGTCATAGGTCGGGCTTTCCTGCAGTGCGTCGATGGCGCCGCGGAACAAGTCCGGCCGCAGCCCGGCGAGGGTCACGTCCACGGGGTTGCGGCCCGCCGCCGCATCGTCGCCCTCCTGCAGGGCCGCGATGCGCGCGGCGGTTGCCGTATCCGGCACCGGCACGTCAAAGCCCGCCAGCCCGAGGCTGTCCGCCACCAGCGTGCCCGCGCCACCGGTAGAAGTAAGGATGGCCACCCGCTTCCCCGCCGCACGCCGCCTGTTGGCAAGGGCGGCGGGGATGTCGAGCAGATCGGCGAAGGTCTCGGCGCGGATCACGCCGCATTGCCGGAACAGCGCGTCATAGACACGATCGGCACCCGCGAGCGCGCCGGTATGCGAACTGGCCGAGCGCGCCCCCGACTCCGAACGCCCAACCTTGAACACCACGATCGGCTTGCCCGCCGCCGCCGCGCGCCGCGCGACCTCGCGGAAATGCTCCGGCCGGCGCAACCCCTCCATATAGGCGGCGATGACGCTGGTCGCCTCGTCCTCGATCAGGTGCTCGATCAGGTCAGTGGAGTCGATATCCGCCTCATTGCCGGTGGAGGCGAGCTTGGCGAAGCCGATGCCGCGATCCGCCGCGCGCGAAAGCAGCGATCCGAGGATGCCTCCGCTCTGCGACACCACGGAGATGCGGCCCGCCGGCAAGTCGCCGATCTCCAGCGCACCGGAGGCGGAAAGGGTGATGCGGTCGGTCAGGTTCACCAGCCCGATCGTGTTGGGGCCAAGCAGGCGCATGGTGCCCGCCGCCTCCTTCAGCGCCTGCTGCCGGCGCGCGCCTTCCTCGCTCGTCTCGCCATAGCCGCTGGCGAGCACGATGGCGGCGGCGGTGCCGCGCGCCGCGAGGTCCCGCACCGCGGCTTCCGCACGCCCGGCGCCCAGCAGCACGATGGCGGCATCCGGGGCCTCGGGCAGCGAGGCGATGTCGGGATAGCAGCGCAGCCCGTCGATCTCGGCGGCACGCGGGTTCACGGGATAGATCTCCCCCGTGAACCCGTGCTTGCGCAGATAGCTGACCGGCCGCCCGGTCATCTTCGAAGGATCGGCCGAGGCGCCGACGACAGCGACGCTGCGCGGGTGCATCAGGCGGGCGATGGCGTTCACGAGGTGGCTTCCTTGCGCTTGGCGCTGCGCGCCAAGAAGGCCGCGACGGAATCCAGATGGTCCTTGGAGGAGTAGCAGATGGCCTGAGCCTGGCTGCCCAGGCTGAACACCTGCTCCGCAGTCAGCTCGAAGCTTTGATCCAGGATCGTCTTGCTCAGCGCGATGGCGCCCGGCGCAGCGCGGGACAGTTCCGCGGCCCAGCCCTGGGCGTCGGCGAGAAGGCTCTCCGCCGGCGACACACGGTCGATCATGCCAAGGCGCAGCGCTTCTTCGGTCTGCACCGTCCGGCCGGAGAAGATCAGCTCCTTCGCGCGGCTGAGACCCACGCGGCGCGGCAGGAAATACATGCCGCCACCATCCGGGATCAGCCCGCGCAGCACATAGGTCATCGCCAGCGTCGCGCTCTCGGCGGCGACGACGAAGTCGCAGCACAGTGCCAGGTCGCAGCCCAGCCCCGCCGCCGCACCGTTCACCGCGGCGATGGTGGGCTTGGGCAGGGTGTGCAGCGCCGAGATCATGTGATGCGTGCGGTGCTGCCGCCGCCAGCCGTTGATCGCCACCTCGCCCGGTGGGACGCTCAGGCGCTGCTGCATGCCCTTCACGTCGCCACCCGAGCAAAAGCCCTTGCCGGCGCCGGTGATCACCAGCGCGCGGATCGCTTCGTCGCGCGCCACGCGGTCCAGGGCGGAAAGCATTTCGTAGCGCATCGCGTCGTCGATGGCATTGCGCACCTCGGGCCGGTTGAGCGTGAGGGTGGCGACGGCGCCTTCGACCGTGAGGCTGATGGCGGCGTAAGCGGAATCGGCTTCCACGGTTCGTTCCTTCGTCATGCGGCGAGCGGTTGGGACAGGAGGCGGGGCAGAGGCTGCCCGGCGTTCCAGGCGCGAAGGCATTCGACCGCGCCCTCGAAATAGAGGCGGTAGTTCTCGGCGGTGACATAGCCGAGATGGGGTGTGAGAATGGTGCGCGGCGCTTCCAGCATTGGATGGCCGGGTGGCATTGGCTCGCGGTCATGCACGTCGATCGCGGCGCCGCCCAGATGGCCGGACCGAAGCGACGCGATCAGCGCGTCCTGGTCGACAAGTCCGGCACGGGCGGTGTTCACCAGCAGGGCGCCCGGCTTCATCGCAGCGAGTTCCGCCGCACCCACCACGCCGCGCGAGCGCTCGCTGAGAACGAGGTGCAGCGTCACGATGTCTGCATCGCGGAACAGCGCCGCTTTTTCCACCCGCCGGGCACCGGCCTCCGCGGCAGCCTCTTCAGTGAGATTGGCGCTCCAGGCGATCACCTCCATGCCAAAGGCGCGGCCTAGCACTGCCACCTGCCGCCCGAGCTTGCCGAGCCCCAGGACGCCGAGCACCGATCCTTCCAGGCTGCGGCCCGCGCTGGTCTGCCACCGGCCTTCGCGCAACGCCCGGTCCTCCCAGGGTACCCGGCGCGCGAGGCCGAGGATCAGCGCCCATGTCATCTCGACCGTGGGCGCGCCGAGCGAGCGCGTGCCACAGACGGCAATGCCTCGGTCCGCGCAAGCTTCCAGGTCCAGCGTCCGGTTACGCATCGCGGTGGTGACCACCAGCCGCAGCGTGGGGAGGCGGGCGATCAGCGAACGCGGAAAGGGCGTCCGCTCGCGGATCAGCACGACCGCATCGAAGCCAGAGAGGCGTTCCGCCAGCTCCGCCTCGTCCTCCACATGGTCCCGGAAGAAGGTTACCGGCAGGCCTGACCAGTCGGCGGCCGCGGCAGCGTCGCCGCCGAAATCATCCAGCACGGCGATCCGGGCGAGGGGCGCGTGGGCAGGCATGGCGGCCGGCTTACTCCGCGCGCATCTTGGCGCGGCGGACCACATCCGCCCAGCGCTCGCGATCCTCGGTCAGGTAGCGGCCATAGGCGGCCGGCGTCTCGCTCGGCTCCACCTCGACGCCCTCATCGAGCAGGCGCCGGCGAACCTCGGCATCGGCCAGCGTGGCATTTAGCGCGGCATGGAGCGCCGTCACCCGGTCGGCCGGCATGTCTTTCGGCCCCACCAGCCCGTACCAGGTGGAGGAGACGATCTGCGGAAAGCCCTGCTCGGCCGTGGTGGGAATATCCGGCATGGTGGCGGAGCGCGTCGGCGCCGCGATGGCAATGGCGCGCAGCCCGCCCGATTCGATATGCGGCTTCAGCGGCGCCAGGGCGTTGGTGATCATGCTCAGCCGGCCCGCCAGCACATCGGTCAGCGCGGGTCCGGTGCCGCGATAAGGCACGTGCTCCAGTTCCACCCCGAGGGTCAGGGCGATCATGGCGGGCAACGCATGGCCGGTGGTGCCGACGCCCGGGGAGCCATAGGTCAGCGGCGGATTGGCCTTGCGCGCCACATCGCGCAGCTCGCCCAGTGTCCGGGCAGGAATGGAAGGATTGACGGTGATGACGTTGGGCGCGCTACCGACGAAGCCGATCGGGGTGAAGTCGGTCGCGACGTCATAGGGCACCCGTGGCTGGACGAGGCTGCTGATGAGGAAGCTGCCGCTTCCCGCAAGAAGCAGCGTGTAGCCATCCGGCTTTGCCTTCGCGACGAGATCGTTGCCCAGGATGCCGCCGGCGCCGCCGCGGTTCTCCACCACCAGCGTCTGGCCGAGCCGTGCCCCCATGCCCTCGGCGATCAGGCGTCCGACCACGTCGTTGCTGCCGCCGGTGGCGAAGGGAATGATCAGGCGGATGGGCCGGTCCGGGAAACGCTCCTGCGCCTCCGCCCGGCCGAGCAGCGCGGGCAGGATCAGGGCAGGCAGGCCCAGTGCGGTGCGGCGGTGCATGGCGTCATTCCTTCCTCGCCCGGGCCTTGTGACGGCCCGGTGCTCACCTGCGCCGGCGACGGCGCCGGCGGCCCCATCGGAGCCGCGGAAAGCTGCTCCCGTCGGGAGCGGGAGGCGAGGCAGGAATTCTTGCCCTACCCCAACTCCAGGTTAGACTGGGGCGTGGACCCCGACCTGCCCCCGCTCGGCTCGCTGCAGGCTTTCGTGCTGGTGGCGGAGACCGGAAGCCTCAGCGCCGCCGCCGCGCGGTTAAACGTGACCCAGCCCGCCGTCAGCAAGCGGCTGCGGGACCTGGAGGCGCAGCTCGGCGTGCCGCTGCTGCAACGCGGCCCGAACGCGGCACGGCTGACCGAGACGGGTACCGTCTATGCCGCGGCGCTGTCAGAAGCCTTCGGGCGAATCCGCGAGGCCACGGCGGCACTGCCCGGCAGGGCGCGGCCCATTCGCGTGCTGGCCTACACCACCTGGGCGCTGCGTTGGCTGATCCCCCGCATGCCCCGCTTCCGCGCGCTGCATCCGGGGCTGGAAGTGGAGGTCTCGACCTCCACCGAGGCCAGCGCTTTTCTCGGCCGCTCCGCGGATGTGGCAGTGCGCACCGCCCCGGCGGACCACCCGCCCGCCCCCCATGCCGTGCGGCTGCACCCGGTGATGCTGACCCCCTTCGCCGCCCCCGCATTGGCGATCGAGGCCGGGCACGCGAAGCCTCTGCAGGCGATGCGCCTGCTGGCCAGCCGCGTACGCCCCGGCGACTGGGCACGCTGGCATGCGGCGCGTGGAATCGAGCTCATGGCCGCGCCGCTGATCTTCGAAAGCACGACGCTCGCAATCCAGGCAGCGCTGGAAGGAATGGGCGCCGTCGTCTGCTCCCCCGCCTTCGTGGAGCGGGAGATGCGGGATGGCCGTCTGCTGCGCATCTCGCCCGAGACCATCCCGGCAGGGGACCACTACTGGCTGATCCCGCCGTCGGGGCCGCCGCGCCCGGGGATTGCGGCCTTCATCGAATGGCTGCGTCAGGAGGCCAAGTGGGAAGCGGAGCCGGACGAAGGCAGCCCCTGACGACCGCGCGGATCAGGCCTTGCGCAGATTGTGGAAGAGCGGGAAGCCGTTGAGCAGACCGCTGACTGTCCTGCGATGGGCCGTGGCATCGAAGAACTGGCCCAGCGGCACATAGGGCAGGTCCGTCAAAACCTGCTGCTGGATCTGCCGCGCCACGGCCTTCTGCTCCTCCGCAGTGCCGGCGGCGAACCAGGCGGTGCGCAACGCCTCCAGCCGCGCACTCGTCGGCCAACCGGGAATGCTGCGTAGGCCGAGGCCGCGCAAGTTCTCATGGCAGGCGGGATCGCAGGCCTCCGCGCCCGTGATGGTGGTGAAGTGAAGGGTCCACCCGCCCCGGTCGATGCTGTCGCGCATGGCCAGCCGCTGCTGCATGACCTCCCGATCGACCATCTGCAGGTCGAGCTCGAAGCCAATGCGCGTCAGCAGATCCGCACCTGCCCGCGCCAGCGCCGTCAGTGCCGGGTCCTCGCCCGGAGCAAGTGCCACGACGCGCTCTCCCTTGTAGCCCGCGGCCGTCAGCTCCCTGCGGGCGCGTTCGAGATCGAGGGGTGCATTCAGCGCCTCCATCCCCGCATCGTTCGCCAGCGGGGTGCCATGGGCGAAGACGCCGACCTTATCCTGCCAGCGGCTGCGGCCCGCCCCGGCAGCAGCAGTGAGGAGCTCCGCTTGGCTGACGGCGTGCAGCACCGCGCGGCGGATTGCGGGATGATCGAAGGGCGCATGCAGCTGGTTGAAGCGCATCAGCGGCAGCGCGCCATCCGTGTCGATTCGCTGCACTGTGATATCGCCATGGCGCGCCAGCCCCGGCAGCATCTCCGCCGGCGGCTTCCCGATCCAATCGACCTCGCCCGCGACCAGCGCCGCGAAGGCGGCCCCGTCCGGCACCATGAGCCATTCCACCCGGTCCAGATGCACGATCTTCGGTCCCGCCGTGCGGCTGGGCGTGCCGCCCGGCCGCGGCACATAGCCATCGAACCGTTCATAGACGTGGCGGCTTCCCGGCACATGCTCCGCCTGGCTGAAGCGGAAGGGACCGCTGCCGATGATCTCCGCCACCTGCCCGTCCGGCGCAGCGCTTGCCAGGCGCTCCGGCATGATGGCCAGCACATGGCCGAACGGCCTGCCGAGCGCCAACGGAAGCAGCGGGAAGGAACGGTTCAGGCGGAATTCCACCACCTTGTCGGAGGGGGTGGACAGCGCGTCGGTCGCCGCCGCCAGCTCCTGCCCCAGCGCGTCATGCCGCCACCAGCGCCTGATGCTGGCCACCACGTCGCGCGCCAGTACCGGCTCGCCATCGTGGAAGCGCAGCCCATCGCGCAGCGTCAGGCGCCAGAGCCGGCCGTCCTCCGCGGTGGTGCAGCCCTCCACCATCTGAGGCGAGACGTTGAAGCCGTCATCCATGCCGAAGAGCGTGTCATAGACCATGAAGGCATGGCTGCGCGTGGCACAGGCGGTAGTGAAGCCAGGATCGAGCAAGGCAGGAACGGCTTGCGGCACGAAACGCAGAACCTTGCTGCCCTCCGCGCCGAGCCCGATGCGGGGCGCGGCCAGCAGCGACGCGGCCGTGGCCAGAAAGCTCCGACGATTCATGAGGCCGCCTCCACGCATGGGTTGAGGTCTCGGGGAGGGATGAGTCCGCGCGAGAAACTGATCCCCTCGTGGCTCCCCATGCGGTGCGCCGCCGTGGTCGCCGTCGTCGCACCTAGGGCGATGCGCCCGGAGGAGTAAATACCGGAGCGGTTTCACGCATCGGTGAACGTCGGTCTCGAGACGCCACGGCTCGTCCTCCTGCCGGCAGCATGCGATCCCGCGGAGCCCCGTTCCTCAACGCAAAAAGGGCATGCAAAAAAGGGCCGCCGGCATGGCCGGCAGCCCTCTTTGTTCTCATCTGCCGGGGCCGTCACGGCCCCAGGGCGGATGCAGGGTCAGCTGTGCTGACCACCACCACCCGTGGCGCCGCTCTGCTCAAGCTGCGTCTGATTCTGGCCCTGGGTTACATGGCCGCCGGCAAGCGCCGTGCGGCTGTCGGTCTGGGCCCAGGAACCAACAGCGGTGGCGCCCGGAACGTATTCGCCATCAGCGAGGGAAGGGTTGACGGCACCGCCGATCAGGGCAGCAGCAAGGCCGAGAGTCCGTAGGGTCTTGGAAAAATTGAAGGAAGACATCGCTCATATCCTATGTGGATGGCGGCGGCACTGTGTCGTCGTCTTGAATGGCCATATGTGCCTGCTTCCGGCTGGAATCCACTTGAGCGGACGGATGGCAGTCATTTGCCTGGTGAATGGCGACGGTTGAAACCCTTTTCGACGGAACCAGTTCCCCGTGCCCAGGCGGGAGGGCGGCCGCCAGCGCCGCCCGGCGCGCCCGTTAGGATACGCGCCGCTCCGGCCGCGGCAGCCCCAGATGGGATCGCAGCGTCGTGCCGGCATAGGCGGTGCGGAACAGCCCCCGCGCCTGCAGGATCGGCACTACGAGATCCACGAAGTCCTCCAGCCCGCCCGCCAGATGGGAGGGCATGATGTTGAACCCATCCGCCGCACCGCCGCGGAACCATTCCTCGAGCGTATCCGCCACCTCCTCGGCGGAGCCGCAGAGCACCCAGTGCCCACGCGCGGCGGCCAGCAGGTTGTAGACATCCCGCAGCCGCATCCCCTCGCGCCGCGCCTTGTTCAGAAGCACGCGGGCGAAGCTGTGATAGGTGTCGGGCAGGGGCAGGTCGGGCACGGGACCGTCGAGGTCATACCGCGACATGTCGGTGCCGAAGCGGTCCGACAGCAGCGCGAGCGCGTTGGTCGCGTCGACGAAGCCCTGCAGCATGGCCAGCTTCGCGAAGGCCTCTTCGCTCCTGCGCCCGACCACGGGCATCACGCCCGGCAGCACCGTCACATCCTCCGGGCGTCGCCCGAAGGCCGGAAGGCGCTCCTTCAGCGCGGCATATTGCGCCTTCGCCTCGCCGAGGTCCTGCACCACGGAGAAGACAACATCGGCCGTGCGCGCCGCCAGAACCTGCCCAGGCTCGGACCCGCCCGCCTGCAGGATCACCGGATGGCCCTGCGGTGCACGCCCGATGTTCAGCGGTCCCTTCACGGTGAAATGCGGCCCGTCATGGTCCAGGCTGCGGAGCTTGGCAGGGTCGATGTAGCAGCCCGTCGCCCGGTCGGCGAGGATGGCGTCCTCCGCCCAGCAATCCCACAACCCCTTCACCACATCCACGAACTCGCCGGCGATGGCGTAGCGCTCGGCGTGGTTCGGATGCAGCCGGCCGAAATTCGGCGCGGCGGCGGGAGAGGCGCCGGTCACGGCGTTCCAGGCCGCGCGCCCCTTGCTGATATGGTCCAGCGAGGCGAAGGCGCGCGCCGTGGTGAAGGGATCGCTGTAGGTGGTGGAGACGGTGGCGCCGAGGCCGATATGGCTGGTGCGCGCGGCAATGGCCGAGAGCAGCGTCAGCGGCTCGAACCGCACCGTGTAGGAGGGATGCGCGGCCGAGTCGGCATAGAGGTTGTCGCCCATGAAGATGAAGTCGAACAGCCCGCGCTCGGCGATCTGCGCCACCTCCACCATCGCGTCGATGTCTTGGAAGCTGTCGATCGCTCCCGGTGCGCGCCAGCCCGCGACATGGCTGCCCGTTCCCAGCAGGAACAGGCCGAGATGCATCTGGCGGTCCATCTCTATCTCCAAAAGACGACGCGGCGCTCGATCGCCCCGATCAGGCCAAAGAAGGCCAGGCTGAGGGCCGAGGCCACGAGGATGGCGGACCAGACGCTCACGAAATCGATCTGAACGACCGCCTGGTAGATGATCCAGCCAAGCCCGCCATAAGCCCCCAGCATCTCCGTCACGATGGCCACGATCAGGCTGCGCACGGTGGAGACGCGCATGCCGGAGGCGATCAGCGGCAGGGCTGTCGGCAGCCGCAGGCGCCAGAGAATGGAAAGCGGACCCGCGCCGAAGCTGCGCATCAGCCCGATGGTGCGCCGGTCCACCCGGTCCAGCCCGGCAAGCGCGCTGAGAAAGACAGTGAAGCCCACTGCCAGGGCCACGGCCGCGATCTTGGAGGCTATGCCGACGCCGAGCCACAGCAGCAGCAGGGGCGACCAGGCGGCGACCGGCACGGAGTTGATAGCCATCATCGCCGGCATCATCCCGCGCCGCACCGGCGGCAGCAGGGAGAGCAGCACGGCGATGCCGATGCCGGCGACGCAGCCGATGGCATAGCCCGCCAGCGCCTCCGCCATGGTGAACCAGGCGGCCGAGGCCAGCAGCTGCCGTTGCCGCCATACGGAAAGCAGGATCTCGCTGACCGAGGGCAGCGTGTAGGAGGGCAGGGCGAAGCCCCGTGCCACCCCTTCCCACAGGATCAGCAGCAGCGCGATGCCGAGTACGCCCCGCAGGGCACGCCGGCTCACTGCTCCGCCCCCCAGAAGACGATCCGCCGCTCCGCATAGGCCACCAGCGCGTAGAAGCCCGTGCCGAGCACGGCGGCACAGAGGATGGCGGCCCAGAGGCCGACCACGTTCTCATTGTACATGGCCTGGAGCAGCAGCACGCCGAGGCCGGTCGTGTCCCCGAACCATTCGCCCACGATGGCACCCACCAGGCTGAGCGAGGCCGCCAGCCGCAGCGCCACGAAGATCTGCGGCAGCGCCATGGGAAGCTGCAGCCGCAGCATCTGCTGCCGGCCGGAGGCACCGAAGCTGCGCAGCAGCGCCGTCTGCCGCGGATCGACCGATTGCAGGCCCAGCAGCGTGTTCACGGTGACCGGAAAGAAGGTGAGGTAGAAGGCGATCACCGCCTTGGCCAGCAAGGTGTTGCCGAACCACAGCACCACCAGTGCGCCGAAAGCGATGACGGGAATGGTCTGGGAAACCACGAAAATCGGGAAGAGCAGGTCGCGTAGAACTGGCGCGCGGAAGAACATCACGCCGTTCAGCACGCCGACGATGGCACCCGCCGCGAAGCCGATCAGCGTTTCCAACAGCGTCCGCAGGAAGCCCGACCAATAGGCCCCCGGCGTCGCGGCGATGGCGGAGAGGATGGTGCTGAGGCGCGGCAGGATATGGGGGCGGATGCCGAAGGCGATCACCGCCCCCTCCCAGAGAAGGGCGGCGGCGACCAGGCCGAGGATGAAGCGCGCGCCCATCAGCAGCCAGGGCGGCACGGGATGGGCGCACACAGGCATCAGGCGCGGCGATCCGCGACGGCGATGGCCTCCAGGAAGCTGCGGTCGTAGGCCGCCGCGAGGTCCAGCGGCGCCTTGATGACGCCATGCTCCAGGAAGAAGTCATGGGCGGACTTCACCGTGGCCTGGTCGATCCAGAACAGCCCGTCCCGCGCCGCGGCACCCGCCGTCATCAGCTTGCCGGCCTCGACCAGCATGAACTCCTGGTGGTCACGGTTCAGCGTCGGCGCGGCGGCCATCACCACATCCACCCCGGCCTTCTGGTCCTTCAGCGCCTCGCGCCAGCCCTTCATGGAGGCCCGCAGGAAGCCCTTTACCAGCTCCGGCTTCTGCCGCGCGGTCGTCTCGCTGACGATCAGCGTGTCGCGCGGAAAGACGATGCCCTGCTCCTCGGGCGCGAAGGTCCGCAGCTTGTCGCGGCCCATGCGCGTCATCAGCGTGTAGAACTCGTTGTAGCGCGTGGCGGTAACGACATCGATCTGCCCATCGACGAAGGGCGTGACCGAAACCTGCTGCGGCTGCATGGTGAAATCGCCCGGCTTGAGCCCGGCCTTGGCGAGCATGCCCAGCAAAACGGAGTTCGCGCCGGTGTACCAGGTGGTGATCGTCTTGCCCTTGAAGTCCTGGATCGTGCGGATCGGGCCATCGGCGCGGGAGACGAAGACGAAGGGCGTCTGCTGGTGCGAGACGCCGATGCAGACGATGGGCAGGTTCTTCTCGCGTGCCGCAAAAACGCTGTCCGTGCCGCCCGAAAGCCCGAAGGTGTCGGCACCGGTGGCGACCAGGTTCTCCGTCAGCAGGTTCGGCCCGCCCGGATTGATCGTCAGGTCGATCCCTTCGGCCTCGTAATAGCCGCGCGCCTTCGCTAGGTAGAAGCCGGCAAACTGCGTTTGCGGCAGCCACTTCAGGCGCAGCGAGGCCTTGGTTGTACCCTGAGCGCGGGCGCCACGGCGGGGCAGGATCGCGGGAAACATGGCGGCCGCGCCGGCCGCTGTGAGAAGGTGTCGCCTCTGCATGGTCTGGTCTCCGTTTCGGGTTGACGCGTAAGCACGTCGCGCTCTGGTCGTGGGGTTGCGCGGTCAGTCCCTGTAGGAAGGATCCGTGCGGTCGAGCTGCCGCAGGAAGGCAGGCCATTCGCGCTCTCCGGCCACCAGGATGTCGCCCTGATTCTCCCAGAACTGGCGTGCCGCCCTCTCGCAGACCTCATGCGGCGGGAGGACGAGGCGCGCGCCGGACGCGGCAGCCGCCTGCATGGAAAGCTGCACTTTCGCTGCACGCTCGAAGTAGTAGAGCAGCATGAAGGCCTCGGCCGGCGTGCGCCCGGTCGTCAGCAGGCCATGGTTCCGCATCAGCATGACCCGATGCTGCCCCAGGTCGCGCACAAGTCGCTCCTGCTCGTCCATGTCGATGGCCACGCCTTCGTAGTCGTGGAAGGCCTGGCGGTTGTAGAAGCGCATGGCGAACTGGCTGAGCGGCAGCAGCCCCCCCTCCTGCCCCGACACGGCGAGGCTGGCATCCGAATGGGTGTGCAGCACGCAGACCGCGTCATGCCGGCCCTTATGGATAGCCGCATGGATGACAAATGCGGCGAGGTTCACCTCATGCGGGGAGTTGTCGAGCTTGCGGCCCTCGGTGTCGATGCGCACGAGGGAGGAAGCCGTCATCTCCTCGAACAGCAGCCCATAGGGGTTGATGAGGAACTGATCCTCCGCCCCCGGCACGCGCATGGAGATGTGGTTGTAGATCAGGTCATCGAGCCCGAGCCGCGCGATCAGCCGGTAGATCGCGGCCAGCGCGACCCGCGCCTCTTGCTCGGTGGCGGGGGCGGCCTTCATGCCAGCGCCGCGTTGATGGTGACGAAGGATTTCATGCTTTCCTCCTCGATCGCCTCCAGAATTTCGCGCTTCAGCGCGATAAATTCGGGGGAGGTCACCAGCTCCGCCGCGCGTGGGCGGGGCAGGTCCACGCGGCGGGCATGCTTCACATGGCCGGGGCGGGCGCTCATCACCAGCACGCGGTCGCCGAGGAAGATGGCCTCGTCGACGTCATGCGTGATGAACAGGATGGTGCGACGGTGCCGCTGCCAAACATCCAGCAGCCAGCGCTGCATCAGAGTCCGCGTCAGCGCGTCCAGCGCGCCGAAGGGCTCGTCCAGCAGCATCAGCTCGCGCTCGAACATGAAGGTGCGCATCAGCGCCACGCGCTGGCGCATGCCGCCGGAGAGCTGGTGGGGATACTGCTTCTCGAAGCCGGTCAGGCCAAATTCGGGCAACATGCGCAAGGCCTTCGCCCGCGCCTCGGCGCGGTTCGCGCCCTCGATCTCCTTGGCGAGGATCGCGTTGTCGACCACGTTGCGCCAGGGCAGCAGCAGGTCGCGCTGCGGCATGAAGGAGACCCGGCCAAGCAGCTCCGAGGCATGGCAGCCGCGGCCCTTGAAGCGGAGGATGCCGCCGGGATCGGGTTCGTCCAGTCCCGCGACCATGTTGAACAGCGTGCTCTTCCCGCAGCCGCTGGGCCCGACGACGGTGACGAACTCTCCCGGCTCGACGCTGAGCGAGAGGTCGCGCACCGCCTGGACAGACCCGAAGGTCTTGCTGATCCCGTTGAGTTCCAACAGGGGGGCGGCTTCGGGCAGGGCAGGGGCCACGCGGTTCGATCCATCCACCGATCAGCAACAGGCCTCCGGAAGTTGGGCCCGCTCTGCCGCTTGCTCAGCAACCGCTGTGCCAGAATGCACCCGTGGGCTGTCCAGCGTTGACGGAAAGGGTGCGGCGGGTGGTGCGGCGCCGCCGAATTGCATACGGGGATATGCCCATATGTGCACAACTGCTCGAATCTTTGGCAGTTGAGGCGGGTCGGGCGCAGGAATCGGGCATATGGTCTATTGTTCGGCTGCCGTAGCGCTCTGCCGACCGAGCCGAAGGCGCGAAGTGGCTGCTTCAAAGCATGGTCGCAACCATGCCGTCGCTTGCCACCTCATGAGGTGAAAGCCTGCCGAGCTTCCTTGCCGCCTCTCGACAGCTGATTGGTATGCAACTTGCTGAACCTTGCATACCAAACCCGGAGCCCTCCCTTGCAGCTCGACCTGACCAACAAGACCGCCCTCATCACCGGCGCCTCCAAGGGCATCGGCCTCGCTTGCGCCGAGGTCCTGGCCGCCGAGGGCTGCCACCTGCACCTGGCCGCCCGCAACGGCACCGCCATGGAGGAGGCCGCCGCCCGGCTGCGCGCCGAGCATGGGATCAAGGTCACGGTCCATGCCGCCGATCTTGGCAGCACCGCCGCCATGGAGGCGCTGGTCCAGGCGGTGGGCGATGTCGACATTCTGGTCAACAACGCCGGCGATATCCCCGCCGGGTCGCTCTCCGTCGTCACGGACGAGGCGATCCGCACGGGTTTCGACCTGAAGGTCTTCGGCTACATCACCCTCACGCGCCTCTACTACCCGCGCATGAAGGGCAAGGATGGCGTCATCATCAACGTCATCGGCAATTCTGGAGAGAACTGGGATGCCAGCTACTTCGCCGGCTCCACCGGCAATGCCGCGCTGATGTCCTTCAGCAAGGCCATCGGCGGCCGCAGCCTCGATGACGGCATCCGCGTCGTCGGTATCAATCCCGGTCCCGTCGCCACAGACCGCATGCTCAAGATCATGCGCCGCAAGGCGATCGACATGCTGGGCGACGAAACCCGCTGGGAGGAGCTGTTCGACAAGTATCCCGGCAAGCGCCCTGCCACCGCCCGCGAATGCGCCGATCTGGTGGCCTTCATGGCCTCGCCGCGCGCCGGCTACATCACCGGCACAGTGGTTACCATCGACGGCGGCATCGCCGCCCGTGGCTCGGTCATCTGAGCAGGAGCACGGACATGTCCGACGCGCTGGTCCGCAACCGCTACTTCGACGAACTCACCGCCACCCCCGACCTGGCCTGGATGGGGCAGAACACCAACCACATCCCCGCCCATCCGGCCGTTCGCGCCGCCATGATCCAGGCGATCGAGGCGGGCGAATTCAACGCCTACGCCCCCCCGCTGGGCTTCGAGGCACTACGGGCGGCCATCACGGCCGATCTTGGCCTGCCGGAGGCCGAGGCGCTGGTGACAGAGGGCGGCGTCAACGCCCTCGCCCTCGTTTGCCGTGCCCGCTGCAAGCCGGGCACCACCTTCGTCACCACCGACCCCAGCTGGAAATGGCCGCTCCTCTTTGCCCGCCAGGCCGGCGCCGAGGTGATCGAGATCCCGATCTACGACCCGGCCTGCGACTACAAGCTCACTCCCGAGGCACTGGCGGCGGCGGTGGATGCCCGCACCGCCGTCATCTACCTTGTGGACCCGAACAACCCGCTCGGCATCCGATACACCGCCGAGGAGATCGCGGCCTTCGCCACCATCGCCAAGGATTGCGGCGCCCTGCTGGTGCATGACTGCACCTATCGCGACTTCGCCGATGGCCATCACCCGGCGCTCCGCGTCGCGCCCGAACACTCGGTGGTCTCGGTCAGCTTCTCGAAGTGGCTCGGGCTGGCCGGCATGCGCATCGGGGCGCTGGTCACCCCGCGCGCCCTGCTCGAGGAGTTCGCGGCCCAGGCCACCAGCGTCCTCGGCGCCAGCGTCATCGCCCAGCGCGCCGCCCAGGCCGGGCTGGCCGTGAAGGCGGAATGGATGGCGGAGGTCCGCCGGATCGATACCGCGAACAAGGCCATGATCCGCGAGGCTGCCGAGGCGATCGGCCTGACCATTCCCGTCTGGCCCAGCCACGGCAACTTCCTGGTGCTGGAAACCGGCGCCGCCGGCCTGCGCCCCGAAGCCCTGGTGGAGGCCGCCCGTCGGCGCGGCATCATGATCCGCCAGGGCACCTATCACACCGCCCGCTTCGGGGACCGCTTCATCAAGGTCAGCACCTCCGTCCCGACCGAATGGGCCATCCGCCTCCGCAACGCACTCCCCGACATCACCGCGGAAGCGCGTACCCTCAACGACCTGCCGCCACAGTTCTAAGGAGGCACCTCATGCCCCTCATCGAGGCGAACGCTCGGTTCCAGGCCGGCGCCAGGGAGATCGCGCGATGACCGACATGGCCGACCTGCCGGTTCAGCTGCCGTCCGCCCCCCAAAGCGCGGCGGCGGCGCGGGCGCGCTTCTTCAATTCTGGCAATGCCTTCAACATCGAGCTGCCGCCCGTGCCCGCCGCCGATTTCGCGACCGTGCTGGCAGAAGCCGATGCGCCGGATGCGCCCACCGGCCTGCATGCCTGCGACCAGTCGGATGCCATGGCTGCGGCTTCCCGGCCACCACCCCGCTGATGCTGGCCCGCTATGCCCGCATCCGCGCGGGCGAGGCGCTGGAGCTCGCCCTGCACGCCACCGGCCTGATTGCCCATGTGCTGCGCGGCACCGGCGAGGTTTCCGGGGAAGAGGGCTTCGCCTGGTCCACGGGCGACATCCTCCTGCTGCCCGGCGACCAGCCGAGGACGCTGCGCGCAACGGCGGATTCCCTCATCTGGATCGTCACGAACGAGCCCATGCTGGCGCTGGACGGCGCCCGCCCCGGCCCGGGTACTGTGCAGCCGGTGCATTACCCGGCCGCGGAGATCGAGCGGCAGCTCGCGCTGCTCGCCACCACCACGACCAACCCGGGCACGTCGGGCCTCGCCCTGATCTTCGCCTCGGACAAGCTGGAGGCCGGACGCAACATCACGCCCAGCCTCACCCTGTCGCTCAACACCCTTCCCTCGGGGGAGGCGCAGCCGCCGCACCGGCACAACTCTGCCGCCATCACCCTCATCCTGCAGGGCGAAGAGTGCCATTCGATGGTGGGTGCCGCGCGCTGTCCCTGGCGAATTGGCTCCACCCTCGTCCCCCCGCCGGGTGAGGCGCATTCGCACCACAATGGCGGCGGCGAGCAGGCACGCTTCCTGATCGTGCAGGACGGCGGCCTGCACTACCACGCGCGCACCATGGGCTTCGCCTTCCTCGAAGGTTAAGCGAGGGCCCTTCGCGCTAGCTCCGGCCGATGGCCCGGCCCAGGATGGCCGCCGCATCTTCTGCGCGGCCATCCCCGGCCCAGGCCACGAATTGGTCGGGCCGCACGAGCACCTGCGGCGCACCGTAATTCGCGCGTGCCTCCAAACCGCCCTCCACCACCGTGAGCGGCACGCCCAACCGCGCGGCCGCCTCCACGAAAGGCGCGGCGCCGCCACCCTCGAGGTCGAGCAGGGTGAAGCCCGGCCCCAGTGCCTCGAACACGTTCACGCCGGAGGCCAGGGGCTGCGGCGCAAGATGATGCCCCGCGCGCGCCGCAAGGCTGTGCGACCCCATGGCGCTGCAACGCCCGTCCGCCGGCCCGGACACAATGGCCGAGCCTTCGTAATTCGGCTCGAAGGAGGCGACCTCCGAGCGGGCACCGGATTGCCGCGCCGTCCACTCCGCCTCGAAGGCCGCCCGGTCGCGTGCGGGATCGAAGGCTGCCAGGAAGTCGCGGTCGGAATGGATCGCCTTCTCGATGAAGTCACCCGCAGTGGAGGCGAAGACTGGCCGGCGCTCCGCGTCATAGGAATCGAGCAGCCCCGGCCCTGCCCAGCCGGACAGCACCGCCTCCAGCTTCCAGGCGAGGTTGGCCGCATCCTCCAACCCCGTGTTGATGCCATAGCCGCCATAGGGCGGGTGGCTATGCGCCGCATCCCCCGCGATGAAGGCGCGGCCCTTGCGGTAGCTGTCGGCGATGGCGAAGCGCAGGTCCCAGAAGCCGATATGCTCGAATTCCACGTCGAACTCAGCGCCCACGGCGCGATGCAGATAGGCGCGGAAATCCATGCTGTCCTTCGTGGTGCCGGCCGGCACCGGCGCGTGGAAGAACCAGGTCGTGCCCAGGTCCACGCGGCCGAAGAACTGCCAGTAACCTTTCAGATCAGGATGCAGCACATTGTAGAAGGACTTGCCAGGATAGCGCTTCAGCAACTCGTGCAGCCGCTCCGAGCGGAAGACGAGCAGCACCATCAGCCGGTCATGGTCCGAACGCGTCTGGGTGATGCCCGTCGCCTCGCGGATGGTGGAGCGGCTGCCGTCGCAGCCGACGACATATTCGGCCCGCAGGACCCGCCGCCCCGTACCGCCGCGCTCGGCTACCGTCACGCGCATGCTCGCCTCGTCCTGCTCCACCGCTTCCGCGGACCAGCCATAGAACGTCTGCACCGTGGGCAGCTCCGCTGCGCGCGCGCGCAGCACGGCCTCGGTCGCATATTGCGGAAGGCGCTCGTTATCCGTGTAGTAGAAGGGCCGCACCAACTCGCGCTGCAGCCAGTCGTAGTGGTAGTCACTCAGCAGTGTGCCATAGGCGGTCATGCCGCCGATGCCGTATTCCTTCGGGATGGTGCGGGCGGCGCGCAGCGCCTTCTCGCAGCCCCAGAAATGGAAGTGCTCCAGCGTCCGCTGCGTCAGGTTCTGGCCCTTGGGGATCGGCTGCGGCTGGAGATGACGCTCCACCAGGATGCAGCGCACGCCCCGCTGCCCGAGCGCGATGGCAAGCCCGGTGCCGACCGGCCCGCCCCCCACGATGACGACCTGTGTGCTGTCCTGATCGGCGGCGTTCATGCTGGGCGTGTCCGGTCCTGCGTTCGGGCGAAGTGGCGCGCTGGCGGCGCCTTGGGCACCTGCACCGGCCCGGCTGCCTGAGCCGCTCGCGCCGGTCGGCCCGCGATGCCCGCGAAGCTTTCACAGCCCTGTCTCATCGTCAAGATCGTCAGTCGTCTGATGGATTTCTGCCGGAGCGGAAAGGCGCCCCGGACGACGCCCCTCACTCCACCCGGATATTGGCCGCCGAGGCCACTTCCCGCCAGCGCAGCATGTCCTCCTGCAGGAAGCGGTTGCCCGCCTCGAGCGAAACCGGGCGAGGCGTCGCGCCCTCATTCGTCAGGTTCGTGGCCAGCCGCCCTTCGGCCAAGGCGGCATTGGCGGCCGCGTTGATCCGGCTGCGAATGGGACCAGGCAGGTCGCGCCGCCCGAGCAGTCCCCACCAGATGCCCGCCTCGTAATCCGGCAGGCCGCTCTCGCGGGGGGTGGGCGCTGGGGGCCCGCTGGCCGGCCGTTCCTCCGAGGTCCAGCCGAGCACCTTCACCTTCTTCCCTGTGATCAGCCCCGCGGCCGCTGTGGCCGTGGTGAAGGTCAGCTGGATGGTGCCGGCGACCAGATCGTTCAGCACCGGCCCGGTGCCGCGATAGGGCACATGCTGCATGTCGAGCTGCCCGGCCTTAAGCGCGAAAAGCGCTCCGCCCATATGCCCGATGCTGCCGATCCCCGCGGATCCGTAATCCACCGTCCCCGGACGGGCGCGGATATACGCCACCGCCTCCGCCATCGTGTCGGGCGGGAAACTCGGCGCGGCCAGCATGACGAGGGGCGCCGTGGCCAGCAGCGCCAGCATCGTGAAGTCGCGCCCTGCATCATAGGGCGTGGTTTGCACCGCCGCGCTGGTGGCGAAGGTGGAGGATGTGACCATCAGCGTGTAGCCATCGGCCGGCGCACGCGCGACCTCGGCGGAGCCGATGGTGCTGCCGGCGCCGCCCTTGTTGTCCACGATGAAGGGCTGGCCCAGGGCACGCTGCAACTCCTCGGCAAGCGGCCGCGCCACCGCGTCGTTGCTACCGCCGGGCGGGAAGGGCACGACGACGCGCACCGGGCGGGCAGGCCAGGCCGGCTGCGCGAGGGCGGCGCGGGGAAGCCCCGCGATCAAGGGGGCTGCGAGGATCGGCAGCAGACTGCGGCGTTGCATGGCAGCGGGGTCCTTGAGGCGTCAGTCGAGGAAGATCTGCGCGGCCTTCGCCACGCCGCGCCAGCGCTCGATCTCGGCGCGCTGGAAGGCGCCGTATTCCTCCGGCGAGTTGCCGACGACGGTGTAGCCCGCCTCCTCCAGCCGTGGCGCGACGGTGGGATCGCGCAGCGCACGCACCACCTCCTCATGCAGCCGGGCCAGGAGCGGGCGCGGCAGCCCGGCCGGCGCCATCACGGCCTGCCAGGAGCTGACCTCGAAGTCTGAAAGCCCGCATTCCTTCGCGGTGGGTACGTCTGGCAACAGCGGGTTCCGCTCGGCCGAGGTGACGAGGATGGCGCGCAGCCTGCCGTCCTTCACCGGCTCGATGATGGTGCCAAGGCCCTGGAAGGAAATCTGGGTGCGGCCAGCCAGCTGGTCCGTCACCGCCGCGGCCCCACCGCGGGAAGGGACATGCGTCGCCTCCGTTCCCGTCTTCTGGTTGAACAGCTCCATCGTCAGATGCGGGGAGGAGCCGATGCCGCTGGTGGCGTGGAAGACATTGCCCGCGTTCGCCTTCATCCAGGCGACCACGCCAGGAAGATCCGTGGCCGGCACTTTCTCCGGATTGGTGACGAGGACATTGGGCGTGGTGACCGCCAGCGTCACCGGCGTGAAGTCGCGCACCGGGTCGTAGCCGGGGTCGCGGTACAGCACAGCATTGAGCGCAAAGACGCCGATGGAGCCGACCAGCACGGTGTAGCCATCCGGCGCGCTGCGGGCGAGCTGGCGCGCGGCGATCTGCCCGTTTGCAGTCGGCTTGTTCTCCACTACCACGGGCTGGCCGATCGTTTGGGACATGCGGTTGCCGATGGCGCGCGCCACCACGTCGGAGGCGCCGCCGGCCGCGAAGGGCACCAGGAAGGTCACGGGCCGCGAGGGCCAGCCAGGTTGCGCCGCAAGCGGGCGTATCATCCCCAAGCCCGTCCCTGCCGCCAGGAGCCCGATCGCATTGCGCCGGCTGATACCCATCGCATTTCCTCCACGCCGCCCGGCGTCCTTGCCGGCATCCTAGCGAATGTCTTCCGCTCCACGCAAGTTGCTTCCATCTGACGGAAGTGTCTGCTAGGTCTTGGTGCCATGGAGAAGCGCCAGCCACGAACCGCCAGGCCGCGTCCGGAAACGGAAGAGGGCGCGCCAGCGTCCGACGGCAAGCTGCGCGCGGTGGCGGCCGCCGGGTCTATGGGACCGCTTGGCGGCGACAACGTCCGCGCCGTGGACCGTGCCCTGGTAATCCTGCGCGCCTTCCGTGAGGAGGACGGCCCGCTCGGCCTGACCGAGATCTCCCGCCGCGCCGGGCTGAACATGACCACGGCGCTGCGGCTGCTCGGCACGTTGGAAGGGCACGGCTTCGTCAAGCGCCTGCCCGCAGGCGGCTACCTCCTCGGCCCTACGCTGCTGCTGTTGGGTGACCTGTTCCGCCGGTCCCTCCGCCTGGAGCACCATGTCATGCCCGCGCTGGAGCGCCTGCGTGCCGAGAGCCGCGAAAGCGCCGCCTTCTTCGTGCGCGAAGGCGACCAGCGCCGCTGCGTCTTCCGCCTGGATTCCCCGCAACTGGTGCGGGATGTCGCGCATGTCGGGGAGGCGCAGCCGTTGGGCCGCGGCGCGCATGGCCGTTCCCTGATCGCACTGGAGAACGGCGAGAGCCTGCCCGTGGTAAGCCGCGGGGAGCGCCTTCCGCAGATCGCCGCCATCGCCTGCCCAGTGCTGGATTCTGAGGGCCGGGTGGCCGGTTCCATCGGCATTTCCGTGCCGCTCTACCGCTTCATCGACGAGACCGAGGCACTCTGCGCGCCGCTGGTGATGCGCGAGGCAATTGCCATGACACGCGACCTGGGCGGCGATCCGTCCAGGCTGGAACGCGCCGCGCGCTGACGCGGCGAGGGGAGGGATAAGGAAAGATGGCTCGGATCGAATTGCCGCCAGAGGCGGAGCGCACGCCCGAGGAACAGGCAGTGTGCCAGGAGGCCGTCTCCGGCATCCGTGGCCGCGTGCCCGCGCCCATGATCGCCTGGCTGAAGAATCCCGAGCTGGCGCGCCGCGGCCAGAAGCTGGGTGAGCTGCTGCGATACCAGACCACGCTGGAGCCGCGGTTAAGCGAACTGGCCATCCTCATCACCGCGCGCCACTGGACCGCGCATTACGAATGGACCGTGCACAAGCGTGAAGGCCTGAAGGCGGGCATGGACCCGGAAGTCATTGCCGCTATCGCCGAACGCCGCGCGCCCGTACTGCGCGATGAGGCGGAGCGCGCCATCTACGACGTCTCCACAACCCTCCTAGCCACGCGCCGCGTGCCCGATGCTCTTTACCACCGCGGCGTCGCGGCGCTGGGCGATCGCGGCATGGTCGAGCTGGTAGGTCTCCTCGGTTACTACGCGCTGGTCGCGATGACGCTGAACGTCTTCGAGATCGGCCTCCCGGACGCCTTCGCACCCGAACTGGGCGCGGAACCCGGCGACCCGGTTCCATGACAGGACAGGACAGCACCATGGCAGGACGTCTGGCAGGCAAGGTGGCGTTGATCGTCGGCGCGGGCTCCGTCGGCCCCGGCTGGGGCAATGGCCGCGCCGCCGCTGTGCTCTTCGCGCGGGAAGGCGCGCTGGTCTTTGGCGCGGACAAGAACTTGGCCGCGATGGAGGAGACGGCCGCCCGCATCGCGGAGGATGGCGGCCGCTTCGCCAGCGGCGAATGCGACGTGATGAGCAGCGCCTCCGTCGCGCGCATGGTGGAGGCTGCGAAGGCGGAGTACGGCCGCATCGATATCCTGGTGAACAATGTCGGCGGCTCGGCCGCCGGCGGGCCGGTGGAGATGTCGGAGGAGGTCTGGGACACCCAGATCGACTACAATCTCAAGAGCGTCTTCCTCACCTGCAAGCATGTCCTGCCGGTGATGGAGGCCCAGGGCGGCGGCGCCATCGTCAACACCGCCTCCACTTCCGGGCTGCGCTGGACCGGCGCGGCGCAGGTTGCCTATGCGGCCTCCAAGGCTGGAATCATCCAGTTCTCGCGTGTGACGGCGGTTCAATATGCCGGCCGCAACATCCGCGTGAACACCGTGGTGCCGGGGCAGATGCACACGCCGATGGTGGAGGTGCGGCTCGCCGGCCAGCGCGCCGGCGGCGATGCCGCCGCCCTACTGGCACAGCGCGTGAAGCGCATCCCCATGGGCTTCGCCGGCGACGGGCGCGACACGGCAAATGCCGCGCTCTTCCTCGCCTCCGACGAAGCGCGCTTCATCACCGGCACCGAGATCGTCGTGGACGGCGGCATGTCCGTCCGCTGCGACTGACCGCCGTTCAGGCGGCCTGCGCGGTGCCCAGCAGCGGCACCGCGCCGGGAAGCGCCTGGCCCTGCAGCAGCGCCTGCTCCAGCCGCGCCGAGGCTTCCGCTCCGATGGCCGGGATGGTCAGCTCGCGGAACTTGGCCGAAAGATCGGCGTCGCTCAGCGGCGCGTCCGGATCACCCTTGCGCGTCGGCTGGTAGCGCTCCAGCACCGTTCCGTCGCGCAGCGTGACCCGCAGGCGCGCGGCGCGACGGCCCGGATAGGCATCGGCCAGCTCCGGGTCGATCGAGACGCTCACCTTCGCCATGTCGGCGCGGATCGCGGGGTCGGCCAGCCGCTCCGGCTCGAAGGCCGCCAGCCGCACGCCCCCGAGATGGAGCAGGGCGGAGACGCAATACTGCACGGAGAAGCGGGCATCCGCCTCGGTCCGCGGCTCAGGCCGGTCGCACAGCATCTTGGTCTGGGCATAGCCGCCGACATGGATGCGGGCGACGTCACTCGCCGCAAACCCATGCTCGTCGCGCAGTGTGCCGATGCCGTCCAGCGCCGCGAAGATATGGCCGCAGCAGCCATGGTTCTTGAAGGTGATGGTCGTGATCACCGGCGGCCCGCCGAGCCCCGCCAGCGCGTGGTCCCACTTGCCCGTACCCTCGCTCGTGGCGGCGGCAAAGCCATTGGAGGAATGCAGCACGTCCAGCGTGCCCGTCATGCCCTGGCCGGCGGCGAGAGCCGCCAGCGCCCCGGCCTCGGCAGCATGGCCGGGATGCAGCGGCTTGCTCATCCCCTCGCCCTGGATCGCGCCCTGCAACCCGCCCGCCATGGTGGCGGCGGTGGCCAGCGCATGGGCGGTGCGCGCCGCATCCAGCCCCAGCAGCACCGAGACGGCGGCGGCCGCACCGAAGGTGCCTACCGTGCCGGTGGTGTGCCAGTAGCGGTAATGGCTCGGCTGCACCGCTATGCCGATGCGGCCGCCCACCTCATAGCCGGCCGCGATGGCGCGCAGCAGGTCCTGCATCGAGACCCCCTGCGACTGCGCCGCCGCAAGTGCCGCGCTGATGGTCGGGCAGGCCGGGTGATAGCCAGCGTCGCGGTAGATGTCGTCGAACTCCACCACATGGCTGGCCGTGCCGTTGATCAGCGCCGCATGGCGCAGCGGCCCGCGCGAGCCATCGACATAGGAGATGGCGCGACCCACCCCGCGCTCGGCGGCAAGGGCGGCGGAGATCAGCGTGGCGGGCGGGCGGGAACAGCCGGGCAGCAGCGCCGCGAACCAGTCCAGCAGCGCCCGGCGTGCATGATGCTCCACCTCAGGCGACAGCGGGCGGCTGCGCCAGTTGGCAGCGTGCTCGGCCAGGAGAAGAAGAGGGTTCCGCATCGCGTCGGGCATATCTCGTTTCCTTCCGCTGGCGCCGCGCTGCCCGCAGCGTCTCTAGCCATGATCCAACATCGCCCCGCCAGCCGGACGGCACAAGCCGCGGAGGGACGGAAGGCGGACTCAGCCCGCTTCGCGCGAACGGTCCCAAAGATTCGGAACGCTCTCGTTCGAATAGCCGGAGATGAACTCCCGCTCGTTCCCTTCCAGGTCGAACACATGGCGGTGGATCGCGCCAATGTTGCCGCCGTAGAGGTGGATGCTGATCGAGACCGCATCCTCGAAGGCGTTCACCACCTGATGGATGTCGCCGATCGCCGGTGCCACGGCGTCGATGTCGCCCGGCTCCAGCCGGACGGGATCCTCCCCCGCCACCAGCCGGCCATCCGGCGCCCGCGAGAAGCCGGTGGAGATCTCCGCCCCGCGCAGCATGCCGATCAGCCCCCAGACCATATGGTCATGGATTGGCGTCTTCTGCCCCGGTCCCCAGACGAAGCTGACGAGGGAGAAGCGCTCCGCCGGATCGCAATGCAGCAGGTATTGGCGATAGTATTGCGGATGCGGCACGGCGCAGGCCTCCGGCAACCAGTCGTCCCGCGCGATCAGCTTCGCCATCAGCGGCCGTGCCGCCTCCATCAGCAGCATGCCCGGCGCGACCGTATCGGCCGCTTTGGTCATCGCCGTGACGAATTCCCGCAGCCCGACGATGCTCATGGCAATTCCACGCCTCCTGTATCGCACCCCACCCCCGGCACGGTGCGCCCGTGCTCTCCCGGCCCGGGCGGAACGCGCGGTGGGTGCGGCGGGCGACAGGATGACATCCCGCGCGGCGTCGCGGCCAGCCTCCGCGCGCAGGAACTTTCAGGCGCCCGGGTCCGAAGCCCTCAGTCCACAATGAACAGCCGCGCACCTGTCCGCGTCGAGGAGCGATGCGCGGCATCGCCGAAATTGGAAACCTGGTAGCTCTGGCCGGGCGTCAGCCGGAAGCGGCGGCCATCCCGCAGCTCCGTCTCCAGCTCCCCCTCCAGCACATAGAGGACATGGCCCCGGTCGCACCAGTGATCGGCCAGATAGCCGGGCGAGTACTCCACCACGCGCACGCGCAGTTCGCCGATGTTCAGCGTGCGCCAGAGCGCATGGCCCGTCTCCCCGGGATGCTCCGTGGCGGGCACGGCCGACCAGTCGGTGACGGTGAAGGGGAAGTCGGGAATCTTCATGCTCGGCACTCTTCCGGGATGAGGTTGGATGGAGCCGCGTCGCCCGGCTTGTCCAGTGGGCGCCCGTGGCCTTGGCCGCTGAGGGCGGAGGCGGCTGTCACCAAATTGTCAACACGAAGTCATCCGAATGAATCTCATGGCGCCCTAGTGTGCCGCCCGTGACGACGCTGACACCCCCCGCCCCCTGCAGCTGGCAAGACGTGCAGCAGGCCCTGACCGCCGAGATCCGCGACGGCCGGATCGCCCCCGGCGCGCGCCTGCCCACCGAGCCTTCGCTGATGGCCCGCTTCGGCGCCGGCCGGCATAGCATCCGCCGCGCCATGGCGGCGCTGGAGGCCGCCGGGCTGGTCCGCACCCGCCAGGGCAGCGGCACCTATGTGCGCGAGGCTCCAGTGCTCGATTATCGCCTTTCCGAGCGCACGCGCTTCTCGCAGAACCTGCTGGAACAGGGGCGGGAGCCCTCCGGCCTCGCTCTCGACGCGGCGGAACTGCCTGCGCCCGACGCCGTGGCCGACGCCCTGCGCCTGCCGCCCGGGGAGCCGGTCTTCCGCGTCCGCCGCGTCGGGCTGGCCGATGGCGTCCCGGTGCACCTCTCGGACGCGCATTACCCCGCCCGCCGCTTCCCCGGGATGCTCGCGGCCTGGGAGACGGGGGAGGGGGCCAGCGCCATCCTCTCCACCTATGGCGTGGCGGATTACCGCCGCGTCGCCAGCACTGTCCTGGCCCGCCTGCCCAGCCCCGAGGAGGCGCGGCTGCTCGACCAGCCCGCCGCCCAGCCGGTGCTGGTGGTCCGCAAGGTGGATGCGGATCTCTCCGGCATCCCCATCGCCTGTTCCGAAACCATCTGGGCCGGTGAGCGCGTGCAGCTCTCGGTCGATCACGCTGCGACCCGCGAGGGGCGCGAGGAGACCCTGCATGTGGATCGCTGACCTCCGGCTGGTCCTGCCAGACCGCGTGGTGCCGCGCGGCGCCCTACGGATCGAAGGCGGGCGCATCGCCGAACTGGCCGAGGCGCCGCGCGGCCCGGCCCTGGATGGCGGTGGCCTCACCCTCCTCCCGGGTCTCGTGGACCTTCATGGGGACATGATCGAGAAGGAGGTGGAGCCGCGTCCCGACGCCGCCTTCCCGCTCGATGTCGCGATCACCGAGCTGGATTCCCGCCTCGCCGCCTCCGGCGTCACCACCGCCTATGCCGGCATTTCCTTCGCCGAGGCGAAGGGCCGTGGGCATCTCCGCTCCGAGGACCGCGCCCGCGGCGTTATCGAGGCGGTGGCGCGGCTGCGCGAAAGGTCGCGCGTGGACCTGCGCGTGCATGCCCGCTTCGAGGTGACCAATCCGCGCGCCGAGCCCGTGCTGCGCGACCTGCTGGCGCGCGGCCTGGTCGCGCTCGTGTCCCTGACGGACCACACGCCGGGCCAGGGCCAGTACCGCGACATCGAGCAGTATGTCCGCTACCAGACCCGCGCGATGGGAGAGGACGCCGCGAAGGCCGAAGCCCGCGCCCGCGCCCGCATGGGCGCCCCGCCTGCCTGGGAGGTCGCGCATGGCGTCACCGCCCTGGCCCGCGCGCAGGGCGTTCCCATCGCCTCGCATGATGACGACACGCCGGAGAAGGTCCGGCTGATGCATGAGCTGGGCGCCACGATCAGCGAGTTCCCCGTCACGCTGGCAGCGGCGGCGGAAGCCCGGCGCCTCGGCATGGCCACGCTGATGGGCGCACCCAACGCGCTGCGCGGCGCCTCCATGACCGGCAACGCAACCGCACGCTCCATCATGGATGCCGGGCTGCTGGATGCGCTGGCGGCCGATTACCACCAGGGCGCCATGCTGCCCGCCGTCCTCGGCTGGGCGCGGGCGGGGCTGCTGCCGCTGCATGAGGCGGTGGCGCTCGTCACCTGCAATCCCGCGCGCGCCATCGGGCTGGTGGATCGCGGCGCCATCGCGCCAGGCGCCAGGGCCGATCTGGTGCTGCTGGACGACAGCGGCGCTGCGCCCCGCATCCGCGCGGTCTGGCGCGCCGGGCGCGTGATTTATTCCGATGGTTGGTCCGGCCAGGCCGCCGGCACGGTGGCGGAGGCCGCATGACCCAGATGACGAATGACGAACGCCGGAACTGGATGGGCGTGCTGGCCCGCGCCGGCGCCGCCGGAATCACGGCGCGGCTCGATGCTGCGCCGCCCCTGCCGCCCCATACCCGCCTCCGCGGGCCGGAGATCGGCCTGACCATGCTGCGCGGCCGCGCCGGCGGCGACGGCGCACCCTTCAACCTGGGTGAGATGACCGTCACCCGCTGCGCTGTCCGGCTGGAGGATGGCACGGTCGGCCATGCCTATCTCGCCGGCCGCGACCTGCGCGGCGCGGAACTGGCGGCGGTGCTGGATGCCGCCTTGCAGGATCCAACTCGGCGCCCCGCATTGCTGGAGACGGTGGTGGCGCCGCTCGCAGCTACCCAGGCCGAAGCCCGGTCCGAGACGGCCCGAAAGGCCGCCGCCACCCGTGTGCGATTCCTGACGATGGCGAACATGCGATGAGCGGCCTCCTTCCCGGCTTCACAGACCCTGTGCTGGACGCGCAATCGGCCTTCCGCGCCGTGCTGGAGGCGATGAGCCGCCCCGGCCGCATCCAGCGACTGCAACGCCCGCCCGCGCCGCCGGCCCCCCTGAGCCCCGCCTCCGGTGCCGTGCTGCTGACGCTGGCGGATTCCGGCACGCCGCTCTTCCTCGACACCGGTCCTGATGCGGAGGAATGGGTGCGCTTCCACGCCGGTTGCCCGCTGGTCGCGGAGCCCGCCGAGGCGGAGTTCGTCCTCGCCAGCGCCTTGCCGCCGAAGCTGGCCGCGCTCCGCGCCGGCACGGATGAGGACCCGCAGACCTCCGCCACGCTGATCCTCCAGGTGGAATCGCTGGAGGAAGGCGCGGGCTGGCATCTGACCGGTCCCGGCATCGAGCATGCGCACCGCCTGCGCGTCGCCGGCGCGCCCCAGGGCTTCGTGGCCGAATGGGCGGCCAATGCCGTGCGCTTCCCGCGCGGCGTGGATGTGATCCTATGCGCGGGCGACACAATCGCAGCCCTGCCGCGCAGCGTCTCGATCAGGGAGGGCTGAGCCGATGTATGTCGCGGTGAAAGGCGGCGAGGCCGCCATTGCCAACGCCCATGCCTGGCTGGCCGAGGAACGTCGCGGCGATCCGGCCGTGCCGGAGATCGGCACCGATCAGATCGGCGAGCAGCTCACCCTGGCTGTGGACCGCGTGATGGCGGAAGGCTCCTGCTACGATCCCGGCCTTGCGGCGCTTGCCATCAAGCAGTCGCGCGGCGACCTGATCGAGGCGATCTTCCTCCTGCGCGCCTACCGCACCACCCTGCCGCGCTTCGGCGCCAGCGAGCCGCTGGAGACCGGGGCGATGCTGGTGCGCCGCCGCATCTCCGCCACCTATAAGGACCTGCCGGGCGGCCAGGTGCTGGGCCCGACCTTCGACTACACGCATCGCCTGCTGGATTTCGCCCTGGCGGCGGAAGGCCATGCCCCGTCCCCCGCGCCCGAGGCCGATCCGGGCGAGGACGCCGCCTGCCCCCGCGTCACCGCGATGCTGGCAGACGAAGGGCTGATGGCACCCGAGCAACCCTCGGACGCGGAACCCGGAGACGTAACGCGTACCCCGCTCACCTACCCGGCGGGCCGCGCGCTGCGCCTGCAGAACCTCGCGCGGGGCGACGAGGGCTTCCTGCTCTCCATGGCCTATTCCACCCAGCGCGGCTACGGCGCCAACCACCCCTTCGTCGGCGAAATCCGTCAGGGCGAGGTGACGGTCGAGATCGTTCCCCCGGAACTCGGCTTCGCCATCGAGATCGGCGACATCAACGTGACGGAATGCCAGATGGTGAACCAGTTCAACGGCTCCCGCACCGAGCCGCCGCAATTCACCCGTGGCTATGGCCTTGTCCTCGGCCGCACCGAGCGGCGCGCCATGTCCATGGCGCTGGTGGACCGGGCGCTACGTGCGGAGGAACTGGGCGAGGAGGTGGTGGCTCCTGCACAGAACGAGGAATTCGTCCTCTCCCATTCCGACAATGTCGAGGCGACCGGCTTCCTCGAACATCTCAAGCTGCCACATTACGTGGACTTCCAGAGCGAGCTGGAAATCGTGCGCGCCATGCGTGCCGCCGCAACACCCCAGGCCATGCGGGAGGCTGCGGAATGAGCGCCGCGATGCAGAACGAAGGCTACAACTTCGCCTATCTCGACGAAGGCACGAAGCGGATGATACGCCGCGCCCTGCTGAAGGCCGTGGCCGTCCCCGGCTGCCAGATCCCCTTCGGCTCCCGCGAGATGCCGCTGCCCTATGGCTGGGGTACGGGCGGCATCCAGGTCACGGCCAGCATCGTCGGGCCGGAGGACGTGCTGAAGGTGATCGACCAGGGCGCGGACGACACCACCAACGCCGTCTCCATCCGCCGCTTCTTCGCCCGCGTCGCGCCGGGCCTCCGCACCACCGAGCGCACGGTGGAAGCCAGCATCATCCAGACCCGCCACCGCATCCCCGAGACGCCGCTGCGCGAGGGTCAGGTGATGGTCTACCAGGTGCCGCAGCCCGAGCCGCTCTATAAGCTCGAGCCTCGCCGGGCGGAGACGAAGCGCCTGCACGCGCTGGCCGATTACGGGCTGATGCAGGTGAAGCTCTACGAGGACATCGCGCGCCATGGCCGCGTCGGCTCCTCCTACGACCACCCGGTGATGGTCGGCGGCCGCTACCTGATGGCGCCGTCACCCATTCCGTCCTTCGACAATCCGAAGATGCACATGTCCCCCGCCCTGCAGCTCTTCGGCGCCGGCCGCGAACGCCGCCTCTACGCAGTGCCGCCCTATACCGATGTGCGCAGCCTGGATTTCGAGGACCATCCCTTCGTGCCACTGCGCGCGAACGGCACCTGCGCCCTCTGCGGCGCGCGCGACACCTATCTCGACGAAATGGTGACGGATGACCGGGGCGGCCGCCTCTTCGTCTGCTCCGACACTGATCACTGCGGCACAAAGCAGGCGGAGGCGGCGGCATGAGCCCCGGTGACGAATCCATTCTCGACGAACCCATCCTCTCGGCACGCAACCTGTCGCTGTCCTTCGGGGATGTGCGGGCGCTGGACGAGGTCGCGATCGATCTTTGGCCGGGGGAGGTGCTGGCGATCGTCGGTGAATCTGGCTCCGGCAAATCCACCCTGCTGCGCGTGCTGGCAGGCGAGGCGCGCCCCGATGCCGGCGCCGTGACCTATCGCGATACCACCGGCACCGTGCTGGACGTGCACAACATGGGTGAGCCCGCCCTGCGCCGGCTGGCCCGCACCGAATGGGGCTTCGTGCGCCAGGATGCGCGAGACGGCCTGCGCATGGGCGTTTCCGCCGGCGGCAATGTCGGCGAGCGGCTGATGGCCGTCGGCGCCCGCCACTATGGCGACATCCGCGCCGAAGCCTCGCGCTGGCTGGAGCGCGTGGAAATCAGCCCCACCCGCATCGACGACCGGCCCGGCCTCTTCTCCGGCGGCATGCGCCAGCGCCTGCAGATCGCGCGCACCCTCGTGACCCGCCCCCGCCTTGTCTTCATGGACGAGCCGACCGGCGGGCTGGATGTTTCGGTGCAGGCTCGCCTGCTGGACCTGATCCGCGGGCTGGTGAGCGACCTCGGCATCGCCGTGGTGCTCGTCACGCACGACATCGCCGCCGCGCGCCTCCTCGCGCACCGCCTCGTGGTCATGCGCGACGGCCGCGTGGTGGAGGAAGGCCTGACCGACCGCGTGCTGGACGATCCGCGCCATCCCTACACGCAACTCCTCGTCTCCTCGGTGCTGGCGGCATGAGCAACTGGGTCCTCAAGGCCGAAGGCCTCTCCAAGGGCTTCACCCTGCATCTGCAAGGTGGCGTCCGGATCCCCGTGCTGCGCAACGCCGGGCTGGTGGTGGCGCCGGGTGAGTGCGTCGCGCTCTCCGGCCCCTCGGGCGCCGGCAAGTCCACGCTGATGCGCCTTCTCCAGGGCAATTACGGCGCCGATGCAGGCACCATCCTGATCCGCCGCACGGATGGCGTCGTGGCGGACCTCGCCACCGCCTCCCCGCGCGAGGTCAACGCGCTGCGGCGGGACACGATCGGCCATGTCAGCCAATTCCTGCGCGTCATCCCCCGCGTCCCCGCACTGGAAGTGGTGGCGGCGCCGCTGCTCGCCCGCGGCGTGACAAGGGAGGTCGCTCTGAATCGCGCCCAGGCCCTGCTGCGCCGCCTGAACCTGCCGGACCGCCTGCACGCGCTGCCGCCCTCCACCTTTTCGGGCGGCGAGCAGCAGCGCGTGAACCTGGCGCGCGGCTTCATCGCCGACTTCCCGCTGATGCTGCTGGACGAGCCCACCGCGAGCCTGGACGCCGCGAACCGCGAGGTCGTCATCGCCCTCATCGGCGAGGCGAAGGCGCGCGGCGCCGCCCTCATCGGCATCTTCCATGACCAGGAGGTGCGAGACCGCGTGGCCGACCGCACCATCGAGGTCGCGCCGCTGCGCGAGGCCGCGTGACCGGCCGCCTCGTCGCGGTCGTCGGCCCTTCGGGCGCCGGGAAGGACACGCTGATGGACGCGGCGCGGAAGGAGCTGGGGAATGATCCCCGCTTCGTCTTTCTTCGCCGCGTCATCACCCGCCCCGCCGATGCGGGCGGCGAGGACCACATCGCCGTGACGGAACAGGCCTTCGCCGCGATGCGCGATGCGGGCGAGCTTGCCCTGTGGTGGGGCGCGCATGACCTGCTCTACGGCCTGCCGCGCACGCCTCTCGAAGCCGCCCTCGCCGCCGGGCAGGTGACCGTCGCCAACCTCTCGCGGAGCGCCTTGTCCGAAGCCGCCTCGCTCTTTCCGCTGCGGGTGCTGGAGATTACGGCGCCTGAGGAATTGCGGGCCGTCCGGCTGGCCGCACGCGGGCGGGAGACGGTGGAGGACGTGATGCGCCGGCTGGCCCGGCAGGCGCCGCTGCCCCCCGGCCTCGATGTGAGACGGGTGGTGAACGATGCCAGCCTTGCCGAAGGCGTGGCGCAGGTGCTGGCCGGGCTGCGGGCGGCCTGAGGCCGCCCTTTCTACCGCTCCGTCAGGCTTGCTGGGCCCGGCGGCGCGGCCGCAACACGGCATAGAGCAGCAGGATCGCCACCAGGATCACCCCAGCCAGCATCGGCGCGCGCCAGTCGCCTGTGGCAACCCGGTTCCCCAGCAGCACCAGGCACACCACCGCCCCGGTGGCGGGCACGAAGGACGGTACCTCGAAGCCGCCATGCGGCTCGCCTGGCCGGCGTTGCAGCACCAGAAGCGCGGCGTTCACCACCGTGAAGACCGTCAACAGCAGCAGCACCGTGGCCGAGGCGAGTTGGCCGATATCTCCGGCCAGGACCAGTGCGACCAGGATAACGAACAGCACGGCGATCGAGACATGCGGCGTGCGCCTCCCCGGATGCACCCGTGCCAGCACCTCGGGCAGCAGCCCGTCCCGCGCCATGCCGTAGGCGAGCCGCGAGGCGGTCACGTAGTTCAGCAGCGCCGTGTTGGCGACCGCGAAGAGGGTGATGGCGACATAGCCCCAGGACGGGAACCAGGGCGCCGCGGCCGCCGTCACCGCCGCGAGCGGGGAGGGAGCCTGGGCCAGCTCCGCAAAAGGCACCACCGACACCGCCGTGATCGCGACCGCCATGTAGAGCAGGGTCGCGGCCAGCATGGCGCCGACGATGCCGATCGGCACGGTGCGGCGGGCCTCCTTGCATTCCTCGGCCACGTTCAGGCTGTCCTCGAAGCCGAGGAAGGAGAAGAAGGTCAGGATGGCGCCGGACAGCAGCAGCGAGGCCGTGATGCCCTCCGGAGAAGGCGTGACCAGCAGGTCCACGGCGCCCCAATAGGGGATGCCGACCAGGATCACGAAGGCCAGGCCGCAGAACTCCACAGCCGTGCAGACGATGTTGAAGACCATGCTCTCGCGGATGCCGCGGAGCACCACCCCCGCCACCACCAGGAGGAATCCCAGCGCCACCAGCACCGGCGGCGCTTCCACCGGGAACAGCGCCAGCAGGTTCAGCGCCACCACCCGCGACTGCGTCGCCACCGAGGTCAGTCCCGAGGCCATGACCGCCAGCCCGACGACCCAACTCAGCAGCCGCATGCCGAAGGCGCGCTGGGTGATATAGGCCGCCCCGCCCGCGCGCGGATAGCGCGAGCCGAGCGAGGCATAGCTCAGCCCGGTCAGCAGCGCCGCCACCATGGCCACGCCGAAGCCTAGCCAGACCGCATTGCCCAGCTCACCGGCAGCGCGCCCGACAAGCCCGTAGATGCCCGCGCCGAGCATCCCGCCCAGCGTATAGGCGAAGAGCTGGAACGGGCCGATGCTCCGGTGCAACTCCGGCTGGCCTGCCGCCGCCCGGGGTTCTGGCTCCGCCATCGTGACGATCCTCCCGATGCGATGAACCAGACTTCGCCCGGAAGGTTGAGTTGTCCAGCACGGGATTCTGCCCCGAACCGCGTGCTCCGGCGTGAGGCCAGACGGCGCCGCCGCCTAGCGCCGCCCCGCCAGCGCGGCCCGCAGCCGCCCGGAAACCGCGTCGATCGCCGCCACAGCCAACAGGATCAGCAACACGATGAAGGAGACGACCCCCCATTCCAGGGTGCGGATCATCTCCGACAGCATCAGCCCGATCCCGCCCGCGCCCACGATTCCGATGATGGTGGAGGAACGCGTATTGGACTCGAACATATACAGCACATGCCCCGCCATCACCGGCAGCACCGCCGGCAGCACGCCGAAGCGGATGCCGTGCAGCTTCCCGCCACCCGAGGCGGTGACGCCCTCCACCGGCTTGCGGTCCGCGGCCTCGATCGCCTCGGAGAAAAGCTTGCCGAAGGTGCCGATGTCGCTGGTCAGGATCGCCAGCACGCCGGCGAAGGGGCCGAGCCCGACCACGCTCACCCAGATCAGCGCCCAGATCAGCGCGTCGATCCCGCGCACGCTGTCCAGCATGCGGCGGGAGAGGAAGTGCACGACGCGGCCCACCGAGGTGTTGCGCGCCGCCAGGAAGCCGAGCGGGAAGGCGAGGATGGCCGCGCCCAGCGTCCCGAGGAAGGCAATGGCGAGCGTCTCCGCCAGGCCCCGGAAGATCAAAAGGGTGCGTGACCAGGTCCCCGGGTCCGGCGGCAGCATCAGCCCGAGAAAGTGGATGAGCTGCCCGAAGCCATCAATCAGCCGCGCGGGCGAGAATTCCAGCCGCCACAGCCCGAAGATCAGAAGCACGATTGCGCCCACGCCAAGTGCCGCCGCACGCAGGCGCGAGGGGTGGAGGACACGGAAGGTGTCCGGATGGCGCGCGGCGATGCCGGCCAGGTCGGCCAGTGCGGCGTCACGCAGGGAAATGGGCTGGCTCATGCGCGGGACTCCAGCGCGCCGATCAGCCGGTGCCGCAGGCGTTCCGTGCCCAGGTCGATCAGCATGACGGTGAGGATGATCAGCAGCAGGATGGCCGCCACGTCGTTGTAGTAGAACTTGCGGATCGCCTCGATCAGGTCCTGCCCGATCCCACCCGCGCCGACGAAGCCCAGCACCGATGCCTGGCGCACATTCACCTCGAAGCGCAGCAGCGCATAGCTGGTGAAGTTGGGCAGCACTTGCGGCAGCGCCGCGAAGCGCACCATGGCAGGCCAGGAGGCGCCGGCAGCCGAGGCGCCCTCCACCGGCTTCATGTCGATGTTCTCCACCACCTCGGAGAACAGCTTGCCCAACGCGCCCATGCTGTGGATCGCGATGGCCAGCACGCCCGGGACCGGGCCGAGGCCGAAGGCGATCACGAAGATCAGCGCGAAGACGATGTCCGGCACCGTCCGGCAGAATTCGAGGAAGCGGCGCGCGGTGCCGCGCAGCCAGCGGTTCGGCACCAGGTTGGCGGCGGCGCAGAAGGAAAGCAGAAACCCGCCCAGAGCGCCCAGCGCCGTGCCGACATAAGCGATGAGCAGCGTGTCGGCGAGCAGAAGCCCCCATTTCTGCCAGCCCCAGAACCATTCCGCCGGATCGGTCCAGACGCGCCCGCCGCCGGATTCCAACGCGGTGATGCGGTCGAAATAGCCGAAGAAGGCGCCGGCATGCTCCCACAGCCGCGGCAGGTCCACCTCCGCCACATGTCCCGCCAGCAGGGTGAAGGCGGCGATGCAGAGCGCCACGGCCAGGGCGCGGCGGCGGGGCCCGCGTGCGGCGGCGCGATAGCCGTCCAGCAGTTCGGAAAGCCGGTCGTCCGGCAGGCGGGTGAGGGCAGTGGCCAAGTTCGGGCTCCTGAAAACAGAGACGCCGCTCCGGCGAGGGGGCCGGAGCGGCGTTCCAGCGTGGCGGCTGTGCCTATGAGCGGCGGCGCAGCCCATCCACGAAGCGGTTCAGCTCGATGATCGGGTTGTATTCGGCGTTGGTGGCAGGCTGCCACGGCGCCTGCTTGCCGTCCGTGATGCGGCGGAAGGTCTCGGGCTCGGCCTTCGGCAGCTCCAGCACCGCCGTCTGGATGGCGGTGCGCAGCTCCTGCGGCAGGCTGTCCAGATAGGCCATGGGCGAGTTCACGATCTGCTCGGACTTGAAGATGATGCGGAAATCCTCCGCCTTCACCATGCCCTTGCGCGACATGCGCAGCAGGTTGCTCTCTGTCTCGTCGTTCCACCAGTTGGCGGCCATGTCCACCGTGCCCTGGTTGAGCGCGATCACCGCATTCTCATGGCTGCCCGTATAGACGACGCGCCCGAAGAAGCTCTCCGGCGTGATGCCCATCTTGTTCAGCGCGAAGCGCGGCACGTTGTTGCCCGAGGTGGAGTTCGGGTCCACCAGGCCGAGATTCTTGCCCTTCAGATCCTCGACCTTCTGATAGGGGCTGTCCTTCTTCACGTAGAAGACAGAGTGGTAGCCCTTCGTGCCGTCCAGGTTCACCTCGATGACGAAGGCGGTGATGCGGGCGCCCGTCATCAGCGCGCGCGCGAAGGACGAGGGACCATAGGAAGCGATGTGGATGTTGCCCGCGCGCTGCCCCTCGATCACCGCCGCGTAGTCGCTGGCGATGCGCAGCGTCACCTTCGTGCCCAGGCGCTTGGAGAGGTAGTTGGTGAAGGGCCCCCAACGCTCGGTCACGCCCGAGGCGTTTTCGGCGGGGATGACGGCGAAGACCAATTCGGGAAACTGGCTGGAGAAATTGGAAGCGGTAGTCCCTTGGGCCCGCGCCAGGGCGGGAAGGGCCAGGACGGAGGCGGCGCCCAGCAGGGCGCGGCGTTGCAGGATCATGAAAACTCCTTTGGCACGGTCAAGCGGTACGGCGCGACGCCGCCCGTCAGACTGGTAGGGCGAAGGGCAGCGTGACCGGCGGGGCGGGGGCGGCATCCGCCACCTCATCCGCCTCGAGCCCGTAAAGTTCGCGGGCCGCGGCCTCGTCCAGCGCATCCGGTGGCCCGTCGAAGACCAGGCGCCCGTCGGAAAGGCCGACCAGCCGGTCACAATAGGCGCGCGCGATGTCGAGCGAGTGCAGGTTGCACAGCACGGTGATGCCGAAGTCCCGGTTGATGCGCGCAAGCGCGTCCATGACGATCCGCGTGTTGCGCGGATCGAGGGAGGCGATCGGCTCATCGGCGAGGATGATGTCCGGCTCCTGCACCAGGGCGCGCGCGATCGCGACGCGCTGCTGCTGCCCGCCCGAGAGATGCTCGGCCCGCCGCCCCGCGAGCTCGGCGATGTCGAAGCGCTCCAGCGCCGAAAGGCCGATGGCCCGGTCCTCATTGGACCACAGGTGCAGCAGGGAACGGTGGGCGGGAACCTTGTTCAGCCGCCCGACCAGCACATTGGTCAGCACATCCAGCCGGCCGGAGAGGTTGAACTGCTGGAACACCATGGCGCAGCGCGCGCGCCAGTCCCGCAGTTCACGGCCGCGCAGGGCCGTGACGTTCTTCCCTTCCCACAGGATGCGGCCCGCGGTGGGGTCCGCCAGGCGGTTCACCATTCGCAGCAGGGTGGACTTGCCGGCGCCGGAGCGGCCGATGACGCCCACGAAGCTGCCGCGTGGCACTTCGAGGCAGACATCGTCCACCGCGACACGGTCCCCGTAGCGGCGGGTCAGTCCTTCGATGATCAACATGGGGGCGGGGCTTAGGCGAACCCGCTGACCGTCGCGTGACGCGCGGGTGAAGGATCGATGACAACCGCCCGCTCGGTCAGCTCCTGGGTCAGCTCCCCCGGCGTAGCGCCCTGAGCGGCAGGAGGTTCGACTCCTTCAGCCGGTCCAGCACGATGGAGGACCGCACCCGCGCCACGCTTTCATGCGGCAGCAGCACGTCGTTCACTAACGTCGAGAGATCCTTCAGCTCCGGCACCACCGCCTTGAGCAGGTAGTCGGCGTCGCCCGTCATGGCATAGGCCTCCTGCACCTCGTCCAGCCGTGCCACCAGCTCGCGGAAACGCTGGGCGTTGTCACGGCTGTGGGTGGCCAGGGTCACCTGCACGAAAACCAGCAGCCGCAGCCCCAATGGTTCGGCCGCCAGTTCCGCATGATAGCCCCGGATCAGTCCCGCCGCCTCCAGCGCCAGCCGCCGGCGGGAACACTGGGATGGCGAAAGCCCCACCCGCTCCCCTGCCTGCTGATTGGTCAGCCGCCCATCCTCCTGTAGCGCCGCGAGGAGGCGGAGGTCGATCGCGTCCAAGGTGACTGCTTCGTGCATGAATCGAGGATTGCACGCGCAAATGGTGCGGAAAAGGGCGTGATGTGGAATCCTTTGCACACTCCTTGCGCCCGGAGCGGCCTAACCTGCCTTCTGAACGAAGCGCATCGAGGAGACTTCCCATGGGCCCATTCCCGCATGATGCCCCTCGCGCCGTCATCAGCGAGCACAACCCGGCTGGCACGGATGGCTTCGGCTTCGTCGAATATGCGAGCCCCGAGCCCGAGAAGCTCCACGCCCTGTTCCGCCAGATGGGCTTCGCCGCCGTCGCGCGCCACCGCAAGAAGCAGAGCACCCTCTATCGCCAGGGCGACATCAATTACCTGCTGACGGAGGAGCCCGGCTCCCACGCCATGGACTTCGCGGCCGCGCACGGCCCCTGCGTTCCCTCCATGGCCTTTCGCGTGGTGGATGCGCAGCACGCCTTCCGCCGTGCCGTGGAACTGGGCGCTGAGCCAGCACGGGAGGGCAAGACCCTCAACGCCCCGGCGATCAAGGGGATCGGCGGCAGCCTGCTCTACTTCATCGACCAGTATGGCGAAGACCGCTCCGCCTATGACGCGGAGTTCGAATGGCTGGGCGAGCGCGAGCCCCGTCCGACTGGCGCCGGCCTCTACTACATCGACCACCTGACCCATAACGTCTTCCGCGGCCGCATGGACGTCTGGTACGATTTCTACAGCCGCATCTTCAACTTCCGGCAGATCCGCTATTTCGACATCAAGGGCGAATATACCGGCCTCTTCTCCCGCGCCCTCACCAGCCCTGATGGCCGCATCCGCATCCCGCTGAATGAATCCGCGGATGAGGAGAGCCAGATCGAGGAATATCTCCGCGCCTACAAGGGCGAGGGCATCCAGCACATCGCCTGCGGCTGCGACGACATCTACGGCACCATCGAAGGCCTGCGCGCCGCCGGGCTGAACTTCATGCCCGCCCCGCCCGACACCTATTACGAAAAGGTCGATGCCCGCCTGCCCGGCCATGGCGAGGACCTCGCCCGGCTGAAGCGGAACGGCATTCTCGTGGATGGCGAAGGCGTGGTGGAGGACCGCAAGGCGCGGCTGCTGCTGCAGATTTTTTCCGCAAACGTCATCGGCCCCGTCTTCTTCGAGTTCATCGAGCGCAAGGGCGATGACGGATTTGGCGAGGGCAATTTCCGCGCCCTCTTTGAAAGCATCGAGGAAGATCAGCTGCGCCGCGGCGTGCTCTCCGCCGCCAAGGCGGCCTGACGCCCCGGTTGCGGCGCAGCCACGCGCGGTTGGATGCTCCGGCGAAACTTCGCCCGGAGTTCCCGCCGATACTGCCGCGCCGCATCCTTCTTGCCCTTGCCAGCGGCGCGGCCCTGCGCGAAGCCCTCACCGCCGCCGCCGCGCCCGTGCTGGCCGATTGGACCAGCCGCGCCGGTGCGTCAGGCGGGGCCATCCTGGCCGCCTATCGCGCGGGCTGAGGGGAACAGCCGCCCCGCCCCGACGTTCACTGCGGGATCAGGGGAGAGGTGCGATGGGACTGCTCGTGGACGGCCAGTGGCAGGACCAGTGGTTCGACACCAAGGCCACCGACGGCCGCTTCATCCGCAAGGACAGCGCCTTCCGCCACTGGGTCACGCCGGACGGTGCCCCCGGCCCCAGCGGCGAGGGCGGCTTCCCGGCCGAGACCGGGCGCTATCACCTCTATGTCTCACTGGCCTGCCCCTGGGCGCATCGCTCGCTCATCATGCGCGCCCGCAAGGGGCTGGAGGAGGCGATCGGCCTGTCCGTCGTGCATTGGCACATGGGCGACGAGGGCTGGACCTTCGAAGCCGGCCCCGGCGTCATCCCCGATCCGGTGAACAACGCCCGCGTCTTGCACCAGGTCTATACCGCCGCCGACCCGCACTACACCGGCCGCGTGACCGTGCCGGTGCTATGGGACAAGCAGCGCGGCACCATCGTGAACAACGAATCCGCCGAAATCATCCGCATGCTGGACCATGCCTTTGACGGGCTGGGCGCCCGCCCCGGCGACCACTACCCGCAGGCGCTGCGGGCGGAGATCGACGCCGTCAACGCCACCATCTACGACGCCGTGAACAACGGCGTGTACAAGGCCGGTTTCGCCACCACCCAGCGCGCCTATGAGGATGCGGTGCGCCCCCTCTTCGAGACGTTGGACGCGCTGGACCGCCGCCTGTCCTCGCAACGCTACCTGCTCGGAGACTGGCTGACCGAGCCCGACATCCGCCTCTTCACCACGCTGGTCCGCTTTGACGCCGTCTATCATGGCCACTTCAAATGCAACCTGCGCCGGATCGCCGACTACCCCGCGCTCTTCCCTTACCTGCGGGACCTGTTCCAGTCACCCGGCTTCGCCGAGACCTGCGACTTTGCGCATATGAAGCGGCACTATTACGAGAGCCACACAGGCATCAACCCGACCGGCATCGTGCCGTTGGGGCCGATCCAGGACCTGGCCGCGCCCCATGGGCGAGAGGCCCTGACGGCGTCCACAGCGCCGGCGTCCTGAGCAACGCCACCGGTCATCCCCGTTCCCTTCTGTCAGGCGCACCGCAGGGCGGGAAATCCGCAGCCGGAACATTGCGGCCCGACAAGCAGGCGCGGCACAGTCCGGCCCGATGACGGAGCGCGCCGCCCCCTGCGACGGCGCCGCTCACGCGGATCGACGGCTCCAGGATGAGCCAGTGGAGAGATTGCACATGCTCCAGGCCAAGGCACTCCGGCTCGTGATCGGGGCCTGGGCGGTTGTGCTCGCTGCCACGCCGGCCCTCGCCCAGGATGCCGCGATGCGCCTGTTCAAGGTGGTCAGCCTGCACGACGCGGTGACGATCGGCCTCACCTCTGCGCAGCTCACTGCCCTGGGCGACGGCCCGGAGGTCGAGCGTATCGCGCGCAAGCTCGTGGCCGATGGGCAGTTCACCGCGTGGCAATATGTGGTCGGCCGCGGGCGAGACGGGACGACGCGCTACGTCACCACGCGCCGGATCGCCCTGCTGCGGAACGAAAGCCTCCGCATTGAGCCTGTCTCATCGGCCCTGCCGGTGGCCCCGCCGCCGGCCAGGTGAGGCTCCGAAAGCGGCGGGCCGCGGCGCTGGAGGGGCAACCATCCATCGCGGCTGCACCTCCGGGCGGCGGCTTCGCGTCAGCGGAAAGTCCCGCATGCGGCCCGGCAGCAGCATCGCTTCGCCCGCGTCCTGGTTCCGCCCCTTTCCCGCTGCCCCCTTCACGGGCAGCCTCTGCGACGGATAAGAGCAGTTCCGTCGCCCCGAGGCGGATGGGATCGCCCTCCCCGGGCGTCGCCAGCACCGGGGTTCCGACGACGGACCAAGGAGACGCCGATGATCGTGGACCTGCGGATCTACACCTGCCAGCCCAACCGCATGGCGGAGTTCGTGAAGCTGTACGAGACCATGGCCTGGCCGCTGCAGAAGAAGTATCTCGGCCGCTGCCTCGGCTGGTACACCACGGTGGAAGGGCCGCTGAACCGCGTCGTCCACCTCTGGGCCTATGACAGCCAGGCGGATCGCGAGCAGCGCCGCTCGGCCATGGCCGCCGATCCGGGCTTCCAGGCCTATCTCGCCAAGGCGGCGGAGCTCGGCGTGCTGCAAGAGATGCAGAACCGCATCCTGACGCCGGCGCCCTTCTACAAGGCGCATCTCGAGACTGAGCAGAAGTAGACTAAGAAAAGGCCGGGGGAAGGAATTCCCCCGGACCCCCATCATTCTTCGAGTTCAGCGTGTGCTTCTACAGGCGCGCCTTCAGGGCGGCGTTGATGCGGTCGAGCAAGCCCTCGCCCTGATGCGCCGCCTGCCGGCCGCGCTTCTCCGCCTCGTGGCGCGCCCGGCCGAACAGGCTCCAGCCGCGATCATGCGCTTCGTCATAGGCGTCGGCGCCGCGCTTGCGGGTGGTGTCGTAGAACTCCTCGCTCCGGTCGCGGGCGCGGCCGAACAGGTGCCATCCCCGGTCGCGCGTATCCTCATAGGCATCGCGGCCATCGGAGCGGGCACGCTTGAACAGGCTCCAGCCATGGCCGCGGGCATCGTCATACGCATCCTCGCCCCGGCTGCGCGCGTCCTTGTAGAAGGAACGGCCGCGGTCGCGCGCTCCCTCGTACAGGTCCGATCCGCGCTCCCGCGCATCCCCGTAAGTCGCGGCGGCATAGCGGCGCGCCCGGTCGGCGAAATGCTCGGCCTGCTTGCGGGCGCGGCGTAAACCGGGACGCGCCTCGCGCTCGGCACGGTCGGCATAGTCCAGCGCACGATGCGCGATGCGGCTCGCCTCATGGCCGAGCGAGCCGATGCCATGCCCGGCCTCGCGCGCCACGGATTGCCCGATGCGCCAGGCGCGGTCCGACAGGCGCTGCGGCACAGGCTTGGGCCGGCGCAGCGTGTACATGCCGAAGGCCGCACCCGCGAGGAGCGCCCCGAGCCCGATCATGAGCCCGGCCGGCCCAAGCGGGTTCATCTGCGCCTCCAGCAGGAAGGAGGTCTTGCGCGGCGGCGGGCCAGAGAGGGAGGAGGTCTCGGACAGATCCTCCTTCGGCTCATACAGATTGTCCCGACGCTCGGCGCGGCCGGTGTCGTCGGTGGTTTGAGCGGGGCGGGCGATCTTTTCCATTATGAGGTCCGTCAGTCGTGGAGCGTAGCGACCCATGGCCGAGACCATCCAGCCGCCGCCGCCCACCACCAGGTCCCGCACCCGCGTCTCGCAGGCATACAGTATGGCGCGGGCGACCACGCGGGGATGGTAGTTCGGCGGCGGGGTCCGGAGGCCCGGGGCGCCGAGCAGGTTGCGCGCATGCTCGGGATAGGGTGTGTCGATCGAACCGGGCCGGATCAGCGTGAGGCTGATCGGATAGCCCTCGGCCTCAAACTCCATGCGGAAGCTGTCGGTCGCCGCCTTCACCGCGAATTTCGCGGCCGAGTAGGCGCCCTGCAGCGCAATCGCGCGGTCGGACAGCACGCTGCCCGTGTTGACGATGGCGCCGCCCTTTCCCTTCAGGTGCCGGGCGGCGACCAGGGTGCCATGCACGACACCCCAGTAGTTGACGTCGAAGAGGCGGCGCTGGTCCTCCAGCGGCACATCCTCCATCTCGCCATACAGGGCGACGGCGGCATTGTTGCACCAGGAGTCGAAGCCGCCATAGGCGCTGATCGCCGCCTCGCTGATCTTCTCGACCTGCGCCATGTCGGCGACATCGGCGACCACCGGCTCGGCGCGGCCGCCCTTGTCCCGGATCTCCTGGGCCAGGGCGTTCAGCGCCTCTTCGTTGCGGGCGACGATGACGAGGGAAGCGCCCCTCTCGGCGGCCATGCGCGCGGTGGCCAGGCCGATGCCGGAGGTGGCGCCGGTGATGACGATGACCTGTTCCGCGACGGGCTTCAGGCGGGGAGCGGGCATGGGTGCGGTCCTCGGCATTGCTGGTCCTCAACGGCGGAACCGCGCGAGGGTTCCGAGGGGCTTGGTGACTGGCGCCGGTCCTCTCTCAGTCCACCACCATCCGCGTCGTCCGCACCTCGCCCTCGGGTAGCATCTCGATCTCCGCGATCATCGGCAGGTGGTCCGAAGCCCGCCGGGCCGCCTTGTCCGTCCAACTCCGCATCAGCATGGCGCGCGGGCGGGCATAGATTCGGTCGAGCGCGAAGAGGGGCCGGCGCACCGGAAAGGTGCGTGCCCGGGTGCGGGAGGGAAGGATGCCGAGGAAGGCCCGGTCCACCGGCCCATGCGGTTCCCAATCATTGAAGTCGCCCATGGCCACCAGCGGATCGGCCGTGGCGCGAGCCAGGGCGGCGAGCTTCGCTGCCTGCGCACGCCGCTCGCCCCAGCCAAGCCCGAGATGTGCCGCCAGGACCCGGAGCACCCCGGCCGGCGTCTCCACCCGCGCGGTGATGGCCGTGCGCGGCTCCCGCCCCGGCACCGATATATCGTGCAGCGTACTTTCCTTCAGCGCCCAGCGGCTGACCACCATATGGCCGTAGCAGCCATCAGTGGCGCGCAGCGTCGGCGCCTCCACCGCATGTCCACCCAGCGCCTCCCGCAGGGTGGTGAAGGGCACGCTGTCCGGCCGGTTCCGCCCCTCCACTTCCTGGATCGCCACGATGTCCGGTGCGTGGTGGTGGATGAGGTCGATGGCCCGCTGCAGGTCGTGGCTCCCGGTGGGGGAGACGGCGCCATGGATGTTCCAGGTCATCACCCGGAACGAGAAGCCGTGTTTCATTCGTGCCGCATGCGCCTGAACAGCTTCTGGAGCCCCCAGGTAATTCCTGCCCAGGCGCCCAGCACAAGGCACAGCATCCCGATGTTGCGTGGCGTCGGGTTCTCCAGGATGCGCGACAGCCCCTCGCCCACCAGGGAGAGCAGGGCGATGCCCGGCATCAGCCCGAGCGCCGTGCCCACCATGTAGTCCAGGAAGCGGATGCGCATGGCCCCCGCCACGAGGTTCACCAGCGTGAAGGGCGCGATGGGCAGCAGCCGGATGGTGGTGACGGCCAGGATGCCGTTCCGGTTCACGGACTGGCTCACCCGGTTGATCCGCGGTCCCAGCACCCGCCGCAGCACGTTCGGCCCGAGCTTCCGCCCCGCCCAGTAGGTGGCCGCAGCCGAGGCCATCGCCCCGATCGCCGCATAGGCCAGTCCCGGCCAGGTACCGAAGGCCGCCGCGGTGCCGAGGATGAGCACGTTCACCGGGAAGGCCACGAAGCCGAGGAGCAGGAACAGCCCAACCGAAACCGCCGGTCCCCAGGCACCGCCCGCCGTCAGCGCGTTCCGCATCGCCTCCGGGGTCATGTAGCTGGCGACCGGCGTCATCTTCCACAGCAAGATCAACAGCACGACAGGCAGCAGCATGATCGCGGTCCGCGCCAGCAGCGGCCAAGGGCGGCCGGAAGGCGGGACGACATCCGGATGGCCGAGGTAGTCCGCCAGGAATTCCCCGGATTCAATCGGCCGCCGCGGATCGGCCGCCTTCTCGATCATGGGCAGGATGCTGCGTGCGGGGGCATCCCCGTCCTGCACGTCGCGCAGGCTCTTGCCCCCGCCAGACAGGCTCGCCACCGCCTGCAGGATGGAGCCGGTGGCCTGGATGCGGGCGGCGACGGCCTCACGCGGCACGCCGGTATGCTCCGCGATCAGCCGGTCCCTGATGCGGGCCACCGCCTCGCGCTGGCCGGCATCCCGCGCCTCGACCATCAGGTCGCATTCGGTATCCGTGCCCATGGAACGGTTGCACAGGTTGGAGGAGCCGATCCGAAGCAGCCGGTCATCCACCACCATCACCTTGGAATGCACCATCACCTCGGATTCGGCGTCGCCATTCTCCACATGCGGGAAGACGAGGCGCGCGCGCTTTCCCAGCCCGGCGCGGCGAAGGGCGCGCATGAAGCGGATGCGCCCGGCAAGCATGGTGCGGTGCTCGAGCCAGGTGTGATGCGTCTTCGGCGCGACCAGCAGCGCCTCCAGCGCCGGGCGCTCCTTCATCCGGCGGATCAGGGCCCGGGCGATTCGGCCGCAGGTGAGGAACTGATTCTCGACATAGATCATGCGCTCGGCCGAGCAGATCATGTCGAGGAACAGCGCCTCCACCTCGCGCACTTCGGGGTCGCCGTCACGCGCTGGCTCGGTGCGGGCGATGGCGATGGTGGCATCGCGAAACTCCGGCTCCAGGCTCCTGGGCCAGGGGTCGTGGCCCGGTGCCGCCCGCCCGGCCAGGTCGAGGCATTCGTCGCAAGCGCGATTCCAGCGGGCCTGCACAAGTTCGGCCAGGGCTGCCGCCGCCTCGCCATCCACCGCCATCTGCACATCGTGGAAGGGGGGGTAGGGCTTTCCGGCCGGGTCCACCCGATCCGGGTCGGACGGGTCATGGGCGCTGCGGTCCCAGCGCCGGATCGTCAGGTCCAACCCGCCGGAGAAGGCGACCAACCCGTCCACCACCACGATCTTCTGGTGGTGGGAGGCGCCGAAGGGCGTCTTGTTGTCGAGGCAGAGCTCCACCGCCTCGGGCACGTTCCAGCGCAGGTGGAGCGCGGGCAGCAACTCCCGCTCCAGCGCGTAGAGCATCGAGTAGTCCCAGAGCAGGAGCTTCACCGAGAGCCCGGGGCGGCGTTCCACCAGTGCCGAGAGGAAGGCCCCCAGCTCCTCGGGCAGCCCGTCGGCGGGCGGGGTTTCGCCCACCAGCCGGGCGCGGCTGTCGATGTCCCAGCCGACGACATGGATGCTGTGCCGGGCATGCAGCATCGCTTCGCGCAGCGCGCCGAAATAGGCGGCGCCGTCCGACAGCACCGCCACGCGCGGGGCGGTCGTGACCCGCCAGGCATTCCGCCCGGGCTTCAGCAAGGTGCTGGGCGGGGCACCCGGGCGCGGGGGGGCGGCCCTGGTCCGCGGGCGGGGTGGCGCTTCGGTCAGCATTGCTCCGCTAACGCCCGAGCCGCGGCTTCGTTCGCTCCTGCAGCGCGATGCGGCCTGTCTCTTGCTAATCCCGGGGTCTGCGCCACGCCTTGGGTTGGCGGCAATTCTGTTTGGGGGAACGCGATGCTTTGGGAACTGGCGCGGGTCGAAGGCCCGGAGGCGGCGGCACGGGCCGCGCTGGACCGGATTGAGGCCTGGGCCGACCCCGCTCTCTTTCTGCACCGGGTGCCTGCGGAGAAGGTCCTGGCCGAGGCGCGGCGCCTCGCCGCCGAGGGACCCATGGGCCGCCCTCTCTACGGCATCCCCTTCGTCGTGAAGGACAATATCGACGCCGCCGGCCTGCCCACCACCGCCGCCTGCCCGGATTTCGCCTATGTCGCGGAGGCCGATGCCCCCTGCATCGCCCGGCTGCGCGCGGCTGGCGCCATCCTGCTGGGCAAGGTGAACCTGGACCAGTTCGCGACCGGCCTCGTGGGCGTCCGCAGCCCCTATGGCACGCCGCGCAACGCGATCGACGCTGCCTGCGTACCCGGCGGCTCCTCCTCCGGCTCGGCCAGCGCCGTCTCGGCCGGGATCGCCGGATTTTCCTTGGGCACCGATACGGCGGGCTCCGGCCGGGTGCCGGCCGGCTTCCAGAACATCGTCGGGCTGAAGCCGAGCCTCGGTCTGGTGCCGACGCGGGGCGTGGTGCCCGCCTGCCGCTCCATCGACGTGGTCTCGGTCTTCGCCCTGACCGCCGACCAGGCCGCCACGGTGCTGGAGGCGATGGCGGGGCCGGATGCCGCCGATCCATATTCCCGCGCCGCTCCCGCCGGCTGGCGCGCCACGGGCGGCGCCCTGACGCCGGCGCTGCGCGTCGCGGCGCCCGAGGAGGCCGATCTCCTCTTCGACACGCCGGACGATGCCGCCCTCTTCACCGCCGCCCTGGCACGGCTGGAGGCGATGGGCGCGCTGCTGGAACGCGTCTCCATCGCGCCCTTCCTGGCCCTGGCGAAGCGCCTCTACGACGGCGCCTGGGTGGCCGAGCGGACCTCGGCCCTGCGGGAGATGGTGGAGCAAAAGCCGGACTCCCTGCATCCCACCACCCGCATCATCCTGGAGGGCGGTCTTTCCCGCCGCACCGTGGACGCCTTCGACGACTTCCACGCCGTGGCGCAGACGCGCCTCCTCTCCCGCGCGATGTTCACCCGCTTCGACCTGCTGGCGGTCCCGACCGCCCCCGGCATTCCCACGCTGGAGGAATTGGCCGCCGAGCCCATCGCGGCGAATAGCCGCTGCGGCACCTACACCAACTTCGTGAACCTGCTGGACCTCTCCGCCCTGGCCGTGCCCTCAGGCTTCCGGGGGGATAGCCGGCCAGTGGGGATCACGCTGATTGGGCCTGCCTTCGCGGAGGCGCGGCTTTGCGCGGTGGGCGGCACCCTGCACCACGCCGCCGGGCTGCACCTGGGCACCTCGGACGAGCCGACCCCGCCGTCGCCAGCCTCCGCCGGCGCGGCCGAGGGCGAAATCGCCCTGTTCTGCATCGGCGCCCACATGTCCGGCCTGCCGCTCAACAGCCAAGTGACCTCCCTGGGCGGGCGCTTCCTCCGCGCGGACCGGACCGAGGCCGGATACCGGTTGCACGCGCTGGGCAACCGCCCAGGGCTGGTGCGCGCTCCCGGCGGCGCCTCCATCGAAGGCGAGGTCTGGGCCATCCCGGCGGCCGGAATCGGGCCGCTTCTGGCGCAGGTTCCGGCGCCGCTGGGCTTCGGGACGGTGAGGCTTGAATCAGGGCCTTGCCTGGGTTTCCTGGCGGAAGCCGCAGGGGTGGAAGGGGCGCCGGACATCACGGCGCATGGCGGCTGGCGGGGTTGGCTGGCCTCACAGAAATAGCTGATGGCCGGGGGGCATCCCCCGGCCGCTTTGCGGAGTTCAGATCACCCGGATGGGCGCGCCGGCCATGTAGGCGGCGATGTCTTCCACGGCGCCCTGATAGAAGGTCGTCAGGTTGCCGCGCGTGACATAGCCGAGATGGGGCGTCAGCACTGTGTTCGGCAACGCGGCGATGGAGGCGCCGGCCGGCAGCGGCTCGTCGTCGAACACGTCCAGCCCGGCGCCCGCGATGCGCTTCTCCCGCAGCGCCGTCTCCAACGCGGCGGCATCCACCAGCGGCCCGCGCGAGGTGTTCACCAGGAAGGCGCCCGGCTTCATCAGCGCCAGCTCCGCCGCCCCGATGGTGTGGCGCGAGCGTTCGGACAGGACGAGGTGCAGCGTCACCACATCCGATTGCCGCAGCAGCTCCTCCTTCGAAAGGCGCTCCGCGCCGGCAGCCTTTGCCGTCTCATCCGTCAGGTTCTGGCTCCAGGCGACCACCCGCATTCCGAAGGCCAGTGCGACCTTCGCCACGCGCTGCCCCTGCTTGCCGAGGCCGATGATGCCCAGGGTGCGGCCTTCCAGCCCCTCTCCTACGGTCGTCTGCCAGCGGCCCTCGCGCAGGCTGCGGTCCTGGGCGGGAATGTCGCGCATCACGGCCAGGATCAGCCCCCAGGTCAGCTCCGCCGTCTGCGCGACGGCGCCGCCCGTGCCGCAGAAGGTGATTCCCCGCTCGCGCAGGGCGTCCGAATCAACCGACAGGTTCCGCCCCGCCGTGGTGATGAGCAGCCGGAGGTTCGGCAGGCGCTCGATCAGCGCGCGCGGGAAGGGGGTGCGCTCGCGCATCAGGACGATGCAGTCATAGGGCGCGAGGCGGGCGGACAAGGCGTCCAGATCCTTCAGCGTGTCACGGAACACGTCCACCTTCACGCCCAGCGAGCCCCAATCGGCCAGGGAGAGGGCGACGCCCTGGTAATCGTCCAGGATGGCGATGCGGTTGAGCGCGTTCATGCAGGATGTTCCTCTTGGGTGGGGGTGGAAGCGGCGGCCGTTCCGTGGCCACCCTTCCCGTACCGTTACCGGAAGGCTAGGGCAGTTGCGCCGGGGCGTCAGCAGGCCCCGCCCAACAGCCGTTCCAAGGCGTCGCCCAGCCGGATGGTCCCGCCCTCCAGCACGCGCGCGGTGATGCCGCCATGGCCGCGCACGGCGTTGTAGCCGCCGGGTCCCAACTCCTCCTCCATGCGGGAGCAGGGATGGCAATCGCCTGACCATTCCAACACCGCGCCGCCCAGCCGGAAGCGCCGGTTGCGCAAGGCCTGGAGGTTGATCCCGGCCACCACGATGTTCCGCCGCAGCCTTTCCGGTGAGACTTTGGCCTCGCCCAGGAAGCCGCCAATGGCACGCAGATGCTCCTGCGCCACCAGCGTCACCTGCCGCGCGCCATTGCGGCTGCTGGCGAAGCGATCCCCCACCAACCCCTGGCCCTCCTCCAGAACGGCTTGCTCCACCACCCGCATTGGGGCACGCCGCGCGGGGCGCAGGCCCATCCAGGCAATTCGCCCGGGCGCCATCGGCCCATCGATCAGCCGCGCCAGCATCGAGCCGGGCGCGGGCCCGCCGGTGCGTGGCAGTTCCCCGAACAGGTCTCCGGTCACGGCGCGTAACCCGTGGGCAGGGCGGTGGTGTATTTGATTTGCTCCATCGAGAAGCTGGAGCTGACGTCGTACAGGTCCGTGATCTCGATCAGGCGCTTGTACACGGCGTCATAGGCCGCGATGTCGGGCACCACCACGCGCAGCAGGTAGTCCACGCTGCCGCTCATGCGGTGGAACTCCAGCACCTCGGGGATCTCGGCCACCGCCCGGCAGAAGCCCTGCGCCCATTCCATGCTGTGCCGGTTGGTGCGGATGGTGACGAAGACCGTCACCCCGACATTGAGCTTGGCTGCATCCAGCAGCACGACGCGGCGGCGGATGACGCCCTCCTCCTCCATCCGTCTGATCCGGCGCCAGCAGGGCGAGGGGGAGAGGCCGGCGCGCTCCGCCACTTCGGCGACGGAGAGGGTCGCATCCTCCTGCAGGCATTCGAGGATTTTGCGGTCGAACAGGTCCACCAGGAATGTCTTTCACGTGTTCCCAAGATTCCGGGCATGGATTTGCGTAATTCTAGAAAAATGGGGCATAAAGCGCAATCCGTTGCCCGGCGGACGCCGCTACCCTGTGCCGGCATCACAGGGACCACGGACATGGCGCGCCCCTCCTTCACGGAACACCCCGCTTCGGTCGGCGAGACCTATGGAGAGCACATGCACACCGCCGCCTGGTTCGGCTGGCGGATGCTGCTCGGCTCGCTCGCCTGCTTCGTGCACGCGGTGCTGCCCTTCCTCTTCACCCGCACCGGCTCGGCCACCATCACGCAACTCCATGACCGCATGGTGGTGAACCGGGTGCGGGCAGAGCGGGCGGCGATGGCCGAGCTGCGCCAGAGGGCATGAAGAAGGTCAGGGAAGAATATCTTCTTCCCTGACCTTTCAGGCGCGGTCGCGGCAGGCCTGGGCCGTGTCGTAGAACTCGCGGAAGTCGACGACCTGCCCGTCCACCACGCGGACGAAATCGGCTTTGGCGTAGCGGTGTTCCTGGCCGCTCCTGCGGTAGCGCACGGTCGCCGCGGCCAGGATGGCGATCCAGTCGCCCTGGGCGATGATCTGCTCCACCTCATAGCCGGTGACATCGACCTCGGCGTCCAGATCGGCGAAATACCGCTCCACCCCGGCGCGGCCCTGACGAATGCCCGCCCAGGGCACCAAGCCGTCGCCGATCGAGGTCCAGGTCACCTCGGGCGCCAGGGCCTCGAAGAGCGCCCCGCGGTCGCCTTGCGCATAGCGGCCATAGACATCCTGGATTCGCGCCACATTGCGCGCGGTGAGATCGCTGTCGCTCATGGTTCCGCTCCCCGCCCTGCCGGAAGATTGGGCCTGGCGGGGGCACGGTTTCAACATCGCAAATGGGCTGGCGCTCAGGCCGCCTCCAGCTTCTCCGACAGCTCCAGCCATTCCTCCTCCAGCTTCGCCACCGTGGAGGCGATGGCGGCGCGGCGGGTATTGGCCCAGGCAATGTCCGCGGGCTTGAAGCGGGCATAGGTCTCGGTGTTGGAGAGCTTCTTCTCCAGCAGCCGGTCTTCCAGCTTCAGCTTTTCCATCCGCGCCTCGATTTCCTTCACCCGCTCCCGGACCGGGGCGAGGGCAGCGCGGGCGGCGGCGCGGCTGGCGGCGGTGGGACGGGCGGGAGCGTCGGAATCACCCCGTGCGGCGGCTCGGGCCTCGCTGCGGGCATCCCGCGCGCGGCCCGCGAGCCAGGCGCGGTAATCGGCCAGATCGCCGTCGAAGGGCTTCACCGCGCCATCGGCCACCAGCCAGAGCTGGTCGGCGGCCAATTCCACCATATGCGGGTCGTGGGTGATGAGGACGACGGCGCCCTTATAGTCGGCCAGCGCCCGGACCATCGCCTCGCGCGCGTCAATGTCCAAGTGGTTGGTTGGCTCGTCCAGGATCAGCAGCTGCGGGGCATCGCGCGTGGTCAGCGCCAGCAGCAGGCGCGCCTTCTCGCCGCCGGAGCAGTCGCTGATCTTCGTCGTCGCGCGGTCCACGTCGAGGCCAAACCGGGCGAGCTGGGCGCGCGCCTGGGTGACGGTCGCCTGCGGCATGGCGGCCTGCATATGGGTCAGCGGCGTGCCGTTGGGGTCCAGCGCCTCGGCCTGATGCTGGTCGAAATAGCCGATCTTCAACCGGGGCGCGCGGCGCACCTCGCCCGACATCGGCTCCAGCTTGCCGGCGATCAGCTTGGCGAGGGTGGACTTGCCGTTGCCATTGGCGCCCAGCAGCGCGATCCGGTCCTCCTGGTCCAGCCGCAGCTCCAGCCCCTTGAGGATGGTGCGGTTTCCGTAGCCGACGGAGGCGCCGTACATCGTCAGCACGGGCGGCGGCACGGAGGGCGGGTCGGGGAATTCGAAGCGGGTCGGCCCGTCCTCCACCACGGCGGAAACCGGGGGCAGCTTCTCCAGCGCCTTGATGCGGGACTGCGCCTGGCGCGCCTTGCTAGCCTTGGCGCGGAAGCGGTCCACGAAGGCCTGCATATGGGCGCGCTCAGCGGTGATCTTGGCGTTGGCGGCCGTCTGCTGGGCCATCCGCTCCGTCCGGATCCGCACGAATTCCGAATAGCCGCCGGGATAGGTGGAGATTTTGCCGCGGTCGAGATGCGCGATGCTGTCTACGCACTCATCCAGCACCTCCCGGTCATGGGAGATGATGATGGCGGCACCGGGGAAGCGCTTGAGCCAGCCCTCAAGCCAGAGGGTCGCCTCCAGGTCCAGGTGGTTCGTGGGCTCGTCCAGCAGCAGCAGGTCGGGTTCCAGCGACAGGGCGCAGGCGAGGGCCACGCGCATCCGCCAGCCGCCCGAATACTCCTTCACCGGGCGAAGCTGCGCGGCACCGTCGAAGCCAAGGCCCGCCAGGACCGAACCGGCGCGGGCAGGCGCGGCATCGGCACCGATGGCGATCAGCCGCTCCTGCACCTCGGCGGCGCGGGCGGGGTCGCCATGCTCCATCTCGGCGAGCAGCGCGGCGCGCTCGGTGTCGGCAGCCAGCACCGTCTCGATCAGCGACACGTCGGTGCCCGGCTGCTCCTGCGCCACATGGGCCATGCGGGCGCGGGTGGCGATGCGGATCTCGCCGCCATCGGGCTGCAGGGTGCCGGTCAGGGCACGGAACAGGGTGGACTTGCCGGCGCCGTTCCGCCCCACGAGCCCCAGCTTGCGGCCAGGGTCGAGCTGCAGATTGGCACCATCCAGCAGGGTGCGGCCGGCCAGGCGGATGGTCAGGTCGCGGAGGGCTAGAACCGTCATGCAGGGCTTCTAGACCGCCTGCGCCTGATGCGAAACGTCGCGTTGTGCATTGCGGCACCGACCGGAGCGGGAGCCGCGGCGCTGGCAAACGGCCGGACCCATGCTACGGCATGTGCGCCAAGGAAAAAGGACGATGCATGGCCCAGCCCCACCACGCCCGGCCCAGCGCCCTGCGCCGCTTCCTAGAAGGACAATCCTCCGCCGGCCTGGTTTTGATGGGGGCGGCCGCGCTGGCGCTGGTCATCGCCAACACGCCCCTGCTCGGCGCCTATGAGGCGGTGCTGCATACCTATCTCGGCCCGCTTTCGGTCGAGCACTGGATCAATGACGGGCTGATGGCCGTGTTCTTCCTGCTGGTGGGGCTGGAGATCAAGCGGGAGGTGCTGGACGGGCAGCTTTCCACCTGGCCGCGCCGGGCGCTGCCCGGAATCGCCGCGGCAGGGGGCATGGCGGTGCCTGCGCTGGTCTACCTGGCCTTCAACCCGTCGGAAACGTCACATGGCTGGGCCATCCCGGCGGCTACCGACATCGCCTTCGCGCTCGGCGTCATTTCCCTGCTCGGGAAGCGCGTGCCGGCCTCTCTGCGGGTGTTCCTCGCCGCGCTGGCGATCATCGACGACCTGGGGGCGGTGATCATCATCGCGCTGTTCTACACCTCCGGCCTCTCCCTGCCCGACCTGGCCGGGGCGGCGGTGGTGCTGGCCGTGCTGTTCGGGATGAACCGGGCCGGGGTACTGCGGCTCTGGCCCTATCTGATCCTCGGCGTGGTGCTGTGGGTGCTGGTGCTGCGCTCCGGCGTGCATGCCACTCTGGCGGGGGTGTTCCTGGCGCTGACCATCCCCCTGCGCGCCCGCGTGGCCGCGCCGGACGACGAGGCCGCCAGCCCCTTGCACCGCCTGGAACACGCGCTGCACATCCCGGTGGGCTTCATCGTCGTGCCGATCTTCGGCCTGGCGAATGCCGGCGTGCCTTTCCTTGGCCTGCCAGCCTCCGCCCTCGCGGCGCCGGTCACCCTGGGCGTTGGGATGGGATTGCTGGTCGGAAAGGTGGTGGGGGTCTACGGGGCCTCCGTCCTGGCGGTCCGTCTGGGCCTGGCTGACTTTCCCGCCTATGCCAGCCGCACCCAGCTCCTGGGCACGGCCCTGCTCTGCGGCATCGGCTTCACCATGAGCCTCTTCATTACCTTGCTGGCCTTCCCTGGAGACGCGCTGCTCCAGGCCGAGGCGAAGATCGGCATCCTGGGCGGCTCGTTGCTCGCTGGCCTGCTCGGCTATGCCCTGTTGCGTGTGGCCCGGACCGACTTCCCCGGCACCCCCTCCCGCTAAGGGCGCTTCGACAGCCAGGGCCGAGGGGGGCGGGAGAGATGCCTCCCCGGCCTTGCGCTTCACCCCTTGCGAAGAAGCCCCCCGCCCGCTACCCGCCCCCCGACTCACACAGGGAACCTGCCACCATGGCCACCGAGCGCACCTTCAGCATCCTCAAGCCCGACGCGACCCGCCGGAACCTGACCGGCAAGATCAACGCTGTCTTCGAGGAGAAGGGCCTGCGGATCGTCGCCCAGAAGCGCATCCAGATGACGCAGGCGATGGCCGAGACCTTCTACGGCGTCCACAAGGAGCGTCCCTTCTTCAAGGACCTCGTCTCCTTCATGACCTCCGGCCCCGTGGTCGTGCAGGTGCTCGAGGGCGAGGATGCGGTGGCCAAGAACCGCGAGATCATGGGCGCCACCAACCCGGCCAATGCCGCCGAGGGCACCATCCGCAAGCTGTTCGCCGAGAGCATCGAGGCGAATTCGGTCCATGGCTCCGACAGCGCCGAGAATGCCGCGACGGAGATCGCCTATTTCTTCGCCGGAAACGAGATCGTCGGCTGACGAACCCGGCGGGGGCCCCGGCCCCCGCCACGCGGCCGGGGATCAGCCGAAGCTGATTCCCGTGTCCTGCATCAGCCCGCGCAGCATCAGCCGCTCGCGGGTCAGGCGCTCGCCCAGCCGGTCGGCCTCAGCGGACACCGCCACGGCGCCCATGGCGCCCAGGCGCCGGCGGATATCCTCGTCCTTGGTGGCGAAATTCACCGCCTCCTCCAGCCGCCGCCAGATCGGCTCGGGCGTGCCGGCGCGGCAGAACATCGCGTTCCAGCTGGTCAGGTCGAAGCCGGGGAAGCCGGATTCTGCGATGGTCGGCACGCCCTCGATGCCGCCGCGCCGCTCGCCGCTGGTGAGGGCGATGGGCCGGGCCTTCCCGGCCTCCAGCACCGGATGCAGCGAATTGGCCGAAAGATAGCCGGAGGGAAGCGTCCCCGCCGCCAGGTCGCGCGCCACCTCGGCGCCGCCGCGATAGGGAATGTGCTCCATCTTCGTGCCGGAGCGATGCGCCAGCAGGGCGCCCGCCAGGTGCCCGATATTGCCCACCCCGGGCGAGCCATAGGGAATGGGGTCCCGCGACGCCTTCGCGAAATCCAGGTAGCCCTTCAGGTCGGTGATGCCGGTGGCGTTGGTGACGGCGAGGATATAGGGCACCTCCGCCACCATCCCGACCGGCATGAAGTCGCGCTCGTAGTCGAAGGGCAGGTTGCGCTGGATGAACTGGGCGATGACGAAGGACGCCGCATCAAAGAGAAGCGTGTGCCCATCTGCCGGCGCGGCGGCGATCTGACCCGCGGCCAGGGCGCCGCCCGCACCGGTGCGGTTCTCCACCACCACGTTTTGCCCCAGGAATTCCGAGAGCCGTGGCTGGATCATGCGGACCATGGTGTCGGAATTGCCGCCGGCGGCGAAGGCGATCACCACGCGGATGGGGCGGTTGGGGAAGGTGCCGCTCCCCTGGGCCAGCACGGCCGGGGCGGGCAGCAGGGCGCCGGCCAGGGCGGCGAGGCCGCGGCGGCGGATCGGCGCATCGAGGACGCGGGTGATCGGGGGCAAGAACGTTCCTCCATCCTGTCCGGCCCTTGGCGGGCATCGGACTTGAGATGATCCTGCGCCTGCCCAGGGCGTCCGGTCGAGTTCGGGATGCCGGAGCCAGGAACCGATCATGAGCCACCACCTCCTCCGCCCGATGCGGGAGGCCGAGACCCCGGCGGTGGCGGCGCTGCACGCCGCCTCCTTCGCCGCATTGGCCAATGCTTAACCGCCCGAATTCGCGCCCCTTTATGCTGCGCTGGTCGCGACGCCCGCCTATGCCGGGGAGATGCGGGTGAGCGACCTCTGGGTAGCGGAGCGCGACGGCCTCCTGCTCGGCACCGCCGGATGGCTCGGGCAGGCGGATGGCCTGGCGCGAATCCGCAAGGTCTTCGTGCATCCGGCTGCGGCCCGTCAGGGCTTGGCCACGCGCCTGGTCCAGGCGGCGGAGGAGCGGGCGCGGGCCGCCGGCCATGCGCGCTTCATGCTCCGCGCTTATCTCAACGCCGTGCCCTTCTACGAAAGCCTGGGCTATGCCGCGGACCGGCCGGGGGAGCGACCGCTGGCGGAGGGCGTCTCAATGCCGGTGCTGTTCATGCGGAAGGGCTGACGCCGCCCCGCCCGCGCGACGCATAGGCGACGTCGGAAAACGCCCGCAGCCGCTGCTCCACATTGGCGAAGGCGGCGCGGTTGGCTTCCGGCACTGGGGCGTCCGGGGTGCGGGTGCGGTGTTCCAGCCAGCGGGCGACCGCCCCGGCGCCGCGCCGGTGGGCAGCGGCGACCAGCCCTGCTGCTGTGATGGCCAGGGGCTGGCCATCCGTCCCTGTGAGCATGCGCCCGGCCGCGCCGAGGGCGCCGTTGGCGGCGAGCTGCCGTTCGGTGCGTTGCAGGTACTGGCCCATGGCAGCCTCCTGCGCCGCCGGGCTGGCGAGGAAATCGGCCTCGGTCCGGACCCCCATGGCGGCGGCGCGCTCCGTCCAGGCGCCGCTGGAATCCTGTCAGCCGATGTCGCGCAGCGCCACGGGGAGGAACTGGTAGCGGCCGAGCGCACCGGAACCCGCATTGCGCGCCGACCGGCCGGAACCGGCGCTTTCCAGCGCCGCGATTCGGCTGCGGAAGGTGTCCTCGCCCGCGTGCAGGTTCACGCCCCGCGCCAGGGTGGCCGGCGCGCCGTTCCCCGGGCGGTTCGCCGGCGTGACGGGAGGGCGGGGCTGCACCACGAAGGGAGCCTGGGCCCGCGCCAGTGCGCCCTTGAAATCCGCCGTCTTGGCGACGGCCTTGCCGGTCCGGCCAGGCGGCTGCGTCATGGCCTGCACTCGCTGCGTGCTCATGGGGCCGGGGAGTGCCTTGCATAGGTTAATCAGCGGGTTAATTCGACCGCGCCGGTGCGGCGGGCGGGAAACCGAGCCCTTCCGCGGGCCGTTTCCCAGGCTCGCGCCAGAGGAACTGCCGGATGTCCGACAACAAGCCGACCCCCCAGCCCCCGCAGCACCAGGAGCACCAGCCTGGCAGCGAGGCCGAGATGACGCCGCGTCCCCGCTCCTCGATGGAGGGGTGGAAATCCGCGGGCAAGCTGGAAGGAAAGAAGGCGCTGGTGACGGGTGGCGATTCGGGCATCGGCCGCGCGGTTGCGATCGGCTTCGCCAAGGAAGGCGCCGATGTCGTCATCCTCTACAAGGACGAGCATGAGGACGCGGCCGAGACGAAGCGGCTGGTGGAGGCGGCGGGTCGCCGCTGCGAAACCATCGCCGGCGATGTTGGCGACTCCGCCTTCGTGAAGGAGGCGGTGCAGAAGGCCGCCAGCTTCCTCGGCGGGCGCATCGACGTGCTGGTGAACAACGCGGCCGAGCAGCACGAGAACAAGGATTTCGCCACGATCGAGGAAGCGCAGATCGAGCGCACCTTCCGCACCAACATCTTCGGCTACATGTGGGTGACGAAGAACGCTTTGCCGCACATGCCGGAAGGGGGCGCGATCATCAACACCACCTCCGTCACCGCTTATCGCGGCAGCCCGCAGCTGGTGGATTACGCCAGCACCAAGGGCGCCATCGTCGCCTTCACGCGCAGCCTGTCGCAGCAGCTCTTCGAGAGCCGCAAGATCCGTGTGAATGCCGTGGCGCCGGGCCCGATCTGGACGCCGCTGATCCCCGCGAGCTTCGACGAGGAGCGCACGGCGCAGCATGGCAGCTCCGCCAAGATGGGCCGCGCCGGGCAGCCGGACGAGGTGGCGCCTTCCTACATCTTCCTCGCCTCGAATGCGGACAGTTCCTACATCAACGGGCAGGTGCTGCATCCCAATGGGGGAGACGTGGTGAACGGCTGAAGACGGCGGCGCTTCGCCACGGGGCAGATGAACGACGTTCCATGCATCGGATCATGCTCCGTGGCGTTGAGCCCGTCGAAGAACGGTCCGACGCATCAATACGGAGATCAGGCGCATGAAGGCGATCACCTGGCACGGCAAGGGCGACATGCGCTGCGAGACCGTGCCTGACCCGAAGATCCAGGATGGCCGTGATGCCATCATCAAGGTCAGCTCCTGCGCCATCTGCGGTTCCGACCTGCATCTGATGGACGGCATGATCCCGACGATGGAGCGGGGCGATATCGTCGGCCATGAATGCATGGGCGAGGTCGTCGAGGTCGGGAAGGACAACAAGAAGCTCAAGGTCGGCGACCGCGTGGTGGTGCCCTTCACCATCTCCTGTGGGGAGTGCTTCTTCTGCCAGCGCGGCTTCTTCTCCGGCTGCGAGCGCTCCAACCCCAATGCGAAGATGGCCGAGAAGATGTGGGGCCATTCCCCCGCCGGCCTGTTCGGCTATTCCCACCTGCTCGGCGGCTATGCCGGCGGGCAGGCGGAATATGTACGCGTGCCTTATGCCGATGTCGGCCCCATCAAGATCCCTGCGGGGATGACGGACGAGCAGGCGCTGTTCCTTTCCGACATCTTCCCCACCGGCTACATGGGCGCCGAGTTCTGCAACATCAAAGGCGGCGAAACCATCGCCATCTGGGGCTGCGGCCCCGTGGGACAGATGGCCATCCGCAGCGCCTTCCTGCTGGGCGCCGAGCGCGTCATCGCCATCGACACCGTGCCGGAGCGCCTGGCCATGGCCCGCGCGGCCGGGGCCGAGACGCTCGATTTCCGCGATGTCGATGTCTATGAGGCGATCCAGGAGCGCACCAAGGGCCGCGGCGCCGATGCCTGCATCGACGCGGTGGGCACCGAGGCGGATTCCATGTCCGGCTTCTATGCCATGGTGGACCGCCTGAAGGTCGCGACCTTCATGGGCACGGACCGGCCCTATGTGCTCCGCCAGGCAATCCATTGCTGCCGCAACTTCGGCACCGTCTCGATTATCGGTGTCTATGGCGGCTTCCTCGACAAGATCCCGATGGGGTCCGCCATCAACCGGGGCCTGACCTTCCGCATGGCCCAGACGCCGGTGCAGCACTACATGCCGATGCTGCTGGAGCGGATCGAGAAGGGGGAGATCGATCCCTCCTTCGTCATCACCCACACAGCCACGCTCGAGGAAGGCCCCGAGCTCTACAAGACCTTCCGCGACAAGAAGGACGGCTGCATCAAGGTCGTGCTGAAGCCCTGATTGAGCGCCGCGCGTCCGGACAGCCAGCCCACGGAGAAGAATCATGACCCAGGCCATCCGTCCCCTCAGCATCGTCACAGGGGCTTCCACCGGCATCGGCCTGGAATTGGCGAAGCAGGCGGCGCAGCACGGCTACGACCTGCTGATCGCGGCCGACGAGCCCGAGATTGAAACCGCCGCTTCCGAACTGCGCGGATTGGGCGTGAATGTCGATGCGGTGCAGGCCGATCTCTCCACGACGGAGGGCGTGGACAAGCTCCTCGCCGCTGTGAAGGGGCGCAGCGTGGAGGTACTGGTGGCCAATGCCGGCCGCGGCCTCGGCAAAGGCTTCCTCGATGAGGATTTCAACGCTGCCCGCAAGGTGGTGGACACCAACATCACCGGTACGATCTATCTCGTCCACAAAGTCGGGCAGGAGATGCGCGCGCGGAATGCGGGCAAGATCATGATCGTCGGCTCCATTGCCGGCTTCATGCCCGGGTCATTCCAGGCGGTCTACAACGGCACCAAATCCTTCCTGAACTCCTTCTCCTGGGCGATCCGGAACGAGCTGAAGGAGACGAACATCACCGTCACCTGCCTCATGCCCGGTCCGACCGACACCGAGTTCTTCGAGCGGGCCGACATGATGGATACGCCGGTCGGCGAGGGTAAGAAGGACGATCCCGCCATGGTCGCCAAGACCGGCTTCGACGCGATGATGCGCGGCGATGGCGATGTGGTCAGCGGCTGGAAGAACAAGCTGCAATCCGCCGTGGCCAATGTGCTTCCGGCCAGCGTGACGGCCCAGATGCATCGCGGCATGGCCGAGCCGGAACAGAAGAGCCAATAGGATGGGCGAGCGGGAGGGCTCGCACCCTCCCGCTTCAGCGCTTCGCCTTGCCCGGCAGCGGCTTCGCCGCCGCTTCGAACCCAGCCCAGGGATCGGCCTGCTTCAGCCGTGCGGGCGCGCTGCGCAAAGTGAAGGCCTTCGGATCAAGCGTCTTCGTCACCTCCAACCAGTCCAGCGGCATGGACACCGTGGCGCCGGGCCGGGCGCGCGGCGACCAGGCCGCGACCGCCGAGGCGCCCCGCGCATTGCGCTGGTAGTCCAGAAAGATGCGGCCGCCCCGCTTCGCCTTCGCATTATTCGTGGTGAAGCGGTCCGGCGCCTCATCCTCCAGCGCCTTGCAGATCTGCGCCGCTGTGTCGTGGAGCCCCTTCCAAGTCGCGCCGGGCGCGATGGGCACCACGATGTGCAGCCCCTTGCCGCCCGTGGTCTTGCAGAAGGGTGCCAGCCCCATGGCCGAGACGCGCTCGCGCAGGGCCAGCGCCGCCTCCACCACGCGGGCAAAGGGCAGGTCCTCCGCCGGGTCCAGGTCGAGGATCAGCCGGTCGGGCTGCGCGATGGTCTCGCTGCGGGCCGGCCAGGGGTGGATCTCCAGCGTGCCGGATTGCGCCAGCGCCACCAGCGCCTCCATCCGGTCCACCTGCAGCAGCGGCGACTTCTCCCCGCGCGGCTTCACCTGGGTGATGAGCGCGGAGGTGCCGCGCCCGGCATGGCGCTGGAAGAACCGGTCGCCGGTGATTCCATCCGGTGCGCGCAGCAGCGAGAGGGGCCGGCCTGCGACCCAGGGCAGCAGGCGCGGCGCCACCGCCTCCATGTATTCGGCCAAGTCGCGCTTGGTGATGCCCTCCTCCGGCCAATAAAGCTTCTCAGGATGCGACAGGGCGACCCCCGCGACCACGCTGCGGCCCGATGATGCGGCACGGGTGGGCGCTGCCTTTGGCTGCGGCTCGCCGGGCTTTGGGATGCCCACCTCCACCGCGGGCTTGTCCTCGCGCACGCCCTTGAAGGAGGCCTGGCGCAGCAGCCCGTCGGCGGTCCAGCCAGCATAATCCACCTCCGCCACCAGGCGCGGTTCCACCCAGCTCGTGGTGCGTCGGTCGGTGAGGGCGTTGGCGAAGGGACTGTCCTTGCGCTTCAACCCGCGCAGCCGCTTCGCCAGGTCCTTTGCCTTCTCCCCGGAGATGCCGGAGCCAACGCGGCCGAGATAGACCAGCTTTCCCTCCCGCCAGGCGCCAAGCAGCAATGTCATCCGCCCCTTCGCGCCTTCCCCATGTCCGCCGATGACGAATTCGTCGTTGCCCCGGCACTTGGTCTTCACCCAATCGCCGCTGCGACCCTCGCGATACGGGGAATCGGCGCGCTTGGAGACGATGCCCTCCAGCCCGATCCGGCAGCTGGAGCGCAGCAGCGTGTCGCCCCGCTCGGTGAAGTGCTCCACGACGGCCACCTCCGGCGGCGCGTCCTTCAGCATGGCCTGGAGCGCCGCCTTGCGCTTCAGCAGGGGCTGGGCGCGCAGATCCTTCCCGCCCTGCACCGGCAGGTCGAAGGCGAAGAAGCGCAAGGCTGCGGTGGTACCCTTCTCCATCGCGGCCTGCAGGGCAGCGAAATCCGGGTTGCCGTCCTTGTCCGGGGCCACCAGCTCGCCATCCAGCACGGCATCGGGCAGGGCCCCCAGGGCCTGCGCCACCTCGGGGAAGCGGTGGGACCAGTCCTGGGCCGTGCGGGTCAGCAGCCTGGCCTTGCCGCCCTGGATCACGGCCAGCATGCGATAGCCATCAAGCTTGAGCTCATGCACCCAGCCGGAGCCGGAGGGCGCCTCGCTTTCCAGCACGCAGAGCATGGGCGGGATGAAGCCTGGCTCCGCTGCCTTCTTCGCCGCAGGCGCCTTCCGGGGAGCCGGTTTGCGGGCGCTGCGCTTCGCGGGGGGCACGGCCTTTGCCGCCGCCTTGCCGGCGATGCCCTCCAGGTCGCGCCCGGTGGTGACGGAGCGGTCGAACTCCTCCAGCAGCGCATCGCCTTCGCCCGGCCGCGCCTCCTCGTCCTCGCCCTTGATGAGAAGCCAGTTGTGCTTGGTCTCGCGCCCGCGCGGGCGCATCCGCACCAGGTGCCAGGAGCCGTGCAGGCGCTCCCCATGCAGGGTGAAGCGCAGGCGGCCTTTCTCCAGATCGGCGGCGGGGTCGTCGGATTCGGGCTCCCAGCTGCCGCGGTCCCACAACATGACGGTGCCGGCACCGTAGCCCGAGGCGATGGTGCCCTCGAAGGCGCCATATTCGATCGGGTGGTCCTCGACCTCCACGGCCAGGCGCTTGTCGGCGGGGTCCAGGCTGGGGCCGCGGGTGACGGCCCAGGATTTCAGGACGCCGTCCAACTCCAGGCGAAAATCGTAATGCAGGCGCGTGGCATCGTGCTTCTGCACGACGAAGGACAGCGCCTTGCCCTTCCGCCGCTTCGGGGCGGCGCCTTCAGGCTCCGCGGTGCTGCGGAAATCGCGCTTGGCGCGGTAGGAGGAGAGGGGATCGTCGGCCATGGCGGGAACGGAACGCCGGTCCCGCCACGCCGGTTCCGCGGGTGGATTTCAGCCCAGCATCTCGCGGACTATGGGGATGACCTTGCTGCCATACAGTTCCACGCTGCGCATGAGCTTCTCATGCGGTAGCGGGCCCGAGCTGTATTTCAGGTCGAAGCGCGAAAGGCCGAGGGTCCTGGCCGTCCCCACGATCTTGCGTGCCACCGTTTCCGGCGAGCCGACATAGAGCGAGCCCTGATCGGCCTCGCGGTCGAATCCCGCCCGCTGCATCGGCGGCCATCCACGCTCCGCGCCGATCTGGTCATGCATCCGCTTGTAATGGGGCCAGAGATCCTCGCGTGCCTGCTCATCCGTATCGGCCACATGCCCGGGCGAATGGGCGCCGATCGGCCGCTCGGGCTGGCCGAGCTTCTGCAGCGCCTGGTGGTAGAGGTCCACGAAGGGCCTGAAGCGGTGCGGCTCCCCGCCGATGATGGCGAGCATCAGCGGCAGGCCGTAATGCGCCGCCCGAATGACGGATTTCGGGCTGCCGCCCACACCCACCCAGGTCTTCAGCGGCGGGTTCTCCAGCGGCGGGAAGACGCGCTGATTGGACAGGGCAGGGCGCGTGCTGCCCTCCCAATTCACCGGCTCCTGCGGAAGTAGCGCCGCGAAGAGGTTCAGCTTCTCCTCGAACAGCGTCTCGTATTGGGAGAGGTCGAAGCCAAAGAGCGGGAAGGACTCAGTGAAGGAGCCGCGGCCAAGGATGACCTCTGCGCGCCCGTTCGAAATGGCGTCGACGGTGGAGAAGCGCTGGAACACCCGGATCGGATCATCCGAGCTGAGCACCGTGACGGCCGAGCCCAGCCGGATGCGGCTGGTGCGCGCCGCGATCGCCGCCAGCACCACCTCGGGGGCGGAGACGGCGAAATCGGCGCGGTGATGCTCACCCACGCCGATGAAGTCGATGCCCTGCCCATCGGCCAGCACCGCCTGCTCGATGAGGTTGCGGATCACCTGCGCCTGGGGCAGCAGCTTGCCGTCAGGGCCAATGGTCACGTCCCCGAATGTGTCGAGGCCGAGTTCGATCGGATGCGCCATGCTGTTCCCTTCTCAGGCCGCCACAACGGCCGAGAGGCTGGCCGCCACAGCTTCCGCCGCGCGAATTCCGTCCACGCCGGCGGAGAGGATGCCGCCTGCATAGCCCGCGCCCTCGCCGGCCGGGAAAAGGCCGGGGGTGTTCAGGTTCTGCCCCGTCTCGTCACGCCGGATGCGGAGCGGCGAGGAGGTGCGAGTCTCCACCCCCGTCATCACCGCATCCCCCATGGCGAAGCCCTTGATCTGCCGGTCGAAGGCCGGCAGTGCCTCGCGGATCGCGGCCACGGCGAAATCCGGCAGGCACTGCGCGAGATCGGTCGGCGTCACGCCGGGCCGGTAGGAGGGGATGACCTCGCCCAGCTTCGTGCTGGGCCGCCCGGCCAGGAAATCCTCCACCCGCTGCGCAGGCGCCCGGTAGTCGCCGCCGCCCGCGATGAAGGCGCGCTCCTCCCAGTGCCGCTGGAAGGCGATGCCGGCGATAGGTGAGCCGGGATAGTCGCGCTCCGGCGTGATGCTCACCACGATGCCGGCATTCGCGTTGCGCTCGTTGCGGGAATACTGGCTCATCCCGTTGGTCACGAGGCGACCGGGCTCGGAAGCCGCGGCCACCACCGTGCCGCCCGGGCACATGCAGAAGGAATAGACGGCGCGGCCCTCGGCCTCCGGCCCCTTGCAGTGGTGCACCAGTTTGTAGTCGGCGGCGCCCAGGATGGGGTGCCCGGCCTGCGGACCGAAGCGGCAGCGGTCGATCAAGCCCTGCGGATGCTCGATCCGCACGCCGATGGAGAAGGGCTTCGCCTCCATGAACACGCCGCGCTCATGCAGCATGGTGAAGGTGTCACGCGCCGAATGGCCGACCGCGAGCACGACATGGTCCGCTTCCAGGAAGGAGCCGTCGGAAAGATGCAGCCCGCGCACCGCACGATCGGGGCCGAGCGCCACATCCTCCACCCGCGTCCCGAACCGGTATTCGCCGCCCAGGGATTCGATATGGGCGCGCATGTGCTCGACCATGGAGACGAGCCGGAAGGTGCCGATATGCGGCTTGGAGACATAGAGGATCTCCTCCGGCGCCCCAGCCTTCACGAACTCCTCCAGCACCTTGCGGATGCGGTTGGCATTGTCGCCGATGCCGCTCCACAGCTTGCCATCCGAGAAGGTGCCGGCGCCGCCTTCGCCGAACTGCACGTTGGATTCCGGCGTCAGCACGGAACGGCGCCACAGGCTCCAGGTGTCCTGCGTGCGCTCCCGCACCACCTTTCCGCGCTCCAGAAGGATCGGGCGCAGCCCCATTTGGGCCAGGATGAGCATGGCGAAAAGGCCGCAGGGGCCGGCGCCCACCACCACCGGCCGCAGGCGCGGCGGCACGGGCAGGGCGCTGGGCAGGCGGTAGTTTGTTTCGGGCGTGGGAGCGACATGGCGGTCGCCGGCGAAGCGGGCCAGCACGGCGGCCTCGTCGCGCAGCGCCACGTCCAGCGTGTAGATCAGCGCGATGGCACCGCGCCGCCGGGCATCATGGCCGCGGCGGAATACGGTGATGTCCAGCACCTCCTCGGCAGGCACGCCGAGGCGGGCGAGCACGGCATCGCGCAGCGCGTCATCCGCATGGTCGAGAGGAAGCTTGATTTCGGTCAGTCGCAGCATGGTGCGCGGGGATATAGGGCTTCCCGCCGCAAATCACACGGATTGTCCTGCGCACCAGCCTGACGACCAGGCCCACTGGAAGTTGTAGCCGCCGAGCCAGCCCGTCACATCCACCGCCTCGCCGATGACGTGCAGGCCCGGAACCTCCTTGGCCGCCATGGTCTGGGAGGACAGGGCGGCAGTATCCACCCCGCCGGCCATCACCTCGGCCTTGGCATAGCCCTCGGTGCCCGAGGGCGTCAGCGCCATGCCCTTCAGCATGGCCGCCACGCCGTTCAGCGCCTTGTTCCCCAACTCGCCGATTGGCCGGCTGTGCTGCGCCAGCCGCGTGGTGCCAAGGGCGGCGGCGAGACGCTGGGGCAGCTTCTCCGCAAGCACCGTGTGCAGCGCCGCCCGCGGTCGCTCGTCCTTGCGGGCGAGCAGCCAGGCATTCGCATCCACATCCGGCAGCAGGTCGAGCGTGATCGGCTCCCCCGCACGCCAGGCGGTCGAGATCTGCAGGATGGAAGGCCCGGAAAGACCGCGATGGGTGAACAGCATCGCCTCGCGGAACCGCGCTTTCCCCGCCCGCGCCTCCACCGGCAGGGAGACGCCGGAAATCGGGCGCATCAGGGCGAGGTCCGCCTCCCCGAAAATCAGCGGCACCAGGGCGGGGCGCGTCTCCACCACAGGCAGGCCGAAGCGCCGCGCAAGGTCGAGGGAAAGCCCTGTCGCGCCCATCTTCGGGATGGAGAGGCCGCCGGTGGCCAGCACCAGCGCGGGCGCGGTGAAGCTGCCGCGATCCGTCTCCACCCGGAACCCATCCGCGCGGGAGACATCGATGACGCGGTGCCGCAGGCGCAGCTCGACCCCCGCCGCCTCGCATTCGTCCAGCAGCAACCCGACAATGGCGCGCGCCGAGCCGTCGCAGAAGAGCTGGCCGAGCGTCTTCTCGTGATAGGGGATGCGGTGCTTCTCGACGAGCGCGATGAAGTCCTGCTGCGTGTAGCGCGACAGGGCCGAGCGCGCGAAATGCGGGTTGGACGAGAAGAACCGCCCGGGTTCCGTGCCCGTGTTGGTGAAATTGCAGCGCCCGCCGCCGGAGATGAGGATCTTTGCCCCGGGCTGGTCGGCATGCTCCAGCAGCAGCACGCGCTTACCGCGCCGCCCCGCCGCCATGGCGCACATCATCCCCGCCGCGCCGGCGCCCAGCACGATGGCATCGAAAGCGTTGTTCATCCCATCAGCCGCTTGATGATCGAAAGTGGTGCCTTGTAGGGCGGATACCGCAGGGAAGGATCGATCCCCGCCGGCTGGTGGAAGATGGCGCGGGCATTGGAGAAGGCCTCGAACCCCGCCTGTCCGTGATAGCGCCCCTGGCCGCTCGGCCCGACGCCGCCGAAGGGCAGGTCCGGCACGGTGCAATGCACGAGGTGCTCGTTCACGCAGAAGCCGCCCGAGGGCAAGGCTTCTGCCACGGCATCGGCGAAGCCGCGATCCCTGGTATGGACATAGAGGGCCAGCGGCTGCGGCATGCCCGAGAGCCCCGCCAGAAGTTCCGCGCGGTCCCGCCAAGTCACGACGGGAAGGATCGGCCCGAAGATCTCTTCCCGCAGCAGAGCAGGATCGGGGTCGAGCAGGATGGTCGGCTGGATGTGCAGCGCGTTCTCGTCCACCGCACCGCCCATGGCCACCCGGCCACGCGCCAGCATGGTTTTCAGCCGCGCCAGGTGCCGCGCATCCACCACGCGCTGCATGCCGCGCCCATCGGGGCCGTAGAAGCGCGTGATGGTCTCGCGCAACACGGCCAGCAGCGCCTCCGCGCGGCTCTCATGCACCAGCACATGGTTCGGCGCGAGGCAGGTCTGGCCGGCGTTCAGGAACTTCGCCCAGGCGATGCGCCGTGCCGTCACCGCCGGATCGGCGGTCTCGTCCACGATGCAGGGATTGGCGCCGCCCAGTTCCAGCGTGGTGGTCGCGAGGTTGCGCGCGGCAGCCTCCGCCACCTTGCGGCCCGTCTCCGTGCTGCCGGTGAAGAAGATGTGGGCGAAGGGCAGGGCCGTCAGAGCCGCCGCCAGATCCGGCCCGCCCTGCGCCACCTGCACCAGGCCGGGCGCGAAGCAGCGCGCCGCCAGCCGCTCAAGAGCCGCGGCGGTGGCGGGCGCGATTTCGGATGGCTTCAGCACCACCGCATTCCCCGCCGCGAGGGCGCTGACCAGCGGTACCAGGCAGAGCTGCACGGGGTAGTTCCACGGCCCCAGGATCAGCACCGCCCCGCGCGGCTCCATGCGCAATGCGGCGCGGCCGGGGAAGTGGAACCAGCGGCCCCCCACGCGGCGCGGCGCGGCCCAGCGGCGCATCCGGCGCAGGGTGAGCGCGATTTCCTGCCGGACCAGCATGATCTCCGAGGTCCAGGCCTCGAATTCGGACTTCCCCAGATCGGAATGGAGGGCGGCGAGCAGCTCCCCCTCCATCGCCTGCAGCCCATCCCGCAGGGCGATCAGCGCCGCCCGCCGTGCCTCCAGCGGATGCGTGGCGCCGGAGGCGAAATAGGCGTGGGCGGCATCCAGCAGGGCAGGGGCTTCGGCCATGGCCCGCTCTACCCCGCCGGGACGGGAAAGGCGATGCGGGGCCCGATGGACGATCGACACTGCCCGGCGGATAGAGGGAGGGCGCAAGAAGGGGAAACGCCATGCATATCGTCGTCCTGCCCGGAGACGGAATCGGCCCGGAAATCACCCAGGCCACGCTGGCGGTGCTGGATGCCGCCGCCAACCGCTTCGGCCTCAACCTGAACCTGACGCATGAGGTGGCGGGCCATGAGAGCCTGCGCCGCCATGGCACCACCCTCCGCCCCGGCCTGCTTGAGACGGTGCAGGCCGCGGACGGGCTGCTGATGGGGCCCATGTCCACCTATGACTACCCGGATGAAAGCAAGGGCGGCATCAATCCCTCGGGCTTCTTCCGCAAGCGGCTGGACCTTTTCGCGAATATCCGCCCGGCCCGCACCTTCCCAGGCGTGCCCCACCCCACGCGCCACGAGTTCGACCTGGTCGTGGTGCGCGAAAACACCGAAGGCTTCTACGCCGACCGCAACATGGAGAAGGGCGGCGCCGAGATGCTGGTGACGCCCGATGTCTGCGTCTCCCTCCGCCGCATCACCCGCCCGTGCTGCGCCCGCATTGCCCAGGCGGCCTTCCGGCTGGCTGCCGGCCGGCGGGGCCGCGTGACGGCGGTGCACAAGGCGAACGTCCTCACCATGGGCGATGGCATGTTCCTCGAGGAATGCCGCAGGGCCGCCGCCGATTTCCCTGGCGTGGTGCTGGAGGAAGTGATCGTGGACGCCATGGCCGCCCTGCTGATCCGTGACCCGTCCCGCTTCGACGTGATTGTCACCACCAACATGTTCGGCGACATCCTCTCCGACATGACGGCCGAGCTTTCCGGCAGCATCGGCCTCGGCGGCTCGGTGAATGCAGGCTTCGCCCATGCCATGGCCCAGGCCGCCCATGGCTCCGCCCCGGATATCGCGGGGCAGGACCGGGCCAATCCCTTCTCCCTGATCCTCTCCCTCGCCCAGCTGCTGGACTGGCATGGCGACCGGCGCGGCCAGCCGGCCTATGCGGGCGCCGCGCGCGCGATCGAGGCGGCGGTGGCGGAAGCGGTCATGGCAGGGGAGGCGACGCCAGATGTAGGCGGGCGCCTCGGTACCGCCGCGACCGGGCAGGCGGTGGCCGCGCGCCTGCGGTGATTCCGGCGGCGCCTTGGCGCGGGCGCCGGGCCGGATCAGGCGGCAGTGCTGAGATTGTCCTGTGGCACCCCGCTCGCCAGCCGGGCGAGCGGAATCTTGATGTCGCAGACAACGCCCGTGGGGGCCCAGGTCAGCAGGAAGCTCCCGCCCAGCTGCCCACGCACGATCGACTCCAGCACGCGGGAGCCGAAGCCGCGCCGCGTCGGAGGGCCAGGCACCGGCGGGCCGCCCGTCTCCTCCCAGCGCAGCGCGAGGGCGTCGCTTGCCGCATCATCCGCCCTGGTGAGCCGCCACGTCACCCGGACCCGCCCGCCGGGAACCGACAGCGCCCCATGCTTGATCGCATTCGTCGCCAGCTCATGCGCGGCCATCGCGAGGGGCTGCGCGGCCGACGGTGGAAGCAGCACCGGCGGCCCGTCCACCTCCGCCCGCGGCCCCAGCTCACCACCGTCTTCCCAGGCGAAGGGCACCAGCTCGGCCTTCAGCAGTGCCTGCAGGCTCGCGCCCCGCCAGCGGTCCTCCGACAGCAGGGTCTGGGCTCGTGCCAGGGCCGCGATCCGTCCCTCCACCGCCTTCGCATAGGCCACGGCGTCGTGCTTCGGCGTCAGCCGCAGCGTGGCCTGCACCACGGCCAGGGTGTTCTTGGCGCGATGGTCCACCTCCCGCGCGAGCAGGCGGACACGGGCCTCGCTGGCCTGGATATCGGCTGTCCGCGCCTCGACGCGCCGTTCCAGGGTGGCATTGAGCAGGTTCAGCTCCCGCGCACGGCGCCGGGCCATCAGCGCCAGGGATGAGAGGGCGAGTCCGGTCACGAGGGCGAAGCCGCCATAGATCAGAAGTCGCCGGCGCCAGCGGGACAGCATCGTCGCGCGCGGCACCCCATAGGCAACGGTGACCGGAAAGCGGTCGAGCCGGCGGTAGGCCACCATGCGCTCCACGCCGTCGAGCGGGGAGGTGCCCTCTATCACGACGCGCTCGGCGGCCGTCTGGATGGCCTGGGTCAACGGCGCGATCGGGAAAGTCCCGATCCCGGTCCCGGGCTCCACGGGCGGGCGGCGCGCGAGGATCGCACCGTCCGCGCGGGTAAGGTTCACCAAGGCATCCGGCAGGGGCGCGGTGCGGTTCCAGTAGCCGATGAAGGTGCTTTGCTGGACGCCGACCGTGATCACCCCCAGGAAGGAGCCATCCTCTGCCGATCGCCGGGCCGTCATGAAGAACACCGGCTCATCGTCCGCACGGCTGCGGATCAGGCCAGCCACACGGGGCTCCGGCCCGGGGTGGTCGCGGTGCCAACGGAAATACTCGCGGTCGCTGGCATCGATGTGGCGGGGGGCCTGCGGCTGGTCGGAGTCCACCAGCGGGCGGCCATCCGCCCCGATGATCACGATGCCCAGGGTCTCGTCCGCATGCCGGCGCACCGCACGCAGGAAGTCATGATGGCTCGCGGCAGCGGCGAGCACCTCCTCGTCCCGTTGGCTGCGCAGCCGTTCCTGGATCGTGCCCAGGGCCAGCGCCTGAAACTGGAAGACCTTCTCGGCATGCCCGTGCAGCATGTCGAGGGTGGACAGGAGTTTACGCTCCGTCGCCGCCATTGTCTGGTTCCGGTCGTACAGGGCGGCGGCCCCGAAGATCAGGGCGGGGAGCAGCACGGAGGCGAACAGCAGGGCATCGATCGCATGCAGCCGCCACGGACGGTCGTGACCCGTCGACCTAGCCTGCAGCCCCTTGGGCGTTTCCCGCGGCATTTACACTCCTGCTGGGCGGATCCGCGCAAGCACGGGCCACGCCCGCTTCCGCCTTATCCGCAAGGTGCCAAACGAGCCGCGCGCAGATGAGTTGAACCCAGGGGATCCAGGCGCCTGTCTATTGCGGATCACGCAATGGGCGGAACTGCCCGCATGCACGCACCCACGCTTACGGGTGCAGGCTTAGATCGTTTTGAGCAGCGCGGGCGATGGGAGACTACTCCGTTCCGGATCGTCACGGGCCAAACTGACCCGCTTCGGAAAGCGGGCGGCGCCGTCGCGCGGCGCCGCCTCCGCTCCGCGCGATCATCCCCGCCGGAGGTTCCACATATAAGGGTTTGGCCCCTGCAGCACGCCGGACAGGTGTGACCGAAAACCGGTCTTGAGCACGAACAGCCCGCTGGGCGCGAAGCCCACATGGTCCCAGGCCGTGCGCTGCACATCCGCGAAGGCGGCGGATTGCGCGGCGGGATCCGGGGCGTAGAGCCATCGCTCGATATTCGCCTCGGTCGCCGGATCGGTCGGCCAGCCGAACCAGGCGGTGGGGCCATCGCCGCGGATACCGGAATTGACCGCCGGGTTGGCGATGGAGGCGGCGGGGAAGTTGGTGGGATAGATGCTCCAGCCGCCATGGTCGGCATCCTCGCGCGAATTGCGGCGGGTGAGCATCGCGGCCCAATCCATCTCCTGCAGATCCACCTGGAAGCCGAGCTGGCGGCAGACATCGGCGGCCAGCCTTCCCTGCGGCGCGACGGCGGCGAAATCCGTCGGGTTGATCACCACCACCTTCGCCCCCTCCGCCCCGGCCGCGCGGATAGCGGCGCGCGCCTTGCCGAAGTCGCGCGGGGGGGAAGGGAACTCCACCACATCCGGGAGGGTGCAGGGGAAGAGCGCATGGCATTCGCGCCAGTCGCCGGGCGCCGCGACCGAAGCCATGTGATCGGACTGGCTGATGCAGTCCCGCACGGCGCGGCGCACCTCCACCTTGTCGAAGGGTGCGTGCAGGTGATTGAAGCGGATCACGCCCAGGAAGCCGATCGGGTCGTAGATCTGGGTCTTGATGTTCCGGTCCCGTGCGAACAGGGGCAGCAGGTCCGGCAGTGGATATTCCACCCAATCCACCTCGCCCCGCTGCAACGCGGCGCCGGCGGTCGCCCCGTCCGGGATGATGTGCCACTCCAGCCGGTCGAAATGGACCCGCTTTCCGCCTGAGGCGCCCTCTGCCGGCTCGTCTCGCGGGACATAGGCCTCGTTGCGCGCATAGGCGACGAAGCTGCCGGGGTTGAACTCGCCGGCGAGGAACTTCCACGGGCCGCTGCCGATCATCTCCGGCACGGGCTTGTCTGGCGCCGTGGCGGCCAGGCGCTCGGGCATGATGAAGGGCGGCACACTGGCAGGCTTGGCCAGGGCGTAGAGCAGCGCGGGAAAGGGACGGTGCAGGCGGATGGTGAAGCTACGCTCGTCCGGCGTGCCCCATTCGGCCACCGCGCGGGCCAGGATTTGGCCGAACAAGTCCCGCACGCACCAGCGTTTGAGGCTGGCGACACAGTCCCGCGACCGTACCGGCTCGCCATCATGGAAGCGCAGCCCGTCCCGCAGGCGGATGGTCCAGAGCTGTCCGTCCGCGCTCATCTCATACCCGGAGGCCATCTGTGGGCGCGGGGTGAGCTTGCCGTCGGTCGCGAAGAGCGTGTCGAAGACGCAGAAGCCGTGGGTGGAACTGATCGTGGCGTTCTGGACGACCGGATCCAGCGCCGTCAGCGCCGCCTGCGGCACGAAGCGGAGGGTCCTGGCCCTGGTGGCCTGGCCGATCGCGGGCTGGGCCAAGGCAGGTTGAGTTAAGGCGGGAAGCGGCAACGCCGAAAGGCCGGCGCCCTTCAGCAGGGAACGGCGATACATCCTGTTTCCTCCATTCCGCGGACGGGGGGAGGAAACGGGGCCGGACGACGCACCCGCGCCCGCTCCACCGCCGCCTGGGGGGCGAGGTGGGGAAGCGGCTTCGCGCATTCCGGGTGCCTGGGCGTCATGGTGCACCGATCCCTACGCCGGTCCGAACCGGGTCAGGTTCCAGGGGTCGCGGGTGTCCCCGCCTCTCAGCCCGGAATGGGCTCCCCCCGATGTCCGCGGACCGTATGGGCTGGCGCGGGGAGGCGGCGCAAGGGGGCTACTTCAGCACCCAGCCATCCCGGCGCATGCAATCCTCCACCATGGCTTCTCGGACGGGTTCGTTCTGGTCCCGCAGCCCGTAGCTCGCCGGGCGCCAATAGCCCTGCGTCTCGCGGCAGCGGCGGTTGCTGCCCTCGCCCTTGCATTCCCGCGTGCCAGGCACCCAGCCGCCGCGATCGGTCATCACCCGGACATTGTCGGGGCGCGCGGCGTTGAAGGCCGAAGCCTCGCAGCGGGCCAGGGCGGCGTCGCGCATCGGCGGAGTGGCACCGGGACGCTCCCATTGGGCGCAGCCGGACAGCAGCGGGACCACCAGCAGGACCAGCAGCGGGAGAACACGGACGCGATACATCGACGAGCCTTTCCTGGGACTCGGCGATCGTAACATGCCGATGGTGAAGAGGATCCTGCCCCCGAACGCCGCGGCCCGGAGCGGCGGATCTGCAGCGCAGGCCTCAGTGCAGGACCCGCCCCATCCAGCCATTGGGCCGCGGTCCCGCCAGGCGCGACGGCCCGGCGCGTTCCGCCGCCGTCTTCTCCTCGCGTTCCGGCTCCCACATCTGCGGCAGCACCGGCCGGATCATCGCGCAGATGGAGCTTCGCCCCTCCGCATCCCGCAGCTTGGTGACATAGGCCTGCACCCAGACCACGCTGCCATCCCGCCGCAGGTAGCGCTTGGTAATGGTGAAGGGCTCCTCATGCGTCCGCAGCCGCTCCAGCAAGGCGAGGTTGCTGGGCCAGTCCTCCGGATGCGTGATGTCCTGGATGCTCCGCCCCAGCAGCTCGCATGCGTCATAACCCAGCAGTTCGCAGGTAAACCGGTCCACCCGCGTGAAGCGGCCGCTCTCATCGGTTGTCGTCTGGCCGAACCTCTGGTGGATCACGCCTGTTGTTCCGGTGCATGCACCACGGGCCAATCCATGGTGCTTGGGTACTCCTTAGAACGCACAGCAAGTCATCAAGTCACAGCCCCGACTCACACTCAGGGGAACCCGCGGCCGCAGATGCGGTTAACGCCCCGATCGTCAACATCGAGAGGGAGAGGCCATGCCCCGGATCCAAGGCGCCGTTGTCGTGATTGCCGGCGCGTCCAGCGGGATCGGCCGCGCCACCGCCCAGCTCCTGGCCCGCAACGACGCCCAGCTCGTTCTCGCCTCGCGCCGGGCGGACACGCTCGAGGCGGTGCGCGCCGAATGCGAGCGGCTGGGAGCCGAGGCCATCGCCGTTCCCACCGACGTGACCGACGCCGAGGCCGTGAAGCGCCTGGCGGAGGCCGCCCGCGCCCGCTTCGGCCGCATTGATGTCTGGATCAACAATGCCGGGGTCGGCGTGATTGGCCCCTTCGAGGCGGTGCCGGCTGAATCCCATGCCCAGACCATCCGCATCAACCTGCTGGGCCAGGTAAATGGCGCCCATGCGGTGCTCCCCATCTTCAAGACCCAGCGCCAGGGCGTGCTGATCAACACTCTATCCATCGGCTCCTGGGTGCCCACCCCCTTTGCCGCGTCCTACGCGGCCTCCAAGGCCGGACTGCGCGGTTTCACGGAATCCCTCCGCGCCGAGTTGCAGGACTGGCCCGGCATCCATGTCTGCGATGTCTTCCCCAGCGTCGTGGACACGCCCGGCCTGCGCCACGGTGCCAACCACAGCGGGCACAAGATCGAGGTGGACGGCCCCATCACCTCCCCCTTCGAGGTGGCGGAGGCCATCGCCTCCCTCATCCGGGAGCCGCGCAACGCGGCGGTGGTGGGCGTCGCCGCCCAGGCCATGCGCCTGGCCGCTACCCTCGCCCCGGCCCCGCTGCGCTGGGCCGCCGGAAAAATGATGCGGAAGGGCCTCTCCAGCGCCCCGAAGGCAGCGGTTTCCGACGGCAACCTCTTCACGGCCCCCGCGGATCATGACGTCTATGGCGGCTTCCGGAAGGAGGCGGCCATCCGCGTTCCACCAAAGGCCTGGATGGCCGCGGCGGGGATCATCGGCTTTTGGCTCGCCCGCAGACGCTGAGAGGACTTGCCGCTTGGAGATCGACATCCCCGAGGTTCGCGCCGAGGTTGAGGCCGCCTTCGCCCGCTACGAGAAGGCGCTGGTCACGAATGACGTGCCGGTGCTGGAGGAGCTGTTCCGGGATGCCCCGCAGACCATCCGCTACGGCGCCGCCGAGAACCTCTACGGCATGGACGAGATCCGCGCCTTCCGCCGCTCCCGGCCATCGGTCGGCCTGATGCGGACACTGTCGCGCACGGTCATCACCACTTATGGGCGGGATTGCGCCGTCGCGAACACGATGTTCCACCGCGAGACCATGCCCGGGAAGGTGGGGCGGCAGAGCCAGACCTGGCTGCGCTTCCCGGAGGGGTGGCGGGTGGTCTCGGCGCATGTGAGCGTCGTGACGAAAGAGTAGAGGCGAGGCCGGGGGAGGTACCCCCGGTCCCTTCCAACTTTGGCGGTTTGCCGTTGCGTCAGCCGGCGACGGTGTTCTGCTTCTGCTCGCCGAGGCCGGCGATGCCGAGGCGCATGACCTGGCCGGGCCGGAGATAAGTGGGCGGCTTCATGCCCATGCCCACGCCGGGGGGCGTGCCGGTGGTGACGATATCGCCGGGATGCAGGGTGATGAACTGCGAGACGTAGGAGACGATGGTCCGCACGTCGAAGATCATCGTGCGCGTCGATCCGTCCTGCATGCGCTGCCCATCCACCTCGCACCACATGGCCAGGTCCTGCGGGTCCGGTACCTCGTCGGTGGTGACCAGCCAGGGGCCCACGGGGCCGAAGCCATCCGCGCTCTTGCCCTTGTCCCACAAGCCGCCGCGCTCGATCTGCCATTCGCGCTCGGACACGTCGTTGCAGATCGTGTAGCCCGCCACATGGTCCAGCGCCTCCTCGGCGGAGACGCGCTTCGCCAGGGTGCCGATCACGATGGCCAGTTCCACCTCCCAATCCGTCTTGCGGCTGCCGGGGGGAATGGCGACGTCGTCATCCGGGCCGGCCAGGGCGTTGAGCGACTTGAGGAAGACGATTGGCTCTTTCGGCACGGCGGCGCCGCTCTCCGCCGCATGATCCGCATAGTTCAGCCCGATGGCGACGAAGTTCCGCGTGCTCCCCACCGGCGGTCCCAGCCGCGTGGTGGCGGGAACGGAAGGCAAGGATTCCGGATCGAGGGCTGCCAGCCGCGCGATCCCCTCCCGCGACAGCGCCTCGCCCGCCAAGTCGGGGATGATGGCGGAGAGGTCCCGGATTACCCCCTGCGCATCGAGCAGGCCCGGCTTTTCCGCGCCGGGGGCACCGTATCGCAGCAGCTTCATATCCGTGTGTCCTGTCTGCCAATGGGGCGTGCGCCGCCCTCTAGCACGCGTGAGGGGCAGCCCTTAACTCAGGCGAGGCTCTCTTCCAGGAAGACCTGCACGGCCTGGAACAGGGCGCCGCGGTTGCGCTCCAGCATGATGGAATGCGTGCCTTCCGCCAGCATCACCAGCCGCTTGCCCGGGGAATTCACCAGCAGCGGGAACAGGGTGGTGGCCATGGAGGGCGGCGTGTCCCGGTCCCATTCGCCCAGCACCAGCAGGGCCGGCGCCGTCACCTTGGCGGGGTCGTAGAAGGGCCGCCCGGCATCCCAGTATTCCCGCAGGTCCTGCAGCACGCCATTGGGCGCCCGCAACACGGAGGGTACCTGGCGCGACCCCTCCGGATCGGTCGCAAAGGTGGAATCAGCCCAATGCTCGAACCAGCCGGGCGGAATCAGACCGCCGCGCTTGTTCTCCGGCACCCCCGCCATCCAGCGTTCCCGCGCCTGGGCACGGGTGACGCTGCGATAGGCGGGCAGCGGCCCTTCCGGCACCGGCACCGCCCCGCGGTTCGAGGCATCGCGCAGCCAGAGCGGCGCGTAGAGCACCAGCCGGTCCACCAGCGCCGGATTATCGGCCGCGAAGCGTGAAACCAGCGTCGTCCCCCAGGACCAGCCGATCAGGCCGGTCTTGGCCACCCGGCGCGTGTCCCGGATGTGGCGCAGCGCAAGGGCGATATCGGCCACCGCCTCTTCCCCCCGGGTCGGTGGCGGGGACTGGTCGGCGGGCGGGCGGGTGGAGCGGCCATAGCCCGTCAGGTCCAGGCTCCAGACGTCGAAACCACGCCCAGCCATGTAATCCATCCAGGACACGCCCGAGAGCGGCAGGTCGAAGCCGGTGCTGGCGGGGTAGGTAGCACCATGGACGCAGAGGATGGTGCGATCCGGCCGCGCCGGCGTGGCGCCCTCCGGCCGTTTGTTCCGCAGGTAGAGCTGGCTACCCGATGTGGCGCCTGGGATCAGGACCTCGTCCATGATGACCCCTGCGGGCTGTGCCCCGGCTGGCTGGGTTGCGGCGGGGAGGGCGAGGGCGGCGCCCCCGATGAGCGGAGCGGCCAGGACGGTGCGGCGCTGCATGGTGGGCTCCTCGGCATTCGGCGGCCTCCCGTGAGCCGGGAGCCTTGCATTGGCCGGAACCGTGCCATCCGCGCCGCCGGCTGCCAACGGCTCCCTTGTCGGGCTACACCCTGCCCATGGGAGTGGATACGCAGCGGCGTGGCGTCTGGTGGGCCGAGGCGCGCGCGACGCTCCTTCTCGCCTGGCCCATGGCGCTGACGAACCTGTCGCAAATGGCCCTGCTGGCGACCGACTCCGCCTATCTTGGCCATCTCTCCACCGAGGCGCTGGCGGCCGTCACCCTCTCCGGCACCCTGTTCTGGACCATGCTAGCCCCGGGCTTCGGTCTGTCCTTCGCCGCTGCCGCCATGCTGGCGCAGGAGCGGGGACGACGGGTCGGGCATGTCCGGGCCATGCGGCGAACCTTCCGGGCCGGGGCCTGGGGCGCGCTTCTGGCGGCTCTGCCGGGCATGGTGCTCCTGTGGAATGGCGGCGCGGTGCTGCGGGCCCTCGGGCAGGATGCCGGCCTGGCGGCTGCGGCGCAGGACTTCCTGCGCTGCATGCTCTGGGGCATTCCCGCCTTCGGCCTGTTCCTGACGCTACGCGGCTTCATGGCGGCCATGGAACGCCCTTGGCCGCCGCTGGTGATCGGGCTGCTGGCCGTGCCGCTCAATGCCCTGATTGGCTGGGTGCTGATCTTCGGCCATTTCGGCGCCCCGGCCATGGGCGTGCGCGGCGCGGGCATCGCGGGTGCGGTGGCGGACAGCTTCATGTTCGTCGCCCTGGCCCTGTTCGTCATGCGGGACCGGCGGTTGCGGCGCTACCACCTGTTCGGCCGGATCTGGCGGATCGACATGGCGCGCCTCCGGAAGGCGATCGGGCTCGGGCTGCCGATTGCGGCGCAGATGCTGCTCGAGATCGGGCTGTTCAGCGCGGTTGGCCTCGCCATGGGGGCTTTCGGCGCCCAGGCGGTGGCGGCCCATGCCATTGCCCTGCAGATCGCCAGCATCACCTTCGCCGTCCCGCTCGGGCTGGGCCAAGCGGCCACGGCGCGGGTGGGGCTCGCCATCGGTGCCGGGCGCGCCCGGGCCGCATGGCGGGCGGGGTGGGTAGCGATCCTGCTCTCCATGGCCTTCATGGCCCCGATGGCGGCGCTGATGCTGCTGGCCCCCGGCACCCTCGCCGGCCTGTTCCTCGACGAAGCCACCCCGGGCGCGGCCGAGACGGCAACTCTGGCCGCGACGCTCCTTTTCTTCGCCGGGCTGTTCCAACTCAGCGACGGGGTGCAGGTGACCGGCGCCGGCGCGCTGCGCGGGCTGCACGACACGCGCATGCCCATGTGGATCGCGGCAATCGGCTACTGGGCCCTGGGCTTCACCGCTGCCCTGGTGCTGGCCTTCCCGCTCGGCCTTGGGCCGAGCGGCATCTGGGTGGGGCTGGTGATCGGGCTGCTCGGCGTGGCGGGGGCGATGACCTGGCGCTGGGCGCGCCTCTCCCGCCGGGGCGGGTTGACGACGGGGCGGCGGCTTGCGCCCATCGCCGCATGAGCACCGCACCCATCTGGAAGAAGAACGCCACGCCAGAGAGCCTCATGGCCCGGGCGGCCAATACCGCCATTTCCCTCCTCGGAATCCGCATCACCGAAATCGGGCCGGACTATCTCCGCGCCTCCATGCCGGTGGACCACCGCCATGTGCAGCCCTGGCGGGTGCTGCATGGCGGCGTCTCGGTCGCGGTGTCGGAGACGCTCGGGAGCGTCGGGGCCTATATGGCGGTGCCGGAGGGCTTCCACGTCGTCGGCATCGAGATCAATGCCAACCACCTCGCCTCGGTGCCCGAGGGCCAGGAGGTGACGGCCGAGTGCCGCCCGCTGCACACCGGCCGTTCCACCCAGGTCTGGCAGACCGAGATCCGCCGCGCCGATGGCCGTCTGGCCTGCATCTCCCGCATCACCTGCGCTGTGCTCGCGGACTGAGGAACGCCACCGGGGGAAGGGCTGGGACGTTACCGTCTGTTGCCGGACGCGCCGGACGGGAAACCCCGGCCTGGGCAGGATGCTTCCTGCCGGACGAACCGGCGATGGAGGTGAATGCGATGCACAAGCCAACCCTGTTGGTGGCGGCCCTGGCGCTGACGAGCGTTTCGGGGCTGGCCCTGGCCCAGCCCGCTCCCGACCCCGGCGCACCACCGCCGCCTGGCCCGCAGGCCCAGACACCGGCCCCTCCTGGGCCTCCCGGCCATGGCGGCCCGGGGTACGGCCGGCCAGGAATGATGGAAGGCCATGGCGCGATGATGCGCGGCTGGCACCGCGGCCCGCCGCCCTCCCGCGCCGCAAGCTTCCATTTCGAGCGCGGCAACGCCGAGATTAATATCCGCTGCGCGGAAGGCGAAGCGACGCGCGCCTGCGTGGATGCGGCGGTGGTGCTGCTCGATAAGCTGGGCAGCATGCCCATGCGGTGAACAAGGAAGGCCGGGGGAGTATCCCCCCGGCCTTCCTCCTACTTTTTACTTGCTGCGGTCCCTGGCTTCAGCAGCCGCCAGGAACGGACTCCAGGGTTTCCAGGCGGCCGTTCACGGCAAATTCGCCGAAATCCATGTTCAACTCATCAGCCACGCCATTGGCGAAATAACGCAGGCCCACCTCGTAATCCGGCGAGGAGGCACCGCCGCCATTATTGTCCTTGCCGAAGAAGGCGATCCGCATCCGGCCGCTCTCCTGCTGGGCCAGCAGCGGGAAGCGGGGCTTGGTCTCGGCTTCCTTGTTCCACTGGGACAGAATGGTGGTGCTGTCCTGTGCGCCGTCCTCGCTCGTGCCGTCCATCAGGGGTACGTTGAGGATGCGCTCCGCGGCCCGGCCGGCAGCAATGGCGCGGATGGTATGCGCCATGGGCAGCAGCGTACCGGCAGGCAGCGCCTCCGTGCGCGTGCTGGGCTGCTCATAGGTGGCGACGCCGCTGCCATCGGGCTGCAGCGTGGCCTCGCCGGATATGCGGTTGCTGACCGCGCCCTGCGTCATCTGCGTCAGGGAGAAGCGCAGGCGGCGGCCATCCTTGCTCTCGAAGGTGGAGTAGTCCGAGGCTGTCTCGATCGCCCGCCCGTCGCGGTCCTGCAGGCGCATGGTCAGGCGCTGGCGGCTGGCCCAGCCGTCGCAGGCGTCCAGCACCTCAAAGAGCATCACCCCCTCGGCCCGGGACACGTCCGAATTGTCGCGCGCCTTGTCAAAGGTCAGGCGGTATGCGGCCCGATGGGCCACCATGGCCTCGGCGCCCGGCAGGGCCGCCGGGGACTGGACGGCCGCCGGGGCGGAAGACTGGGCGGAAGGCTGGGCGGGCGCCGGGCCGGAGAGGGCCAGGGCCGCGCCCATCGTGGCGGTGGCAGCGAGGAGGGAGCGCAGGCGCATCGAGGAGCCTTTCCGGTTCGCCTTCTGACTTAGGCCTTCTTCGGCGCGGTTGCACCCTTCGCCGCATCCTTTGCGGGCGGCAGGTCGGGCTTGAGGAACAGCTCCTTCCAGCGGGAGGGCTCGATCGGCGCCGGGGCGCCCATCATCAGGTCCTCCGCCTGCTGATTCAGCGGAAAAAGCGTGACTTCGCGGATATTCGGCTCGTCGGCCAGCAGCATCACAATCCGGTCAATGCCCGGAGCCGAGCCACCATGCGGCGGGGCGCCGTAGCGGAAGGCGTTCAGCATGCCGCCGAAGCGCTCCTCGACCTCATCGGCCGTGTAGCCGGCGATCTCGAAGGCGCGGATCATGATGTCCGGACGATGGTTGCGGATGGCGCCCGAGGACAGCTCAATGCCGTTGCAGACGATGTCGTACTGGAACGCCTTGATGTCGAGCGGATTCATGGAGTTCAGCGCCTCCAGCCCACCCTGCGGCATCGAAAAGGGATTGTGGCTGAAGTCGATGCCGCCCGGCTTGTCCTCGTTCTCCTCATACATCGGGAAATCGACGATCCAGCAGAAGCGGAAGGCGTCCTTCTCGATCAGGTCGAGTTCATTGGCGAGACGCGTGCGGACGGCGCCCGCGAACTTCTGGGCGTCCTCCTTCTTGCCGGCGGCGAAGAAGACGGCGTCGCCTGGGTTCAGCCCGCAGGCGGCGCGGATGGCCTCCACGCGATCGGCCTCCAGGTTCTTGGCGATCGGGCCCTTGGCGCCGTCCTGCGCGAACTGGATGTAGCCGAGGCCCCCGGCGCCCTCGGCGCGGGCCCATTCGTTCAGCTTGTCGAAAAAGCCGCGCGGCTTGTCGGCGGCGCCCGGCGCCGGGATGGCGCGGATGATGCCGCCGCTCGCCGCGATCTTGGCGAAGAGGCCGAAGCCGGACTCGGCGAAATGCTGGGTGACGTCGGTGATCTTGATCGGGTTCCGCAGGTCCGGCTTGTCCGAGCCGTATTCCAGCATGGCCGTGTCATAGGCGATGCGTGGGAAATGTCCCTCGTCCACCGTCTTTCGCGTGCCCGTGAAATCCGCGAACTCGCGGAAGACGCCGGCGATCACCGGCTCGATCGCGGCGAAGACGTCTTCCTGCGTGACGAAGCTCATCTCGAAGTCGAGCTGGTAGAACTCGCCCGGGGAGCGGTCGGCTCGGGCCGCCTCGTCGCGGAAGCAGGGGGCGATCTGGAAGTAGCGATCGAAGCCCGCCACCATGGCCAGCTGCTTGAACATCTGCGGCGCCTGCGGCAGCGCGTAGAACTTGCCGGGATGCAGGCGGGAGGGAACGAGGAAGTCCCGTGCGCCTTCCGGGCTGGAAGCGGTCAGCAGCGGGGTCTGGAACTCGGTGAAGCCCTGGTCGATCATCCGGCGGCGGATGGAGGCGATCACGCCCGAGCGCAGCATCAGGTTCCGGTGCTGCTTCTCCCGCCGCAGGTCGAGGAAGCGGTAACGCAGCCGCAACTCCTCGGGAAATTCCTGGTCGCCGGCCACCTGGATCGGCAGGACATCGGCGGCGGATTGCACGGACAGCTCGGCCACCCGCAGCTCGACCTCGCCGGTCGGCAGCCTGGGGTTGATGGTGGCGCCGTCGCGCGCGACCACCTGGCCGGTCACGGTGATGACGCTTTCCGGGCGCACGGCATCCGCCGCCCCGAAGACCGGGGAGCCCGAGGGCACCACGCACTGGGTCAGCCCGTAATGGTCGCGCAGGTCGATGAAGAGCAGACCGCCATGGTCGCGCTTGCGGTGCACCCAGCCGGAGAGCCGGACGGTGCTGCCGGCATCGGCGGCGCGGAGCGCGCCGCAGGTGTGGGTGCGGTAGGCGTGCATGGGGCAGGGAACCCTGGGTCTGATATCGGTCGGGGCGGCAAGAGGGGCAGGCGGCCCCTCACTGTCAACCCCGAACGCCCTTTGGACGCCCTCAGGCGCGGCCGGCGGTATCCACCAGCAGCAGCGGGTCCACCTTCAGCTTGGCCAGGGCCCGGCGCCACTTGGCGTCCTGGTCCTCCTCCGCGAAGAGGATCGCCTCGTCCGGGGAGACGCTGAGCCAGGCATTGTGCTGGATCTCGCTCTCCAGCTGCCCGGGTCCCCAGCCGGCATAGCCGAGGGCGAGCAGCCCCTGGCGCGGGCCCTCGCCGCCCGCGATGGCCTTGAGGATGTCCACGCTGGCCGTCAGGGCGAAACCGCCCTCGATCGGCAGGCTCCCCTCGCTCGACCAGTCCTGGGTGTGCAGCACGAAGCCACGTCCCCCCTCCACCGGGCCGCCGGCATGCAGCCGGATACGGCGCTGGGGCGGGATGGGGGTGACGTCCAGCTGCTTCAGCAGCTCATCGAAGGTGAGGTTCTCGATGGCGCGATTCAGCACGATGCCCATCGCGCCCTCGGGCGAATGGGCGCAGAGGCAGATCACGCTGCGGGCGAATCGCGGATCCTCCATGCTCGGCATGGCGATGAGGATCTGCCCACCCAGCCATCCTTCCTCCGCCGGGCCGGGTTTGGCCATGCGGTTCAGTTGTATGGGGGACTGGCCCTCCATCTCCTCCATCTCATCCTCATCCTCGATGGGAAGCGGAGGGGGGGCCTTGTCCTTCGGGCGCCGGGTCATAGGCGGAAGATGGATGCAGGGGAGGGGGGCTGCAACCCGCAACCGCGAGGCGTTATGCGCCCGAGGCCCCGCCGGGGCCCGTCGCCACGGGCCGAGGGCGGGCCCATGGGCGGTCCGGTGGAAAGCCCTGTTGACAGCCGGGCAGAACGAGCGCCGAAACTGCGCCCCATTTCCTGCCAGAGAAGCCCATGCCCATCCAGACCGGCGACGCCATCCCCTCCGTCAAGCTGATGCAGGCCACCGACGAAGGGCCGAAGGAGGTGGACACTGCCGCCATCCTCGGTTCCGGTACCGCCGTCCTGTTCGGCGTTCCGGGCGCCTTCACCCCCACCTGCTCGGCCAAGCACCTGCCCGGCTTCGTGCAGCAGGCCGCGGCGCTGAAGGCCAAGGGCGTGGATACCGTGGCCTGCGTGGCTGTGAACGACGCCTTCGTGATGGCCGCCTGGGGCCGGGAGCAGGGCGTGAACGGCGAGGTGACGATGCTGGCTGACGGCTCGGCCAACTTCATCAAGGCGCTGGGGCTGGATATGGACCTGACGACCCGCGGCATGGGCGTACGGTCCCAGCGCTTCGCCCTCATCGCGAAGGACGGCAAGGTGACCTATGTCGGCGTCGAGCAGCCGGGCGCCTTTGAGGTGAGCAGCGCCGAAACCGTACTGGCGAAGCTGTGACCAACCCCGCGCAGTGGGGCCTCCTCGCCTGGCAGGCGGGGTGGGTCTTCACCCTGCGCAGCATGGACCTTATGGCGCGCCCCGACGGGGCCAGCGCCGAGTTGACACGCATGGCGCTGGAGAAGCAGCGCGCCTTCTCGGATGGCTGGTTCGCCGCCGGCCGGGCCGTGATGCGGGGTGACCATCCGTCCGCGGTGATGGCCGCCGCCGCCCGCCCCGTGCAGCGCCGAGTCTCGGCCAATCTGCGGACGCTGCGCCGCAAGGGCTGAGCCGCGACCTCCCGCCGTCCCCGTCGCTTTCATTCCTTCGCGTGGAACAGGGGCGCGGCGGGATGAGTCTTCAGGGAAGGTGGCCTTCGTCACGGGGGTGGCCTCGGGGTATGAACGACAACGCTATGGCCGAGGCGTTCTTTGCCACCCCCCGAGTGCGAGCTCCTCGACCGGCGAAGCTTCCGCTCCCGGGCCGAAGGCAGGGAGGCGGTGTTCCACTTCGTCGAGGGCTTCTACACCCCGACCAGGCGCCAGTCGGCCCTGGGCTACATCTCGCCCCCTCGAATACGAAGCCGGAGCCATGGCCGGGAACAACTAATCCCTACCCGCAATTCGTGCACGGAAGCGGGTCAAATCCAGTTCCAACCTGCTTCCGCCACCAGAAGCGGTGGGGCATCACCACGCATTGATGCACCACGGTGAAGGCGCGTGAGGACCGGGCCGCTGCCGGCCCCGCCCTCAGCGCCGGAAGCGGCGGCCTGATGGGCGCTTAACCCGTGCCTTGGACTGCGTTTCCGCCGGGGCGATGAGAACGGGCTTGGCTGCGGGGATGCCGTCCGTCCCAGCATAACGCTGGAGCGTCGCGTCGGCGGCAAGGTGCGGATAGGCTTGCGCGCCTTTCGGCCATGCCCTTGCGAAGGCGGCCACCTCGGCGTGATCGTGTCCGCGGATGGTCTGGACGAGGAAGGACGCCGCCTGCGCCGGCCGCAACCGCTGCCGGCGCAGCAGGTGAAGATGCCATTCGCGGGCGCGCAGGGGACACCAGTCGACCAAGGCTTCCTGCAAGGCTCGGCGCACCTCAGCCGGCAGTTCCTCATACGCCCGGTAGGGGTCACCCTTGAGCTTGCTGTAGGGCTTGGCTGCCATACTGTTGTCCATGCCCGCCTTCTACCCAAGGGAAGACCTCAGGGAAACCGTAGCGTTAACCGCTTGGTGCTTGGCACATATGCGGCTGCGTTGGACACGGTCGCGCTTCCACGCGAGCGGGATTTGCTGCACCACCAGCATCAGCGACACCCATTGGGCATTGTCCAGGCTTGTCCTGGTCATGACCGTGCCACCCTGAAAGTCCCGAGAACTTCCAAAGTGGCGCGCCCAAAGACCGCATCAGCGCCGGACCGATGCCTCCGCCAGTCCAGCCACAGACCCTAGTTCCGTCCGAGATAGGCCCGCGCCATCGCCAACTCCGGCCGAGGCGTGTCGGCTCGCGCCGCGATCTCCAGAAGCTGCGTGTAGGCCCGCCGCGCCGCCTCGCGGTCGCCTGCGCGCTCCGCCGCACGCCCGGCCCCGTAGACCGCGCGGAAGCGGCGCGGCTCGGTGCGCTGTACTGCCTCGAATTCGCGCTGCGCCGCCGCGTGCTGCCCGGCTTCGAGCAGCGCCTCGGCCAGCAGCTCGCGCGCGGGCGCCAGGGGGCCGGGGGTGACGACGTGCTTCTCCGTCCGTCCCTCGCGCTCGGCCGCCTCGCGCAGCGTGGCCAGCCCCGCCTCTCGCTCGCCCGAGGCGAAGGCTGCCCAACCCTCCGCCGCCTGGCGCTGAATGTCGACCTGCTCCGCCCAGTAGGTGTCGCGCGTCCGCAACGTCTCGGCGATGCGCGTCAGCGCCGCGATGTCGGCCACCCCCTCCGCCGGGCGCCCGGCCCGCGCGAGGCCATAGGCGCGCGCGAAGTGGATCAGCGCGTCGGCAAAGAGGAAGTTGGTCTGCCGCGGCGTCAGCGCCCCCGCCTCGGTCCAGGCGCCGCGCTCCAGGACGTAGCGCGCCGGCATCGCCGCAGACGCGAAGGCGTGCGCCTGGCGCCGATCCGCATTCGTCTTCCCTACGTCGTTGATCGCGCGCCGCGCCGCTTGATCCTGCCCGGTCTGGAGGTAGGCATAAACCATGTAGTCTTGGGCGTGGAATTCCTGTTCCGTGTCGTTCGCCGCCACCGCCCGATCGGTCGCGCGCCGGTTGGTCTCGATCGACGATTCCCAGCGCCCGACGCGGGTGAAGATGTGCGAGGGCATGTGCTGCGCGTGCGCCGCGTCCGCTGCCAGGTCGGCGTAGCGCTCGGCGGCGCGGATGCCGCGTTCGGCCAGCGGCGGGTAGTCGTAGAGATGGATCAGGTAGTGGACGATGCCCGGGTGGTCGGGCTGGCGCTGCCATTCGCGCTCCAGGATCTCGGCCCCGCGGAGCTGGTCCGCGTAGGTCTTGTCGGCTGGCGAGGCGGCGACGCCGAGCACCAGCGCGTACTGGATCGCCCCCTCGGTGTCGTCGGGGAAGCGCTGGTGGAACCGGGCCATGGCATCGCGGTAGGCGCCAATTCGCGCCCGGTGCCCGGTCAGGTCGTCGCCGGCGAAGACCAACGACAGCGCCTCGATGTAAGCCGTCTCGCGCTCGTTCCGCGCGGGGAGCCGCCTCGCCTCCTCGAGCAGTGCGCGGCCCTGGCGCAGATTGGCCGGTGTGGGCGGGCTGTAGGGATTGGTCAGCAGGCTCAGCGCCTCGCCCCAATGGGTCATGCTGCAGCCGGGGTCGGCTTGGCGCGCCTCGCGGAACGCCGCGCTGGCGGCCTCGTACCAGAAGGAGTGCTGCAGCAGCATACCGCGGTTGAAGGCCCCCTGCGCGGCGGCGCTGCACTGCACAGGGAAGCTCACGCTGCCGAGAACGCGGGTGGCGTGGGCCTGCGCGGCGTGGTCGTGCCCGCTCTGCGCTGCGGTCGGCAACGGGGCGAGAGCGAGGGCAAGTGAGGCGACGGCGGCAATACGGTCGTGGCGGTGCATGGCAATCCCTCCCGACTTATTTTGGCGCCGGGTCGCGCGGCGCGCGGACATCATAGCCGGAGCAGGCAGCCAGAACGAGGAAATACGTTGCCCACCCGTCCCTTCTCGCGGCCTCTCTCTGCACCAACGTCATGGGTACTGACGATGTCAGCTTTGGCCCGTCCGCCGCCCGCAAGCCGCCATTCCGCCCACCCAAGTCGGCCGTGAGTTCTCCGGCGGCGTCTGCTCAGCATTTGGACGTAAACTTCGTTGGCCGATGAGGTCCCGCCCGGTTTGCAGGCACCGAAATCCGTGTGATGCCGTATCGGCAGCACCCTGCGCCGAAATCTCTTCTATGCAGACGCTGCACGTCACAATCTTATTACGCCAGGGTTGCAAATCTCTGCAGGTCATCCACGCCAGCGCCATCAGTCAAAGGTAAGAACCATGGCGCCGTAGGCCTTACAGACCTGCAAAATACAAGAAAAGGGTCGGTCGTCGAAAGATCCGGAAGCGGCCTTACCGGACCGAAATGTTGCCCTTTCATCCATCATCTCGGCACAGCTTTTGCACGCAGCTTTTGCACAGGGCGTGCATGCCTTGCGGCTTTGAGCCGTCGAACCTGGAGTCTGAATTCATGCTACGTCGCGTCGCAACCGGTCTGCTCATCGGCGCGCTCGGTGCCCCCTTCCTGCGTAGCGCTGCAGCTCAGGGCGTGCGCACGATCCGGATTGGCAGCGCGCTGGATCCGCAGCACCCCATTCTCGTCGGTGCCCGCCGCATGGCGGAGGTCGCGGAGCAGGAGAGCGGCGGCAAGCTCAAGATTAACCTCTTCCCCTCCAGCCAGCTCGGCTCACAACGTGAGATGTGGCAGAACGTACAGGCTGGCGTACTGGACGGCATCATCGACGCCAGCGCCAGCATGGTCACCTTCGCTCCTCAGTTTGGCGTGCTGGACCTGCCCTATCTGGTGCCGGACGAGGCTTCCGCCTTCCGACTGCTGGACGGGCCGGTGGTGGAGGAAGAGCTGGTGCGCCGCGCCGCGTCCTCCGGCTTCCGCGTGGTGAACTTCTGGGAGGTGACCTTCCGCAACATCTACACGCGGTCCAGGGCGATCAACGCGGTGGCCGACCTGCAGGGGATGAAGATCCGCGTCATTCCCAATCCCTCCTTCATCGCCCTCTTCCGCGGCCTGGGCGCGGCCCCCACGCCGATGGCGCTGGGTGAGGTCTACACTGCCCTCCAGCAGGGCGTTCTGGACGGCGCGGAGAACGACAACGTTACCTTCCTCTCCTCCCGCCACCTGGAGGTCGCGAGGAACCTCGCGATCACCAACCACATGATGCTGGTCAACACCTTCGTCATGAGCGAGCGCGGCTGGAACCGCCTGCCGGAGGATCTCCGCGCAGTGATGCGCAAGGCCTCGCTCGAGGGCCGCAAGACGGTGATGGAGGACCGCCACAAGCGCGACGCCGGCGCGCTGGACCAGATCAAGGACGCTGGGGTGACCATCACCCAGCCCGACCTCGCCCCCTTCCGCGAAATCGGCCGCAAGACCTATGCGCAGTTTGAGGAGCGTCTGGGCAAGTCGCTGGTCGACCGCATCCTCGCCACCGCCAGCTGAGAACATGGCGTCCCTTCTCCGCCTCGCCGACACTTGGCTCGCGCGCCTGGAAGCCTTCGTCCTTGCTCTGCTCGTTCTGGCGATGACGGGAGCGACGCTGGCCCAGGTGGTCGCGCGCTACGCCTTCAACGAGCCCCTGATCTGGTCGGAGGAAGCCGCGCGCTACCTCTTCGTCTGGGTCAGCCTGCTCGGCGCCGCGCTCGCGACGCGGGAAGGGGCGCATTACGTGCTGGACGCGCTGGTGGAGCGCTTCCCCCACGCCGGCCGCCTGGCCGCGCGGGCAGTGGCCATCGTCGTCAGCGCGGGCTTCCTGGCTATCCTGGCCCGGACTGGCATCAACGAGACGTCCCAGGCCTCGCTGCAGGATTCTGCAACCCTGCCCATCGGCATGGCGCTGCCCTACGCAGCCATCCCGGTCGGCGCCGCGCTCATGCTCTTCCACCTCCTCGCCGGGCTTCTGATCAAAGAGCCGAAGCCCGAGGCCGTCGGATGACTGCTGTCCTCACCTTCTTTCTCGTCTTCGTGGTGATCGGCACGCCGATCGCCTTCGCCCTGGGCGGCGCCGCCGCCATTGGCCTTTGGCTGATGGAGGGCGTGCCGCTGGACATCGTGGCCAGCCGTACCTTCGGTGCCATCGACAGCTTCACCTACCTCGCCATCCCCTTCTTCATCCTGGCGGGGGAGCTGATGGAGACGGGCGGCATCTCCCGCCGCCTGATCACCTTTGCCACCGCCATGGTCGGCCATGTGCGCGGCGGCCTGAGCAATGTGGTGGTGATGGCGATGATGCTCTTCTCCGGCATCTCCGGCTCCACCAATGCCGATGCGGCGGCGGTCGGCGCCGTGATGATTCCCTCGATGAGGGAGCGGGGCTATAGCGGCGCGCGGGCCGGCGCCATCGTGGCCGCCGCCGCCGGCATGGGCATCCTCGTCCCGCCCTGCCTGACCATGGTGGTCTATGGCAGCATCACCAACACCTCCGTCGCCGCCCTCTTCGCCGCCGGCTTCTTGCCCGCGTTCATCATGGCCGGCGCGCTGATGCTGCACCTGCGGATCGATGAGCGCCGCAGCGGCCTGCAGCCTGAGCCGCGCATGCCGTGGCGCGAGCGCTTCCGGACCTTCCTCTCCGCCGGCTGGGCGCTGCTGCTGCCGGTCATCATCTTCGGCGGCATCCTTGGCGGTCTCTTCACTCCCACCGAAGCGGCCGTCGTTGCCGTCGCCTACGCCACCATAGCCGGCACGGTGCTGTACCGGGAGATCACCCCGACCTTCTTCGCCCGGGCCCTCGTCCGCAGCGGCGTCGCGACCGGCGCGGTGATGCTGATGATCGCCGGCGCCAATGTTCTGGCCTGGCTGATGACGGTGGAGCAGGTGCCGCAGGCGCTCGCCTCCCTCATCGCCTCGGTCGGTGGCGGCCGGGTCATGTTCATGATCCTGAGCATCCTCGTCTTCCTCGTCCTCTTCGCGCTGCTGGACGGCATTCCCGGCATGCTGATGCTCATCCCCGTCTTCGTTCCCATCGCCAGGGAGCTGGGAATCGACCTGCTGCATTACGGCACGGTCATGACGGCGGTGATGGGCATCGCCCTTTTCACACCCCCACTCGGCGTCGGGCTCTACATCATCCTCGGCATCAGCGGAGCGACGCTGCCGGACCTGACGCGGCATCTCTGGCCCTATCTGGCGACGATGCTCGCCGTGGCCCTGCTGATCGCCTTCGTGCCGATCGTGGTCTATGCCCTGCCCGCGGCGCTTGGCCTTCACAGCCTGACATGATGGCCGCCCCTGACCTCATGCGGCGCCAGGCCCGCTGGCCCGAGACGCACAAAGCCATTCCCGAAGGACAGGCTTCCCGATGACAACTCCGCGTCGCTCGCTTCTCCGCCTCGCCCTGGCCACGCCGCTCGCGGCCCCGGCCATGGTGGCGCGCGCCCAGGCGGTCTTCCCCAGCCGCCCGATCCGCTTCGTCCTGCCATTCCCGCCCGGCGGCGCCATTGACGTCATCGCGCGCCTGCTGGCCGAGCAGATGTCGCCCTCCCTCGGCCAGCCCCTCGTGATCGAGAACCGGCCCGGCGCCGTCGGCACGATCGGCGCCGATCTCGTGGCCAAGGCCCCGCCCGATGGCCACACCTTCATGCTGACCATCAACAGCACGATCACCAGCAGCGCGGCGCTTTACCCCAGCCTGCCCTTCAATCCGACGACGGCCTTCACCCCTATCGGCATGGCCGTGCATGCCAGCATCCTGCTCACCGCCCCGAAGGCTGCTCCTTTCAATGACGCACCGGGCTTCATCGCCTGGGCCAAGACTCTCGGGCGCCCCGTGAACTACGGCACATGGGGCAATGGCTCCGCAGCCCACCTGTTCGGCGAGGTGCTGCACCAGGACCACAAGGTGCCGATGGAGCACATTCCCTTCCGCGGCGAGGCGGCGGCGATTACCGAAATGCTCGGCGGCCGCATCGATGTTTCCTTCGCCACCCCGGTCAGCGTGCTCAGCCACATCCAGGCCGGCACGGTGAAGGGGCTGGCCATGACCGGCCCCGGCCGCTCCAGCTCCATGCCGGAGTTGGCCACCTTCACCGAGCAGGGCGCCGCGGGGCTCGACCTCGCCACTTTCGACGCGGTCTGGGGCCCGGCCGGTATCCCGAAGCCAGTCGTGGATCGTATCAACGCCGCCATGAACGATGCGCTGCGCGTGCCCACCGTCCAGGCAAAGCTGTTGGAGATCGGCCACACCCCCGCCCCCGGCACGCCGGAGGAGTTGGGCGCCCTGGTGCGCGAGGTCACGCCGCGCTGGCACGCCATGATCCGCAAGGCCGGCGTAACAGTCACCTGAATTCCTGGCGGGAGGGGCGCATCCCCTCCCGTTTCATCACAAGGTTCACCATGCCCGACACCGCCCTGCCGCCCGATGGCTGGATCGGCCGCCCCATGCCCCGCGCCGCCACACGTCGCCTCATCGAGGGGCGTGGCCGCTACACGGATGACAACGCGGCCAAGGGCGAGCTGCACGCCGCCTTCCTCCGCAGCCCCTTCCCGCACGCCGCCTTCCGCATCACCGGCTGCGACGCCGCCCGCGCCCTGCCCGGCGTGCGTGCGGTCCTCACGGCCGAGGACCTCGCCCCCTTTTGCCGGAGCTGGCGCACCCAGTCCCTTGCCTTCCCCGGCCTCGTCTCGCCCGAGCAGGGCCCGCTGGCGCGCGACCGCGCCGTGTACCAGGGCGAACCCGTGGCCCTCGTCCTCGCCGCCTCTCGCGCCGTCGCGGAGGATGCGTTGGAGCTGGTCGGCGTCGAGTGGAACGAGTTGCCCGCCGTGACCGACGTGGCACATGCGCTGGACGCCGGCACCCCGCCCGTCCATCAGGGCCTTTCCTCCAACCTCGCCTGGCGCACCGAATTCGGCGAGGGCGACGTGGAGGCCGCCTTCGCGAAGGCGGCCCTGGTGGTGGAGGAGCGCTTCACCTTCACCCGCCACACCGGCGTGCCGCTGGAAGCCCGCAGCGTGCTGGCCACCTACGACCCGGCCGCCGAGGCGCTGGAAGTCCGCATGTCACACCAGATCCCGCACCAGATGCAGGTGCACCTGGCGGAGCTGCTGGACCTGCCCATGGGCCGCGTGCGCGTCATCGCCGGCGATGTGGGTGGCGGCTTCGGCATCAAGATGCACGTCTATCCCGACGAGGTCGCAGTCTGCGCCGCCTCCCGCCTCACCGGCCGCCCCGTGCGCTACGTTTGCGACCGGATCGAGGCGCTGATGGCGGACATCCACGCGCGCGAGCACGTCGTGCAGGCCCGCATGGCCGTGGATGCGGAAGGCCGCATCCTCGCCTTCGACGTTGACGACATCCAGGGCCTCGGCGCCTATTCCATCTATCCCCGCTCCTCCACCGTGGAGGCGATGAGCGTGCTGCGCACCGTCGGCGCGCCCTACCATTTCAGCGCTTATCGGGCCCGGCTGCGCTGCGCGCTCCAGAACAAGGTTCCCACCGGCCAGTACCGCTCCGTCGGCCACCCCATCGGCTGCGCTACCACGGAGCGCCTGGTGGACCTGGCCGCCGCGGCCCGCGGCGAGGATCCGCTGGAATTCCGCCGCCGCAACTTCCTGCCCGAGGCGATGATGCCCTGGACCAATCCTGCTGGCGGCCGCATGGCGGAGTTGTCCCACACCGCCACCCTCGCGGAGTTTGAGCGTCTGCTGGACCTGCCGAAGCTGCGCGCCGAGGTCGCGGCGATGCGGGCGGAGGGCCGCTGCGTCGGCCTCGGCTTCTCCGCGGTCGTCGAGTACACGGCCTCCGGCCCCGCCGCCTATGGGCGCGCCGGCGTGCCCGTCGCCGCGATGGACACGGTCGTCGTCACGCTGGAGCCAACCGGCGACGTGGTCGCCCGCGCCTCAGTGGCTGAGATCGGCCAGGGCATCCAGCAGGGCATCGTGCAGGTGGTGGCGGACGCGGTGGGCGTGCCCCCCTCCCGCGTCACAATCCACACCGGCGACACGGCCAACGCCCCGCATGGTGGCGGCGCCTGGGCCTCGCGCGGCGCCGCCATTGGCGGTGAGGCCGCCTGGGGTGCGGGGCGTAAGCTGCAGGCCGAGATCCTGAAGACCGCCGCCGCCCTGCTACAATCCACACCCGATGCGCTGGACGTCCGCGACGGCCAGGTGGTGGACGCGAAAGGCACCCCACGCATGTCACTGGCCGAGCTCGCCTCCACGGTTTTCTTCCGTGGCCACGAGTTGCCGGGCGGCGTGCAGCCGCAATTCACTGCCACCCACCAGTTCCGGCGGGAAGAGGACCTGTTCCTCACCACCAACGGCCTCCAGGCCAGCTTGGTGGAGGTCGATCCCGACACAGGCCTGGTCACCCCACTGCGCCACTGGGTCGTCGGCGATTGCGGCCGGCTGCTGAATCCGCTGTTGGTGGATGAGCAGGTGCGTGGCGGCGTGGTGCAGGGTATCGGCGAGGCGCTGCTGGAGGCTTGCCGATACGATCCCGGCAATGGCCAGTTCCTCACCGGCACCCTGGCCGACTACCTCCTGCCCATGGCCGACAACGCGCCCGACGTGACCGTCGGGCATGTCGAGACGCCCTATTCCGGCTCCGCCCTCGGTGCCAAGGGGGCGGGCGAGGCGGGTACCTGCGGCGCCCCCGCCGCCGTGCTGAACGCGGTGAATGACGCCCTTGGCTCGCGCGGCGCCCGCATCTCCGAGCTCCCCGTCACTCCCACCGTCATCTTGCGCGCCCTCGGCACGCTGGAGGCTGCCGAATGAAGCCCGCCCGCTTCGACTACGCTTGCCCCGGCACTCTGGGCGGCGCCCTCGCCCTCCTCGCCGAGCAGGGGCCAGAGGCCTCCATCCTGGCCGGCGGCCAGAGCCTGATGCCCATGCTCAACCTCCGCATGGCGCGACCGGCTTTGCTGGTCGACATCAACCGAATCCCCGGTCTGGACGCGATCACCCTGTTGGACGGCGTGCTCACCATCGGCGCCCGCGCCCGCCACGCCGATGTGCTGACATCTCCACTGGTGCAGCAGGCCGCGCCGTTGCTGATCCAGGCGCTGCACCACGTCGCCCATCCCGCCATCCGTAACCGCGGCACCCTCGGCGGCAGCCTCGCCCTCGCCGATCCCGCGGCCGAGATGCCGGCCTGCGTGACCTGTCTCGGCGCCACCCTCGTCCTGGCCTCGGCCAGCGGCGAAAGGCGCGTTCCGGCGGCGAGCTTCTTCCTGGGCGTCTATGCCACCGCCCTCGAACACGGCGAGATGATCTTGCGCGTGGAGATCCCGGCCATTCGCCCCGGCTGGATCCATGCCTTCCTGGAGGTCTCCCGCCGCCACGGCGACTACGCGATGGCCGGCCTCGCCCTGGCCATCCGGCGCGACGGCGCCCACGTTGCGGAGGCATCGATCGCCCTCTGCGGCGTAGAGAGCGCCACCCGTCGCCAGACGGAGGCGGAAGCCGCCCTGGTCGCGCGGGGCGTGGACGCCGCCTGCGACCGCTTCGCCCACCTCGATGCCATGGGTGGCGCCGAGATCACTGCCGCCCACCGTATCCATCTCGCCCGCGTGCTGCTGCGCCGCGCCGTGGGAGCCCAGGACTGACCATGGAACTTCCTGACGAGTCGACCGCCGACATTGCCTGCATCCTCAACGGCGAACCAATCCGCGCCCGCGTCCCGCTACGGCAGAACCTGGTGGACTGGCTGCGCCACGGCGTCGGCCTCACTGGCAGCCATGTCGGCTGCGAGCACGGCGTCTGCGGCGCCTGCCACGTGCAGGTGGATGGAGTGGTCGTGCGCGGCTGCCTCATGCTCGCCGTGCAGGCGGACCGCGCGACGGTCGAGACCATCGAGGGCGCCACGAGCAGTGGCCGCATCCGCGCGCTGCAGGATGCCTTTTTCAACCGTGCCGCCCTGCAATGCGGCTTCTGCACGCCGGGCATGCTGCTCCAGGCCGCGGAACTCCTGGCGAAGAACTCCGATCCCACCCGCGAGGAAATCCGCCAAGCCCTCTCCGGAAACTACTGCCGCTGCACCGGCTACCACGCCATCGTGGACGCCGTGCAGGCGGCCGCCGCGAGCCTTCGCGCATGACCCGCGCCCTCCTTATCACCGGCGGCCGGCTGCTGGACCCGGAGGGCGATGACCTCCACCGTCCGCCCCCTGCCGACCTGCTCGTCGAGGAGGGCCAGATCGCCGCGACCGGTGCCGAGGCCACGCGGCGCGGCCGGGATGCCGAGCGCCTGGACGCGCGCGGCCTCCTCGTCACTCCCGGCTTCGTCAATGCGCATTCCCATTCCCACGACACCATGCTGCGCGGCTGCTTCGAGGGCCTTCCGCTAGATGCCTGGGGCGCCCTGGCCTTCCCCAGCGCCTGGCCGCGCCGCCCGGATTCGGAGGTGCATCTCCGCACCCGCCTTCACGCCGCCGAATGCCTGATGCACGGCATCACCACCGTGCAGGACATGGTGACGCTGCAGGGCGCCGACCGGGCCCAGGCGGAGGCTGTGATCGACGCGCACCGCGGCATCGGGCTCCGGACCCTGCTGGGCTGGCAGCTCGGCGACCGTGCCATGGCGGATACTCTGCCCTTCGCGCGCGACGCCCTGCCGGCGGGAATCCTGGCCGCCCTGCCCGGCGATGCCGATCCCATCCCAGGCATGCGCCTCGTCGAGGACCTGCTGGGCATCGTGAACGGCCCCCTCCTCCGCAGCGTCATTGCCCCCTCGGCCCCGCAGCGCTGCTCATCGCCGCTGCTCGAATGGGCCGCTGCCCTGTCGCGTGCGCGGAACCTTCCTGTCTGTACGCATCTTTATGAGACCCGTGCCCAGGCCGTGCTGGCGCGCCAGCACGGCCATGAGGCGGATGGCTTTTCCCTGCTCACCCGCCTCGATCGCCACGGCCTTCTCAATGAGAGGCTTGTCATCGCCCATGGAGTCTGGATCGCTCCGGAGGAGATCGCGCGCCTCGGCGATGCCGGTGGCCATCTCGCGCACAACCCGGCCGCTAACCTCAAGCTGCTGAATGGCGCCGCACCAGTGCGCCGCTACGCGCAATCCGGCGTGAATATCTGCCTGGGCTGCGACAACAGCAGCGCCGGCGACGCGCAGAGCCTTTTCTCCGCCATGCGCCATGCCGCGCTCTACTGGTCCATGCAGGCGGGGAGCCCGGAGGAGGCCGCCATCGCTGCCTTCCGCGCCGCGACCCTGGGCGGGGCAAAGGCCTTGGGCCTCCAAGGCATGGTCGGCGGCCTGCGCCCGGGCTACCGTGCCGACCTGGCGCTGTTCGACCTCTCCGATCCGGCCTGGATGCCGCTGAACAGCGCCGTGCGCCAGCTCGTTCATGCCGAGCCCGCCCGCTCCCTGCGCCATGTGCTCGTGGAAGGCAGGTTGGCTCTGCGGAATGGCCGCCCGATCGGCTTCGATCCCGCCGCCCTCGCGGCCGAGGCGGAGGCGGCGCAGGATGGAATCGCGCGCGAGTTGGCCGCGCTCCGGCAACAGCGTGCCCCTCTCATGGACGCGCTGACGCGCCTGGAGGTGCGTTCCCGCGCCCATCCATTGGCCTTCGACCGGCTCGCCCTCGACGATGGCGGCCTGCGTTGAGCGGGACGGTGATCCAGGGCCGTCCACTGCGTTTCGGCGCCGGCTCATGCGCCGCCTGCGTCTCACCCTGCGCGCGGGAGGCATCGAGAGTGTGGAGCCGGCGGGGGACGGGGCGTAGGGCACCACCCTCACGCAGCCCTTCGCCAACGCGCATGACCACGCCCGCGGCGTCCGCCCTACCGCCCTCGGCGGCGTCGACCTGCCGCTGGAGCTCTGGCTGGCGATCATAACCGGCACGCCGGTCTGCGATCCCCGGCTGGTGGTGGCAGCCGCCCTCGGCCGCCAGGCGCTCGGCGGCTGCGGCGCCGCGATGATCCACTACACACGCCCCAGCGCCCGGAGCGGCTGGAGGAGGAGTTGCGCAACCTTCTCCGCGCCGCGGGTCCGACCTGGCCATTGGCATGCCCATGCGAGACCGCCATGTCACGCCTCAAGCGCCTCGGCGAGCGCCTCTCGGCCCGTGATCCTGCCCGATACCATCGCCGCCTCAGCCGTGTTCACAATCGGGCTGATGCATTTCGGCGTTTTCTGGGCCAAGACGCGCTATGCGCTGCTCGGCCAGGGCGTCGATGGTAAGCCCGTCCTGGCCTGCCAGCGGGGGCGCTGGCATAGGAACCGGATGCGCCGGCTGCGCCTGAACGAGCAAGACATCATGGTGGCCGCCCGCCAGCAGGGTATCGAGCGGCTGGAACAGATCCGCTAAGCGATGGCTGAACGCGACGGGAAGATTTCGATCATCAGGAAAGCCAGGGATAGGTCGGCCTCAGCGCACCGGCGAATCCGCCGGCACACCCTCCAGCGTGTTGCTTCCGCCGCCGCGCCAGCGATGCGTGCCCGCGCCATAGGCGACGATCTTCCCGTCCGGCCCCAGCACCTCTGTCCGGGTGAAGAAGATGTTGCGCCCCGAGGTGACAACGCGCCCCTCCGCCGTAATGCGCCCCTCGGTGACCTGCCCCGTGAAGCGGCAATCCAGGTCGACCGTCACCGCGCGCCGGATATTCTCCGGCACGGTGCAGAACAGCCCCGCATAGGCCCCGGCCTGGTCGATCAAGGAGAGCAGCACGCCCCCATGCAGCACGCCGCTGCGGTTGAAATGCTTGCGGTCCACGATGAGGGCAAGGCGCGCGAAGCCGTCGCGCCATTCGTCCACCGTGATGCCAAGGAGGTCGTGGAAAGGGGCGGTGTCATCCATGCCACGCGCGTAACCGCAGATCAGGCGATCTGCAACTCCTGCAGCGCGCTCTCCAGCTCCTGGAAGGATGGCATGTGGGAGGAGGGCGCCATCTTCCGTCCCGTCTCCACCGAGACCTGCGGCGCATTGCCGTGCAGATAGGCGACGAGCACGGCGCGGATCACCTCGAAATACTTTGTCTCCTCCTCGACCACGCCCTTCATCCGCGCCGCCATGGGGCCGACCACCCCATAGGCCAGCAGCACGCCCAGGAAGGTGCCCACCAGCGCGCCGCCGATCATCGCCCCCAGCACCACGGGCGGCTGGTCGATCGAGGCCATGGTCTTGATGACGCCCAGCACCGCCGCGACGATGCCCAGGGCAGGCAGGGCATCCGCCATGTTCTGCATCGCATGGCTCGGATGCAGCTCCTCCTCGTGCAACTTCTTCAACTCGCGCGCCATCACATCCTCGATCTGGTGGGGATCATCGGCATTCATGCCGACTATGCGGAGATAATCGCAGATGATCGCGACGGCGGGTGGGTTGCCCTTGATCTTGGGGAATTTCGCGAAGGCCGGGCTTTCCTCCGGCTTCTCGATATGTGCCTCCAGCGCCATGGCGCCCTTGGTCTGCACCAGGCGCACAAACCAGTAGAGCAGCGACAGCATCTCCACATAGTCCGCCTTGTGGAAGCGTGCGCCCTTGAAGGCCTTCCCGAAGCCGCCGAGCGTGTGCTTCACGTCATGCATCGAGTTGGACATGACGAAGGCGCCGAGCGCGGCACCACCAATCATCATCCCTTCCAGCGGCAGGGCGTGCAGGATGATGTCGAACTTGCCACCCGCCAGGGTGTAGCCGCCGAAGACGGTGACCATCATAACCACGAAGCCGATGATTATGGTCACGGGGTGGCGTTCCTCGGCTGGACAGGCGCGCTCTCCCGCAGCAGCAGGATGGAGACGCGGCGGTTGGCCGCGTTCTGCGGATCCTCCGCGAGGAGCGGCTCGCGCTCCGCCAGGCCCGCTACGCTGCGGATGCGGGATTCCGCCACGCCACCCTCGGTCAGCAGCCGGCGCGTGGCATTGGCGCGCTCCGCCGAAAGGTCCCAGTTGGAACGGGCGCCGGGGCGGAAGGGCGTGGCATCCGTATGGCCGCTGATCGCGACAGCATTCGGCACGCGGTTGATCACCGCCGCCACCTTGGCCAGCAGCGCCCGCGCCTTATCGGCCGGCGTGCTGCCGCCAAGAGCGAACATCGGCTGCCGCTCCGCATCCAGCAGCTGGATCCGGAGGCCTTCCGGCACCTGCTCCACCTGCAGCTGCTTCGCCAGATCGGCGAGGCCGGGATCCTCGCGCACGGCGGCGCGGATCTGCTCGGCCAAACCATCCAGCGCCGCGCGCTCGCGCCGCTCCAGCTCCTCGCGCAGCGCCTCGGCCGAGGCCTGGGCGATGGCGGCGTCACTTGTCCCGGGGCCAGCCGCCGCGCCGCCCTGCCCCTCGGCGCGGGAGGCCATCAGCCGGGCAGGGGTCGCGGTTTCATCGTCGCCCTTGGGCCCTTCCCGCCGCTCCAACGGCGTGGCGGGGGTGTCGCTGTCATCCTCTTCGAGGTCGAAGATCACGGGGCGCGGCCCGGTTTCCACCCGCAGTGCGGAGGCGTTGGAGGACATCTCCCCCACCTCGTTCGGCGTGCGCCCGCCGAAGGGCTGGCCCGAGCCGCTGGTGTTGCGGGCCAGCACGTTGGAGGGGTTGAAGTAATCTGCGAGGCCCCGGCGCTGCTCCTCCGTCGTGGCGTTCAGCAGCCACATCAGGAGGAAGAAGGCCATCATCGCCGTGACGAAATCGGCATAGGCGACCTTCCAGGCGCCGCCATGATGACCGGCCTGACTGCCTTCCTCCCGCCTGATGACGATGGTGGCGCCTTCGCCCCTGCCTTTTGCCACGGCCCCGCACCCGATGTCCGGGCGCAAGGTGACTCCAGGATGTTAAGGCACGGTTGATCGGCCCTTCAGCGCGGCGGCAGGCAGGCCCCGGAGAGCAGGCGGAAGGCGGCCGCGCGGTGGCTGATGGCGTGCTTCCGGGCCGGGTCCATCTCGGCGAAGGTCAGGCCCTCGCCATCCGGCACGAACATCGGGTCGTAGCCGAAGCCCATTGCCCCGCGCGGCGGCCAGACCCATTGGCCCGGCGCCTCCCCGAGGAAGGCCTCCACATGCCCGTCCGGCCAGGCCAGCACCAGGGCGCAGGAGAACCAGGCCTTGCGGTCGGCGGCATGGCGGGCCAGCCGCTCCACCTTCGCCATGGCGGCGGCATAGTCGCGCGTGCCGTCCGGTTGCTCAGCCCAATCGGCCGTATAGACGCCCGGCGCTCCATCCAGGGCCGCGACGGAGAAGCCGGAATCATCGGCCATCGAGACCATGCCGCTCGCGCGCGCGGCGGCCTGGGCCTTCAGCGTGGCATTGCCGATGAAGGTGGTTTCCGTCTCATCGGGCACCGGCAGGCCGAGCTCCCCGGCCGTCACCACCTGGATCCCGTGCTCCGCCAGCAGGGCCGCCACCTCCCGCGCCTTGCCGGCATTATGGGTGGCGAGGCAGAGGCGCTTCTCGGTCAGCAGGCGGTGGCTCACAGCCCCACCGCCAGGCGCTGCGCCGCGAAAAGCTCGGCCATGCCCTTACGGGCGAGGCTCAGCAGGCTGGTCAGCTCGGGCTCGGAGAAGGGAGCGCCCTCGGCCGTGGCCTGGATCTCCACGATCCCGCCCGTCCCGGTCATGACGAAATTGCCGTCGGTCTCGGCCGCACTGTCCTCGGCATAGTCCAGGTCCAGCACCGGCACGCCCTCATGGATGCCGCAGGAGACGGCGGCGACCTGATCGGTCAGCGGGTTGCGGGACATGATGTTGGCCTTGATGCAGTGCTGGAAGGCCAGGTGCAGCGCCACCCAGGCGCCCGTGATGGCGGCGCAGCGCGTGCCGCCATCGGCGGTCAGCACGTCGCAATCCAGGGTGATGCTCATCTCGCCCATGGCCGCGCGGTCGGTCACCGCGCGCAGGCTGCGGCCGATCAGGCGCTGGATCTCCTGGGTGCGGCCGGACTGCTTTCCGCGCGCCGCCTCGCGGTCGCCGCGGGAGTGGGTGGCGCGGGGCAGCATGCCATATTCGGCGGTGACCCAGCCCAGCCCCTTGCCGCGCAGGAAGGGCGGCACCCGCCCCTCAACGCTTGCGGTGCAGAGCACCTCGGTGATCCCCATGCGCACGAGGCAGGAGCCCTCGGCGTGCCGGGCGAAGCCCGGCTCAAGCTTCAGGACCCGGAGCTGGTCGGGGGCGCGGCCGGAGGGGCGGATAATCCCGGGGGCGGTGACGGACATTCGGCGGGCCTCTCCTGGCAGGGAGGCGGGAGGAACACGCCCGAACCTGCCGCTGTCAACGCCGCCTCTGCCGAGGCGAGGTCGACGGGGGGTAGCCACAGCGTCAGCATGGTGGCCCAGGCGCCCACGGAGGGCAGCCCCCGGCCGTTCGATCCCCTGGTTCCCAACCGCGTATCGCCCATTTCGGCCTCCGCTTTCCGGCCCCTATTGGGGCTACGGCCTGAGACGGAAGGATGTCCGGACGGTGACGGATTGTGGCAGCGGCGCATTACAGGACGCTGACCGCATCTCCGTGAAGCCTTCTCGTTGACGCTCCCGGCCCCGCTCCCTAGCTTTAAGGGTCCAGCAAGACTCAGGAGTTCAGCCTCAGAATGGGCGCCCAGCCCAACCAACGACCCGGCCTCGTCCCGACAAAGGCATCCTCTGCCGGAACCATCCTGCCGGGCCTGGATAACCGAAGCGCTTCCATCCTGCGCCAGGTGGTGGAGCTTTATGTCGAGACCGGGGAGCCCGTCGGCAGCCGCACCCTCTCCCGCCGCCTGCCCCTGTCGCTCTCACCCGCGACGATCCGCAACGCCATGGCCGACCTGGAAGAGGCGGGGCTGCTCTATGCGCCCCACACCTCGGCCGGCCGCCTGCCGACGGAACGCGGGCTGCGCCTGTTCGTGGACGGCCTGCTCGAGTTCGGCGACCTGACGGATGACGAGCGGGAGGCGATCGCCATCCGCTGCGCCGCCTCGGGCCGTTCCATGCAGGACACGCTGGCCGAGGCGGGGCAGATGCTCTCCGGCCTCGCCGGCGCCGCCGGCCTCGTCGTCGCGCCCAATGCCGAATCGAACATCCGGCACATCGAATTCGTCGCCCTCGGCCCCGGCCGCGCCCTGGTGGTGCTGGTGGGAGAGCGCGGGCAGGTGGAGAACCGCATCATCGAGGTGCCGCCGGGCCTGCCGGCCGGGTCGCTCGCCCAGGCGGGGAACTACCTCAACGCCCGGCTGAATGGCCGCACGCTGGAGGATACCCGCAACCTCGTCTCTGCCGAGATCTCGGCCAACCGTACGGCGCTCGATGCGCTGACGAACCAGGTGGTGCAGTCCGGCCTCGCCACCTGGGCCGGCGGTGGCGGTGGCTCGCTGATCCTGCGTGGCCAGTCCCGCCTGCTGCAGAACCTGGATCAGGCGGCGCGGGTGGCCGAGATCCAGTCCCTCTTCGATCGGCTGGAGGCACAGGAGACAATGCTGCGCCTGCTGGAGCTGGCCCAGCGCGGCCAGGGCGTGCAAATCTTCATCGGCGCCGAGAGCGGGGTGTTCGACACCGCCGGCCTGTCGATGGTGGTGGCGCCGTTCCGCAATGGGCAGGAGAAGATCGTCGGCGCGATCGGCGTGATCGGGCCGACGCGCATCAATTATGGCCGGGTAATCCCGGTGGTGGATTACACAGCCCAGGTGATTGGGCGGATGCTGGGCTGAAGGCGGAGCGTTCCGGCCGGGCGCCTCTTCCGACGTCAGTCCACTTGTCTGAATGCCCGCGGGCGGTTAGCGGCCGGGCGACCCTTGAGGATGCGAAATAGAACCTCGACGGTCAGAAAGGCGCCTTATAACCTTTTATTTGCACTTTCTGCATCATAGCCTTCCTTCGGAAACCGAAGCCGCGTGCGGGGGGTGGGTGCCGAATGTCCGATCTGAGCCTCAGCAAAACCTATGGCGGGAGCGGCATTCGACACACGCCCCCGAAGATTAAGGCGACTGAGCAGGCGGTTGCCTACAACCCCTTCTACATGGACCTAGCAGTGGAGCGGCCGCGGCTCGATCCCAACTGGGCCAAGCAACCCGGGATCATCCTCAACTGGCTGCTCCGCGATCAGAAGCGGCGCAATTCCTCAAACAGCCTTAGCCTGGGCGTTGAAGCCAATAACGCCAAAAACATGAAGAACTTCATGGATAAGTTCTGCCCCGGACATGGGCTCGGCGCCGCAGACATCCAGAACCTTGTCATGCTCGGCCACCCCACCTTGGCCTGCAAAATCCGCTCGGGGAAGGTGGCCGTCGATTTCGATGAGGATATGAGGAAGGAGTTCGTCGGAGACCTTGATAATTATTCAGGTATATTGGGCGGCGAGCTTCATTGTGGTTGGAAGTTTTTCCACGGAAACTGCTGGTATATTAACTACAATTCCGGGCGATACGGGCCGCAGCACCTGAAGAAGAACGACGCAAAAGAAATGAAGAGCCGCACGAAGAGGCTCTTTGCGCAGTATTGCGGCGTGACTGTCTACGACTGACCGCCGCCTCGGCCTTCGGAGGGCAGCAAGGCCCGTTCGGCGAGGTTGGCCGGAGCGGCGCCTCCGCTATTCCTGCGCTATCCCGCTCATCGGCGGTGCGTCCCGCTTCGCGCCTGGCTTGATCTCCTTCGCCTCCTTCACGGGCACGGTGGCATGGTGCCCCGCAGGGCCGGCGGAGGCCTCGTCGGCATGTTCGGCGGTCTTGTACTCCGCCGGCTTCACCCCGGGCCCGGAGGGATCCCCATTCGGGTCCCGGAGCGGATCGTGCTGGCCGACGCTCGCCGGCCGGGCATTCTTCGTCTCTGTGCCCCAGCTCTCCAGGATGCCCGGGGCTTCGCTCTTGGGGTTCTCAGCCATGGTCGGGTCCTCCGTGTCTCGTGGAGGGAACGCCTCAGGCGGAGCGGGGTTGTGCCCTGCCGTCAGGCCGCCTGCGCCGGCTCCGGTGTCAGGGAGGCCAGGACCGCGCCACGCAGCCCGTCCAGCTTGCGCTCGTTCTCGAGCTTCAGGCCGAACAGGTCCTTCACATAGAAGACGTCCACCGCCCGCACGCCATAGGTGGTGACATGGGCGGAGGCGATCTGGACCCCCTGGGCGGAGATCGCGGCCGTCACGTCATGCAGCAGGCCGGGGCGGTCGCGGGCATTCACCTCGATCACCGTGTGGGTGTTGCTCGCATGGTTGTCGATCACCACGCGGGGCGGGACCGTCACGGCGCGGAGCCGCGCGGGCTCGCGCTTCACCTTGCTGATCTCCTCGTTGATCCGCATCCGGCCGGACAGAGCCTGCTCGATCATCACCGAGAGGCGGGCCAGGCGGTGCGGGGCGTCCAGCGCGCCGCCGGCGGCGTCCTGCACCCAGAAGGTGTCCAGCGCCATGCCGTTTGTCATGGTGTGGATGCGGGCGTCGACGATGGAGGCGCCACCCACGGCCAGGGCGCCAGCGATCTGGCTGAACAGGCCGGGATGGTCGGCGGTATAGACCGTCACCTCGGTCACGGCCCGGTCCTCCAGCACCTCGGTGCGGACGGTCAGCGGCGCGCCGGTCGCCTCGGCCTCCCGGATCAGGGCAGCGTGGCGGGCATGGGTGTCGGGGTCGAAGGAAAGCCAGTAGCCGGGATAGCCGAGGGAGAGGAAGCGCTCCACCTCCGCCGCCGGCCGGCCCTCCAGCGCCGCCGCCGCCGCCTCCCGCGCGCGGGCCACGCGCACGTCCCGCTCAGGCACGGAAAGGCCGCCGGCCAGGACCTCGGCCACGCGCCAGTAGAGTTCCCGCAGCAGCGTGGCCTTCCACCCGTTCCACACCTTGGGCCCGACCGCCCGCATGTCGCAGACGGTCAGCACCAGCAGCAGGCGGAGGCGTTCGGGGGACTGCACCACCTCGGCCAGGTCGAGGATGGTCTTGGGGTCGTCGATGTCGCGCTTGAAGGCGGTCTGGCTGACCAGCAGGTGGTTCAGCACCAGCCAGGAGACGGTCTCGGTCTCCTCCGGGGAGAGGCCGAGGCGCGGGCAGAGCTCCTGCGCGATGCCGGCGCCCAGCTCGGAATGGTCACCGCCGCGGCCCTTGGCGATGTCGTGCAGCAGGATGGCGGCATAGAGGGCGCGGCGGGATTGCAGTTGCCCCACCAGCTCGGAGGCGACGGGGGCGATGGTGTCCAGCTCCCCCCGCTCCAGGGCGTTCATCACGCCCACGGCCTCGATGGTGTGCTCCTCCACGGTGAAGACGTGGTAGGTGTCGAACTGCATCAGCCCAACGATCCGGGCCCATTCCGGGATGAGGCGGGAGAGCACCCCGGCCTCGTTCAGGGAGCGCAGCCATCGCGCGCTGTTCTTGCCAGTCAGGATATCGAGGAAGAGGGTGGCCGCCCCGGGGTGGCCGCGCAGGCGGGCGGCGTAGCGGGCATTGCGGATCAGCGCACGCAGGCCCAGCGGGTGGATCTCCAGCCCCCGGTCCCGCGCCATTCGCATGATCCGCAGCATCACCGCCGGATCCGCCGCGACATCGTGCCGCGGGTCGAAGAGCAGCTTGCCGTCCGCGAGCGTCAGCCCGGACCGGGCCATCGCCTCATCCGGCGCAGGCTGGAGAGCGGGCATGCCCATGGCCGCGCGCTCGATCGCCGGCTCCAGCAGGCGCTTGAGGCGCACCACCTCCCGCGCGGTGAGGAAGAGGTGCTTCATGAAGCGCTCCACCCCATCCTGCTTGCCATGGCGGGTGTAGCCCATGCGGGCGCCGACGACCGGCTGCAGATCGAAGGTCAGGCGCTCCTCGGCGCGGCCGGTGACGTAATGGAGGTGGAAGCGCACGCTCCAGAGAAAGGACCAGGCCCGGCGGAAGGCCCGCGCCTCCTGGGCGGTGAGCAGCCCGCCGCCCGGGCTCTCGGGCCCGACCAGCTGCCACATCTTCTCGACCCCGAAGGCGTAGCGGGCCAGCCAATACATGGTCTGGAGATCGCGCAGCCCGCCGCGCCCCTCCTTGATATGTGGCTCGACCAGATAAGGGCTGTCACCATAGCGGGCGTGGCGCAGCCCGCGCTCGATCTGCTTGGCGTGCAGGAACTGGCCGACGCCCCATTCGGCGCGGGCCGCGGCATAGGCGTCATCGAAGCGGGCATGGACGCCGCGGTCGCCTTCCAGGTAGCGCGCATCAAGCAGGGCGGTCTGGACCGTGGTGTCAGCCTTCGCATCCACCAGGCATTCGGCGATGGAGCGGGTGGCGTGCCCGACCTTCACCCCCAGGTCCCAGAGCAGATAGAGCATGAACTCCACGGCGCGGCGGCCGGGGGCGTCCAGCGGCTCGTCCGACACGAAGAGCAGGTCGATGTCGGAGTAGGGCGCCAGAGTGCCGCGGCCATAACCACCAGTGGCCGCCAGGGCGAAGCGCGGTGCGGCGTCCGGCCCGGAGCCCGCGGTGGCGGCAAGGCTGTAGCGCAGGATGGCGGCGATCAGCCCGTCCATCTCGGTGGCCAGGGCACGAGCGGCGGTCAGTCCGGGCAGGTTCTCCTGCTCGAATCGCTCCTGCATGCCGCCCTGGATGCGGCTGAGGTGGCGGCGAAGCAGGACCAGCGCCGTGTCCCGGGAGGGAGGAGGCCAGGATTCCAACCCGTCCAGCCCCGGCTGCGACGCGACAAATGCTTCGGCAGCGCCGAGGCCAGCGGTGTTCATTTGACGGAAGATAGGGAGTCGCGCTGCGTCGCAACAGCCATTCCGTGGCCTGGGAGCAGGGATTTCAGCCGATAGAGGACTTCCAGCGCCTCGCGTGGCGCCATCGCATCAGGATCGAGGGCCTCCAGGGCGGCATGCAGCGCATCCGGTGCCCCCTCTTGTTCCGGTTTGGGTCCTGGCGCGGCGGCGAAGAGCGGCAGTTCGCCCGAAAGCGGGTCCAGCCCCCGCGCGCGCTCCTCGAGCGATGTCAGCACCACCTCTGCCCGCGCCACCACGTCGCGCGGGACGCCAGCCAGCCGTGCGACATGCAGGCCCCAGGAGCGCTCGGAGGCACCCGGCCCCACCAAATGCTGGAACACCACCTGCCCGCGATGCTCCCGCACCTTCATGGCAGCGGGGGTGAGTTCCGGCAGCTTTCCGGCCAAGGCCGTCAGCTCGTGGAAATGCGTGGCGAAAAGGGTGCGGGAACGAAGCCGGTCGTGCAGCGTCTCCAGCACCGCCCAGGCAATGGCGAGCCCGTCCCAGGTGGCGGTGCCGCGCCCCACCTCGTCCAGCACCACGAAGGAGCGGGGGCCGGCCTGGTTCAGCACTGCCGCCGTCTCGCTCATCTCCACCATGAAGGTGGAGCGACCCCCGGCGATGTCGTCCGCGGTGCCGACGCGGGAGAAGAGCCGGTCCACCAAGCCGATCCGGGCCGATTCGGCCGGCACGAAGAGCCCCGCTTGGGCCAGCACCACCATCAGGGCGTTCTGGCGGAGATAGGTGGACTTGCCCGCCATGTTCGGCCCCGTGAGGAGGCAGAGGCGGCGGCCCGGGGAGAGGTCGGCATCGTTCGGGACGAAGGCGGGGCCACGATTCCGGCGCAGCGCCGCCTCCACCACCGGGTGACGGCCCTGGGTGACGCAGAATTCCGGACGGTCCGGCATGTCCGGCCGGCACCAGCCGCCGCCAGCGGCCAGTTCGGCGGAGGCGGCGTGGACATCGAGTTCCGCCACGGCCCGGGCGGCTGCCGCGATACCGGTGGCGGCGTCCAGGCAGAGCTTGCGAAGATGGCGCACCACCAGCGCTTCCCGCCGTGCCGCCTCGTCCCGCGCCTGGGAGAGCTTGCGGTCCAGCTCCGAGAGGGCGCCGCAGGTGAAGCGATGGGCGCTGGCCATGCTCTGGCGGTGGATCGGGGCCATGGGACCGGGGGCCGGCTTCTGGCGCAGCAGGGTCTCGCCGGCCGCCGAGGGAACCTCCGCCAGGAAGCCAAGCTGCTGGTGGTGGCGGATCTTCAGGCTCGCCACGCCCCAGGCCTGTGCCAGATCCATCTGCAAGGCCAGGATAGCCCCGCGCGCGTCATCCCGCAGGCGGCGCAGGGCATCGAGCTCGCCGTCATAGTCCGCACCGATGACGCCGCCATCCTCCAGCCGGGCGGGCAGTTCCGCAGCCAGGGCACGGGCGAGTTCGGCGCGGGGCGAGGCCTTCGGCACCAACGCCTCGGCGGCTTGAAGCAGCAGCGGCGGGATGGGGGGCACGCCGGTGGCGTCGCCGAGGGCGGCCTGCATGGCCTCGGCCCGGACCAGGCCATCGCGCAGGGCGGCGAAGTCGCGGGGAAAGAAGCGCTCCACGGAAAGCCTGCCCAGGGCGCGGGCCATGTCGGGGGCGCCCTTCAGCGCGTCCCGCAGCCCGGTCCGGACCGAATCGGCGGCCAACAGGAAGGACACGGCGTCATGCCGGACGGTGATGGGGGCAGCTTCGGCGAGCGGCGAGGCGAGGCGGGCGGCCAGTTCCCGCGCCCCGGCGGCGGTCAGGGTCCGGTCCACGGCGCCCAGCAGGCAATCCTTCCCGCCGCGCTCGGCCTTGAGGATCTCCAGACTCCGGCGGGTGGCGGCGTCCATCCGCAGGGTCCCCTCGCCGCCGCGCGATTCCGGCGGGGCAAGGCGGGGGAGGGTGCCGCCTGAGGCAGTGCGCACATAATCCAGCGCCATGGCCAGCGCCGCCGTCTCGCCGTCCGTGAAGCTACCGAAGGCGGCGAGGCTGGCCACGCCCCAGGCCTCGGCCGCCAACCGGGCGCCGTCGCGCGGCGGCGCGGCCTCCCGCACCAGCCCGCCGAGGGGGGTGAGGGCATCGCCGGCCGCAAGGGATTCGGGCGCCACCACCTCGGCTGGCTCCAACCGGGCCAGCAGGGCGCCCAGCTCGGCCGCGCCCAGGCTCTCGGTACAGACATGGCCGGTGGAGACATCGAGCCAGGCCGCGCCCACGCGCTCCGCACCCTCGGGCGCCAGGGCCAGCAGCCAGGAGGGGCGGGCGCCTTCCAGCAGCGCCTCCTCCGTCACCGTGGCAGGGGTGACGATCCGCACCACCTCACGCCGCACGGCGGAAGCCTTGCGGGCCTTGGCGGCCTCGGGCGTCTCCATCTGCTCGCAGATCGCCACCCGGAAGCCCCGCCGGATCAGCCGGGCGAGATAGGCTTCCATCGCATGCACCGGCACGCCGGCCATCGGCACAGGCTGGCCGCCATGTTCCCCGCGATGCGACACGGCGAGGCCCAGCGCCTCTCCGGCTGTTACCGCATCTGCGAAGAACATCTCGAAGAAGTCGCCCATGCGGAAGAAGACAAGCGCATCCGGATGCGCCTGCTTCGCGGCGAACCATTGCGCCATGGCCGGTGTTGCGCCGGCTGCATCGGGGATCGGAGTCATGCTGCGCCGCAACCTAGACCGGCACGCGGACGCGCGAAACGGCGTAGGTGCAAAACAGCGCGGCGAAGTGCTTCACGGCGCCCCCATCCCTGGCCCATAAGGGCCGACCTACGCTACCGGAGGAATGAGGATGGACGACGCGCGCCGCAGCGGAAACGGGGATTCCCGCACCGCACGCATCACCCGCGAAGAGGCGCTCGCCATGCATGCCGAGGGCAAGCCCGGCAAGCTGGAGATCCGCCTCACCAAGCCGCTGGCCACGGCGCGCGACCTGTCGCTCGCCTATTCCCCTGGCGTCGCCGAGCCTTGCCTGGAGATCCACCGGGACAAGTCGCTTGCCTATGACTACACGGCCAAGGGCAACATGGTCGCCGTCATCTCCAACGGCACCGCTGTGCTGGGCCTGGGCGACCTGGGCGCGGTGGCGAGCAAGCCGGTGATGGAAGGCAAGGCGGCGCTGTTCAAGCGCTTCGCCGAGGTGGATTCCATCGACCTCTGCGTGGACACCTCGGACGTGGACGAGTTCGTCAACTGCGTCCGCTTCCTCGCCCCGTCCTTCGGCGGCATCAACCTCGAGGACATCAAGGCCCCCGAATGCTTCGTGATCGAGCAGCGCCTGCGCGAGATCATGGACATCCCGGTCTTCCATGACGACCAGCACGGCACCGCCATCGTCGCCGCCGCGGGCCTGATCAATGCCTGCCACCTGACGGGGCGCGACCTGAAGAGCACGAAGCTGGTGATCAACGGCGCCGGCTCCGCCGCCATCGCCTGCGCCGAGCTGCTGCGCGCCATGGGCATGCGCCCGCAGAACATCGTCATGTGCGACACCAAGGGCGTGCTTTACCGCGGCCGCGTCGAGGGCATGAACCAGTGGAAGTCGGCCCATGCCACCGACACCGAGGCGCGGACGCTGACCGAGGCGCTTTCCGGCGCCGATGCCTTCTTCGGCCTGTCGAAGAAGGGCGCGGTGACGCCGGAGATGGTGCGCGCCATGGCCGAGAAGCCGATCATCTTCGCGATGGCCAATCCCGATCCGGAAATCACGCCCGATGAGGCGAAGGCCGTCCGCCCCGACTGCATCGTGGCCACCGGGCGCTCGGATTATCCGAACCAGGTGAACAACGTCCTCGGCTTCCCCTTCATCTTCCGCGGGGCGCTGGACGTGCGCGCGAGCACGATCAACGAGCCGATGAAGATCGCCGCCGCCGAGGCCCTGGCCATGCTGGCGCGCGAGGACGTTCCGGAGGAGGTGGCGGGCGCCGGTGGTGGCGCCGGGCTGCGCTTCGGCCCGGACTACATCATCCCGCACGCTTTCGACCCGCGCCTGATCTCGCGCGTCTCGCCGGCCGTGGCGAAGGCGGCGATGGATAGCGGCGTTGCCCGCAAGCCCATCATCGACATGCAGCGCTACGCGCGTGACCTGGCGCAGAAGCTGGACGCTGCCGGCGGCGCGCTGGAGGCAATCACCGAGCGTGTGCGGCAGAACCCACGCCGCGTGGTCTTCGCCGAGGGCGAGGAGGAGAAGACGATCCGCGCCGCGATCGCCTTCCGCAACGCCGGCTACGGCACGCCCGTGCTGGTGGGGCGCGAGGAGCGCATCCATGCGACCGTCGCGGCGCTCGGCGTGCCGCTGCCGGACGGCATCGAGATCCACAACGCCGCGCTCTCCGACAGCAACCGGCGCTACGCCGAATATTTGTACCAGCGGATGCAACGGAAGGGCTTCCTCTTCCGTGACTCGCAGCGCGCGGTGAACCTGGACCGCAACGTCTTCGCCGCCTGCATGGTGGCGATGGGCGATGCCGATGCGATGGTCACCGGCACCACGCGCTCCTACTCCGCCGCGCTGAAGCAGATCACCCTGGCGATCGACCCGGCCCCGGCCTCGGATGGCGGCCCGGGTGTACTCTTCGGCCTGACGCTGCTGCTGACGCGCCGCGTCGGTACGGTGCTGCTGGCCGACACGACCATCCATGAGCGCCCGGATCCCGAGACTCTGGCGGAGATCGCGGTGCAATCCGCGGCACAGGCCCGCCGCCTGGGGCTGGAGCCGCGGGTGGCCTTCCTCTCCTTCTCCACCTTCGGAGACCCGCGCGGCAGCGTGATCCCGGAGACGGTGCGCAAGGCGGTCGCGCTGCTCGATGAGCGGGGCGATGTCGGCTTCGAATATGAGGGCGAGATGGCCGCGGACGTGGCGCTCGACCGGCAGCTGCAGGCGCTCTACCCGTTCTGCCGCCTGACGGGGACGGCGAATGTGCTGGTGATGCCGGGGCTGCACGCCGCGCACATCCTCAGCAAGGCCATCCCGCGCCTGACCAACGCCCCCGTCATCGGGCCGCTGCTCATGGGGCTGTCCAAGCCGGCGCAGATCCTGTCCATCGCCTCAGGCGTGAATGGGATCCTGGATATGGCTTGCCTGGCGGCGCACGACTCTCTCGCGCGGTGAACCTCGCCGGGGGCTTTGCCCCTGGATCCCACCGGGGGCCGGGCGCGGCCCCCGGACCCCGCGACCTGTAGGCTATTCGCCCCTTTCGACAGTGAGGCCGATCGAGGTGGCGACCATGCCCTGGATCGAGAGCCGGAGATGTGGCGGCTCAGGAATCGGTAGCGGCCAGTTGGCATTGGGATAGGGCGGCAGGTCCACGAACTGGTCCAGGATGCCGTTGCCGGTGCCGAAATCCATCGGCAACATGCGGTGCCCGGCCAGGGACAGCCGCGCCTCCAGCTCCTCGATGTGGCGGCGCTGGAACAGCACGGTGGCGCCGGATTCGATGGTCGGGCCATCCGGGTTCATGTTGAACTCGGTGGTGTGCACCGCGACGCCGCCGGGGCGCAGGCACTTCATGGCCTCCACCACGAAGTCGAGCCCCTGGTGGATCGATCCGCAATGCTCCAGCGAGCAGATCGACCAGAGGAAGTCGAATTCTCCGTGCAGGTCGGCCGGGATGGCGTTCATGTCCACGGCGCGGAGCGAGACGCGATCGTTGAAGGTGTCGATCTCGATCAGGCTGGGCTTGTAGATCGTGTCCAGCCGGCCGCCATGCTGGTCCACCGCGATCCAGGCCTGGGCGCGCAGGTCGTTCGGGTCGAGATCGGTGGCCAGCACCTTCGCGCCGCGCTTGGCTAGGAAGCTCGGCAGCCATTCGGCGCCGACCGCGAAGCCCAGGCCACGCTTGCCGGGCGCCAGCATGCCGCGCTCGTACAGGGCCTGGAGGGTGTAGCAGTCCTCCCAGACCTTGCGGTGGTACATGGGCACGAAGCCGATCTGGCCGCACCAGTGGCGGAGCCAGTGGCTCTCGATGTCCTCCTGGCGGCAAAGCCGGCCGCCGAAGCCTATTTCCACCGGATCCGGCGGCAGCGGGGCGAGCCCGCCGGCCAGGCCGGCCTCATAGAACTGGCTGGCCATGGCCGAGCCCAGCACCTTGCTGTTCCAGGCTGCCAGCTCCGCATTGCGGGCAACGGTGCCGGAGGTCACCTCCAGGGACTGGAGCTTGCCGAGAAAATGGCCCGGTTCCAGGCGACGGATGCCACGGGCGATGGAGCGGAGGCGGCGGAGCAAGGGCGTCTGGTATCCCAATCTGGCGGCCAGGCAGCTGGCTATGCGGGGTGGCCGAGCGGGTGATGGGCCCGATACCTACCGGTCCGCCCCGCCCCTGACCATCCCGGGGGCATCACGCCCCGCTCAACTGTCCAGCCGGATGCCCAGATCCCGGATCAGTGGGCGCCATTCGGCGTTCTCCTTCTGCACGAAGGCCGCGAATTCGGCGGGGGTATAATCCGCGCGCTCGATCCCGAGGGTCCTGAAGCGGGCCTGGATCTCGTCCGAGGCGATGGCGCGGGTCAGTTCGGCCGAAAGGCGTGCGACGATCGGGGCCGGGGTGGCGGCGGGCACGCTGATCCCCTGCCAGCCATAGGCTACCGCATTGGCGACCCTCAGTTCCCGGGTCGTCGGCACCTGCGGGCTGGTGGGGGAGCGAGCCTCGCTGAGCACGGCCAGGGCACGCACCTTGCCATCATTGATGAAGGCGGTACCCGAGGCGCAGTCGATCACCACGCTGTCCACCGTGCCGGAGAGCAGGTCCTGCATGGCCGCCGGGCCGCCGCGATAGGGCACATGGGTGGCATCGAAGCCGGCGCGGCGCTTGAGCATCTCCATGGCCAGGTGATGGGGGGAGGCGACGGCGGGCGAGCCATAGGTCGGCGCCCTGGCCTTGGAGGCCGCGACATAGCCGGCCAGGTCCTGAACCGGGCTGTCGGGCCGCACCACCAGGAACAGCGGGAAGCGCCCGATGAAGCCCACCCCGGCCAGGTCCTTGTCCGGGTCGTAAGGCAGCCGCGCATAGAGGGCCGGGTTGTAGACGAGGATGCCGTTGTCGACATGCAGCAGCGAGTAGCCGTCGGCGGGGCTGCGGACCACGTTCTCGCTCGCCACCACGGCACCGCCGCCGGGGCGGTTCTCCACCACCACGTTCTGGCCGAGGCGCGGCCCCATCATCCCGGCGATCATCCGCCCGAAGACGTCGGAGGCGCCGCCCGGCGGATAGCCGATGACCAGGCGCAGGGGGCGGTCCGGCCAGGTGGCCTGCGCACCGGCCAGGGAAGGGGAGAGGGAGGCGGCGCCGAGGCCCAGGGCCCCGCGCGCGAGGCCGCGTCGCGTCAGCATCGAGAAATGTCCCATCGGGTGCGGGGCCTCATCATGGGGCAGGGGCGGGGCGGGGCCAATCGGAGGCCCGGCGCGGAAGCATGCCCCGGGCGCATGCCGGCACGGCCGGATGCCGGGATAAGCAGCGGTTTGCCTGCTGGATCATCAGGGGGGCGCCCGCGAGTGCGCGAGTGCCGCGCCCTGGGTCAGCCGATCTCTTCCGCCGGCATCGCGCGGGCGAGGCCGCCGAAGGCGTCCAGCAGCCGCCCGCGCCAGGCATGGACTGGATCATCCGGCGCCAGCAGTGGGAAGGCCGAGGTGCAGCGCGCCCATTGCAGCGGCCCGAAGGCGATGTAATCCGCCGCCCCCGCCGTGGGGCCGGACAGCCAGGGGCGCTCCCGCAGCACCATACGCAGTGGATGCAGGTCGCGGCGGAAGGCTTCCACCGCCTGCTCGCGGTCGGCGGTAATCTCGGCGAGCGGCTTGCCGAAGCGCTTTTCCCGAGAGCGGGTGAAGTATTCGGCATCCTCCGGGGCGAGATGCGCGGGGATGTCGGAGATGATGAGCCGGACGATGCCGGGCACCATCACGGCGTCCGACCAGGTGTTGACGAAGCGGGCGAGCGCCCGTCCGCCCTCGCCGCCGAAGAGTGTCGGCGCGCCCGGCCAGTTGTCCTCGAGATATTCGAGGATGCGCCAGCTCTCATGGATGGTGCGGTCCGCATGGCGCAGCACGGGCACCTTGTCCGTACCGGCATCGGCGATGGCCGATTTTTCGGTGAAGCGCCAGGGAAGTGTCTCGTGCGCGATACCCTTATGGGCCAGCGCCATTCGCACCCGCCAGCAATAGGGGGAGAAGCGCCTGGCCGGATCGGCACCGCAGAGGTCATGAAGGATCACGTCCATGCCGCTATGCTGCGCCAGGAATCACCTGGGGGGAAGCGGATGGGTTCGGATGCGTTGCTGGCGCTCGATCAGGGCACGACCTCCACGCGGGCAATCCTGTTCGATGCCGCCCTGCATCCGCGCGCGACGCATCAGCTGGAACTGCCGCAGCACTTCCCGATGCCCGGCTGGGTGGAGCATGCGGCGGAGGACCTGATCGCCCATTCCATCGCCTGCCTGCGCGGCGCGATGGAGCGCGGCGGCGTTTCGGCGGCGGGCCTGGCCGGCATCGGCATCACCAACCAGCGCGAGACCACCCTGGTCTGGGACCGCGCAACCGGGCGCGCGGTGCACAATGCCATCGTCTGGCAGGACCGCCGCAGCGCCGCCATCTGCGAGCGCCTGCGCGCCGAGGGGCTGGAGGAGCTGCTGACGGAGCGCACCGGCCTGCTCGCCGATCCCTATTTCTCCGCGACCAAGCTGATGTGGATGCTGGCGGAGATCCCCGGATTGCGGGACCGTGCGGCACGGGGGGAACTGGCCTTCGGCACGGTCGACAGCTTCCTGCTGTGGCGCCTGACCGGCGGCCGCGTGCATGCGACGGATGCCACCAATGCCGCGCGCACCGCCCTCTATGACATCCGGCGCGGGGAGTGGGATGACGACATCCTGCGCGCCCTCGACATTCCCCGCGCGCTGCTGCCCGAGCTGCGCGACTGCGCCAGCGAGTTCGGCACCACCGATCCCGCTCTGCTCGGTGCCGCCATCCCAATCCGCGGCATGGCGGGCGACCAGCAGGCGGCGACGCTCGGCCAGGCCTGCTTCGCGCCGGGCATGGCGAAATCCACCTATGGCACCGGCTGTTTCATGCTGCTGAACACCGGCGCGACCCCCGTTCGCTCCACCCACCGGTTGCTGACCACGGTCGCCTGGCAGATCGGCGGCGCCCGGACCTACGCGCTGGAAGGCGCAATCTTCGTTGCCGGCGCCGCGGTGCAATGGCTGCGCGACGGGCTGGGCATCATCCGCCATGCCGCCGAGGCGGGGGAGCTGGCCGCCCGTGCCGATCCCGATTCGGGCGTGGTGATGGTGCCCGCCTTCACCGGGCTGGGCGCACCGCATTGGGATGCCCGGGCGCGCGGCGCCATCCTGGGCCTGACACGCGGCGCCGGCGCCCCCGAGATCGCGCGTGCCGCGCTGGAAAGCGTTGCCTGGCAGACGCGGGACCTGCTGGATGCGATGCGCGCCGACTGGCCGGAAATGGGCAGCACGGTGCTGCGCGTGGATGGCGGCATGACCGCGAGCGACTGGACGATGCGGTTCCTGGCGGATGCGCTGCAATGCCCGGTGGACGTACCGGCCGTGGCGGAGACCACCGCGCTGGGCGCCGCCTATCTGGCCGGCGTGCAGGCCGGGCTCTGCCCGCCGCCCGGCGACAACGCCACCCATTGGCGCCGCCGCGTGCGCTTCGAGCCGGACATGCCGGCGGAGGAGGCCACGCGCCGGCATGGCGCCTGGCAGGAGGCGGTGGGGCGGACGCTCAGCCGCTAACCGGCGCTACGGGCTGCTCGTGCTCGGCGCGCCCCAGGGGCCGGCCCTGCGCGTGCCGGGGAAGCCCTTCGCCTTTTCCTTCAGCGCGCCGAACTTGCCCGACATCCGGCCGAGCTTCGCATCCCAGGCCGGGTCGGGGGACTGCCCCGCCGTCACAGTGAAAAAGGCCTGCATCATGCAGGCGATGGCGAAGGGCTCGAGGACGGCTGCCTTGACAGACCAGGCGAGGATCAGCGCGAAGACCACTCCCGCTGCGCTCCAGCTGCCCGGCATGGCATAGGCGAGGGCCGCCGCCGGGGCGAGCACCAGCAGGAAGATGAGGAAGGCTAGGCCATGGACGACGAGCGCCAGGAGGGCGGCGTTCTTCAGCATGGCCCTGGAGTTCTGCCCATAGAGCACCAGCGCCTCGCGCGCCGATTCCCAGGGGTTCTGCGCGCGTGTGCGGACGGCATGGGCGAGGATCACCTCGTCCACGAAGCCGACCGACATGCGGAGGAAGGCGCCGAACATGCCGACAAGTGCGCCGATGCCCGGCAGGGGCAGGATGGTGGCGACGCCGTTTATGAGGCCGGTGATGGCGCGGATCACGCCCTTCACCAACTGATCGATCGCGAAGAGCACGCTCGCCTCGGCGAAGCGCGCCTTCACCACGCTGGCGCCTTGGGCAAGCTGCCCCTGGCTATCGGGCAGGGGCCGGCCATCCAGCATCTCGACCAGCACGGCGACATGGCCGGCCTTCACGACGTAGAGGATGTATTCCCGCAGGAGATAGATGACTCCCGCGGTCAACCCGCAGCCGGCCGCGCCGCCCCAGAAGGCCCCGCCGAGCCGGCCATCGGGGCCCAACAAGCCGCCGATGCCGAAGCCGATCCCGGCACCGCCGCCCGTGGCGAGGATATAGGTCGCTGCCATCCCGAAATAGACGGCGGCGCGCAGCCCGAGATAGGGCGCCGTTCGCGCCATGAGCGACAGGGACTTACCGACACTGAAATCCATCTGGACCCCCTCACTCGCCGGCGGGTCCCGGCTGCCGGCATGATCCCGCGAACGAATGCCATCCCGCAGGCGGGCCGGACCATGCTGGTTCCGCGGCTTTCCTGGCAACCCTCCGTGCCGACCAGCACAACGATCCGGCCGCGGCCTCCGCCCCTCAGAGCCCGCGCGTGTTCACGAAGACCGAATACAGCGACCGCCCGCCGGTGATGAAAAGCTGGTTCCGGTGCGGCCCGCCGAAGCAGACATTCGCGCAGCGTTCCGGCAGGTCGATATGCCCGATTGGCGCGCCATCCTTGTTGAACACCCGCACGCCGTCCTGTTCGGCCGTGCCCATGCCCCAGCCGCACCAGAGATTGCCGTCCTCATCCACCCGGAAGCCGTCCGGCGTACCGCCGGGCTCGGCCACGATGAAGTCGCGCCGGTTGGAGAGGCGCCCGCCCTCGCCGACCGAATAGGAGAGGATCTTGCGAGGGCTGTAGCGGCTCTCGACGACATAGAGCAGCGATTCGTTCGGGCTGAAGGCAAGGCCATTGGGACCTTCGATGCCGTCCGCCACCACCTCCAGCGTTCCGCGTGCTGGATCGGCGCAATAGACAGCTTGTGGCAACTCGCTTTCGGCGCGCCCGCCCTCATGGTCGCCCAGGATGCCGAAGGGCGGATCGGTGAACCAGATCGTGCCATCGGACTTCACCACCACGTCGTTCGGGGAGTTCAGGCGCTTCCCGTCCAGCCGGTCGGCGATGACGGTGATGCTTCCGTCATGCTCGGTGCGAGTGACGCGGCGGCCCAGATGCTCGCAGGTGATCAGCCGGCCCTCGCGGTCCCGCGCATTGCCGTTGGAGTAGTTGGAGGGGGCGCGGAAGATGGTGGTGGCGCCCGTCTGCGCGTCCCAGCGCAGCATGCGGTTGGCCGGCACGTCGGACCAGATGAGGCAGCGGTGATCGCCGAACCAGACCGGGCCCTCGCCCCAGCGGGTGCCGCCCGCCAGCTTGTGCACCGTCGCATTCATCAGGTGATAGCGCGCGAAGGATGGATCGAGATCCCGCAGCCGGGGATCGGGATAGCGGGCGGAAGGGACCCAGGGGGTCTCGTTGCTGATCGGCGTTTCCATGGAACGGAGGCTGCGCCGGCGCCGCAACCTCCCGCAAGCCCCTCACGTTGCAGAAGCGCAGAACAACATGGAGACACCCGCGATGCGCGGCATACTGCTCTGGCTCATCGGCATTCCCATCCCCATCATCCTTCTGCTTTGGCTTTTCGGGGTGCTGGGCTAGCAGCGCTCGGCCTTAGTAGCGAACCAGCCGGTGCGTGGCGGGGCCGCCCATCCCCGGGATGCGGCGGCTCCGCCGTCAGGCCCTCTCGCCTCCGCCGCCCATCGCGGACAGGATGGGGCGCATGGACGCCCCTTCACGAACCATTCCGCGCAGCCCCCGCGCCGAGGCCACCCGCCAGCGCATCCTCGATGCCGCCCTGGCCGAATTCGCCACCCATGGCCTGGCCGGCGCGCGGGTGGACGAGATCGCGGCGAGGGCCGGCGCCAACAAGCGGATGCTCTACGCCTATTTCGGCAACAAGGAGGACCTGTGGGTGGCGGTGCTGGAAGCCGCCTATGCCCATAAGCGGAACGAGGAGCGTGCCCTCGAAGTCGGAGACCTGCCGCCGGCGGAGGCGATGGCGCGACTGGTGCGCTTCAACCTTCGCTACACCGCCCGGCATCCCGAATTCGTTGCCCTGCTGAACCAGGAGAACCTGCACCGCGCTGCCTATCTGGCGCGCAGCGAGCAGGTGCCCGCCCTGTATTCCCCCTTGCTGGATACGCTGCGCACCGTGCTGCGCCGCGGCGCGGCCGAGGGGGTGTTCCGCCAGGAGGCGGACCCGGTGCAGGCCTATATCACCATCGTGGCACTGGGCCATTTCTACATATCGAACATGCACACCCTGTCCGCGATCTTCGGGACCGGGCTGGAGGCCGAGGCCGCGATCGAGGCGCGGGAGGCCCATTCGGTGGAGGTGGTGCTCGGCTGGCTTCGCCCTTGACGAACCCTCTCCCGGGGGGCTTAGGTAACCGCACAGTTACCTTAAACATCTTCCCGGAGGAACGCGCGAATGGCGCAGCGGCGTATCGGCCTGATCATGCATGGCGTGACCGGCCGCATGGGGATGAACCAGCACCTGATCCGCTCCATCGCGGCCATCCGGCAGGATGGCGGCGTGCCACTGTCCAATGGCGATCGGATCATGCCCGACCCGATCATCGTCGGCCGCAACCGGGAAAAGCTGGAGGCGCTGGCCGAGGCCCATGGCATTGACCGCGTCGGCACGGACCTGGATGCCGCCCTGGCCAATCCGGACGACACGATCTTCTTCGACGCCGCCACCACCCAGATGCGCGCCGAACTGATCCGCAAGGCCATCGCCGCCGGCAAGCACATCTATTGCGAGAAGCCGACCGCCGATAACCTGGAGGATGCGCTGGAGCTGGTACGCGTGGCCCAGGCCGCCGGCATCAAGCACGGCGTGGTACAGGACAAGCTGTTCCTGCCCGGTATCCGCAAGATGAAGATGGTGATCGACAGCGGCTTCCTCGGCCGCATCCTCTCGGTGCGCGGCGAGTTCGGCTACTGGGTCTTCGAGGGCGACCTGCAGCCGACGCAGCGCCCGAGCTGGAACTACAAGAAGGCCGAGGGCGGCGGCATCATCCTCGATATGCTCTGCCACTGGCGCTACGTGCTGGACAACACCTTCGGTGAAACCAGGTCGGTCTCCTGCCTCGGCGCCACCCATATCCCCGTGCGCTACGACGAGCAGAACAAGCCCTACAACGCCGATACGGACGATGCGGCCTATGCCACCTTCGAATTGGAAGGCGGCATCGTCGCGCAGATCAACTCCTCCTGGACCACCCGCGTCCGTCGTGACGACCTCGTGACCTTCCATGTGGACGGCACGCATGGCTCCGCCGTCTGCGGCCTGACGGATTGCTGGACCCAATCCCGCGTGAACACGCCCAAGCCCGTCTGGAACCCGGACGAGCCGCAAAAGATCAATTTCTACGAGGGCTGGCAGAAGGTTCCCGACACCCAGCCTTATCCCAATGGCTTCCGCGTGCAGTGGGAGGAATTCCTGAAGCACGTGGCCGGCGAGCGCCCGGACTATCCCTGGAACCTGCTGGCCGGCGCCAAGGGCGTGCAGCTGGCGGAAGCCGGGCTGAAGTCCTGGGCCGAGCGCCGCTGGATCGACCTGCCCAAGCTGGAGGCCTGACATGGCCACGCTGACCCTGCCCACCGCCGGCGGCACGCTGGAGCCCTACACCACCGGCGCGCCCGGCAACTTCGCGGTGGCGAAGCCGCCCTATCCGCGCATCGCCTATGCCGCCGCGCATGTCGTGGCGGATGCGCTGGCGGAGCAGGATCCCTGGTTGGACGTGAAGGTGGACTGGGACCGCACCATCGCCTTCCGCCGCCATCTCTGGTCGCTCGGCCTGGGCGTGGCGGAGGCGATGGACACGGCGCAACGCGGCATGGGGCTGGACTGGGCGGGCGCGCAGGAGCTGATCCGGCGTTCGCTCGATGCCGCGAAGGACTTCCCCGATGCGGTGATCGCCTCCGGCGCCGGAACCGACCATCTGGCGCCAGGCCCCGACGTGACGGTGGACGACGTCATCCGCGCCTATGAGGAGCAGTGCGGTGCGGTGGAGGCGATGGGCGGCCGCATCATCCTCATGGCCTCCCGTGCCCTGGCAAAGGCCGCGAAGTCCCCACAGGACTATGTGCGCGTCTATGACCGCGTGCTGTCCCAGGTGAAGCAACCCGTCATCATCCATTGGCTCGGCGAGATGTTCGATCCGGCGCTGGAAGGCTACTGGGGCCATCACGACCACATGGAGGCGATGAAGGTGGCGCTCGACGTCATCGCCGCCCATGCCGACAAGGTCGATGGCGTGAAGGTTTCGCTGCTGGACGACCAGAAGGAAGTTTCCATGCGCCGCCGCCTGCCCAAGGGCGTGCGCATGTATACCGGCGATGACTTCAACTACGCCGAGCTGATCGCGGGCGATGCGGAGGGCCATTCCGATGCCCTGCTCGGCATCTTCGATCCCATCGCGCCCGCAGTGGGTGGTGCGCTGGCCGCGCTGTCGCGTAACGACCTTTCGACCTTCCACGAAATCCTGGCGCCGACCGTCCCGCTCTCCCGTCACATTTTCAAGGCGCCCACCCGCTTCTACAAGACGGGCGTGGTCTTCATGGCTTGGCTGAACGGCCACCAGGACCATTTCGTGATGGTCGGCGGCCAGCAATCCACCCGATCCATCCAGCACTTTTCGGAGTTGTTCCGCCTCGCCGATAAAGCGGGCCTGCTGTCCGACCCGGCGCGCGCGGCGATGCGCATGAAGTCGCTGCTCGCGCTGCACGGGGTGGCGTGATGGGCGCCCCCTCTCATTCAAAGCCGGGTCCCCTCAGCCTCAACACCGTCACGGTAAAGGAGCGCTGGGGACTGAAGGACTGCATCGAGGGCTGCGCGCGCCACGGCATCCCCGGCATCTCCCCCTGGCGGGACGTGCTGCATGCCATGGGGGTGAAGCAGGCGGCACGCGCCATCCGCGATGCGGGGCTTTCCGTCTCCGGCCTCTGCCGCGGCGGGATGTTCACGGCCTCCGATGCCGCCGGCCGCACCGTCGCCCTGGATGACAACCGCCGTGCCATCGAGGAGGCCCATGCGCTCGGTGCCGCCTGCCTCGTCATGGTCTGCGGCGGGCTGCCGCCCGGCTCCAAGGATATCGACGGCGCCCGCGCCATGGTGCGGGATGGGCTGCACGCCATTATGGATGACGCGCGTGCCGCAGGCGTGACCATCGCGCTGGAACCGTTACATCCCATGACCTGCGCGGATCGCAGCGTGCTCTCCACCCTCGGCCAGGCGCTGGATCTCTGCGACGAGCTGGGCGAGGGCAGCGGCGTCGCGCTCGATGTCTATCATGTCTGGTGGGACCCGGCGCTGCGCGAGCAGGTGCGGCGCGCGGGCTCGCGCATCGCCGCCTTCCATGCCTGCGACTGGCTGGTGCCCACCACCGACACCGTCCTTGACCGCGGCCTGCCCGGTGAGGGCGTGATCGACATTCCCGGCATCCGCGCGATGGTCGAGGCCGGTGGCTATCGCGGCCACACCGAGGTGGAGATCCTGTCCCGCCGCTGGTGGGCCGCCGATCCCGATCACGTGCTCCGGGAGATCAAGGAGCGGCACGCCACAGTCTGCTAGCATCGAAGACAAAAAATTACGGAGGAAAGACAAGAGATGAACACCACCCGACGCCGCCTTCTCGGCGCCGCCGCCGCGCTCACCGCCACGCCCGCATTCACGCCTGCATCGGCGCAGGGCTGGGCACCGACGCGCCCGATCCGCTTCGTCGTTCCCTTCGCCGCCGGGGGTGCCACCGACGTGGTGGCGCGTGTGCTCGCGGAGCGTATGGGCGAGCGCCTGGGACAGCCGGTCGTGGTGGAGAACCGTGCGGGATCGGGTGGCAATATCGGCGTGGAGAATGTCGTGCGCGCCCCGGCCGATGGCAGCGTGATCCTGATGGGCACCACTGGCACGCTGACGATCAACCAGCATCTCTATCCAAGCATGGGCTTCGATCCGGCGAAAGATCTCGCGCCCATCTCCATGGCCTTCGCGACCGACCATGTGCTGATCGTGAACCCGAATGTGCCGGCCCACACGGCGCAGCAATTCCTGGCCTGGCTGCGCGCCAATCCGGGCAAGGCCAGCTTCGGCTCCGCCGGCGCCGGCTCCTCCACCCATATGGTGGCCGAGCTGTTCCGCGCCGCCGCGGGCGTGGAGGTTACGCATGTGCCCTATCGCGGCAGCGCGCCCGCGCTGAACGACACCGTGGCGGGCAACGTGCAGTTCATGCTGGACCAGTTGCCCTCCGCCATCGGGCAAATCCAGGGCGAGCGGGTGCGGGCGCTCGCCACCACCGGCCCGAAGCGCACCTCCCAACTGCCCAATGTGCCGACCATGGCGGAGATCGGTCTGCCAAAGGCCGAGGCCACCTCCTGGGGGGCGGTGATGGCGCCGCATGGCACGCCCGCACCGGCGATCGCGCGGCTGAACGCCGTGCTGAAGGAGGCGCTGGCCGATCCGAAGATCCAGGAACGGCTGACCGCCGCCGGCGCCGATGCCGTCTCCTCCTCGCCCGAGGAACTGCAGCGCAAGATAGCGCAGGAGATCGAGACCTGGGGCGCCGTGGTGCGGGATGCGCGGATCACCGTGAACTAGGCGCCCGAGCAGGGGCGTTCCGTCAGGCCCGCCGGAGGGCGGTTTCGATCCCCTGCCGCCGGCGGCGCCTTGCAGCGGCGGCAGGAGGCTGGCGAAGTGCGCCAGGGGTGCCGGGCTTCTGCCCGGTGATCCGCTCCAGCGTCATCCTCAGGGTGTCGGGATCATTGTCGAAGTCGCCATGGTGGCGCGCGCCGCTCTCGCCCGGATCCGGGGCGAGGTGCCAGTTGCGCGCCTTGGCCCGCCAGAAGGAGTCCGGCAGCGCCTCGCTCACGTCCCGGGCCAGGCCGAGCAGCGGCACGCCATCCCGGATGAGGGGAATGCGCGGCACCTCCTCGAAGGCCGCGCTGACGAGATAGAGCAGCGACTTGTGATAGATGCCGGCGCAGGTGTCGTCCCGCTCCGTGGCATCGTCCAGCGTGTAGAGATCGAAGCTCCTGATGCTGCCCGCCTCGATCAGCGGGCGGTACACGCGCTCGAACAGTTCCATCGTGCAGGCCGGGGCCCAGAGGGTCAGGCTGTCGATCGCCAGCCCCTGCTCCGCGAAGCGCTGCGCCAGGGGCGCCAGCAGGATTGAGCCAGCGCTGTGGCCGACGAGATGGATCTCGTCGAGCTTGCCAGCCTGCGACAGCGCGATGAGATGATCGGCCGTCATCCGCGCGGCGCCGCGCGCATTCGCGCTCGCCAGCCGCGCGTTCTCCTTCATCTCGTCCCACATGGCCTTGCCGCCCAGCACGCGGGCCAGCGGCTCCAGCGTGTCGTCCAGCCGGTCGAGCATGAAGTCCTTGGCGGCGTCGAGCAGCCCCTCGTCCCGGCGGCGGGACAGTGCTTCCTGGAGAATGTTGCGGAGCGTGCTCCAGGCATCGGAGCGCCAGATGAAGGAAACCGGATAGGCCTCGGCCTTCAGCATGGGGTCCCGGTTGCTGGCCACGTACTGGACCGCCGAGGCCTCCTCGGTGAGGCCGCCATGGGCATAGAGAACGATGCGCTTGCGCCGCCACGCGGCGGTGCGGGCGGGGAACTGCTCGTGGATGATGTCGCGCAGCCCCTCCTTCGACAGGCCATAGGTGCCCTTGTCGTCCAGCTGGCCATCATTCCGCGCAGTGACGATATGCGGGCGCAGCGTGGAGTAGATCGTGCTTTCGTAGCTGCGTGATGCGCCCGCCATCATCGATGCCGGGCCTCGCTGATGGCCCAGCCGCACGGGCGCGCCCAGGGCCGCGACCCACACATCGGTGCCGTTCGCCAGCCAGTCCTCGTAACTGAGTCGCGCGAGGCCCATCTCGCCCCAGTCCTCGCCCCAGCTGTTCTGGATCCAGAAGCCCTCCTGGTCATAGCCCACGATGGCGAAGGCGTGCCCGCCGATGCCGCCTTCTCGGTACTCGATCTCCCTGTCGCCCCGGCCGACCGCCTGCCAGCCCTCATGGACGATGCAGGTCGCGTAAAGGATGCCGACTTCGCTGATCGCCGCATGCATCGCGACGAGATCCTTGTGGTTCACGCGGAAATACGCACCCAGTGGACGTTCCATCGCATCGGCGGCACGCTTTTCGTTCAGCGTCCTGTCGCGGGCGTGGTCCTTCCACAGGCGCTGGGCGCAGAGCCCGTGCTTGTGCCAGCCCTTCATCGCGCCGCGCGCGCTGGATCCGTCGTAATCCTCCCCGGGCCATTCATCGTAGCGCTTCGCCATGGTGTAGAGCATCCAGGGGCTGACCGGATCGGCATTCCCCACCTTGCCGCGCACGCGCAAAAGGTAGTTGGCGACGGTCGCGAGGCCATAGCCGGTGCAGGCCCCTTCGCTGCCCTGGTCCAGCACCGGGAGGCTGTGGGCCCGATAGCCCTCCATGTCGGATATCTGCGCCACCGCGATCAACGAGGGTCGGTAAAGGACATCCCGGAAGTCCACGGTGTCGGGCAGGGCGTCGTACTTGCGCTTGGGGGACTGCTTTCTTGCCACGGCCTTTTCCTCCCGGCGCTGGTCGGCGGGGGCGGCGCATCCGATGCCGCGGGTTCAAGCGCGAGCGGTCCCGCCCAAGCCGCGACCATTCCACACGGTCAATCCGGAACCAACATGAATCCTGCGCGTCGCTCGCCGGGTTCCGGCCCGGCTTCCCGCGGCCTAGCGCGCATAGCCTCCGATCCCGCGCCGGGCGGCATCTTCCCGCCCGGCCCGCGTCACTTCCCAAAGCGCGTTGTCCACCGCCAGGCGCTGCCCGCCATCGCGCTGCACCGGGCGGATCACCGCCGTGCCGTATCCGCGCGAATCCTGGCCGAACAAGGAGAGCGGCACGCGCACATAGATGCCCTTGTCGAAGGACCCCTCGCCAAAGCGGGAGAAGGGCACGTCGGTGAAGGTGGCGAAGGCGCCCACCTCGATGCCGCTGTCGAAGCGGCGCCCCATCTCGATCGTCCCGCCCCAATCGCCCGCCAGGTAGCGGCCCGCGCGCAGGATGCCGTAGAGGTTCCACACCGGCAGATCCGCGTAGAGCGAGACATGCCCTGTCGCCACGCCATAGTCGCGGAAGCCAAAGAGCCCGTCCGTCGCGCGTTGCTGCACGACATTGAGGTCTAGCCCCAGGGCGAAGCCGCGATCCACCGGGCGCCACAGCACCTCCGAGGAGATGCCGCCGAACATCGGCTCCAGCAGCCCCGCCGTGGCGCGCGCGAAGACATCGGGCGCCAGGTTCCACACGCGCTCGGCATAGAGGCCGGGGATGGAGGTCTTCCCGTCCCGCGCATAGAGCGCGTAGTCGCTGCGCACCCGCGGAAGCTGGCTGTCCGAGGGCAGGCCGCGGTCGAGATTGCCGAAGACGGCCTGCTGCACCGCCCCCGCCGCGCTGAAGCCCGCCCCGAACTCCACCCGCGCGCCCGCCGCCACGGCGCCCTGGTAGCGCAGCGTGCGGGATGGATCGCCGAGCTGGAGGCTGAGGCGCGGTTCCACCACCCAATCCCAATGCGGGCCCGGCTCGGCGAAGGCGTCGGGCCAAGCGGTGCCCTCGGCGGGAAACAGCGTGGTGGCGGACCAGGCCTCCTCTGCGCTGCCCCCCGGCGCCGTGCGATCGCCGGCTGCGGCCTCGATGGCGCGGCGCGGCACCATCATCGCTCCCATCTCGGCCCCGGCCTGCCACCAGGACAGGCGAATCACTTCCACCTCGGGCGGCAGGATAGCGTTCACCGCACGCAGCACGCGGGACGCCACCTGCGGCAGGCTGCGGAAACGCCCTTCCGAGACGGCAATCCGCGCCTCCACCCCGCGCTCCTCATAGGCGATGGGCCGGAACCCCGCTTCGCGCAGCGCCTCGAAGGCCGCCACCGACCGGGGCTCCTCCCCGGCGGCACGCCGCGCGGGCATGGGCGGGAGCGGGCGCAGCGGCGGGGCAGATGGCGGCGTCGCAGGGTCCATCCGCAGCGACAGCCGCGCCAGCAGGTCCGTGCCGTGCACGAATTGCAGGCCGGCGTCGACGAATTCGGCGGACCATTGCAGCCCGAAGTTCACCGGGCTGCGTGCCGCCCCCCGCAGCGGGCCGCGCCGCACCGGATAGCCGCCGCGCTCGTCACGCAGGGCGTCGCCCGACCATTCGATCTTGGCGCGCAGCCCCTCCACCTCGCCCCAGGGTGTCTCGAGCCGCGGCAGGCTGTATTCGGCACCACCGAAGACCGCGACATTCTCTCCCCGGAAGAAGTCCAGCCGCAGCGTGCCGCCCCGGCCCACGTCTCGCGGGCGGGTGCGGAAGCCATCGGAGAGGTCGGTCAGCGGATTGGCGAAGTCACCGCGCGTGCCCAGCCGCCCGAAACCGAGGCCGAGGGATACGTCCAGCGGCCCCCAGCGGCGGGAGGCCACCACATATTCCCCGCCATAGATCCCGGTGCCGATCAGGTCCTGCAGCCCGATGGCGAGCGCCGGGTTCCACGGCCCTTCCTCCAGAAGCCGCAGCTTCACGTCAAAGGAACGGTCGGTGGTGCTGCCCTGGCCAGTGGTGGCATTCAGCCGCTCGCTCAGCCGGAAGGTGGTCTCCAGGAAGGGCAGGGCCTGGAAGTTGAGGAACCAGAAGCGCCTCTGGTGGCGGTAGGAGCCGCCGGCCTCCAGCACCCCATCTTCGCGGAAGCGGGCGTTGCGCATCTCGATCAGCCCGGCGCCGCCGAAGTCGCTGCCCGTCGCCGGCACCTCCTCGGCCATGGCCGGAATGGGGATCGCGACGGCGGGAAGCAGCATCAGAAGGGCGAGCCTGAAGGCGCGCATCATGGTTCGGCAGGTAAGCTCTCGTTTTCGTGATCAGATGGGCACGCGCGTGGCGCGAAGGCAAGACCTCACACTCAACCAGATGCGGCGGATGGACAGCGGCCCGATCCCGCCCAAGGATCGGGAGGTCATGACCTTCTCCCTCCTCGGGCGCTGCAGGCGCACCGGCCAGATCGGCGCCGCCGGCGCCACCTCCGACATCGGCGTCGGCGCGCGCATCCAGCACATCGCGGCCGGGGTGGGTGCGGTGCTGACGCAGCACCGCACCGATCCGCGCCTGGGCCCGCGCGGCATCGCGCTGCTGCGGAGCGGATGCTCGGCAGGGGAGACGGTGGCGGCGCTGGCTGCCTCCACCCCGCACCATGCCTGGCGCCAGCTGGCCGCGCTGGATGCGCGGGGACGCACCGCCCATCACCACGGGGCGCGGGTGAAGCCCGAGCGCAACGACGCCCATGGCACGGATTGCGTGGCCATTGGCAACATCCTCTCGAATGACGGCGTGCCCGCCGCCATGGTGCGCGCCTTCGAGGCCGAGCCCGACGCCCCGCTGGGCGACCGGCTGCTGGCTGCCCTCGCCGCCGGGGAGGCTGCGGGGGGCGAGCACGGCCCGGTCATCTCCGCCGTGCTGGAAGTGCATGGGGAGCACGACTTCGCCCTTGCCGACCTGCGCGTGGATCGCGCCGCCGACCCGATCGACGAACTGGCCGCGCTGTGGCGCGACTACGCGCCCAAGATCGACGAATTCGTCCTGCGCGCCACCGATCCGGACCGGGCGCGGGGCGGGGCCTCGGGCTCCGTCGCCTTCGGAGCATCCGCATGAGGCGCCGCCACTCCCGCCGCCGGAACCGCCATGGCCCAGACCGTCCCGCCTCCGCCTTGGACCGGAGTTTCCGGCGGCGCGATCACCAACGTGCCCGGCATCAAGGTGGGCCATTTCACGGAGACGCGCCGCCCCACCGGCTGCACCGTCATCCTGACGGAGGAGGGCGCCACCGCTGGGGTGGATGTGCGTGGCGCCGCCCCCGGCACGCGTGAGACGGACCTGCTGAACCCCGCCAATCTCGTGCAGCAGGTCCATGCCATTTTGCTGTCCGGCGGCTCTGCCTTCGGGCTCGAAGCCGCGACGGGGGTGGTGCGCTGGCTGGAGGAGAAGGGCATTGGCTTCCCCGCCGGCCCCGCCCGCGTGCCAATCGTGCCCGCCGCGGTTCTTTTCGACCTGACGCAGGGCGACCACCGCATCCGCCCTGACGCCGCCGCCGGCTACGCCGCCTGTCAGGCCGCGGGCACCGAGCCGCCGGCCGAGGGCAGCGTGGGCGCCGGCACGGGGGCGACCGTGGGCAAGCTCTTCGGCATGGCCCGCGCCATGAAGGGCGGGATCGGCACGGCGTCGGTGAAGGTTGGCGCCATCACCGTCGGCGCCATCGTGGCGGTGAATGCGGTGGGCGACGTGATCGACCCCGCCACGGGGCAGGTGGTCGCGGGGGCGCGGGATGCGGAAGGCCGCCGGCCTTTCGGCGCGACGTCCGGCATCCTGCGTGGCGAGCTTCCGGCGGCGATGCAGGCGGGCATGGCGACCACCATCGGCGTGGTGGCCATCGACGCCACCCTGACCAAGGCCCAATGCCAGCGCCTGGCCGGATCGGCGCATGACGGGCTGGCCCGCAGCATCGATCCCATCCACACCATGTCCGACGGCGACACGATCTTCGCTCTGGCTACGGGCAAGAGCGGACTGCCGGGGAACATGATGGCGCTGGGGGCGATCGTGCCGCATGTCATGGCGGCGGCGGTGCTGCGGGCGGTTCGGGCCGCGAAGGCGATCGCCCCGAGCCCGCCCGGGGCGTCGGAGCTGGGCTAGGTCCGGGCTCCGGAGCGGCCCCGGCTGCACCGGCCATGCCTCGCGAGTGATTTGGCTCCAATACCGATCGGCGTCGAAATCATGAATGCAGGCCCTTCGCTGAAGACGTCGGCCTGAGGCTACTGCGGAAAATCAGCCCCTCTTCTGTCCGCCTGACGCGTCGCCTCGTCGTTCCGCGTAGTAAACTACCTCGCCCTGTTTATGCTGAGCGCGTCTTCGGGCTTACGCGAGCGTGGGAAGGAAGGTCATCGACATGAAGCCGACCACCATTGCCGCCTTGGCGGCGACCAGCGTTTTCATCCTGGCAGGAACGGCCAGCGCCCAGACGGCGCATCCCGCCGGCCACCACCAGGTCGTCACGCCCCAGGAACATCCGATGGTCGCCCGGACCCGCCAGCGTTCCCAGGGGCGCCGAAATGGCAGTGCTGTATGGCGACCCGGCGAAGGAAGGGCCCTTCTCCATGCGGCTGCGCCTTCCGGCGGACTACCGCATCCCCGCGCATTCCCACCCGGTGCCGGAAATCGTGACCATCCTCTCCGGGACCTTCCGGCTCGGCGCGGGGAGCGAGGCCGACAAGGAAAAGACCCAGGCGCTTCCCGCCGGCAGCTTCTTCGCCGTCCAGCCGGGATCGCCGCATTTCGTCTATATCGACGAGGTGACGATCGTGCAGATCAACTCCAACGGTCCTTGGGGCATCAACTACGTCAACCCGTCCGAGGATCCGCGCCGGCAGTAGGAACCGCAGGTCGGGCCGGTGCCCGGCCTCGCCGGCGCGGCATCGGGCCTGCGCCGGCGCCTTCCGCCTGGGCTCGGCACGCCTATGCGGTCACGGAGCCCGGGTCGCAATTCCCGCCGCAGACCAGCACGCCCACCCGCGCCCCGTCTGGCGGCACCCAGGCGCCGGAGATGAGCGCGGCCAGCGCCGTCGCCCCGCCCGGCTCCGCCACCACGCGGCAGGCGGACCAGAGGCGGCGCTGCGCCTCGCGGATGGCGTCATCCGTCACGAGAACCGAGTCGCGAACCACCTCCCGCGCCACCTCGAACATCAGCGAGCCGACGCGCCGGGCGCCGAGGCTGTCCGCGGCCACCCCGCCCACCGGCGCATCCACGGGTGCCCCGGCCTTGAGCGCGGAGAAAAGGGTGGGGCAGCCCTCCGGCTCCACCGCCACCACCTGTGTGCCGCTGCCGGCGAACCAGGAGGCGACGCCGCCAATCAGCCCGCCGCCGCCCACCGCCACCAGCACATGGGTCAGGCCAGGCGAATCGGCCTCGAATTCCCGCGCCACCGTGCCCTGGCCGGCCAGGACCTCCGGCTGGTCATAGGCATGGATGGAGACGGCGCCGGTTTCGGCGCGGCGCGACTCGCTGGCGGCGAAGGCCTCGGCATAGGTGTCGCCACCCTGCACCACCACCGCCCCGGCCTCCCGAATTCGAACCACTTTGGATGGGGCGGAGATGGCGGGAACGTAGATCTCCGCCCGGATGCCCAGCGCCCCGGCCGCATGCGCCACCGCCGCGCCGTGGTTACCGCCTGAGGCTGCGATCACCCCCGCCATGCCGGCACCGGATTGCAGCAGCGCGTTGAAGGCGCCGCGCGCCTTGAAGGAGCCGCTGACCTGCAATTGTTCCAGTTTCAACACTAATTCCCCTGGCGCGCCGAGGGCGGTTCCGGGCAAGACCAGGACCGGCGTGCGGCGGATGTGCGGGGCGATGCGGGCGGCAGCGGCTTCGATGGCGGGACGGGTGGTCATGGGCGCGGCATGGCCCGGCGGCGGCCGGCTGTCCACCATTCGTCAAACGGGTCGTCAAATGGGCCGTCGGACCAGTCCCTTGATGGCACCGCCGAAGCCCCGGCTTCCGTCCTTGCCCGAATCCTGCCACGTTCCGCCCCCGTGTCCGGGGTGTTACCAGCCAACCATGCTGCAACACGGCAGTTGTGCCGCGCGGGACGGAGCCGGTGGGCTCCTGGGGGTTCTGCTCCTGGGTCCACCCGGCGCCGGCAAATCTGACCTTCTCCTGCGCCTGACAGGGGAGGGATGGTGGCTCGTGGCCGATGACCAGGTGGTGCTGCGGGCCGAGGGCGATGCCCTCCACGCCTCGGCGCCCGCTTCCCTCCGCGGCATGATCGAGGTGCGCGGGTTGGGGCTGCTGTCCGGGCTCGATTCCGCCCCCGGCGCCACGCTGGCCCTGGCGGTGGATTGCGTCCCCCGCGAGGAGGTTCCACGCCTGCCCAGCCCCGCCGGCTTCCAGGCGCTGGGCCATCGCCTGCCCCGAATCGCCCTTCACGCGCCGGAGGCCTCCGCCCCGCGCAAGCTGGCCCTGGCGTTGGACGCCCTGTCCGGCCGCATCGCCTGCCGCGCCGGCGCCTTCGAGGCCGCAAGCTGAGCGCCCCCCCGATGAATGGTCCTGGGCAGGTCCAGGCCGCCCCGCGCCGGGCGGTGGTGGTCACGGGCCTCTCAGGGGCCGGGAAGTCCTCCGTCCTGCGCGTGCTGGAGGATCTTGGCCATGAAACGGTGGACAACCCGCCGCTCGCCGTCCTGGGCGAGCTGATGACCGGTTCTGGCAATGGGGGAGGGGAGGCGCCGCTCGCGGTGGGGGTGGACACCCGCACCCGCGGCTTCGACGCCACCGCCCTCCTGGCCGGGCTGGACGCGCTGCGGGCCCGCGGCGCCGCGGCGCCCGAGTTGGTCTTCGTGGATGCGGCCGAGGAAATCCTGCTGCGCCGCTATTCCGAAACCCGGCGCCGCCACCCGCTTGCCCCTGCCGGGCTGCCGGGCACCGGGGTGGCGGATGGCATCGCCCGGGAGGCCGCCGCCCTGGCCCCGCTGCGCGAGGCGGCGGATTGGCTGATCGACACCTCCGGCCTACCCCTGCCCGAGCTGCGGCGGATGATCGAGCGACGCTACGGCGCGGCTGGCACGGCCGGGATGTCGGTCACGGTGCAGTCCTTCGCCTATCCGCGCGGCCTTCCGCGCGAGGCCGACCTGGTGCTGGACCTGCGCTTCCTGCGAAACCCGCATTACGATCCCGCCCTGCGCCCGATGACTGGCCGTGACGCGCCGGTCGCCGGCTACATCGAGGCGGATCCCGAATGGGGCCCATTCTGGGCACGCATGACGGCGCTGCTGGACCCGCTCTTGCCGGCCTATGAAACGGGGGGCAAGAAGTACCTGACGGTGGCGCTGGGCTGCACGGGCGGCAAACACCGCTCGGTTTTTGCGGCGGAGCGCCTCGCAGGCCATCTCGCGCGGGGTGGCTGGCCGGTGGAGTTGTCCCACCGGGAGCTGGCGGTCCGGGAGAGCCTTCCTGGAACCGGAACCCCAACGAACCGACTCGTAGCGGCCCCCCCCGCACCCCATATCGATCCCAAGAGCATGAACGAACGCCCCCCGGCCGCGCCCTGCGCGGACCAATCCCCCCCTCATTCCCAGCCGCATTCTGCCAACGCGGCCTTGCCGGACCCCCGATGATCGGATTCGTCCTCGTTACCCATGGGCGCCTGGCCGAGGAACTTCGCCTCGCCATGGAGCATGTCATGGGCCCCCAGAAATACGTCTCGACGATCTGCATCGGACCGGAGGACGACCTTGAGGGACGCCGCGGCGACATCCGTGCCGCGGTGGAGCAGGTGGACCAGGGGGATGGCGTGGTGGTGCTGACCGATATGTTCGGCGGCACCCCCTCCAACCTGGCGGCCTCCATCAAGGATCGCTGCCAGGCGCCGGATTGCTGCGGGCGGCAGGTGGAAGTGATCGCCGGCGTCAGCCTGCCGCTGCTGGTGAAGCTGGCCAAGCTGCGCGGCACCGAGCCGCTGGCCCAGGCCGTGGACCATGCGGTGAATGCCGGCCGCAAATACATGGCCACCGCCGGCGAGCTGCGCGGCGATGGAATCGTCAACGGGGGAGCGAAGCGATGAGCCGCAACGCCGCGGAAGCGGAAATCACCCAGACGGCCGACACCCAGAAGCCGGAGGGCGCGCCCATGGCGCTGCGACGGAGCATCGTGATCCGCAACCAGCGTGGGTTGCACGCCAGGGCTGCCGCGAAGCTGGTGACCCTGGCGGAGAAGCATTGTTCCTGCCTCAGCGTCACGCATGATGGGCAGACGGTGCCGGCCTGCTCCATCATGGGGCTGATGATGCTGGGCGCCGGCCAGGGCGCGACCGTGGTCCTCGAAGCCGAGGGCTGGGATGCGCGCGAGGCGCTGGACGAGCTCGCCGCGCTGATCGAGGCTGGCTTCCACGAGGAGTGAATCCGGCCCCGCCGGCAGGATTCGAGCCGCCGGCGCGCGGCCGGCAGGAGCGGACAGGATGAAGACGGAGGCGCACGCTACCCCCCGCGGCGCGGACGGCAAGAGCGCCGATTCGCGCAAGGGGCGCCGCGCGCGCGAGCTGTCGATCAAGGGGATCCCGATCTCCCCCGGCGTCGCCATCGGCCCCGTCTACGACACGGCCGAGGCCCCTGCCGCCGCCCCGCGCCGCACCATCACGGCTTCGAAGGTGGAGGCGGAGCGTGCCCGGCTGACCGCCGCCGTCGCGACCTCCCGCAAGCAGGTGAGCAAGCTCAAGGCCCGCCTCGCCATCCTGCCCGAGGAGGCGCAGGAGGAGCTGGAGCCGCTGCTGGACGCCTATGCGATGATGCTCGGCGAAAGCCGACTGATCCGCGGCGCGCGCAAGCGCATCGAGGCCGAGCTGCTCTCCGCCGAGACGGCGGTGGAGGACGAGGCGGAGGTGATCGCCAACGCCATCCTCGCAGCGAAGGATGACGACAAGGCAGGGCTGCGCCGCCGCGCCGGCGAGGTGCATGAGATCGCCCGCCGCCTGACCCGCAATCTCACCCAATCCGGCTTCCGCTCCTTCAAGGACGTGCCCGAGGGCTCGATCCTGGTGGCGGAGGAGCTGACCCCGGCCGATGCCGCGCTGCTCGACCCCTCCCGCATCGCTGGGGTGGCGACCGAGGAGGGCGGCGCGGATGGCCACACCGCCATCATGCTGCGCGCGCTCGGCATCCCCAGCGTGCTGGGCCTGCCTGGCCTCACCAATGCAATCTCCCGCGGTGACGAGGCGGTGCTGGATGGCGGCGCCGGCACCATCGTGCTGCGCCCGGGCGCGGAGGCGCTGGAGGCGGGGCGCGGGGCCTCGATGGCCTATGCCAAGGAGCGCACCCGGCTCGGCAAGCTGCGCCGCCTGCCCGCCGTCACCACCGACGGGGAGGAGATGGAGCTCCAGGCCAATCTGGAGATTCCGGCGGAGCTGCCGCTGATCGCCCAGGCCGGCGCCGCCGGCATCGGGCTGCTGCGCACCGAATTCCTGTTCATGAACCGCCAGGGCCTTCCGGATGAGGAGGCGCATTACGAAGCCTATCGCCAGATCGTGGAGGCCACGGACGGGGCGGGCGTGACCATCCGCGTGCTCGACTGGGGCGGCGAGAAGGATATGGAGGCCCTCGCCGAGGGGGTGGAGCCCTTTCATGCCGGCCCCAACCCGGCGCTCGGCCTGCGCGGCATCCGCATGCTGCTGCGCCGCCCGGAGCTGCTGGAGGTGCAGTTCGCCGCCATCCTGCGCGTGGCCTCCCTCGGCCCGGTTCGCGTCCTGCTGCCCATGGTGACCATCCCGGAGGAGGTGCGCGAGGCGCGCGAGATCTATGAGCGCGTGATCAAGCGCGTGCGCCGGCGCGGCGTGACGCTGCCCGAGAAGCTGCCCTCCCTCGGTGTGATGATCGAGACGCCGGGCGCCGCCCTGGCCGCGGACGCCATCGCGCTGGAGGCGGATTTCTTCGCCATCGGCACCAATGACCTGGCCATGTACACGCTGGCGGTGGACCGGGGGGAGGTGGAGGTCTCCCACCTCTACGATCCCCTGCACCCCGCCGTGCTGCGCCTGATCCAGTTCGCCACCGAGGCGGCGCTGCGGCTGCGGATGCCCGTTTCCGTCTGCGGCGAGATGGCGGGGAACCCGCGGCTGGTGCCGCTGCTGATGGGGCTGGGGCTGCGAAGCCTCTCGATGAATGCCAGCGCCATCCCGCGGGTGAAGCAGATGGTGCGCGCGCTGAACGTGGACGACTGCGCCCGCTTCGCCCGCCGGGTGATGGAGCAGAGCGACCCGAAGCGGATCCAGGACCTGGTGATGAACTTCGTGCCTGGCGAGAAGCCCTGAGACCAAACCCCGAGACCAGGACCTGAGACCGGCCGTTCCGCCGGTCTTTCGTCGCTGCAACGCTTCGCTCACCTCCTCCGCAAATCCGTGCCAAGCTGAGGGCCAGGAATCGCGGCCCCATGCCTCCGTGGTGCACCGGCCGGCTTCCGTGCAGGTGAGGGTGAATGGATCAGCTCCAGCCCCTGTCCAGTAAGGCTGGTCGCACCGGCGATCCGGAACGCGACCTCCGCCGCGTCGGCATGCATCCGGACCATTGGTATCCCCTCGCCTGGTCGCGCGAGCTGAAGCCGGGCGGGATGCTTGCCGTGCGCTTCGCGGGTGATCCCATCGTGCTGGTCCGCCCGGAGCAGGGGCCCGTCTTCGCCCTCGAGGACCGCTGCGCCCATCGGCAAGTGCCGCTCAGCCGCGGGGTGGTGGAAGGCTGCGCCATTCGCTGCGGCTATCACGGCTGGGCCTATGACCTCTCGGGCCGGTGCACGGACGTGCCCTATCTCGGCAAGGGCCGGCTGCCGAATGGCGTGCGCGCCTATCCCTGCCGCGAGGTGGAGGGGCTGATCCTGGTCTTTCCGGGGGATTCGGCGAAGGCGGAGGAGGTGCCGTTGCCCCGCCTCGGCTCGGTGGCGGACCCCCGCTACAAGACGCGGCGCTTCGGCCGCGAGGTCGCCTGCCATTACAGCTTCATGCATGAGAACCTGATGGACATGAACCATCAGTTCCTGCACCGGAAGCAGATGGGGAAGATGGTCCCGCGCTACATGGGCGGTGGGCAGGGCGAGGATTGGGTGGAGGCGCGCTACACCTTCTCCCGCGCTGCCGGCAAGCAACCGCTCGGCGAGGCCGCGATCTTCGGCCAGCGCCGCGGGCCTGGCGAAAGTGCCGCCGAGAAGGATCTGATGACGATCCGTACGGAGTACCCGTACCAGACGCTGCGAATCCAAACGGGTGACGACGCGCCGGTGATGGACCTCTGGATCGCCTATGTGCCGGTGGACGCGCAGCAGCGGCGCAACCGCACCTTCGGCCTGCTGTCGATCAAGCGCCCGAAGATCCCCGGGCTGCTGAAGGCCGGCTGGCCGTTGCTGGTGCTCTTCACCGAACGGATCTTCAAGGAAGACCGCGAGATCGTGGAGATGGAGCAGGCGGCGCATGACGCGCAGGGCGCGGACTGGAACCAGGAGGTCTTCCCGGTCATCCGCAGCCTGCGGAGCCTGTTGCGCTCCCGCGGGGGAGAGACGCTGGGCGCGGTGTAAAAAGGCCAGGGAGAAGGAATTCTCCCCGGCCTTTCATCCACTTCTACTTTTACCGCTCAGGCGGCCTGTTGCAGGGCCTTGGGGTTGATCTCGCTCTCGGCCAGGATGGTTAGCTTCTCGTCGGTCGCCTTCTCCTCCTGCAGCGTCTGCTCGAGAAGGGTCGCGATCTCATCCAGCCCCGAGGAGCGGGCGAGGGAGCGCATGGTGCCGTAGGCGGCAATCTCGTGATGCTCGATGCCCTGGGCGGCCGCGATCAACAGCACATCCAGCATGGGGCCGGGCTTGTGCTCCGCGATAATGCGCTCGGCCTCGGCGGCCAACCCGTCCATCGCCTCGCAAGGCTCGCCCTTGAGCTCCTGCTGCATCGCCTTGCCAGCCTGCTCCAGCCGCGAAATCTGCCCCTTCGTTTCCTCGACGTGCTGCTCGAAGGCTTGCTTGAGCTTCGGCGAAGTTGCGGCCTGCATGAGCTTGGGCAGGTTTACGAGAGCAAGCCTTTCGGCGGTGAGCGCTTGGTTCAGCTTCTCGGTCATCATGCCCTTGATGCTCTCGGTCATGGCGGTCTTCCTCATCTTGGGGACGACCGCGGCCCATCTGCGCTCGGGGCCACGGCCGCGGGAGACCTACCGTCCACGAGCAAGACACCGCCCTAACCTGCGTTGGGCCGGTTGTTGACCTATCCGTGTGCTCGTCGGATGGGCCTCATCCCTGAATTTACCCATGCTTCAGGACCAGTGCTTCAGGTGGCTGGGGACGGGTGGGGCAACCACCTACGCCACCTCATCGCTTCTGCTTCTGGCGCGCACATAAAGATATCCTGATATCGTTTATCCCCTTGGCCTGCCAGCCTCCGGCGTGATAGGCGCCTTCGCACTCCCGGAAGGCTAGCCAGACATGCCCGATACCCTCCCCCCCAAGACCGACTACGTCATCGCCGACCTCTCCCTCGCCCAGTGGGGCCGCAAGGAGATCGAGATGGCCGAGGACGAGATGCCTGGCCTGATGGCCACCCGCCGCGAATACGGCCCCGCCCAGGTGCTGAAGGGTGCCCGCATCGCCGGCTGCCTGCACATGACCATCCAGACCGCCGTGCTGATCGAGACGCTGAAGGCCCTCGGCGCCGATGTTCGCTGGTCCTCCTGCAACATCTTCTCCACCCAGGACCACGCAGCGGCCGCCATCGCCGCCACCGGCACGCCGGTCTTCGCCGTGAAGGGCGAGAGCCTCGAGGATTACTGGCGCTACGTGCAGCGGACCCTGGAATGGGCCGATGGGGGCGAGCCGAACCTGCTGCTGGACGATGGCGGCGACATGACGCTGCTGGTCCATTATGGTCTGCGCGCCGAGCAGGGCGATACGAAGTTCCTCGACGGCGCGACCAATGAGGAAGAGACCGTCTTCTTCGCGCTGATCAAGAAGCTGCTGACCGAGAAGCCGGGCTGGTTCGCCAAGCTGGCCGCCTCGCTCAAGGGCGTCTCCGAGGAGACGACGACGGGCGTGCACCGCCTCTACAGCATGGCGAAGGAGGGCAAGCTGCTCTTCCCGGCCATCAACGTGAACGATAGCGTCACCAAGTCGAAGTTCGACAACCTCTATGGCTGCCGCGAGTCCCTGGTGGACGCGATCCGCCGCGGCACCGACCTGATGATGGCCGGCAAGGTCGCCTGCGTCGCCGGCTTCGGCGATGTCGGCAAGGGCTCCGCCGCCTCGCTGCGCAATGCCGGCTGCCGCGTGATGGTGACGGAAGTCGATCCGATCTGCGCGCTCCAGGCCGCGATGGAGGGCTATGAGGTGGTCACGATGGAGGATGCGGCGCCGCAGGCCGACATCTTCGTCACCGCCACGGGCAATGTCGACATCATCACCATCGACCATATGCGCGCCATGAAGAACCGCGCCGTGGTCTGCAACATCGGCCACTTCGACAGCGAGATCCAGGTCTCGGCCCTGCGCAACCTGCAGTGGACGAACATCAAGCCGCAGGTGGACGAGATCCGCTTCCCTGACGGCAAGAAGATCACGTTGCTCTCTGAGGGGCGGCTGGTGAACCTGGGCAATGCCACGGGCCATCCCTCCTTCGTGATGTCGGCCAGCTTCACCAACCAGACGCTGGCGCAGATCGAGCTGTGGACGAATGGCGCGGCCTACGGGAAGCAGGTCTACACCCTGCCCAAGCACCTCGATGAGAAGGTGGCTTTCCTCCATCTCGAGAAGGTGGGCGCGAAGCTGACCAAGCTGACCCAGCAGCAGGCCGACTACATCGGCGTGCCGCCGGCTGGCCCGTTCAAGGCCGAGATGTACCGCTACTGAGCCGGAGGATCGCGGCCGGGGGAGTTCCTGGCCGCGATCACCGCGTTGAAGCGCCTGCCTGGGGGCGGCGCCGGTCCATAGCCGGCGCCGCCCCCAGCTTCTTTGTCGATTAGGTGGCGACTGTGTCGCCCAAACCAATGCATTGCCGTGTAGTCTTTTCCCGCTGCATCAACCGCATCCGGGAAGACCATGCCGCGCGCATCCGCGAACCGATCCACCAACCCTCCGATCGACGCGGATGCCGGGATAAATCCCTTCGGGACCTCCGGCGGCATCCGGCGCTTCGCCTCCCCGGCGGTGAAGGCGGCGCTGAAGCGGCGCGGGGGGCAGCTTCTGGGCATGATCGCCGGCCTCCTGGGGCTGGCGGTGCTGGTGGCCCTGGTGAGCCACAATCCGGCCGATCCCTCTCTTTCCACCGCGACCAACCGGGCGCCGACCAACCTGGCCGGGCCCTTCGGCGCCATGGTTTCGGACGTGCTGCTGCAAGGCTTCGGCTGGGCGGGGCTGCTGCCGGCGCTCTGCCTGCTGACCTGGGCGCTGCGGCTTTCCACCCATCGCGGCCTGTCGCCCTTTGCCGGGCGCGTCGCGGCGTTGCTCGCCGGCTTGCCGCTGCTGGCCGCCGCCCTCTCCACCAGCCTGCTTCCGGCGCCCTTCCCGGGCGGCTCGGCCGGCGGCGCTGTCGGTCCCATGGTGCGGGAGGCGGTGGACGAGACGATCGGCGCCCTGTTCGGTCCCCTGGGCACGGTGGCCGGCAACACCGCCATCGCCGGCCTTGCGGCGGTGGCCACCGTGCTGGCCCTGGCCATTCCCCTTTCCTCCTGGCGCCGCGCCGGGACAGCGGCCGCGCGGCAGAGCTCGGGCATGGCCGGCAACATCCTGCGCCGCCGCAACGAAGCCCGCGCCCGCGCCGCCGAGGCCCGGCAGGCGCGTGACCGTCTGGCCCTGCGCGAGGCCGATGCGGCAGAGCCTCGCCCCGGGCTGATGGCCCGTCTGCTGCGTGGGACACCCGGCGCCCTGGCCGGGCTGATGCGCCGCCGCGCCGAGCCCTCGCCGCAGCTTTCCGCCCTGCTGCGCGCCGCCGATGCCGCGGCGGAGATGGAGCCGCCCGCGCCCCGCCCCGCTGCGCCGCGCCGCACCCCACGCCTTCCCGAGGCACCGGCTGAAGCGCCGAAGGCGGACGGACCGCGCATCGCCGACCGGGTGGTGGCTCCGCGCCGCCTGCCGATCTCCGAGACGGTGAAGAAAGGCGATGACGGGAAGTTCCGCCTGCCGCCCCTCTCCCTCCTGGCCCCGGCGCCGGCCAAGCGCGACAGCGGCCCGTCCCAGGAGGCGCTGGAGGAGAATGCGCGGATGCTGGAATCCGTGCTGGAAGATTACGGCGTGCGCGGCCGCATCGCCGATATCCGCCCCGGCCCGGTGGTCACGCTCTATGAGCTGGAGCCCGCGCCCGGCACGAAATCCGCCCGGGTCATCGGCCTGGCCGACGACATCGCCCGCAGCATGTCCGTCCTCGCCGTCCGCATCGCGACCGTGCCGGGCCGCAACGTGATCGGCATCGAGCTGCCGAATGCGAAGCGCGAGATGGTCTATTTCTCCGAGATGATGGAGGCCGCGGACTGGGCGCGGAATCCGGGCAAGCTGCCGCTGGCGCTGGGCAAGGACATCGGCGGTGCACCCGTCGTGGCAGATCTTGCGCGCATGCCGCATCTGCTGATCGCAGGCACCACCGGTTCGGGCAAGTCGGTCGGGATCAACACCATGATCCTGTCTCTGCTCTATCGCTTCGGGCCGGATGAGTGCCGCTTCATCATGATCGACCCAAAGATGCTGGAGCTGTCGGTCTATGACCGCATCCCGCATCTGCTGGCGCCGGTGGTGACCGAGCCGCCCAAGGCGATCGGCGCGCTGAAGTGGACGGTCCGCGAGATGGAGCGCCGCTACAAGGCGATGAGTCAGCTCGGCGTCCGCAACATCGGCGGCTACAACGAGAAGGTGGCTGCCGCCGCCGAGCGTGGTGACCAGCTGACCCGCCGCGTGCAGACCGGCTTCGACCCCGAGACCGGCAAGCCCGTCTTCGAGGACCAGCCGCTCAACTTGGCGGCCCTGCCCATGATCGTCGTCGTCATCGACGAGATGGCGGACCTGATGATCGTCGCGGGCAAGGAGATCGAGGCGGCGGTCCAGCGCCTGGCGCAGATGGCCCGCGCCGCCGGCATCCATGTCATCATGGCGACGCAGCGCCCCTCGGTGGATGTCATCACCGGCACCATCAAGGCGAACTTCCCGACACGCATCTCCTTCTCCGTCACCAGCAAGATCGACAGCCGCACCATCCTGGGCGAGCAGGGCGCCGAGCAGCTCCTCGGCCAGGGCGACATGCTGCACATGGCCGGCGGCGGCCGCGTGAACCGCGTGCACGGCCCCTTCGTCTCGGACGAGGAGGTGGAGCGCGTGGTGGACTTCCTGCGCGAGCAGGGCGAGCCCGCCTATATCGAGGAAGTCACCGAGACCGATGACGAGGACGAGGGCGGCGGCTCCATGCCCTCGCTCGACGGCGGCGGCGAGAAGGGCCTCTACGAGCAGGCCGTCTCCCTGGTGACGCGCGAGGGCAAGGCGAGCACCAGCTTCGTCCAGCGCCACCTCAACATCGGCTACAACCGCGCCGCCAAGCTGATCGAGCAGATGGAGCGTGAGGGGGTGGTCGGCCCCGCCAACCATGTCGGCAAGCGCGAGGTCCTGGCCCGTGCCGGCGTCGATGACTGAGGCGCACCGCTTCGCACCCTCCGGCGGCATCCCCAATTCGGGGCTGCCGCTGCTGATCTGGCGCGATGCCCTGCCCAGGACCGACGCCGCCATCACCGCCCGTTTCGCGCAGCATGGCTGGTCCAATGCCTGGACGAACGGCGTCTTCGACTACCACCATTTTCACAGCATCGCGCATGAGGCGCTTGGCGTGTCCCGGGGCGAGGCACGGGTTCGTTTCGGCGGGCCGGGCGGCGAGGTCATTGCCCTGCAGGCCGGCGATGCGGTGGTGATTCCGGCCGGGGTCGGCCATTGCCGCGAATGGGCGAGCGAGGATTTCGAACTGGTCGGCGCCTATCCAGGGGGCGGCGATTACGACATCCGGCGCGGCGATCCGGCCGAGCGGACCGAGGTGGAGGCCCATATTGCGGCGGTGCCTACGCCGGGCGCAAACCCGGTGGATGGTGGGGTTTTGCCCGGGTGGAAATAGTGGTCTGGGCCCTCGCGGCTTCTTCGGGTGTCGCGATCATGAACGGATGGTGACCGAGATACTGGCTTGGATTGCGGCGCCGAAATTGCCAAATGATAGCGCCCGGGCGGATGGTCGCCCGCCATCCAGGTCCGAAGCGAGGATGATTTCACCACCCGTGCGGCCGTCCTTTGGCCGCGACTCCACGCTACCTCGCCGGCTGGTCGAATTCCGTGGACGTTTCAGCAGCCCCCCGCTGTTTCACCACGGCCCGATTCCTGCCGATGCGCTCACGGTCGCATCCTACAACATCCACAAATGCATCGGCACGGATAAGCATTTCGATCCGGCGCGCGTGGCCGAGGTGATCGCGGAGCTGAATGCCGATGTCCTGGCCCTGCAGGAGGTGGACCGCCGCTTCGGCCGGCGCATTGGCCTGCTGAACATGGCCACGATCGAGCGCCGCACCGGCCTCCGCCTCGTGCCGCTTTCCACCACGCCGCAAGGGCATGGCTGGCACGGCAACGCCTTGCTGCTCCGCGCGGGCCAAGTGACGCATCTGCGCCGCCTGGCACTGCCAGGGGGCGAGCCGCGCGGCGCGGTCGTTGCCGATCTCCTCCTGCCGGCGGGGCCGCTGCGCGTGGTGGCGGCGCATTTCGGCTTGCTGCGGCGGCACCGGGCGCAGCAGGTGGCAGCCATCCTCGCCCTGTTGGCCGAGGCCGAGGACATACCCACGCTGATGCTGGGTGACCTGAACGAATGGCGCCCGGGTCCACGTTCCTCCCTCCGGGCGCTGGAGAGCCGGTTCGGCTCGGCCCATCCCGGTCCCGCCACCTTCCCGAGCCGCCTGCCCCTGCTGGCGCTAGACCGCATCTTCGGCCGCCCGCGTGGGCTGATCCGCGCGGTCGAAGCGCATGACACCACCCTCGCGCGCATCGCCTCGGACCACCTGCCCCTGAAGGCCATGCTGGATCTGAGGGCGGCGCATGCCGAACCGGCACCCACGGCCATGGCGACGGCGGCCTGAATCCATGAGCGCGCTCGGCGAAGGCGGGGATGTGCTGAACGCCCCGCAGCGGCCTGCCGAGGCGCGGAGCGACGTCGCGCTGATGCAGGGCGGGCTGACAGCCTTCGCGGCGCGGGTCGAGGCGGCGCGCGCCGCCACCACCAGCCTCGACCTGCAATATTACAACTGGCGGGACGATCTCACCGGCCGCCTGCTGGCGCGCGAGGTGCTGCACGCGGCCGATCGCGGCGTGCAGGTGCGCGTACTGCTCGATGACATGTACGCCATCGGGCGGGAACGCCTGCTCGGCGCGCTGGACGCGCATCCGCGGATCGAGCTGCGCCTGTTCAACGCCACGCGCTGGCGCCGCTTCGGCCTGCTAGGCCTGTTGCTGGAGATGCTCTTCGGCGGCTGGCACCTGAACCGCCGGATGCACAACAAGGCGTGGATTGCCGATGGGCGTGTGGTCATTTGCGGCGGGCGCAACATCGGCGACGAGTATTTCGACGCCGCCGGCGAGATCAATTTCCGCGACCTTGACCTGGTGATCGCCGGTGCCGCGGCCGGTGAGGCGCGCGACATCTTCGAGCGCTACTGGCGCCACCGCCTGTCGCGGCCCATCGCGGCCATCAGCCCCGCGGCCAACCGGCGCGGCGGATTCCGCGCCCTGTCCATGCGGCTCGATGCGGCCCGCCGGGCGCCGGAGGCCCAGCGCTTCTTCAACGGGCTGGGCGCCGATCCGGGGGTGGCGCGGGTGCTCGCGGGCGAGCTGTCCCGTCTGGCATCGGTGGCGCCGCGTGACATCCGCGTCATGGCGGATCCGCCGGACAAGGTGACCGGCCTCGCCCCGGAGGCGGACTGCCTGGCGCCGGCCATCCTCCGCATGCTGCGCAGCGCCACCTCGGAGGCGCTGCTCATCTCGCCCTATTTCGTGCCGGGCGGCGAAGGGGCGGATCTGCTGGAGAAGCTGGCGCGGAACGGCGTGCGCGTCTCGGTCGTCACCAATTCGCTGGCGGCGACGGATGTCGTCGCCGTCCATGGCGGCTATGCGCGCTACCGCGAGCGGCTGATCGAGGCCGGGGTCGCGCTGCATGAGCTCAAGCCATCGGGCGAGGAGGGGGTGAGCGTCTTCGGCTCCCGCGGCGCGAGCCTGCATACCAAGGCCCTGGTGATCGACGGGGAGCGCGCCTTCGTCGGCTCCTTCAACCTCGATCCGCGCTCGGCCACGCTGAACACGGAAATGGGCACCTTCATCCGCCACCCCGGCATGGCACGGGACCTGCGCGAGGAGCATGCGCGGCTGGCCGAGCCGGGGCGGAGCTGGCGGGTGACGCTGGAAGGGCCGGGATGCCTGCTCTGGACCGCCGAGGAGCGGGGCGAGACGGTGACAAGCCGCACCGAGCCTGGCGCCTCACTCCGGCGCCGCCTGCTGGCGTGGCTCGTCGGCTGGCTGCCGATCGAATCGCAGCTCTAGCGGCAATCCCGGGTGGCGGGCCACACCAAGGCTTGAGCCCGCCCGCCCTTGCGCCGCCCGTCCGGCAGGACCTTCTTTCGACGTCAGAACTGGAGGCCGAACGCCCGATGCGATGCCTGCTCCCCGCCCTGGCGCTGGCCGCATTCTCGGCCACCGCTCAGGCCCAGAGCCGCCCCGCCACCTTCCCCACGCGGGACGTGACCGTGTCCTACCGGGTGCTCGGCAACGCCTCCCCCCAGTCGCCGCGCGAATTCACCGTGGCGGCCCTGGCTGCCGAGGGACGGCTGCGGGTCGAATCGCCCTCCGTGCCGGGCTGGGGATTGATGGACCGCCGCACCGGACACACAGAGGTGGTGATGGATTCGATGCGCGTCGTGACCCCGAGCCCGCTGCGGCAGGAGGAGGCGACCCGCTACCTGCGGCTTGCCGAAACCGCCCGGCTGACGAGCGCGGGCAGCGCGTTCCAGGCCGGGCAGCGCTGCACCAACTACCGCTGGGAGCAGCAGGGGCAGCGCGGCACCGCCTGCCTGACCTCTGACGGCGTGCTGCTGCGCGGCGTGAACGAGCGGGGCGAGGGGGTGGAGGCGGTGCGCGTGGAATACGCGCGCCAGGACCCCGCGCGCTTCCGCGTGCCGGAGGCCTACCGGCGCGTGGATCTCGGCGACATGGCGCGGAGCCTTGGGCTGGGGCTGCCGCGCCGCTGAGGCCTGCTCAGCCGAAGAACACCTTCAGGCAGATCAGCAGGAGGACCACGGCGCCGATCGTCCAGGTGGTGGCGCGCGTGAACATGGACCAGCTGGTCTGGCGTTCGGCGAGGATGTCCTTCGCCTTTACCTCAACATAGTCGATGTGCTGATGGGCCTCGGCCATGGGTTCGCCTCGTGATGGGCCGCTGCTCCCGGAGATCGGGGCGGAGCGGCGGTCAGGCCATTTCTGTAGGCAGGCCGGGCGGGCCGGGCAAGGGGTTCACGAAGGCGCCTTCCGCCATCGGCCTGTCCAGCACCACCCGTCCCTCCTCCAGCCGCGCGGCGCCGGAGGCGGCCCAGGCGAGGGCGGCGGGATAGATCCGGTGCTCCTGCGCCAGCACGCGGGCGGCCAAGGCGGGTTCGTCATCCTCCGGCAGCACGGGCACGGCGGCCTGGGCGATGACCGGGCCCTCGTCCACGCCGGGCGTGACGAAATGCACCGTGCAGCCATGCAGCCGCACCCCCGCCGCCAAGGCGCGGGCATGGGTGTCCAGCCCGGGAAAGGCGGGGAGGAGGCTCGGATGGATGTTCAGCATCCGGCCGGACCAGCGCGTCACGAAATCCTCGGTCAGCACGCGCATGAAGCCGGCCAGAGCGATCAGCTCGATTCCGGCCTCGTCCAGCCGGGCCTGCATCACGGCCTCGAAACCCGCGCGATCCCGGCCGAAGGGGCGGCTTTCCACCACGGCGGTCGCGATCCCGGCCTCGCGCGCCCGGTCCAGCCCGGCGGCGTCGGCCTTGTTCGACAGCACCAGGGCAAGCTCGGCCGGATAGGCAGGGTGGCGCGCCGCCGCGATCAGCGCGCCCAGATTGCTGCCGCGGCCCGAGATGAGGACAGCGGCCCGCCGCTTCAGTTCGGCCATGCGGCGGAAAGCCCCTCCATCCGCACCTCGGCTTCCCCTGCGACCTCGCCTTCGCCCGCCTCGATGCGGCCGATGCGATAGGCGGTCTCGCCATGCTCCTTCAGCAGCGCAATGGCGGCCTCGGCCTTCTCCGGCTCGACCACCAGGGCCATGCCGATGCCGCAGTTGAAGACGCGCAGCATCTCCTCGGGCTCGACGCCGCCAGTGCGGGCCAGCCAGCCGAAGACGGGCGGCACGGGCCAGGCGGTGGCATCGACCACGGCCATGGTGCCGTCGGGCAGCACGCGGGGCAGGTTGCCCGGCAGCCCGCCGCCGGTGATGTGGGCGGCTGCCTTGAGCAGCCCGGCGCGATGCAGGGCGAGCACCGGCTTCACATAAATGCGGGTGGGCTCCAGCAGCGCCTCTCCCAGCGACTTGCCCGCGGCGAAGGGGGCGGGGTCACCAAGGCCGGCATTCCCCGCCTCCACGATCCGGCGGACGAGGGAGAAGCCGTTGGAATGAACACCGGAGGCACCCAGCCCCAGCACCAGGTCGCCCGGGCCGACATCGCCGGCCGGCAGCAGCGCCCCGCGCTCGGCGGCGCCGACGGAGAAGCCGGCCAGGTCGTAATCGCCCTTGTGGTACATACCCGGCATCTCGGCCGTCTCGCCGCCCACCAGGGCGCAGCCGGCCTGGCGGCAGCCTTCGGCAATTCCCGAAACCACCTCGGTCGCCTGGGTCACGTCCAGCGCGCCGGTGGCGAAGTAGTCGAGGAAGAAGAGCGGCTCGGCGCCTTGCACCACCAGGTCGTTCACGCACATGGCAACGAGGTCGATACCGACGGTCGTGTGGTGCTTCGCGTCGATCGCGAGCCGCAGCTTCGTGCCGACCCCGTCGGTCGAGGAGACGAGCACGGGATCCTGGAATCCCGCGGCCTTCAGGTCGAACAGGGCGCCGAAGCCGCCCAGCCCGCCCATGGTCCCGGTGCGGTCCGTGGAGCGGGCGAGGGGCTTGATCCGATCAACCAGCGCATCGCCGGCTTCGATATCCACCCCGGCATCGCGGTAGGTCAGTCTGGTCATGGCGGTCCTTGATCGGCTATCCCAGGGGCGGTCCACGGGGAGCGGCTTATGCCCAGTTCAGACGGTCGCGCTACCCATCATGTCCGGCGCTTCGGCGCAATCCGCCCGCCGCGCAATCCGGGGATGCGGGCGATGATTCGCGCCACGACCCTCGCTGCGGCACTGCTGGCCGTGCCCGCCCTGGCCCCGCAGGCCATGGCGCAGGACGATCCCAACGTCCAGCGCGGCGTACCGGCCGAGGCCACGGCGGCAAATGCCGTGGTGGCGAAGGAGCGGGCCATCGCGAATGCCCAGCGCCTCGCCTACCAGCGCTATGCGGCCGCGACGGGGGCAAATCCCAATGCCTCGCCGTCCCAAATCGAATCGATGATCTCCAGCATGGTGGTGGAGCAGGAGCGCTCCACCCTGAACGGCTATTCCGGCCGGTACACCATCCGCTTCCGCGGCGGCCGTGCCCCGAGCGGCGGTGGCGGGGACACGGCCACGGCGGGTGGGGCCCTGCCGTCCCTCGGTGGCCCGGCGGCGCCCCAGCCGCCAGCCAGCTTCCCGGCAGGCACCCCGCCGGTCATGCCGCTGACCTCCTATCTGGAGGCCGGCACGAATTTCCGCTCGATGGACGAGTGGCTGGCGCTGCGGCGGCGGCTGCTCTCGCAGCCCTCAGTCGGCAGCGTGGATATCCTGGCCATTTCGACCGAGGGGGCGCGGCTCCGCATCGGCCTGCGCAGCGTGCCCAATGTGGCGGCGCAGGAATTGGCCGCGGGGGGGATCATGCTGGCCCCGAGCCAGCCCCCCTCCGCCAGCGGGCTGCCAAGCCCCACCACCGGCCCCGGCTGGCGAGTCGGCCTTGCCGGAGGGGCTTGACCCTGGGCCTGCCCCCGATGCTGGAGGGCCGGGAGGCCCTGACGTCCCGCCTGTGCAGAGCGTCCTTTTCACCCTGCCGAACGTCATCACCCTGGCCCGGCTCTGCGCCGTGCCCGCCGTGGTGTGGCTGGTGATCCAGCACCGGCTGGACATCGCCTTCCTTGTCTTCGTTGGCGCCGGGATATCGGATGCGCTGGATGGCTGGCTGGCCCGGGTGCGCAACGCCCGCTCCGTCATCGGCGCCATGCTGGACCCGGTGGCGGACAAGGCGCTGCTCGTCTCCGTCTATGTCACCCTCGCCTATATCGACGTGCTGCCGGACTGGTTGGCGATCCTGGTGGTCTTCCGGGACCTGCTGATCGTCGGCGGGCTGATCATGCTGTCCTTGATGGGTTCCACCCCGGCCATCCAGCCGCTCCTCGTCTCCAAGCTGAACACGCTGATGCAGATCGCCCTGGCCGGCGTTGCCCTGCTGCTGGCGGGCTTCGGGCTGGATGGCGGCTGGCTGCTGCCGGCGCTGATCACCTGCGTGACACTGACCACTATCGCGTCCGGCGCGGCCTATGTGCGCGATGCCTCGCGCAAACTATCCGCATGAGCCTTCGTTCGGGCGAGCTTCCGCCCCGCCCTCCCGAGCCCGCGCCGATCCGCGCCGCCCTGCCGCCATCCCCCGGCCGTCGCAATGCGACCCGGGCGCAGCGGCTGGGGCTGGTCTTCGGCATGCTGGCGGCGATCATCTTCGCGCTGTGGTTCTTCTCGGCGATCCTGACGCCCTTCGTGCTGGCGATCTGCGTCGCCTATTTCCTCGATCCGGTGGCAACGCGGCTGTCGCGCATAGGCGTGCCGCGCTGGCTGGGCGCTGGGCTGCTGGTGCTGGGGCTGATGGCCCTAGCACTGATCGCGCTGCTGCTGCTCTATCCGCTGCTGATCTCGCAGATCGGCGTGCTGCTGGCGCGGCTGCCGGCCTATGTCACCACCATCGGCAGCATGCTGCAGCAGGCCCTGGCCTCCATCGAGGAGGCGATGGCGCCCCGGGTGCTCGATCCGCGGCTGAAGGACCTCGCGGTCTCACAGGCGGGCTCCATCCTCGTCTGGCTCGGCACCTCGGCCACGCGGCTGATCGGCGGCGGCTATGCGCTGTTCAACGTCTTCACATTCGCGGTGGTGACGCCGATCGTCGGCTTCTACCTGCTGCGCGACTGGCCGCGCCTGATGGCGCGCATCGAATCCTGGCTGCCGCGCCGCAACGCCGCCGTGCTGCGGCAGCTTGCCCATGACACGGACCGGGTGCTCTCCGCCTGGATGCGCGGACAACTCCTCTGCTGCGCACTGCTGGCGGTCTATTACGCCCTGGCGCTTTCGGCTGTTGGGCTGGAGCTTGGCCTGCTGGTCGGGCTGCTGGCGGGCATCTTCACCTTCATCCCCTATGTCGGCTCCATGACCGGCATGGGCACCGCCATCCTGCTCGCCACTGGCCAGTTCGGCAGCTGGCGGGACGTGGCCGTGGTGGTGGGCGTCTTCCTCGTCGGACAAATCGTCGAAGGGTATATCATCTACCCTCGCCTGCTCGGGGACCGGGTGGAGCTGCACGCGGTCTGGGTGATTTTCGCCCTTTTCGCCGGCGGCGTGGCCTTCGGCTTCCTGGGCGTGCTGCTGGCGGTGCCCATCGCCGCGGCGATCGGGGTGCTGGCCCGGTACTGGCTGCGGCGCTATCTCGAAAGCCCCCTCTATCTCGACCCTCCCCGGACCGGGGGCTGATCCGCCATGGCCGCCAGACAGCTTCCCCTGCCGCTGCTTCCGCGCGCGGAGATCGAGATCGACCCGATCCCGGATTCCTCCAATGCCGTGGCACGCACCTGGCTGGGCGATCCCGGCAGCTGGCCGGCGGGTCGGCTGGCGCTGCATGGGCCGGAGGGAAGCGGGAAATCGGCCTTCCTCGGCCAGGCGGCGCGGCGGCTGGGCCTGCGCCGCCTTTCCGGCCCCCTGCTTCGCGGCGTGCCGCAAGGGGCGCCCACCGCGCTGGACGACGCCGATTGCGCGGCGGAGGAAGCCGCCCTGTTCCACCTCATCAATGCCTGCGCCGCCGGTGGCCATCTGTTGCTGATGGCGGGGCGCGAGCCGCCGGCCCGGTGGAAGGTGGCGCTGCCGGACCTCGCCAGCCGGCTGCGGGCCACCGCCGCCGCGCCCCTGGCCCAGCCGACCGATGGGTTGCTGCGCGCCCTGCTGGCCCGGCATTTCGAACGGCGCCAGCTTCGCGTTGAACCCGCCATCCAGGACTGGCTGCTGGCCCGCCTGCCGCGGGAGGCCGCGGTGCTGGCGGAGGTCGCCGCCCGGCTGGACCGCGCCGCCCTGGCGGATGGCGGCGCCGTCACCCGCGCCCGCGCCCGGGTCGCCCTGGCAGGGTTGATCGACGGCAGCGGGGATGGGCTGCCCGAGGGCGCCGGATGGGATGACGGAGCCGGTGACGATTCCGTGGCAAGTGCTTCGTCGGCCTCCGCCTCCATGGGCCGATTGCTGTAACCTCCGCCAATGGACGCCAACTCAGACCCCGCCAAGACCGACACCCCTCGCACGGCCGCGCCCCGTGCCCAGGCACGCCGCGAGCAGGCGCGCCCGTCCGCCAGTCGGCCAGACGCGGGCGGCGAGGCGCCCCCGAAGGAGGTGGCGGCGCCCAAGGACGTGGTGGTCCGAGAAGCACCTGGCCGCGAAGTGCCTGGGCGAGAAGTGGCGACGAAGCAGCCGATCGATGCGTCGCTGCGGGGGGCCGCGCCCGATCCCGTCGTGCCCGCGCCGGCGGAGACGGCGGATTCGCCCCTGAGCGATTCGAGCCGCTTCATCAACCGCGAGCTTTCCTGGCTGGCCTTCAACGAACGCGTGCTGGAGGAAGCCTCGAACCCCGCCCATCCGCTGCTCGAGCGGCTGCGTTTCGTTGCCATCTCCTCGGCGAATCTGGATGAGTTCTACTCGGTCCGCGTGGCCGGGCTGGTGGGGCAAGAGCGCGCGGCCATTGTCGCCGTCTCGCCGGACGGGCTGACGCCGGCGCAGCAGCTCGCCGCCATCCATGAACGCGCGGGGCGCCTCCTGGCGCAGCAGCAGCAGCGCTGGCTCGATCTGCGCGAGCAACTGGCCGAGGCGGGCATCCGCGTCAGCGATCCGTCTGAACTGTCCGAGTCCGACCGGGAGTGGCTGTCCAACTGGTTCATGGAGCGGGTCTTCCCGGTGCTGACGCCGCTGGCGATCGACCCGGCGCATCCCTTCCCCTTCCTGGCCAACCTCGCGCTCTGCCTGATCATGAAGCTGGTGCGGGAGGAGGATGGCGGCACCATGCGCGCCATCCTGCCGCTGCCGCCGCAGCTGGAGCGCTTCATCCGCCTGCCGCCGGGCGGCCCACGCGCGGATGGCACGCGGGAGCCCGTGCGCTTCGTGCTGCTGGAGGAGGTGCTTCTCCTTAACCTCAAGCGCCTGTTTCCCGGCTTCATCCTGGCCGAGCGCGGGCTGTTCCGCCTGATCCGCGACACCGATGTCGAGTTCGAGGAGGAGGCGGAGGACCTGGTGCGCTCCTATGAGAGCGCGCTGAAGCGCCGCCGCCGCGGCCGCGCCATCCGCCTGACCGTTACCGACGACACGCCGGCCGACATGGTGGAGCTGGTGGCGGAGGAGCTGGACGCGCCGCGCGGGGAGATCTTCTCGCTGGAAGGACTGCTGGGCCTTTCGGACCTGAAGCAGCTGATCCTCGACGACCGGCCTGACCTGCTCTTCAAGCCCTACACGCCGCGTTTTCCGGAACGCATCCTCGATTTCGGCGGCGACTGCTTCGCGGCAATCCGCGCGAAGGACATCGTCGTCCACCACCCGTATGAATCCTTCGACGTGGTGGTGCAGTTCCTGCGCCAGGCGGCGCGCGACCCGGCGGTGGTGGCGATCAAGCAGACGCTCTACCGCACCAGCCGCGACAGCCCGATCGCCCGTGCGCTGATCGAGGCAGCCGATGCCGGCAAGTCTGTCGCCGCCATGGTGGAGCTGAAGGCGCGCTTCGACGAGGAGCGCAACATCGCCCTCGCGCGCGAGCTGGAAGCCGCCGGCGTGCAGGTCGTCTATGGCTTCGTGGACCTGAAGACACATGCGAAGGTGTCGCTGGTCGTGCGCCGCGAAGGCGGCGTGCTGCGCTCCTACGCGCATTTCGGCACGGGCAACTATCATCCCGTCACCGCGCGCATCTACACGGACCTGTCCTTCTTCACCGCCGATCCCGGGCTGACGCGCGATGCCGCGCGGTTGTTCAACTACATGACCGGCTATGCGCGGCCGGAGACGATGGAGAGCCTGGCCTTCTCGCCGCTCACCATCCGCCCGGCGCTGATGGGGCTCATCGAGCAGGAGATCATCAACGCGCGGGAGGGACGGCCCAGCGGCATCTGGCTGAAGATGAACTCGCTGGTGGACGAGACACTGATCGACGCGCTCTATCGGGCGAGCCGGGCGGGGGTGAAGGTGGACTGCATCGTGCGCGGCATCTGCTGCCTGCGCCCCGGGGTGGAGGGCCTGTCCGAGAATATCCGGGTGAAGTCCATCGTCGGGCGCTTCCTGGAGCATTCGCGCATCTGCGTCTTCGCCAATGGCCACCGCCTGCCCAGCCGCCGCGCCCGCGTGTTCATCAGCAGTGCGGACTGGATGGCGCGCAACATGGACTGGCGCGTGGAGACGTTGGTGCCGGTGGAGAACCCGACCGTGCATGCGCAGATCCTTGATCAGATCATGGTGGTGAACCTGAAGGACCGCGACCAGTCCTGGGAGCTGTATCCGGACGGCAGCTACCGCCGCATCGAGCCGGGGGCGCATCCGCTCTCGGCGCATGAGTACTTCATGACCAATCCCTCCCTTTCCGGCCGGGGCAGCGCATTGCATCGCGCGCCACGCACGCGCGGCCCGGTGCGCCGCCGGCCGGACCGCGTGGCACAGGACTGAGACGCTTGGATCTGCACAACGAAGCCGAATATGCCCCGCCGCGCGCCCATCCGCAGCGGCTGGGCGTCGTCGATCTCGGCTCCAATTCCGTCCGCCTCGTCGTCTTCGAAGGCCGCTGCCGCAACCCCGTCGCAATCTTCAACGAGAAGGCCGTGCTCGGCCTCGGCCGGGGCCTGCAATCCACCGGCAAGCTCAATGCCGCGGCGGTGGAGGGCGCGCTCACCATCATGGGGCGGTACCTCGCCATTGCGCGCGCCATGGGCGCCGATCCGGTGGAGGTGCTGGCCACGGCCGCCATGCGGGACGCCGCGAACGGCCCCGCCTTCGCCGAGGCGCTGCGCGCCCGGATGCCCGGGGTGCCGCTCCGCATCCTGACCGGCGAGGAGGAGGCGGCGATGTCGGCGGAGGGGGTGCTGCTCGGCGTGCCCGGCGCGGACGGCATTCTCGGCGATATCGGCGGGGGCAGCCTGGAACTGGTCGATCTTTCGGCAGGGCGGCCGACCGAATCCGTCAGCCTGCCGCTCGGCGTCATCCGCCTTGCGGAGCGTTCGGGCAACGATCCGGCGCGCGCGCGGGCCATTGCGGAAGATGCGCTTTCGGCCGTGCCTTGGCTGCGGCGCGGGCTAGGGAGGGACCTCTATCTCGTCGGCGGCGCCTGGCGCGCCCTGGCGAAGATCCACATTGCGCAGACCGGCTATCCGCTCTCCATCGTCCACCACTATGTGTTGCGGAAGGAGGAGGCGCGCGACCTCTGCGCCGCTGTCATCGCCGCCGGGGACCGACCGAACCGCCTGCCCGGCACGCCGGCCAAGCGCGTCGCGGACCTGCCCTATGCGGCCGTAGTGCTGCGCCGCCTGCTGCGCCTGACCGGGGCGCGGCGGGTCGTCTTCTCGGCGAATGGCCTGCGCGAGGGGTGGTACGCCCGGCACCTTCCCGATGTGGTTCGGACGCAGGATTCGCTGATGGCGGCGGGAACCGACCTGGCCGACCGCTTCGGCCGCGATCCCGACATGCCGCGGGCGCTGATGGACTGGACCGCGCCGCTCTTTCCCGGCGAGGTCCCGGCCGAGGCCGCGCTGCGCCGCGCTGCCTGCCAGGTTTCCGACACTGGCAGCCACGACCATCCGGATTATCGCGCCGAGCAGGCTTTCCTGCGCGTGCTGCGCCAGCCCGGCGTGGGGCTGGACCACCATGCGCGCGCCTTCCTCGCCCTCGCCACCGCGCTCCGCTACGACGCGGAGGATCCGGCGCTGCTTGCCCCCGCGCGCGCCCTGCTGGGTACCGCCGCGCAGCAGCGGGCGGAGCGGATCGGGGCGGCGCTGCGCCTGGCCTATACGCTATCGGGCGGCACGCCGGCGCTGCTGGCCGGCACGGCCCTCCGGCTGCGGGGCGGGCAGCTCGTCCTGCGGCTGGTGGAGGGCAGCGGCGTCTTCGCGGGCGAAAGCGTACGGCGCCGCGTGGACAGCCTGGCCACCGCCATGGGGCTGGAGGCCGCGGTGGAACTTACGCCCCAGGCCGCGGCGGGGTAGCGGGCGCCGGCCGCAGCGCTGGTTGCGTGTCGCGGGCTTTCGGGCTGGGGGCGGAAGCCGCCGATTAAAGGGCTGTGACCGCGGCGAGTCTGGCGCCCGGCTGCCGCCCGGTGCAGGTTGCTCCCGGCGCCAGACCTTGGGGGACGTCATCCAGACGCAACGATCCTTGCGCGGCACCCTGCCCATTGCGGGAATCCGGGCACGGCTGTTGCTGCTCGTGCTGGCGACCGTGCTGCCCGTCCTGATCTTCGCCGGGCTGGCCCTCTGGCGTTTCGCCGAGGCGCGGAGCGCCATGGTGGAGCGCAACGTGCTCGCGCGCGCCGAGGGACTGGCGCGGATGGTGGACTCCGAGTTCGAGGCGCTCACCTCCACCCTCCAGGCCATTGCCGCAAGCGGTCCCTTCCAGGCGGGCGACATGGAGGGCGTGCACCGTCACCTCATCGCCATGTCGCGGGAACTGAAAGCCAGACTCTCCCTGCGCGACGCGGAGGGGAATCTTCTCCTGCACAGCGCGATCCCCTTCGGGCAGGCCCATCCGGAGCACGCGGCGCGTCCGGAATGGGCGATCCCGTTGGAGGGGCTTCCGGATGGCCCACGCGTGACGGATCTCGTCCGCAGCATGGTCAGCGGGGTGCCGATCTACGGCATGATCCTGGTGGTCCGGGATGCCGGCGGGCGCCGCATGCTGCTCTCGGCCGCCTTCCCGGCGGCGCGGCTGACGGAGCGGCTGCGGCACGAGGTGCCGGAACCCCATTGGACCACCTTCGTGGTGGACCGGGCCAACCGCATCGTCGCCCGCAGCGCATCGGCCGAGGCGGTGGTGGGGCGCGATGCGGGCCCGCGATTCCGGCATCCGGCGGCCAGCTACTGGCGCGGCACGAATTATGAGGGCCGGCCGGTGGTGGTGGCCCATGCCCCTACCAAGATAGGCTGGACCGTCGGCGCCAGCCTCGCCGCCGAGGTGGTGGACGCGCCGGTCCGTCGCGCCGTCTGGGCCCTCGGGGCGCTGGGCGTGCTGCTGCTGACCTGCGGCATGCTGCTGGCGCTCGTTGCCGGAACCCGCATCTCGCGCGCGACGCGCAGCCTCTCGGAGGCCGCCGCCGCCCTAGGGCAGGGGAAGCCCGTGCCGCCGGTCCAGACCGCGCTGCAGGAGGTGAACGCGGTCGGCGCCGCCCTCTCCCAGGCCGCGGCCATCATCGCGGCGCGCGACGCGGCGCTGCGGGAGCGCGAGGCGCAACTGGCCCAGACCCAGCGCCTGGCGCGGGTGGGCGGCTTCGAGATCACCATCGAGCACCCGCCCGGCGGAAAGCCGCGCTTCCACAACTACCGCTCCCCGGAATACTTGGTGCTGCACGGCCTCGGCCAGGAAGCGGCGGAGGAGCCGCATGGTGCCTGGGAGGACCGCATCCACCCCGATGACCGCGCCCGCACCGCCGCCAACTATGCCGCGGCGGTGGAGGGTGGTGGTTCCGACTATGTTGCGGAATACCGGGTGCTGACACCCTCCGGGGAGACGCGCTGGATCTCCGCCCTGGCCGAGATCGAGCGCGACGCGCAGGGCCGCGCAATCCGGATTCACGGGGTGCATGTGGATGTCTCCGCACTCCGCCGCACCGAGGCCCGGCTGGCCGAGAACCAGGCCGCGCTGGCCGCCGCCGAGGAGCGCCTGCGCCTGGCGCTGGAGGCCGGCGGGCTGATCGCTTTCGACCTCGACGTGGCGACGCGGGAGGGCGTCTTCTCCCCCCGCCACTTCGCCCTGCTCGGCCTGCCCACGCCGCCGGACCTGCGAAGCGACCTGGCCACCTGGCAGCGCATGATGCACCCCCACGACCGGCCGATCACGCCCGAATCCTGGGCGGAGGCCGTGGCGAACGGCAGCACCATTCTGCTGGAGCATCGCCTCCTCACGCCCCAGGGCGAGCGCTGGATCGCCGCCACCGGCCGGGTCCTGGCGCCGTCCCCCTCCTCACCGATGGGCCGCTTCGTCGGCGTCTATGCCGATGTGACGGAGCGCCGCGCCGCGCAGGCGGTGCTGGAGGCGCGGGTGGGCGAGGCCGTGGCCGCCGCCGAGGCCGCCCAGGCGCAGCTGGCCCAGGCCCGCAAGCTGGAGGCGCTGGGCCAACTCACCGGCGGGGTGGCGCATGATTTCAACAACCTCCTGCAGGTGGTGGCCTCCGGCGCCGCACTGCTCGGCCGGCGCCCGGCGCTGTCGGCCGATCCGGGCGCGCGCCGCCTGTTGGATGGCGTGGCGGGGGCCGCCGAGCGGGGGGCTGCACTGACGCGCCGCATGCTCGCCTTCGCACGGCGGCAGGAGCTGCGCATCGGCGCGGTGGACACGGCGGCGCTCATCGCCTCGCTGCATGAGATCCTGGCCCGCAGCCTGGGGCCGGCCACGACGCTGGAGATCGATGCGCCGGAGGGGCTGTGGTGGGTCCAGGCCGACCCAAACCAGCTTGAGCTGGCCTTGCTGAACCTCTGCGTGAATGCGCGCGACGCCATGCCGCCGGAGCGATTCCCCCATGGCGTCGTCCACATCTCCGCCCGCAACGAGCCCGCGCGCCGGGTACCCGTGGCGGATGAGGGCACGAGCGCGAGGGAGATGCCGGCGGGCGACTATCTCGTCATCGCCGTGTCGGACCAGGGGGCTGGGATGGATGCCGAGACGCTGGCCCGCGCCACGGAGCCCTTCTTCACCACCAAGGGGGTGGGACGCGGCACCGGCCTCGGCCTGTCGATGGTGCATGGGCTCTGCGCCCAGTCCGGCGGTGCGCTGCGCCTGATCAGCACTCCGGGCCGGGGAACCACGGCCGAGATCTGGCTGCCGCGCGCCGCGCCTGGGAGCGCCCCCGCCCCTGATCCCATCCCGCAGCCGGCCGCGAGGCGGACCGGGACCGGGCTGGTCGTCCTCCTGGTCGATGACGATCCATTGGTGCTGTCCAGCACCGCCGCCCTGCTTGCGGATCTCGGCCATGCCGCCTGGGAGGCGGGCTCCGCCGCCACTGCCCTGGAGATGCTGCGCAGCGGGCCATTGCCGGACCTGGTGGTGACCGATCATGCGATGCCCGGCATGACCGGGGCGGAACTCGCAGGGCGCATCGCGGCCCTGCATCCGGGACTGCCGGTAATTCTTGCCTCCGGCTATGCCGATCTGGCGGCGGGCGAGGCGCCGGGCGTGCCTCGGCTGGACAAGCCCTTCGGCCGGGACGCCCTGGCCCAGGCGATCGCCTCCGTAATGCCGCCAGGGGAGAGGCAGGAGCAGGGGCGCGGCGCCGGCTGACGCGGCAGGCGGCGCGTTCAATGCACCGTTGGCATGGAACCTTCGCAGACATCACGCCTTGTTGCGGCGCGGCACGCTTGGCCGCATCCGGAAGGGCTGCGATCCCCTTCCATCCCAATCGACGATGCCGGAGCCGGGAACCATGACCGCCGACCACCGTTCCTCGCCGATGCGCCCCATCGCCCTGTACCACCTGAATCCGCTGCTGCTCGGTCCGTTGTCGCGCTGGGCGGCGGAACTGGAGCGGATTGCGGCGCTCGGCTTCGGCGGCGTCTGCATGCCGCCGCCCCTGTCCCCCGGCCGTTCCGGCAACCTGCTGGAGGTGGCGGATCATGACCGCCCGCATCCGATGCTGGAGATGGGCACGGATGGCACCGGGGCGATCGCCACCCTCGCACGCGTCTGCCAGGCCGCGGGGCTGGAGCTGTGGCTGGACCTGCTGCCGCAGCATATGGCGGCGGAGGGCGCGCTGCCCGCCAGCCACCCGGAGTGGTTCCATCAGCCTGGTGCCAGCCTGCCCGACCCGCGCGCTACCGCCGCCCCGCTCGGGTTGGCACGGCTGGACCTGACGGCCGAGGGGCCGCTGGCCTTCTGGGAGGCGCGGCTGCGTGACTGGATGGCGGCGGGGGTGTCCGGCTTCCGCGCCCTCCGCCCGGGCGAGGTGCCGGTTCCCGCCTGGAGGCGGCTGATCGGCGCCGCCGGATCCGGCGCGGGCTTCATTGGCTGGACCACGGGCATGGGCTGGGCCGAAGCAGCCGCGCTGCGCCAGGCGGGCTTCGGCTGGCTGGCCTCCTCCCTGGCCTGGTGGAACGGGCGCGATCCCTGGTTCGCGGCGGAGCGCGAGGCGCTGGGCGCGCCGCTCATCGGCTTCCCCGAGGTGCCCTTCGGCCAGCGCGCGGCGGTGGACGAGGGAGACGAGGCCGCGCGGGCGCGTGCCGCAGGCCTGTCCCTGCATCTGGCCGCGACGCTCTGCGATGCGCTGCTGGTACCACAGGGCTTCGAATACGGCGCCCGCCGCCCATCAGACCCCGCGCAGGACCGGCCGGGCGACTGGGCCTGGCTGCACGGGAATGCGCCCTACGACCTTTCCGGCGAGATCCGGGACGCGACCGCGCTGGTCAAGCGGCTTGCGCCCCTGTCGGGGCAGGCGATGCGGCCGCTGACCGGACCAGGGGGCACGGTGATGGCCATGCTGCGGGCCTCGGAGGATCCGCGCTTCGCGGAATCCGCCACTCTCGTCATCGCCAATCCGGACCGCCACGCCTCCGCCAGCCTGGCGCCCGAGGCGATCCTGCCGGCCATCGGCGGCGGCCCCGGCCCGTTCCTCAACGCCGATGGCACCCAGACGCTGACGCCGGGCGTGCCTGTCCTGCTCTCGCCCGGAGAGGTGCGGGTGATGCAGGCCGGGCGCTCCAGCCCCATTCTCCGCCCCGCCGCCGCCCGCATGCCGCCGGAGCAGGGCGTGGTGATCCCGCGCATCGGCATCGAGGCGGTGACGCCCCTGGTGGAGGGCGGCCGCTTCCCGGCGAAGCGCATCATGGGCGAGGTGGTGACGGTGGAGGCCGATATCGTGGCCGACACCCATGCCACCTTCGGCGTGGCCCTGCTCTGGCGCCCTGTCGATGACAAGGCGTGGCGCGAGGTGCGGATGGAGCCGCTCGGCAATGACCGCTGGACCGCGAGTTTCCCGCTGGAGCGGATGGGCCGCCATGTCTTCGCGGTGGAGGCCTGGCTCGACGTTTTCGAGGGCTATCGCGACGAGCTGTCGAAGAAGCACGCCGCAGGCGTGCCGGTGACGCTGGAGCTGGAGGAGGGGCGGCGGCTGGTGGAGAAGGCCGCCAAGCGCATTGGCGCCACGAAGCGCCCGCTGACCCTGTTGGCGAAGTCGCTGGAGGGGGCGCCGGAATCGGAGCGGCTCGCGGTGCTGATGTCGCCCGAGACGGCGCGGCTGATGGCCCTGGCCGATGACCGCCCGCATCGCGTGCGTCAGAACCCGCCCGGCGGCATCGAGGCCGAGCGCATCGCCGCCCGCTTCGCCTCTTGGTACGAGATCTTCCCGCGCAGCCAGTCGGGCGATCCCGCGCGCCACGGCACGCTGGAGGACGTGATCGGCCAGTTGCCGCGCGTGAAGGCGATGGGCTTTGACGTGCTGTATTTTCCCCCGATCCATCCGATCGGGCGGAAGAACCGCAAGGGGCCGAACAACACGCTGACGCCCGGCCCGGATGATCCCGGCAGCCCCTATGCCATCGGTTCGGACGAGGGCGGGCATGACGCGCTGCACCCCGCGCTGGGCACCATGGCCGATTTCCACCGGTTGCGGGACGCAGCCCATGCGCATGGGCTGGAACTGGCGCTGGACTTCGCCATCCAGTGCTCGCCCGACCATCCCTGGCTGCGCAAGCACCCCGAATGGTTCGACTGGCGGCCCGACGGCACGATCAAATACGCCGAGAACCCGCCGAAGAAATATGAGGACATCGTCAACGTCGACTTCTACGCGCCGGGCGCCAAGCCTTCGCTCTGGGTGGCGCTCTACCAGACGGTGAAGTTCTGGGTGGAGCAGGGGGTGAAAACCTTCCGGGTGGACAACCCGCACACCAAGCCGCTTCCCTTCTGGGAATGGATGATCGGCGAGATCCGCGCCGAGAATCCGGAGGTGCTGTTCCTCTCGGAAGCCTTCACGCGGCCGAAGGTGATGTACCGTCTGGCGAAGTGCGGCTTCAGCCAGTCCTACACCTACTTCACCTGGCGCGAGACGAAGGCGGAGATGGAGGAATACCTGACGGAGCTGTCGACCACTGCGCCACGCGAGTTCTTCCGCCCGCATTTCTTCGTCAACACGCCGGACATCAACCCGCGCCACCTGCAGACCGGCGGGCGGCCGATGCATCTGGCGCGCGCTGCGCTGGCCGCGACGCTTTCGGGCCTCTGGGGCGTCTACCAGGGCTTCGAGCTGTGCGAGGCGACGCCGCTGCCGGGCAAGGAGGAGTATCTCGACAGCGAGAAGTACCAGATCCGCGCCTGGCCGGCCCGCCGGCCCGGCGACATCGTAGACGAGGTGACGCGGCTGAACATGATCCGCCGCGCCAACCCGGCGCTGCAGACGCATCTCGGTGTCACCTTCCTGACCGCCTGGAACGACAACATCCTGTATTTCGAGAAGGCAACGGAGGACCGCTCCAATGTCGTGCTGGTGGCGGTGAGCATGGATCCGTCCCGGGTGCAGGAGGCGGGATTCGAGCTGCCGCTCTGGCGCTGGGGCCTGCCCGACCAAGCCGGGCTGGATGCCGAGGACCTGATGCGCGGCCACCGCTTCGCCTTCCACGGGAAGGGGCAGCACATGCGCCTGGACCCGGCCGACCTTCCCTTCGCCATCTGGCGCGTCCGCCCCTTCGGCGCCTGACACAGTAAGAGATCGACATGCCCGACGACGCTGCCCTGCCGATGCACGAGCCTGATCCCCGCGACCCGCAATGGTACCGGGATGCGGTGATCTACCAGCTGCATGTGAAGTCCTTCTTCGACGCCAATGACGACGGGGTTGGCGACTTTCCCGGGCTGATGGCGAAGTTGGACTACATCGCGGAGTTGGGCGTCGACACGCTATGGCTGCTGCCCTTCTACCCGAGTCCGCGGCGCGACGACGGATACGACATTTCCGAATATACCGGCGTGCATCCCGATTACGGCACGGTGGAGGATGCGCAGCGCTTCATCGAGGAAGCGCATCGGCGTGGCCTGCGGGTGATCACCGAGCTGGTCATCAACCACACAAGCGACCAGCACCCCTGGTTCCAGGCTGCGCGCAACGCGCCCAAGGGGTCGCCGGAGCGCGACTTCTACGTCTGGTCCGACACCGACCAGATCTACCAGGGCACGCGCATCATCTTCCTGGACACCGAGAAGTCGAACTGGACCTGGGATCCGGTGGCCGGCCAGTATTTCTGGCACCGCTTTTTCTCGCATCAGCCCGACCTGAACTTCGACAATCCGGAGGTGGTGGATCGGATTCTGGGTGTGATGCGCTTCTGGCTGGATGCCGGGGTGGACGGGCTGCGGCTGGATGCCGTGCCCTATCTGATCGAGCGCGACGGCACCAACAACGAGAACCTGTCCGAGACGCATGACGTCCTGAAGCTGATCCGCGCGGAGCTGGAGAAGGGGTATGCCGGCGCGGGCAAGATGCTGCTGGCCGAGGCCAATATGTGGCCCGAGGATACGCAGCAGTATTTCGGGGAGGGCGATGAATGCCACATGGCGTTCCACTTCCCGCTGATGCCGCGCATGTACATGGCGATCGCGCAGGAAGACCGCTTCCCGATCACCGACATCCTGCGCCAGACGCCCGACATCCCCGACGGCTGCCAATGGGCGATCTTCCTGCGCAACCATGATGAGCTGACGCTCGAGATGGTCACCGATCGGGAGCGGGACTATCTCTGGAACACCTATGCCGCCGACCGCCGCGCGCGCATCAATCTCGGCATCCGCCGCCGCCTCGCGCCGCTGCTGGAGCGCGACCGGCGCCGCATCGAGCTGATGAACGGGCTGCTGATGTCCATGCCCGGCACGCCCGTGATCTATTACGGCGACGAGATCGGCATGGGCGACAACATCTATCTCGGCGACCGCGACGGGGTTCGCACGCCGATGCAGTGGTCGCCCGACCGCAACGGCGGCTTCTCCCGAGCTGATCCGGCGGGGCTGGTGCTGCCGACCATCCAGGACCCGCTCTACGGCTTCCAGGCCGTGAATGTGGAGGCGCAGGCGCGGGACGCGCATTCGCTGCTCAACTGGATGCGGCGCATGCTGGCCACCCGCAAGCGCAGCCAGGCCTTCGGGCGCGGCTCCATGCGGCTGCTCTATCCCGGTAACCGCAAGGTGCTGGCTTATCTGCGTGAGATGGACGGGGAGGCGATCCTCTGCGTCTTCAATCTCTCCCGCTCGGCGCAGGCGGTGGAGCTGGACCTGTCGCAACATGAGGGCCGCGTGCCGGTCGAGATGCTGGGCGGCACGGCCTTCCCGGCGATCGGGCAATTAACCTATCTGCTGACGCTGCCGCCCTATGGCTTCTACTGGTTCGTCCTCGCAACCGAACAGGCGCTTCCGCCCTGGCATGTGAAGGCACCCGAACCCTTGCCCGACCTCCGCACCATTGTCTTCCCCACCACGGCCAGTGCCATGGGACCTGCGCAGCGCGCCGAGATCGAACGTGAGGTGCTGCCGGCCTGGCTACCCAAGCGCCGTTGGTTCGCGGCCAAGGACGAGGCGCTGCAATCCGCGCATCTGCGCGCCGTCGCTCCTGTTCCGGAGGCCAGGTATCAGCTGCTGGCGGAGATCGAGGTGACGCTGCCCGGCCGCACGGAGCGTTACGCCGTGCCGCTGGCGGCGATGGAGGAGGATGAGACTGTTGGGCCCCTGGCCTATCAGCTCGCCCTCTCGCGCGTGCGCCAGGGGCGGCGCGTCGGCTACCTGACCGATGCCTTCGCCTCCGACCACTTCGTGCACCGCGTGCTCGCCGCCCTGCGCGCAGGGGCTGTGGCGCAGACGGAGGACGGCCCCGTCCGCTTCATCGGCAGCGAGCGCCTCGGCGCCCTGGAGCTGGGCGAGGAGCCGGAGGTGCGCCGCCTGCCGGGCGAGCAGTCCAACTCCTCCATCATCGTCGGCGAGCAGGCGGTGCTGAAGATCCTGCGCAAGCTCGTCAACGGTATCCATCCGGAGGCCGAGATGACGCGCCACCTGACGGAGGCCGGCTTCCAGAACATCGCGCCCCTGCTGGGCGAAGTGGTCCGCACCGGCCCCGACGGCGTGCCCGTCACGCTGATGCTGCTGCAGGGCTTCGTCCGCAACCAGGGCGATGGCTGGGGCTGGACGCTGGACTGGCTCTCCCGCGCCGCCGACCAGACCGATGACGAGCATGCCGACGCGCTCTCCGGCTACTTTGCCTTCATCGCGGCGCTCGGGCGGCGCCTGGCCGAGCTGCATGCCGTGCTAGCGGCACCGAGCGAGGATCCCGCCTTCGCGCCCGAGGTGGCGGGGGAGGACACCCGCACCGCCTGGGCCGATGGCGCGATCGCGCAGCTCGATCCTGCGCTGGACCTGCTGGAGAAGGCGGAGTTGGGCGAGGAGGAGCGCGCCCTGGCGGATGTGCTTCTCGGCCATCGCTATGCGCTGAAGCAGGCCGTACGGCGGCTCGCGCAATCCGCCGATGGCGCGCTGATGACGCGCGTGCATGGCGACTTCCATCTGGGTCAGGTGCTGGTGGCGCAGGGCGATGCCGTGATCGTGGACTTCGAGGGCGAGCCGGCACGCACGCTGGAGGAGCGCCGCGCCAAGGGCAGCCCGCTGCGCGACGTGGCCGGCCTGCTCCGCAGCCTCGACTATGCCGCGGCCGCCGCGGCCAGCTCCCTCAGCACCGCCCCGGCGGAACGGCGCGATGCGCTGCTGGCGCGCTTCCGCGAGGAGGCGGGCGCGGCCTTCAGCGAGGCCTATCGGGAGGTGGAGGCAGCGGCCCCCGTGCCCTGGGCCCCGGCCGAGACGCGCGACGCGTTGCTCGACCTCTTCCTGCTGGAAAAGGCCGCCTATGAGCTACGCTACGAGGCGGCGAACCGCCCCGCCTGGCTCTCCATCCCGCTGCGCGGCCTCGCCGCGTTGGCCGATCGACTGGTGAATCCATGAGCGACGCCCCCTTCGACGCTGCCCTGGACGCCATCGCCGAGGGCCGCCATGGCGATCCCTTCGCCGTGCTTGGCCGGCATGAAGGTATCCTCCGGACCTTCCAGCCCGGCGCTCTGGCTGTGGAGGCAGTGCCGCGCGGCGGCACGCCGGTGCCGCTGCGGCAGGTGCACCAGAATGGCCTGTTCGAGGGGGAGTTGCCTCCCGGCCCCTATACGCTGCGGATCACCTGGCTCGGCGGCGTGCAGGAGACGGAGGACCCCTATTCCTTCGGCCTGCTGCTGGGGGAACTGGACCTCTACCTCTTCGGCGAAGGGCGACACCGGGAGATGGGCCGCGTCTTCGGTGCCCATGCCATGGTGGTGGATGGCGTCGCCGGCGTGCGCTTCGCCGTCTGGGCGCCGAATGCGCGGCGCGTTTCCGTGGTGGGCGAGTTCAACTCCTGGGACGGGCGTCGCCACCCGATGCGGCTGCGCGGAAGCACGGGTGTGTGGGAGATATTCGTCCCGCGCATCAGCCCGGGAACGCGGTACAAATACGAAATCCTGGGCGCGCATGGCGGGGTGCTGCCGCTGAAGGCCGATCCGGTCGCCTGGGCCTCGGAGCTGGCGCCCGGCACCGCCTCCATCGTGGCCCAGCCCACGGCGTATCCGTGGAATGACGCCGGTTGGATGGACCGCCGCGCTGCGCTGCAGGACACCAACGCGCCGATCGCGATCTACGAGGTGCATCCGGGCTCCTGGTGGCGGGCGGAGAATGGCCAGGCGCCTGATTGGGACGGGCTTGCGGCGCGGCTGATCCCCTATGTCACCGGCATGGGCTTTACCCATGTCGAGCTCCTGCCGATCATGGAGCATCCCTTCGGCGGCTCCTGGGGCTACCAGCCGCTCGGGCTTTTCGCCCCCACCGCACGTTTCGGCACGCCGGAAGGTTTTTCCCGCTTCGTGGACCACTGCCATGAGGCCGGGATCGGCGTGATCCTGGATTGGGTGCCGGCGCATTTCCCGTCCGACGCATATGGCCTTGCCCAGTTCGACGGCACGGCGCTCTACGAGCATGCCGATCCGCGGGAGGGATTCCACAAGGATTGGAACACGCTGATCTACAACTTCGGCCGGACCGAGGTGCGCGGGTTCCTGATCGCCTCCGCGCTGCACTGGCTGGAGCATTATCACGTCGACGGGCTGCGCGTAGATGCGGTGGCGTCCATGCTCTACCGCGACTACTCCCGCAACCACGGCGAATGGGTGCCCAATATCCATGGCGGGCGCGAGAACCTGGAGGCGGTGACCTTCCTGAAGGAGCTGAACGAGGCGGTGCGGGCGCGCTGCCCCGGCGCCATCATGGTGGCGGAGGAAAGCACCGCCTGGCCCGGCGTCTCCAAGCCTGTTTCCGAAGGCGGGCTGGGCTTCCACTACAAGTGGAACATGGGCTGGATGCACGACACCCTGCACTACATGCAGGAGGATCCGATCAATCGGCGCTGGCACCACGGCCAGATGACCTTCGGCCTTGTCTACGCCTTCTCCGAGCATTTCATGCTGCCGCTTTCCCATGACGAGGTGGTGCACGGGAAGGGCTCGCTGCTCGGCAAGATGCCGGGCGATGCTTGGCAGAAGCGGGCGAATCTGCGGGCCTATCTCGCCTTCATGTGGACCCATCCGGGCAAGAAGCTGCTCTTCATGGGCATTGAGCTGGGGCAGCCCACCGAGTGGAACCATGATTCACAGTTGCCCTGGCACTTGCTGGACGATCCAGGACATCGGGGCATGCAGGCCTTGGTGCGGGACCTGAACCACGCCTATCGAGAACACCCCGCCCTGCATGTGAAGGATGCCGATCCCTCCGGCTTCGCCTGGGTGGTGGGGGATGACGCGGGCAACAGCGTCTATGCCTTCCTGCGAATGGGAGCGGATGGCACCCCGCCGGCGCTGGTGATCTGCAACCTCACCCCGGTTCCGCGGGAGGACTATCGGGTCGGCGTGCCCTTCGGGGGATGGTGGAAGGAAATTTTCAACAGCGATGCAGTCGAGTATGGCGGTTCCGGCGTTGGGAACGGCGGTGGCGTGGAAGCACAGATCGAGGGTTCGCACGGGCAGCCGGCATCGCTCATCCTGACCCTGCCGCCGCTGGCGACGCTTATCTTTTCCCCGTAAGGACCATCATACCCGATGCCGACTGCGCCAGCCCGACTCGAAACCGGGAAGCCCTATCCGTTGGGCGCTACCTGGGACGGGTTGGGGGTGAATTTCGCTGTTTTCTCCGCCCATGCCGAGCGGATCGAGATTTGCCTCTTCAATGCCAATGGCCGGCGCGAGATTGCCCGCTACGACCTGCCGGAATGCACGGATGAGGTATGGCACGGCTACCTGCCCGATGCCGGCCCCGGAACCGTCTATGGCTACCGCGCGCACGGCCCGTACGAGCCCACGAAGGGGCATCGCTTCAACCCGACCAAGCTGCTGCTCGATCCCTATGCAAAGCAGCTGGTGGGTAACGTCACCTGGTCGGACGCGCTGTTCGGCTATCGCGTGGGCAACCAGCGCGCCGACCTAACCATGGATCGCCGCGACAGCGCCGCCGCCATGCCTAAGGCGCTGGTGGTGGATGACCGCGTCTTCCAATGGGGCGGCGACCGGCGTCCGGAGCGGCCCTGGGGCGACACGATCATCTACGAGGCGCATCTGAAGGGCCTCACGAAGCAACACGAGGAAGTCCCCGGTCCCATCCGCGGCACCTTCCAGGCGCTGGGCCATCCCGCCGTGATCGATCACCTGCTGAAGATCGGCGTGACGGCGGTGGAGCTGCTGCCCATCCATGCCTTCCTGCAGGACCGCTTCCTCGTCGAGAAGGGCCTGACCAACTACTGGGGCTACTCCACCCTTTCCTTCTTCGCGCCCGAGCCGTCCTACCTCGCGACCAACAGCTTGAACGAGGTGCGCGCCGCGGTGCGGCGCCTGCACGATGCCGGGATAGAGGTCATCCTGGACGTGGTGTACAACCACACCTGCGAAGGATCGGAGATGGGCCCGACCCTCTCCTGGCGCGGCCTAGACCACGCCTCCTACTATCGTCTCGTCCAGGACAATCCGCGGCACTGCATCAACGACACGGGCACCGGCAACACGGTGAACATGTCGCATCCGCGGGTAATCCAGATGGTCATGGACAGCCTGCGCTACTACGTGGAGCAGTTCCATGTGGACGGCTTCCGCTTCGACCTGGGCAGCGTCCTCGGCCGCGAGACGACGGGCTTCGATCCGGGATCGGGCTTCTTCGACGCGCTGCGGCAGGACCCGGTCCTGTCCCGAACGAAGCTCATCTCCGAACCCTGGGACATTGGCCCCGGCGGCTACCAGCTCGGCAACCATCCGCCGGGCTTCGCCGAGTGGAACGACAAGTTCCGCGATGGCGTGCGGCGCTTCTGGAAGGGTGACGAAGGGCTTCGCCCCGATCTCGCCGCCCGCCTCACGGGCTCGGCCGAGCTGTTCGACCGGCGCCGGCGCCAGCCCTGGGCGAGCGTGAACTACATCGCCTCCCATGACGGCAGCACGCTGCAGGACATCGTTTCCTACAACGAGCGCCATAACGAGGCGAATGGCGAGGACAATCGCGACGGACACGGCGAGAATTACAGCTACAACTGGGGTGTCGAAGGTGAGACGGATGACGAGGAGATCATCGACATCCGCGAGCGGCTGAAGCGCGCCATGCTCGCCACCGTCTTCTTCTCCGCGGGCACGCCCATGCTGCTGTCGGGCGATGAGATGAACCGCACCCAGCTTGGCAACAACAATGCCTATTGCCAGGACAACGAGATTTCCTGGGTGGACTGGAAGCGGGCTCAGTCGGAATCCGCGCAAACGCTGATCCGCTTTACCGGCCGCCTGGCGCGGCTGCGCCACCGGCTTTGCCCGCTGCGCCCGCCGCGCTTCCCGCATGGCCGGTCGGAGCCGGTGCCGGGCATCTCGGACACCCAGTGGTTCGGCCAGGACGGCGAGCCGCTGACGCCTGACGCCTGGGGCGATCCCGTGGCCAAGACCTTCGCCATGCTGCGCGCGGACAACGCCGCGGAAGGCGGCGCCGATACGGTGCTGCTTCTTATCAACGCCGATAGCGCCGACCAAACCTTCGTCCTGCCGGGCGTTACCCGGAACTGGACCATCCTGCTCGACAGCGCCGATCCGGATGCGGATGAGCGCATGCTGGATGAAGGCGAGGATACGGTGCAGGTGGGTTCCCGCTCCGTCGTGCTCCTCTGGAGCCGATTGGACCAGGCATGAGCACGGAAGGATGACGGAGATGCTCTGGGGTCCGGTACTGCGTGAGAACGGTGTGACATTCCGGCTCTGGGCACCATCCAGCGAGGCGGTGTCGCTGGAGGTGGAGGGGATGGAGCCCATCCCCATGCAAGCCGTGGGGGAGGGGTGGTATGCCGCCGATGCCCCCGCAAAGCCCGGGGCGCGCTATCGCTTCCGCGTCTCAGCCGATCTGCTGGTGCCCGATCCCGCCGCCCGCGCGCAGGCGGAGGACGTGCATGGCGCCTCCGTGCTGATCGATCAAGGCAGCTACCAGTGGCGCAACACCGAATGGCGTGGGCGTCCCTGGCATGAGACGGTGCTCTATGAGCTGCATGTGGGCGCCTGCGGCGGCTATGCCGGGGTGCGCGCCCTGCTGCCGCGGCTACGCGACCTCGGCATCACCGCCGTGGAGCTGATGCCCCTGGCCGCGTTCCCCGGCGGCCGCAACTGGGGCTATGACGGCGTGCAGCCCTTCACCCCCGATCCGAGCTACGGCACGCCGGATGAGCTGAAGGCGCTGGTGGACGAGGCGCATGGGCTCGGCCTCTCCATTTTCCTCGACTGCGTCTTCAATCATTTCGGGCCGGACGGCGCCTATCTGCACGCCTATGCCAAGCCCTTCTTCGACGAAGGCATCCACACGCCCTGGGGTGCCGCGATCGACTTCAAGAAGCCGCCCGTGCGCGCCTATTTCGAGGAATGCGCGCTCATGTGGCTGCGCGACTACCGCATCGACGGGCTGCGGCTTGATGCCGTGCATGCCATCGCCGACCAGTCCTGGCTGGACGTGCTGGCCCGCCGCATCCGCTCGGAGATCACGGGGCGCGAGGTTCACCTCGTGCTGGAGAACGAGGGCAACACGGCGTCCAAGCTCACCCCCGGCCTCTATGACGCGCAGTGGAACGATGACGGGCACAACACCCTCCACCCGCTGCTGACCGGCGAGCGGGAGGGGTATTACGAGGACTTCGCCGATAACGGCGCGAAGAAGCTCGCGCGCGTGCTGGGCGAGGGCTTCCTGTTCCAGGGCGAGGAGATGCCGCATCTCCACCGCCCGCGCGGCGAGCCTTCCGCACATCTGCCGCCCACCGCCTTCGTGCTCTTCCTGCAGAACCACGACCAGGTCGGCAACCGCGCCATGGGGGAGCGGCTGAACGCCCTGGCCGATCCCGCGGCGCTGCGTGCGGCGACGGCGCTGCTGCTGCTCTGCCCGCAGATCCCGATGCTTTTCATGGGCGAGGAATGGGGTGCCACCGTGCCGTTCCTGTTCTTCACCGGCTTCCGCGATCCGGAACTGGCCAAGGCGGTGCGCGAGGGGCGGCGCAAGGAATTCGCCCATTTCGCTGCCTTCCAGGACGAAGCCGCGCGCGAGCTCATCCCCGATCCGAATGACCCGGCCACCTTCGAACGCTCCCGCCCTGATTTCGCCGAGGCCGGGCGCCCGCCGCACGACGCCATCCTCGCGCATCACAAGGCGTTGCTGGCGATCCGCCGTGCCGAGATCATCCCCCGGCTGCAGGGCGCCATGGCCCAGGGCGCCGAAGCCGTGGGCGAGGCCGCGGTGCTCGCGCGCTGGCGCATGGGGGATGGCGCGGTGCTGACCATCGCCACGAATCTCGGAGCCGGGCCAGCACAGGTTATGGCGCAAGGTGCCCGCATTCTGTTCGAGAGCGCTTCCGGCGCCGCCGCCTCCCTGGCCGCCGGCACCTTGCCGCCGCACACCACCATCGCCCTGCTGGATCCGACCACACGATGAGCGACCACGACCTCCGCGATCTTGCCCAGGCCGCCGGCATCGCGGTGGAATGGCGGGATGTGAACGGACGCGACAACACCGTCGGCCCGGATGCCATGCGGGCGATCCTGACGGCCCTGGAACTGCCGGCGGGCAGCGAGGCAGAGATCCGGGAAAGCGGCGAGAAACTGCGAGAAGGCGAGCGCGGCCTGCCATCGCTGTGCACGGCCATCGCGGACCGCCCCGTCCTGCTCGGCCTGCCGGGAGAGCCCGGTTTCCGCCTGCGGCTGGAAAGTGGCGAAACGCGGGAGGGCCGTGCTTGGCAGCAGGACGGCCTCTGCACCCTGCCGCCCGTGAGCGAGGTAGGATACCACCGGCTGGAGATCGCCGGGCATGAGACGACCCTCGCCGTCTGCCCGCAACGCTGCCACGGCATCGCCCCGGGCACGCGGCCATGGGGGCTGGCGGTGCAACTCTACTCGCCGCGTCGCAAGGGCGATGGCGGGATCGGGGATTTCACCGGCCTCTCGCAGCTGGCCGGCTCCGCGGCGCGGCATGGGGCGGATGCCATCGCCATCTCGCCGGTGCATGCGCAGTTCTCGGCCGATCTCGAGCGCTTCTCGCCCTACGCGCCCTCCTCGCGCCTGTTCCTCAACGTGCTGCATGCCGATCCCGCAGCACTCGGCGCGGATACGCTGCGCGCGGCGCTCGCCGAAACCGGGCTGGCCGATGAGTTCGCGCGGCTGGAGGCGCTGGACCTCGTGGATTGGCCCGCCGCCTCGCGGCTGCGGCTCCGCCTGTTCCGCGCCATCTTCGACCGTTTCGCCGGCACCGCCGAGTTCGACCGCTTCCGTGCCGAGGGTGGCGAGGCGCTGGAAAGCCATGCCCGCTTCGAGGCGCTGCATGCCGCCCTCTATGGCCGTGACCCGTCGCTCTGGCACTGGAGGAACTGGCCGGAGGAGTTCCGCACGCCCCAGGCACCCGGCGTCGCCGGCTTCGCGCGGGAGCATGAGCGCGAGGTGGCCTTCCACGCCTTCCTGCAATGGCTCGCGGATCGCGGGCTCGGCGCCGCTCAGGCGGGGTTCAAGGACGCAGGCGCGAAGATCGGGCTGATCGCCGATCTCGCGGTGGGCACGGATGGCGGCGGCAGCCATGGCTGGTCGCGGCAGGACCAGATCCTGTCCGGCGTCGGCGTCGGCGCGCCGCCCGACATCTTCTCGCCGCTCGGCCAGTCCTGGGGCATCGCGGCCTTCTCGCCACGCGGGTTGCGGAAAGGCGGTTACGCTGCCTTCCTCGAGATGTTGCGCGCGGCCATGCGCCATGCAGGCGGCGTGCGAATCGACCATGCGATGGGCCTGGCGCGCCTCTGGCTCGTGCCGGAGGGGCAGGATGCAACACAGGGCGCCTATCTTCACTTCCCCGTGCAGGACATGCTGCGCCTCGTCGCGCTTGAATCGCGGCGGAACGAGGCCATCGTGGTAGGCGAGGACCTCGGCACCCTTCCCGAAGGCTTCCGCGACCGGCTGGATGAGACGGGCGTGATGGGCCTGCGCGTGCTGTATTTCGAGCAAGGAAAGGATGGCCGCTTCACCCCGCCCGCGCAGTGGTCTCCGGGCGCCGTGGCCGTCACCACCACCCATGACCTGCCCACCGTCGCGGGCTGGTGGAAGGGACGCGACATCGATTGGCGCGTGAAGCTCGGCCGCCTGGGTGAAGGCGCCGATGGCAGCGAGCAGCGGGAGGAGCGCGCGCGGGACCGCGCCAATCTCTGGGATGCCATGCGCGCCAGCGGCGCGGCGCAGGGCGACATGCTCGGTGAGGAACAGGGGGCCGAGGTCGCGACCGTCGCGGCGCGCCATGTCGCCTCCGCCGCCTGCGCCCTGGCTCTGCTCCCGCTGGAGGACGCGATGGCGCTGGAGGAGGCGCCGAACCTGCCCGGCACCACCGATGGCCATCCCAACTGGCGCCGCCGCCTGCCGGGCGAAGCCACCACCCTGCTAGACGCGCCCGATACCGCGGCGCGCCTGCGCGCATTCTCCGAGGCCCGCTGATGCCTGCCCCCGCCACGCCGCGCGCCACGGCCCGGCTCCAGTTCCACAAGGATTTCCCGCTGGATGCGGCGGTGCCGCTGGTGCCGTATTTCCGGAAGCTCGGGATCAGCCATCTCTACGCGTCGCCGATCCTGAAGGCGCGCACCGGGTCGACGCATGGCTACGACATCGTGGACCCGGAGCGCATCAACCCGGAACTGGGCGGGGAGGATGCGCTGCAGCGTCTCGTCGCCGCGTTGCGCGCCCATGACATGGGCCTCATCCTCGACATCGTGCCGAACCACATGGGCGTGGGCGGTTCCGATAACGGTTGGTGGCTGGACGTGCTGGAATGGGGGCGCCAGTCGCCCTTCGCGCATTTCTTCGACATCGACTGGAACCCGCCCGATCCTGCGCTGCAGGACCGGATGCTCGCGCCCTTCCTCGGCGGCCCCTATGGCACCGTGCTCGAATCCGGCGATCTCGCTCTGCATTTCGAGCCGGAGAGCGGCAAGGTCTACGCCCAGTACTTCGAGCACCGCTTCCCGCTCGCGCCGCGAAGCTATGCGACGCTGCTTTCGGCAACGCATGAGGCGAAGCTGATCGGCATCGCCCAGATCTTCCGTTCCCTGGATCGCAGCGGCAACCGCGACGCCACGCGCGCCGCCGCGGGCCTCGCGCTCGACATGCTGGCGCAGCACGCCGCCAGCAGCCTTGACGGCCGCGCGCAGATCGATGCGGTGATCGCGGCCCATGATCCGAAGGATGAGGCCGGACGCGCCCGGCTGCACGCGTTGCTGGAGGAACAGAACTACCGCCTCGCCTGGTGGCGCGCCGCGACGGATGAGATCAACTGGCGCCGCTTCTTCGACGTCACCTCCCTCGGTGGGCTGCAGGTGGAGCGGCCCAGCGTCTTCGAGGCGACGCATGCGCTCATCTTCCGTCTCTTCGCGGAAGGGCTGATCGACGGCGTGCGCGTGGACCATGTGGACGGGCTTGCCGATCCGCGCGGCTATTGCCGCAAGCTGCGACGGCGCCTGCAGGCGTTGGAGGCGAAGCGCCCGGCCGATGCGCCGAAGGGCAAGCCGCTGCTACTGGTCGAAAAGATCCTTGCGCCGCATGAAAAGCTGCGCCGCGACTGGTTTGTGGACGGCACCACCGGCTACAACTTCATGGACGAAGTCTCCGCCGTCCTGCACGACCCCGCGGGCGCGGAGCCGCTGGCGGAAATCTGGCATCTCCAGACCGACCGTCCGCGCGACTTTGGCGAGGAGGCGCGCGAGGCCCGGCGCCAGATCCTGCGCTACAACTTGGCATCAGAACTGAACGGCACATCCGTCGCGCTGCAGCGCATCGCCATGCGCGACTTCGCGACGCGCGATTTCACTCTGACCGCCATCCGCCGCGCGCTGACCGAGGTGCTGGTGCATTTCCCGGCCTACCGCTCCTATCTCGGCATTGCCGGGCGCAGCGAGGCCGATCGGCGCCTGCTGGACTGGGCCATGGCAGGCGCGCGCCGCACGGTGCGCGCCACCGAGCGCCCGTTGCTGGAGCTGCTGGATTCCTGGCTCGGCGGCGATCCGCCGCGCAGCCTGCCGCATGCCCAACGGCGCGAGCGGCAGCGGGCCGCCGTACGCTTCCAGCAACTTTCCGCTCCCGTTGCCGCCAAATCCGTGGAGGACACGGCCTTCTACCGCTACGGCCGCCTGATCTCGCGCAACGAGGTGGGCTCCGAGCCTTCGCATTTCGCCATCACCCCCGCCGCCTTCCATGCGACCTGCCGCGAGCGCGCGAAGTATTTCCCGCGCGAACTGCTGGCCACCGCCACCCATGATCACAAGCGCGGCGAGGACACGCGCGCGCGGCTCGCGGTGCTGTCCGAGCTTCCCGAGGAATGGGCGAACACCCTCACGCGCTGGACGCGGCTGAACGCGGTGCTGAAGAAGGAGGTGGATGGCGATCCCGCGCCGGACGCCGCCGACGAGATCATGCTGTACCAGTCATTGATCGGCGCCTGGCCGCTGGAGCTCGATCCGGCGGATGAGAAGGGCGTTGAGACGCTGATCGCCCGCCTCGCCGCCTGGCAGGAGAAGGCGTTGCGCGAGGGCAAACGCCGTTCCGAATGGGCGGTGCCGAACGAGCCCTATGAGGCGGCCTGCCGCGATTTCCTCACCGCCATCCTGGCCGCCGACCGCCCCTCCCGCCTGCGGGAGGAGGTGGCCAGCCTCGTGCAGCGCCTCTCCCCTGCCGGCGCGGCCAATGGCTTGGCCCAGACGCTGATCCGCTGTACCGCGCCAGGCATTCCAGACCTCTACCAGGGCACCGAGTTCTGGGACTTCTCACTGGTCGATCCCGATAACCGGCGCCCCGTGGACTTCGAGGCACGCAAGGCAGCGCTGGAGGCAGGGGAGGCCCCGGCCGCCCTGCTGCCGCATTGGAAGGACGGGCGAGTGAAGGCCGCGATCCTCGCCCGTGCCCTGGCCCTGCGCACCCGGCTTCCGGCGCTATTCGCGGAGGGCGAGTACATCCCCCTGGAGGCGGAGGGGAAAATGGCGCCGCATATCCTCGCCTTCGCGCGGCGCCTGGGCGATGCCGCCAGCATCACCGCCGTCACCCGCCTGCCGGCGAAGCTGCTGGGGGAGGGAAACCAGCCCCTCCTCTCGCCCGAGGCCTGGGGCGACACCGCCCTGATCCTCCCACCTGCCTTGTCCGGGTTGTCCTTCCGCGATGCCCTCGGCGAAGGAAAGGCCATGGGCGGCGAGCGCCTGGCGGCGGCCAGACTGCTGGCGGGCCTGCCGGTGGCCCTTGTAGCGGCGGAATGAGGATTAACCTGAGCATTTGACGTCCTGCCTCCGGCATGGCGTTAAGCTCCTCTGACACCGCGTCGGAACACCGCTTGTCTGCCACCCCTTCCACCGTCGCCGCGCGTCGCACCTGGGCCGAGGAGCGCCTCGCCCTGGCGCTCGAGGCTTCGGGCATCGCGGGGGCCTGGGACTGGGATGCGGAGACCAACCTCATCCATGGCGATGCCCGCGCCTGCACCCTGCATGGCATGGACCCGGCTCTCGGCGAGCGGGGCGCGCCCGGCCCCGTCCTTCTTGCCCATGTGGTGCCGAAGGATCGCCCGGCGCTGGACCGGGCGCTGGCCGCGGCTCTGGCCGGTCGCGCGGCGCTGAACATCGCCTATCGCGTCTGGCCGCCAGGCAGGGATTTCGTCTGGGTGCTGCTGCGCGGCAGGGTGCTGCGGAACGAGTCCGGCACCGCCACCCGCCTGGCAGGGGTGGCGCTGGACATTTCCGAGCAGAAGGACACCGAGGCCGCCCTGCGTGAGAGCGATACCCGCTTCCGCGCCATCGCCGACACCATGCCGCAGGCCGTCTGGTCCACCCTGCCCAATGGCCACCACGACTACTTCAACCGCCGCTGGTACGATCTGACCGGCATGGTGGAGGGGGCGACGGATGGCGACTCCTGGTCCCGGGTCGTCCATCCGGACGACCGGCCGGTTGCGGGCGAGCGCTGGCGCAATTCCCTGGCCACAGGCGCGCCCTATGAGGTGGAGTACCGCCTCCGCATGGCCGATGGCTCCTGGCGCTGGTTCCTGGCCCGGGCCCTGCCGGTGCGGGATTCGCAGGGGCAGATCACGCGCTGGTTCGGCACCTGCACCGATATCCACGACCTCCGGCTCCTCGCCGAGGAGCGCGAGGTGCTCAGCCATGAGCTGAGCCACCGGATCAAGAACATCTTCTCGGTCATGGCCTCGCTCATCTCCCTCTCGGCCCGTGGCCACCCGGAGGCGGTTCCCTTCGCCGAGGAATTGCGCGGGCGGATCAACGCGATGGCCCGTGCCCATGATTTCGCCCGCCCGCATAGCAGGAACGGCCACCTGGCGGCCGGCCGGACCACCCTGTTTGACTTCCTGCGCGACCTGCTCTCCGCCTATGCCCCAACGAGCGGACAGGAGGAGCGCATCGTGATCGAGGGCGAGGACCAGACCTTCGACGATTCCGCTGCTACGCCCCTTGCGCTGCTCTTCCATGAGCTAGGGACGAATGCGGCCAAATACGGCGCCCTGTCTCTCTCTGGCGGGCGCGTGTTCATCACGGTGGCGCGGGATGAGGAGGCGGTGATCCTGCGCTGGCAGGAACGGGGCGGACCAGTCCTCGCTGGCCCGCCCGAGCGGGAGGGCTTCGGAACCCGCCTCGCCATGCTCAGTACCCAGGGCCAGCTCGGCGGCACCGTCACAAGGCACTGGCCGCCCGAGGGGCTGGAACTAGAGGCACGCCTCCCGCCGGACGCCCTGAACCGCCGCCGCCGCATCGGACAGGAGCCGTAGCTCGGAGGGAGGGACCGCGGAGCGCCCCGCGCGCAGCGAGATGGCGAAGCCCACCGCCTGGGCGAGCGCGGCATCGGTGAAGGGCTTGGAGAGGATCCCGACCGGTCCGGTGATCCCAGGGCCGATCTGGTAGGGCATGGCGGTGAGATAGATCACGGCCGCCCCCCATTTCCGCGCCAGAGCCTCGCCCAGCCGGGGGCCCGTGAGGCCGTCCCGCAGGTCCAGGTCCACCAGGGCGAGGTCGATGCCCTGCGCTGCCGCCTCCAGGGCCTTTGCAGACTCCGCGGCGGTTGCGACCACCTCATGGCCGAGCGCTTCGAGCTTGTAACTGAGGTCGAGGGCAATCAGAGCTTCGTTCTCAACGATCAGGACACGCTGCGACATAGACGAGGGACATCCGCTGGGAAGAACCTGGCAGAAACTGGTGGCGGAGCCGGAGGTTTCCCCGCGCGGCACGCGTTACCCTGCACCGTGTCTTCGGCGCATCAGCCCGTGACGCGGTACAGGATCACCTCGCGCTCCTCCCGGTCCTCCAGCTCCCGTGTCACCGGAACCTGGAAACGGGCGGCGGATGCCAGCCCCTCGCGCGGGACATAGGCGCGGCCCGGATCAGCCAGGATGACCTCCGCCCCTGCCGCGGCCAGCCGGCGCAGCCAGGGCATGATGTGCCGGGTCATCGGCGCCTCGTAGCAGACATCCCCGGCCAGCACCGTGTCCCAGCGGTTCGCAGTGCCCACCACGTCACCCGGTGCCTCGTCCACCCGCACGCCGTTCAGCCGCGCGTTCAGCCGCGTGGCCGCATGGGCCAGCGGGTCGATCTCCGCGGCCTCCACCGTGGCGGCGCCGGCCAGGGCGGCGGCGATGGCGGCCAGCCCGCCGCCGGCGGCGAAATCCAGCACGCGCCGTCCGGCCACGCGCGAGGGATCGTCCAGCACCCAGCGGGCAAGGGCCTGGCTGCCGGGCCAGGCGAAGGCCCAGAAGGGCGGCTCGATCCCCTGTTCCCCCAGCCATGCCTCGGTGGCCTGCCAGATGGGAGTGATCTCGGTGGCGAGATGCAGCGGGATCTCGGGCACCAGAGCGGGGCGGGCGATGGTGGTGTTCGCGGCGACGAAGGCATCCGCCGCGGCGCCGGTCCTCGGGGGAAGGCCTGGGGAAGTTGCCCCCGTCACAGGCGGCCCAGGAGCAGCGCCAGCGCGATCAGCAGCCCGGCATCACGGTTCGACTTGAAGAGGCGCAGGCACAGGCCCGGGTCATGGATGTCCAGCCGCCGCACCTGCCAGGCGAAATGCGCGGCCGGCAGCGCCAGCCCGGCGAGGAAAAGGGGGGCCAGTCCGGCCAGCAGCCCGGCCGCCGCCAAGAGAAGGATGACGAGCCCATAGGCGATGACGAGGAAGGGCCGCGTCCGCTCGCCGAGTGTCAGGGCGGAGGAGCGGTTGCCGACCAGCGCATCGTCCTCCCGGTCCTGATGCGCGTAGATCGTGTCATAGGCCAGGGTCCAGAAGAACCCGGCGGCCCAGAGCAGCAGGGCAGGGGCCCCCAGCGCCCCGGTGCTGGCAGCCCAGCCCATCGGCGCCGCCCAGGTGAAGACGATGCCCAGCATGGCCTGTGGCCAGTCCGTCACCCGCTTCGCCAGCGGGTAGAGGACGATCGGCAGCAGCGAGGCCACGCCGAGCCAGATGGCCGCCGGCGGCAGTTGCAGCAGGATCACCAGCCCGAGCAGCGACAGCCCGACCAGGAAGGCGAGGGCCTGCCGCGTGGTGACGGCGCCCGAGGCCAGGGGGCGGCCGGTGGTGCGCTCCACCTGCCGGTCCAGGTCGCGGTCCCACAGGTCGTTTACCACGCAGCCCGCGCCGCGCATCACCACGGCCCCGACCCCGAACAGCAGCACCAGCCACAGCCCCCGCCCCCAGGAGGGCGCCACGGCGGCGAAGGCCCAGAGGCCGGGAAGGAAGAGCAGCCAGGAGCCGATCGGCCGGTCCAGCCGCATCAGCAGCGCATAGGGGAGCAGCGCGGGCGGCAGCCAGCCGGAGAGGCCTTCTCGGCGAATATCGGTGTAAGGAGCCACGGCCTTCCTGTCCGACGGATCATCGCCCGTGTCCATCCCGCGCCTCTTTACAGACCACGACCTCCGCGAAGCGACCGCCATCCCCGCCGCCCCGGGCCAGGGCCGCTATCTCGGCGCGGTGATGCGGAAGAAGGAGGGGGACGCCGTCACCCTGTTCAACGGGCGCGACGGGGAGTGGCGCGGGCGCATCACCTCCATCCGCAAGGACGAAGCGGCCCTGGTGCCCGAAGCCCTGCTCCGCCCCCAGCCACCCGCGGGCGGCCCCATCCTGCTGGTCGCCGCCCTGAAGCGGGAAGCGATGGAATGGGTGGTGGAGAAGGCGACCGAGCTGGGTGCCCGCGCCATCCGCCCGGTGCTCACGACCCGTGCCGTGCCGGACCGGGTGAACCGTGCCCGCCTCTCCCTCATCGCCCGTGAGGCCGCCGAGCAATGCGAGAGGCTGGACGTGCCGGAACTGGCCGAGGCCATGCCGCTCTACGCCGCGCTGGACGGCTGGAACGCCGCCACCCCCCTCATCGTGGCTGCCGAGCGGCGCGGGGCCGCCCCGCTCGCCGCCCGCCTGGAGGCCGACCCGCCCGGCCCGATGCCGGCCCTGCTGGTCGGTCCGGAGGGAGGCTTCACGGGACCGGAACTTGACGCCCTGGCACGGTATCCCTTTGTTGCGATGGCTGGCCTCGGCCCTCGAATCCTGCGGGCGGAGACGGCGGCGGTTTCGGCCCTGGCGGTGGTCCAGGCGATCCGCGGCGACTGGGCCCACCACAGCCCAACAAACGGAATGGGCGAGTAGCAACAGCATGTCGAATCCTGGCGAGGCCGATCTCACGCCGATCCACTCCGTGCGTGACCTCGCCGGCTGGTTCGCGGCCGGCAGCAAGCCGCGGGACCAATGGCGGGTCGGCACCGAGCACGAGAAGATCGGCTTCCGCCGCGAGGGCCACACCCCACCCCCCTATGAGCCCGCCGGCATCGCGGCTCTGCTGGAGGGGCTGACGGCGAAGGGCTGGGAGCGGATCGAGGACACCGGCAAGCTGATCGGGCTGAAGCGTGGCGCGGCGAGCGTCAGCCTGGAGCCCGGCGGCCAGTTCGAGCTGTCCGGTGCCCCCGTCGCCACGATCGGCGAGACCGAGGCGGAGCTGGACGACCACCTGCGCGACCTGCGCGAGGTGGCGGAGCCGCTGGGCATCGGCTTCGCGGGGCTGGGCTTCCACCCGATGGCGACGCGGGAGGCCATGCCCTGGATGCCCAAGACCCGCTACGCCATCATGCGGAACTACATGCCGCGCGTGGGCGACATGGGCCTCGACATGATGCTGCGCACGGCGACGGTGCAGGCCAATCTCGACTTCGGCGACGAGGCGGACATGGTGGAGAAGCTCCGCATCTCCCTCGCCTTGCAGCCCCTTGCGACGGCCCTTTTCGCCAACTCGCCCTTCCGCGAGGGCGAGGCCACGGAATACCGCACCCTGCGCGGCCTGGTCTGGACCCGCACCGACCCGGACCGCACCGGCATTCCCGCCGTGGCCTTCGAGGATGGCTTCGGCTTCGAGCGCTTCTCCGACTGGGTGCTCGACGTGCCGATGTATTTCGTCATGCGCGAAGGCCGCTTCGTGGATGCGACGGGCACCACCTTCCGCGACTTCATGGCCAATGGCCTGCCGAGCGATGCCTCCATTCGCGCCACCATGGGCGACTGGGCGGACCATGTGACGACGGTCTTCACCGATGTCCGTCTCAAGCGCTTCCTGGAGATGCGCGGGGCGGATATGGGATCGGCCGCCATGGTCACGGCGCTGCCCGCCTTCTGGGTCGGGCTGCTCTATGACGATGCGGCGCAGAAGGCCGCGGCCAGCCTCGTGCGCGGCTGGTCCGTGGCCCAGTTGCAGGCACTGCGCGCCGACGTGCCGAGGCGGGCGCTGGATACGATGATCGGCGGCGTGCCGCTGCATGAGGTAGCGCGGGACGTGCTCGCCATTGCCCGCGACGGGCTGAGCGCACGGGGCCATGGCGAGGAACGCTTCCTCGCGCCGCTGGAGCGCATTGCCGCCAGCGGCGAAACCCAGGCCGACCACTGGCTGCGCCGCAACGCCGAGGAATGGGCCGGCGACGTGTCGCGCGTATTCGGCGAGGCGGAGCTGTGATCGCCGCCTGAGCTTCAGCCGGGAGGGCCCGCGCTCTCCCGGTTCTCCGCCGCCACGCTTTCCACCGCGCTTCGAGTCTCATCCGCGAGGCGCGAGAGGTCGATCATCGTCACGGTGATCTCCTCGGCCGAGGTGGCGTTGGACTGGCCGATCTGCGTCAGCACCTGCACGCGCTCGGCAATGCTGGAGACGGTGGCCTCCTGCTGCTCCATGGCGATGGCCGTGGCGCCGGAGAGCCGCGCGCTTTCCCCCACCACCCGCTCCAGCTCGTCCATGTCCGTGCCGACGGCGGCAGCGCTTTGCCGCCCCTCCCGCGCGCGGATGCCGGCCTGGACCACGACATCGGCGATCTCCTGCGCCAGTGCCTCGGTGTTCGCCGCCAGCATGCGCACCTCCTCGGCCACCACCGCCAGGCCGCGGCCATGCTCGCCAGCGCGTGCGGCCTCGATCGCGGCGTTGATGGCCAGGATGTTCGTCTGGGTCGCGACCTTGCCGATGGTGCCGGCGATGCGCGTCACCCGTTCCGTATCCTCGCCCACCGCATCCACCACCTCCAGCAGCGTCCCGATCCGGCGCAGGCTTTCGGCCAGCAACCGGCGCGCGGCCTTGGTCTGCTCATGCGAATCCAGGGTGATGCGGCCAACCTCGCGCACGGCCTCGCTGCTCTGCTCCAGCGCCTCGCCCAGGTGCCGCAGCTCGGCCAGCTGCGTCATCGCGCCGTCGGAGATCTGGCCGATGGCGTGGGAGGCCTGGGTGGTGGCGATGGCGGTGCGCCGCGCCCCGTCCAGCGCCTGCTCGCCGAGGCGCTGCGTGGTGCGCAGGTTCTCGCGGAAGACCAGCAGGGCGCGCGCCATCTCGCCCACCTGGTCGCGGCGATCCGTGCAGGGCACCTCGGCCTCCGCCTGGCCATGCGCCAGCCGCTCCATCGCCCCCGCCACGGCGCCCAGCGGCCGCGCGGTGAGCCGCACCAGCACCAGCCAGGTCAGCAGCAGCCCCAGCAGGCCGAGCGCGAGGCCCGCCATGTTCACCCAGCGCCCCTGGTCGGACAGGCGGCCTGCCTCGGCGAGGTTCTGCGCCGTGTCCTCCCGCACCAATCGCCGCGCCTCGCCGACGAGGCTGTTGAAGGTGACGGCGCGCACCCGCCAGGCATCGTTCAGCGCGCCGTAGCGGTCCCGCTGGTCGGCGGCGAAGGCCTGCTGCATTTCCTGCCCCAGGGCCGGCATGCGCCCGATCATGTCCCGCGTGATGCTGACGAGGACCGGATCCAGCCGCGGCCCGATCCGCGCCAGCAGCGCATCGTGATAGCCGACCAGCAGCTCGACCTGCCGCGTCACCCGCCGCGCCGCGACGCCCGGCCGCACCTCGCCGAGGATGACGTTGGTCAGGAAGCCGCTGAAGGAGAAGAGGCTGGTGGCGAAGTCGTCCACCGCCTCGGTCTGGCCGCGCTGGTGCACGCCCAGCTCGCCGATGATGCCCGACTGGCGCGCGCCGATCAGCGCGGAGCCACCGGCGAGCACGCCGAGCACCAGCAGCATCAGCAGCACGATTCCGGCGGCACGGGTGCCGATCCGGCCGGTCCATTCGCCCAGGCGGCCGCGCCGCACCGTTCCGGTCTGCGGGGCCATGCCCTCCGCCACCTCAGCGCGCATGGGCCTGGATGCCGAGGGAGGGGGCGAGGGTGCGGTTCCAGGCATCGGCGCAATCGGGCCCGCAGCGGTCGATCCAGCGGGGCAGCACCATCCAGACGAGCAGGCCACGGCGGCGGGCATCGTCCTCCGGCGACATCGGCACGATCGTCACCTTGCCCTGCGGGCCGCCCGGGCAGGCGGGGCGCCCGGCGGCGCATTGGATCCCATCCACCGTCTCCTGCTCCACGCCGCTCCAGATGGCGCCCTCCAACTCGGCCAGGCCGCGCCGCATGCCGCTGCGGACATCCTCCGGCAGGGCGTTCCAGGCCGCGCGGTTGGCGCCGAACATCGAGACGCCCCAGCTCAGCGCCATGTCCTGCACATGCGTCGCCACCTCCTGCAGCCCGATGGCATTGCCCGACAGCGCGCCGGTCACGGCGCATTCCACCGATCCGTCGCGCATCGCCGGGACGATTCCGGCGAAGGGAATGACCACCGGCGTGGCGCCCAGCGCCTCGAACACTTCCATCTGACCGACGGAGGAGGTGCGGATGCGGCGCCCCGCGAGATCCGCCAGTCCCGCGAAGGGGCGGCGGCACCAGGTGACCTGCGCGGGATAGGTGTAGATGGACAGCAATTCGATGCCGTAGCGCTCCTGCAGGATGCGCTGGAGATGCGGCCGGTACAGCCGCACCGTCTCGCGCAACGTGGCGAGATCCGGATTCTGCAGGGGCAGGTCGAGCGCCTGGAACTCCGGTTCGTCCACTGCCGCGAGGGCGAGCAGCACGGTGCCGAAGGGCACGGTGCCGGCACCGATGAGCTGCAGCATTTCCGCGGCCCGGAAGCCGGAGCGGTCGGAGGGAACGATCTCGGCCGTCGCGCGTCCGTTCGTCAGCGCCGGAAGGCGGTTGCGCCAGAACGGCTCCTCATGGCGGACATATTGGGAGACATTCGCGAGCCCGCCGACGATCCGCAGGTGGATGGGCTCCTCCGCGACCGACATGGTGGGAAGGGCTAGCATCGCCATGGCCGCCAGGCGCAGCGCGGCACCGTATTGTTTGAGCGCGTGGCAAAGAAGTCGGCCGGGCATCGGGTGTCCTAATCGCGTGCCGGCCGCCACCCGGATCGACGGAGTATCGCCAGCCGGTCGGGAATCGCCGATGCGGCCAGACCGGCCCGGCAACATATCCCGCCAAGATCGCAGCCGGCCAGGGGCTATTCCCCTGCAGCGACGCCGCACCGGGAGGGCTGGCGCGATGTTCCGCTACTTCGAACCCGCCAGCGGTTTTCAGGGCGATAGGCTGCGCGCCATGTAGACGCGGCGCAGGCCATTCTCTTCCCGCCGCTCCGTCTCGACGAAACCGGCCTTCGCGTAGATTACGCGGTTCCGTTCCATGCGCTCATTGGTCAGCAGCCGGAGCTCGCGCAGCCCGCGGCGGCGTGCCTCCTCCTCCGCGAAGGCGAGCAGCGCGCGCCCGGTGCCGCTGCCATGCAGCGTCGGCTCCACGGCCAGGTTATCGATCCACAGATGGTCCCCGCGGTCCTCGAGCACCGCCAGGGCGACGATGGCGCCGTCCCGTTCCAGCACATAGGCCTGGGCATGCGCGACGCGCAGCGCGAAGTCGTCGTCCATCGGCGCCGGGCGGCGGCCGAGCAGCGGGACGTATTGGACATAGGCCTGCTGCACCAGCGCGGCGATGGCCTCGGCCTCTTCGGGCCGCGCGAGGCGGAGGGCACTCATCCTGCCATCACCAGCGCGATGCCGCCAGCCGCCGAGATCGCCAGGATCGCCCAGCGCGGCCGCGGCCCCTGCAGCCAGCGCCGTGCCGGGCCGGACAGCGCCGCCCCCAGGGCGATGCCAGGCAGCAGCACCAGGGCCAACCACAGCTCCGCCCAGCCCAGCCGTCCGGCCGGGATCGCCGTGATCAGCAGGGTGATATAGGCGAGCAGCCAGAACAGCCCGAGGAAGCCGCGCACCGCCTGGGCCGGCAGATGCGAGACGGCCAGACCCATCAGTGGACCATGCACGCCGGAAAACCCTCCCATCACGCCCGAGACCAGCGCCGCGCCGGCCAGCATGGGCGGAGTCGCCCGCAGCCGCGGCATCGCGACCGCCAGTCCCACCGCCAGCAGCACCACGATGCCATAACCTTGCCGCGTCGCAAGCTCGGGCCGGTAGACGGCCAGTGCCATCCCCGCTGCCGTGCCGGCTGCGACGCCCAGCACCGCCGGGCGCAACAGCCCCGGCGGCACAGCGCCCGCATCCGCACGCCACTGCCCGAAGAGCAGCAGCAGCGCCGAGAGGATGAAGGGCACCGGCACCAGCCGGGGATCGATGAGGAGCAGCATCGGCACGCCCACGAGACTCATCCCGATCCCCGCCGCCAATTGCACGATGGTGGCGAGCCCGATCGCCAGGTTGACCAGTAGGAGCTCCCCGATCCCCACCAGCGCTAGACGGCAGTGCCGCCGATGGTCAGCCCCGTCATCTTCAGCGTCGGCTGGCCCACGCCCACCGGCACGCCCTGGCCCTGCTTGCCGCAGGTGCCAATGCCGGCATCCAGCGACATGTCGTTGCCGATCATCGAGACCTGGGTGAGGGCGCTCGGCCCGTCGCCGATCAGCGTCGCGCCTTTCACCGGCGCACCGATTTTCCCATCCTCGATCATGTAGGCCTCGCTGGCCGAGAAGACGAACTTGCCGGAAGTGATGTCCACCTGCCCGCCGCCGAAGTTCACGGCATAGAGGCCGCGCTTCACGCTGTGCAGGATTTCCTCCGGCGCATGGTCGCCGCCCAGCATCACCGTGTTGGTCATGCGCGGCATCGGCGTATGGGCATGGCTTTGGCGGCGGCCGTTGCCGGTGGGGGCCACGCCCATCAGCCGGGCGTTCTGCCGGTCCTGGATGAGACCGGTGAGGATGCCGTCCTCGATCATCACGGTGCGGCCGGAAGGCGTGCCTTCGTCGTCCACGGTCAGCGAGCCGCGGCGGTCGGGTAGCGTGCCGTCATCCACCACCGTCACGCCCTTGGACGCCACCCGCTGGCCCATCAGCCCGGCGAAGGCGGATGTGCCCTTGCGGTTGAAGTCGCCCTCGAGACCGTGGCCGATGGCCTCATGCAGCAGGATGCCGGGCCAGCCCGGGCCGAGCACCACCTCCATCTCCCCTGCCGGGGCCGGGATGCTGTCGAGGTTCAGTACCGCCTGGCGCAGCGCCTCATCCACGGCGGCCTTCCAGCTGGCCTCGCCAAGCACGCGGTCGTAGCTGAAGCGGCCGCCCATGCCGTAGCTGCCGGTCTCGCGCCGCCCGTCCCGCTCCACCACGACGGAGACGTTCAGCCGCACCAGCGGTCGCAGGTCGGCCACCTCGCGCCCATCCGCGCGCATGATCCGCACGGCCTGCCATTCGCCGTAGAGGGAGGCCATCACCTGCACCACGCGCGGGTCGCGCGCCCGGGCGAAGGCGTCAATCTCGGCCAGCAGCGCGGATTTCGCGGGGAAATCCATGCCATGCAGCGGATTGGCGGCATCGTAGAGCCGGGCATTGGTCGCGCGCGGCGGCTCCGCCACCCGGATCGTGCCTTCGCCCGGCAGGCCACGCACGGCCTCCGCGGCACGGCGCAGGGCAGGGGCCGAGATCTCGCCGGCATGGGCATAGGCCGCCGCCGCCCCGCGCACAGCGCGCAGGCCGAAGCCGCGGTTGGTGTCGAAGGTGGCGGAACGGATGCGGCCATCCTCCAGGCTCAGCATCTCGCTCTCGCGGTACTCCAGGAACAGCTCCCCGTCCTCGGCGCCCGAAAGGGCCTCGGCGGTGATGCGTCCGGCCTCCCCGGTGTCCAGCTCGCGGAAGAACAGGCGCGCGGTGGTGTCCAGCGGCGTGCCGATGCCTGCGATGGGGGTCATGCCGAAATCTCCTCTGCCGGCGGCAGGACCAGCCTTGCGGTGGTCCCACGGCCGGGCTCGCTCTCCAGGGTCAGGGTCAACCCCATGGCGCCCGCCAGGGCTCGTGCGAGATATAGGCCGAGTCCGGAGCCAGGGTAGCGGCGGGTGTGACCGGCCTCGAGCTGGGTGAAGGCCTCGAAGGCGCGGGGGATGTCCTCGGTCGCCATGCCGATGCCGGTATCGCTGACGGTGGCGATGCTTCCGCCCTCGGGAGTGGGGACCGCCGAAAGCGCTACCTGCCCGCCGAGGGGCGTGAACTTCACGGCGTTGGAGAGCAGTGCCTCCACCACCTGCCGCATCCGCGCCTGATCCCCCCGCATGGGCGGCAGCATGTCCGGCACGTCGATGCGGAGCTCGATCTGTCCTTCCTTCGCCGCCAGGCGGGCCGAGGCGGCGGCAGCGCGCAGCAGCGAGGCGGGATCGAAGACTGAACCGCGCAGGGAAAGGGTACCGGATTCGATCCGCGTCGCCTCCAGCAGCCCGTCCACCAGCCCCAGAAGCTGACGGCCGGCGGCCAGCACCTCCTCGGCATGGGCCTGCATCCGCTCCGGCTTCTTCTCCTCCAGGATTGCCTCCGAGAAGCCGATCACGGCGTGCAGTGGCGTGCGCAGCTCATGCGTCATGGTCGCCAGGAAGCCGGACTTGGCGCGGGAGGCCGCCTCGGCCGCATCGCGCGCCGCTTCCAACTCGGCCCGGGCGCGCCGCTCCTCGGTGACGTCGCGATAGGTGCGGATGAAGCCGCGATCGGGGGTGAGATCGGTCCGCACCTCCAGGATCGTGCCGTCCGGGCGGCGGCGGATATAGCGCTTGCCGGTCTCAAGGGCCCGCTCGCCGCGCGAGTGGACGAAGACGCGCTCGTCCTCCTCGCCAAGCTCGTGCACGGCCAGCTGGCGGGCGCGGAGGTCCAACAGGTGGCGCCCCGGCACCATCTCCTTCTCAGTCAGGCCGGTCATCCGGGCCGCCAATGCATTGGCGGCGATCAGGAAGCCCGCGCTGTCGAACAGCGCGACGCCGTCGGGCTGGTTGTCCAGCATGGCGCGCAGCGTCGCGGAGTGGCGTACCGCCTCGGCCTCCGCCTCGGCGCGGGCGGTGACGTCGGTGATCACCACCACCTGCCCGCCATCCTGCAACGGCGCAATGCGGACGGAGACAACGGTGCCGTTCGGCCGCGTCCGGCTCTGCTCATAGGCCTCGGAGAGGACGAATTCGGGCTGCATCATGCGCACCGCGTCCTCGGTCATGTTGCCGTATTCGCCCGCGGCGAGGCGGCGGATGGTGATGTCCGTCTGGTGGTCCCCCACCGCCAGCTCGGCGCCGGCCATGATCCGCTGGTAGGACGCATTCACCAGCCGCACGCGCCGGTCTGGCCCATAGACGCAGACGCCATGTGGCAGGGCGGAGAGCACGCCGTCCAGCAGCGTCGCCCGCTCCTGCGCCGCCTGCTCCGCGTGTGCCAGGGCGGTGACGTCGTTCACCTCGGTCAGCAGGCCGCCTTCCGCAATTGGGCGGGCCCAGACCCGCAGCACCGAGCCATCCGGCCGGCAGCGGGTGAAACTGGCGGTTTCCAGGAGCCCGAGGCGGTGGACTTCTTCCAGCTCCTCCGGGGTAAGGCCACTCAGCGCGTTCGTGTCGTGCAGGTCTTCGGACAGCGCGTAGCGCGTCATGCCGAGGTGCAGCACGCCGGGCTTTGCCCCGAGGAGCTTTCCATAGGCCCCGTTGAAATAAGTCAGGCGAGCACGCTCGTCGCTGACCGAAACGCCGGTATCCAGGCGCTGCAGGATGGCGTCGAGCAGAGCGGCATGTTCCACCGCCTCCGCCTCGGACCGCCGCACGTCGGTGACATCCACCGAAAGGCTCACGAAGCCGCCGCCGGGCAGCGGCATGCTACTCAGGTCGTGCCAGCGGCCGAACTCATTGCGGGCCAGGCGCCGGTGCGGCCGTCGCCGGTCCAGTGCGGCGGCGCCCGCGGCGTGCTCGGCGGGGTCGCCCGGGCCGTAATGCCCGCTACGGGCCAGCAACTCGGCCACCGCGGCCACCGGTGTGCCGGGCGGCAGTGGCGCCAGATCCTGCTGTGCCTGCGCCCAGAGCGCGGGGTTGGCATAGACCAGCCGCGCCTCGCCGTCATAGATCGCGATGCCGGCCGGCAGCACATCCAAGACGGCGCTTGGCAGGGAATCGCGGGGCGGTTGGGGCTTGCTCAAGCGGGTAGTCGCATGCGGGGCCGGCGCAGCGCGTGCAGCAGGATCAGCGCGGCGCCTAGCACGGCCACGGCCACCGTCTGGTGCAGCGTGCCGAGCCAGACGGGCACGACATGCAGCAGCGTGGCGACCCCGAGCCCGTATTGCAGCATCACCACCCCCGTGAACCCCATGGCAGCCGCCCGCGCGGTGCCGGCGGGCAGCCGAAGCAGGGCAAGGACGCCCAGCGCCAACACCGCCAGCCCGGCCAGCGTCGCGAGCAGACGGTGGTTGAACTGCACGGCAGCGACGTTCGCAACAAGGTTGCGCGAGAATGGCGTCAGCGCGCCATAGCCTTCCGGCACGATCCGGCCGCCCATTAGCGGAAAGGTGTTGTAGTCGAGCCCCGCCTTGATCCCGGCGACGAAGCCGCCGGCCAGCATTGCCAGCACGACGAGCCCCGCGGCAGCATGGGCGAGGGGGCGCAGCGCCCGCGCACCGGGCAGGTCACCCCCCGATTCGGGCCGCGGCCGCAGCAGGGAGAGGGCGGTCCAGAGCAGCATGGCGAAGAGCAGCAGCGCCAGGCCCAGATGGATCACCAGCCGCCAAGGGGAGACCGCGGTCCGGTCTGCCTCAAAGCCAGAGGCGACCATGAACCAGCCCACCGCTCCCTGCAGCCCGCCCAGCGCCAGCAGCAGCAGGAGCCGCTTGCCGTAGCCCTTCGGAATGGCGCCGCGCAGCCAGAACCATGCGAGCCCAACCGCATAGACGAGGCCGATCAGCCGCCCCCAGAGCCGGTGGGTCCACTCCAGCCAGAAGATGCCCTTGAAGCCCTCCAGCCCGAAGCCGCGGTTCACCAGCTCATATTGCGGGATGGTGCGGTACAGCTCGTAGAGGCGGTGCCACTCCGCCTCGCTCATCGGCGGCAGGGTGCCGCGCAGCGGGGCCCATTCCATGATGGACAGGCCTGAGCCGGTCAGGCGCGTTGCGCCGCCGAGCGCGACCATCACCCAGACCATGAGCGCGACGGCGAGCAGCCACCAGGCCACGGCGCGGGTGCGGCCGGCTGGGGTGGCAGCGGTGCTGAGATAGGAGGGCTGGGCGTCGAGGGGCATGGTGTCCGGCAGATGGGGGCAGCCACGGGCGGCGCGCAACCGCAGGGAAGTATGGTCCGGCATGCTGGGCAAGGGGCGGATGTCCGCGGGTCCGCCGGGCACTTGTGGCGTCTTAACGGCTTTGGGGCCAGCGCTGGACGTGCCCCCCGCCCCCTGCTACCCCCCGCCGCCGCATGTCCCCGCCCCTTTCTCCGCCCGACCGCCAGGCGCACGGCGCCCCGGCCGCCGGCGGGCCGCCGGCCGATGCCCTGGCCGGCCCCCTGATCAGCGTGGTCGTGCCGGTGCGGAACGAGGCGCCGAACGTGGCCCCGCTCGTGGCCGAGATCACCGCCGCCCTGGCCGGCGTGCCGCATGAGATCATCTATGTGGATGACGGCTCGACCGACGGCACCGCCGAGGCCGTGTACGCCGCCCCGGCACCGGTGCGGCTGCTCCGCCACGCCGCCTCCTGCGGCCAGTCGGCGGCCATTGTCACCGGCATCCGCGCGGCACAGGCTCCCTGGATCGCCACGCTGGATGGCGACGGGCAGAACGACCCGGCCGACATCCCCCGCCTCTGGGCCCGTGCCCAGGTGGAGGGCGGCGACACTCTGGTGGCCGGCTGGCGCACCACGCGGAAGGACACGGCCACGAAGCGTTTCACCAGCCGCATCGCAAACCGTGTGCGGGCGCGGCTGCTGGGGGATGCCACCCCGGATACGGGCTGCGGGCTGAAGGTCTTCCCGCGCGAGCTGTTCCTGGCGCTTCCGCATTTCGACCATATGCACCGCTTCCTGCCCGCGCTGGTTCTGCGCGGCGGTGGGCGGGTCGTGAGCGAGCCGGTGGGCCATCGCCCGCGCACGCGGGGCGTTTCGAAATACGGTACGCTGGACCGGCTGGCGGTCGGCATCGTGGACCTCTTCGGCATGATCTGGCTGCAGCGCCGCTGGACGCGTCCGCGCCTTCTGCCGGACGAGCCCGCCGCCCGGGGGCCGGGGTGAGGGCCGCCGTGAGCGCCGCGCGCGGCACGCCGGCCACCCGCACACGCCGCGCCCTGGGTGCCGCCGGGCGGATGGCCGTGCTGGCCGCCGGGCTCGGCGTCGCCGGGTGGATCATCCGCACGCTCGGCTTGGCGCCGGGCGGCGAGACCGGCATGGAATGGGTGGATCACTGGATCCGCGGCCAGGGGCTGTGGGGCGAGGCGCTGTTCCTCCTGGCCGGCACAGCCGCCACGGCTGCCGGCCTGCCCCGGCAGGCGGTCGCCTTCCTTGGCGGCTATGCCTTCGGCGCGGCGATCGGCACGGCCCTGGCCCTGCTGGCGCAGCTTCTCGGCTGCGCGGTCTCCTTCGGCTGGGCGCGGCTGCTGGGGCGGGACTGGGCGGCGCGGCGGCTGGAAGGCCGCTTCGGCCGGCACCTGCGGCCGCTGCACAACCGGCTGGTCTCGAGTCCCTTTGGCGCCACCCTGGCGCTGCGCCTGCTGCCAGTGGGCAACAACCTGGCCCTGAACCTGCTCGCTGGACTCTCCAGCGTGCGGCTCGTGCCCTATCTCGCCGGCTCGGCCCTTGGCTACCTCCCGCAGACCCTGGTCTTTGCGCTGCTCGGTGATGGGGTGGCGGTGGACCGGACGGCGCAGCTTATCCTGGGCGCGTTGCTGTTCCTCGTCTCGGTCGCGCTCGGCGTCTGGCTGCTGAAGCGGGAACCGCCGGCGGGCTAGCCCAGATACTGCTGGGCGGGCCGCCCCGGAGCGTGAAGCCGGCCGGGCTGCGCGCTAGTGCAGGCTGCCCCAGCGTGCAGTGGCAGGTTCCGCTGAGGCCCAGCGCCAGCGCTCGCCCTGGCGGCAGGCGGTGGTGAGGAACCACTTCCGTTCCTCGCCATCCTCCACCGAGAACAGCGCCTCGCGGCAGCGGGCGAGGGCCGTGTCCATCTCGCGCACCAGCCGGACCTCGCCCTGCTGGTTGCCGATCGGGATGTCGTGCTCGATGCGCCAGGGGCGCTGCTCACCGGGGGTGAGGTCGCCGATCACCTCGGCCACCGCATCCTGCTCCGCGCGCTGCCGGCTCCGCATGACCCAGTTGATGCCGGCCGCTGTCGCTGCCTGGGTTCCCACGCCAACGCCATAGCCCACGGCCGGATTGGCGAAGGCGGCGCCGGTGGCGATCCCGGCCACGGCGCCCGTCAGCTCCGCCGCCGAGCCGCAGCCGGCCAGGGGCAGGAGGAGCAGCGCCGCCAAGGCATGGCGCGCCCTCACTGCAGGCTGCCCCAGCGCTCCGTCGCGGGTTCGGCCGAGGCCCAGCGCCAGGCCGTGCCGTCCCGGCAGATGGTCGCCGTGTAGAAAGCGCGAGGCGGCGGCTCGTTCCGGCTGCCCGGTTCGGGATCGACCGAGAAGACGATCTCCTTGCAAGCGATCGGCCCGGCGCCGATCAGCCGCGCCACAGTGACCTGGCCCTGCTCATCCGGCTCGATTGGCACGGAATGGCGGATAGACCAGCGGGCAACGCCGCCCACGGGCAGCGGGCCTGCCGCCTCGGCCACCTGGGCCTGAGCCTGGCCATGGGCGCGCCGCTGCGCGTAATGCAACCCGGCCCGAGCCCCGGCCTGCACACCGAGGCCGATGCCGGTGGTCACGGTGGCGCTGGCGCCAATCGCATCGGCGATGGCCGCGCCCCCGAGACCGGCCGCGGCGGAGGTACCCTCCCCCAGCAGCTCACTGCAGGCGGGCAGGGTGGTGGCGGCGAGCGCCAGGAGCAGAAAGGCCCGGCAGGGCTTGAACGAATGGCAGCCCGTGATCGGGCCTTCCCGGCTTTCCTTCGTCATGCCCCCCGCATGCCGCATGCTGGCCAGCTTCACAACCGCCGGATGCCCTCAAGGCGGATTCAGCAACCCCAGCAGGCGCGTCAGCATGTCCCTCAGGTCCCATAGGGCGGGCGGGGCGGCCGGTGGGGCGGAGCCCTCTGGCTGGCGGGCCCGGAAACGCGCCAGGGCAGCCGTGGTGTCGGAAAGCCGCAGTTCCACTGGCTCGCGCATCGCCTGCGCCTCCGGCACGAGCATGCCACCCACCCGCACCAGCACGCGATCCGCCCGCGGCAGCTCGGCGGCGGCCCGTTCCAGGTCACCATCTCGCGGTGCGCAGACGACGGAGCGCCCCTCCAGCCCACAGGGCAGCTCAAAGAGGCGGTTGGGCGGGAAGCGCAGCTGCACCGTGCCGGCGATGGCCAGCGCCCCGCGTGCCGCGCCTTCCAGGGACAGGTCGCGCGCCGTCACTACCGGCACCAGCCGGCCGCCGCGATCTGCGATCTCCAGCGCCAGGGCCGCCAGCCCGGCCGAGGAGGGCTGCACCGGCTGGCTATGCAGCATCCGGCACTCCGAGCGGTCGGTCATCCGGTCCAGCGTGCAGGAGAGCAGCCAGGGGCCGATCGTCTCGGTGCCCTGGCCGGGCAGGGGGGCCTTGCCCTGGGCCTGGCTGGGGGACTGGGCCAGGCCGGGTGCGGCGAGCAGGAGGAGGAGGGCGACAAGCCGGATCATGGCGCCCACATTCGCACGGAACCGCCCGCCTGAGTCGCGCGATCGCGCGAGTGCCGATGCGAAGGAAACCACCGATGCCCCCGGAGCCCGCGAAGCGCGTCCACCTGCCCGATGGCACGGAAGTCCCCTCCCTCGGCCAGGGCACCTGGCACATGGGCGAGCGCGGCGCCGACCGGCGGGCGGAGGCGGATGCGCTGCGGCTGGGCCTCGATCTGGGCCTGACCCTGATCGACACGGCGGAGATGTATGCCGATGGCGGCGCCGAGGAGGTGGTGCGCGAGGCCATCGCGGGGCGGCGGGAGGAGGCTTTCCTGGTCAGCAAGGTCTATCCGCAGAACGCCTCCCGCGCCCGAATGGCCCGCGCCTGCGAGGCGAGCCTGCGCCGGATGGGTGTGGATGCGATCGACCTTTACCTCCTGCACTGGCGCGGCGGCGTGCCGCTGGCCGAGACAGTGGAGGCCTTCGAGCGGCTGATCGAGGCCGGGAAGATCCGCCGCTGGGGTGTCTTCAACCTCGATGTGGATGACCTGGAGGAACTGGGTGCCGCCCTGCCGGACTGCGCCACCGACCAGGTGCTCTACAATCTCGAGGTGCGGGGGCCGGAATACGACCTGCTGCCCTTCTGCCGGGACCTGGGCATGCCGGTGATGGCCTATTCGCCGGTGGGGCAGGGCGGGCGGCTGCTGCGGAACCCGGCGCTGAAGGCCGTTGCTGCGCGTCACGGAACCGGCCCGGCCGCCATTGCTCTGGCCTTTACCCTGCGCCAACCGGGAGTGATCGCTATACCGAAAGCCAGTGATCCCGCTCATCTGCGCGAGAATGCCGCAGCCCGGGACATTGTCCTGACGGAGCAGGACCTGCGGGATCTGGATGCCGCCTTCCGGCCGCCGAAGCGCAAACAGGCGCTGGCAATGCTGTAGTCCTCAGTCCGCCGCATAGCCGGAGGTGGGCGAGACCACGCCGAGGCTCCGCATGGCATCCACCAGATCCAGGGTCCGGAAGGGTTTGCGCAGGAAGCGCTCCTTCGGGCCGAAATGCCGGTCATTGGCATGGTCCGGGCGGCCGGTGAGATAGATGATCGGCAGATAGGGATGTCGCGCCTGGGCGGCCTTCGCGGCATCGAAGCCGTTCGGGCCGGGCCCGAGGTCAATATCGGTCAGCAGAAGTTCGCAGCCGCCGGCCGAATCGATCTGGGCAATGGCATCGTCCGCCGTGGCAGCCGGGCGCACGACGAAGCCCTCGGCCTCCATGATGTCCGTCAGGACATCTCGCACCAGATCGTCATCTTCGAGCACCACCACGTTGTGCATGGCTCGGTCCTACTTCTATCCGTCGTTCGCCTAAGTTAACGCCGCCGGCGCAAAAACGTTCTGCGACAAATTCCAACCCGTGGGCATGACGCAGGACTGTTGCCGCATATCCACTCCGCAGGACGGCGGCGTTCCGGACGTGATTCACCCGGGTGAATCGCGCCGGCGGCCAGGACGGAGGTGACGCGCCCGCGAAAATCTGGTTCTCCGCTCGCCCGGGGCTCGCTCCGGACCGGACGAAAGGAAGCATGATGAGCAGCAGACCGCCCTTGCGGGTGGCCGTGGCCGGGCTTGGCGCGGTCGGCATGGCGATGGTGGCGGCGCTGGAGGCCGGGCTGCCCGGCTGCGTCCTCGCCGCGGTTTCCGCGCGTGACGTCGAGGCAGCGAAGGCGCGGCTGCCGCGCCCCGTCCCGGTCGTGCCGGTGGAGGAGCTGGAGCCCCTGGCCGATATCGTGGTGGAGGCCGCGCCCGCCGCCCTGCTGCCCGCCATCGCCGAGCCCTTCCTGCGCGCCGGCAAGGGCGTGGTGGTGCTGAGCGCCGGCGCCCTGTTGCGGAACGAGCATCTGATCGATCTGGCCCGCACGCATGGCGGACAGATCACCGTGCCCACCGGCGCGCTGATCGGGCTGGACGCGGTGGTGGCCGCCGCGGAGGGCACGATCCATTCCGTGCGCATGGTCACGCGCAAGCCGGTGCGCGGCCTCGTCGGCGCGCCCTATCTCGTCGAGAACAACATTGCCATCGAGGACATCCGCGAGCCGCTGCGGATCTTCAAGGGCACGCCGCGCGAAGCGGCGATCGGCTTCCCCGCCAATCTGAACGTGGCCGTCGCGCTGTCCCTCGCCGGGATCGGACCGGACCGCACGGAGCTGGAGATCTGGGCCGATCCGGCGCTGACCCGCAACACGCACCGCATCGAGGTGGAGGCGGATTCCGCGAGTTTCTCTATGTCGATCGAGAACATTCCGAGCGAGAATCCGAAGACCGGGCGCATCACCGCGCTTTCGGTCATCGCCTGCCTGCGCAAGATGGGCGCGCCGCTGCGGGTCGGGACCTGACGTCGCGCGACAACTCCGGGGGAGGCTTCGCCTCTCCCGGAGCGAGTTGTGGTTCGTGCGGCGCTCGGCGCGATCAGGCGGCCTGGTTCATCAACGGTCGCCCGGCCAGCAAGGCCTCGAGATTGTCCAGCACCACCTGCTGCTGAACCGCCTGCGCGGACTCGGCATAGGCGCCGATATGCGGCGTCAGCACTGCGGTCGGGATGGCGCGCAGGCGCTCCGGCACATGCGGCTCCTGCTCGTAGACATCCAGGGCCGCGCCGGCGACGCCCTGGCGCTCCAGCGCGTCGCAGAGGGCTTCCGTATCCACCACGCTCCCGCGCGAGATGTTCACCACATGCCCCTGCGGCCCCAGCGCGGCGAGCACCCGCGCGTTCACCGCATGGCGGTTCTCCGCCGCCGCGCGCACGGAGACCATCAGCACGTCACACCAGCGCGCCAGTGATTCCAGCGAATCGTGGTACTCGTAATGCAGGTCGGGCACCTGCCGGCGGTTGTGGTAGCCGATCTGCATGCCGAAGGCCGCGGCGCGGGTGGCCACGCGCCGGCCGATGGCGCCGAGCCCATAGATGCCCATGCGCTTGCCCAGCAGGCCGGGTACCAGCGGCATGCGCTCAATGGCGTTGCCCTTCCAGCGGCCATCGCGGACGTAGCGATCGCCTTCCACGATCTTGCGGCCGGTGGCGAGGGTGAGGCCCATGGCGAATTCCGCCACCGTCTCGGCATTCGCATCGCCGGCATTGGTCACCGCCACGCCCCGGCGCCGCGCGGCCTCCAGGTCTACCCCCTCGAAGCCGGTGCCGTAGCAGAGGATGAGGCCGAGGGAGGGGAGTGCTGCCATCAGCGCATCCGGTGTGCCGTAGGAGCCAAGGGTGATGAGCGCCTTCGCCTCCCGTGCCTCGGGCGGCAGCCCGCCGGGTTCCAGGCCGGCGATCGGGCCGATCACGGTGTAGTGCTTCTCAAGTCGCTCAATGAAAGATGCGGCAAGGCGCGGAGTCGTCACGATCACGGGCTTCAAGGCGAGTCGTCCAATAGGGAGTGTGCGCTGCAGCATGAGGCGGCCGGACGGCGCGCGCTACCCCCGGAAGCGCCCGAGGAAGGCCACCACCTCCTGCAGGGTGGGCGGTCGCTGCAGCACGGCCCAGCGGTCCTTCAGGAAGGCGAGATAAGCCTGCCCCAGCGCGGTGGTCAGCCCATAGGCCACGGCCGCGTTCACTGCCCCACCCGCGACGGTACCCACCCCGGGAACGAATTTCAGCAGCGTGCCGAGGGCGCGCGCCGCCACGCGCCCGCCCATTCCTGCCGCGGCGGGGCCGAGCAGTGCGGCGGCCACGGCCTTGAGCGGCATCTCCTCGGCTGGCGTGCCCATGCGCATGGTCACGTCCACGATCATCTTGGCCTGTACGCCGAAGAGCAGCGCGGCATCGGCAAAGGGAATGGGGGTCGCCGACAGGGCCGCGGCGACGCGGGCATGGGCGGCGATGGCGGCCTCCGCCTCGGCGATCTTCGGCCCAAGCGCCACGAGGTTGGCTGCCGCCGCCGCCGCGCGGCGGCCTTCCGGCAGGGCCGCCACGGTTTCCTCCACCAGCGCCTCCAGCCCCTGCGCCTCCACCCGCGCGCCACCGTGAAAGAGGCGCGGCGCTGCCACCACGCGCAGCACCGCCCGCGCCTCGGGAAGCAGGGTCCTCGCCGCATCCGAAAGGCGGTCCTCGGCCCAGGCCTTGGTCAGCACGACGATCACCGGCACGCCCTGACGCGTCAGCAGCGCCGCCAGATCCTGGTCGGCCGGCTCCACCCGCTCCCCCGCCGCGTCGATGCAAAGCCAGGCAAGGTGCAGCCGTTCCTCCTCCGGCAGCGTCGCCAGACGCGTCAGCTCCGCCTCCACCGCCTCCCGCGTCTCGCGATAGGCTCCGGGCTCCAGCCCGCGCGTATCGGCCAGGTGCAGCGGCGCGCAGGGGTGGCGGTACCAGGCAGCGGCGGCGGAAACCGGTGCGCCTTCGCCGGTCTCCGCCACCACGCGGCCGAAGACGGCGTTCACCAGCGTGCTCTTGCCCGCGCCGGAGCGCCCGGCGAGCAGCACGTTGCATCGCTGCATCCCGGCCAGCCGCTCCTCCACCCCCGGCACGGCGCCGACGACATCATCCAGCACAGTGGCGCCGCGGCCGAGCAACCGCCCGACCCAGCTACCCCGCCGCGGCGCCGGGCGGGTGAAGCCGCGCACCACCGGTGCCGTATCCCCCAGCGCCGAGAGCTTCCGCACCCGCAGCGCCGTCAGCAGCGCGAGCAGCGCGCCCGGGGCGCCGGCGCCTTCCACCAGCAGGGGGCGCAGGGCGCTGGCGAGGGGCAGCGGTTCCATCTCCGTCAGCCCTGCGGCGGCTGCGATTTCCTCGCGCTCCCGCCTGGTGCAAAGCAGTAGGAGGGGCAGAGGATCGCCCCCGGCCACGGCCCGGCGGGCATGGTCCAGCGCGATCTCGATCGGATCCGTCTTGACGGGCTTGCTGCGCATCGGGAGGAGTCTGCCCAGCATGGCCGCTCCCGTCCAACCTGAGGCGCCCCGCCTCGCCGCGCCATCCTCGGAGGGCGACAGCGGCTCCCTCATCGCTGCCCTGCTGGCGGGCAGCGAAGCGGAACTGGCGGCCGAGCTGGAACCGGCCGTGGAGGCCTTCATCGGCAATGCCGTGTTCCGCTACGTCGCCGAGGAGGCGCTGGTCGCGATCTCGGTCACGGCGGTCTTCTTCGTGCTGGCGGCTGTCGCGCCCTACCTGCCCAGCATCACCTGGGCGCTGGCCGCGGCCGGGGCGGTGCTGCTCTGGTACCTCGTGCATTTCGCGCGGGGCATCGTCTCCGCCTGGCCGCTGGCGCGAGCACTGGTGTTGCTGCGCGGCGCGCCGGTGTTCCGCTTCGCCCTCTTCGTCATCGCCCGCTATGCCATCACCCAGCTGGAAGCGAAGATGAACGAGATTGGCCGCGCCGCCTCCCTGGTCCCCCGCCTCGGGCTGCGGCTGGCGCGGGTGGTCTATCAGGACGACCGGGACCGCGTGGCGCTGGCCTTGGCCGATGCCCTGGGCCGGCAGGTGCGCCGGGAGCTGCTCTGGACCGCGGCCCTTGGCCTGTTGCCGATGCTGGTGGTCATGTTCGGCTTCCGCTCGGCGCTGATGTGGAAGGCCGGACTCTACGGTGTGGCCCATATGGCGTGGTGGGAGTTGCTGATGCTGCCCTTCCGCGGCGGCATGGGCGGTTAGCTCTCCAGGATATCCGTCGCCCGGTGCCCCTCGGCCACGCCATCGACCACGATGGCCTCGCCCAGCGCGTTCCGGGTGCGCAGGGGCAGGATGGCCTGGTAGGCGGGTGAGGCGTACCAGGCGCGGGCATGGTCGAGATCCGGGAACTCGATGACCACGAGATCCCCGCTCCAGTCGCCCTCCTTCACCTCCGGCACGCCGCCATGGATCAGGAAGCGGCCGCCATAGGGGCGGAGCGTGTCGTCGATGCGCCGGAGGTATTCGGCGATCTCGGGACCCATCGAGACATCGCGCAGATGGGCGGCGGCATAGGCAGGCATGATCGGTCTCCCTCGTGGACCGGGGCAGCCTGTTCCCCGGGTCGCGGCGGTCCATGACCTGGGAGGTCATGGACGCTGGTCGCTTCAGCAGGGAAGGGGGTGCGGGTTGCAGGCCGCCGGCTCCGGGAGCCTCAGGCGTGGCGCGCGAAGGAGTAGAAGCGGTGCTCATGCGGGGAGTACCGCTCGGCCAGGACCGAGGCCGGTTCCGACCGATCATGCTCCCAGGTGTCGGCGGTCACCGCCGTCGGCCGCCAGCCGGCGACCTCGGGCTCGCAGGGATTCCGAAACCCGTCATGGATGCCGATGACGCAGGCGGCGTGCTTCGGCGAGCCGCTGCGGGTGAAGATCCAGATGACATCGACCGGCTTCACCCCGGCAGCCTTCAGCACCAGGAAGGTGGCGGCCGCCTGGTACTGGCAGTTTCCGCCGCCCTTGGTGAGGGCGAGATAGCCGGTGGCCTCGGTCATTTCGACGCGAATCGGGTCCCAGGGCTTCATCGGGTTGCTGAGGTCGATCTTCCAACTGTCGAGGATGGAGTCGATTGCACTGTTGGCGGAACGCGCATCGAGGACGCGGCTCACCTCCTTGACGAGCGAGCCCAGGCCCAGCGGATCGAATCCCTGCTTGAAGGCACCAGGATCGGAAAGGAAGCGGTTGCTGGCGCCGTGCGGCATGCGCCGGCGGACGGCCGCCATCGCCGCGCTGCCGGCAAGCATCCAGTTGCCCGCGAGCGGCGCCACGTTGCGCGCCAGATCCCGGGCGATCGCCCGCATTTCCTGTTCGTTGATTCCGGCCAGCGCCATGGATGGACGTTCCTCAGTGATGATCCGGAACGGAATATGCGATGCGCAGCGGCGCTGGAAGCCGCTCCATCGAGGAGGTGGTATGTTCTGGATGCGGATTGAGATCGTTGTGTGAAACGCAGCGGCCAGCGGTAGGCGGCGGTCAGGAAGCGCCGTGTGTTCCGCCGGGCTCCGCTGCGCCCGCCCAGCGCCGGGCCGTGTCCGGAAGCAACTCCGCCGAAGCCTGCCGCAGCATCTCCAGCCCATGGCGGGGAATCAGCACGGTGCCATCGGGCGCGCGTGTCGGCTCGGTGTTCACCGCGATGAGCCGTGCATCGCCCATGGTCTGCGCGATCCGCCGGCGCAGCCCGCTATGCGCGGTGGCGCCCGGCTCCGCATGGGTCAGCACGACCAGCGACGGGATGCCGGCCTTGCGCAGCGTGGTGGCCATGGCGCTCAGCGTTCCCTCCCCCGAGAAGGCCCGCCCGCCCTCCGCATTCAGCACCAGCCAGACGAGATGTGGCCGGCGTGCCGGGCCAAGGGCTGCCAGCGAGGCTTCCAGCGCCGCCACCTGGTCCGCGCTCTCCGCCGCCTCCAGCCCCCGCGTGTCGCCCAGTGCGACCGGCAAGGCGGAGTCCCGCCCGTACCACTGCGTGCCACGGGTCACCGGTGCGCCGGCGCCAACCGCGGCCACGTCACCGCCGAGCAGCGCGTTCACCAGCGTGCTTTTGCCGGCCCCGCTCGGTCCGACCAGCAGGATCCGCGCATGATCCGCCGCCCAGTCCGGCGCGGCGGTGGCCCTGGAACGGGAAAGGCCTGGGATGGCGCCGCGGAGCGCCTCCCAGGCCCTTTGGAGAATCCTCGCCATCCTCAGTTGAAGGTGATGGGGGGCGGCTCCTCGCCCATGTCCGGCATCGGGACCTCGATGCGGACGGTGCTCGGATCCACGCCCGTGCCCCTGTCGATCCAGTAGGTCACGCTCCCCGGCCAAAGGATCACGACCGCCACCAGCACGATCTGCAGCAGCAGCCAGGGCACCGCGCCCCAGTAGATGTCGCGCGACAGCACGCTCTTCGGCGCGATGCCGCGCAGGTAGAACAGGGCGAAGCCGAAGGGCGGGTGCATGAAGCTGGTTTGCAGGTTGATGCAGAGCAAGACGCCGAACCACACGAGGTCGATGCCCAGCTTGGCGGCGACCGGCGCCAGCAGCGGCACGATGATGAAGGCGATTTCGAAGAAGTCGAGGAAGAAGGCCAGGAAGAAGACAAAGATGTTGACGAAGACCAGGAAGCCGACCTGCCCGCCCGGCAGATGCGACATCAGGTGCTCCAGCCAAATCCCGCCATCCACCCCCTGGAACACCAGGGAGAAGACGGTGGCGCCGATCAGGATGAAGATCACCATGGCGGTGATCCGCATCGTGTTGCCCATCGCCTCGCGCAGCAGCTTCCAGGAATAGCGGCCATTGATCACCGCCAGCGCGATCGCGCCCACCGTGCCCATGGCGCCGGCTTCCGTCGGCGTGGCAAGGCCCATGAAGATCGTGCCGAGCACGAGGAAGATCAGCACGATGGAAGGAACCATGCCCTTCGCCACGCGCCAGTAGAGCGGCCAGCCGCGCACGCCCAGCGCCTCGGGCGGCAGGGGCGGGACCTTGTGCGGCGCGAAGATCGAGACGCCCACGATGAACAGGATGAACAGCAGGATCTGCAGGATCGAGGGCCCGATCGCCCCCGCATACATGTCGCCCACCGAGCGGCCGAGCTGGTCACCCAGCACGATCAGTACGAGGCTGGGCGGGATCAGCTGGGTGATGGTGCCCGAAGCCGCGATCACGCCCGTGGCGATCCGCATGTCGTAGCCGTAGCGGATCATGATCGGCAGGCTGATCATGCCCATGGCGATGACCGAGGCCGCCACCGTGCCGGTGATGGCGCCGAGCACCGCGCCCACCAGGATGACGGCATAGGCGAGGCCGCCCGGGATCTTGCCGAAGAGCTGCCCGGTTCCCTCCAGCAGGTCCTCCGCCAGCCCGCAGCGCTCCAGGATGGCGCCCATAAGGGTGAAGAAGGGGATGGAGAGCAGCAGGTCGTTCGACAGGATGCCGAAGACACGCAGCGGCAGGTTGCCAAGATAGGCCGTGGTGAAGAAGCCCAGCTCGATCGAGATGAAGCCGAAGAACAGTCCCACCGCGGCCAGGGAGAAGGCCACGGGGAAGCCGATGAGCAGGAACACCACCAGCCCGCTGAACATCAGCGGAGGCATCACGTCCAAGGTCATGAGAAGTTCCGTCCGGTCGTCGTCTGGTGGTTCACTGCAGAGGGCGCTCGTAGGCGACGACCGCTTCGCTCGCCGGCCGCAGGCCACGCAGCAGGGCAATGCGCTTGATCAACTCGGAAAGACCCTGCAGCGCGATCATGAAGAAGCCGAGCGGCAGCAGGATCTTGACCGGCCAGCGCAGCAGGCCGCCCGCGTTCTGGCTGCCCTCCATGCGCTGCCAGCTGTCCAGGAAGAAGGGCCAGGTCATCCAAGCCAGGAGGATCATCGCCGGAAGGAGGAAGACGATGATCCCCAGAATGTCGATCCACAGCCGCACCCGCTCCGAGACGCTGCCGAAGACGATATCCACCCGTACATGCTCGTTGCGGAACAGCGTGTAGGACGCCCCCAGCATCACCATCCCCGCGAAGAGATACCACTGCACCTCCAGCCAGGCATTGGACGAATAGGAGATGCCGTAGCGCATGAAGGCATTGCCCGCGCTGATCAGGCAGGCCAGCAGCGTCATCCAGTCCGCCGCGCGGCCGAACAGCGCATTGACGTCATCCACCACGCGGGAAAAGGCGAGCAGGGGCTTCATCGTATTCCTAATCCTCGGCCAGGTTCTCTGGGCCGCGCCTCAGCGGCGCTGCTGGGCCGCCTGCTGCTGTTCCTGCGCCTGCATCAGGTAGACGAAGCTGTCATAGGAGTTCTCCGCCACCCGGAACCACTGGAGCTGGGTGTCGCGGAACGCCTTGAAGTGATCGTACACCTTTTTGAAGCGCGGGTTCGCGGCCGCGGTCTCGTCGTACAGTTCAAAGGTCGCGCGATAGCAGGCCTGCATCACCTCGCGCGGGAAGGCACGGAGCTGCGTGCCGGCGGCCAGCAGGCGGCGCAGCGCGGCCGGGTTCTGCGCGTCGTACTTGGCGATGGTCTCGATCGTCGCGTCGCGGCAGGCGCTCTGCAGCGCATCCTTGTAGAGCTGCGGCAGCTCGTCGAACTTCGCCTTGTTGATGTGGAAGGACAGGTTCAGCCCGCCTTCCCACCAGCCCGGATAGTAGTAGTAGGGCGCGACGCGGTTGAAGCCGAGCTTCTCGTCGTCATGGGGGCCGATCCACTCGGCGGCATCGATCGTCCCGCGCTCCAGCGAGGCGTAGATGTCGCCGCCGGCGATCTGCTGCGGCACGGCACCCAGCTTCTGGACCACGTTGCCGGCGAAGCCGCCGATGCGGAACTTCAGCCCGTTGAGGTCCTGGACGGTCTTGATCTCCTTACGGAACCAGCCGCCCATCTGGGCGCCCGTGTTGCCGGCCTGGAGGGAGACGATGTTGTAGCCTTCGAAGAACTCGCGCAGCACCTCATGGCCGCCGCCGGCGTTCAGCCAGGCGTTGAGCTGGCGGAAGTTCATGCCGAAGGGAACGGTGCCATCGAAGGCAAAGGTCGGGTCCTTGCCGGTGAAGTAGTAGGAGGCAGTGTGAGCGCATTCGATGTTGCCCTGCTGCACCGCGTCCACCGTCCCGAAGGCCGGCACGATCTCGCCGGCCGCGAACATGCGGATCTGGAACTTGCCGTCGGTCAGCGCGGCGACGCGCTTCGCTACATGCTCGCCTGCGCCATAGATCGTATCGAGGCTCTTGGGGAAGGAGGAGGCGCAACGCCAGCGGAGTTCCGGCGCGGCCTGGGCCAGGGCAGGGGCAGGGGCAGCAAGCGTGGTCGCGGCGGCGGCGGCAAGCGGCGCACCCGCGACGAAGCGGCGTCTGTTCATTCGGATGTTGGCTCCCATTGGCAGCCCGTCGCGCGCGGGCGCTCCCTTCGCCATTAACCTTCCGAAAGGCTGCTGCCTAGCCGAGATCGCGCCTTCGGGAGCAGGCTATATGTTACGCGCCGTCCATGCCCACGGCGCCGGCTTTCGCCCTTGCCATGCTGCGGCAGTCCGCTCCTCCGGCGTGCCGGGATGGCTGTACCGGACGCGGCGAGGCGAGAGACATGAACCCGCGCCGCGATTCATCCTTCATTCATCACGAACCCGGAATCGTGGGCGGGCCGGAAGAGCCGGCGACCCCTCAGCAAGAGGCCACCCCCGATGGTCACACCGATGCTCCCCGCCGCCCCATCCCGTGCGCTGCGCCCCGTCCACTCCGCCGCCATCCTGGAAGGACCAACCGGGTTTCATTGCACCTGCATGGTGCGGATGGCGCTATGACGCAGGTGCCGCTCACCCTCGCCGCGCTGCGCGAGATCGCTGCCCTGGCCGGTGCCGCCCTGGCAAGCCAGGCCGCGCAGCACCGCCTGCCTGGCCTTTGAGCAAGCGGCGGAAGAGACTGGGGCCGGGCATTCCGGCCCGCGGCCTGTCTAAGCCGCCGTGACGCCCAGCAGCATCGCCACCTGCTCGGCCAGGTCGGCCTGGCGATAGGGCTTGTGCAGGACAGGAATGCCCGCCGCGAGCTTCGCCAGCTCCGCATAGCCAGTGACGAGCAGGATCGGCAGGTCCGGCCGCATCGCCCGCGCGCGCTCCGACAACTCGGCCCCGGTCATACGCGGCATGGCGAAATCCGCCACCATCAGCCGCACGGAAGGGTCGGTCTCCAGCACGCGCAGCGCGGCGTCGCCATCGGCGGCCTCTACCGTGTCGTGGCCAAGATCGGAGAGAAAGCCCGCCGTCACCTCGCGCACCGTCGCGTCGTCATCCACCACCAGCACGCGCACGGGGTTCTGCGTGGCGGGCGTCTCTTCCTCGTCCCCGCGCTCCCCGCCCGTCTCCTCGCCGCCGCTGGGCAGGTAGAGGATGACGCGCGTGCCTTCGCCGGGTGCGCTATCGATCGTCACGCCGCCGCCGGATTGCCGCACCAGCCCATAGACCATGGGCAGGCCCAGCCCGGTGCCCTTGCCGATGTCCTTGGTGGTGAAGAAGGGTTCGAAGACCCGCGCCAGCACCTCGGGCGTCATCCCCGTGCCGGAATCGGCGACTGAGACGCGGACATAGGATCCGGCCGGCACCTCCGCCACCTCCTCCGCCTCCAGTTCGACCGTCTGGGTCGTCAGGGTGATCACGCCGCCGCCCGGCATGGCGTCCCGCGCGTTGATGCAGAGGTTGAGCAGCGCCAGCTCCAGCTGGTCCGGGTCCACCCGCGCGGTGTCCGGATCGGCCGAAAGCCGCCGCCGCAGCTCGACCGTGCCACCGAGGGTCCGGGCCAGCAGGTCGCCCATACCGATGATGAGGCGGTTCACGGAGACGGTACGCAGCGCCAGCTCGTTCTGCCGCGAGAAGGAGAGCAGGCGTCGCGTCAGGGCCGATCCACGCTCCGCCGCCATGGTGGCGTTGCGCAGCAGGCGTTGCAGGTCGGGCGCGTCCCGCACCCGCCGTCCGGCGAGATGGAGACTGCCGAGGATGGCGGTGAGGAGATTGTTGAAGTCATGCGCGATGCCGCCGGCCATGGTGCCCAGCGCCTGCATCTTGTCCGCCTGGCGCAGCCGCTGCTCCATCTGCCGCGCCTCGGTGACGTCGCGCGCGATGGTGACGAGCACGCCATCGCCGAGGGGGATGCGGCTGGTCTGCATCCAGCGCACCGTGCCGTCTTCGCTGCCATGCTGCTCCACCAACTCCGAGACGGCGCCTTCCACCGCCGCCGCGCGCTCGGCCCGCGCCAGGCGCTCGGCCTCGGCCGGCGACAGGAACACGTTCTCGCAGCACCCGAGGCAGGCTTCGACCGTGGAGCCGAGGCTGGCCGCCTTGGCCGCGTTCAGTCGCAGGAACCGGCCGTTGCGGTCCTTGAAGGACAGCTGGTCGGGCAGGTTGTCCAGCAGGCCGCGCAGCAGGGCGCGTTCCGTCGCCAGCGCCTGGCGCAACCCGTGGCGGTCCCGCGCCGCGGCCACCATGGCGAGCAGCCCGGCCGGCTCCCAGGGCTTGGGTGTGTAGCCGGCGATGCGGCCGCGATTCAGCGCCCCCACCACTGCGTCCAGCTCGGCATAGCCGGTCAGCAGCAGCGCCTCGGCGTCCGAATAGGCGCGGGCGCGTTCGAGGAAGGCGTCGCCGGTCAGGCCGGGCATGCGCTGGTCGGAGAGGATCACGGTCGGGCGCAGCCCGCCCGCGAGCATCTTCAGCGCCTGCTCCGGCCGGGTGGTCGAGACGACCTCGTACTCGTCCTCCAACAGGTCGGTGAGGGCCGTCAGGATCTCCGGCTCGTCGTCGACGAGGAGGATGGTCGCCCTTTCGCCCTGGCCAGCCTTGGTGCCGGTGCCGGTGCCGGTGCCGGTGCCGGTGCGGATGCCGGTGTCGGTGCCGCCGCTCACGCCGGGCCCTCCGTCGGGAACTGGTCCTCGGGCGGGATGCGGCCCTCAAGCGGGACGTGGATGGTGAAGCGGGCGCCACCGCCGGGGGCATCGTCCACCGCGATGCTGCCGTGATGCGCTTCCACCACCGCATAGGCGATGGACAGGCCCAGCCCCGTGCCGGAGCCGACGGGCTTGGTGGTGAAGAAGGGTTCGAAAATGCGGGCGCGGATCGCCTCGGGCACGCCCGGGCCGGTGTCGGAAACCTCGATGACGTAGTCCTCGCCTTCGGTGCGGGTCGCCACGCGGACGCGGCCGGTGCCTTCGATGGCATCCGCCGCATTGCCGATAATGTTCATGACCACCTGGTTCAGCAGGGCGGGCGAGCAGCGCAGGATGCGCGGTGCCGCGAAGTGCCGTTCCACCACGATACGGTCGGACAGCTTGTGCGTCAGCAGCACCAGCACGGTGCTGATGGCTTCCGGCACGTCCACCTCCTGCGCGCCGGCCTCATCCAGTCGGGAGAACTTCCGAAGATTCAGCACGAGCTCCTGGATGCGACGCAGGCCAAGCGTCATGGATTCCGCCCGATGCGCGGCCTTCTCCACCGCCTGCCGCGCCTCCGGATCCTCGGCGACGCGCGGCGCCACCTGCGCGAGCAGGCGCGTCACAGTGCCCTGATGCGCCAGGATGAAGGCGAGCGGATTGTTGATCTCATGCGCGATGCCGGCCACCAACTCGCCCAGCGACGCCATTTTCGCGGCCTGCACCAGCTTGCCCTGGGTGTCGCGCAACGCCTTGTTGGTCGATTCCAGCTCGGTATTGGCGCGCTCCAGCGCACCTGTCAGCGCGGCGCGGGCTTCCGCCGAGGCGGCTTCCGCCCGGGCGCGCTCCACCTCGCGCAGCTGCTCGCGCATCGCGACCTCGATGCGCCGGTTCTCCTCCCGGAGAAGCTTGCGGCGGACCAGGGCGCGCACGCGCAGGCGGATGGCCTCGGCACCCGCTTCGGCCGGTAGCACGTCATCCGCCCCCGCCTCGAAGGCGGCCGTGGGCGAGGCACGCGCGCCCTCCAGCGCCACGATGCGGAAGCCCGAGCCCTGGGCCCGGATCGCATCCAACCGGCCGCAGAGCGCCAGCCCCTCGGGTCCCAGACCCGCCAGGTTCACCAGCACCCCGTCCCAGGGATCGTCCAGCCGGAGCGCCGCCGCCTCCGCCTCGGTGCTGCCCACCGCCTCCACGCTGTCGCCGTCTCCGGCCAGCAGGGAGGAGAGCCAGAGCCGGTGCGTCGGGCTGTCGTCCACGAGCAGCAGGCGGGCACGGCGGAAGGCGGTGCCGGGGGCGTCGGGCATCGCCTCCGTATCCCCCGCATTGCGGCGAAGCAGGGCCCGCAGGCGCAGCAGGATCAGCTCCCGTCCGGCCGATTTCGGCGCATAGGCATCGGCGCCGCTTTCCAGTCCCTGGCGCTCCAGGTCGCCGCCATGCGCGCCGCCCTGGGCGTCGGTGAGCATCAGGACGGGCAGGGCGCGGGCGCGGACGTTCAGGCGGATCCGCCGCACCAGCTCGTCCCCGTTCATGCCGGGCAGGTGGTAGTCGGCGATCACCAGGGCGGGGAGGGGGCCGTTCAGCCCCTCCAGCGCGGCCTCGGCGGTTGCGGCGCGGGTCACGGCGAAGCCCTCGCCCTCCAGCATCCGACGGAGCTGGAGGGCCTGCGTGTCGGAGTCCTCGACGAGCAGGATGCGCGCGGCCTCGCCTGTCGTTTCCCTCCGCATTGCCGTCTCGGCGCTCACTCTCGCTTCGCTCCCACGGCCTTCAGCAGACGCGGTCCAATCGCTTCGAGCGGCAGGGAGGTTGAAACCCCGCCCAGCCTCACGGCCGCCGCTGGCATGCCATAAACCACTGCGCTCGTCTCGTCTTCGGCGAGCGTCAGGCCGCCCGCGTTCCGCAGGGCGGCAAGGCCTCGTGCCCCATCCTCTCCCATACCGGTCAGCAGAATGCCGAGGCCGCGCGGCCCTACCGCACGGGCCATGGTCTGGAACATGACATCCGCCGCCGGGCGTTGGCCGCCCACCGGCGGCGCCTCGCTCACCTGCATCAGCCCGCCAGTGGTCACGCCCAAATGCCGGTCCCCCGGGGCGACATAGACATGGCCGGGGCGGGGAAGCACCATGTTCTCGGCCAGCATCACCCGGGGCTCCACAAGCCCATCCAGCCAGCTAGCAAAGCCTTCCATGAAGGGGGCGCCCATATGCTGCACCAGCAGGATGGGTACGGGAAAATCAGCCGGCAGGCTGCCCAGCACGCGAGCCAGGGCCGGCGGTCCGCCGGTGGAGGCGGCGATGCCCACCAGCGTGGGACGGGCCGGCAAGGCCAGGTTTTCCTCGGGGTGCGGCGCGGGAGCGCCGGGCCGCTGCGGCGAGCGCTGCCGGATCACGGGCACCTGGCTCATGATATAAAGCTGCGTGCAGATGGATTCCGCCACCTGCTCCCAGCCCCCGCGCGAGGGGCCGAGTGGCTTCTCCACCACCGAAAGCGCCCCAGCCCGCAGGGCGTTCATGGAGATCCGCAGGCCCCGCTCCTCCACCGCATCGGCGATCACGACGATCGGGGTGGGGCGCTGGGTCATGATCTGGCGCGTCGCCTCCAGCCCGTCCATGCCGGGAAGGCGGATGTCCATGGAGATGACGTCGGGCCGGACCCGCTCCAGCTCCGCCAGCGCCTCCTCGGCGGAGGACACCGCGGCCGCCAGCTCCAGCCGTGAATCGCGCAGGACGATATGCGCCAGCAGCTGCCGCACAACGGCACTGTCCTCGACGATCATCACGCGCACAGGCTTGTTCAAGGCAGGGATCAGATCAGCTGGCCGATGGCCGCCAGCAGTGCCTGCTGGTCGAAGCCCTGCTTCGTCAGATAAGCGGTCGCGCCCAGCTCCATGCCACGCTGCACGTCGCCCGGGCTGTCGCGGGAGGTCATCAGAATCACCGGCAGACCCGCGAGATGCGGGTCGGCCCTGATTGCTTCCAGCAAACCGAACCCGTCCATCCGGGGCATTTCGACGTCGGCGAGGACAAGGTCAATCGCTGCGCCCGGTTCACGCAAAGAGTTGAGGCCGTCCACGCCATCCACCGTCAGGGTCACGCGATAGCCGCCGGACTCCAGGATGCTGCGCTCCAGCGTACGGGTGGTGATGGAATCATCCACCACCAGCACATGGCGCCGGCGACGTTCCGGCCCGGCACCGGCCGGGCGGGCGGCGCCGGGGCGGGTGGCCTCGCGCAGCCCGCGCTGGAACAGCCCGTCCGGACGCAGCACCAGCGCCACCGCCTCGCCCTCCAGCAGGGCGGCGCCGGAGAAGAGGGCGGTGTCCAGCCCCGGCGCGTCCACCTCCGTCACGACCAGGTTGCGCGCGTCGCGCAGGGCCGAAACGGCCAGTGCCAGCCGCGCCCCGCCCCGGGTGAGCAGCACAGCCTGGATAGACCCGTCCGGTGGAGGCCCTTCCGGCTGGCCGAGCAGGGCGGCAAGCGGCACCAACGGCACCAAGGCTTCGGCGCCGTTCAGCACCAGCCGTGCGACCGGCCGCCCTTCGGCAGTGGTCATCCTGTCTGGCGCCAGGCGCAGCATCGGGCCGACGGTGACGAGCCCACCCCCGCCGGGAAGGCCGAGCACCTGTCCCCCCGCCTCCAGCAGCAGCAGGGTCTGCCGTCCTGTGGAGGGCGGCAGGGCGATCACCACCTCGGTCCCGCCGCCATCCAGGCTGGGGCGCGGGCGCATCGCGGCGCCGCCATGCAGCGCAACGGCGGCCTCCGCCACCACCGAAAGCCCCATGCCGCGCCCGGAAAGGCTGTCCACCGTGCCTGCCGTGGAGAACCCGGGCTCGAAAACGAGAGAGAGAAGGGCGTCTGGCGGCGGCGGGGCGGCGCCGGGCTGGCGGGGCGCGAGCAGGGCCCGCCGGATGGCGGTGGCCTCGATAGCCGCGAGGTCAGGCCCAGGCCCGTTGTCCCAGACCATAACGGAAAGCCCGCCGCCGGTCGCGGCCACGCGCAGGCCGATCTCCGCACGGCGTCCGTCCCGGGGGGCGCCATGGCCGAGGGCATTGCGCAGCAGGTGCAGCACCGGGTCCTTCAGCGCCTGCAGCACGCGGCGTTCGGCCTGGATTTCCATGCCCTCGGTCCGCACCGTCACCTCGCCCCCGGCCTCGCGGGCCATCTCCCGCGCCGCCGCCGCCAGGGGGGCAAGGATGGTTCCGGCAGGAACCAGGGCAATGGCCTCCACCTCCTCCCGCAGGGCGCGGGCGGCGCGGTCCATGGCGTCCTCGGCGGCGCGGCCCTGGCGGGCGAGGCCGGAGACGCGGCGCACCACCTCTCCCAGGGCCGCATCGAAGCCGCGCAGGCGAGGTGTCAGGGAGGGATCGGGCGGAAGCGCCGCGCGCAGCCCATCCCAGCTGCGGCGAAGCATGCGCAGCTCGGCCTCCACCTCGCGCAGCCCGGCGCCGGTGGAATCATGGCGCTGGATCAGGGATTTGAGCCCGTACATGGCGGCCGAGAGCCGCTCCACCCGGCTCGCCTCCACGCGCAGATAGCCTTCGGCGGGAAGTGGGGCCTCGGCCGGTGCCTGGGCCGGACGGGGCGGGGCCGAAACGGCCGGAGGCGCCTCAGGCACCTGCATTGCCTGCGGAGCTGGGCCAAGCGCGGCATCCAGCGCGGCCAGGGCCACCTCGGGCGGGGGCGGCGCCTGGCCCTCGGCCACGGCGGCCGCCTGGGCCTCGATCGCATCCAGCCCGCGATGCAGCAACGCCAGCAACGGCGCTGTCAGCCGCGCCGCGCCGCCGGCGGCCCTATCTGTCTCGCGCGCCAGCAGCGCCTCCAGCCGATGCGCCACCGCCTCCAATGCGGGCAGGTCCACCGCCCGGGCGGCGCCCTTCAGCGAATGGGCGCGGCGGAACACCTCGCGCAGCGCGGCGGGCTCGAGCGTGACGGCGCCCGTCTCATCCTCGGCGGACAGGGCCGCGCGGATGGCTGCCAGATGCTCCCGGTGCTCGGCCGCGAAAGCCGCCAGCAGTTCCGTGCGGAAGTCGGGCACTGCCCTGTCCCCTCCCGGCCGATGCGGACGCCGCTACAGCCGGTACCGCTCGGCGATCCGAACCAGCCCCTGACTCAGTCCGGCCATGTTCCCCGCAGCCTGGTCAAGCTGCCGGGTGCCGGCGGCGGTCTGCTGGCTTGCCTGCCGGATGTTGGTCAGCGCGCTCATCACCTGCTCAATGCCCAACTGCTGCTGGTTGGTGCTGGCGACGATCTGCTGGAAGGTATGCACCGCCTCCTGCATGCGGGCGGTGATCTCGCGGATGGTGGAATGGCTGGTCGCGGTGCGCTCGCGCCCCGCGGCGGCGCGCTTCACCGCCTCCTCCGTCAGCATCACGGATGAATTGATGCCGCGCTGGATGTCGCCGAGGATGGCGCGCACCTGCCCGGTGGCCTCTTTCGCCTGGTCGGCCAGCGACTTCATCTCGGCAGCCACGACCGAGAAGCTGCGCCCGGCCTCGCCCGCCGCCGCCGCCTCGATGGCGGCGTTCAGCGCCAGCAGGTGGCTGCGCTCGGAGATGTCGTTCACCGTCGCGGTGATCTCGCTGATCGCCTGGGTCTTCTCGCTGAGCGCCACGATGTTCTCGGCCACGCGCTCCGCCTGTTCGCGGATGCCATCCATGGCGCGCACCGTCTCCTCCACGGCGTGCAGCCCATTGTCGCTGGTGCGCACGGTAGCCTGCGCGGCAGCAATCACCTCCTGCGCGCGCTTGCCGATCTGGGCGCCGGAATGGGTGATCTCGTCCACCGTGGCTGCCGTTTCCTGCACGGCGGCGAGCTGCTCCTCCACGCTGGCCGCCTGCTCCTGCGTGCTCGCGCGGATTTCGGCGGTGGCGGCATCCAGCTGATGCGTCGCTTCTTGGCTCTGGCGGGCAAGGTCCCGCAGGCCGGCCACCATACCGTTCAGCGTCTCCCCCAGCCGGCCGAACTCGTCCCGCCCCTCGCGGGCCGGGCTGCCCGCCAGCTCCCCGCGCCCGATCCGCTGCACGAATTCCATCAGCCCCTCCAGCGGCCGGGCGATCGCCCGGCGAATGAGATAGGAGACCGGAACAGCGATCAGGGCCGCGATGGTGATGCCGCCCAGGATGAGGGTGCGCGCGCGCGCGGTGACGGCGTCCACCTGCTGCTGGCCGATTGCGGAGAGCCGCGCCGTCGCTGCATCGACCCGCTCCATTGCCTGGTCAACGTCGGCGGCGCTGGCGATGGCGTCGGGATCGGCCGCGATCACCCCGGCGAGGTCATTCGCCTGCAGGAGACGGAGCTTCGAATCAACCCGCTCGCGGTAACGGGAGAGGGCAGTACCCACCTGATTCAGCCCGGCAATGACGCCCATCCATGCCCCCTGCCGGTCTTCTGAGATAGACTGGGTGGATAAGGCCTGCGCGGCGCTGAGCGTCTCATTCAGGCTGGCGGCCATACGGCCGCTGGCACGCTGCCAATCCGAAACATAGTCGGGTCCCGGCCGCGTGCCAGGCAGGGCGTGCCGACCCAGGAAGCTCACCATGATGCGTTGCCGCACGTCGCGCATCTCGACAAGCGACTCCCGCAGATTTCCGACCTGCCGTGTCACGGAGACATCACGGCTGGTGATGAGGCGGCTGGACTCCCGCACCGACTCGAATTGCTCGAGACTCCAGAGGCCAAGGAAGATGGTGAGCAGCGTCAGCGTCACGAAGCCCAGCAGGGCGCGGTTGGTGATGGACACGCGGGTCAGGCTCCGTGATCTGGAGACAGGGAGGAAGGCGCGAAGGGCCGCAGGAGGCGGTCAATGTCGAGCACGGCGAGGATCGTTTCCGCTTCCGGAAGCCGAGCATGAAAGGCGACGGCCCCGCCGGGGCTCGGCGGCGTGCGTTCCGGCGGCAGGGGCAGCGGCGCCTGGGCCCCGAGCGCGCGGCCTACCCGAAGCGCGAAGCGGCGCGCACCTGTGGCGGATCTCGGATCGCGTCGCAGCAGCACGTCATGGCCGCCCGACGGGCCCTCCTCCGCCCCGAGGGGCGTGAGGCCGAGCAGGGCGGCGAGGTCCAGCACCGCATGCAGCCGCCCCGCGCGGGCACGCAGGCCGAGGACCGCAGGAGGGCTGCCGGGCAGGGGATAGGGCGGTTCGGCTGGCAGCACCTCGGCCACCCGCAGCAGGTCCAGCCCGAAGGTCTCGCCGCCCGCCGCCAGCAGCAGGACGGGCGCCATGGGCAGGGCCGTGGCCGTGACGCCGCGGCGGGCTAGGCGCTCGGCGCGCTCCTCCAGCAGCCGCGCTGCCCGGGTCTCGTCGAGCCCGTCCAGGAAGCCCGGATCCGGTAGGAAGCGCAGCGGCATCAGCGGGCGCCGCCCCGTTGGGCAAGGTGGAAGCGCGCCAGGCCGAGAAGGGTGTCAGCCGTCATTCCATCTCCCTCCTCCAGCAGCGTCGTGCCCGGCAGGGCACGGGCGAGCCGCGCCGCATTGGCGATGCACCGGCGCCCTGCCTCCGCCGCCCCTCGATCCAACAGCAACAATCCGAGCTGGTAGTGCGCCGCCACGAAGCCCTTGTCGAGGTAGAGGGCCCGGCGCAGCGCCGCCTCGGCCGCCGCTGGTTCACCCAGCGCGCGCGACACGAGCCCGTCCAGGTGATGCAGCGCGGCCGTGGTCGGGTGGGCCTGCAGCGCATCGCGCAGCGTCTTCCGCGCCGCCGCCATCGCGCCCGAATCGGCCTGGGCGCGGGCGCGGTCCACCAGGGTGCGGAGATCGGGGGCCGGGTTCGGCGGGTCAGGCTCGGGCGGGGCGGCCTGCGGTGGGATCGGGGAAGCTGCGCGTGGGAGCGGCAGCGTGGCGATCGGCGGGAGAACCGGGGCAGGCGCAGAGTAGGAACCGGGGCACCAGGGCGGGACCGCCATGTCCGGCGGCACCGCCTGGGCCGGAGGGGAGGCCGGGCACGCATCGCCCGGCGCTTCGGTGGACTTCCCGCTCTCCTGCACTGGCAGCATCGGCCGCCAGGCTGCGGTCCCGGGCAAGGCGATGGGCCGCAGGAATTGGTTGAAGCTCGGATCGGGCTCCGAATGCCCCAGCAGCAGCCATCCATCCGGCGCGAGCCGGTCCCCCAGCGCCCGGACCAGCCGCGGCGTTAGCTCACGGTCGAAATAGATCAGCACGTTACGGCACAGGATCAGGTCGAACTCGGTCATGCCGAGCGGCAGGCTGCCATCCAGCAGGCCAAGCAGATTCTGCCGCTCGAAGCGCACGGTGTTGCGGTGCTCGGGGCGCAACTGCCAGGCGGCGCCGCCCTCCACCGGCAGGAAGTTTCGCGCGCGCTCGGCCGGGGCCATGCCGCGCAATGCCCAGGGGCTGAACCGGGCCTGGCGCGCGGTGGTCAGCGCTGCCTCGCTGATATCCGTGCCGAGGATGGTGATGCTCCAGCTCCGGTGGTCCGCGCCCAACAGGTGCTGCAGCAGGATCGCCACCGAATAGGGTTCCGCCCCGGTGGAGCAGCCGGCGGACCAGATCCGCAGCCGCCGCTGCCCGGCCCGGCGCGCGACGAGGCTTGGCAGGATGGTGTCCCGCAGCGCGTCGAACTGGCCGGCATCGCGAAAGAAGTAGGTCTCGCCGATCGTGATCTCGGATTCGAGGACGATCCACTCCTCCTCGCTACCCGCCAGGAGAGAGAGATAGCCCCTGCAGCTTCCCGCGCCCGTTGCCCGGATGCGGCGCTGCACCCTCTCCCAGAGGGCGGCGTCCTTGTCCTCATAATAGGTATGGCCGGTGCGCTCGATGATCTGCCGCTTCAGATGCGGGAAGGCGGGATCTGGCGCCGGATGTTCCGAGGGCGCGCCCTTCATGCCGCGTCGCCGGTGCCCCATCGCGCCAGCCGGCGCTGCGCCTGGCCGGAAAGTTCCTCGAGGATCGCTGCCTCCTGCGCCAGGAGCAACCGCGCCGGATCGAGAAGATGCCGGCTGCCGCCCGGCCCCTCGACCTCGCCGGCGATGACGCCGCCAAGTGAGCGCTCCGCCTCCACCGGGCGAATGGGCAGGCCTTCCGGCACCACGTCCGCCACCCGGTCGACCAGCAGGGCGAGCTTGCCCTTACCTTCGGGCCGGTCGAGCAGGATCAGGTGGCGATAGGGATGCGGCGCCCCGGGCTCGCCGCCGAGCAGGAGGGCCAGCTCCACCACCGGCACGGCGGTGCCGCCGAGATTCAGGAAGCCGGCGAGGAGCTCCGGCAGGCCGGGCGGGGAATCCAGGCGCGGCAGGGGCAGCAGGGCGCGCACCGCCTCGCGCGGCAGGGCACAGGGCATGCCACCCATGGCGAAAAGCACCAGCGGGCCAGCGGCAGGGGCTGGCGGTTCAAGCGGCGTGGCCATCGATCCTCCTGCCCGTCACTGGCCTCGCTCCCGGGATAGCGAAGGGCCGAGATCGGTAACACGCGGTCGCCGGAGCGGACAGGAGCAAGGCCGGGTGGCCCTCGCCGAGGACGAACCGGCGAGCCGGTTAGGTCCCGCGGCCGCGCCGGCCGGAGGAGCGCGGTGTGGAGGCGGACGGTAGCGGCTCGGCGCCCGACGGGCGGCCCGCATCGAAGCCGAGGAAGCCGATTTCGGGACGCGGCGCCCCTCCATCGCCCGCGAAGAGATTGGCGCGGGTGGGAAGGGCGGGGGCAGGGGCGGCCGCGCGGCCGCCCGGCGGTGGCTCGTTCAACGCGCCGGAGATGCGGCTCGGGCGCTCATCCTGCGGCAGGCGGCCGGTTTCCAGGCTGGAGGGTTCCTCCGGCAAGCGGGCGGCGGAGGGGGCGTCCAGGCTGCCGCCGGTGCCGGGGCCGCCACGGCCCCGCCGCGCCGACGCGGGTTCGGCCGGAGCCTGGGTCGGGCCGCTGCCGGAGGAGCCGCGCGCCGAGAGGAGATAGAAGACGATCTCATTGCGGCCCTGGTCCACGGCGGCGTCCACCGGGGTCAGGCCGAGCTGGTTGCGGGCGTTCAGGTCCGCGCCCCGCGCCATGGCCTCGCGCGCGGCGCCGAGGTCGCCGCGGTTGATGGCGTCGAACAAGGCGGCGCTGGGCGGAAGGTTCGCGCCGGGCGTTTCGGCCGGAATCGGCTCCACCTGCCGCCGGCCGGCCAGACCGGGCAGCGCCGCCGGCGGCGGCCGGCCGGCCGAGGGGGCAGTCGGCAATGGCGCGCTCCGTCCGACCCCCTGGGCGAGGACGGGAGCAGCCAGCAGGGTGCCGGCCAGGACGAGGAGGGGGGTGAGGCGGCGCATGGCGCCATGGCTATAGCCGCCCGGGGCCGCCGCGGCCACTCCCCGATGCGGCGGGGCCGGGTAGAGCCTTCTCAGCCGCAGCCCTGGCCGCGATAGGTGTAGCTCGCGACCCGGCCGTCCCGCAGGGCGAAGGTCACGTCGCATTGCACTGGGGCGTAGGTTGTGTAGCCCAGGCCGAAGCCGCCGTAATAGCCGCGCCCATAGGGGCCGATCGGCGCCCCGGCGAAGCCGCCCGGCAGGGCGATCGTCCGCTGCTCCTCGTATTGCAGGAATTTCTGGCCGCCGGTTTCGTAGTTCCGGGTCGGCACGCCCAGGGCTGTCACCAGTTCGAGCTCGGTTCGCCCGACATAGCTGGCGAGCCGGTCGTCGATCGTGGGGCCGACGGCGCAGGCCGAGAGGGCCAGGACAGGGAGGAGAGGAAGGACGGGAAAGATGCGGGACATGATCCGGATCTGGGGTGCCGCGCCAGCCGCGTGAAGACGCAAGGGCGGCCTCACGTTTCCGCCCAGCGGCGCAGCAGCGCGGCGCGGGATTTCGCCAGCAGGTCAAAGGCGCGCGACTTGCCTTCCCGCGCGAAAACGTCCCGCCGGGCGGTGTCCAGGTCGAACAGAATTTCCCGCGCCGCCGGGTCCCGCACCAGGCTCTGCGCCCAGGTCACTGCCACCAGCCGCTTCCCGCGCGTGACGGGGGCGACGCGGTGCAGGGTGCCGGCGGGATAGGCCACCGCCTCCCCGGCGCCGAGGCGCACCGCCATCTCGCCGGCACTGGTCTCGATCACCAGCTCGCCGCCGTCATAGCTGGCGGGGTCCGAGAGAAAGATCGTGACCGCGATGTCGCCCCTGAGCGGCGCCTCGCCGCGTGGGTCGGAGGGGGCGCCGCCGCCCATCAGCGCATCGTCCACATGGGTGCCGTAGGTCCTGCCCGGCGCGTAGCGGGCGAAGAGAAAGGGGCGGATCCGGCGCGGCAGCGCGGCGGCGCGGAACACCTCGTTCGTCTCCAGCGCGGCGGCGGCGATCTCCCCGGCCTCGCGCGTCAGCGGGTCCAGCGGGTCAGCCTGCTCATTGTCCTTCACGCCGCGGGCATGCCAGCCGGCGGTCGCGGCGCCATCGCCGAAGTGGCAGCGGGCCAGCAGGGACCGCAACTTGCCGAGGGTCTCGGGTGGAAGCACATTGGGGATGCAAACGATCATCGCTCGCAGCCTGCCAGGAGAGAATACCGATGGGGAGTGGTCCGGTGCGTTTTGGCCCGCTGCGGCTTTGGGTCGGAGTCGGGGCCTTCGCCCTGGCAGGCGCCCCTTTGCCCCCGGCGGCGGCCCAGGCCCCCACTTCGGCTGAGTCGCGGGCTGCTCCGGCCATTCCGGCGGAGGCGATTCCCGCCCCCGAGCCGCCGCCCGCCGACCTGCCCGTGATGTTCCCCAATGCCGCGCCAGCCGCTGCCCCCGCCCCTGCCGCGCCGGACCAGGCAGCGCCCGCCGTCGCTGCACCTGGCCCGGCCGCCCCTGCCCCCGCCCAGCCGCAACCCGCGCCAGCCGTGACGCAGCCGGCCGTGGCTCCCGCCGCCCCATCTCCTGTGCACGCCGCGCCGTCCCATGCGGGTCATGGTGCCATGGCGGGACAGGGCGGCGAGGGGGGTGAAGGTGGCGAAGGCGGGGAGGGCGCCGTCCTCTTCGGCGCATCGCCCGATGTCGCCTATGCGGGGCGGCTGATGCTCATCCGCGGCCATCTCGCCATCGGCATGGAGCTGGCGCGGGCCGGCGCATGGGATGATGCGGTGGTGCATTTCCTCCACCCGAAGGAGGAGATCTACGACGAGCTTCGCCCCGAGCTCCGCCGCCGCCGAGCGCAGGGCTTCGCCACCACGCTCGACACGCTGGCGGCGCGGGTGCGCACCAAGCGCGGCGGGCGCGGGTTGGAATCGGACTACCGCCAGGTTCTGGCGGCGGTGGACCGCGCCTGGACGGCCGGCCTGCCCGTGCGCGTCCGCACTTCCCCCGCCTTCGTCGCCGAGGTCGCGGCCCGCGCCATGCGTTCCGCCGCCGCCGAATACGAGGCGGCGATCGAGGAAGGCCGCTTCGCCAATGTGGTGGAGTACCAGGATGGCCGCGGTTTCCTGCTCGAAACCGATGCGCTGCTGAACCGCAATGCCGCCGCGCTGCGCGCCGCCCCGGGCGGTGCCGCGGCCTGGAACGAGGCGCAATCCGCCATGTCCGCGCTGCGCCCCGTCTGGCCGACCCCGCGCCCGCCCGAGGCTCCGGTGCTCGGCATCACCGAAGTGATCGCCGCCGTATCGCGCTTCGAGCGTGCGGCCGTCGCCTGGCGGTGACCCGCCGCGCCCTGGATGCGCTGCTGGCGGGGGCGCTGCTCCTGCTTTCGGCGGCGAGTCTCGGGGCACTGGTTTCCCCGGCGGGCTCGGCGGATCCCGGCTCGGCGGCGGAGGATGCGGTTCTGCGCGCCGCCTATCGCCGCCCCGCCGGGCCGCCGCCCACCCCCGCCGACAACCCGACCACGGCGGAGAAGGCGCAGCTTGGCCGGCGGCTTTTCTTTGATCCGTCGCTCTCGGCCTCCGGCACCATGTCCTGCGCCACCTGCCACGAGCCGGCGCGGGGTTTCACCGATGGGCGGAAGCTCGCGCGCGGCAATGACGGACGGGACCTGCGCCGCCGCGCGCCCACGCTGTGGAACCTGGCCTGGGCGCCCTTCCTCTTCTGGGACGGGCGTGCCGAGGGGCTGGAGGCCCAGGCCGAGGCCCCTATCGAGGCGCATGAGGAAATGGGCCAACCGCTCGATGCGCTAGTCGGGCGGATGGGCGCGGATGCAGGCTGGCGCGCCACCTTCGCCACCGCCTTCCCCGGCGAGGCGCAGCCGGTGACGCGGGAGAACCTCGTCCGCGCGCTGGCCTCCTGGGAACGCACGCTGGTCTCCCCGCGCACGCGCTTCGACGCCTGGGTGGAGGGCGACGGTTCCGCGCTGACCGCGCAGGAGCGGCGCGGCCTGTCACTGTTCCACGGCACCGCCGGCTGCGCGAATTGCCACGAGGGCTGGGCCTTCACGGACTACGCCTTCTACGACATCGGCCTGCCCGCCCGCCCCAGCGCCTCCCCCGATCTCGGCCGCGGCCCGGTGCTGGGGCTGGAGCGCGCGGACCATGCCTTCAAGACGCCGAGCCTGCGGGAGGCGATGCGCCGCGCGCCCTATATGCATGACGGCTCGCTGCCGGATCTCGACGCCGTGCTGGATCATTATGCGCATGGGATCGAGCCGCGCCCGGACCTGCCGCCGGAGCTGCCGCGCAAGCTGACGCTGGATGCGGCACAGCGCGCCGAGCTGATCGCCTTCCTTGCCACCCTCACCAGCCCGCCCGATGCGCCGCTGCCGGAGATGGCGATGCCGCCTGCCGCGACGCCCGTGGCCGTTGCAGCCCTGGCGCCCGTTGCGCGTGCCCGCGTCTCCCAGCGGAACCGGCAGTTTGCGCCGCTGCGCGCGGCGCTGAGTTCGGGCGGGGTGCTGGAGATCGTCAACGACGACAACACGGCGCACAACATCCGGATCGATTCGCCGGAGCTGCGGCTGAACAGCGGCATCCAGGACCCGGGGCAGACGGTGAGCTGGCGGATGACGAAGCCGGGGCGCTTCGTGGCCTTTTGCGGGATTCATCCGCGGATGCGGCTTGAAGTCACGGTGGCCGCGCCGTGAGGAAGTAGGCGGGGGGAACTGGCGCGATGGCATGGGCTGGGCCAGCATCGTGCCGCCCACCGAACAGGACGCGCCGCCTTGCCTGATTCCGCCATTCTCGATCGCCTGCGCAACGCCGTGGACCGGAACTTCGAGGCCGAGACGAACTTCCTGGCCGAACTCGTCCGCTTCCCCAGCCTGCGCGGGCGCGAGGCGCCGTTGCAGGACTGGTTCGCGCGGCAGATGGCGCAGCGGGGCTATGCGGTGGACCGCTACACCCTCGCCGACGTGCCGCTGGAGACGCATGAGAAGGCCGCGCCGATGGTGGATGTGGACCCTGCCGCCTCGGTCCAGGTCGTCGCCACCAAGCGCGCGAAGAATGCCGGCGGCCGCAGCCTAATCCTGCAAGGCCATATCGACGTTGTGCCGGAAGGCCCGACCGAGATGTGGACCCACCCGCCCTATGGCGGGGTGGTGCGCGACGGCTGGCTTTACGGCCGCGGCGCCAATGACATGAAGGCAGGAGTCGCCGCCATGGTCTTCGCCATGGATGCGCTGCGCGACGCAGGGCTGGTGCCGGCGGGCGACATCCACCTCCAGACCGTGACGGAGGAGGAGAGCACCGGCAACGGCGCCCTTTCCACCCTGTTGCGCGGCTACCGCGCCGATGCCTGCCTCATCCCCGAGCCCACTGCCGGCACCATCACCCGCGCGCATACCGGCACGCTGTGGTTCCGCCTGCGCGTGCGCGGCGTGCCCGTGCATGTCGCGGTAGCGGATGCAGGCACGAATGCCATCCTCTCAGCCATGCATCTGATCCGCGCCTTGCAGGACCACACCGTGGCGCTGAACGAACGCGCGAAATCAGATCCCTCCTTCGGTGCGGTGAAGAACCCGATCAAGTTCAACCCCGGCATCATCCGCGGCGGCGACTGGGCTTCCTCCACCCCCGCCTGGTGCGAGGTGGATTGTCGCATCGGCCTCACCCCTTCCATGGAGGTGGCGGAGGTGATGAAGGGCGTGGAGAAGGCGGTGGAAGCCGCGCGCGCGGGCGACGCCTTCCTGGCGAACAATCCGCCCGAGATCACCTGGCACGGCTTTCAGGCCGATGGCTATGTGCTGGAGCCGGGCAGCGAGGCGGAGCGCCTGCTGGCCGAGGCGCACCGTTCGGCCTTCGGCGCGGAGATGGAGGAGCGCCGCTCCACCGCCGTGAACGACACGCGCTATTACGGCCGATACTATGCCATGCCCGCGCTCTGCTACGGCCCGGGCGGTGAGGGCAACCACGGCTTCGACGAGCGCACCAATCTCGATTTGCTGCGCAAGACCACGCTTTCGATGGCCGCCTTCATCGCCGATTGGTGCGGCGTGGAGGGCTGACGCGCTTCGCCTTCTCCGCGCCGGCGGCCGCCCGCCAACGGGCGGTCCGCCGGGCTGTGTTCAGCGGCGCGGGTTCATCGCCGCCGGATCGAAGGGGCGATATCCCGCCGGCACGCGGAAGCGCGCAGCATCCTGGCTGGCATAGTCCAGCCGCGTGACGGTGGTGGTCTTGGACGCCTCGCCGCCTTCCATCTCCACCACGCGCAGCAGAACGCCGTCGGAGGTGACGCAGGCTTCCTTCACCTCAGCCTCGTCCTCCGGATCCTCCTTCGGCGCCTCGATCCGCCAGACGGTGCAGGCATGGCCCGCGATCCGCTCGCTGCCCTTGCGCGTGACGCGGCTGCCGGGTTCCACCAGCCCGATCCCCGGCCCGTCATCCTTGCCGTCATCGCTTTCGACGAACATGCGCTGCTCGGTCATCAGAATGGTGGTGCGGCGGCTGCGCGTGTTCTGCAGCAGCGTCCCGCCGGGCGTGTCGATGCGCAGGATGCCCTCGGAGGTGAGCCAGGACATGCTGAAGTCCTGGTTGTCGCCGCTGTCGGCCCGATAGGTCGCGGTGAAGTCGCGGGTCGGAGACGGCGGCGGGCCGCCCGTCTGTGCCAGTGCGGAGCCGGCAAGGCCCAGCAGGGCGGCGACGGTGGCGGCAAGGCGCATGGCGATTCCTCTTCGTTACGATGGGCGCGATGTCGCCGCAGAAGCGCGGCCGGTCAATCGCGACCGCCCATCGATGAGGAAATCAGCCGCCGCCCTACCGTCCCTCGCGCCTCCAGGCGACCACCGCCACGCCCAGCACCAGCAGCAGCGCCAGCCAGGGCGGCAGCAGCGGCAGGGCGGAGATGCCGGTAACGGTATGGTCCTCGCGCCGCACCAGACCAATCCAGCCGGAACCGGCGGCATCGCGCCCCATGGAGACGCGGCGAATATCGGGCAGGCCCGAACCATCCCCGATCCAGCGCGCGGCGCCACCGGAGGCCTGCACCACGGCCTGCATCCGCCCGGCATCGGCGCGAAGATCGGCGATCTCGGGCGGGTTGGCGGCCTCGGCGGCGGCGAAGGCGGTGCGGGTGCCATCGGTCGCGGACCACACGCCGGCCTGGGTGGCGGGAAGCTCCACCACCGCGCGGCCACCCTCGCGCCGTTCGGGTGACTGACGGGTGGTGGTGCCGTCCGGCGCGGTGATGGTGATCTGCGGCGGCGGCGCATCGGCGATGCTGCGGCGGGTGACGGTCAGCCGGCCCTGGGCGATGGAGGCGGTCAGGTCCTCCTCCTCCAGCTCCGGCTCCCGCATTAGCCAGTGCGCGATGCGGCGCAGCAGCTCCGCCTGCGGCCCGCCGCCATCATGCCCGCGCGACCAGAGCCAGATCTGGTCCGACAGCAGCAGCGCCACCCGGCCCTCGCCCACCCGGTCCAGCAGCAGCAGGGGATTGCCATCGGGGCCGTTCATGACATTGGCGCCGCTTCGCGGCTCGGCGCGCAACATGCGGTACCAGCGGCCCCAGCTCGCCTGGGCCGCGGCATTCCCGTTGGCGCCCGTCAGCCCCTCCGTCACCGGGTGGCGCAGACCGGTCTCGCTCACCTGCGCGCGGAAGGCGCTTTCCAGCAGCGCCTGGTTGCCGGGCAGCGGGCGCGCCGGCAGCACGGCGCCGAGCGGCGTGTTGGCGAGGGAGGAGGCGCCGGTGAATTCCGGCCCCACCGACATCAGCAGCGCGCCGCCCTGGCGCACATGCTCGGCGATGTTGCGCAGGTATTGCGGCGGCAGGATGCCGCGGTTGGAGAAGCGGTCGAAGACGATCAGGTCGAATTCGCGCAGCTTCTGCTGGAAGAGCTCCCGCACCGGGAAGGCGATCAGCGCCAGCTCGTTCAGCGGCGTCAGGTCGTCCTTCTCGGGCGGGCGCAGGATGGTGAAATGCACGAGGTCGACATTGGGATCGGCCTTCAGCAGTCGGCGCCAGGTGCGCTCACCCGCATGGGGCTCGCCCGAGACCAGCAGCACGCGCAGCCGGTCCCGCACGCCGTTCACGGTGACGATGGCGCTGTTGTTCAGCGTGCTCACCTCGCCTGGCCGTTCCTCGGCGGTGATCTCGATGACGCTCGGGCCGCCGCGCTCGATGGGCAGGGTGATGCGGTGCTCGCGGCCCGGCACCACGCTTTCGCTGAGCGGCGCGCCGCCATCGCGGCGGATGGAGAGGCGCACCGGGCTGTTCGCGGCATTCGCCGCGATGCCGAGATCCTCCACCGCCACCCGCAGCTCCACGCTGCGGCCGACAATGCCGAAGCCGGGTGCCTCGATGATACGGAGGCGCCGGTCCACCTCGCCCGCGCGACCCGGCAGCAGCAGGTGCAGAGGCGCATCCGTGGCGAAGTTCTGCGGCACGTCATGCACCTGGCCGTCGCTCAGCGCGATGATGCCGGCCAGCCGCGCGCGCGGGATGTCGGACAGCCCGCGCTCAATGGCGGTGAAGAGGCGCGTGCCCTGACTGCCGCCTTCCTCCGCCGTGACGGTGCGCAACTCCAGATCCGGCAGGCGCCCGGCGCGTGCCTCGATCTGCGCCCGCGCCGCGGCGATCGCGGCCTCGCGCCCGGCGACGGTGGTGGAGGCGCTGTTGTCCACCGCCAGCAGCGCGACGTCCGGCCGCATCTCACGCGTCTGCTGCACCAGCCGCGGATTGGCGATGGCGCCGAGGATCAGCAGGAAGGCGAGCGCGCGCCACCAGGCACCGCGCGCGCGCCGCCAGATCGCCGGCACCAGCGCCAGCACGGCGATGACGGCCAGCGCCGCCAGCAACCAGTGCGGCAGGATGGGTGCGAGATCGATGGAGGTGAGGGATCGGACCATCAGTTCCCCATCCTCAATTGCCGAGCCGCTCCAGGATGGCCGGCACATGCACCTGGTCACCCTTGTAGTTGCCGGTTAGCGCGTAGATCACGAGGTTGACGCCGAAGCGGTAGGCCAGCGTCCGCTGCCGCGTACCGCCGGGCATGACGGCATAGGGGTTGTTCCCGCGCGCATCGACGGCCCAGGCCGAGGCCCAGTCATGCCCGCCGATGATGACGGGGCTGACGCTGTCATTCGCCCGGTCCGTGTCGCGCGCCACCCAGACCGGCCCGCCGGCATAGCGCCCGGGAAGATCGGGCAGCAGGTAGAAGGCGCGCTTCAACACATGGTCCTCGGCGACGGGCGCGAGGGGCGGCACCTGCAGGTTGCGCGTCAGCCGCCGCAGCGCGGCATCGGCGCCGAGCGAGACGCCCTCGCCCGATCCTTCGTTGCGCGTGTCGAAGACGATGATGCCGCCGTTCCGCATGAAGGTGTTGAGCGCCTCCGCGGCGGCGGGATCGGGGGCGGGCGCGTCGGGCAGCACCACCCAGTAGAGCAGGGGATAGAAGGAGAGGTCGTCCCGCCCCGGGCGCAGCGCGACGGGCTCGGCCAGCCCGGCGGCGGTGCGGCGGTTCACATATTCGGACAGGCCCACCAGACCCTGGCGCGAGACCTCGTCGGTCTGCGTGTCGCCCGTCACGACATAGGCCAGCCGCGTGGCGAGCGCCGCCGCGCCCTCCTGGGCATTCTCTTGTGCGCTTCCCTGTGCGCTTCCCTGGGCCCAGGCAGCGCCTGGCAGCAGCAGCGCCAGCGCCACAGCCGCCGCGCGCGTCCGCATCCCGAGGCCGCGGCTCTGGAGTGACAGCAGCAGGTCCGCCGCCAGCAGAAGCAGCGCCGCCGCCAGCAGCCAGGGCCCGAGGTCGCGTTCCGCCGGCACGCCGCCGATCCGCGTCTCCCGCGCGCCAGAGGGCGCGGGTGCCGCCGCGCGCAGGGCCGGCAGATGGGCGGAGAGGTTGAGGGCGCGGCGCTCCGCGCCTTCACCCGGCGTGCCATACCAGCCGGGCGGATGGCGCGGGCCGGGCTGGGTGGCATCGAGCTGCGCGGCGAGGATCGGCCCGGCCGCTGGCGGCGGGGCGCCGAGGCGGCCGAAGCCGTCCAGCGTCTCGAGCGGCGCGAGCGGCGCTTCGCCCTCGCTTCCCGCGACGCCGGAGGACAGCGCGACGATCCGCCGCAGCATATCGATGTAGAGGCCTGAAAGCGGCAGGTTCGACCAGTCCGCATTGGCCGTGACGTGGAACAGCACGATCCGCCCGGCGCCGCGGTTCTCGAAGGTGACCAGAGGTGTTCCATCCGAAAGGCGTGCCCAGCTCCGCTCCGCAAGCCGCGGCACCGGCTCGGCCAGCACCTGGGTGGAAACGGTCACCTCCGCGGGCGGGGTCAGCCCGGCAAAGGGGCTGCCCTCGGGGAAGGAGGCCAGGGTCTGCGGCCGTTCCCAGGACAGGGCGCTGCCCAGCGCGCGCTCCCCGGCGCGCAGGGGTACGGGCAGAAGGGAGTCACCCTTCTCGGCCAGGCGCGGGCCGGCGAAGCGCAGCAGCAGCCCGCCTCCCTCCACGAAGCGCGTCACCGCCTCCGTCTCGGCCCCTTCGGCCAGCGGGCGGTCGGCCAGCACCAGAACGGCAAGGCGACGCGAGAGCAGCTGCTCCAACGTGCCGCGCCGGATCTCGGCGGTGGGGGAAAGGGCGCGGTCCAGGTAGTAGAGCGCGCCGGTCAGCGGCGTGTCGGAGGCCTCCTGCGCGGCCAGCAGGCCCACGGGTCGGCGGCGGAAGCGCTCATCCAGCAGCACGACGCCGGAGGCGCCGGGCACGTCCCCCTCCAGGGCCAGCTGGGTGATGCTGTTGCGGATTTCCACGGGCAGTTCCAGCGCCGCCTCGGCCTCCGTGGCCCCCGCCGGGAGTGGCAGCACCGCCCGGCCCAGAGCGCGGCCATCCGGGGTGAGGGCCAGCACGGCCGCCTCGCCCGCCGGCCCGCCCGGCGCGCGGCGAAGGCCGAGCATCAGCCGGTCCGCCTCCGCCCAGGGCGGCAGCAGCACGCGGGCGCCGCCGGGCGTGCCGCGCGCCACCTGCAGCGGCCCCACCGCGGCCAGGGCACGCATCAGCGCCGACCCACCATCCTCACCATGCGCCAGCCCGTCGGTGACATAGAGGCTGGCGAAATCCTCGTTCCGCCAGGATTCCAGCGCAGCCAGGGCCGCCGGGCGATCCGGCGTCCAGGGATGCGGCCGCAGCGCGGCGAGGCGGGAGCGGGCCTCTTCGGCCGGCATCCAGCCGGTGGGACGGGGGGCGTCGCCGGTCACGCCCGGCGCGGTCGCCAGCAGGGCCACGCGGCGCCCGGCGCGCGAAGCCGCGTCCAGTGCCGCCCCGGCCGCCGCCATGCGGTCCGGCCAGTCGGACGCCGAGGCCCAGCCGTCATCGACCACGACGAGGAGCGGCGAATCCTCGGAGTCCCTCAGTGCCGCGTTCCAGACCGGCCGTGCCAGGCCGAGCACGATCAGCGCGGCGGCGAGGAGGCGCAGCAGCAGCAGCCACCAGGGCGTGCGGGCGGGGGTCTCCTCCACCGCCGGCAATTCGCGCAGGAAGCGGGCGGGGGGGAAGGATTGCCGGCGCGGCGTCGGCGGCGTGACGCGCAGCAGCCAGTACAGCGCCGGCAGGGCGGCGAGCGCCACCAGCAGCCAGGGCGCGGCGAAGGAAAGGGCGCCCATCAGCGATGCGCCCCCATCGAAACGGCACGGACCGGATCTCCGCGCATCACCGGGCTCCCTGTGGCGCCAGCGCCTGCCACAAGGCCATCAACGCGGCTTCGGGCGGATGGTCGGTGCGGTGCGACAACAGGCGGAAGCCGAGCGAGCCGGCCAGCGCCGAAAGCCCATCGCGATGCGCGGCCAGGCGTTCCTCATACAGGCCGCGGATGCCTTCCACCCGCGGCACCAGGGCCGCATCCGTGCCGTCCAGCGGCTCGAAGCGCACCCGTCCGCCGTAAGGGAGCGTCTCCTCCGCCGGATCGAGCAACTCCACCAGCGTTCCCCGCACGCCGGCGGCAGCCAGCGGCGCCAGCGTCGCGCGCAGCTCTGGCAGCGGCGCCAGGAAGTCGCCGAACAGCACGGCCCTCACATAGCGCGGCAGGGTTTCGTCGCGTGGCGGGCCGGATTGCCCTTCAAGTCGCATCGCCAGCTCGGGCAGGGCGCCCCGGCCGGACAGGCCGCGCCCTCCGCCCAGCAGCCGCACCCGTTCCCCGCCGCGCAGCAGGAGCGAGGACAGCGCCAGCAGCAACAGGTCCGCCCGCGCACGCTTGGTGGGGCGGGAGGCGGCACCGGACCAGTCCATGCCCGGGGCGGAATCGCGCCAGAGTGCGACGGTCTGGGCGGATTCCCACTCCGTCTCGCGCAGGTACAGGCGGTCGGACTTGGCGCTCTGCCGCCAGTCCACCCGCGCGGCGTCGTCACCGGGCAGGTAGGGGCGGAACTGCCAGAAGGCGTCGCCCTGACCGGAGCGGCGGCGGCCATGCACGCCCTGCATCACCGTGGCCGCCACGCGCTCCGCGGCCACAACCAGCGGCGGCAGGCTCGCCGCGGCGGCCTCGGCGCGGAGCGGGAGCGCGGCTTCGGACAGCGTCTTAGGCAAGATCGGCCTTCAGCGCGCCGATGACCTCGGTCAGCTTGATGCCGTCGGCGCGGGCGGCAAAGCCGAGCGCCATGCGGTGGCGCAGGATCGGCTCGGCCAGGGCAATCACATCCTCCACGCTGGGTGAAAGCCGCCCGTCCAGCACCGCCCGCGCCCGGGTGGCCAGCATCAGCGCCTGGGCGGCGCGGGGGCCGGGGCCCCAGGACAGGTGCTCCTTCACCGCCGGCAGGGTCGCCGTATCGGGTCGCGCGCCGCGCACCAGGCGCAGGATGGCGTCCAGCACCGCCTCGCCCACGGGCAGGCGGCGGATGAGGTTCTGGGCCGCGATCAGCTCATTGGCGCGCAGGGCGGCCTCCGGCTTCGCCTCGCTGGCGCCGGTGGTCGCCAGGAGCATGGCGCGCTCGGCGGCCTCGTCGGGGTAGCCGATCTCGATTTCCAGCAGGAAACGGTCGAGCTGCGCCTCGGGCAGGGGGTAGGTGCCCTCCTGCTCGATCGGGTTCTGCGTCGCCAGAACATGGAAGGGGGCGGGCAGGTCCAGCACCTCGCCGCCGACCGCCACGCGCCGCTCCTGCATGGCCTGCAGCAGGGCGGACTGGGTGCGGGGGGAGGCGCGGTTGATCTCGTCGGCCATCAGCAGCTGGCAGAAGACCGGGCCGCGCAGAAAGCGGAAGGCCCGGCGTCCGCCCTCACCCTCCTCCAGCACCTCGGAGCCCAGGATATCGGAGGGCATGAGGTCCGGAGTGAACTGCACGCGGCGGGCATCGAGGCCCATCACCGTGCCCAGCGTCTCGACCAGCTTGGTCTTGCCGAGGCCGGGAACGCCCACCAACAGCATGTGCCCGCCGGCCAGGAGGGTGACGAGCGCCTGCTCCACCACCTCCTCCTGGCCCAGGATCACCCGGCCGACCGCGGCCCGCACACGGGCGAGCCGGGCGGAGAGCGCCTCGGCCTCGCCGAGCAACTTCTCCGCATCAACTGTCGGTTCCGTGACGCTGGGCACTTCAACCATGCGTGGCCCCTTTCCATATTGCTCGCGGGTAACACCTGACCCCGCTGTCCATGAACAGATGGAGGCGTGAGGTGTGGATGGCGAGGGTAGGGCCCTTAGATGGCGCGGAGAAAGTCACATGGCGCTGGGGATGCATGATGTTACGGGCGGCGCGAAGGCGTCCGCGCCGACCGTTGCCGGCGCCCTGGCGCGCCAGCCGCGCACGATCTGCGGCGACTTCCACATGCGGATCGCGCGAGACGGCACCTGGTACTACCAGGGCAGCCCGATCGGCCGGAAGGAGCTGGTCTGCCTCTTCGCCTCGGTTCTGAAGCGGGAAACGGATGGCAGCTACTGGCTGGAAACCCCCGTCGAGCGTGGCCGGATCGAGGTGGAGGATGCGCCCTTCGTCGCGGTGGAGCTGAACTGGGGCCATTGCTGCGGGGAAGGCGGCTGCGAAAACGGCGCACCCTCCCGGCGCCAGGCCCGGCAGTGCCTGACCTTCCGGACCAATCTGGACGAAATGGTCACGGCCGATGAGCAGCACCCCATTCGGGTGGCGGTCGACCCCGTGACGCGCGAGCCACGCCCCTACATCACGGTCCGTCCCGGCCTCGAGGCCCGGATCAGCCGCCCGGTCTTTTATGAGCTCGTCGCTCTGGCCCAGCCCGAGACGATGGATGGGCGCGAGGTGATGGGAGTCTGGAGCCAGGGCTGCTTCTTCGTCATCGACGACAGCCCGGCCGATACGGACCTCATCGAGGAATTCGACGACGAAGCGGCGTGAGCACCATGGTTTGACCGACAGCCTTCCCGCCCTTCTCCCGCCGAGCCTCAGCCCTGCGGAGATCGAGGAACGCCTTTCTGATCCCGCCCGCCTTCTCCGCGACGCCTCGGGCGACGCGCCGGCCGAGGGGGCGCGCCGCTCCGCGGTTCTGGTGCCGATCCTGCTGCACCCGGCGCCCACGGTTCTCCTGACCCTCCGTGCCGCCACCCTTTCTTCCCATGCGGGGCAGGTGGCCTTCCCGGGCGGTCGTATGGAGCCGGGCGAGACGCCGGAGGCCGCGGCCCTGCGCGAGGCGGCCGAGGAGGTGGGACTCGACCCCCGCCTGCCGCGAATCGCGGGCCGACTGCCCGCGCTGGTCACCGGAACGGGCTTCCACGTGATCCCGGTGGTCGCCCTGCTGGACCCGCCCGTCGCCCTTACCCCGGCGCCGGCGGAGGTGGCCGAGGTGTTCGAATACCCACTCTCCCGCCTGCTGGACCCGGCCGGGCCGGAACGGCGCAGCCGCGAGTTCGGTGGGCGGATGCGCCATTTCTGGCTCTGGCCGCATGAGACGCAGACGATTTGGGGCGCCACAGCCTCAATGCTGCGCAGCCTGGCGCTGGCGCTGCGGGACTGAAGCCCGTGGGGGCGGTGGGCATCCCATCGCCCGAAGCGGTGGGTGCGGCCTACCCGCCACGCCCGCGGAACGCCATAACTCCTTCGATGCCCTATCTCGCCGAGGCGATCCTCTTCCTGTCGCCCTTCGCCCTCTATGCGATCTGGCTCCGCCTGAACCCTGGCCAGGCGGTGGGGACGCATGTGATCGCCCTAGCCCTGGTGGGTCTGGCCCTCTCGATCGGCGGGGCGATCTGGTACGGGCTGTCGCGCGGGATGGACCCGAACGCCGCCTATATCCCCCCGCGCGTCACGGAAAGCGGCATCGTGCCCGGCCATGTCGCGCCCACCCGGCCAACGGCGCCCTGGCCGCCGGTGGCCGATACCCCGGCGCCCCCGCCGCCGCATGAGGGCGCGCCGCGCCGATGAACGATCCGCCCATCGCCCGGATCGACCCACCCGGCTTCCTCGCCGATCCCGCCCCCGCCGCCGTGCTGGCCGCGCTGCCGGGCGCCCGGGCCGTGGGCGGTGCGGTGCGCGATGCGCTGGCTGGCCGCCCCGTGGCCGATGTGGATGTCGCGGCGCCCTTCCCGCCGGAGGAAATCGCCGCCCGGCTGGCCGCCGCCGGGCTGCGCGTGCATGAGACCGGCCTGGCCCATGGCACCGTCACCGCCGTGCTGCGCGGTGAGCCCGTGGAGGTGACCAGCCTGCGCCGCGACGTGCTGACCGATGGCCGCCACGCCGTGGTGGAATGGACCACCGACTGGCGCGAGGACGCCGCCCGGCGCGACTTCACCATGAATGCCCTGTCGCTCTCGGCCAGGGGCGAGCTCTGGGATTACTTCGGCGGGCGGGCGGATCTGGAGGCCGGCCGCGTGCGCTTCGTGGGCGACCCGGCAACCCGGCTGGCCGAGGACCATCTCCGCGCTCTGCGCTATTTCCGCTTCCATGCCCGCTACGGGCGCGGCGAGCCGGACCCGGCAGCGGTGGCGGCGATCCGGGAGGCGGTGGGCAGCCTGTCCCGCTTGTCGGTGGAGCGGATCTGGATGGAGTTGAAGAGGCTCCTCGCCGCGCCCGAGCCGGCGGAGGCGGTGGCGCTGATGGAGGAGACGGGGGTGCTGCCCGCCATTCTGGGCCCGGCCTCGCTCGGCGCCTCGCGCCCTCTGCGCGCCCTCGCCGTGATCGGCGCCCCGCCCGACCCGATGCTGCGCTTCGATGCCCTGCTGACCCATGGCAGCGCCGAAGCCGCCCGGCGCCTCAAGGCATCGAATGACGAGGTGCAGCGGCTCGTCGCCCGATACCGCGCCGGGCACGACCTGTTGCCGTTGCAGCCCGCCATCGCCGAAGGCGGGCCGGACGACGACACGTTGCGGCGGCTGCTGGCCGAGCAACTGCCGGAGCGCCTGCTGGATGCCGCTTGGCTTCGGCAGGCGGTGAACCGCGCCTGGGGCTGGCAGGGGCCGGGTGATGCGGCCTGGGCCCACTTCCGGGAGCGACTGGCCGCGCTGCCGCGCCCGGTTTTTCCGCTCCAGGGCCGGGATGCTCTGGAAATGGGAGTGAAGCCCGGGCCGGAGATGGGCCGCCTGTTGGCGGAGACGCGGCGCTGGTGGCTGGATGGCGGCTGCACGGCGGATGTGGTGGCCTGCCGGACACGATTGGCGATGTTGATGAGCGACATTCATGGGAATGCGCTTCCGAAGCGGTGATGTCACAGGTTACGGCTTGTTCACACCCGAATCGGAGGCTCTGCCCCGCTATGTCATCCAATCTGGCCGTCTGGGCGCCACGCATGCTGTCCGTGCTGCGGATCGTCGCGGCGCTGATTTTCCTGCTGCATGGCACGCAAAAGCTCTTTGGCTTCCCCGCCCCGCCCGCTTCTGGCCTGCCGCCGGTGATGTCCCTCTTCTGGATCGGCGCCATCCTGGAGCTGGTGGGCGGGCTGCTGCTGCTGGTCGGCGCCTTCACCCGCCCGGTAGCGTTCATTCTCGCGGGCGAAATGGCCGTGGCCTATTGGATGTTCCACGCGCCGCGGAACCTCTACCCCACGTTGAACAACGGCGACGCCTCCATCCTTTACTGCTTCATCTTCCTCTATCTCGTCTTTGCGGGCGCGGGCCCATGGAGCGTGGACGCGGCACGCCGCAGGGCCTGAGGCGGGCCTGAAGGGGGCCTGCCCCCTGGCCGTGGCGGGGGCGGTGCTGTAACCGCCCCGCCCATGGCCTCTCCAGCCCAGAAACGGCGCATCGACCCGGATGCGACGCGCGCCCTCATCGCCCGGCTCTGGCATGAGGAAGTGCGGCACCATCCCCGCCGCATCTTCGTCGCGCTTCTCTGCACCGGCCTGGTCGCCGCGCTCACCGCCCTCTATCCGGTGGTGATCCAGCAGGCTTTCGACCTGTTCACGGCCAATGACCAGCGCGTGGTCTGGTTCATCCCGCCCGCCATCATCCTGCTGACCACCGCCAAGGCACTGGCCCAATACGGCCAGGCCGTCTCCATTCAATCCACCGTGCTGCGGGTGATCGAGGGGCTGCAGAACCGCCTGTTCCGCGCGCTGACCCGTGCCGATTTCGCCATGGTGTCGCGCGATGCTCCCGCCCGCCATGCCGCCCGCTTCACCGCTGATGCCGCCGCCATCCGCGAGGCGCTGACCAAGGCGATCAACGCTGTCGCCGACGTACTGACCGTGGTCGGGCTGGTTGCCTCGATGGTGTGGCTGGACTGGAAGATGTCGCTGGTCGCGGCGCTGCTCTATCCGGTGGCTGTGGTGCCGATCCTGCGACTGGGCAAGCGCATCCGTCGCGCCTCGGGCGGCATGCAGGAACGCGTCGGCGAGGCTGCCGCCGCTCTGACGGAAAGCTTCGCCGCCGCCCGCGTGGTGCGCAGCTACCGGCTGGAGGAGGCGGAGGAATCCCGCGCCGCCCGCCTCTTCGCCCATCTCCGCGCCAGCCTTCTTTCCATCGCGCGCACCCGCGCGAGCCTGGACCCGATGCTGGAGGCGATCGGCGGCGTGGCGGTTGCCGCGATCCTCGCGCTCGTCGGCTGGCGCGTGTCCCAGGGGGAGGGGACGGTGGGCGAGTTCACCGGCTTCGTCGCCGCCCTGCTGATCGCGGCGCGCCCGGTGCGTGCGCTGGGCAGCCTGAATGCCGCCCTGCAGGAAGGCCTGGCCGGGCTGGCGCGGGTGAATGCCGTGATCGATGCGCCCCGGCGAATCACCAGCCCGCCCGGCGCGCCCGCGCTGCCTGCCGGCAAGGGACGCATCGCCTTCGAGGACGTGCACTTCTCCTATGAGGAGGATCGCAGCGCGCTGCATGGCGTGACCTTCGTAGCCGAGCCCGGCCGCACCGTTGCGCTGGTTGGCCCCTCCGGCGCCGGCAAATCCACCGCCCTGGCCCTAGTACCGCGCCTCTATGATGCAACATCGGGCCACGTGACGCTGGACGGTGTGGATGTGCGGGATGTCTCGCTGGAGAGCCTGCGCGACGCCATCGCCTATGTCGGCCAGGACGCGACGGTGTTCGACGACACGGCCTACGCCAATATCGCCTGCGGCCGCCCCAACGCCACCGCCGCCGAGGTGGAGGACGCCGCCCGCGCCGCGGCCGCGCATGACTTCATCGCTGCCTTGCCGCAGGGCTATGACACGGTGCTCGGCCCCGGCGGCGCGCGGCTTTCGGGCGGGCAGCGGCAGCGCATTTCTCTCGCCCGCGCGCTGCTGCGCAATCCGCGCGTGCTGTTGCTGGACGAGGCGACGAGCGCGCTGGACACCGGCAGCGAGGCGGCGGTGCAGGCGGCCCTCGCCAAGTTGCGCGCGGGGCGCACCACGCTGGTGGTGGCGCATCGCCTGTCCACAGTGCGGGATGCGGATCTGATCGTGGTGATGGAGGGTGGCCGGGTCGCGGAATCCGGCACCCATGGCGAGTTGCTGGCGCGGGGCGGGCTTTACGCCGCGCTGGTGCGGGCGCAGGCCTTCGCCGTCGCCTAGATTGGATTGCTGAAGGATGGGGAAAACGGGAATGGTGCCGGCCAGCGTCATCATCCGGGCCGGCGACCTGCAGCCGCGCCCTTGGCCGAACGGCCTTGGCGTAACCCGCGAGCTGGTCACTGATGAGCGGACGGAGGCGGCATTCGGCTGGCAGATCGGGATCGCGGATCTGGCGGGTGAAGCCGCCTTCTCGCATTTCCCCGGCTGCGACCGGATCTTCACCCTGATCGAGGGACCGGGTGCCACGCTGACGCTGGAGGGCCGCGGGCCTCTGTCCTGCCAGCCCTGGGTGCCCGCCAGCTTTCCCGGCGACGTGCCCACCCATTACCGGCCGGCGGCTGGCCCGGCGCGAGCCTTCAACGTGATCGCCGACCGCGAGGCCTTTGAGGCGCGGGTCGCCGTCCGGAGCATCGCCGCGTCGCATCCGCTGCGCTGCGGAGCCGCGGGCGTGGCGATCTTCTGCGGCCAAGGGACGCTCGAAACTGATGGCGTACGGCTGGAAGCCGGCGACACCATGCTGCATCCGGGTTCGGCGTCGTTTCGCGCCATCGGCCAGGCCGCCTTGGCCGTGATCGTGGAAATCACGCGCGCAGAGTCCGCCCAGCGCCTCAGCCCAACCCCGCAAGAATAGAAGGCGGCCGGGGGGATACCTCCCCCGGCCTTCTCCTTTTCACTCCCGCCGCAGCACCCCATCCACCAGCCGGTCCGCCCAGGCCTGGCTCTGGAATGCCGCCCGCAGTCCTGCCTCGTCATATTCGTCCCGGACCCAGTCGAGGAAGGGCAGCCGTCCTTCCGCCTGGCGCGCATAGAGCCGGAAGAAGGCGTCCAGGATTCCGGTGCGGGAGGCGCTGACATGGCCATGCCGCCAATGGAGCTGACCCAGCGCCGCCTCGCTCGTGCCGCCTTCCAGCAGCAGGAAGACACCCGCCGCCAGCCCCGTGCGGTCGGCGCCCGATTTGCAGTGGAGCAGGGCGGGTTCGGCCATTTCCGCGAAGATGCCGGCCAGCCGCAGGATCCGGTCCCGGTGCGGGGCGCCGCGACTTTCGAAGGGGGCGTCGACATGGGCGAGTCCCAGACGTGCCGCCTCGGCGCGGGAGAGGGCGTCGGAGCCGCAATCCACGCGTTCGCCGCGCAGGTTGATCACGGTCTTCAGCCCAACGCGCCGGGCTGCGTCGCGCAGCTGCCAGGGGGAGGGGTGGTTGGAGCGGTAGAGCCGCCCTGGAACCACGACGCCCCAGTTGCGCCAGCCCTGGCGCAGGATCGCGTGGTCTACGAGGAAGCTGTTCACCAGGGCGGCCCGGCGTCCGGCGGGGGTCGTCAGGTCCTGCGGCATGGGCGGGAGATAGGGCGAGGAAGGGCGGAAGGGCAACGCCGGGGGGAAACATCCCTTGCCGCCGGGGCGTTAACCTCGCTCCCACGGATGAAGAGGAGGTCCGCCATGTCGAAGGCTCACATGCCGCCGGTTCCACCCGCCAACCAAGCGCCGCATGGCGGCAACACGCCCGGCCAGGGCGAGGTGAACCCGAAGGAAGCCAAGAACACCGCGGCCAACCGCGCCAAATACGATCCGGGACAGCAGGGCCAGACGGGCAGCACCGGCATCAACACCCACCACCAGGGTTACCAGCAGGATCGTTGAACCATGCCAAAAGGAAATGCCGACACGGATCGCTCCGAAGGCGGGCCGGGGAGCAGCCATCAGGGCGGCGGCCATGGCAGTGCGCATCGGGAAAAGGGCAAGACCGTGCCGGGCCCGGCGACCAACAGCAGCAAGAGTCAGGTTTCGGGTGGCGGCGGCGAGCGGGACAGCCACCACACCCATGATCCTGAACTGAAGGGCGATCGCACGGGTTACTGACGCGGGCGGCCCCGGACGCGTTCCGGGGCCGCTTCGGCGTCCGCGCCGCGCGACATGTCGCGAAAAGGCGCCCTGCTGTTACGGCGGCCCATTCCACATGAACGAAGTGTAACCTGCAGATGGGGCAATTGTTGCCTCGTCACACCCTGGGGACTAGCCCGGTTTCATCAAGCGAATTGAGGAAAAACCAGCTTGTCCACAGCCGCTGAAACCGTTGCACCCGCCGAACCGGCCGGACCGCCTCAGGGCATGGCCCGATGGCGCCTGGTGGGACCGGGGATCGTGGTGGCGGTCACGGGCGTCGGTGCGGGGGACCTGGTGGCCACGCTCATTGCGGGTAACCGCTTCGGCTATGCGCTCATGTGGGCGGCGGTGCTCGGCTGCATTCTCAAGATCGCCATGTCGGAGGCGGTGGGGCGCTGGCATCTTGCCACCGGCCGAACGATCTTCGAAGGCTGGCGCGAGTTGGGGCGTTGGACCTCGGTCTATTTCCTCATCTACGTGGTGATCTGGGGCTATGTGTACGGCGCCACCGCCATGTCCTCGACCGGATTGGCGCTTGCGGCCCTGTTCCCGGTCATGAACCTGCACGCCTGGGCGATCCTCGCCGGGGTGCTGGGCTTCATCTTCGTCGCCTTCAACCGCTACGCGCTGTTCGAGCAGGTGATGAAATTCTTCATCGCGCTGATGTTCGTCACGGTGGTGTCGCTGGCCGTGCTGGTGGCGCCGAATATTGGCGCGGCGCTTGGCGGGCTGGTGCCGACCCTGCCGGAAGGGGCGGCCATCTACACGCTCGGGCTGATCGGCGGGGTGGGCGGCACCATCACCCTTGCCTCCTATGGCTACTGGGTGAATGCCAAGGGATGGCGCACGCCGGGCTGGATCCCGATGATGCGCTTCGACAATCGCATCGGCTACATCACCACCGGCATCTTTGTCATCTCTATGATGATCGTGGGCGCCGAGCTGCTGTACAACACGAACATCGCCCTCCAGGGTGGCGACCGCGGGCTGCTCGACTTCGACGGCGTGCTGCGGGAGCGCCTCGGCGCCTTCGTCGCCAACATGTTCCTGGTCGGCTTCGCCGCCACCACCTTCTCCTCGATCCTCGGTGTCTGGCATGGCGTCAGCCTGCTCTTCGCCGATTTTGTGGCCCGGCTGCGCGGCCGGGATCCAAAAGAGCAGGAGCTGGAGCGGAGCTGGGCCTTCAAGGCCTATCTTTTCTGGCTGACCTTCCCGCCGATTGCCCTGCTGTTCCTCGACCGGCCCTTCGCGCTGGTGGTGGCGTTCGGCGCACTGGGCGCCTTCTTCATGCCCTTCCTGGCGCTGACCCTGATCTGGCTGCTGAATTCCCGCCGGACCCCGGCGGAATGGCGCAGCGGCTGGGTGAGCAACGGGTTGCTCCTGCTGGCCACCGCGCTCTTCGTGGTGCTCGCCAGCAACGAAATCATGCGCCTGCTGGATTGAGGGCGGCGGCGGGGGCTTGCGCCCCCACCGGCGCTAATCCGCCCGTGCGCCGCTGATCCGCACGGCTTCCTGCCACATCGGCCTTTCCTTGTGGCTGCGCTCGGTCACTGCCTCGGGTGTGGACCACAATGCCTTGGCGCCTATCTGCTGGAAGCGGCGCTGCACCGACTCATCGGCCGCGACCACCTTCATCGCGGCATTCAGCTTGTCCACGATGGGGCGTGGCGTGCCGGCCGGGAAGACAAAGGCAGCCCAGGAGGTGACCACGAAGTCAGGGATCCCGGCCTCCGCCATGGTCGGCACGTCAGGCAGGCTGGGCACGCGCTCCGGGCTGGTCACGGCCAGCGCCCGCATCCGCCCCTCCTGGATGACCGGCACATAGGAGGAGAGGTTGTCGAGCGCGAAGGTCACGTCGCCGGACAACATGGCCGGAATGGTCTGGGCCGCCCCCCGGAACGGGACGTGATCGGCCGTCAGCCCCGCCCTCGCATTGAACAGCGCGCCCGAGAGATGCGGCGTGGTCCCCACGCCGGGGCTGCCGAAACTCAGCCCGCCCCGCTTCTGCTTCGCCCAGGCGATGAATTCCTGAAGCGTCTTGGCAGGCACGTGCTGGCTGCTGACGACGAAGGCATTGGGCAGTTCCCAGGTCAGCGAGATAGGCGCGAAGTCCTTGTCGCTGTCGAAGGACATGCGCGAGTAGAGATACTGGTTTATCGAGAAATGGCCGATCGTCGCGGAGCCAATCGTGTAGCCGTCATTCTCGGCCTTCGCGACCGCATCCATCCCGATATTGCCACCGGCGCCGGCGCGGTTCTCGATCACGAAGGTTTGGCCAAGCTGCTGCTGCAGCCGCTCGGCCAGGATTCGCGTCAGCACGTCCGTCGAGCCGGCGGGCGGATAGGGGACGACGATCCGGACCGTCCTGCTCGGCCAGGCGCCCTGGGCGGCGGCCGGGTGGATGAAGGGAAGGGCGAGCCCTGCCCCGAGAAGGGGGCGGCGTGCGATCATGGAGGCTCCTCGATGCTTGATGCTTGCCCCCAGCCTAGCCAGCCCCGCGCCCTGGCGGCCAGCCCTCAGGGCCAGCGAACCTCGGGCGGCATGGACATCAGGATCGCCTCCACATTCCCGCCGGTGCGCAGGCCGAACAGCGTGCCGCGGTCATGCAGCAGGTTGAACTCGACGTAGCGGCCGCGGCGGATGAGCTGGTGCTCGCGCTCCGCCGCCGTCCAGGGCTCGTGCATCCGGCGGCGGATGATGGCCGGATAGGCCGCCAGGAAGGCCTCGCCCACGTCCCGGGTGAAGGCGAAATGGTCTGGCAAGCGGGTGGCATCGGGGTCGTCCCGCCCGAGCCAGTCATAGAAGATGCCGCCCAGCCCGCGGGGCTCCCCGCGGTGGGGAAGGAAGAAGTACTCGTCGCACCAGGTTTTGAAGCGGGGGTAGTAGGCTGGGTCGTGCCGGTCGCAGGCGGTGCGGAAGGCCGCGTGGAAATCGGCGGCATCCGCCTGAGCCTCGGGCGAATCGGGGGTCATGGGGGTGATGTCGCCCCCGCCGCCGAACCAGTTGCGGCGCGTGGTGATGAAGCGCGTGTTCAAATGGGCGGCCGGCACGCGGGGTGAGCGCATATGAGCCACCAGCGACACGCCGGTGGCCAGGAAGCGTGGATCCTCCTCCGCCCCCGGGATCTGCTTGCGGAAATCCGGGCTGAATTCGCCCCACACCGTGGAGACATTGACCCCCACCTTCTCGAAGACCCGCCCCTTCATGACCGACATCACGCCGCCGCCGCCCTCCGGCCGGTCCCATGCGGTGCGGACGAAGCGGCCCGGAGGCAGGGCGGCATGGGGGCCCGTGATGCCCTCGTCCTCGATCGTCTCGAAGACGGCGCAGAGCCGGTCCCGCAGTCCCTCGAACCAGCCGCGGGCCGCGCCGGCGAGGGGGTGATGGCCGGGATGGGTGGCATCGGCCGGCAGGTCGCTGGTGGGGCTGTGTGTCATTCGCGCCAATCGGGGTGTTGCAGCGCATGGGGCGCCGTTGCCACCCCACGTTCCGGACCGTTATATGGCCGCGCAACCGGTCTGGCACCGCGTCCCCGCGCCTGCCCGGCCAATGACTTCGCAGACCAACCCGCGCGCCCGGCCGCAACCCGGGCCCTCGGGGGACGACACAACGGCCTCGCCCGGCGCGCGGGAGGGGGCCGGAGAACAGGACGAGCGATCGAATGGCCGATGTGCTGGCTTCCCCACCGAAGACGAGCCCCGCCGAACCCGGCCCCCATCATGCCGACCCGGCGCATGGGGAAGGGCCGGTCCGCCGGGACTTCCTGAAGCTGGCCACCGGCGCCTTCACCGCGGTGGGCGTGGGCGTGATGGCTTGGCCCTTCATCCACTCTATGAACCCCAGCCAGGACGTGCTGGCGCTGGCCAGCACCGATGTGGAGTTGGGCCCGATCGCCGTCGGCCAGGCCGTGACGGTGATGTGGCGCGGCAAGCCGGTCTTCGTGCGCCGCCGCACCCCGCAGGAGATCCAGGAGGCCCGCGCCGTCCCGGTCGGCGAGCTGCCCGACCCGGCCACGGACCAGTCCCGCGTGAAGCCGGGCAAGGATGAGTGGCTGATCGTGATCGGCATCTGCACCCATCTCGGCTGCGTTCCGCTGGGCCAGAAGCCGACCGATGCGCGCGGCGACTACGGCGGGTGGTTCTGCCCCTGCCATGGCAGCCATTACGATACGTCCGGCCGCGTCCGCCGGGGCCCGGCCCCGCTGAACCTCGCCCTTCCCGATTATTCCTTTACCTCCGACACCCGCGTCCGGGTCGGCTGAGGAGCGCAGGACATGGCCGACAGCCACCACGAAACCAACGAACATAATGACGTCCGCCGCCTGCACGATTCAAAGGTGGCGAATCCGCTCCTACGCTGGATCGACCAGCGCATGCCGGTCATCTCGATGATCCAGCTGGAGTACGGCAGCTTTCCGACGCCCCGGAACTTCAACTACTTCTGGAACTTCGGCGCGCTGGCGATGGTCACCCTCGCGATCATGATCGCGACGGGCGTGGTCCTCTCCATGCAGTATGCCGCCCACACCATGCTGGCCTTCGACAGCGTCGAGCGCATCATGCGCGACGTGAACTACGGCTGGTTGCTGCGCTACGCGCACGCCAACGGCGCCAGCATGTTCTTCATCGTCACCTACATCCACATGTGGCGATCACTGCATTACGGCTCCTACAAGTCGCCGCGCGAGCTGCTGTGGATGCTGGGCGTAGTGCTGTTCATCCTGATGATGGCAACCGCCTTCATGGGCTACGTGCTGCCCTGGGGCCAGATGTCCTTCTGGGGCGCCACCGTCATCACCAACCTGTTCTCCGCCCTGCCGGTGGTGGGACAGAGCATCGTTACCTGGCTGTGGGGCGGCTTCTCGGTGGACAATCCCACCCTCAATCGCTTCTTCTCGCTCCACTACCTCCTGCCCTTCGTGATCGTGGGCGTGACCTTCCTCCACGTGGTCGCGCTGCACATCACGGGCAGCAACAACCCGCTGGGCATCGAGCCGAAGACCAAGCAGGACACGATCCCCTTCCACCCGTACTACACGATGAAGGACAGCTTCGGCATCGTCGTGTTCCTGATCGTCTATGCGGTCCTGGTGTTCTTCATGCCGAACTACCTGGGCCACCCGGACAACTACATTCCCGCCAACCCGCTGGTGACGCCCGCGCATATCGTGCCCGAGTGGTACTTCCTGCCCTTCTACGCGATCCTCCGTGCGGTCCCGGACAAGCTGGGCGGCGTGGTGCTGATGGGCGGCGCGTTGGTGATCCTGTTCTTCCTGCCCTGGCTGGACAGCTCGCCGGTGCGTTCCATGCGCTTCCGCCCGATCACCAGGTGGCTGTTCCTGCTCTGGACGGTGAACTTCTTCGTGCTGGGTTATGTGGGCGGCAAGCCGGCCGAGCAGCCCTACATCCTGATCGCCCAGATCAGCACGGCCTATTATTTCGCCTATTTCCTGGTGATCCTGCCGTTCCTGTCGAAGTTCGAGCGTCCCCTGCCGCTGCCCGAGAGCATCGCCCACGCGGTGCTGTCCCGGAGGGGCGGTGGGCCCCTGCCTGCCGGCGCAACCGCCAAGCCGATGGAGAAGGCGTGATGCGCCGTTTCGTTCCGACCCTGAAGGCGGCCGCCGTCGCGGCCGTCCTCGCCCTGGCACCGGTCGCCTTCGATCAGGGTGCCCGTGCGGCCGAGGGTGGGCCCGAGAGCGGCCACGACGTGATCAAGATCCCGAACACGGACTTCTCCTTCGACGGGATCTTCGGGACCTTTGATCGTGCCTCCGCCCAGCGCGGCTTCCAGGTCTATAAGGAGGTGTGCGCCGCCTGCCATTCCATGCGGCATCTCTCCTACCGCCACCTGACCGGGATCGGGCTGACCCCGGCCCAGGTGCAGGCTTTGGCTTCGCAGTTCCAGGTGCAGGACGGGCCGAACGACAATGGCGAGATGTTCGAGCGGCCGGCGCGCCCCTCGGACCATTTCCGCCGGCCCTTCGCCAATGACGCGGCGGCCCGTGCCGCCAACAATGGTGCCCTGCCGCCTGACCTGTCTGTGATGGTGAAGGCGCGCGAGGGTGGAGCGGACTACCTCCATGCCTTGCTGGTTGGCTATTCCGACCCGCCGGAAGGAATCACCATCGCGGAGGGGATGCACTACAACAAGTACTTTCCCGGCCATCAGATCGCCATGGCGCCGCCGCTGAACACGGATGGCCAGGTGACCTATGTTGACGGCACCAACGCCACGGTGGACCAGATGGCGACCGATATCGCCACCTTCCTCGCCTGGGCGGCGGAGCCGGAGTTGGAGCAGCGCCGCGCCATGGGCGTGCGGATGATCATCTTCCTGACCATCCTCGCCGGCCTCGCTTATGCGGTGAAGCGCAAGGTCTGGTCCGACCTGCACTGACCGGCGGCCTGCGGGCCGCCCCACGGGCCAAGGCCCCGTCCCGGTTTCCCGGGGCGGGGCCTTCCTGCTTTCAGGGTCCCTGCTTCAGGGCTCGTTATCGTTGCGGGACACGACCGAACGCGGGATACTGTGGAAATACGAGGGGACAGCCTCGCGGGCGGCGAGACGCTGGCTGCCCCGACCACACCCTCGTCCTCGCTGCGCTCTCGCCATCCAGGCGGCCGGCCCCTCCGACACGGATGAGGACAGGACGATCATGCGCTCCGCCACCGAAGTTTCCAGCCGCGATGCCGAGGCACCGGCTTCGCCCGCCGCCATCCTCCAGCTCGGCATGGCCTTCTGGGGCTCCAAGGCGCTTCTCACGGCAGTGGAACTCGGCCTCTTCACCGAACTTGCACGCCACGGCCCGATGCCGGCATCCGAACTGGTCGCCCGGCTTGGGCTGCACGGGCGCGGTGCATCGGATTTCCTGGATGCGCTGGTCGCCCTCGGCATGCTGCGGCGGGACGCGGAAGGCCGTTACACGAACACGCCGGAGACGGCGCTCTACCTCGACCGCGCCAGCCCGGACTATATCGGCGGGCTGCTGGAGATGGCGAACAGCCGTCTCTATCCCTTCTGGGGCCGCCTCACCGAGGCGCTGCGGAGCGGGCGGCCGCAGAACGAGGCGCGCGACGACGGCCCCGATCCCTTCGCCGCCATCTATGCCGACCCCACCACCCTCGAGGTCTTCCTGCGCGCCATGAGCGGCGTGAGCCTGCCGAATGCGCGCGCCATCGCGGCGGCCTTTCCCTGGCAGGACGTCCGCAGCTTCGCCGATATCGGCTGCGCACAGGGGGCGCTCGTCGTGGAGGTGGCGCGCATCCACCCGCATCTCGAGGGCTGCGGCTTCGATCTGCCCCCGGTGCAGCCCGTCTTCGAACGTTATGTCGCGGAGGCCGGGCTGTCGTCCCGCATCCGCTTCGCGCCGGGGGACTTCCTGTCCGGGCCGCTGCCCGAGGCCGAGGTGCTGATCATGGGCCACATCCTCCATGACTGGGGAATGAAGGAGAAGCGCATGCTGATGCGAAAGGCCTACCAGGCCCTTCCACCGGGCGGCGCCCTCATCGTTTATGACGCAATGATCGATGACGCGCGGCGCGAGAATGCCTTCGGCCTGCTCATGAGCCTCAACATGCTGATCGAGACGCCGGATGGCTTCGACTACACGGTGGCCGAATGCATCGGCTGGGCAAGGGAGGCCGGCTTTGGGGAGGTCTCCGCCCGGCCCCTCCAGGGGCCGCATTCAATGATTGTCGCCCGGAAGTAAGCCCGCCGCGGGGCCAAACGGAGTGGCACTAGGCGTCGATGTGCTGCCCAAGCGCGCCGCGCGCACGCTCGATGGCGTCCGCCCCGGCTTCCGCGAGCGCGTCCCAGGCCACGGCGCGCGAGAGGAAGAAGCCCTGGGCCCGGTCCACGCCGAGCCGGGCCAGCACCTGCAGCTGGGCTGCATGCTCCACCCCCTCCGCGACGGCGGGGATCGAGAAGGCCTCGGCCATGCCGGCCACCGCTTCCATGAGCGCCGTGCCCTGGGCGTCGCGCGCGCAATCCGTCACCAGCGAGCGGTCGATCTTGATCGCGGTGAAGGGGTATTCGCGCACCCGGGCGAGGGTGCTGTGGCCGCCGCCGAAGTCATCCAGCACCACGCGCACGCCGATCTGCGCCAGGCCCAGCATGTTGGCGCGCGCGGCATCCGCATCCCCAGCCAGCGCGCCTTCGACCATCTCGATCATCAGCCTTTCGCCCGCGACGCCGAATTCCTGCAGGATTTGCGCGACCTGGGCATCGAAGCCCGGCATGCCGAAGGTACTGGCCGAGGCATTGACCGACACGGTCCAGGGCGCGTGCCCCGAGGCAATCAGCCCGCAGGCCTCGCGGAGCACCCAGCGGTCGAGCGCGCCCGAATAGCCCATGCCCTCGATCACCGGCAGCACATCGGCTGGCTGCAGGGAGAGGCCGGTATCCGTCCTCCAGCGCAGCAGCGCCTCGGCCGAGACGAATTCGCAGGTCTTAAGATCGATAATCGGCTGAAAGACGAGGTGAAAGGGAACCTTGCCGCCCGGCGCGAAGGCTTCACACAGCTTCTCCTCCAACCTCCCGCGGCCCACTGCCTCGCCGCCCGGCGTGGCGCTGGCCGAGCGGGTGATGCCGCGCCCGGCGCGCTTCGCGGCGTAAAGCGCCGCATCGGCCCGTTCCACCAGGGCCAGTGCGTCCCGGGCGTGCCAGGGGCCGGCGGCGAAGCCGATCGAGACGCGCAGCGGAACCGGGGAACCGTTCAGGATGAACGTATCCGCCAGGGACGCGTGGAGGCGCGTGGCGAGGCCCAGCCCGGCCTCGGGCTGCTCCACGCCCAGCACCAGCACCATGAATTCGTCGCCGCCCAGCCGGATCACCATGTCCTTGCTGCGCACCGCCTCACGCAGCCGGCGGGCAACCTCGACCAGCGCCTTGTCGCCGCCGGAATGGCCATAGGTATCGTTGATCGGCTTGAAGCCATCCAGATCGAGCATGAGGATGCCGAGCCCGTTCGGGTCGGCAGCGGCCAGCGCCTCCTCCATCGCCTTGCGGTTCCCGGCGCCGGTCAGCGGATCCGTCCGCGCCAGCCGGTGCATCTCCCGGACGGCATGGCGGAGCGAGAGCGCCGCAGAGACGCCGCGCGCCAGGTCCTGCAGCCGCTCCACCACCGCGGGGGAGAGGGTCCGCGGTTCCCGGTCCAGCACGCAAAGTGTGCCCACCGCATGGCCGCGCGTGCCCCGCAGCGGGGCGCCGGCATAGAAGCGCAGATTAGAGTCGCCCACGACCAGGGGATTGGCACTGAAGCGCGGGTCCGCCTGGAGATCCGGCACCACCATCACCTGGTCCGGCTCGAGGATCGCATGGGCGCAAAAGGACGAATCGCGCGGCACGGGCGCCGCGTTCAGCCCTCGGATGGCCAGGAAGGACTGCTCGTCTTTGCCGACCAGCGAAACGCCCGAGATGGGTGCGCCGACGAGATCGCCCGCCAGGCGCATGAAGGCGCCCAGCAGTTCCTCCGTCGCCTCGTCGGAGGAGATGTCGGCCACATCGACCAGCCGCTCCGCCTCATCGGCGGACCGTGGTACAGACGTCATGCCCGACACCCCATTACCTGCTCCGCGCGGATGTATAACGGAGCATGACAATTTGAGGTTGACTCACGCAACCCCGAGTTGCCGCATTCCCGGCGGCCCTGGTGCAGTCTGCCGCCCTCCGCTAGAGCGGGCCGCCCCCGCCGCCTATCCTGTTCCCTTTAGCGGAGCCTGACATGCCCGACCAGATCACCCCCGTCATTGGCCTCATTGGCGGTTCCGGCCTGTACGACATCGATGGGCTCGAGAACCGCCGCTGGCAGCGGGTGGAGAGCCCCTGGGGCGAGGTGTCGGACGAGTTGCTCTTCGGCACGCTCGCCGGCGTTTCCTGTGTCTTCCTGCCGCGCCACGGCCGCGGCCATCGCGTGCCGCCGAGCGAGTTGAACTACCGCGCGAATATCGATGCGATGAAGCGCGCCGGCTGCACGGAAATCCTCTCCCTCTCCGCCGTTGGCAGCCTGAATGCGGACCTGCCGCCCGGCACCTTCGTCATCGTCGATCAGTTCATCGACCGCACCTTCGCACGCAAGAAGTCCTTCTTCGAGACGGGCTGCGTCGCGCATGTCTCCATGGCGCATCCGCTCTGCCCGCGCCTCGGCGACGCGCTGGAGGATGCGGCGCGAGCGATCAAGCTGAAGTACAAGCGGGGCGGCACCTATCTCGTGATGGAGGGGCCGCAATTCTCCACCAAGGCCGAGAGCGAGCTGTATCGCGCCTGGGGCTGCGACGTGATCGGCATGACGAACATGCCCGAGGCGAAGCTCGCCCGGGAGGCGGAGCTTTGCTACGCGACCGTCGCCATGGTCACCGATTACGACTGCTGGCACCCGGATCATGACCACGTCACCGTCGACGCCGTGGTGAAGGTGATGACCGAGAATGCCGACCGCGCCAAGGAACTGGTGCGCACCGTGGTGCCGGCGCTCGGCAAGCCGCGCGGCCTCTGCCCCTCCGGTTGCGACCGCGCGCTGGATTCCGCGATCGTCACGCCGCCGGAGAAGCGGGACCCAGCGCTGGTGGCGAAGCTGGATGCGGTGGCTGGGCGGGTGCTGAAGGCGGCCTGAGGAAGAAAGGCCGGGGAGGATTTCTTTTCCCCAGCCCTTTTGCTTTCAGCGCCCTGCGAGCACCCGGTCTACCATCCGCGGCGCGAGCCCGAGGTAATTCGCCGGATCGCAGCGTGCCTCGACGCCCTCGCGCCCGCCAAGCGCCTCCACTACCTCCGGCACTTCGATCAGCGCCTCGGCGAGCGTGCGCCCCGAAGTGATCGCCGCGCGGCATGCGTCATAGACCACGTCATGCGCATGTTGGCGGCCGAGCGCGGGGGCCGCGGCCATCATCACCGCCTCCGCCACGATCAGCCCGCCGGTCATGTCGAGATTGGAGCGCATCCGCGCGGCATCGACAGTGAGGCCGGAGAGGGCGAATTTCGCCTGCTCCAGGCAGCCGGCGGCGAGGATGAAGCTCTCCGGCAGGGCCAGCCATTCCAGGTGCCAGGGGCCGGTCGCGCGCTCGAAATCCTGCACCATGCCGTCCAGCATCAGCGCCACCTGCTGCCGCACCGCCTTTGCCGTCGCCAGCATCAGCTCCGAGGAAATCGGGTTGCGCTTCTGCGGCATGGTGGAGGAAGCGCCGCGCCCTTTCACGAAGGGCTCCATCACCTCGCCGCCGAACTCGCTCGACATCATCAGCATCATGTCGGTCGCGATCTTCGCGAGGCTGCCGGTGACCAGGCCAAGGAAGGACACCGCCTCCACCAGCCCATCGCGCGCGACATGCCAGGTGATCGGCGGCTGGTGCAGGCCCAACTCCTCGCAGAAGGCCTGCTGCACGCGGAACCCATCCTCGCCGAGGGAGGCGAGGGTGCCGGCGGCGCCGGCGAACTGCCCCATCAGCGCGCGCGGGCGCAATTGCTCCAGCCGCTCCGCATGGCGGTCCATGGCGGAGAGCCAGATGGCGACCTTGTAGCCAAAGGTGATGGGCAGGGCCTGCTGCAGATGAGTGCGCCCGGCCATGGGCGTGTCGCGGTGCTTTGCGGCCAGCGCGGCCAGGATGCCGCGCAGCGCCTCGATATCCGCCGCCACCAGATCCAGCGCGGCGCGGAGCTGGAGGACATTGGCCGTGTCCATGATGTCCTGCGTCGTCGCGCCCCAATGGACGTAGCGTCCGGCTTCGCCGGCTGCCTCCGCCAACTGGTGCACGAGCGCGAGGATCGGATAGCCGACATTCTCCGTCTCGCGCCGCATCCGCTCCCAGTCGATCGCGATTCCATCCGCCGCGCGGGCAATGGCATCGGCGGCCTCGGGCGGAATGACGCCGCAGCGCGCCTCGGCGCGGGCAAGCGCCACCTCCACCTCCAGGTAGCGGCCGACGAGGGCTTCGTCGGCGAAGACGGCGCGCATGGCGGCCGTACCGAACATGTCGCGGAACAGGAGGGAATCGAGCGGGGTGCTGGGCATGCGGGCTCCGGGGCGGTCGTTCGATCTGGGCTTTATTCGGGCTGCACGCCGGCGGCCTGCATCACGCCGCGCCAGCGATCGACCTCGGCGGCGAGGAAGCTGCGGGCGCCGGCCTGGTCGGTCCGCGGCATCGGCACGTTGCCGAGTTCCGCCAGCTTCGTGACGAAGGCGGGATCGGCCAGCACGCGCGCCGTCTCGTCATGCAGCCGACCGAGGATGGGCTGCGGCGTGCCGGCGGGGGCGAGCAGCATGTTCCAGGTCGACATCCGGAAATCGGCCAGTTCTGGGATGCCGCTTTCGCGCACCGTCGGCAGGTCCGGCAGGAAGGGCACGCGCTCGGCGGAGGTGATCGCGAGTGGGCGCACCATGCCGCCGCGGATGCTGCCCAGCGCGGTGGTGGAGGTGTCGTTCACCAGCGTCAGCGTGCCCGAGATCAGGTCGGTCATCGCCGGGGCTACGCCGCGATAGACGATGTGGTTCATGCGCGTCTTCGTCAGCGACAGGATCTGCACCTGCGAAACATGCGCCGCCGAGCCGTTGCCGGCAGAACCGTAGTCATAGTGGTCCGGCCGCGCGCGCACGGCCTCGATCAGCTCGCGCAGGGAGCGGAAAGGTGAATCCGCGCGCACCAGCAGCACCACCGGCCCTTCCATCAGCGTGCTGACCGGCGCGAAATCCCCCAGCGTATCGAAGGGCATGCGGCGGTAGAGCGACGGATTGATGGAGTGAGAGAGGTTGTTGAACAGCAGCGTGTAGCCGTCCTTCGGCGCTTTCGCGACGACATCGGCCCCGATGCTCGATCCGGCGCCGGTGCGGTTCTCCACCAGCACGCGGGCATTCATCTGCTTGCCCAGTGCCTCGGCGAAGACACGGCCGAGCGTGTCGGTTGGGCCGCCTGCGGCGAAGGGCAGGATCAGCCGGACCGGGCGGTCCGGATAGGCGCCCTGAGCCAGGACGGCGGGCGCCCCGACGGCGGATAGGAGCGATACTGCAGCCAGGAGGGAACGGCGCGTGGCAGGCATGGATCTCTCCCAATGGTTCGGATTTATTTACATGGTACGAACCAATTGCGCCGCTTGCCCCGCCTTGTCAACGCGTGTGCGGTGCCTACCCTGGCGGTCTTCCATGTCCCACTCCCCATCCTCGCCCCGCTACGCCGCCCTGGCCCGTGAGATCGCGGGAGAGATCGCCCGGGGCATCCACCCCGTGGGCAGCCGCCTGCCGACCGAGCTGGAACTCTCCGCCGAGCGCGGGGTGAGCCGCGCCACCGTGCGCTCGGCCTTACTGCGCCTGGAGGAGCTGGGTCTCGTCTCCCGCCGCCGTCGCGACGGCACGCGCGTGACAGCAGCGCAGCCGGAGGGCCGACCGGGCGCCTATTTCCAGTCGCTGAATGGGGTCGACGATCTGCTGCAATATGCGGCCGAGGCCACCCGCCGCGTGCTGCATGTGCGTGAGGTGGTGGCGGATGACACGCTGGCTGCGCAATTCGGCTTGCGGCCCGGCAGCCGCTGGCTGCATGCCCAGAGCCTGCGCGTGCCGCCCACCGGGGAGGGGCCGCCACTCTGCTGGACGGATATCTATGCGGATGCGGATTCGGCGCCGCCGGACCTGGCGCGCCGTCTGCGAGACGGCAGCTGCCGCAGTCTGGTCGCGATCGCGGTGGCCGAGGCTTCGGGGCGCCCGATCGAGGAAGTGCGGCAGGAGCTTCGCGCCGCCGGCATTCCCGCGGGGCCGGTCGCCCAGGCCTTGCAGGCGGAGGCGGGCAGCCACGCGCTGGCGATCCTACGCCGCTACCTGGATCCCGCAGGCGCACCGCTGGCGGTGAGCCTCAGCCTCCATCCGGCGGATCGCTTTGCCTATGTGACCCGCCTGCGGCGACGCCCAGCAGCTGCAGAATAAGGGGGCTTCAGCCCCCGCCTTGGCCTGGGCCGATCAGCCTTCCGTCCGCATCAGCGGCACACGCACCCGCATGTCGTGGTGCTGCAGCAGCGTGTCGAGCAAGGCGCCCAGGGCCCGAGCCTGATCCGCCGAAAGCGGCTCCAGCAGCCGGCGGCGCGCGCGCTCGGCAGCGGGGCCGATGGCTTCGAGCAACGCCTCGCCCTGTGGGGTGAGGGTGAGGACGCGCCGGCGCCGGTCGGTCTCGTGCCGGCTTCGCCGCAGCAGGTCCCGCGCCTCCAGCAGCCCTACGACCATGCCGGTGGTGGAGCGGTCCAGCCCCAGCGCCTGGGCCACGCCGATCTGGTCCATTCCCGGCCGCTCCCGCAGCGCCACCAGGATGCCGTACTGGGTCGTCGTCACCTCGAAGGCCCGGCATTCCTCGGCGAAGACCGAAAGCGAAATCTGATGCGCGCGGCGCAGCTTGAAGCCAGGGCGCGCATAAAGGCTGGCCAGCGCCTCAGGCAGGGAGGTCGCCGGCACGGGTTCGGGGCCCGGGATGGTGGCCTGGTCGCTCAGCGGCGGATCCTCGTGCGGAGACGCATCCAATGCAGGAAATCGCTCCGCTCTTCCAGCCTGAAGCCTTGCCAGCCTGAAGCCTTGCCAGCCTGAAGCCTTGCCAGCCTGAAGCCTTGCCAGCCTGAAGCCTTGCCAGCCTAAAGCCTTGGCAACCTGAAGCCTTGGCAACCCGAAGCCCTGGACTAGCCCGCGGTGATCTTCGCCTCACGGATCACCGTCGCCCAGCGCGCATAGTCCCGCGCCACGAGCTGGCCGAAGGCTTCCGGCGTGGTGGGAGTGGGCGTCATGCCCTGAGCCTTCAGCGCCTCAGCGGTGGCGGGCTCGGCCAGCCAGGTGTTGAGCTCGGCGTTCAGCCTGCGCACCAGCGGCTCCGGCAGGCCGGCCGGGCCGAGAAGCCCATACCAGAGATCGGCCTGCACGCCGGGGAAGCCAGCCTCCGCCAGGGTCGGGACATCGGGGGCGGAAGCGGCGCGCGTCTCGCTGCCCACCGCCAGCATCCGGATCTGTCCGGCCTGGACCAGGGGCAGGGCGGTGTGCACGGGCAGGAACATCGCCGCCACGCGCTTGCCCAGCAGGTCCTGGATGGCCGGCGCCGAGCCGCGATAGGGAATATGGGTCAGCTCCACCTTCGCGGTCATGGCGAAGAGCGCCATGCCGAGATGCTGCGGCGTGCCGTTGCCGGGGGAGGCGTAGTCGACCACGGTGGGGCGGGCGCGGGCGAGTTCCGCGAAGGCGCGGGCGTCCCGCGCCGGCACGTCCGGGTTCACCACCAGCGCCAGGTCGCCGCGCGTCAGCAGGGCGATGGGCGCGAAGCCCTTCACCGGGTCATAGGGAACCTGCTGGAAGAGGCTGGCATTCATGACGAAGGTATTGGGCTGCATCATCAGCATGCGCCCGTCCGGTGCTGCCCGTGCCACGGCCTGGGTGCCGATCAACCCGCTGGCGCCCGCGCGGTTGTCCACCACCACCGGCTGGCCGAGGCGTGGCTGGAGATAGGGGCTGGCCAGGCGGGCGAGAATGTCGGGCCCCGTGCCGGCCGTATAGGGAACCACGATGGTGATAGGGCCATCGGGCATCGGGGCCGTGGCCGGCTGGGCCCTGCTGCGGCCCGCAAGGAAGGGGAGGGCGGCGAGCACGGCAAGCCCGCGGCGCGGAATGGCGTGGAGGCGCACGGACGTTTCCTGTTCTCGTTGCGTGTGACGCTTCAGCCTCGCCCTATCGTAAGACGTCTGTCAATATCCCGGACGTCCTACGTCTAGGCCGCACCCGGCCGTGATCAGGCGCTGGAGCTGGTTCCCCAGCCGCGCGCCCGCCGCCGGCGCCCGATCACCAGCGCCGCGACCGCCGCGATGGTGAGGAACAGGACCATCAGCAGCGGCGGCTCCGAGAAGCCCTCGGGCCAGAAATAGGGGATCCCCGTCAGCATCAGGAGGAAGATGCCGATGGCGATCAGCGGTCGGGTCATGATGTCGCCTTCTCAGCCCAGATGGGCCGACAGGAAGGCGAGTGCCCTCTCCTCGGCCAATGCGGTGGCGGCGGGATTGTAGCTCGCCCGGTCCTCGCAGGCGAAGCCATGTCCCGCACCCGGATAGACATGGATCTCCACTTTTGGTTGCGCCTGCCGCACCAGCTCGACATCAGAGAGAGGAATACCCTTGTCCTCCGCGCCGAAATGGAGCTGCACGGGGCAGTTCGGCGTCTCGGTGCGGGTGCCTGCGATGCCGCCGCCGTAATAGCCGACCGCCGTCCTGAAGCTGTGCGAGCGGGTCGCGCCCCACCAGGCGATGGTACCGCCCCAGCAATAACCGATGATGGCCCGGGCCGCGCCGGCCGGCAGGGCCTTCGCCGCCGCCTCGATGTCCAACATCACCGCATCGTCGGCGACCTGCTTGCGCAACGCCATGCCGCGCTCGCGGTCCTCGGCCTCATAGCCAAGCTCCACGCCGCGCTCGGCACGATCGAACAGCGCAGGTGTGATCACGGCCCAGCCGAGACTGCCGAGATGGTCCGAAAGCCGCTTCATATGGGGGTTCACCCCGAAGATCTCCTGCACCACCACCAGGGCGCGCTTCGCATCGGCAGGGCCGGTGCGCCAGGCCGAAAGGCGGTGGCCATCGGCGGCGGTCAACTCGATCTGCATGGATGGCTCCGATGAATCCCCGGCGTTATCCTGGAGGGATGGCCGAGATCGTCAACCTGAACCGGGCCCGGAAGGCCCGGGACCGCGCCGCCGCGGAGGCGAAGGCCGCGACGAACCGCGCCGCCCATGGCCGGACCAGGGCGGAGCGGGCGAAGGACGAGGCGGCGAAGGCGCAGCGTGATGCCCTGCTGGACGGGGCGCGGCTTGATGATGCGCCGGAGGTTCCGCCGGGGGACCCGCCGCCCCGCTGAGGACGGCCGGAGCCCCGGCGCGAGCCCTCAGCCCGACTTCTTCTCGACCATGGTGCGGACCTCGTCCATCGCCTCGGAGAAGCGCCGGTTCAGCACCGTCAGCGCCTCGGCATTCGACTTCTGGATGAGGTCCGCCAGCTCCTTCATGTTGCCGACGGCCCGCTCATAGGCGGACTTCACCATCTCGGCCTGCTTCACGGCGCGGTCCTGCGGATCGGAGCCGGTGGCGGCGCTGCGCACTGCATCCGTCATCTCGGTCATGGATTGCTGCAGGATTTCCATGTGGCGGCGGGCGATGGCCTGCGCACCCTCGAGCGCGACGCGATTGGCCGCCGACAAGGCTTCCAGGTTGCGCCGCTGGGCGGCGGCCAGCGCCTCCACATCCAGCATCGGCAATCTCATCTCGGACAGGAGGCGCATGGGGTCCATCTCCGGCGGAAGGGTGGGGCGGTCGGACATTGCATCCTCCTTTGTGGATTGTGGCCATCCTGACGTTACCTGACCACAGGCTGCAAGGATGGTGACGCTTCCGCGTCGGATCCAGCGCCCCTTCGCGCGGCGGAGGGCCCGTTGCTAGGATTGAGGCGGGAAACACAAGAATGGAGAGCGCCACGATGCGTCGCCGTATCCTCATGACCGCCGCTGCCACGGCCCCCGCCGTCCCCGCCATGCTCAGCCCGGCGGCGGCCCAGGCGCCGGGCCAGACGCCGACCGCCGGAAAGACCTATGTGCTGCTGCATGGCGCCTGGCATGGCGGCTGGTGCTGGTCGCGAGTGGCCGACCGGCTGCGCGCCCAGGGCCACCGCGTCTTCACCCCGACCCAAACTGGCCTGGGCGAGCGCAAGCATCTGCTCTCCCGCGACATCACCCTCGAGACCTTCGTTACCGATCTCGTAAACATGATCGAGGCGGAGGAGCTGAACGACATCATCCTGGTCGGCCATTCCTTCGGCGGCAGCGGTATCTCCGGCGCCGCCGACCGTATCCCGGACCGTATCCGGCACCTTGTCTACCTCGATGCGCTGATGCTGGAAGGCGGGCAGAGCCCCTTCGGGAACCTGCCGGCGGAGGTCGTCGCGGCCCGGCGCAAGCTGATCCAGGAGCAGGGGGGCGGCGTGGCCATCCCGGCGCCGCCGGCCACCGCCTTCGGCATTCCGGAAGGCAGTGCCGATGCCGCCTGGGTGGCGCGCCGGCTGGTTCCGCATCCGGCTGGCACCTATGAAAGCCCGCTGCCGATCCGGAACCCGGTCGGCAATGGCAGGCCCTGCACCTACATTGCCTGCGTCGACCCGATCTATCCGGCCCTTGAGGCTTCGCGCCAATGGGTGCGCAAGCAGCGCGGCTGGAACTGGCAGGAGATCCGCACCGGGCACGACGCCATGGTGACGGCGCCCGAGGAACTCACGCGCATGCTGGCCGCGATCGGCTGAGCGGGGCCGGCGGGGGACTGCCCTGCCGAGCTCAGGCGATGGGTAGGTCGCCGACGTCGCCGATCGTGCGCGGCCGCTTGGGCGTGGGCGGTTCACCTGCATCCTCGGGATCGAGTGCACCAGGTGGGGTAGGCACGCCCGGCGAGGGCACGGCCGGCGGCAGGGGCTCCGGCCCGCCGTCCTGCCCGGCCGGGGCCGAGGCATCGGCCATCATGATCCCGGTATCCGCCAGCGGCGGGTCGACCACGTCCGACGGCCGGGAATCGGCGCCCTCCACCGGGCCAGGCGGCTGCGGCTCATCCTCCGCCAGGCGCAGGGTGCGGGCGACCCTCTCGGCGCGGTCGAGAGCGCGGTCCAGCGCGGCCATGGTCGGGCCGAGGTCGACGCTCTCGTCATCCTCCCAGGCGCGGGCGACGGAAATCCACACGCCGGTGAGGCCCTGCACGCGCAGCCCGCCGGCGAGCCCCGCGGTGGAAACGCCCGCGCCTTCCAGCGTCCAGGCCATCGAGGCCATCAGGATGGGGGAGAGGAGCAGGGCGGAAAGCGGATCGCGCCGCAGGTCCCGCTGCATGCGCAGGATGCCCTCGCGATGCGGGGCCAAGGCGTCGAAGCGGCGCATCATCAGGTCGAAGACCCGGTCCCGCGCGCTGCCGAAGCCGGATTGGCCGGGTACCGTGCCCTCCAGCACCGCCTGATCCACGGCGCGGGCATGGGCACGCAGCAGCGCAACCGGGGTGGGGTAGCGCCCGCGCAGGTCGCTCAGGCTCTCGCCGCTTTCGGCCGCTATGCGGGCGAAGGTGGTGCCATGCCAGCCATGCTGGGCCACGACGCGCCAGAAGGCGTCGAATAGGGCTGGGGAGGGGGCGTCGCGCATGTCCATTACCCTGCAAGATGGCCCATCCTTCATGCGGATCAACCACGCGACCTGCCCCGTTCGCATCCGGCGAGAGCCGCCGCGATCGCGCCGCCCTGAACCAGCGCGACCGCGAGGAACATCGGCGCCGCGCCCCCCGCCTCCCGCAGCAGCCCGAAGACGAGCGGAGCGAAGGCGTAGCTCGCCTGCCCGCAGGCCGTGACCAGCGCCACGACCCGCGCCGTGTCCTCCGGCGCGAAATCCGCCTGGGTGATCAGCGGCGGCAGGGAAGTGGCGTTGCCCACGCCGGAGCCGAGCAGCACGATCCCGAGCAGCAGCCCCCAGACCTCACCGCCTGCCAGCATGAGGAGGAGGATGCCCAGAATCTGCACCGCGATTCCCCCTGCCGCGAGGGTACGGCGATCGGCGCCGGGGCGCATCAGCCGGCCCATGATGGTCCGCCCGATGATCGCGGATGCAGTGAGCAGCCCGGCCGCCAAGCCGGCGACCTGCGTCCCCAGCACCGGCACCATCAGGGAGAAGAGATGCGCGATCACCCCCACCTGGGCGAAGAGGGTGAGGGAGGCGAGCAGCACCAGGGTGACGAAGCGCCGCTCCCGCCAGGGCGAGGCAAGGGGTGGTGCCGCCGCCCGTGGGGCGCTGGCCGCCTCCGCCGCGCCGCCATCCGGCGCCTGCCCCATCCCCGCCGGGCTGCGCCCGAGCACCCGCCCGGCGAGCAGCCAGACGCTGCCCGCCATCACCGTGCCGACCACGACCGCCGCCCCGGGAAAGCCCAGCGCGGCGATGAGGCCGACCCAGATGGGCGGGAGGAGGATGCCGCCGATGCTGGCGCCGTTGAAGGCGGCCGAGAGCGCCGCCGGCCGGCGCCGGATGAACCAGGGCGAGACCATCGCATTGATTGCCGCCGCGCCAGTGGCCGCCCAGCCCGGCCCGGTCAGCAGAGTGGCGGCGAAAAGGAGGAGCGGCGAATCGGCCAGGGCCCAGAGCAACGCACCGAAGGCGGAGGCGAGGGCACCAGCCCGCGTCACCGCTACCAGCCCGAACCGGGCGTGCAGCGCCGCTAGCCGCGCCACCACCACGGCGCCGATCAGGAAATGGACCGTGACCGCCGCCGAGACGAGGCCGACCGACCAGCCGCGTTGCTCATGCACCGTCTGCAAGAACACGGGCGGGCCGTAAAAGCCGAAGCCCCAGCCGAAAACGGCCACGGTGAAGGCCGCCCAGACCACTCGCCATCCATAGAAACCCGACCCGCCGCGCATTCGTCCATCCGCCATGCCAGAGGCGTGCCGGATGCCCCGTTTGCCCTGGTCGGTGCTTCGGCCCCGGCCGAAGGATCGGGGGTTGCTAAACCGCCAGTTCGCGGGATCGCTTCGTGGCGGCGTCGATGGCCTGGGAGACGAGGGAGGGCCAGGCCCTTTCGGCCATCAGCACGGCCAGGGCCTGCTCCGTCGTGCCCTTGGGGGAGGTGACGTTCTTGCGCAGCACCGCCGCATCTTCCGTGCTGCGCCCGAGCAGCGCACCCGAGCCGGTGACGGTGGCGCGGGCCATGCGGCGGGCCAGGTCGGGTGGCACGCCCTGCTCCAGCGCCGCCTTCTCCAGCAGCTCGGCCAACAGGAACACATAGGCGGGACCGCCACCGGAAATTGCGGTGACCGGGTCGATCAGGCTTTCCGCATCCACCCAGGCGACCTCCCCGGTCGCGGTGAGAAGACGGTCGGCCAGCGCCTGCTGGTCGGCGGAGACGCTGCGGCCGGCGCAGGCGACGGTGAAGCCCTGGCCGATGGCGGCGGGCGTGTTGGGCATGGCGCGCACCACCGCGGCGCCGCCCAGCATACCGTCCAGCCCGGAGATGGTCTTGCCCGCCATGATCGAGACGAAAAGCGCGCCGCCCTGTGCGAAGCGGCGATAGGCGGGAAGGGCAGCCTCGACCTGCTGTGGCTTGACGGCGAGGACCACCGCCTGGGGCGTGAAGCCCGGCGGGATGGATTCGTCGTCCGGCACCACCTCCAAGCGGCCAGTGACGACTTCGTGAGCGAAGGCTTCGGTGGAGGGAAGGTGCGGCTCGACCACCACGGCGCGGGAGAGGCCGCGCTCGAGCCAGCCGGAGAGAAGCGCACCCCCCATCTTGCCGCATCCGACCAGCAGCACGGGCGGCAGAATTTCAGCGGACATGGGCGCTCCCTCGACACTTGGCACGACCCCCGCCAAGGCGGCGGGGGTGCGCAAGGTTTCAGGCTTCGCCGACGCAGTCCAGCATGGCCGCCGCCAGCGCCTCGGCGGGTGGCTTGCCGCCCCAGAGAACGAACTGGAAGGCGGGGAAGAAGCGCTCGCACTCGGTGATGGCAATGTCCACCATGTCCTCGAGGCTCTCGACGCTGGCGGCGCGGGCGCCGCGCAGCAGGACGGCATGCCGGAAGACGGGGATGCCTTCCTCGCCCTCCAGCCCGAAATGGCCGATCCAGAGCTTCTCATTCGCCAGGGCGAGCAGTTCGTGCAGCTTGGCGCGGGCGGTGGCCGGCACCTTCATGTCGAAGGCGCAGGTGAAGTGCATGGCGCTGATTTCGTTAGACCAAGCGAAGTGCAGTCCGTAGTCGCACCATTTGCCGGGAGCCTCGGCGGCGATTTCTCCATCGGAGCGCCGGTCGAAGGCCCATTCGTTGGCTGCCACGATCTGCTCGACGACGTCGAGCGGATTGGCAGCCCTGTCCCGGTCGGCAGCGAGGGTGGCTGACATGGCGTCACCTCCTATCCCGAGACGGGCAGCCCCCGAGTCTGGTATCGAATCGGCCGGGTCAGCCCCAACAGGTTGATACTGCGATGCCGAACGCACCGGCAAGGCCGAAGGCTTCATGCATCCAGGCGCGGCGTGTCATCTACGCCGCGCTGTGTCCTGGATGCCTATTCGCCCTGGGTAACGCCCGGCTCGGTGACGCCCGGCTGAGTGACGCGCGGCTGAGTGACGCCCGGCGATCCGCCCTCCGGCACGGTCCCGGTGGTGCCCATGGGGGTGGAGGGGCCGCTGCCGGCGCCGGCCTCGAAGGGCGTGGCGGGGGGCATGGCATCCATCCGCGCCTCCAGCGCGGCCACACGGGCGGCCAGGGATTCCGCCTCCTCACGCGCACGGCGGGCGACTTCGAGCGCCGCGTCCAGCTCCTCACGCTTCACCAGGTTTAAGCGCACGGTCAGCGCCTCCACCTGGGCCTGGACGGCACTCTCGATCTCCGCCCGGGCCCCGGCGAGCACCGAAAAGGCGCCGCCAGCGACACCGGCCAAGTCGTCGAAGAACTTCCCGCGGCCGGCGCCGAAGCCACCCTGTCCGAAACCGCCGAAGCCGAAGGGGCCGCCGGCCGAGCCGCCCTGGGAGCCCCCCGAGGAGCCGCTGCCCTGGGATCCCCCCTGGGGACCCGAAGAACCCTGCCCACCTTCCTGCATGCTCGCCTCCAGTCGAATCGTCCCACCAACATGGTCCTGCGGGCCCGCCGGGCGTAGCCCCCGGGGTGCTTTTCCGCCGCCGTGCCTCACCGGCCCGGCATTTCCCGCCCGGGACGATCCGCCCTATATCCGCCCGCGCCTCCGAACGCTGCAAAGGCCGCGCATGCACTTCCCCACCGGCGGCGCCGGCCGCCAAGGCGCCAACCCCGTCACCTTCCTCCTGTGTGGCCTCCTATGTGGCGTGGCGGCGATCAGCGGTCCCAGCGCCCCAGACGGGGCCCGTGAGCCCCGCGATAGGATGGGCGAGGGAATGCACAAATGATCCCGGCGCTCGTTTTTCCCGCCTTCGATCCGGTGGCCATCGCCATCGGGCCCTTCGTCGTGCGCTGGTACGCGCTGGCCTATATCGCCGGCATCGTCATCGCCTGGCAGGTGGCGCGCCGTCTCGTGCTGCGAGCCCCCGCCGCCGGCACGCAGGAACAAGTGGACGATTTCGTCACCTGGGCGACGCTGGGCGTCATCCTCGGCGGCCGGCTGGGCTATGTGCTGTTCTACCGGCCCGACATCATCTGGAACGCGCCCTGGGAGATCGCCTATCTCTGGCATGGCGGCATGTCCTTCCATGGCGGCGCGGCGGGGGTGATCCTGGCGCTGGCTTGGTTCACCCACCGCAACCGGATCCCCCTCCTCCTGTTCTCCGACCGGATCACGAGCGTGGTCCCGGTTGGCCTCGGTCTCGGGCGCATCGCCAACTTCATCAACGGGGAGCTGTGGGGGCGCACCACGGATGTGCCCTGGGGGATGGTCTTCCCCAATGCCGGCCCGGAGCCGCGGCATCCCTCGCAGCTCTATCAGGCGGCGATGGAGGGGCTGATCCTCCTCGTCATCCTGCAATGGATCATCCGCACGCCAAGCCTCCGTGCGCGGCCCGGCTTCACCTCGGGCGCCTTCCTGGCGGGCTATGGCGTGGCGCGGATCATTGGCGAGTTCTTCCGCCAGCCCGACGCGCAGCTCGGCTTCCTCTTCGCCGGGGCGACCATGGGGCAGCTTCTCTCGATCCCGATGGTGCTGGTGGGGATCTGGCTGATGGCGCGTAGCAGGCGCGTGGCCGAGACTTCTGCCGCGTGAGCACATCCCCTGAGCGCCTTGACGCCTTCATGGGACGTGCGAACGCAGCCTATTACGCATCTCGCGACCCATTCGGCGCCGGGGGCGACTTCACCACCGCGCCGGAGATCACTCAGGCCTTCGGCGAATGCCTCGGTCTGTGGGCCGCGGTCACCTGGCAGCTGATGGGTCGCCCCGATCCGGTGATCCTGGCCGAGGCCGGGCCGGGGCGGGGCACGCTGATGGCCGATGCCCTCCGCGCCGCACGCGCCATGGCGCCGGATTTTGCCCAGGCCGCCCGGCTGCACCTGATCGAAACCTCCCCGCTGTTGCGCGAGGCCCAGCGCGCCCGCTTGCCGGAGGCGGAATGGCATGAGGACTTGGCCGGCCTGCCGGATGGCCCGCTGATCCTGCTCGCGAACGAGTTCCTGGATGCCCTGCCGATCCGGCAGTTCCTGCGGCGCGGCGGCGCCTGGGTGGAGCGCTTCGTCGAGCATGACCGCTTCGTGGAACGGCCCGCCCCGGACGCCCCGCTGCCGGATGCGGGGGAGGAGGGCGAGATCCGCGAGGTTAACGAGCCGGCCCGTGCCATTTCGGCGGCCCTGGGGGCGCGGCTGGCGGCCCAGGGCGGGGCGGCGCTGTTCATCGATTACGGCCCCGCCGAAAGTGGGCCCGGCGACAGCCTGCAGGCCATCCGCAACCGCCAGGCGGCCAATCCGCTCTCGGACCCTGGCGCGGCCGATCTCACGGCCCATGTTGATTTCGGCGCCCTGGCGGAGGCCGCGCGTGCCGCCGGTGCCGCCACCCATGGGCCGCTGCCCCAGGGCGTGTTCCTGCTGCGCCTCGGCCTGCACAGCCGCGCGGCGGCGCTGGCGGCCTCGGATCCCGGTCGCGGCGCCCGCCACCTGGAAGCCGCGACGCGGCTGACCGCGCCCGAGGCCATGGGCCGCCTGTTTAAAGCTCTCGTTCTTTGCCACCCGACCCTTGCAACCCCTCCTGGTTTCGAAACGGCATGATCCTCGATCTCGACAAGGCCGAATTCCTCACCGCTCTTTCGCTGCGCGGCACGCCGCACGGCTTCTTCACCCGGCGCGGCGGCGTCTCCACCGGGCGCTTCGCCAGCCTCAACTGCTCGCTTTCCAGCGCGGATGAGCGGGAATCCGTGATGGAGAACCGCGGGCGGGCCATGCAGGCCCTGGGGCGGACCCCCGGTTCCCTCTCCGGCGTGCATCAGGTGCATGGAACCGAGGTGGTGGTGACCGACATGCCGATCCCGGCCGGGGAGGGGCCGCGCGCCGATGCCATCGTGACGAGCAGCCCGGGCGTGACCCTCGGCATCATCACCGCGGATTGCGGCCCCGTGCTCTTTGCCGACGCGCAGGCCGGGGTGATCGGCGCTTGCCATGCGGGATGGCGCGGTGCCCTGGGCGGGGTGCTGGAGGCGACGATCAAGGCAATGGAGGGGCTGGGTGCGACGCGTGGCGGCATTTCCGCGGCCCTTGGCCCCTGCATCCGCCAGACGAGCTACGAGGTGGGGCCGGACTTGCGCGAGGCCCTGCTGGCCAGCGACCCGGAGGGCGAGCGCTTCCTCGCCGCCGGCCGGCGGCCGGGCCACTGGCAGTTCGACATGGCCGGGCTGATCCTCGCCCGCCTGCAGGCCGCTGGGGTGGCCGCCGAGGCCCTGCCGGACGATACGCTGGTGGACGAGGCCCGCTTCTTCTCCCATCGCCGCCGCACCCTGGAGGGCGGCGGGCCGATCGGGCACCAGCTCTCCGCCATCGCCCTGCCCACGTGAACGGTGCCCAGGAGGGCGCTCCCGTGAGGACACCCATGTGACTCCCGTGAGGACACCCATGTGAACGGTGCCCGGGTGAACTGCCCTGGCGCCGAGGCGCCGGGCCGTGGATAAGGGCGCCGCCCATGCATTACATCCTCATGTTCCTGGCGCTGATGTTCCTGACCCTGGTCGCCTCCTGCGTGATCGGCTGAACCGGTGCCGCGCTTCCTTGTCCTGATCCTGCTGCCGCTGACGCTGCTGGCGGCCTGTGGTCCGTTGCCGCAGCCCTTCCGTGGCAATCCGGGAGCGGAAGGCCGCCGCCTGGCGGCGCCGCCTGCCTATCGCATCGCCGTGCCGGCGCCGACCGCGGCGCTGCTGGGGGACGCTGCCTCGGCCGATTTCGCGGTGGCCGTGGCCGATGCGCTTGAAGCCGCCGAGGTGCCCGCTGTGGCCGGCCCGCCGACGCCGCTGGACTGGCGCCTCCAGATCACCGCGGACCGCGAGGGAACGGGTGTGGTGCCCGGCTACGCGGTGGTGGATGCGGATGGAAAGGTGCTCGGCCAGGCGCGCGGCGCCTCCGTGCCGGTGCGGGACTGGAGCCAGTCCGAGGCCGCCCTGCTGCGCCAGGTGGCCAGCCGGGATGCGCCGGTCGTGGCTGGCCTGCTCACCCGGGGCGAGGCCGCGCGCCGCGCTGCCGAAACCGTGGCCTTCAACGGCGACGGCGGCCCGCCACGGGTGCGCTTCACCGGGGTGAAGGGCGCGCCGGGCGACGGCAACCAGGCGCTCGGCCTGCGGCTGCGCGACTTCCTCTCGACCAAGGGGCTGGTGGTGCAGGACAGTGCCGATGGCGCGGCCTTCGCCGCCTCAGGCGAGGTCACGATGGCCCCGGCGCCCGGGGGCAAGCAGCGGGTGGAGATCGTCTGGACCGTCAGCCGGCGGGATGGGCACGACCTCGGCCGCGCGGTCCAGCTCAACGAGGTTCCCACGGGCAGCCTGAACGGCCTCTGGGGCGATGTCGCCTATGTCGTGGCGGAGGAGGCGGCGGTGGCGGTGCGCGATATCATCGCCAATGCCGGCGGGCTCGGTGAGGCCGCGGCCCGGCGGCCGGCGCCCGAAGGCGTGGCGCCGCCGAATGCCACGCCAGCCGCCGCAACAGGGGCTGCCCCCGGCACCGGTGCCGCACCAACAGCCCTTCCCGCAGGGCGCGCCGCCCCGGCCGGCGCACGGTAACTTCCTCGTGCTGACCCCTGTTCGTGGCATGCGTCCTGCGTAAGGCGGCCCTGCCATGGACTTGGTCGCTTCCGGTTGCTAATCCCCCGGCGCCCCACGCCGCCCCAGCCTGGAACTCGCAAGCGGCGCGCCCGGAGAAGTCACGCGGATGAAGATCCTCGCCTGTAACAGCAACCGCCCCCTTGCCGAGGCGGTCGCCGCGGCCCTCAACCTGCCGCTCACCCAGGCCTCGGTCCGTCGCTTCGCCGACCTCGAGATCTTCGTCGAGATCCAGGAGAACATCCGCGGCGAGGATGTGTTCGTGATCCAGTCCACGAGCTATCCGGCGAATGACAACCTGATGGAGCTGCTGATCACGCTCGATGCGCTGCGCCGCTCCTCGGCCCGCCGCATCACCGCCGTGGTCCCCTATTTCGGCTATGCCCGGCAGGATCGTAAGTCCGGCCCCCGTACGCCGATCTCGGCCAAGCTGGTGGCGAACCTGATCACCCAGGCCGGCGCCGACCGCGTGCTGACGCTGGACCTGCATGCCGGCCAGATCCAGGGCTTCTTCGACATCCCCGTGGATAACCTCTTCGCCGCGCCCCTGTTCGCGCGCGACATCCAGGAGCGGTTCAAGGGCCGCGACCTGATGGTGGTGTCGCCCGATGTCGGCGGCGTGGTCCGCGCCCGCGCCATCGCGACGCGGCTGCACACGGACCTCGCCATCATCGACAAGCGCCGCCCCCGTGCCGGTGTCTCCGAGGTGATGAACGTGATCGGCGACGTGTCCGGCCGCGACTGCATCCTGGTGGACGACATCGTCGATTCGGGCGGCACGCTTTGCAACGCTGCCGAGGCGCTGCTGAAGAACGGCGCGCGCTCCGCCAGCGTCTATGTGACCCATGGCGTGTTCTCGGGCGGCGCCGTGGCGCGCATCGGCGCCGCGCCGATCCAGCACATGATCACCACGGACAGCATCCAGGCCACCGAGGCCGTGCGTGTCTCCTCCAACATCAAGCAGCTGACCATCGCGCCGCTGCTGGCCGAGGCGATGCGCCGCATCAGCGAAGAGTCCTCGGTCTCCACGCTGTTCAACTAGGCTGCCCAACTAGCCCGACGGGAGGCGGCGCAGGGCCTCCCGCGTCGCCTCGTCCATCGGGAAGAAGGTCTCCACCGTCAGCTCGGACAGCGCGACCTCATGCGCCGTGCCGAAGACCATGGTGGTGGTGAGGAAGGACAGCACCGCCTCGCCCTGGCGGATCCTGAAGGGCAGGGCCAACGCCTCCGGATCCTCGGCACCGCCCGGCGGCGCGGGGTAGTCGCGCAATTCGCGCAGCAGCTCGGCCAGCGCCGCATCGTCTGAAATCGTCGCCTGCCGCGCCAGCCGGGCGAGCAGATGCCCCTTCAGTGCCGCCAGATCCACGATGCGCGGTGCCAGCCCTCCCGGATGCAGCACCAGCCGCAGCACGTTGAGCGGTGGTGCCAGCAGCGCGGCATCGGCCCCCGCGATCAGCGCGCCCACCGAGGCATTGGCGGAAACAAGGTTCCAGCGCCGGTCCACGGCCAGGGCCGGGTTGGGCGCATGGGCGGCCAGCACCGCCTCCATCGCCGCCCGCGCCGGACGCATCGCCGGATCGTCCAGGGCGCGCTCGGGATAGGCGGGGGCGAAGCCGGCGGCGGTGAGCCACAGGTTGCGCTCGCGCAGCGGCACGTCGAGGAACTCGGCCAGGCGCAGCACCATGGACCGGCTCGGCATGGCGCGGCCCGTTTCCAGGCAACTCAGGTGGCGGGTGGAAATCTCGGCCTCCAGCGCCAGGTCCATCTGGCTCATGCGCCGGCGCTGGCGCCATGCGCGAAGGTGGTCGCCGATCGGGGCCATGCGGGTGCTCATGATGGCAGGTTAGCGGGCGGGGGCGCCGCGTCTCCATGACCTCCGAGGTCATCGACCCGCTGCGCCGCCGTGGCCCAGTTTCGGCGCGCCGGCAATTCCGCCGGATGCGCAGGAACCCATTCCATGAACGCCACCCCCTTCCTTCGCCGCGCCCTGCTGCTGGACGCGGTGGCGAGCGGCGCCACCGGCGCGCTGATGCTGCTGGCCGCCGGCTCGCTCTCCGGCCTCACCCATCTGCCGCCCGGGTTGCTGCGCGGGGCGGGTGCGGTGCTGCTGCCCTATGCCGCCTTCGTCGGCTGGCTCGGCCTGCGCGCGGCACCCTCCCGCGCCATGGTGCTGGCGGTGATCGCAATTAACGCACTCTGGGCCGTGGATAGCGTGGCGATCCTGGCCCTCGGATGGGTGGCGCCGAATGCGTTGGGCGCGGCTTTCGTGCTGGCCCAGGCCCTGGTGGTGGCCGCCTTTGCCGGGCTGCAGGCTGCTGCGCTGCGCGGAACGCAGCCGCTCGCCGCCTGACCGTTCCGCGCATCGCCCGCGCTGCCCATCCGTTCACGCCGCGTCCCCTGATCCGAAGGAGCGCGGCGTGAAGCCCATCCGCAAGCAGGATTTTCCCGTCGGCCAGGTCCGGCGCTTCATGGAGCCCGGGCCCATCGTGCTGGTCAGCTCCGCCTGGAAGGGGCAGGCGAACATCATGACCATGGGCTGGCACATGGTGATGGAATTCACCCCCTCGCTCATCGGCTGCTATATCTGGGAGCATAACCACAGCCGCGAGATGATCCGGCGCAGCCGGGAATGCGTGATCAACATCCCGACCGTCGATCTGGCGGAGGTGGCGGTGGGCATCGGCAACTGCTCGGGCGCCGAGGTCGACAAGTTCGGACGCTTTGGCTTGACGGCACGGGAAGGCGAGCAGGTGAAGGCGCCGCTGATCGCCGAATGCTTCGCCAATCTTGAATGCCGCGTGGTCGATACGGCGCTGGTGCGGAAATACAGCCTCTTCGTGCTGGAGGTGGTGAAGGCGCATGCGCCGAAATCGCCGAAATACCCGCGGACGATCCATTACCGCGGCGAAGGCCAATTCATGGTGGCGGGGGACTCGCTGAACCTCCGGCGGCGCTTCCGGCCGGAGATGCTCTGACCGGGTGGAAACCCCGGCCCGCCCCCTTTAAACGGGCGCCGATTCCGGCCACCCTCGCGCCGCGCCTGACGTGACGCTGAGGAAACCCGCATGAAGCTCTACTACGCCCCCGGTGCCTGCTCGGTTGGCATTCACATCATCCTCGAGGAGATCGGGAAGCCCTATGAGCTGTCCCTCGTCGCGCTGAAGGAGCAGGCGCAGACGAAGCCGGAGTATATGGCGGTGAACCCCAAGTCGAAGGTGCCGGCGCTGGATCTCGGCGATGGCAGCCGCGCGCTGACCGAGTTCCCGGCCATCGCGATGTATCTCGGCGCCGCCAATCCCGAGGCGGGGCTGCTGCCGAAGGACCCGCTGGGCCAGGCCCGCGCGCTCGAGGCGCTGGACTACATCACCGGCACCGTCCACCCGCACGCCTTTACCCGCCAGTTCCGCCCGAACGTCTACTCCCTGCGCGAGGAGGACTATCCGAAGGTGGTGGAGCAGGCCCAGGCCAATGCCGCGAAGTTCTTCGGCTTGGTGGAGAAGATCTGGGCTGGCGACACCTGGATCCTGCCGCAGGGCTATTCCGTGGCCGATGCCGCGCTGTTCTTCGTCGAGTACTGGCATGTGCGCCGGGTCGGCCAGACGCTGCCGCCGAAGCTGGATGCGCATCTCAAGGCGATGCTGGCGCGGCCGGCGGTGAAGCGGGCGCTGGAGCAGGAGGGGCTGGCGGCCTGAGGAAAAGGCCGGGGAGAAGGAATTCTCCCCGAACCCCTCATCTTTTCTTCGAGTTTGTGGGCGCGCCAGCCTCATTGGCGCACCAACGCTAAACCCCAAAAATAGAAGGGGGTCCGGGGGGATACCTCCCCCCGGGCTTTTTCTCTGAATGAACGACCCTAACCCCGTCCCCTTCTGGTTCCTCCGCCACGGCGAGACCGACTGGAACGCCCGCATGCTTTCGCAGGGCCAGGTCGACATTCCGCTCAACCCCGTGGGCATCGCCCAGGCCGAGCGCGCTGCCGCGGCGCTGGTGGGGAAGGGGATCCGCTCTATCCATTCCAGCACGCTGAGCCGGGCGCGCGTCACCGCCGAGATCGTGGCGGCTCGGCTGCAACTGCCGGTGAATCTCGACCCTGAGCTGCAGGAGGTGGCCTTCGGCGTGCAGGAGGGGCAGCAGATGTCGGGCTGGTTCGACGATTGGATCGCCGGGACCATGACGCCCGAGGGCGCGGAGCCCTTCGCTCATCTACGCGAGCGTGCCGTGGCCGCGATCAACCGCGCGACCGCCAATCCCGGCCCGGTGCTGGTGGTGGCCCATGGGGCGCTGTGGCGTGCCTTTCGCCAGGCGGCAGGTTTGGAGGCGAATGTCCGCACCCCCAACGCGCTTCCGCTCTGGGTGGAGCCGCCTTCCGGCGGGCGCGGCTGGCACTTCACCGCGGCGGAGCTGGGCGCCTAGAGCAGATCGCTGCAGGGCGGGATCGCCCGTAAGCGTGAATCTGCTCTTCAGACAAAGTGCCGGAGCATTTGAAGTGAACGCATGTGAACGGAAAATGCTCTAGCTAACGCTGCGTGCGGGGGCAGAAGAAGCTGCTGCGCCCCGCCTGGACGATCCGTGCCACCCCGGTGCAGGCGGGCGGGCCGGGGCATTTGGGGCAGGGCTGGCCAAAGCGGTCATAGACCTCGAACTGGTCCTGAAAGCCGCCCAGCTCTCCGTCGCTGCGCACATAATCGCGCAGAGTGGAGCCGCCGGCCTGGATGGCGGCGGAGAGCACGGCCTTGATCGCGGGCACGAGCCGCGCGGCGCGCGCGCCGGGCACGGTGCCGGCCAGGCGGCGGGGCGAGATGCCGGCACGGAAAAGCGCCTCGGCGACATAGATGTTGCCCAGGCCCGCCACCACGCCCTGGTCCAGAAGCGCGGCCTTGATGGGCGTGTTCTTGCCGCGCAGCGCGGCGGAGAGCACGGCCGGGGTGAAGCCATCCTCCAGCGGTTCCGGGCCGAGCCCGACCAGGAGCTTGTGGGAATCCTCCGCCGCGGTCGGCACCAGGTCCACGGCGCCGAAGCGGCGCGGGTCCTGGAATCCCACGCGCCAACCATCCTCGGTTTCCATCACCAGATGCTCATGCTGCGTGCCGTCGCCGGCGCCCCGTGCATCCGAGTACTTGCCCTGGGGGCCAAGGCGCGGCTGCGGCGGCTCGCCCGGCGGGTGGGCCACCATGCGGCCCGACATGCCGAGATGGATGAGGGCGGATTCTCCCTCGGAGAGCCGCATCAGCATGTATTTGCCGCGCCGGCGGAATCCTTCCACGCGGCGGCCGGCGAGGCGCTCCGCCAGGTTTTCCGGGAAGGGCCAGCGCAACCCGGCGCGGCGGGTTTCTGCGCGGGCGATGGTGCGGCCGGTGAGCACGGCGGACAGGCCGCGCATCACGGTTTCCACCTCGGGCAATTCGGGCATGGTGCGGATATGATGCCGGGAAGTGGCTTTCGTCCACGCCCCACCGGAGACGCTTCATGCGCCTGAGACCTGTTTTCGCCCTCGCCGTGCTGCTGGCGGCCGCGCCGAATCTGTCTCAGGCGGCCGATGGGCCGGCCCGCGCCACGCGCCATATGGTGGCCGCCGCGCATCCCCTGGCCGCGCAGGCCGGGCTGGACATGCTGCGCGCGGGCGGCTCGGCGGCCGATGCGGCGGTGGCGGCGCAGGCTGTGCTCTCGGTGGTGGAGCCGCATGCGACGGGCCTGCTCGGCGGCGCGCTGCTGGTCCATTGGGATGCCGCGACGCGCCGGATCGGCGGCTATGAGGGCATCGCCTCCGCCCCGGCTGCCGCGACGTCCCGGTTGGTCGAGGGGGCGGATGGCACGCGGGTGGGCGCGGCCACGGTGGCGCGCTCGGGCCGGTCCGCGGGCGTCCCGGGCACGTTGCGGATGCTGGCCCTGGTCCATGCGGATCACGGCAAGCTGCCCTGGCGGGACCTGTTCGCCCCGGCGATCCGCGCGGCGGAATTGGGAGCGCCGATTTCGCCCGTGCTGCACCGGGTGCTCTCCACCCGTCCCGTCGAGCTGGCGCGGGACGCGGAGATTCACGCCGTTTTCTTCGGCGCCGACGGAAAGCCCCTGCCGGAGGGCACGGTGGTCCGCAACCCCGCCCAGGCGGCAGCCCTGCGCCAGATCGCCAAGGCCGGACCGGATGCGCTTCACCGGGGGCGGCTCGGCCGCGCGGTTCTGGATGCCGTGGCGCGCGAGCCCGTTCCAGGCTGGATGACCGCCGAGGACCTCGCCTCCTATGAGGCGAAGCGGCGCGATCCCGTGTGCAGCGCGGCCTTCGGGCGCCAGGTCTGCTCCGCCGCCCCGCCCTCATCCGGCGGCGTGGCTGTGCAGCAGCAACTCGGGATGCTGGAGCGGCTGGGCATAGCCGGCATGGCACCGGGTTCGGTCGAGGCCGCGCATCTGATCCTGGAGGCAAGCCGCCTTGCCCTGGCCGACCGCCGCCGCTGGCTGGGCGATCCGGACATGGTGCCCGTGCCCACCCGGCAGCTGGTGGCGCCGGCCTGTCTGGCGGAGCGCGCCGGGGCGGTGCGGCCGGGCCGGGCAATGGAGGAGGTGCGGGCCGGAAATCCGCTGGAACGGCACGGCGCGCTGCCGACACCCTCGGACCCGCTGGCGCTGGCGGGCACTTCCCATGTCTCGATCGTGGATGCGGCGGGGAACGCCATCGCCTTCACCACCACGAACAACCTGAACTTCGGCGCCGAGCGGCTGGCCGGCGGCATTGTGTTGAACAACGGCCTGACCAACTTCGCCGCCGATCCCGGCCCGCCGGAGGCGCCCGCCTTCAACCGGCTGCAGGGCGGCAAGCGCCCGGTGACCACCATGGCCCCCACCATCGTGCTGGGCGCCGACGGCACGCCGGAGTTGGTGGTGGGCGCGGGCGGCGGCGCGCGGATCGTCGATTCGGTCACTGTCGCCGTGGTCGAGGTGCTGGCCTGGAGGGCGAATGCCCACCGCGCTACGGCCCGCCCCCGGATCGGCGCGCAGAATGGTGCGGAGGAGCTGGAGGCCGGGACGCCGGCCGCCGGGCTCGCCGATGCGCTCACGGCCATGGGCCACAAGCCGCGGGTGGGCGAGATGAACACGGGGCTGCAGCTGATCCGCCGCGTGCCGGGCGGCTGGGAGGGTGCGGCCGATCCGCGGCGCGACGGGGCGGCGCTCGGCGACTGAGCCGATGGTCGTGACGCGCCCCGCCCCGGCGCCTATCCTGCCGCCCATGTCCCAGACCGATAAGATGAACGACACGATCGATTTCGGCTTCACCCCCGTCGCCCGCGACCAGAAGGCGGGGCTGGTGCGGCAGGTCTTCGACAGTGTGGCGCCGAAATACGACGTGATGAACGACCTGATGTCGCTGGGCCTGCACCGGGTCTGGAAGCGCATCTTCGTCAACGCCATCGGCGCCGGCCCGCGCGACACGCTGCTGGATCTGGCGGCCGGCACTGGCGACATCGGCTTCCAGGCGAAGGAGCGCGGGGCAAGCCGGGTGATCCTGGCCGACATCAACCATTCCATGCTCAGCGTGGGGCAGGGGCGGGCGCTCGGGCGCGGGCTGGCTGCCGGCCTCGATTTCGTCTGCTGCGACGCGGAGCGCCTCCCCTTTCCGGATCGCTCGGTGGAGCGCGTCTCCATGGCCTTCGGCCTGCGCAACTGCACCGACAAGCTGGCGGTGCTGCGGGAGGCGCGGCGGGTGCTGCGGCCGGGCGGGAAGATGCTGGTGCTGGAATTCTCCCGCCTGCAGGTCGCGGCGCTCGATCCACTCTATGACGCCTGGAGCTTCAAGGCGCTGCCGGCCATCGGCGCGAGGGTGGCGAAGGATTCCGAATCCTACCGCTACCTCGCCGAAAGCATCCGCATGATGCCCGACCAGGAGGAATTGGCGGGCATGTTCCGCAAGGCAGGGCTCGAGCAGGTGTCCTACCGCAACCTCTCCGGCGGCATCGTCGCCATCCATTCGGGCTGGCGGCTGTAGAAGCCGCATGTCCATGGCGGCGGCGAATGAGCGGTGGTGGGCGAACAGCTATCTCCACATGGAGGCCGAGGGCTACCAGTACGATCGCCGGATAAGCGGCTGGTCGAAGATCCCGGACCCCAATCCGGATCCGCTGAAGCGCAATCCCCGCGGCGTCTTCGCGCGCAATGGCGGGCTGATGGTGAAGCGGCGGCTGACCCTGGCCGAGGACAACGTGATGTACCGCTTCGCCGCGGCGCGCTTCGGGAAGAAGGGCGCGCGGGGCGCGGAGCACCTGCTGCCCCTGCTCAACTCCCCCTGGTGGATGGAGGAGAACCGTATGTTCCTCCTCCTCTCCCGCGCGCGGCAGGCCGGGGTCGGGCTGGTGGAGATGGCGCGGAGGCAACTTGCCCTGCCAGAGGAGTGGACGGATGCCGACGTGATCGTACGGGTGCACATCAGGCCCGGCATCCTGCTCGCGGCCCATGCCGGCCCAGGCCTCACGGCCGAGGGCGGGGGCGAGCGGCGTATCATCGCGCCCGAGACGCCGCACCTGCTGATCGACCAGATCTACATCCCGGGCCTCGGCCGCCATCCGGCGCTGGGCAGCGCGGGCCAGAGCAATGCCTCCGCCTGGTTCGACGCAAACACCGCCGTCGCCTTCGACCCCAATATCCGCGGGCTTAATCCATGACCGGCAAGCGCGTCCTCCTCATCGTTTCCGGCTCCGTCGCCGCCTACAAGGCGCTGGAGCTGGCGCGGCTGCTCGGCAAGGCGGGCGTGGCCGTCACCGGGCTGCTGACCGAGGGCGGGGCGAAATTCGTCACGCCCCATGCGCTGCAGGCCATCACCGGCCGGCCCCTGGCGCAGGCGCTCTGGTCCCTGCCGGAGGAGGCGGAGCGCGGCCATATCCGGCTGGCGCGGGAGACGGACCTGGTGGTCGTCGCCCCCGCCTCGGCCGACCGGCTGGCCCGCATGGCGGCAGGGCTCGCGGATGACCTGGCGGGTGCCGTGCTGCTGGCCTGGGACGGGCCGGTGCTGGTCGCCCCCGCGATGAACCCGACCATGTGGTCCCATCCCGCCACCGGGGCGAATGTCGCGACCCTCATGGCGCGCGGGGTGAATTTCATCGGACCTGATGATGGGCTGATGGCCGAGGCGGAGAGCGGCACCGGCCGCCTGTCCGAACCGCCTGCCATCTTCGCCGCCATCGTCGCCATCCTGTCCGACCCTGAGCATGGCGCTCCCAATGCGGCGCTGGAGGATGCGCTGGATGCGGCGATTGCCGAGCAGGAGGGCCAGCCGCCGCCCGCACGGCGGATGGCCAGCCCCTCCAGCTTCAGCGACGGCGCGCCGCAGCCCGTGGACCACCATGCGGGGCCCGGCGAGACCGCGCCCTCGACCTTCTCCGCCTCCACCGCGCCGGTTTCCGGGCCGGCGCCGCATGCCCTGCGGGGCACAGTCCCGGGCGCCCTGCCGCTGGGCGGGCGCCATGTCCTCGTCTCCTCCGGCCCGACGCATGAGCCGCTGGATCCGGTGCGCTACATCGCCAACCGCTCCTCCGGGAAGCAGGGCCATGCCATCGCGGCGGCGCTGGCGGCGCTGGGCGCGCGGGTGACGCTGGTCTCCGGCCCCGTAGCCCTGCCGGATCCGCCCGGCGTGGAGGTCGCGCATGTGGAGACGGCGCGGGAGATGCTCGCGGCCTGCGAAGCGGCGCTGCCCGCCGATGCCGCCATCTTCGCCGCCGCCGTCGCCGATTGGCGCCCGGCCGATGTCGCGCGCCAGAAGATGAAGAAGGGCGCCGACCAAGCCGCCCCGCCTTTGGCGCTGGTGCCGAACCCGGACATCCTGGCCACCCTTTCCCGCCACCCGCGCCGCCCGCGGCTGGTGGTGGGCTTCGCGGCCGAGACGGAGCGGGTGATCGAGCACGCCCAGGCGAAGCTGGCCCGCAAGGGCTGCGACTGGATCGTGGCGAATGACGTCTCGGGCGATGCCATGGGCGGCGCGGAGAACACAGTGCATCTCGTGACGAAGGGCGGGGTGGAGGACTGGCCGCGCCTGCCCAAGGCCGAGGTGGCCGCGCGGCTGGCCGACCGGGTGGCGGAAACGCTGGCCTTGCCCGCGACGGAAGCTGAGGCATGATCGGGACGATCCAGGTCGTCCGCCTGCCCCATGCGGCGGACCTGCCCCTGCCGGGCTATGCGACGGCGGGCGCCGCCGCGATGGACCTCCTGGCGGCGGTGACGGAGCCTCTCACCATTCTGCCCAACGGCCGCGCCCTGGTGCCCACCGGTCTGCGCGTGGCACTGCCCGCCGGGCATGAGTGGCAGATCCGCCCGCGCTCCGGCCTTGCGCTGAAGCACGGGATCGTCCTGCCGAACGCCCCCGGCACGATCGACGAGGATTACCGGGGCGAGGTGCAGGTCATCGTGCTGAACGCCGGGACGGAGCCCTTCACGGTGGAACGCGGGATGCGCATCGCCCAGGCGGTGCTGGCCCCGGTCACGCGGGCGGTGTTCGAGGAGGTGGCGGAGCTGGGCGATACCCGGCGCGGGGCAGGGGGCTTCGGCAGCACCGGAACGGGCTGACGCCCCGGCGGCTTGTGCCGCGGCCCGGGACCGACGACATCCCCTCCATGGACGGTCCGCCCCCCATCCCTGACACCCTGCCCGAGCTCGACTTCACCGAGGACGAGCTCCATCGCTATTCCCGCCACATCCTCCTCGGAGAGGTGGGCGCCATCGGCCAGGCGCGGCTGCGCCAGGCGCGGGTGCTGGTGGTGGGCGCGGGTGGCCTGGGTTCGCCGCTGGCGCTCTATCTCGCGGGCGCGGGGGTCGGGACGATCGGGCTGATCGACCATGACACGCTCGAACTCTCCAACCTCCAGCGGCAGGTCGCGCACACCACCGATCGCATCGGCCAGCCCAAGGTGGAAAGCATCGCGACGACCCTGCGCGCCCTGAACCCGCTGACGAAGGTGGAACCGCATTTCCGGCGCCTGGATGAAGCCGCCGCGCGGGACCTCATCCCCCGCTACGACATCGTCTGCGACGGCACCGACAACTTCCCCACCCGCTTCCTGGTAGGCGATTGCTGCCATCGCTTGGGCCGGCCGCTGGTCTCAGCGGCGGTGCTACGCTTCGAGGGGCAGCTTTCCACCTATAAGTCGCATCTCGGCGCGCCGCATCCCTGCCATCGCTGCCTGCATCCGGAGCCGCCGCCGCCAGGCCTCGTGCCCTCCTGCGGGGAGGCGGGGGTGCTCGGCGCCGTCACCGGGGTGATGGGCACGCTGCAGGCGACGGAGGTGCTGAAGGAGATCCTGGGTATCGGCGAATCCCTCTCGGGGCGCCTGCTGCTCTGGGATGCGCTGGACACGCGCTTCCGCACCATCCGGCTGAAGCGCGACCCGGCCTGCGCGCTCTGCGGCATCGGGGGATGAACCCGCTCGGCATCCTCCTGCGCGGCGCGGGGCATGAACCGGCGCATTACGCGCTGGTGCTCGCCACCGCCGCCGCTGCGATCGGCCGGCCGGTCGCGCTTTTCGCCACCAATGCGGGGCTGGCCCTGTTCCGCCGGGACGCTCCGCTGCCCGCCGATCCACGGGAGGCGCATCTGGCCTCATGCGGCGTCGCGGGCATCGCGACCTTGTGGGAGGCGGCGGAAGAACTGGGCCTGCGCCGCATCGCCTGCGAGGCGGGGATGCGTGCCGAAGGCATCGCGCCCCCCGAACTGGCCGATGGGGTGGAGGTGGCGGGCGTGGTCACTTTCCTCGAAGCCGTCGGCAACGGCCAGGTCCTGTCGCTTTGATGGCTGGGCGGCCTTGACCGGACCGGGGGCTTTCGCGCGTGATCGGCCGCAGATGAGACGACTTCTTCCTATCCTGACACTGCTGGTGCTGCTTCCCCAGGCCGGCCGAACCCAAACGGCCGGCAGCCTGCCGCCACCCGTCCCTGTCCAGCGCAATGGCGCGCCGGCCAGCCCTGCCCCGGCAGCCGCGCCCTCTGCTGCTGCCCCGGCCGCGCCGCGCCGGGACACGGCGCCAGCAAGGCCCGTGGCCCCGCGTCCGGCACCCGCCCCGCGTGCCACCACGGCACCGGCCGGGCCCCAGGCGGCTAGCCCTCAGCCGGCCCCTGCCGCGCGGCCCCGGGAGAGCCAGCCAGCTTCGTCCCGCCCGCGCCCGACAGCGCGGCGCGAGGGCCAGGCGACACCGCCGCGCACCGTCACCCCGCAGCAGACCCAGCCCAACCGCCGCCGCGCCGCTGGTGCCGCGGCCGGGGCGGCGGGTGCCGCAGCAGGAGCTGCCGCCGGCGCGGCGCCTGCTCCACAGCCGGCCCCTCCGCCGCCGCGCGAGGAGGAGCAGAAGATCGGGCCGGTTACCAGCCTTCCCCTGCCGCGCTTTGCCGCGCTGCGGGCGGATGAGGTGAACATGCGGGCCGGTCCCGGCACCCGTTACCCGATCGAATGGACCTATCAGCGCCGCGAGCTGCCCGTGGAGATCGTGCGGGAGTTCGAGCTGTGGCGTCGGATCCGCGACATGGATGGCACGGAAGGCTGGGTGCACCAGTCCAACCTCACCGGCCGCCGCACCTTCGTGGTGACGGGGCAGGAGCGCGTGCTGCGGCGTCGTCCGGAGGAATCGGCGAATGTCGTCGCCCGGCTGAAGCCCGGCGTGCTCGGCCGCATCCGGCTCTGCGCGGCGAGCGAGTCCTGGTGCGAGGTGCAGGTGGGCGAGCATCGCGGCTGGCTGCGCCGCACCGAATTCTTCGGCGTCATGCCGGACGAGGAGGTCAAGTAGCGATCCTGTCCCGGCCCTTCCTGGGCCCGCTTGCCCAGGAACCCGCTCGCGGATAATTCGCCAGCAAGGTCCCGTTTACCGTGGACCTCTGGGGGTGGAGACGACATGAGCGGATCGAATGGGCCTGGCCGGACGGGACCTGGCCGGAGGCTGGTCCTGGGCCTGCCGGCGGCGCTGGCCCTGGCGGCGCGCGGCGCACGGGCGCAATCGGCGCCGCTCCGCATCGTCGTCGGCTTCCCTGCCGGCACCACGCCCGACACGCTCGCGCGGCTTTATGGCCAGGCCATTGCCGGGCCGCTGGGCCAGGCCGTGGTGGTGGACAACCGCGTTGGCGCCGGCGGGATCGTGGCGGCCGAGGCCGTGGCACGCGCCGCGCCGGACGGGAACACGCTCTTCGTCGGCAATAACGGCCCGATCTCGATCACCAAGCACCTGACCGACAGGCTGCCTTTCGATCCGGACAAGGATTTTCGCCCGGTTGGCTTCCTCGGCGTCTCGATGCAGGTGCTGGTGGCGCGGCCGGGGTTGGCGAAGGATCTTCCTGGCTTCATCGCCCATGCGAAGGCGCAGGAGGTCAATTACGGCAGCGTCGGCGCCGGCTCGGCCAGCCACCTGTTCATGGCCGGGCTCACCGCGCAGGCGGGGCTCAAGGCGCAGCACATCCCTTATCGCGGCGCGCCCCAGGCGCTGCTGGAAATCGCGGCAGGCCGGGTGGATGTGATGGTGGCCGCCACCGGCTCCGCCCTGCCGCTGATCCAGGAGGGCAAGGTGGTCGCGCTGGCCGTCACCGGCCCCGGCCGCGACCCGCTTCTGCCGGAGGTGCCGAGCTTCGATCAGGCCGGCGTGCCCGGCTTCGTGCTGCCGGTATGGAACGCCCTGTTCGCGCCGCGCGCCACGCCGGATGCGGCGGTGGACCGGATCGCCAGGGCCCTGGTCAACGCCCAGAAGGATGAGGCAGTGCGCCGCGGTGTCACGGCAGCGGGCTTCACCCTCGAGGACCGCGATCCGGCCGCCATGGCGCGCTTCATCAAGCAGGAGAGCGCGCGCTGGGGAGAGATCGCGCGGGCGACCGGGGTGCGGCTGACGGATTGAGGCCGCATATCGGCCGCCGCTCGCCGTGAGCGGAGCCGCAGGGAGCAGCGGGGGCCGGACGGGCGGAATGTCGCCCTCCGGCGATATCGCGCCGGGGTGAACCGTTCTATCATTCGGCCTTCTCCGAAGGACGCCGGATCTGCGATTCCATGCCTGACCTGCTGCACACGACCGAGCGCGACCGTCTCCTGGCCACGCTGCGCCGGATGCTGCGCGAGGTACGGGTCGATGGGCAGAGGCTCGCCGGGTTGGCGCGGAGCGAGGCCCACGGCGCCCCGCTGCTGACGGCGGACAACGTGCTTGCGGCCGAGGCGATGGCGATCCCCGCCCTACGCGCGGCCGATCCTGGCCTGGCCGATGCCGTGCTGGGTTTCGTAACTGCCATGGGAGAGGAGGCCGGCCCGCCGGCGCGCGGCGCCCTGGCCGCCGCCGAGGGCCGCGTGCAGATTCTGCGCGCCGATCCGCGCGACATCCGCGTCCTCACCCCCTGGCACGAGTTCACCGGCGATCTGGCCGATGGCGTGCTGCGGCAGCGGCTGCGCGGCGACACGCGCGATAGCGACGTGCTGCACAGCGGCAACATGGTGCGGCTTCGGCTGGAGGGCGGGATGCCCGGGCTGCTGGGGCGCCTCTCGCTGCGTGCCCGCACGCTGGATGTCGAGGAGGCGGTGACCGCCCAGGGCGTGCAGCCCGAGGGTGCGGGCGCGCTGATGTGGCACGAGAGCACGCTGCGGCTGAGCCCGGTGCCCGGGCTGAAGCTGGTCGCCGGCACCATCCGCTACGAGTACCGCGTCTCCGCGACCGATCCGCTCCTCCGCCTGACCGTCAGGCTCCGCGCCGGGCCGAAGTCCGGCCTTTCCGCCTTGCGCCTGACCACGGCGGTGGATGCGCTTTCCGATCATGCCAGGCCCTTCACCGAGGTGTCGGTCGGCCGGACCGGCGGCCAGCACCGCCGCCCTGCCGGGCCCTTCGCCGAGGATGAGCTCCTGGCCGAGGGCGCGACGGATTCCTTCCATCTCTGGCAGGCCGGGCCGGAGGAGGATGCGATCGCCCTGCACATCCGCCCCCGGGCGGGGGAGGGGGTGTTCAACATCCACGCCCAGACCCGGGCAGGAGCGCCGCATTGGGTGGTGCTGCGGCACACGGTGCCGAACCTCGCGCGCGGCGGCACGGCCGTGCTGCGGGAGGACCGGCTGCTGGCGCGCGGCGTCGCGCCCGGCACACCCGAGGCCGCACTGCGCCTGTTGCGGACGCCCGACGTGCTGGGCGGCCGGGACCTGGGGCAGGCCGGGCCGGGCGCGCCGATGGCCGCCGTGGCCTCGGTACTGCTGAACGCGCCAGCCTTTGCCCATCCCATTCCGCGCGAGCGGCTGGCGCGGCTGCGGGACTGGCTGGACCGGCAACTGGCCGCGCTGCCCGAAGAGGATGCGGCCCCGCTGCCCGTCGCGGAGCTGGCGCCGTTGGTTGTCGCGCTGGACGCCGTATGGCGCGCCGGCGGCCTGCCGCGCGACCGGCGGCGGCTGCGGCAGCTCCTCGGCCAGCTCGTGGCCGCCGCTTCGCCGGAAGGCGTGTTCGGGGCTGGGCTGCGCGACCATGGGGCGGCGATCGTCGCCCTGGCCCGCGCCGCGACTCTGGTGCCGGAGCCCTGGGTGCAGGAGGCGCTGCAGCGCGCTGTGCTTACTCTTCGGCCGGAAGGGCCGGCCCTTCCTGGCGTGGCCGCCGAGCCGAATCCGTCCACGCCTGCCCTTGCCGCTGTGCTGCGGGGGCTGCGGGCGGTAGAGATGGTGGCCGAGACGGGCCGGATGGCCGTCGATGCCTCGATGCTTTCCCATGCCAGGGCGGTGATGGCCGCCTGCCTGGACCTTCTTTCCTCGCGCCTGCGCAACCATGCCGATCGGTTGGAGGTGCTGCCGGCGCAGGGCGATCAGGCCGATGCGCTTGGCCAGGCCGCTCTTCTCCTGGCCGTGCTGTCACCGGATGAGGTGGCGCTGTCGGTGGGCGGGGTCACGGCTTGAGGCATCGCCTTGCGGCGCTTCTCCTTCTGCTGGCGGCGGCGGGCTGCGCGGCGCCCCCGCCCGTGCGGGAGGCGCCGATCGCCTATCCGTCTTCCGTGCGGAAGCGGATCTTGCGGATCGCCGAGGCTGAATGGGTAGAATGGGGACGGCTGCTGGCCGGCCCAGGGTTGCCGGCGCTCCCGGCCGGCACCGAAGGCGGCACGGAGGCCTTCCCGCGGGTCCTGGCCTATTGGCGCGCCGTGCCCGAGGCGGAGGCCGGGGCTGCCATCGCCCGCAATCGTGGACGCTGGTCGGCGCGGCTGGCGGGGGATGCGGGAGCGGGCGTCTGGTCGGAACCGGCCTGGTCGGCCGCCTTCGTCTCCTATGTCATGCGGGGGGCGGGGGTGGATGAGCGGGAATTCCACGCCTCCGCCTCCCATTCCTTCTATCTCGACGCGATCCTGCGGGATGCGCTCGAATTTCCGGACCGGGCGCCCTTCCTGCCGCATGATCCGACGACCTATGCGCCGGCGCCGGGTGACCTGGTCTGCGCTGACCGCTCGCGCCATCCGCTCGCCTCCTGGCGGAACCGCCTGGCTGAGATGGGGAAGTTCCGGCCGATGCATTGCGACATCGTGCTCCGCATCAACGCAGGGGCGGTGGAGGCAGTGGGCGGGAATGTCGCGGATGCCGTGACGCTGACAGCCTATTCGGCTGATCCTGCTGGACGGCTGCTGCCCCGCGCACCGGGCGATCCGGTGATTGTCACGGTGATTGAAAACCGGCTGGGGCGGCTGCCACCATTTGCACCGGGACCGCTCATTTCCGCATTGGGCGCCGCCGCGAGATAACCGCGGCCGCTGCGTTAGGTTCTGTGCCGAAATGTTTTGCGTGGGAAATTGCGGTCTGTCATTCTGTGCAAATGCGGCGGTAAGCCATCGACATTATGTCCGCAGCCCCGATATGGATTACAGCGTTTCCGCATCCGGCGATTCGCACCGTGAATGCGGCATTTCGACCCCCTGATCGGAAGCCCCTTTTTGGGAGATTGCAACCATGGCCGACACATCGCGCAAAGCGACTTTCGACCTCGATTCCATGAGTGCGCAGGAACTGACCGCCCTGATCCAGGCCGCCGAGGCGAAGCGTGCGGAAAAGCAGGATGAGGCGCGTGCCGCACTGATCGAGGAGTTCCGGGGCAAGGCCGCCGAACTCGGGCTGGAATTCGAGAAGCTGATTTCGGGCGGTTCGCAGGCCCAATCCTCCACCCGCCGCACCCGGCGCGATGCCGGCGGTTCCGTCGCCGCCCGTTTCAGGGGGCCGAATGGCGAAACCTGGAGTGGGCGCGGCCGGATGCCGAAATGGCTTTCGGCGATGGAAGCCTCGGGCCGCAAGCGCGAGGAATTCCGCATTTGATGCGCCCCCCCCCCGCCCTGCTTCGGCAGGGCGGGGCTTCAAGCGGCGGGCGGGCGGGCTTAACTGGCATCGACCCAGATGCCGGAGCGGCCCCTTTGCCCGACCTTTTCGATCCGTTGACACTGCGCGGCGTTACGCTGCGCAACCGCATTGGGCTTGCGCCCATGTGCCAATATTGCTGCGGGCCTGATGGGCGCCCGACCGATTGGCATCTCGCCCATCTCCTCCAACGGGCGCTCGGCGGCGCTGCCCTGGTCCTCACCGAAGCCACGGCCGTAACCGCCGAAGGGCGCATCACACCCGGCGACCTTGGTCTTTGGGAGGAAGCGCAGGTGCCCGGCCATGCGCGGCTGGCCAGCGCCATCGCAGCGGCCGGAGCGGTGCCGGGAATCCAACTCGCCCATGCTGGGCGCAAGGCCAGCCGCAATCCCCCCTGGGTCCATGGCGCTGCCGAACCGGGCTGGGAGACGATCGGCCCCTCGGACCTGGCGATGGACGGGATGCTGGCTCCGCGCGCCATGGCCGAATCGGAGATCGCCGACACCATCACCGCCTTCGTCGCCGCCGCGCGGCGGGCCGTACGCGTGGGTTACCGCGTGGTGGAGGTGCATGCTGCCCATGGCTACCTGCTGCACCAGTTCCTCTCGCCGCTGTCGAACACGCGGGCCGATTCCTGGGGCGGCGGGTTCGAGGGCCGGACGCGGCTGGTGCGCGAGACGGTGGCGGCCGTTCGCGATGCCGTGCCGGCGGATGTTCCGCTGCTCCTGCGCATCAGCCACACGGATTGGGCCGAGGGCGGCTGGACCACCGCTGAAAGCGTGGAGCTTGCCCGTCAGGTGGCGCCGCTGGGCGTGGACCTCGTCGATGTTTCCTCGGGCGGGATCACGAACCGGCAGCAGATCCCGCTCGGCCCGGGCTACCAGGTGCCGGGGGCGGAAGCGGTGCGCGGCGCCGGCATTCCGGTGGCGGCCGTGGGGCTGATCGAAACGCCTGAGCTGGCGCAGTCCATCGTGGCTGAAGGCCGCGCTGACATGGTGTTGCTGGCCCGAGCCATGCTGCGCGACCCGTATTGGCCGACCCATGCCGCCGAGGCGCTGGGGCGCACAGACCGCCTTGCGATCCCGCCCCAATACGAGCGCGGCTGGGGCAACCTGCCGATGCGCAGCGAAACCGCGGCCCCCATGCCCCCCATCTAAACCCTCGCAGGGTCCGGGGGGCGCGCCCGCCCCCCGGCGGGGTCCAGGGGCAGCGCCCCGGGGGCCTATGGCGCCGAAATCTTCACCATCCAGCGAAATTCCCGCACCGCTCCCGGCGCCAGGATGCTGACTCCCGGCTTCTCCAGGAAATCGCCGTTCCAACCCAGCGGCGCCGCCGTGCCGCACCAGGGCTCCAGGCAAAGAAAGGGAGCGCCCGGCTTCGACCAGAGGCCAAGATCGCCATAGCCCTCCCATTCCATCTCCAGTGCCGCACCGTCGGGCGCCGCGTAGTGGAGACGGCGCCCGGGAAAGCCCGGCAGGACGATCGCATCCGCCGCAAAGAGATCCGGGTGCAGGGGGAGGGTGCCGTCCATAAGGGGGATGCTCTCAGCCGCATCCAGCAGCCCGCCGGTCAGGCGCCGGGCGGACAGGCTGGTCGCCTCGAGCCCGGGGAAGGACAGGCGGTGGCCCAGCGGGGATGCCGAACCGGGGAGCGGCCAGGCGAAGGCCGGATGAGCCCCCAGGCTGAAGGGCAGGGGGCTGTCACCCGGATTGGAAACGGTGACGGTGCAGGCGAGCGTGCCGTCCCGCACCGTCCAGTTCACGGCAAGGGAGAAGGCGAAGGGGAAGGCTTCGCGCGTGGCCGCATCATCCGACAGGTGAAGGGCGCAGGAGGCGGCATCGCGGCTGGTCCAGCCAAAGCGGCCGTCGCGGGCGAAGCCGTGCTGAGTCAGGCGGTGGGCTTGGCCAGCATGGTGGAGCGTGTCGCCCGGCAGGCGGCCGACGATGGGGAACAGGATGGGCGCCCGGCGCGGCCATTCCGGCCCGGCCTGCCAGAGCCACTCCCTGCCCGCCGCATCGCGGATCGAATGCAGCTCCGCGCCATCGGCCGAGACCGTGGCGGTGAGGGTATCGTCGCCGAAGCGGTGGGTGTCGGGCATGGGACATGGATCGGATATCGCGGCCGGCGCCGCAACCCGGCGGCTCCAACCGCGTCCCTTCGGGGAAGACCCGATGGAGGCCCCATGCTGCAGCACCTGCCTTCCGGCCTCGGCCGCGCCCTGGCGGGGATGCGGCCGGGGATCAATGCCCTGCTCTTCGCGGGCGTCAACGTACCGGCGCTGATCGAAATCTCCAGCCCTGCCTTCGAGCAGGGCGGTCCCATTCCCGCCCTGCACACGGCGGACGGGCCAGGGCTTTCCCCGCCTTTGTCCTGGCAGGGCGTGCCCGCCGGGACCGCGAGCCTGGTGCTGGTGGTGGAGGATGCCGACAGCCCGACGCCCCGGCCGCTGGTCCATGCCGTCGTGACGCGCCTGCCGCCTGGGAACGGCATGCTGGCGGCGGGGGACCTGCCCGGGCCGGGAAGGCCGGGGCTGCCCGGGCTGGGCATGGGGCGGAATTCGTATTTCCAGACTGGCTGGCTGCCGCCGGATCCGCCACCCGGTCATGGGCCCCACCGCTATGCCTTCCAGCTTTTCGCCCTTGGGGCATGGCCGGGAGGGCTGTCGGGGGTCCCCGGGCGGAACACCGTCCGAGCGGCGCTGCGTCATGGGGTGCTGGCGAAGGGGTGCCTCATCGGCACCTATGGGCGGTAGCAGGGATCCCCTGCCGCCGCCCTTCACGGTGAACCGCTGTTCGGCCTTAGCCGAGCGTGTCGCGGATGATCTGCCGGATCTCGGCCTCGCTCAGTGTGCCCACGGGAACGGGGCTGGGAGTCGGCAGGCGCTGAATGCCCTTATCGGGCGTGGTGATAGTCTGCATGATTTCTTCTTTACATTGGCCCTGGCGGCGCATGCAGCGCCGCCAGGGCGGTTTTTGGCCGGCGGTCCAGCCTGGTTCCAGGCGGGAGAACGGATTGGCCGCGGTGATGATCGTGCCGACGCGTCAGGCTGTCGCTTCACGATCGCGATGGGCGGACCTGGGATATGGTCCACCTTGGATGAAGGGCCGGTGAAGGCCCCGATGTGACCCCGATGTGACAAGGGCGCCGGCAGGCCTGTGGCCCGCGACGCCCCAGTCATCAGGCTTGGGGCAGCGATCCGCCCCCTGCCGAAACCCTTCCGGGTCTCACCCCATTTGGAGGTTGGAAGCGGACATCTTGCCGCGCGGGTCCTTCTGGACCTCAAAGGAAAGCTTGTCGCCCTCATTCAGGCCGCGCAGCCCCGCGCGGGTAACGTCCGAGATGTGGACGAACACGTCGTTGGACCCGTCATCCGGCTGGATGAAGCCGTAGCCCTTGGTCGCATTAAACCACTTCACGGTTCCAGTCGGCATCGATCGCGCATCTTTCGAAGGGGGTTGCCCCCGCGGGCCGGCGCCACGAGGAGCCAGGTACCGGCGTAGAGACGGGCCCGGTCGCCCTTCCGGGCGATGAAAGCGGTCCGAACCAGCGTTGGCCACCGAGAGGTGGGGGTAAGATGACGGATTTGCAACCCGGGCCCCGGCTTGTCCCGCATGGCTTGGCCCCGGGACGCCAGAGGCGTGATTTCCCTGGCCTTTGTGGTGGGAACCGGCCATACAGCGGCCCGCCGGGCGGGACCGAAGGGTTCCGCCCGCCCTCCGCGTATGCGGTGGGCTGACAGGAACGGCCGCGCCGCGGCGTTTCCGGCCACATGGATCCCCGTTGCGCGGGAACGCGCACCGAGGCCGCCTCGCGGTAACGCGTGCGGATACCATGCCGCCCGAGACGCCGGGCATCCAAGCCCGGAGACAGTGGGGCTTGGGGGGCGCAGAGACCCTTCATCCCATCCGTGTCGCAACACCGCCCCGCAGGCAATCCGGCCTCGTGGGGCCGACAGGACGCACGCATGTTCGACAACTACTACCGCAAGGACATCGAGTGGGGCGGCAAGACGCTGACCCTCGAGACGGGCAAGATCGCCCGTCAGGCCGATGGGGCCGTGATGGCGCGGCTGGGCGACACCATCGTGCTCTGCACCGTGGTCGGTGCCCGCAACGTGAAGCCGGGGCAGGACTTCTTCCCCCTCACGGTGAACTACCAGGAGAAGGCCTTCGCGGCCGGCAAGATCCCGGGCGGCTTCTTCAAGCGCGAGGGCCGTCCCTCCGAGAACGAGACCCTCGTCTCCCGCCTGATCGACCGCCCGATCCGCCCCCTCTTCCCAGAGGGCTTCCGGAACGAGGTTCAGGTCGTCGCGACCGTGCTGTCGCATGACCTCGAGAACAATCCCGATGTGGTCGCCATGGTCGGCTGCTCCGCCGCCCTGACCATCTCGGGCATCCCCTTCTTCGGCCCGATTGCTGGCGCGCGCGTCGGCTATGCGGCGGGTGAGTACATCCTCAACCCGACGCTGGACCAGGTGAAGACGAGCGAGCTCGACCTCTTCGTCGCCGGCACGGCCGAGGGCGTGCTGATGGTGGAGTCCGAGGCCAAGGAGCTGTCCGAGGCCGTGATGCTCGGCGCCGTGGAGTTCGGCCACAAGGCTTTCCAGCCGGTCATCCAGGGCATCATCGAGCTGGCCGAGCGCGCCGCCAAGGAGCCCTGGCCGCTGGCCGAGGTCTCCGAGGCCGACAAGGCGCTGAAGGCCCGCATCGCCGAGCTCGGCACCGCCGATATGACCGAGGCCTATAAGGAGACGGTCAAGCAGTCCCGCTACGCCAAGGTTGGCGCGGTGAAGAAGGCGATCGCCGAGAAGCTGGAGGCCGAGGGCATCGACCCCGCCACTGCCAAGGGCTTCATGAAGGGGCTGGAGGCGGATGTCGTCCGCAACACCATCCTCGACACCGGCATCCGCATCGACGGCCGCGACACCAAGACCGTGCGCCCGATCGTGTCCGAGGTCGGCATCCTGCCGCGCGCCCATGGCTCTTCCCTGTTCACCCGTGGCGAGACGCAGGCCTTCTGCGTCGCGACCCTGGGCACCGGCCAGGACGAGCAGATCATCGACGCCCTCCCCGGCGAGTACCGGGAGGACTTTATGCTGCACTACAACTTCCCGCCCTACTCGGTGGGTGAGACGGGCCGCATGGGCTCCCCGGGCCGTCGTGAGATCGGCCATGGCAAGCTTGCCTGGCGCGCCATCCACCCGCTGCTGCCGGAGAAGGACAAGTTCCCCTACACGATCCGCGTCGTGTCGGAGATCACGGAGTCCAATGGCTCCTCCTCCATGGCGACCGTCTGCGGCACCTCGCTGTCGCTGATGGACGCCGGCGTGCCGCTGGTGCGCCCCTGCGCCGGCATCGCCATGGGCCTGATCAAGGAAGACAAGGGCTTCGCGGTCCTGTCCGACATCCTGGGCGACGAGGATCACCTCGGCGACATGGACTTCAAGGTGGCCGGGTCGGAGCAGGGCATCACCGCCCTGCAGATGGACATCAAGATCACGTCCATCACCTTCGAGATCATGAAGATCGCGCTCGAGCAGGCGAAGGATGGCCGCATCCACATCCTGGGCGAGATGGCGAAGGGCCTTTCCGGCTCTCGCGGCGAGGTGGCCGCGACCGCCCCGCGCATCACCGTGATCCAGGTGCCGAAGGACAAGATCCGCGAAGTCATCGGGACGGGCGGCAAGGTGATCCGCGAGATCGTCGAGCAGACCGGCACGAAGATCGACATCGAGGATGACGGCACGATCAAGATCGCGTCGAGCAGCACCGAGGCGACCCAGGCCGCGATCGACCGCATCCGTGGCATCACGGCAGAGGCCGAGGTGGGCGCGATCTACAACGGCACCGTCGTGAAGGTCGCCGACTTCGGCGCCTTCGTGAACTTCCTTGGTGCCAAGGACGGGCTCGTCCACATCAGCGAGCTCGGGCAGGACCGCGTGAACCGCACCGCCGACGTCGTCTCGGTGGGCGACAAGGTGAAGGTGAAGGTCATCGGCTTCGATGATCGCGGCAAGGTGAAGCTGTCCATGCGGGTGGTGAACCAGCAGACCGGCGCCGACATGACCGAGGAGGTGGGCGCCAAGCGCCCGCGCGCCGAGGGTGAGGACAACGGCGAGCGCCGCGAACGGAGCGACCGTGGTGACCGGAACGATCGCCCGCGCCGTCCGCGCCGCGACGACTGAAGACGCGGTGCCGCGTTCCGCGGCAGCGTGAATTCGAAGTAAAGGCCGGGCCGGGGACTGTTCCATTTCCCTGGCCCGGACCATATGCGGCCCCGAGAGACGGTCCGGTGACCGTCCTGTTCCAGGGAAGAGACTGGCCTTGAAGGCGATCAACACCATTCGCATGGGCGGTGCCGAGGTCCTCCCCCTCGTCGAGGGCGGCAAGGGCGTCTCCGCCACCAATGGTGCGTCCAGCGGCAATTGGGCCGCAGAGGGTGGCGTTGGCACCTTCTCCGCCGTGAATGCCGACAGCTACGACGCCCAGGGGCGGATCATTCCGCAGGAGTACCACGGCAAGACGCGGCGCGAGCGCCACGAGGAGCTGGTGGCCTATGGCATCGCCGGCGGCATCGCGCAGGCGCGCGAGGCGCATGAGCGGTCCAATGGCCGTGGCCGGGTCCATGCCAACATCCTGTGGGAGATGGGCGGGGCGGAGCGCGTGGCGCGTGGGATGCTGGAAGGGGCCAAGGGCCTGATCCATGGCATCACCTGCGGTGCCGGCATGCCCTACCGCCTGGCCGACATCGCGCGGGAATACCGCGTCCACATCTATCCCATCGTTTCCTCCGCCCGCGCCTTCAGCGCGCTGTGGAAGCGCGCCTATTCCAAGGCCAGCGAGTGGCTGGGCGGCGTGGTCTACGAGGATCCCTGGCTGGCTGGCGGCCATAACGGCCTGTCCAACTCCGAGGACCCCCGCAAGCCGGAGGCGCCCTATGCCCGCGTGCTGAAGCTGCGCCAGCAGATGCGCGAGTTCGGCCTGGGCGAGGTGCCCATCATCATGGCCGGCGGCGTGTGGTGGCTCGAGGAGTGGGAGGATTGGATCGACAATCCCGAGCTGGGTCCGATCGCCTTCCAGTTCGGCACGCGCCCGCTGCTGACGCGCGAGAGCCCGATCCCGGATGCCTGGAAGCAGCGCCTGCTGACGCTGAAGCCTGGCGATGTAAGCCTGCAGAACTTCTCCCCCACCGGCTTCTACAGCAGCGCGGTGCGCAACGACTTCCTGCGTGAGCTGGAGGGGCGGAGCCATCGACAAGTGGCCTACACGGCCGAGCCGATCGGCGAGCATTCGGCGCAATACGGCGTCGGTCCGCGCAAGCGGTCCGTCTATCTAGTGCCGGGTGACCTGCAGCATGTGAAGCAGTGGGAGAACGAGGGCCATACCGAGGCGCTCCGCACCCCCGACGACACGCTGATCTTCGTGACGCCCGAGACCAGTCGGCAGATCCTGGCGGACCAGGTGGCTTGCATGGGCTGCCTCTCCCAGTGCCGCTTCTCCAACTGGGCGCAGCACACGGACGATCACTCCAACGGCAAGAAGGCCGATCCGCGCAGCTTCTGCATCCAGAAGACGCTGCAGGACATCGGCCATGGCGGCGATCCGGAGCACAATCTGATGTTCGCCGGGCACAACGCGCCCCGCTTTGCGCAGGATCCCTTCTACTCGAACGGGTTCATCCCGACGGTGAAGGAGCTTGTCGGGCGGATCATGACCGGCCGCTGATCCGGCACTCGCCCGCCTTTCTGCGTTCTGCACAGTTCTGAACGGCCCGCCTCCCGCAAGGGGCGGGCCGTTTGCATATATTTGCATTTGGAAACAAAGATGTGTCCACGCAGACGTGTATGCGCGGAGCGACGGGTCGCAGGGTAGTTTCCGCCGACGCCCGGTCCGGGCGCGAGCGGAGGCGAGGATGCTGGAACTCACGATCAATGGCGAGACCCGGCAAGTAGAGACGGAAGGCGACACCCCGCTCCTCTGGGTGCTGCGCGACACGCTGGGCATGACGGGCACCAAGTATGGCTGCGGCATTGCCCAGTGCGGGGCCTGCACGGTGCTGGTCGATGGCACCGCCACCCGGGCCTGCGTCACCCCTGCCGAAAGCGTGGTCGGCGCGCAGGTGACGACCATCGAGGCGGTGGAGCGGGATCCCGTGGGCGCCAAGGTGGTCGAGGCCTGGGTTTCGAACCAGGTGGCACAATGCGGCTACTGCCAGTCCGGCCAGGTGATGGCCGCGACGGCGCTGCTGAAGCAGACGCCCAAGCCGAGCGAGGAGGACATCACCGCCGCGATGACCAATCTCTGCCGCTGCGGCACCTACAACGCCATTGCCGCCGCTGTGCGGCAGGCCGCGACAGCCTGAACGGGAGACGCGGAGCATGGACGGCATGATCAATCCCGGCACCGATGCCCTCCTGGGCAGCCCGGCCGCCGAAGTGACGATCCCCGAGACGGGCGTCGCTAACCTTTCCCGCCGCGGCTTGTTCGGCGTGGGCGCCGGCGCGCTGCTGCTGGGCGTCATGGTGAAGGGCCGCGCCGCGCAGGCGCAGGGCGAGGGGCTGGCCGCCGCTGCGCCGCGCCCCGGCACGCAGGTGGCCGCCTTCCTCGAGATCCGGCAGGACGGAAAGGTGCGGCTGCTCTCTCCCTTCGTGGAGGGCGGGCAGGGCGTCGCCACCGCCATGGCACAGATCGTCGGCGAGGAACTGGACGTCGATCCGGCGAATTTCATCGTGGACTGCGCACCGCCCGGTGCGGACTACATGGTGGTCAATGGCCGGCGGCTGACGGGCGGCAGTCTTTCCGTGCGGTCCAGCTACGGCACGATGCGCCAGCTGGGCGCCACCACCCGCAACATGCTCGTCCGCGCCGCCGCCGCGCGGCTGAACGCGCCCGAAGCGGAGCTGACCACCGAGCCCGGCAAGGTCCTGCACCGCGCCTCCAACCGCTCCCTGACCTATGCGGAGCTGGTGGCGGACGCGATGAAGCTGCAGCCGAGCGAGGTGGCGGCGCAGCGCGATCCCGCGAGTTTCCGCTGGATCGGCAAGCCCGTCCCGCGGCTGGATGCGCGGGACAAGTCCACGGGCCGCGCGCAATACGCGATCGACCTGAAGGTCGAGAACATGCTGCAGGCGGCCGTGACCCATGCGCCGCGGCTCGGCCAGGAACCCGGCACCCTGGCCAATGAGGCCGAGGTGCGCGGCATGCCCGGCGTGCATTCCATCCAGAAGCTGCCCGGTGCCGTGGCCGTGCTGGCCGATAGCTGGTGGCGCGCCCGCAAGGCCGTGGAGGCGCTGCAGGTGACCTGGACGGAGGGGCAGCACGCCCGCGCCCTGCCGGCCGACTTCTCCTCGGCCGGTATGCTGGCGAAGCTGCGCGCGGAGAAGGGAGCCGGTGCGCCGGCGGAGGAGAGTGGCGATCTGGCCGCCGCCTTCGCGGGCGCCGCCAAGACGATCGAGGCGGAGTATGACGCGCCCTATCTGGCGCATGCCCAGATCGAGCCGCCCTCCGCCATCGCGCGCTTCAACGAGGACGGCACGCTGGACCTGTGGGTGCCGAACCAGGCGCCCGAGATGTTCCAGGCCGTCGCCGCGAAGGTCGCCGGACTCGCACAGGACAAGGTGAAGATCCATTCGCCCATCCTGGGCGGCTTCTTCGGCCGGCACTTCCTCTATGAGGCTTCGGCGCCCTTCCCGCAGGCGATCCTGCTGTCCAAGGCCGTGAACCGCCCGGTGAAGGTGCTCTGGACGCGGGAGGAGGAGTTCCTGCGGGACGGGCTCCGCCCCATCGGCTTCGCACGCTTCAAAGGCGGGCTGGACGCGAATGGCATGCCGGTCGCGCTTCATGCCGCCGCCATGGGCGAGGGCCCCATCGGCCGTTACTTCACGCCGGACCGGCCGGTGGATTCCTCAATGGTCGAGGGCATCGCCGGCAAGCCCTATTCCATCGCCGCGAAGCGCGTGGATTGCGTGAAGATTCCGCAGGCGCCGATCATCTCCTTCTGGCGCTCCGTCGGCCACTCGATGAACGACTTCTTCTACGAGTCCTTCCTCGACGAGATGGCAATCGCGGGCGGGCGGGACCCGTATGAGATGCGGTTGGCCATGCTGGGCGACAAGCCGCGCCAGGCGACGCTGCTGCGCGCGGTGGCGGAGATGTCGGGCGGCTGGAAGCGCGGGCCTTTCGAGGTGGATGGCGTGCGTCGCGCGAGGGGCGTTGCCATGGCCTCGCCCTTCGGCTCGGAGGTCGCGACCATAGCCGAGGTCTCGATCGCCGATGGCGAGATCCGTGTGCATGACATCTGGGTGGCGATCGACCCGGGCCGGGCGGTGAACCCGGCGATCATCGAGGCGCAGGTGCAGTCCGCCGCAGCCATCGGCCTTTCCTCCTCCCTGCTGGAGGAGGTCACTTATGAGGGCGGGGAGCCGCAGCAGCGCAACTTCGACACCTATCCGATCCTTTCTTTGGTTCGCATGCCACGAATCCACGTTCGCGTGGTGGAAAGCGGCGCTGCGCTGGGCGGCATCGGCGAGCCGGGCGTGCCCGGCGTGCCGCCTGCGGTTGCGAATGCCGTGGCGGCGCTGACGGGTGAGCGCATCCGCAGCCTGCCGATGTCCAAGACCCGCCTGGGGTCGTGATAAGGGTTGATGTGATGCGCCTTGTACTCGCCGCCGCCCTGGCGGCTCTTGCGATGCCAGCCTTCGCGCAGGATGCGGCCGACCCCGCCAAGGGCCGGACATTGTTTCAGCGGCAATGCGCGAGCTGCCATCAGGTGGCTTCCACCCGGAATGGCGGCGGCCCGCATCTGCAGGGCGTGGTGGGTCGGCCGGCTGCCAGCGTGGAGGGGTTCAACTACTCCCCCGCGCTTAAGGCCTCCGGCATCACCTGGAGCGTGGAGGAGCTGAACGAGTTCCTCGCGAACCCGCAGGGCAAGGTGCGCGGCACGCGCCAGCCCATTCGCGTGACGAACGAGGCAGACCGCCGGGATATCGTCGCCTATCTGGCCGCGCCCGGAACCTGAAGGTTGGGGAAGGAACTCTCCTAGCCCCCCCTCTTCCTTTTATCGTCGGGAGGAGGGGGACCGGGGGAGTTCACTCCCCCGTCCTTCCTTCACTTCGCTCGAAGCACGCCTTCGACCGCACGCGCCACCGCCAGCAGCCGCGTGTCGCCGCCATGCTCCCCCGTCAGCATCAGCCCGACAGGCGCCTCGTCTTCTGCCTGGCACGGCAGGCTGATCGAGCAGCGGTCCAGGAAGTTCCCCACCGCCGTGTTCCGCAGCAGCAGCATGTTGATGCGGTTGAAGTCATCCGCCGCCGCCAGCTCGGCGATGGCGGGGGGCGTCAGCGGGCAGGTCGGCGCGATGATGGCATCGAAATGGGCGGTGCGCGGGGCGATGGCCGCGATGATCCGCGCGCGCTCGGCCATCAGGGTGATGAAATCGGCTGCCGTCATGCTCGCGCCGCGCTCGATGCGGGCGAGGATCAGCGGGTCGTAGCGGTCGCGTGCGCGGCCGATCAGCTCCCGGTGCAGCGCCCAGGATTCCGCCGCCGCGAAGCCACCGGTGGCGTTGGCGGCAGGGATTTCCGCGATCTCGGGCAGGGCGACGTCGATGAGCTTCGCGCCGGCTGCTTCCAGGCGGCGCAGCGCAATGTCGAAGGCCGCGATGACGGGCTGGGCTAGGCCGTCGAACAGATAGGTGGCGCTCGGCAGGCCGAGGCGCAGCCCTTCGAGCGGGGCGGCGACGGGCGGGGTGGCGTCCTCGGCGCCGGCCATCACCGCATCCAACGTGGCGCAGCAGGCGACGCTCGGGGCGAGCGGCCCGATGCTGTCCAGCGTGGTGGAGAGCGGGAAGGCGCCGGTCAGCGGCACGCGGGAGGCTGTGGGCTTATAGCCGGTGATGCCGCAGAGCGCGGCCGGCACCCGGCAGGAGCCGCCGGTGTCGGAGCCGATGGCGCCGAAGCCCATCCCATCCGCGACCGCCACGGCGGCGCCGGAGGAGGAGCCGCCGGGCACGCGGCCCGTGGCGCGGTCATAGGGTGAACGCGGCGTGTCGTAATGCGGGTTCAGCCCCGTGCCGGAGAAGGCGAATTCCACCATGTTGGTGCGGCCGAGCACGACGAAGCCGGCGCGCTCGAGCCGCGCGATGGCCGTGGCCGTGGTGTTGGCGGGAGTGGCATCCTTGCGGGCGATGGAGCCGGCGGTGGTGGTGACGCCCGCCTGGTCGAACAGGTCCTTGATGCTGATCGGGATGCCCGCATAGGGGCTGGGCGCGCGATTGGCGCGGCGAAGGGAATCCATGGCGCCGGCGGCGGCGCGAGCGGCCTCGGCCTGGACCGCCACGAAGGCGCGTCCGCCTTCCCCGGAGGGGTCGAGGACGCGGGAGAGCGCCTCCTCAACGAGTTGTGTGGATGTGGTGGTGCCAGCCGCCAGTGCGCGGGCGGCGTCGTCGATGGTCTGCATTCCGACAGGATGCTCCGCCAGGAACCCGTCCGCAATGTGAGCGGCAATGGCTGTGGCGGCACCGATTTCGGTCACGGGGCCTGAGGTGCGGAGATTGACAGGAGCGAGCGGCACATTCCAGGCTGTCAGGTAACCAAGAGGTTATATGCCCCATCCGGAGGACGTTTGATGTTCCGACGCATCGCCCGCATCGCGACGGCGGCCGTGCTCGCCGCGTTGCCATGGGTGTCCACCCCCAGTCAGGCGCAGGAGTGGCGGGGCTGGAACATCCATCCGCCGGACTATCCCGTTTCACGCGGAATGGATCGCTTCACGGAACTCGTGGCGCAGCGGACCAACAACCGCATCCGCATGCGCACCTTTCACTCCGCGCAGCTCGGCCAGCAGGACGAGGCGATTCAGCAGATGCGGATCGGCAGCATCGACTTCGCCGAATTCAACATGAGCGGGCTGAACAACATCGTCCCCTCGACCCAGGTTTTCACGCTGCCCTTCATCTTCCGCGACGTGGCGCATCAGCATGCCGTGGTGGATGGTCCGATCGGCGACGCGGTGGGCGAGGACCTGGCGAAAGCCGGCTTCGTGGTGCTGGCCTGGTATGACGCGGGTGCGCGCAGCATGTACGCGCGCCGCCCCATCCGCACACCCGAGGACATGCGCGGCCTGAAGGTGCGCGTGCAGACCTCGGATCTGTGGATCGACATCATGCGGGCCCTCGGCGCCAATGCGACGCCGCTGCCCTTCGGGGAAGTCTACACCTCCCTCCAGTCCGGTGTGATCGATGCGGCCGAGAACAACTGGCCGTCCTATGAGAGCACACGGCACTTCGAGGTGGCGCGCTACTTCACCACCACGGAGCATTCCAACGTGCCAGAAATCCTGGCGGTCTCCCGCCAGCGCTGGCAGCGCCTGAACGCGGCGGACCGCGAGCTGCTGCGGACGGCTGCCCGCGAGAGCGCGACCTATCAGCGAGAGCTGTGGGCGGAGCGTGAGCGGACCAGCCGGGATAAGGTCGTCGCAGGTGGCGCGCAGGTTATCGAGATCACGGATCGTGCGCCCTGGTCCCGGCTGATGGAGCCGCTCTACACCAAGTATGCCAGCGAGCCGCGGATGGCGGAGCTCGTAAGACGAATCCGCGAAGCACGCTGAGGCAGGCCGCGCAGATGGACGCCGTCTCCCGCGTGTTCGACACGCTGTCCCGGTTTGTCATCGTCGTGGCCGGGGCGGCGCTCGTCTTCCTGGTGGCCATCACGGGGTGGATGGTGTTCGGCCGTTACGTGCTGAACGACACGCCCACCTGGGTGGAGCGGACGGCGGTGCTGATCGTCCTTTCCATCTCGCTGCCGGTCGCGGCGGTCGGGGTGCGAGAGCGCTTCCATCTCTCGGTGATTGGCTTTCGGGATGCACTGCCGCCGCGGGCGAAGCGCGTGGCGACGATCCTCTCCGATGCCGTGGTGGGCCTCTTCGGCCTAGCTATGGCCTTCTACTCCTGGGAGCTGGTCGAGACGGCCTGGGCCATCCGCATCCCGCTGCTGGGGATCCGCCAGGGCTGGACCTATGTGCCGCTGATCGTCGGCGGCATCTTGATCGCCCTTTTCGCCGCCGAGCAGGTGGTACGCGACCTGACCGGCGCACGGCAGCCCGACGCCACCATCGTCACCCTGGAGTAGACTCCTTGGAAACCGGTTTGATCCTGATCTTCGCGATTTTTATTGCGGGGATCGTCACCGGGCTGCCGGTGGCCTTCACCCTCGGCGTTGCCGCAGTCGCCGGCTTCCTGTGGGAAGACATCAATCCTGCCGTCGCCTTCCAGCAGATGACGGCGGGGATGAGCATCTTCTCGCTGCTTGCCATCCCCTTCTTCATCTTCGCCGGCGAGATCATGATGCATGGTGGCATCGCACGGCGCCTGATCAACGTCGCATCCGGCTTCGTTGGTTGGATGCGCGGTGGCCTGGGTGTTGTCGACGTCGCCTCCTCCATGCTGTTCGGCGGGATCTCGGGCTCGGCCGTGGCGGATGCCTCCGCGGTCGGCACGCTGCTGATCCCGGCGATGAAGCAGAAGGGCTACGACACGGATTATGCGGTGGCAGTCACCGCCACCTCCTCCATCGCGGGGATCATGATCCCGCCCAGCCACAACATGATCATCTACTCGCTCGCGGCGGGAGGCGGTATTTCGGTTTCCGCTCTGTTCCTCGCGGGCATCGTGCCGGGCGTGCTGATGTGCCTCTGCCTCGGCGTCACGGCCTATATCATCGCGGTGAAGCGCGGCTATCCCGCCGAGCCCTGGGCGGGGTTCCGGGCCCTGGCCTGGAGCTTCCTGGATGCGCTGCCTGGCATGGTGACGGCGGTGATCATCCTGGGCGGCGTGCTGTCCGGCGTGTTCACCGTGACGGAGAGCGCGGCCTTCGGCGCAATCTGGGCGCTGCTGGTGACATTGATCGTCTATCGCGGGCTGAGCTGGGAGAGCTTCAAGGTCTCGGTCGCGGCCTCGGTCCGCACCACGGCCATCGTCATGCTGCTGGTTGGCACCGCCAGCGCCTTCGCCTATCTCCTCGCGCTGTACCAGTTCGCCGACCTGCTGACCCAGGCAATGCTGTCCATCAGCGACAATCCCATCGTCATTCTGCTGATGATCAACGTGGCCCTGCTGCTGCTGGGCTGCGTGATGGACATGGCGCCCCTGATCCTGATCACCACCCCGATCTTCCTGCCCGTTGTCACTTCCATTGGCATGGACCCGGTGCAGTTCGGCATGGTGATGATGATGAATCTCGGCCTGGGGCTGACGACGCCACCGGTAGGCGCCGTTCTCTTTGTCGGATGCGCCATCGGGCGCATCCCGATCGAGCATGTCATGAAGACCATCGTTCCCTTCTATGCGGCTATCCTGGTGGCGCTGGCATTGACCACCTATTGGCCCGCGGTCTCCCTCACCATCCCCCGGCTCGCGCTCGGCTACGGCGGCTAGGCGAGCCGCCAAGGGCCGGGAGTGGCTTCACGCCGAGGCCGGCCCACGCCACCATGCACCCGTGACGACACGGAGAAGGATGCCATGAACGCTGCCAAGGACCGCCCCGTCCTGCTGACCGGGGCATCCGGCGCGCTCGGACGCGTGCTGTCGCGTGCCCTGGGGGCCGCAGGATGGACCCTGCGACTGACCGACATCGCGCCCTTCCCGGACGACTTGCCCAAGGGGGCGGCCTTCACCAAGGCCGACCTGAACGATGGCCCCACCATCCTGCGCCTCGCCGAAGGCTGCCAGGCCATCCTGCATTTCGGCGGCATCAGCACGGAGCACCCGTTCGAGGTGGTGCTGGGCCCCAATATCCGCGGCCTGTACCACGTGTATGAGGCGGCACGGCGCGAGAAGGCGCGGGTGCTCTTCGCCAGCAGCAACCATGCCATCGGCTTCCATGAGCGGCCGGCCGGCAACGGGGAGTTGCTCGACGCCGATTGCGCCTTCCGTCCCGACACTTTCTACGGCCTCTCCAAGGCCTATGGGGAGCTGATGGGGCGGATGTACTGGGACAAGCACGGGGTGGAGAACCTGAACCTCCGTATCGGCTCCGCCTTCCCCGAGCCGGCGGAGCGGCGGATGCTCTCCACCTGGCTGTCCTATGATGACCTGGCGCGCGCGGCGGAGAAGTTCCTCACCGCGCCGCGGATCGGCCATGCGGTGGTCTGGGGCGCCTCGAACAATCCCGACACCTACTGGGGCAAGGATCATCGCGACCGCATCGGCTGGGAGCCGCAGGATTCCGCCGAGCCGTACCGTGAGAAGGTGGGCGAAAAGGTTTCCGGCAATCCGGTGACGGAGCGCTACCAGGGGGGCAGCTACACCGCCATGGACTACACGCGCGAAGCGCCCTCACCGAAGGATCAGTTCTCGCTGGACTGAGCGCCGTGCTGGAAATCGCAGGAGGGGCATGGCGCGCCGCGCTGCTGCCGGAGCGGGGCGGGGCGCTGGCCATGCTCGCCCATGCGGGGCAGGACGTGCTGCTGCCGCTGCCGACGGGCGCCGATCCCAACGACTACTGGGCCGGCGCCTTCCTGATGCTGCCCTGGAGCAACCGCCTGGACGAGGGCCGTCTGCCCTATCCTGGCGGCGTGCATCACTTCCCCTGCAACCGCGCGGTGGAGCGTACGGCACTGCACGGGATCTCGCGCGAGCATTCGTGGCGCGTGGAAGGCGCTGCGCCCGATCGCGCAGTGCTGGTGCAGGAGATCGACGAGGCACCTTATCGCTACGCAGCGCGGCTGGAGGTGGTGCTGGACGAGGCCTTTTCGCTCGCGCTCACGGTGAGGAACCGGGGTACGGAGAACATGCCCTTTGGCACCGGCTGGCATCCCTTCTTCGCGCGCCCCGCCGGCACGACGCTGTCCTTTCACGCGACGGGGACGCTGGCGCGGGACGACCGCAACCTGCCTGTGGCAACCGTTCCCTCGCGCGGCGTGGATGGCGGAGAGGATGCCTATTCCGGGCTGGACACGCATTACACCGGCTGGGATGGCCAGGCGCGGCTGAGCCTGGGTGAAGCCGCCTTCACCTTGCGCGCGGAGGAGGCGTGGTCGCGCAATCTGCAGGTCTTCGCGCCGCATGGTGCGCCGGTGATCTGCGTGGAACCAGTGAGCCATGTGCCGGATGTGGTGAACCGGCCGGGCTTCGCCCGGCTGGGCGACATGCGGCATCTCGCACCCGGCGAATTAATGACAGGGCGCGTGTCGCTGCTGCCTGTAACGTGATGCAACCGGCAACCTTCGGGATTCGCGGGGCGTTGGCTCGCGAAGGACGGAGGATTGCGACATGGCATCCGGCACGGCACGCAAGACGGATACGAAGCTCTGGAACAGGTTGAAGGCACGCATCAGGCGCGGCACGAAGGGCGGCGATGCGGGTGAATGGTCGGCGCGCAAGGCGCAGCTCGCGGTCGCGGAGTACAAGAAGGCCGGCGGCGGCTATGTCGACGGGAAGAGTGAGGACAACCATCTTTCGCAATGGACGAAGGAGGAGTGGGGCACGAAGTCTGGCCGCGCAAGCGGCAAGACCGGCGAGCGCTACCTGCCGCGCAAGGCGCGTGATGTGCTGAGCGATTCCGAATACGCGCGCAGCACGGCGCGCAAGCGGCGCGACACTGCCGAGGGCAAGCAGTTCTCCCGCCAGCCGGCTGATGTCGCACGCAAGACGGCGAAGGCGCGCGACGCAGCGCGGCCGGCCACGAAGCGCAGTGCGGCGACGCGGAGCGCCACGACGCCGGCGTCCACCACCAGGCGCAGCACGACAGGGGCGCGCAAGCCTGCGGCTCAACCCGCGACGGCGGCGAAGAAGACGACGGCCTCCACCACGCGCAATTCGGCTGCGGCCAGGACGCGCGTGACCTCGGCCAGCCGGAAGGCGCCCGCGAAGCGTGCCGCTGCCAGCAGGACGGCCGTGACACGCAAGGCCGCGCCCGCCACCGCGAAGCGCGCCTCGTCCCGCAAGACGGCCAGCGCGAAGCCCTCTACCAGGACCGCTGCGACGAAGGCGACGACCCGGCGCGCCGCAACGGGCACCACCGCGCGCAAGGCCGCCAGCACGCGCAGTGCCGCCAGCACGCGCAGTGCGGCATCGCGGACAGCGGCGAAGCCAGCCACGCGGGCGAAGCCCACGCGGACTGCCACCCCACGGAAGGCTGCGACCAAGCCGGCGGCGCGCCGCACCGCTGCAAATCCAACCACCCGTCAGGCGGCCGCCCGTCGGGCGGCGACGAAGCCTGCACCCGCGCGCGGCACCACGGCGAAGGCCCCCCTTCGCAAGGCAGCGACCAAGCCGCGCGCCACAAAGGCGCCGGCCCGCAGCCGCGCGACGGCCGCCAAGGCACCTGCCAAGAACCCGACGCCACGTAGCGCGCCACGCAAGGCTCCGGCCCGGGGTGGCACCGCCCGCAAGCCCAACGCCCGCCGCTGAACCGCATCGGAGCCGGGTTTCGCCCGGCTCCGTCCGCGGGCAGGATGGGCGCATGGGAAATGCACTTGTCCTCGGGGCCGGGATCATGGGCCTTTCCACCGCCTGGGCCCTGGCATCGGCCGGCCATGGCGTGACGGTGGTGGAGCAGGACGAGCGCCCCAATCCGCGCGGTGCCTCGGTGGACGACCACCGCCTCATCCGCCACGCCTATGGCGTCGCCACCGGCTACATGCGGATGGTCGACGAGGCCTATGAAGCCTGGGATGCCGTTTTCGAGGCTATCGGGGAACGGCCCTATGCTGAGACGGGCGTGCTGGCCCTGGCCGGAGGCACCGTGCCCGAGGCGGACTGGTTCGCCACCAGCCGCCGAGCCCTGCGGGACGACCAGCACCAGATCGAGGACCTGTCGCCGGACCGTCTGGCCACGCGATTCCCCTGGCTGCGCGCCGAAGGCCTGTCCGATGCCTTCCTGGCGCCGCGGGGCGGCGTGCTGATGGCGCGGCGGATCGTCGCCGCCCTGTCACGCCATCTGGAAGCGCGCGGGGTGCGCTTCCTCCGCGCCCGGGCCACCGGCATCGACCCGGCCCGCGCGGCGCTGCAGCTTTCCGACGGCACACGGATCGGCGGCGAGCACCTGGTGGTCGCCGCCGGGCCCTGGGCGCCGCGGCTGCTGCCGGAGCTGGCCGCGCGCGTCGTGCCATCGCGCCAGATCCTCGTCTATCTCGAGCCGCCGCCGGAGCACCGTAAGGCCTGGGCGCACGCGCCCATGGTGCTGGACCTGTCGGAGGAGGGCGGCTTCTACGCCGTGCCGCCGGTCGCCGGCACCGGGCTGAAGATCGGCGACCACCGTTTCTCCTGCACAGGCGATGCGGATGACCGGCGCGAGGCCTCCGCCGAGGAGCGGGATGGAATCCTCGCCCTCGCGCTGCCGCGGCTGCGGAATGCGGAAGCCTATCGCGTGGTGGAGGCCCGCGCCTGCTACTACGACGTGGAGGCGCAGGAGCGCTTCGTCGTCGAGCCGCTGTCCGACCGTTGCGTGGTGATGAGCGGATTCTCCGGCCATGGCTTCAAGTTCGGCCCGGTGCTGGGCCGCGCCGTTGCGGCGGCGCTGGACGATCCCGCGCGGATGGCGGCCCTGCCCGGCTGGGCCGCGGGCGATGGCGCGCAGGCGAGGGATGTCGCGGCATGATGGACGCGGCCGGCACCCTCTCCTTCGCGCTGACCAGGCTGCACGACCTGCCAGGCCTGTCGGAGCGCCTCGGCGCACCGCTGGCGGCCGGGGATGTGGCGGCGGTTCTGGAGGAGGCGGCGCGCTTCGCCGAGGAGCGGATCGCGCCCGGCCGCATGGAGGCGGACCGCGCCGGCTGCGTGCTGGAGAATGGCCGCGTCCGCACCCCGCCGCATTACGCCGGCCTGCTGGCCGAATGGCGGGAGGCGGGTTGGCAGGGTGTTGCCGCTCCCGCCGCGCATGGAGGTCAGGGCCTGCCCCATGCCATGTGGGCCGCGGTGCTCGAGTTGGCTTCCTCCGCCGACATGGCCTTCACGCTGATGCCGCTTCTGACTGCCGGCGCCGTTGAGCTGCTGGCGCATCACGCGACGCCCGACCAGGCCGCGCGCTTCCTGCCGCCGCTGATTTCCGCTGCCTGGAACGGCACCATGTGCCTGACCGAGCCGCAGGCGGGAAGCGACCTTTCCACCGTCCGCACCCGGGCCGTGCCGGACGGTGAGGGCTATCGCATCAGCGGCCAGAAGATCTTCATCACCTGGGGCGAGAACGACATCGCGGAGAACACGCTCCACCTCGTCCTCGCGCGCCTGCCGGATGCGCCGGCCGGATCGCGCGGAATCAGTCTTTTCGCCTGCCCGAAATTCCTGCCGGATGGCCGCCGCAACGGCGTTCGCTGCGGAGGGATCGAACACAAGCCGGGCATCCACGCCTCCCCCACCTGCACCATGATCTTCGAGGAAGCCGAGGCCGAGCTGGTCGGCGAGCTGCATCGCGGGCTGCCAGCCATGTTCGCCATGATGAATGCTGCGCGGCTGGCGGTGGGGGTGGAGGGCGTCGGCCAATGCGCCCGCGCCACCATGGTGGCCGAGGCCTATGCGGCGGGGCGCGTGCAGGGCGGCCAGCCGATCGCCACTTACCCGGACGTGGCGCGCATGCTGGGCGAGATGCGCGCCGTCACCCAGGCCGCGCGGCTGCTGGCGCTGGACTGCGCCGTGTCGCTCGACCGGGCGAGGGCAGGGGAGCCGGGGGCGGAGACGCGCCTCGCCCTGCTGACCCCGATCGTGAAGGCTTGGTGCACCGACCGCGCGGTGGAGGTGGCGAGCCTCGGCATCCAGGTGCATGGCGGCGCCGGCTATGTCGAGGAAAGCGGGGCGGCGCAGATCTGGCGCGATGCCCGCATCACGCCGATCTACGAGGGCACCAACGGTATCCAGGCGCTGGACCTCGTCGCCCGCAAGCTGCCGCGCGAGCTGCCCGCCTTCCTCGCCCTGGCCCGCGAGGCCGAGGGGGCGCATCCGGCACTGGAGGCGCCGGCCCGCGCCCTGGCCCGGACCGCCGAGGCACTTACCACCGCGCCCGCGGAGCAGGCGGGCGCCGCCGCCGTACCCTTCCTCGATGCCGCCGGCTGGGTTCTGGGGGGCGCTTGGCTGGCCCGTGCCGCCGCGGCCGACACGGGTTTCGGGGCGGAGGCCGCCTTCTTCCTGCGGCGCCTCATGCCCCGTGCCGAGGCCCGGCTGGCCGAGGCTGAAGCGTCTCCCTGAGCCGTTCACGCATTCGCAAGCATGCGGTTGCAGTCGGGAAGGACCCTTGCGCGTTCGTCATCCGGCCAAACATCCTCTTGGTTGCTGCCACGCAGGAGTCCGATGAACGCCCTCAGCCACCCTGCACTGCGCCCCGAACGGCCGCATGCCGTCGTCATCGGGGCCGGCCCGGGTGGGCTGGCATCTGCCATGCTTCTCGCCGCGCGCGGCCTGCGCGTAACTTTGTTGGAGAAGGACCGGGTCGTCGGCGGACGTAGCCGGACGATCTCGACCTCGGGGGAGGCGCCGGGCGGCTACCGCTTCGACCTGGGGCCGACCTTCTTCCTCTATCCGCGCATCCTGGCGGAGGTTTTCGCGGAATGCGGCGCCCGGCTGGAGGATGAGGTGGAGCTGATCCGCCTCGACCCGCAATACCGGCTCGTCTTTGAAGCCGCGGCCGGCCACACCACGCTGGAGGCGACCTCCGACCTCGGCCGGATGGAGGCGGAGGTGGCCCGGCTGGACCCGCGCGACGCCGCCGGGGTGCGCCCCTTCATGGAGGAGAACCGGCGCAAGCTGGCCGCCTTCCGCCCCGTCCTGGAACGCGCCTTCAGCCGTGCAGCGGACCTGATGGCGCCGGACATGCTGCGCGCCCTGCCGCTGCTACGTCCCGGGCGCTCGGTGGATGCCGATCTGCGCCGCCATTTCCATGATCCGCGCACGCGGCTCGCCTTCTCCTTCCAGTCGAAATACCTGGGGATGAGCCCGTTCCGTTGCCCCAGCCTTTTCACCATCCTTTCCTTCCTCGAATACGAACATGGCGTGTTCCACCCACGCGGCGGCTGCGGCAGCGTGGCAACGGCGATGGCGCGGGTGGCGGCCGATCTGGGCGTGGAGTTCCGGCTCAACACGCCGGTCGAGCGCATCACCTTCAAGGGCAACCGCGCGACCGGGGTGGAGGCCGGCGGATTCCATCTTCCGGCTGATGCGGTGGTGATGAACGCCGATTTCGCCCATGCCATGCCGCGGCTGGTCCCGGACGAGATCCGCCGGAGATGGTCGGACCGGCGGATCGGGAATGCGCGCTACTCCTGCTCCACCTTCATGCTCTATCTTGGCGTCGAGGGTGAGTTCCCGGATCTGGCGCACCACACCGTCCTGCTGTCCGAGGACTACCAGCGCAACATCCGCGAGATCGAGCAGGGTACGGTGCCGGACACGCCCTCCCTCTACCTGCACAACCCCGTGGTGACGGACCCTTCCATGGCGCCGCCCGGTCATTCCAGCCTCTATTTGCTGGTTCCGGTGCCGAACCTCACCCATGGGCATGAATGGACGGAGGCGGACACCGTGCATTACCGCTGCCTGGCGCTGAACCGCCTGCGCACCCTGGGCGTGCCCGATATCGAGTCCCGCATCCGCTATGAGAAGGTGGTGACGCCGCGCGACTGGCGGGACGAATTCGCCGTGGGCTACGGCGCCACCTTCAACCTGGCGCATGACCTGCGGCAGATGCTGATGTTCCGCCCCGGCAACCGCTTCGGCGACACGCAGGGCCTGTATCTGGTGGGCGGGGGCACGCATCCCGGCTCCGGCCTGCCGGTCATCTACGAAGGCGCGCGGATCAGCGCCAATCTGCTGCTGCGCGACATGGGCCGTGCGCCCATCTCAACGAGGATCTGAGCATGGCGGCAGGAAAGTCCAGGGTCGCGGTGATCGGCGGCGGGCTGGGCGGGCTCGCGGCGGCCTGCGTGGCACAGGCGCGCGGGCACCAGGTGACGCTGTTCGACAAGAATGAGTGGCTGGGCGGCAAAGCGGCGGTGCTGCATCTCGATGCGCCGCAAACGCCAGGCGGGCGCAATGGCGGCCGCTTCCGCTTCGACATGGGCCCGACCATTCTCACCGTGCCCCGCGTGCTGCGCCGCATCTTCGCCGAAGCTGGGCGCGAGCAGGCGCGCGACCTGCCGCTGATCCGGCTGGACCCGCAATGGCGCTGCTTCTTCGAGGACGGCGCGCGCATCGACCTCGGAGAGGATGTCGAGGCGATGGCGCGGAGGATGGATGCCTTCGCGCCCGGCAACGGCGCCGGCTACCGCGCCTTCCAGCGTGAATCCGAGAACCTGCACCGCATCTCCGAAGGATTTTTTTTCTGGAAGTCCGTCGAGGACCTGACAGACACGATCGACTTCCGCTCGAACATGCAGTCCAACACGCTGAAGGATGTGATGGCGCTGCGCATGGGGAAGACCGTCGCCAAGGTCATCCGCGGCCATGTGCCGGATTCGCGGCTGGCGCAGATGCTGGACCATTACTGCCAGTATGTCGGCTCCTCGCCCTATCTGGCCCCCGCCGTGCTCTGCGGCATCGGCGACATGCAGGCGAGCGAGGGCATCTGGTACCCCGTGGGCGGCACGCGCGCGGTGGCGGAGGGGCTGGCGAAGCTGGCGGAGCGCCTCGGCGCCGAGCTGCGCCCGGGCACGGAGGTGACGGGCCTCGACCTGCGCGACAACGGCACCCGCGTCGCGGGCGTGGTGGCGAGGGGCGAGACCATTCCCTTCGATGCCGTGATCTCCAACATGGACGCCATCCGCACCTACAAGGAGCTGGTGGGCGGCAAGACCGGCCGGAAATACGAGAGGAAGCGCTTCGAGCCCGCCTGCTCCGGCGTCGTGCTCTATCTTGGCCTGAACAAGCGCTACGATCATCTCGCGCATCATGACTTCGTCTTCTCCCGCGACGCGGAGGAGGAGTTCGACGCAATCTACAAGAAGGGCGTCCCGGCGCTCGATCCCACCGCCTATCTCGCCGCACCCTCGGGAACCGACCCCTCCGTCGCGCCGGATGGCGGAGAGGCGCTGTATGTGCTCGTGCACACGCCGCATCTGCGCCCCGGGCAGGATTGGTCGAAGATGCTGCCGCAGTACCGGCAGGTGATCCTGGACAAGCTGAAGCGCACCGCCGGGATGGAGGATATCGAGGAGCGGATCGTGGTGGAGCAGGCACTCACGCCGCAGGACATCCATGACCGCTACAGGGTGCTGGACGGCGCGATCTACGGCCTCGCCTCCCACGGTGCCTGGATGGGCGCCTTCAAGCCGGGCAACCGATCGCGTGCCGTGAAGGGACTGTATCTCGCGGGTGGCGCGGCGCATCCTGGCCCCGGCATGCCAATGGTGATGATGTCCGGCTGGATCGCGGCCGATGCGCTGGACCGCGACATGGGCGGGCGCGGCATGTCCGAGGCGGCGGAGCGCGCCGGCACGCGGGATGCGCTGCTGGCCCCGGCGGCCGGGTAGCGGGATGGCGGAGCCGTCCCCCCTCGCCCTGCGGGATGAGCGGCTCTTCGGCTTCTTCCATCTCATCTTCTCGCGCTTCTTCCGGCGCCACATGGGCGCGCTGCGCGTGCCGCCCTGGGGCATCCCGGAGGATCCCGCCGGGCGCCCGCTGATCGTCCTCGCCAACCATCCCTCCTGGTGGGATGGGGTGGCCTTCATGCTGCTTCCCGTGCGCCTCTTCCCCAACCGGCACATCTTCATCCCGATGGAAGCGGCGGCACTGGCGAAATACCGCTTCATGCGGCGCCTCGGCGTCTTCGGAATCGAACCGGGGCCGCGCGGGGCCGTGGCTTTCCTCCGCACCGCCGCCGAGGTGCTGGCGGCGCCGCGCGCCATGCTCTGGATGAACGCGCCGGGCCGCTTCCAGGATGTGCGGGAGCGCCCCGTCGCCATCGCCCCGGGTGTCACGCGCCTGCCGGAGATCGCGCCCGAGGCGGTGGTTCTGCCGCTTGCCCTCGATTACGTGCTCTGGACCGAACGCCGCCCCGAGATGCTGGCGGCCTTCGGTACCCCTTTAGAGGCGCGCGACCTGCTGGCGCTGGACCGCGAAGCGCGCGAGGCCCGCATCCGCGCAGCCCTGACCGAGACGATGGACCGCCTGACGCTCGATGCCATCACCCGCGACCCCGCCCGCTTCGAAATGCTGGCCGAGGGCGCGGAGGGGATGGGCGGCATCTACGACCTCTGGCGCCGCATCACCGCCTTGCTGCGCGGCCGCCGCTTCGACCCGCGCCATGCGCGCCGCGCCAAATCCGGCTAGGATGCGCCCGTGACGACCGGGACACGCAACGGGATGGCCGCGCGATGATGGATGCGCTGGCCCTGGCGCTCGCCGCCTTCCCCGCCAGCATGGCGGCGGTGAACCTCGTCCTGCTGCGGGCGGCATCCGGCACGGCGGCGCCGGGCGCCCTCGTCTCCATCCTCATCCCCGCGCGCGACGAGGCGGCGAACATCGCTGCTTGCCTGGACGCCGTCCTCGCCAGCACGGGCGTGGCGGTGGAGGTGCTGGTGATGGATGACGGCTCATGCGACGCAACGGCCGAAATCGTCGCGGCGCGCGCCACCGGGGATTCGCGCCTGCGCCTGCTGCACGCACCGCCCCTGCCACCGGGCTGGACCGGCAAGGTGCATGCTTGCGCCCGCCTGGCCGAGGCCGCGCAAGGCACGCATCTGCTCTTCATCGATGCCGATGTGCGCCTCGCGCCGGATACGGCGGCGCGCATGGCCGGCCATGCGGAGGTCCATGGGATCGCCCTCGTTACCGGCGTGCCGCGCCAGCGCATGGGAACGCTGGGGGAAGGGCTGACCGTTCCCGCCATCAACCTGCTGATGATGGGCTACCTGCCCGGCGGCGGCCGCGCCTTCACCGCGCATCCCGCCATGGCGGCCGCCTGCGGGCAGCTCATCCTGGTGGAGCGCGGCGCCTATGAGGCGGTCGGGGGCCATGCCGCCTTCAAGCACCGCCTGCATGACGGGCTGGCCCTGTCCCGCATCCTCCGCGCCGCCGGCCACCGCACGGAGGTGGTGGATGGCGCCAGCCTTGCCGAATGCCGCATGTATTCCGGCTTCGGCGAGGCCTGGAACGGCTTCCTGAAGAATGCGCGCGAGGGCATGGCGACCCCGGTCGGCCTGCCGGTCTGGACCCTCCTCCTGGCCGGCGGGCATATCCTGCCCTGGCTGCTCCTGCCATCGCCGCTGGCGGGCGCCGCGCTGATCCTCGGCTATCTCACCCGCGCCGCCATCACCTGGCGGGCCAAGGAGCCCTCCTGGACCATCCCGCTGCATCCCGCGACCGTCGCGGTGGCACTGGCGATCCAATGGACGGCGCTGGCACGCTCCGCCCTCGGCCGCCCCGCGGGGTGGAAGGGCCGGGCCTATCGCGCGGCGGATGGCGCATGAGCGCGAGCATCGCCGCAGGCCCCCCGACGCGCGGCCCGGACAGCGAGAACTTCCCCGTCGCCTCCCGCCTGTTGGCGCCGGCGGTGCGCGGCCATGTGCTCGCCTTCTACCGCGTTGTCCGGCTGGCCGACGACATCGCGGATGCCGCCGACCTGGAGCCCGCGGAAAAGCTGCGCCGCCTGGATGCCATAGAGGCCGCGCTGGACGGTGCAACCCATGACCTTCCGGACGTGCCCGAGGCGACCGGCCTGCGCGAGAGCGGAGCCGGTGTCGAGGAGGCGCGCCGCATGCTCACCGCCTTTCGCCGTGATGCCCGCAACGAGGGCTGTGAGGATTGGGATGCGCTGGCGGATTACTGCGCCCATTCCGCCGTGCCCGTCGGCCGCTTCCTGCTGCGCATCCATGGGGAGGGGCCGGAGGCCGCCCGCGCCGCCGATGCGCTCTGCATCGCCCTGCAGGTTCTGAACCACCTGCAGGACATGGGTGAGGACCGCGCCGCCCTCGGCCGCATCTACCTGCCGCGCTCCTGGATGGAAGCGGTAGGCGGGAAGCAGGCCGTCTTCACCGATCCCGCGCCCCGCCGCGCCCTGCTCGACGCGCTGCTGGACCGCACCGAAGCCCTGCTCGACGCCGCCGCCGCCCTGCCGCGGCTGCTGCGGAGCCGCCGCCTGGCACTGGAATCCGCCACCACCATCGGCTGCGCCCGGCGCCTCCTCACCCGGCTCCGCACCGGGGATCCGATGGCCTCCCGCGTCGCGCTGACCAAGCCCGATGCCCTGGCCGCCCTGATCGCAGCGCCGCTGGGCGGGCCCTCGGACACCGCCTTGGTTCGCACCCGCGTGTCCCGCGCCGGTTCATCCTTCGCGCGCGGCATGGCCAGCCTGCGCGGCGAGCGCCGCCGTGCGCTTTACGCGGTCTATGCCTTCTGCCGTGCCGTGGATGACATCGCCGACGGCGCCGCGCCCGAGGCGGAGAAGCGCCGCTTCCTCGCCGAATGGCGGGCCAAGCTGGATGCGCCCGATTGCGCCCTCTCGCGCGAGCTGGCCCGCGCTCGCGCCCGCTTCGACCTGCCGAAAGCCGAATGCCTCGCCATGATCGACGGGATGGAGGCCGATTCCGCCCGCCGCCTGCGCCTGGCGGACGAAGCGGCGCTGGACCTTTACTGCCGCCGCGTCGCCGGCAGCGTCGGTGCCCTTTCGGTCCGCATCTTCGGCGCGCCGGAGGCCGAGGGTTTCGGCCTTGCCCTGGGGCGCACGCTGCAGCTCGTGAACATCCTGCGCGACATCGACGAGGATGCGGCGCGCGAGCGCGTCTACATCCCCCTCTCCTGGCTCGGTGCCGATGCACCCGCCGCCGAGCTCCTGGCCCGTCCCGATCTGCACGACGCCTGCCACCGGCTGCTCGCCCGCGCCGAGGCGGGATTCGCCGAGGCCGAGGCGGCGCTGGCGGCGGCGGATTCCCGGCCGCTCCGCCCGGCCCGAATAATGATGTGGGCCTATCGCCGCTTGCTGGACCGCCTTACGGCCCGTGGCTTCGAGCCGCCCCGTGCAAGGCCGCGGCTTAGCACGGGCGAGCGGGCACGGCTCGCGGCTATGGCGCTGGGATGGTGACGGCCGTGGGCTGAGGGCAGCCCCCTTGTCAGGCCGTGGCTCGCAGGCTGGCGCGGATGGCCTCCGCCATGGCGGAGGCCGGCTGCGCGCCGGAGATGATCAGCTGCCGGTCGAGGATTACCGCCGGCACGCCGCCCAGACCGCCGGCGCGGGCGGCATCGCTCCGCACCTCCGCGACACCCTCCTCACTGGACAGCATGGCGGCGGCGAGGCCAGGCGGCAGGCCGGCGGCATCACCGATTTCCGCCAGCACCGCAGCATCCCCGATGTCCCGTCCCTCAGCGAAATAGGCGGCGAAGATCGCCTCCACCATGCGGTCCGCCATGGCGGCTCCGCCCTGCTGGGCCGCGAGGCGGATCAGGCGATGGCTGTCGAGCGAATTCGGGCTGCGCGCGATCCGCTCGAAGTCGAAGCGCAGGCCATCCTTCGCACCCTCGGCGGCGAGCCGCGCATCGAGTTCGCGGCCGCGCTCAACGCTGCCGAACTTTCGTGCGCGATATTCGGCGCGCGGCATGCCGCCCGGCGGCATGTCGGGGTTGAGCTGGAACGGATGCCATTGCCGCGTGAGCCGCAGGCCTTCGCCCGCCAGCATCTGCATGGCCGCATCCAGCCGCCGCTTGCCGACCCAGCACCAGGGGCAGACCGTGTCCACGACGACGAGCAGCACCGTCGGTGCGCCATCCTGGGCCATGTCCATTCCTCCTTCTATCGCGCCCATGGAACCACGCCCGTCCCGGCGGCGCCAAGCGATGCGCGACGTTCCGGAGCCGGAGGGGAAAATGCCTTATGTTATCGCCACGCTTTCGTGACACAGAGGCTCGCGGGTCTTGCGCGTTTCAGTTCCAACGGAACAACCCGGTAGAACGAGATGATGCGCAAGGAATTCCTCCTCGCCGGGCTGCTGGCACTCGGCGGTTGCTTTGAGGATGCTCCCACCAAGGCTGAAGCGGTGAAGCGCGAGGCATCGACGCGCGTCAAGACGGCGGCGGAGGAGCGGCTGCGCGGCATCGCGCGCGATCCCGAGGCCCTGCGCTTCCGTGCCGTGGAGACCTATCGTCAGGCGATGGCTGACACCTATGCCGTCTGCGGCCAGGCGACGGTGATGGGCGGCACCGTCTTCATCCCCTTCGTTTCAGTGGTGAATGACGCCGAGGGCGAGATGAAGATTGAGCAGCATGTCGGCCGCACGAATATCGAGGCGACGCGCGTTTATGTGGAAATGGTCGGGCGCTGCTTCGACGGAGGCGGGCCGGTGATGCGCGCGGGCGGCACGCCGATAGCCCAGTTGCCGCCGCCTCTTCCCACGGGCCTGCCGATCCTCGATCAGGTGGCGCCTGAGCCGCCTAGGCAGCCGGAAATGGTCGCTGCCGCCGCCTCCGCCTCAAGTCCCGCCGAAGGTGAACCCTCCGGACGGACGCTGGTGATGCGCCAGAACGGCAATGTCCGGGCCTCGCCGAATGGTGGCGGGGAGGTGCTGCGCGTGGCGCGCAGCGGGACGGCGCTGAACATCTTTGGCACGGCGCCGGGCGGCTGGTACCGGGTGGGCGACGTGACGCCCGAGGGATGGGTGCATGGCAGCCTCACCTCGGTGACGTCAGGAACCTTGGCTTCGGCGCAATAAGGCCGAGCCTCGTCGGCAAGGCGATGGTCCCCCTGCCGGAGACTAACTCGCAAGGCCGGACTCTCGATTAATTCATTGAAAGAAAAAGAAAACTTGGCTTGCTTAACGTACCGCATGGTCGTGTACCGCAGCGTTACACGCGGAGGCGCAAAGCTTGGTCGACCCCTATTTGACCTTCCAAGGGATACGCCACGGGTCAGGCTCCCCGCTTTTCTGCGTGCTGTAGGGGAAGGCGTCCCTGTTTTCCTGAAGCACGTCCCAGACGTCATCCGGTACCGTCATAGGGATGCGGGCCGGGTCGTAGCGTTGCCCTGGCTGCAAAGCGGTAACCACGATTCGACGCGCAAGGAGTGGCGCCGCGTAACCCCCGCCATCATCCGCAGGGAAGGTCTTCTGGTTGTAGGCTAGCAAGTGACCGATGATCTTCCGCTCCTCCGAGGTCATGTGGGGGATGTACTCGCGGACTTCCTTCTTGTGCCTCCGCTTCTGCCTGTAGGCCGCAAGTCTCGACGCGAGTACCCGCCATGCTTCAGTCCCCATGCTCGCCAGAGCGAGGCACGCGCAGACCAGCCCCGCGAGGATGACGAGCTACGCCATCAGCACGGGCAGAGGCTCCATGAGCCCTAGTTTCGGCAGTGCCAGGAAGACCCAACAAGCGACGGACAGGAACGCGGTCTGCCAGCCGCTAGCCTTGAGGATCTCAAGCCATCGTGGGTCGGGAGCGATCATGCGCCCACGCTACCACGGCGGCTTCCGGGAGGGACCTAGCGGGGCCCAGAGCCGGTGTCGGTGGTCCGTGGAAGGGGCGGGGTGCAAGAGGGCGGCCGCTGACTAACAACAGAACAACCACATTAACCGGCTTTTGGAACGACCTTTCGCGAACACCCCTGGGGGTGCCTTGCTTTGTCCCGCCGTTCTGCCCGGCGCGCGTTGCGCCTCGGGATCATCTCGGTGTCTGCCGCAACGGCGCCGGTCGTGTCATCTCGCGTCATCGACGGATGGCGCCAGTTGACAAGGAAGGGCCGTGGACTCAGGGTCGGCCGCCTTCAGCCTGGAGACCCCGCACCGTGAGTGCCCAGACCCGTGACTTCGTCCCCTACCTCCGCGTCTCGACGGATCGCCAGGGCCGCTCTGGGCTGGGTCTGGAGGCGCAGCAGGCAGCCATCTCCACATTCATCTCTCAGACCCCTGGCGCTCATCTCCTGGATCCACCTTACGTCGAGGTTGAGAGCGGCAAGCGTGCGGATCGGCCCAAGCTGGCAGAGGCCATGGAGCGGTGCCGCAAGACCGGCGCCACGCTGCTCATCGCGAAGCTCGACCGGCTGGCCCGCGACGCTTACTTCCTCCTCGGGCTCCAGAAGGCGGGCGTCGAGTTCATCGCGGCCGACATGCCCCACGCCAACCGGCTGACCATCGGCATCATGGCCTTGGTCGCAGAGGAGGAGGCCCGTGCCATCAGCGCCCGCACGAAGGCCGCTCTCGCCGCCGCCAAGGCTCGTGGAGTCAGGTTAGGCGGGGTGCGTGAGGGGCAGCAGCTGCCACCCCCAGAGGCCGCTGCACGGGGTCGCGAGGCCGCCAGCGAGGCGCATCAGGCGAAGGCTGATAGGACGGCCAGCCGCTTAGTCAGGCGGATCGCGGAGTGGACAGCGCAGGGGACCAGCCTCGCCGGGATCGCGAGGGCGCTGAACGAGGGCGGGGAGCCGTCTCCGCGTGGAGGTCGCTGGACCGCTACCGCCGTGAAGCGCGCGCTGGAGCGAGTTAGTTGAGAACGCTCGCAACTACGTTGCTGTTGGCATAGATCGAAACGATCTTGAGAGGGAGAAGTGTGTCTCTCCGCCATTCGGCTTCGCCAGGTCGTTGATGGGGCGACCTGAGAGGGTAAGCTGCCGGGCGATCTCACAGGGCTTAGGGTTGGACCGGCAGAGGCCGCAGAGAGTTCGGGGATCTATCCATCCCCTTCCTTGGGCTCAGGGTTGGCCCAGCAGAAGGACCAAGGGGCCGAGAGGCTGTACTGCTGGAGAGCTCCTAAGAGGGCATCTAAGCGTCTATCAAGGGGACAGGCACCGAGAGAGGTATCAGGGAACACTTCTGGTGATCCGGCCGATTTGCTGCTAGGACGCCGGGATGTCCTATCCCGGGATGTTCTATCCTCAGTCGCCCGATGAGCTGACCACCCAAGCCCTTCGTGACGCCAAGCTGCTGCGCCTTTGCCAAACCCCACACAGTTCCGCCGCGCTGGCGCTGATCGATGACTTGGCGGGGCGCATAGAGGGGCATGAGGCCCGCTCAGGAGCCCGCCAGAACGCGCGTCGAGAGGCCGGACGCCGTCGGCTTCATGGCGCCGTAGGAGCTATCATCGGGGCAATGCTGGAGGCCTGGGCGAAGGCCGAAGCCCCCCAGGCCGTCTATCGTAGCTACGCCAAGGAGGGCTTCACAGGGGCCCCGGTCGGATCGCGGCCCTTCACCGCCACGATGGATGCTCTGGTGAGCTTGGGTCTAATCCATCGCGTCTCGGGCAAGAGGTTCGCTCAAGAGGGCTGGGAAGTGGGCGAGATGGTTTCCAAGGGCTGGGCGGCGCGGTTCTGGCCCACCGCCGAACTGGTGCACCTCGCCGTGAAACACGGGGTCGTGCCTGAGACGGTGCGAGACGACTTCCGCTTCGTCCCGCCCTCCGCGCCGCCCAAGGTGACGAAGCCTGTTGAGTTGCGACCCTTTGAACCCTGGGGCTGGGGCCGGGACCGCCCTCTACCTCGGACGGCGGCCTCAGAGGACGACCCACAGTTCCCGCAGCTCGTCACCGATGTGGACAAGCAGAACGCGTTCGCCGCGACGTTCATCGTGGAAGGCTGCACGCCACCGAGATGGCGCCGGGTGTTTCATGGGACGTGGGATCTGCATGGTCGGTGGTATGCAGCCGGGTCGGACGGCGCCTACCAGACACTCAAGCCGCACCAGCGGGCAGACCTCACAATCCAGGGCGAGCCGGTCGTTGAGTTGGACGTGAAGGCATCGCATCTGACGGCCTTGCGCGGTCTCTCAGGGCTCGGGGAAACGGCGGGCGATCCCTACTATGTTGAGGGGCTACCGCGCGATGTGGCGAAGCGATGGGTGTTGGAGACCTTGGGCAAGGGGCGTTCCGTCGAGCGGTGGGCTGCCGGCGCACCAGAGACGGTGAAGGCACATGACCCGAAGGCCGTGAAGACGGCGCTGTTGGCCTTGCATCCGTGCCTTGCGGACCCGGCGTCTGTTGTGCCGGTCGAGCTGCCGGCGCGGCTCGATGCGGCTCCGGCAGACCTCCTTTGGCACTATCTCGCCGCTAAGGAGGCCGAGGCCATGACTGAGGCCGTGCGAGCCCTGAGGCAGCTTGGTATCCTGGGTCTGCCGGTTCACGATAGTCTCATCGTTCCCGCTCGTGCTCATGGAGAAGCTCTGGAGGCCATGGTGGAGGCATTCCGCGACGTCTGCGGGATCGCTCCCCAGGTTGAGAGCAAGAAGCCTCTCAGAGGCACCGAGAACCCGTTAGAGGTCTCTGCAGGATCTCAACCCTGAAAGGGTTATCGATTTTGTAAGGCGGTCCTGCGCTGCCTTCCCTGCAGCTCTCGGGCGGTGTCTTGAGCTGAGATCGAGTTCTCGCCGTTCTGTCCCGATGCGATCAGTTAGGGTGAAAAACCGGATTCTTGCATCCAACTAAAGTGAGAAGGTCTCTTGTCTGCGAGGCGGCATCACGGGGTTGGAGGCATCAGGTTCCCACGTATATCGTATAAAACTATCCCCGCCATGATCGCTCCGACCACGCATAGGAAGACGACGAACCACCCTAGAGGCCCGTCTAAGGCGAAGCCCAGAACAGTCGCCGTGCGGTGATTGAGCACCTCGCCTAGGACCTCATTATGCTCCAGTTCTCTGCGGACGTGTACGCTGACCGGCGAGGAAGCGCTTGGTTCAGAGTAATCGGGCGCGTAATGGGGCTGGAGCAAGCCAAGCAATACTGTAGAGCCCAGAGTCAAAGACCCAATAAGGGTCAATAAGCTCAACGTCCGGAGAGTGTATACGTCTATGTGACTATTGACGGGCAGCAGTGCTGTGAGCGAACCGAGCCCGGTGAGAAGGGCGCTCACCGCGAGCGCGACCTTGGCGTTTCTGCGCCCCGCAAAGTAGCGCCGCACCTTGTTTTTGTATGGATATGCAGGCATTTCCTCCCAGGTCGCCCGGGGCACCTTCACCCATTCCCACATCGTCGCTGATGAGGCGCGCGTATCCTCGCCCGAGGTTAATCCCGCCGGCGCCTCTGCCATACTACCTTCTAGAGCGGCAAGACGCGCGGCTAGTTCCTCTACCGTGCTGGCCTTCGCCTCCACAGCCTGCAGGCGCGCGCCGGCTGCCGTCACAGTTTCCCGTAAGCCCTCCACCGCTTTGAAGATGCGGTCCAGGCCACGCCGGTGCAATGAACGGTTTCGGGCCATGCAGAAGCGGTCCGCCCGATCCCAGTTGATCTGCTTGGGCAGCGGCGCGTCCGCTTTGCGTCCGATCCGTATCTCCATCTCGTGAAAAATCTGGTCTAGCGTCAGCACGGGATCGTCCCGCTCGACCCCGCGCTCCAGCACATCCACTAAGGCGCCAGTAAAGCGGGTGAGGGTCTCGTCCGGCGGCGCTAGCGCCTTCATGTCGCCAGGTGCGGCCGCGATCCCATAGGTGCCTTCCACATCGATGGCCGGGCGCAGAGCCCCTTCCGCCTCAGCCTCCGACATTCCGCCCTCGAAGGCGCGGCCGCTATAGCAGCAGTCCAGGATCAGCACCCGTTTGCGCGCGCGGGAGGCGCGCATGGCCTGCTTCACCTGGGTGATTGATACGCCGTTGAAGCTCTTGTTGTCGCGCGTTGTGTGGCCCACGGCCAAGTAGAGTGGTGAGTTGGCGTCGCCGTAGAGTCCGTGTCCGGCATAGTAGACAATCAGCGTGTCGCTGGCCTGTCGAGCCGCCTCCGCGATGCCGTTCAGAGCATCGCTGGCCTCCGCTCGGTCCAGCAGCACGACGATGCTATCTCGCGGCAGGCCCACGATATCCGGGTCCGCGAACAGGCGCGCAAGGTACAGGATGTTCTGCTCGACCTGCGGCAGAGCGGGAAGTCCCACCTCATCGCGTGGGCAGCGGCTCGTGCCGAATAAGACTACCCGCGTGACCGGGCCATAGGACAGGTCAGCTGGGTAGGTCATGTCAGGACTTCGCCAAACGCTCCGCCTGGGAAACGAGTTCGTCGATCGAGGCTGGATTGCGGCTGTCGATAGTAACTGTACGGTCTCCCGCTTTGACTGTGATCGTCACGGCTGGGGTTCTTGCTTCGATATAGCGATGAATGCTGCGCACGAGTTCAACCACAGCCGGTCCGGCCAGGATCACTGTCAGCAGCGCCAGCAACTCGGGGCCCTGGTCGCCGGGACCGGGCAGCTTCTCCCCCTGGCGCAGATCTTCGACGCCCCGAATACGGGCCTCGTGAAGCCAGTCTCGCAGTTCCGCCGTCTCGGCTACTGCTCCCGCGCCGGCCACATCAATTGCGATCTCCATACTGGGCTCCTCAGGCACCAATGTCATGCAGTCCCGAACGGTAGCGCAGCGGCGGCGGTAGGAGTAGGGGCGTGTGAGAACTCCCCCACGGACGGCAACCCAGGCAAGGCGTGTTGGTCAGATGGCTGCGACCGGTGGCTCGCGACCAGTCCTGCCTGGAACCACAGTTGCTACTTAGCGGCTGACGTCAGGGCAGCGCGTCTCAGGCGGCTCGCCTCATGCGCTTGACGGGACGCGCAGCGGGGGCGAGCCGCACAACTGGAGGACGCTGGTCTTGCGTCCCCAGCAGCGCAGCCCGCACTTCGGGCACCAATCCATGTTCCCACATGATTGACACGGCTCGTCTCAGGTTCTGCTCCAAGGCGCCGGGCGCATACACCTTGAGGGCCAGAGACCGCTCGGCGTGCCCCATCAGGGCGCCCATCAACGTTGGATCGATGCCACTCTGACCTGACTGCATTGCGTCACGCAGGGCTGCCGCGAAGGAGCGTCGGAAGGAGTGGAAGTCCACCCCGATTACATCATCGCCGATGATCCGACCCCGGGCCTGCCCGAAGCGGTGGGAGAGGGTCTTCCCGCGTCGTGGGTCAGGTCCTAGGGCCGGGAGATCTGGCCAGAGTGGTGCGCCTGGGGAGCGGTCCTCCAGGGATGCTAGACGCCGCGCCATGACCTTCTGAGCGTAGTCGCAGAGGGGCACGACACGCACGGCGTTCTTGGTCTTCCCGCTTCCCACGCGAAGAGACATGCCATCGTCCACCAAGTCTCCCACCCGGAGGCCCGCTAACTCGTTCGCGCGGCAGCCCGTGAGGAGGGCCAAGCGCACTGCATCCCACAAGGCTGGAGCGTAGCCACCTCCCCGAGGGGCCCAGTCCTCGCCGCGTGCGCGAATGAGCTTCAACAGTTCCTCTGTCGTGTAGGGGCGCTTGCTGCGGTCGTTCTCGTCGTCGGACGTTGGACGATGGCCCCGATTGGACCCAGCCATCTGGTCGTCCCAGGGGTTGCCTTCACCGAAGCCTCGGCGGCGGACCCAGCGCCACAGACCCATGAACGACGACACCTCGCGGTGGATCGTGGCGTCCGAAACGTGGCGGCCAGTCTTGGCGCTGACCGTGGCGCGGCGCCAAGCGACGTAGTCACCCGCGAGACGGCGCGTGACGTCCGACGGCATGACGGCCTCTGAGACTGGGAAGCGGCTGGGGTCCTGCAATCGTAGGAAGTCAGCCAGGAGACGTATGGCTGCCCGGTGGCCTTCGATAGTTTGGCGTTTGATCTTCCCAGCGCGCTCCACTTCCGTGAGCCATCGGTCACGGGCGTCGGCCAGAGACAGACCCGCGTCTCCCACCATAGCGAGGTAGCGGAGGGCTGCGCTGCTGCCTTCAGTGCGCTCAAGCTCGCGGAACTCTTCGACCACCTCCTGATGGATGTCGTCACGTGCTGAGAGCGTCTCGACCTCGCCGTCTCCCTCATCGATCACAAGGTAGGGCTTGTCGCTGGCCAGCCGCAGGCGTTCGCGCTGTTCCTCGGCGCGCTTGGCCCACGGCGGCATCCAGGCCGTCGTGAGACGAGGTAGACGGGCGGCTTCAAGCTTCTGGTCAACCTCGGCGCGCAGCGCTGCAATGGCGGCAGGTAGCCTCTGTAGGGCTTGACCGCGATCACTCGTGTTAAGTGTGCGGACCCTCTCTCGGCACTGCCCGCTAGGCGTCCCGTAGGCTCGCCCAACGTCAACCCACCGGGCCTTGGGGATGATCAACCGAGCGAAGTACGCGTTGCCGCGCCGAAGGGGCTTCTTCATGGAGTCGAGAATGCCTGAAGATGCCGTAGCGTTCCACAGTCTGTACCGCACGCAGTGTACCGCAGCGTGGCGCTGCCTTGCGGCACATTCCGCATAAGCTGCGGAAAATTCTGGCGAATTCTGAGGTGGTCCCCCCTGCCGGATTCGAACCGGCACACCCCAACGGGTGAGCGATTTTAAGTCGCCTGCGTCTACCGTTCCGCCAAGGGGGGACGCGGGCGCAGCATAGCGCGCTGCCGCGCCGCGTCACGCCGCGGACTGCACGGCCTCCTGGGCATCGGTAATGGCCTCGATCACCATCCGCTCCGTCAGGATCTGCGGCAGCACCACGGGTGCGCCACCACGGGCGGGATAGAAGAGGTAGAGCGGCACGCCTTCCCGCCCCTGGGCGCGCAAAAGGGCGGTGATGGCGGGGTCGCCTCGCGTCCAGTCACCTGTCAGCAACGCCACCCCCTCGCGCGCGAATGCGGCGCGCACGGCCTCGGCCTCCAGCGCCACGCGCTCATTGACGCGGCAGGTGATGCACCAGGCGGCGGTGAGATTGACGAAGACCGGGCGGCCCTCGGCGCGGAGGGCGGCGAGCCGGGCCTCCGACCAAGCCTCGCCGGCCACCTCGGCCCGGGCTGCTGGGGGCGCGGCCACATCGACGCGCGGCAGCAACGCCAGCGCCGCCAGCAGCGCGACCAGGGCGACGCCACCCCCCAGCCGGAGCCCCCGCCCGGCGGATTGCGCGACGCCCAGCGCCCAGCCGGCGAAGCCCACCAACAACGCGCCCGCCAGCAGCCAGACCAGCCCGTCCGGCCCAGACTGCACCGTCACCACCCAGGCGAGCCAGGCGGCCGCGCCATACATGGGGAAGGCCAGGGCCTGCCGCAGCCGCTCCATCCAGGCGCCGGGCCTGGGCAACAGGCGCGCAAGTGCGGGAAAGGCGCCCAGCGTGGCATGAGGCAGAGCCATGCCCAGGCCCATGGCGCCGAACACGGCAAGCGCGGCGAGGGGCGGCATCGCCAGGGCCGCGCCCAGCGCCGCCGCCATGAAAGGGGCGGTGCAGGGCGTCGCCACGGCCACCGCCAGGACACCGATGCCCAGGCTTCCCCAGCGCCCCGCACCCATAGTGGGGCCACCCACCGCATAGACGCCGGAGAGGTTCAGCCCCACCGCCAGCATCAGCCAGGCCATGGCCGCCACGAAGACCGGCGAGGTGAACTGGAACCCCCATCCCGCCGCCATGCCCAGTGCGCGCAGTGCCACCAGCGCCCCACCGATCGCGAGGAAGGCCAGCACCACCCCGCCGACATAGGCCAGCGCCTCCCCCCGCACGGCGGCACGCGAGGCGCCGGAAAGCCGCGCCAGCGCCATGGCCTTCATGGCCAGCACGGGGAAGACGCAGGGCATCAGGTTCAGGATCAGCCCACCCAGCACCGCCCAGAGCACCACCTGCCAAAGCGGCAGCCCGGCGCGGGCGGCCGGCATGGCGCCAGGCTCGGCCGAGAGGACGTAGGCGCTGCGCACACCAGCCGCGTCGGTAATCGCCACCACGCCGGAGATGGCCGGCGGCAGGGGCGCGGTGCCACGCGTCAGCGACAGCACCAGTGCCCCGTCCCGCAGCGCGAAGGCCTGTGGGGCCGTGTTGTCCAGCACCCCGGGCGCCTCGGGGAAGAAGAAGGCCTCCTTCACCGCACCCGGCTTCAGATCGGCGCCGGCGATCTCGATGGCGCCGCGCGGGCCCTCGAAGCCCAGCGTTGCGGCGAACAGGGAGGGGCGGGGAAGGGCGGCCTCGGCCTGGCGGAAAATGTCGGCGACGGCCGGATCGGGGCGTGGCGCGGCCTCCACCGGCAGGTCCAGGCGGAAGGCGCCTTCCTCGGGGATGCAGACCTGCTCGCAGACCAGCCAGCGGGCCGTGCCCTCGATGGTATAGAGGCGGCCGGGTTCCAGCCCGGCCGGCGGCGTCAAGGTCAGCGGGAAGACCGCCTCGCCGAGATAGCCGAAATTCACCAGCGGGCCGTAGGGAATGCGCAGCGGCGCCGGGAAGGCCATCGGCTCGGCCTGCCCGCCATCTGGCAGGGTGAGATCGAGCGAGGGAGCCTCCCCCGCATCGCCCGGATTGGTCCAGTAGGTGTGCCAGCCCGGTGCCAGAACCTGCCGCAGCGCGAGGCGGAAAGGCTGGCCCGGAGCCACCGCCCCGACCTGTGCGACCAGCGTCACCCGGGCACGCGGCGACTCCACGGCCTCGCTCTCCACCGCATTGGCGGCGAAGGGCGCGAGCAGGATCGCCAGCAGGAAGGCCAGGGCGCGCATGGGCGGGGCATAGGACCGAAGCGCCATGCCCCGCAACTCATGCCTCAGGCGCTGGCGGCATCCAGCGCCGCGATATCTTCGGCCGAAAGCGTCAGCCGAACGGACTTCACCAGGCTGGCGAGCTGTTCCAGGCTCGTCGCGCTGGCGATCGGGGCCGTGATCCCCTCGCGCGCGATCACCCAGGCCAGGGCCACTTCGGCCGGGGTGGCGCCGTTGCGCGCCGCCACCTCGTCCAGCGCCGCCAGGATCTTCATCCCCCGGGCGTCGAGATACTTCTCCACCCGGCTGCCGCGCTGGCTCTTTGAGAGATCCTCCTTCGAGCGGTACTTGCCAGAGAGGAAGCCGGAGGCGAGCGAGAAATAGGTGATGACGCCGATGCCCTCGCGCATGACGAGGTCTCGCAGAGGTCCGTCGAAATCCGCGCGGTCATAGAGATTGTATTGCGGCTGCAGCGTCTCGTAGCGCGGCAGGCCCTTCTCCTTCGCCACCTTCAGGGATTCCGCCAGCAGCGTGGCATCGTAGTTGGAGGTGCCGATGGCCCGCACCTTCCCAGCCTTCATCAGCGCTTCATAGGCGCGCAGCGTCTCCTCATGCGGCGTGTTCGGATCGGGCCAGTGGGACTGGTAGAGGTCGATCACATCGGTGTTCAGCCGGCGGAGCGAGTTTTCCACCTCCTTCTCGATCCACTTCGCCGAAAGATCCTTGTGGCCCTGGCCCATGTCGCCCCCGACCTTGGTCAGGATCAGGACCTTCCCGCGCTTGCCCGGATTGGCGCGCAGCCAGTTGCCGATGATCGTCTCGGATTCGCCGCCCTGGTTGTCCGGGACCCAGCGGGAATAGACATCCGCCGTGTCGATGGCGTTCAGCCCGGCATCCACGAAGGCGTCCAGCAGGCGAAAGCTGGTGGGTTCGTCGACGGTCCAGCCGAAGACATTGCCGCCGAAGACGAGGGGGGCAATCTCCAGGCCGCTGCGGCCGAGGGGGCGCTTCTGCATGGGGTGGTCCTTCATGCGCTGTGCGGGCGGGAGTTGGGGCGCGGCGCGCGCGTTTGACAAGCCGCGCCCCGGCCCCGAGACCGGCCCCGCCATGCAACTGCCCGAACTTCCCGTCGCCGAGGCGCTGCCCGCCCTTCTGGCCAGCCTGCGCGAGGGCTCCAACGCCGTGCTCGTCGCCCCGCCCGGAGCGGGCAAGACGACGATCGTGCCGCTGACCCTGCTGGACGAGCCCTGGGCCACCGGAAAGATCCTGGTTCTGGAGCCCCGCCGCGTCGCCGCTCGCGCCGCCGCGCGCCGCATGGCCGATTTGGCGGGGGAGGGGGCACCGGGAGGGCTGGTGGGCCTTTCCACCCGGCTGGACCGCGCCGTCTCCGACCGCACGCGGGTGGAGGTGGTGACAGAAGGGCTGCTGGTGCGCCGCCTGCAATCCGATCCGGGCCTCGATGGCGTTTCGGCGGTGCTGTTCGACGAGGCGCATGAGCGGCATCTCGATACCGATCTCGGCCTCGCCCTGTGCCTGGATCTGCAGCGGGCGCTGCGGCCGGAACTGCGGCTCCTGGCGATGTCCGCGACGCTGGATGCGGCTGGCTTCGGCACGCTGCTGGATGCGCCGGTCATCGAGAGCGCGGGGCGCGCCTATCCCGTGGCTGTCCATTACCGCCCGCGTGACCTGAAGGAACCGCGTGAGCTCCCCGAAGCCATGGCCGGTGCCATCCGTGCCGCGCTGCGCGAGCATCCTGGCGACGTGCTGGCCTTCCTTCCCGGCTGGGGCGAGATCCGCCGCACTGCGGAGCGGTTGGGCGGGGTGGAGGCCGATGTCCTGCCCCTGCACGGCGAAATGCAGCCGGCCGAGCAGGACAAGGCGCTGAACCCCTCCAGCCGCCGCAAGGTGGTGCTGGCGACCTCCATCGCCGAAACCTCGTTGACCGTGCCGGGGGTGCGCATCGTCGTGGATGGCGGCTTTCGCCGTGCCCCGCGGCTGGATGCCGCCACGGGGTTGACGCGCCTGGCGACCATCCGCATCTCCCGCGCCGCCGCCGAGCAGCGGGCCGGCCGCGCCGGCCGCACCGAGCCCGGCGTCGCCATCCGCCTCTGGAGCGAGGCGCTGCATCGCGGCCTGCCGATCGCCGACCGGCCAGAAATGCTGGAGGCCGAACTCTCCGGCCTGGCGCTCGACTGCGCCGCCTGGGGTGCCGATCCCCGCGCCCTGCCCTTCCTCGACCCGCCGCCGGAGGGGGCGCTCGCCGCCGCCCGCACCCTGCTGCGGGAGCTGGACGCACTCGATGGGGAAGGCCGCATCACCGCCACCGGTCGCCGCATGGCGCGCCTCGGTGCCCATCCGCGGTTGGCGCGGGTGATGGTGGAGACGCGAACGCCGGAGGAAGGCGCCCTGGCCGCCGACCTCGCCGCGCTGCTGGAGGAACGTGACCCCATCCGCAATCGCGAGGCGCCAAGCGACCTCAACATGCGCCTGGACCTGCTGCGCGGCGGCGACCATCCTGAGGCCGACCGCGCCACGGTGCAGCGCATCCGCCGCACCGCGCAGATTCACCGCCGCCGCCTCTCCATCCCCGAGCGCACCACGCCGGAAGGCGACCCCGCCGCCCTGCTGGCCGCCGGCTTTCCAGACAGGATCGCGGCAAGGCGCGGCACGATGGAAGGCGCCTTCCGCCTATCCTCCGGCCAGGGGGCGCGGCTGACCGCCACCGATCCGCTGCGCAAGGCTCCGCTGCTGGCCGTCGCGGCGCTGGAACTGGCGGGCACAGAGGCTCGCATCCGCATGGCGGCCCCCCTGGAGCGGGCCACGCTCGAAGCCCGCTTCCCCGATCGTTTCGTGCGGGAGGAGGTGACGGAATTCGACGCCCGCTCCAACAGCGTGGTGGCCCGCAAGCGCCTGCGCTTCGGCCCGCTGGTGCTGGAGGAGTCCAACCTTCCTCATGGCGATCCGGCGCTGGTGGCCGAGGCCCTGGCCCGCGCCGCCGCCGCCCGCGCCTTCCGCGACCTGGACTGGACCAAGGGGGCTATCCAGCTCCGCGCGCGGCTGCGCTGGGCGCATGCGACGGAGGGGGCGCCCTGGCCGGATGTCTCGGATTCCGCCCTGGCCGCCACCGCCGCCGAATGGCTCGCCCCCCATCTGCACGGCCGGTCGCGCCTCTCGGATCTGCGCGGGCTGGATGCCGCCGCCATCCTGCACTCCCTGGTACCGTGGGGGCTGCGCCGCCGCCTTGATGCCGATCTGCCGCCGCGGGTGGACCTGCCCGAGGGCCGCTCCGCCGGGATAGATTACGACCGTGAGGTGCCGGCGCTCGAGGCCCGCGTCCAGCATCTTTTCGGCCTCGCCGCCCCGCCGCCGCTGATGGGTGGGCACATTCCGCTGCAGGTTTCGCTGCTCTCCCCGGCCGGGCGGCCGATCGCCGTCACCTCGGACCTGGCGGGCTTCTGGAAAGGCGGCTGGGGGGAGGTGCGGCGGGAGATGCGCGGGCGCTACCCGAAGCACGCCTGGCCCGAAGACCCCTCGCAACAAGGATGACGCCTTGAACGGGCAAGCATCGTTCCCTCTCTATGAGGGGAAATTCCCCCGCCGAGTCGCCGGAGAGCCAAAGTCCCCCATGCTCGAACCCATGCATCGCCGCGCTGCCCTCCTCGGCCTCGCGGCCATCGCCGTCGCGCCCGGCTGCACCCCTGTGGATGCGGTGGCCCAGACGCCACGCATGACCGTGCTCCCGGATTTTGCGGATATCGCCCAGGCCGTCCTGCCGGCGGTGGTCAACATCGCCGTCACCGGAGAGCAATCCACCCAGATCCCGCCGGAGCTGCGCGGCACCCCCTTCGAGCGCTATTTCCGCGAGCGCCGGGGCGGGCGCCAGCAGGTGCAGGGCGCGGGCTCCGGCTTCATCATCGACCCGGCGGGCTATGTGGTGACGAACAACCATGTCGTCGGCTCGGCGGCCCGCGTCGTCGTCTCCCTGCAGGATGGCAGCGAGCATCCGGCGCGGGTGGTGGGCACGGATGAGCTGACCGACCTCGCCCTGCTGCGGATCGAATCCCGCGTGCCGCTGACGGCCGTGCCCTGGGGCAGTACCCCGGTGCGGGTGGGGCAGTGGGTTCTGGCCTGCGGCAATCCCTTCGGCCTGGGCGGCACGGTGACCACCGGCATCGTCTCGGCCCGCGGGCGCGAGATCGGGGCCGGGCCCTTCGACGACTTCATCCAGACCGACGCCGCCATCAACCCCGGCAATTCCGGCGGCCCGCTCTTCAACACGGCGGGCGAGGTGATCGGCATCAACACCGCTATCTACTCCCCCTCGGGCGCAAGCGCGGGCATCGGCTTCGCGACCCCCTCGGACCTGGCCCGGGGCGTGATCGAGCAGCTTCGCCGGGATGGGCGGGTCGAGCGCGGTTGGCTGGGCGTGGCGGTGCAGGATGTGGGCAGCGATGCCCCGCGCGGGCGGCGGGGCGTGCAGATCCAGGGCGTCGAGCGCAATTCCCCGGCCGCCCGCGCCGGGCTGCGCCAGGGGGATCTCGTGACGGCGCTGAACGGCGAGCGGATCGAGACCTCCCGCGCGCTGATCCGCACCGTGGCGGGGGTGACGCCGGGGCAGAGCATCCGGCTTACGCTGTTGCGGGACGGGCGGAGCCAGGACATCAACGTGCAGGTCGGGCGTCGCCCGGCGGGAACCGGGGTGCAACAGTAGGGCCCGCCATCTTGCGCTCCACCACCTTGCGCAAGGCACTGGGCCATGACGCTATGGCCCTGAACGGAAAGGGCCGCGGCCGGCCCCGCCAGAAACACAGTAGTTAGGGACGCGCCGTGCGAATCCTGTTGGTCGAGGACGATCCCGAGGTCGCCCGCTTCGTCCGCAAGGGCCTGACCGAGGCCGGCCACAGCGTCGAGCACCGCGACAATGGCCGGGACGGCCTCTTCGCCGCCGCCGGGGAGCCCTTCGACCTGCTGGTGCTGGACCGCATGCTGCCCGGCGGCGTGGACGGGCTGCGGCTGGTCGAGACCCTGCGCGGCCAGGACAACCGCACGCCCGTGCTCTTCCTCACCGCCCTGTCAGCGGTTGATGAGCGGGTGCGCGGCCTGAAGGCGGGCGGTGACGACTATCTCACCAAGCCCTTCGCCTTCGCGGAACTGCTGGCCCGGGTGGAGGCGCTGGGCCGCCGCCCCGCCGCGGAGGTGCCCGCGACCAAGCTGCGCGTCGCGGACCTGGAGCTGGACCTGCTCTCCCGCTCCGTCACCCGCGGAGGCAAGCGGATCGACGTGCAGCCGCGCGAGTTCCGGCTGCTGGAGCACCTGATGCGCCATGCCGGCCAGGTGGTCACCCGCACCATGCTGCTGGAGAAGGTGTGGGACTACCATTTCGACCCGCAGACCAACGTGATCGACGTCCATGTCTCCCGCCTGCGGCAGAAGCTGGACCGGGGCTTCGACAAGCCGCTGATCCATACGGTGCGCAACGCCGGCTACATGATCCGGACCGAGGACGCGGCCTAGAAGCCCGTGGTCGCCGAGGAGGTCCGCCGCGCGCCTGTCACCCGGCTGGTGGACAGCGCGGGCTTCCGCTTCGCCGTCTTCTTCGCCGGCATGTTCCTGCTGGGCGGCGTCGCCTTCGCCGGCATCGTCTGGTGGAATACGGCGGGTGGGCTGGACCGGCAGACCGATTCCGCCATCCGCTCCGACGTCTTCGCCCTGACCGAGCGCTTCAATGAGGCCGGGCGCGCCGGCGTAGTGGAGGCCATCGAATTCCGCCTCGCGCGGGACGGCGACGACCAGGACCTGTATCGCCTGACCGATCCCGCCGGGCGCCTGCTGGCCGGCAATCTCGACGACACGCCCGACGAGCTGGATGGCCCGGCGCCGGAGGCGGAGCCACTGCGCTGGCTCCGCGCGCCTCTGCTGCGCGAAGGCCTGCTGACCGAGGCCCGCCTCTATCGCGCCGACCTGCCCAATGGCGACCGGCTGCTGGTCGGGCGCGACGTGGAGGAGCGGCTGCGGCTGCGGCAGTTGCTGGCGCGCGGCCTCGGCTGGGCGACCAGCGCCTCCTGCCTGATCGCGCTGATCGGTGCCCTGCTGATCCGCCGGGCACTCCAGGCCAGGCTGCGCCCGGCGGCCGAGACCGTCACCGCCATCGCCCAGGGCGACCTGTCCCAGCGCGTCCCGCTCTCGGACCGGGAGGATGAGTTCGATCGCCTGGGCCGCACACTGAATGCCATGCTCGACCGGATCGGCACGCTCATGGCCGGCATCCGTGGCGTGTCGGACGCCATCGCCCATGACCTCCGCACCCCGGTCGCCCGCGCCCGCGGCCGGCTGGAGGAGGCGCTGGAAGGCGATGCCGAGGCGATGCGCCGCGCCATCGAGCAGGGCATCGCCGACCTGGACGGCATGATCCGCATCTTCCACGCGGTGCTGCGCATCACCGAGGCCGAGGCCGGCGCCCGCCGGGCCGCCTTCACGCGGCTTGACCTCGTTCCCGTGCTGGCGGATGCGGCGGAGCTCTACGAGGCGATTGCCGAGGCGCATGACGTCACGCTGGAGGCCACCCTGCCGGAGAGCCTTCCCATGACCGGGGACCGCGACCTGCTGCTCCAGGCGGTGGCGAACCTGCTCGATAATGCGGTGAAGTTCTCGCCGCCGGGCGGGCGAATCCGGCTCTCGACCGAGGCGTCGGAGACGGCGCTCCGGATCACCGTCGCGGACGAGGGGCCGGGGCTTCCGGACGTCGACCGGGCCCGCGCGGGCGAACGCTTCTTCCGCGCCGACAACGCCCGCACGACGCCGGGCTATGGGCTCGGCCTGTCGCTGGTGCGGGCGGTGGCGGGGCTGCACGGGGGGGAGCTGGCGCTGGCGGACGCTCATCCCGGGCGTGAGCCGCCGGGGCTTGCCGCCACCATCACCCTTGATCCGGAACTCGCGGCTCCGCCCGCCTCCGAGGCTGGAACGTTAGGATGAGCACCATGCCTCCCACGCTTCGTCCGGCGCTGGCGGGGGCGGCAGCGCTCTGCACGACCATCGGGATCGCCCGCTTCGGCTATGTGCCACTCTTTCCCGCCCTGGTCGCGGCCGGATGGGTGGGTGGCGGCGAGGCGGGGGCGCTGGGCGCCACGACCTTCGCGGGGCATCTGGTTGGGGCTCTCGCCGCACCCGTGGCCGGGGCGCGGCTGGGAGTGCGGCGGTCGCTCGACCTGGCCATGGCCCTGGCCACGCTCTCCTTCTTCGCCTGCGCGCTGCATCTCGGCTTCGGCTGGCTGGCCTTGTGGCGCGGCCTGGCCGGCGTGGCCGGCGGCATTGCCATCTCCCTCGCCGGCCCCGCAGTGCAGGCGGTGACGCCCGAGGGCCGGCGCGGCCGGGCGGGCGGCATCGTGATCGCCGGGGTCGGCGCGGGGGTGGTGATCGCCTCGGCCCTGTTGCCGGCATTTCTCTCCGGCGGGATCGCCGTCGCCTGGCTGGGGTTCGGCCTCTGCGCGGCAATGCTCTGGGCCTTCGCGCATCCCCGCTGGCCCGATCCGCCCTCCCTTCCGGCGGCCGCCGGACCGGCCGTACCGCCGCCGCCCGGCATCGTGGGGGCGGTGATCCTCGCCTATGGCCTCTCCGCCGCGGGCATGACGGCGCCCATGGTCTATCTCGCCGATCTCGCGGTGCGCGGGCATGGCATGGGGATGGCGTCGGCCGGGCTGATCTGGGCCCTGTTCGGGCTGGGCGCGGTGGCCGGCACGATCAGCGGCGGGCGGGTGGTCGACCGGATGGGACGCTGGGCCATGGCGCTGTGGATGGTGGCGCAGGTGGCGGGGCTGGGCCTCGCGCTACTGCCACATCCGGCGGCGGTGCCTGCCGCTGCGCTTCTCTGTGGCTTCTCCGGCATCGGGATCACCGCCGTGACCCTGGGGCGCCTGCGCGCCACCGCCGGGGCCGCCACGGGCCGCCTCTGGTCGCAGTCCACGGCAGTCTATGCCGCAGCCCAGGCAGTCACCGGCTATGCCTTCGCCTGGCTCTTCGCCGTGACGGGGGATCAGCACATGCCGGTCTTCCTGGCAGGGCTTGCGCTCAGCGTGGCGGGGCTGGGGGTCGCGCTGCGGCGGGGATAAGGGCCGACGTGAGGGCCGCCTCCTCCGGCGTGCTGCTTCGGCGTTGGTGATGGCGGGCAGCGATCCGGTGGCTGCCAACTTGCCAGCGACGTGTGGTTCGGGTTCGCGGGGAGCGAATTGTTGCGCACCATAATCCTCTGACTAAAGTCAGGGGATGGATGAACAACAGATCGATCGCGTGCGCCGTTTCAACCGCCTTGTCACGCAGCATGTGGGCGCGCTTGAAAACAGCTACCTCCAACGAGGCCGCCCACTTGGCGAGGCCCGACTGCTGCACGAGATTGGATCCAGCGGCACTGACGTGCGTGCGCTGCGCGAGCGGCTCAAACTCGACTCGGGATATCTCAGCCGCCTGTTGCGGTCGCTTGAAGCTCAGGGCCTCGTCCAGGCCGAGGCTCCGCCGAAGAGTGACGGTCGGGTGCGGCGCGTGGTCCTGACCCCCAATGGCATTGCCGAGCGCGCGACCTATGATGTGCTTTCGAACGAGTTAGCATGGTCCTTTCTGGAGCCCCTCGATTCAGCGCAGCGCGGTAGACTTGTGAGCGCCATGGCCGAGGTCGAGCGCCTGCTTCGCGCCGGCGCAGTGGACATGCGCGTTGAAGGCCCCGGCAGCACCGCGGCGCAATGGTGTCTGGCGCAATACTTCACGGAACTTGCCGCACGCTTCGACAAGGGCTTCGACCCGGCCCAGAGCAATTCAGCCAGCATTCAGGAGATGACGCCGCCAAAAGGGTGGTTTGTGGTCGCTTGGCTCTACGGCGCTCCCGTCGGCTGCGGAGCGCTGAAGCTGGGAATGGAAGGCACAGGCGAAATCAAGCGGATGTGGACGGCCTCGGATACGAGAGGGCTCGGAATCGCGCGCCGGATGCTGCGGAGGCTGGAGGCGTTGGCGCGCGAGTCCGGCCTGGCACGGCTACGCCTGGAGACCAACCGCAGTCTGACAGAGGCCCAGGCGCTCTACCGGTCGGAGGACTACCAGGAAGTGGAGCGGTTCAACGCCGAGCCTTACGCCCATCACTGGTTCGAGAAGCGGCTGTGAACAGCCAGCGGCTTTCCCCGCTGGACAGGAGATGAAAGAAAGGATCCGGGAAGGAACCTGCTTCTATGTCTGCGTTGTCCGCTGCCGCCCGGAAATTCGACCCGACACGGGCCAATGAGTACCAGGCTCAGAGCCGCATTGCTCTGGCAGGATACAACGCATGCCATGAACTGGCCGCCTGCATGCTCGCAGCGGCCGTTGGTCCCGGGACCACGGCGCATGTCCTGGTCGTGGGAGCAGGAGGAGGCGCACAGGAGATTGTCTCCGCGGGCATGCTGGAGCCGAACTGGCGCTTCACCGCGGTTGATCCGTCGCGACCAATGATGGACATCGCGGTTGCGCAGCTGGAGCAGAAGGGCCTGGCATCGCGAACCGACATCCATCTCGGCTACGTCGATGACCTCCCCTCCCATGTGCGATTCGACGCCGCGACCCTGATCGGGGTGCTCCATCATCAACCTGGGAACGGGGCCAAGCACCGGCTTTTGCATTCCATCGCGAGCCGCCTGGCGCCGGGCGCTCCGCTGATCCTGGCAGGGAACCGCTACGCCTATGCCAGCCAGCCGCTGCTCCTGGCCGCCTGGGGCGAGCGCTGGCGTATGCAGGGAGCAACAGCCGAGGAGGTGCAGGCCAAGCTCGGCAAGATCCTGGAGGGAGCTGATCCTCCCGCCTCAGAGGACGCCGTGGCCGAACTCCTCGCCGATGCGGGATTTGAGCAGCCTACCTGGTTCTTCTCGAGCTTGTTCTGGGGGGCATGCCTGACGAAACGTGTCAGCGATGCCTCTCCAGGCAGCTGAAGCCGATCATGCCTGCGTAAGTCTGCTATTCATTCATCTCTGTCGTTCCTGATTCGGTTTTCACCTCCCGGCCTTCCATACTCTCGCCTTCGAATTCCGACGCATCCGCCCGCATGATGCGGTCCAGCGGCAACTCGATGTCGCAGACGAGCCCCGTCGACTCCCAGGCCGTGGAGACCTTGCCGCCGAGCTGATCCCGCAGGGTTCCACTCAGGACGCGGGAGCCGAAGCCGAGCCGGGTCGGGGGGCCTTCCTGCGGCGGGCCCCCGGTTTCGGCCCAGCGGAAGCGCAGGACGGCGCCGGGGGCGCGCTCGACATGCCATTCAATGGTGAGCCGCCCGGTCGGCTTCGACAGGGCACCGTATTTCACAGCATTCGTCGCCAACTCGTGGATTGCCATCGAGAAGGGCTGCGCCGCGCCCGCGGGCAGCACGAGGCGCTTGCCACGCAGCACGACCTTGAGGCCGGAGCCATGGTCATCGAGGAAGGAGGACAACTCGCCACGCAGCAGCGTGTGCAGGTCGGCGCCGGACCAGCGATCGGCGGCCAGCAGCGTCTGGGCCCGCGCCAGGGCGGCCACCCGGCCCTCGATGGCGCGAATGAAGCTCGGGACATCATCGGCCCGCGTCAGCCGCAGCGCCGCCTGCACCACCGCGAGCGCGTTCTTGGCGCGGTGGTTCACCTCCCGCGCGAGGAAGGCCTGCAGCTCCGTCGAGCGCCGCTCCTCGTCGACATCGACGATCACCACCAGCGCTGCCACCACCTGCCCGTCCTCGCCTTGCACGGGAACGCCGCTCACGCGGCGCCAGCGGTCGCCTTCCGCGCCACGCTGCACGAAGTCCATGTTGAGGGCCAGCTCGCCGCGCAGCGCCCGGGCGGCGGGAAATTCCTGCGGCAGAATAGGTTGCCCGTCCGCATGGAAGGCACGCCACTCGCTGCCCAGCCTGGCATCGGCGGATGGGATGATGCATCCGGGCAGGAAGCGGCGGAACTCCGGATTGGCGAGGATGATCTGCCCCGTGGGGCTCACCAGCGCGGCCCCCACCGGCAGGTGCTCGACCACCGTTTCCATCTTGCTGGCCGAGCGGAGCGCCTCCTGGACGCGCTCGCGCTCCGCCGCCTCGGCCCGCAGCCTGCGGTTCGCCTCGGTCAGCGCGTGGGTGCGCTCGGCCACGCGGCGCTCCAGCTCCTGGTTGCTGTTCCGCATCTCGCCGAAGACGCGCAGCCGTTCCACCGCGGCGGCGATGAGGTTGGCATAGCTGCGGAGGAAGACGATGTCGTCGTCGGTGAACTCGCGGGGTTCGCGGCTGTCCACCTGCAGGATGCCGAAGGGCGGCCGGCCCCGGGCGCCGATGATGATGACGTTGACGATGGCCTTCACGCCGTGGTCGGTCAGGAAGGGCGCATAGTCGAAGCGCTTCTCCTGGCTGATGTCGCTGGAGACGACCGGCTCTCCGGTACTGAGCGCATGGCCTTCCGAGGTGCCTCTGCTCGCCTTCAACCGGAGCTGGCCGACGATGCCGGGATTCCAGCCGACCCCGGCCCGCACCAGCAGGGTTTCGCCGTCCTCCTGCAGCTCCACGACCTTGGCGAGATCGGTTCCGAGGGTGTCGCCCACCAGGCGGCACGCCTCGTTCAGAATCTCGTCCAGGTCTTCCGACTGCAGGGCCAATTCGCCAAAACGGGCCAGTGTCCTCTGTTGCCGCAGCAGCTCGTCGTGCTCTTTCTCTTCCCTCTTACTCAAGGCCCGTCATCGCTCCCGCTCCTCCATGTGCCTAACGCGGCTGGAGGGGGAGCGCCTTCATGCTGGAGACCTTTTTACCTAGGTTTACTGGGAGAACCTGGCGCAGCGCCTTGCTCCCGGTGCGGCCTGCAACCACCCGTTGCGGCCGGCGCCCCCTTGCCACGGACGCCTCGGCGGGGAACATCCTCCGACGACGCAGGAGGAGATCCCATGCCGGACGATCATGGCCCCAAGCCGCCGCCCGAGGACCCGCGCCTGCCGCTCTCCGGCCTTCGTGTGGTGGAGCTGGGCCACTACATCGCCGCGCCCTTCGCCACCCGGCTGCTGGCCGACCTGGGTGCCGAGGTGATCAAGGTGGAGCCACCGGAGGGCGACCCGCATCGCGACTGGGGCGCGCGGGTGAACGGACATGCGGTGTGGTTCAGCATCCATGGCCGCAACAAGCTCTCCGTCACCCTGGACCTGAAGACAGAGGAAGGGCGCAGCCGCGTGCGTGCCCTCTGCGCCCGTGCGGATGCCCTGGTGGAGAACTTCCGCCCCGGCTACCTGGAGCGCATCGGCCTGGGGCCGGACGTGCTGCGCGCCGAGAACCCGCGCCTCGTGATCGCCCGCGTCTCCGGCTATGGCCAGGATGGGCCCTATCGCGACAAGCCGGCCTTCGGGGCGATCGGCGAGGCGATGGGGGGGCTGCGCCACCTGACCGCCAATCCCGGCCAGACGGACCTGCCGCCGCCGCGCTGCGGCGTCTCGATCAGTGATGACCTGGCGGGGATGTATGCCGCGCTCTCCCTCGTCTCCGCCTGCTGGGGGCGGGACCGGAAGCCGGATGGCAAGGGCACGACGATCGATCTCGACCTCGTCTCCTCCGTCTTCTCGCTCATGGAGGGGATGCTGCCGGAATACGGGCTGCTCGGCCGCGTGCGGCAGCCCATGGGTGCCGCCCTGCCCAGCGCCGCCCCCACCAACACCTATCCCTGCGCGGATGGGAAATGGCTGGCGGTGGCGGGCAATTCCGACCTCATCTTCCGCCGCCTGATGCTGGAGATTGGCCGCCCGGACCTGGCCGAGGACCCGCGCATGGCCAGCAATTCCGGCCGCTGCGCCAATGCCGCCGAGCTGGACGCCGCCATCGCCGAATGGACCCGCACCCGGACCGCCAAGGAGGCGCAGGAGGCGCTGGAGGCCGTGCAGGTGCCCTGCTCACGCCTCTACGACATGAAGGATTGCGTGGAAGATCCGCATTTCCAGGCGCGCGACCTGATGCTGGATATCGCGGACCCGCTGGTCGGCACCACCGTGCCGCATCCTGCCGCCCCTTTTCGCTTCGAGGGGGTGCCGCCGCGCGACATGGTGCGCTGGCCGGGGCCTGCGCTGGGGGCGCATAACGACTACGTCTTCGGCAAGCTGCTGAAGGAGGACATGCCATGACCGAGCAGGCCACGATCAGCGATGTCGCTCCGCGCGACGGGCTGCAATCCATCGGCCCCTTCGTGCCGACGGAAACCAAGATCGCCATCCTCCGCGCCATCTACGCCGCTGGCATCCGGCGGATGGAGATCGGCTCCTTCGTCTCGCCCCGGGCCGTGCCGCAGATGGCGGATACGGGGGAGGTGCTGAAGGCGGCGCTGGAGTTGCCCGGGCTGGAATCCACGGTGCTGGTGCCGAACCGCAAGGGCTTCGAACTGGCGGCGGCTTCCGGCGCGCAGCGGCTCGGCCTCTTCATGTCGGCGACCGAGAGCCACAACAAGGCGAACCTCAACCGCACGCGGGAGGAATCCTTCGCCGACCTCGCCGCCATCGTTCAGGAAGCGACTGCGGCCGGGCTGTTGGTGCGCTTCAATCTCTCCACCGTCTTCCATTGCCCCTTCGAGGGCGTGGTGCCGGACGAGACGGCGTTGCGCTGGGTCGAGCGGATCGTCGCGTTGGACCCCGACATGGAGATCGCGCTGGCCGACACGACCGGCAACGCCGCGCCGGACCAGGTGCGCCGCCTGTTCGAGAAGTCGCATGCCGCATGGGGCAAGCGCTTCGCCTTCCACGGGCATGACACCTACGGCATGGGCCTCGCCAATGTGTCGGCCGCCTGGGAGGCAGGGGTGCGGATCTTCGATTCCGCCGCCGGCGGGCTGGGCGGCTGCCCCTTCGCGCCGGGCGCCACCGGAAATGTCGCCACCGAGGATGTGGTCTGGCTGTTCCACCGCATGGGGGTGGAGACGGGCGTGGATTGGAGCAAGTTGCTGGAGGCGGCCGATCTTGCCGCGGCGGTGCCGGGCGGAACGCCGGGCGGGCGGCTGCGCGGCGTGCCGGCGGTGCGGCGCGCGGCATAGGGCCCAGGGGCTGGCGCCGCGTAGGCGTCAGCGCCTTCCCGCTTCGGCAGGCTTGGCGGGGAGGAGGCGGCGGGGCAGGCGTCCATTAATGAAGGCGAGACCACCGCCGATCAGCGCCATGCCGAGCAGGTGTCGCGGCTGCAGGGTCTCGCCCAACACCGAGACGCCGAGCAGGACGGCGCTGACCGGGATCAGGAAGGTCACCAGCAGCAGATTCGTGGCGCCGCTTGTGGCCAGGATGCGGAAATACAGCCAATAGGCGAGGGCGGTGGAAAGCAGCCCTACGCCGAGCACGGCGCCCCAGGTCGCGGCATTCGGCGGTGCCAGGGTCCAGGGCTGGTCGATGAGCAGCATCATGGGCAGCAGCAGGAGCGTCGAGGCGCAAACCTGGCCCGCCGCGGCCGGCAGGGGCGCCACGCCCAGGCGCCGGAAGCGGCGGCCGTAGATTCCGGCGAAGGCGTAGGAGAGGGCGGCGGCGAGGCAGGCGATCTGCGCCGGGATGTCGTCGCCGAGGCCGCCCAGCACGCCAGGTCCGATCATCACCGCCGCGCCGGCAAATCCCAGGGCCACGCCGCCTGCCTTCAGCACCGTCAGGCGTTCGTCCCGCGTCAACGCATGCGCGACCAGCACGCCGAATAGGGGCGTCGTGGCGTTGAGGATCGCGGCGAGGCCGCTGGCGATCCGGTGCTGCCCCCAGACGATCAGCACGAAAGGCAGCGCGTTGTTGAGCAGCCCCATGCCGAGGAAGGCCGCCCAGACGCGCCTTTCCCGCGGCAGGGACTGGCCGAGCACACGCAACGCCAGCAGCAGGGCGATGGCCGCGACGGCGACGCGCAGCCACACCAGTGTCAGGGACGGCAGTTCCCGCACGGCGACGCCGTTGAAGAAGAAGGAACCACCCCAGAGCACGGCCAAGGCCAGCAGCATCGCCCATTCGCGGCCGCCCATCCTCGCTACCGTCACGTGATCACCCATCGCCGCCGCTCCCCCGCGCCCGGCGGAGAGTAGGGGCGCTGTGGTAGATGGCACTCCGGTTCTTGCGGCCACAGCGCCGCTTATTGACGCTGGGGCAAGCGCCTGTGCCTGGCGGAGCCTCGCGCCCCTGGTCTCGCGCGGGCATCATGCCCTCAATGCAACCTGGCGCCGGAGTCCTGCCGGCACCTCACCGATTTCGAGGACATTCCGGCATGTCGTTCTTCCCGAGCTGGCCCCTCGCCCGGGGCCCAGTCGTGCCTCCCGATGAGCGCCTGCCCTGGGGCACCACGGGCGTCCTGGGCATCCAGCACCTGGTGGCCATGTCGGGCTCCACCATCCTCGGCCCGCTGCTGATGGGCTTCGACCCGAACCTCGCCATCCTATTCTCCGGCATTGGCACGCTCATCTTCTTCCTGCTCGTGGGCGGGCGGGTGCCGAGCTATCTCGGCTCATCCTTTTCCTTCATCGCCGTGGTGATCGCGGTCACCGGCTATGCGGGGCAGGGACCGAATCCGAACATCGGCCCTGCGCTGGGCGGCATCATCGCCTGCGGCGCGCTCTATGCGGCCATCGGTGTGCTGGTGATGTTCACCGGCTCCAACTGGGTCGAGCGGCTGATGCCACCGGCCGTGACGGGCGCGGTAGGCGCGGCCATCGGCCTCAACCTCGCGCCCGTGGCGGTGAGGGGCATCGAGGGAACGGGGCCGCATGTGATTGTCGCGATGGCGACGCTGATCGCGACTTCCTGCATCGCCGTCTATGCACCGCTGGCGATCCGCCGCATCTCGATCCTGGCCGGAATCGGCTGCGGCTACGTGCTGTATCTGATCATCAGCAACGTCATGGGCCTGCTGCCTCCCATCTCCTTCGCCGAATTGTCCACCGCGCCCTGGATCGGCATGCCGACTTTCCATTCACCGACTTTCGAGACCGGCGCGATGCTGCTGATCGCACCGGTGGCCTTCATCCTGGTCGCGGAGAACCTGGGGCACATCAAGGCGATCGGCGCGATGACCGGGCGCAACCTCGATCCCTATATCGGCCGAGGCTTCCTGGGTGACGGCATTGCCACCATGGTCTCGGGCTCCGGCGGCGGCACGGGCGTCACCACCTATGTCGAGAACATGGGCGTGATGGCCGTCACCCGCGTCTATTCCACGCTGATCTTCGTGGTCGCGGCGCTTGCGGCCATCGCGCTGGGCTTCTCGCCGAAATTCGGCGCGCTGCTGCGGACCATTCCCGGGCCGGTGCTGGGCGGGCTGGCCGTGGTGGTGTTCGGACTGATCGCCGCGGCGATGATCCGGCTCTGGGTCGACAACCGCGTGGACTTCTCCGACCCGCGCAACCTGCTGACGGTGGGTGCCGCGCTGGTGCTGGGCGCGGGCAACTTCACGGTCGCGATCGGCGGCTTCTCCATCGCCGGCATCGGCACGGCGACCATTGCGGCCATCGGGCTGTACCAACTGCTCGGGATCGGCCGGCGCGACCCGGTGGGCGTGGTGCACGGCCTTACCGAGAGCGAGCGGGACGCGGCGCGGCGCGAGGCGCACTGATCCCACGGGTTCGTCCCGAGTGGGTGGTCCCGGAGGCGCTGCCTCCGGACCTCCGCCGGGGTGGCAGCGGCCACCCCGGACCCCGCGTCGAGTTTTTCTCGGATTCAGCTAGGTAAGGCAGCGCCGCAGGCCGATTCACTTCGCCTCGCAGGGGGTCATGTCAGCGCCTGAGGTCGTGGACCTCAGGCGCACTTCCAAACAAGATGCTGGGGTCCGGGGAGCCTCAGGCTCCCCGGCGGAGGGTCCGGGAGGCGGCGCCTCCCCGGTTCCAACCGCTCCCGCAATTCAGAACAAGCAGCCAAGTCCAGTCCCGCCCCTGATGGAGCGCGGCCGACCTTACAGCGCGATCTCTATCATCACGGGCACATGGTCGCTCGTCTGCACCCAGTCCCGCGCATCCTTCAGCACCACATGGCGGCGCAGGGCGCCCGCCAGGTCCTGGCTGACCCAGACATGGTCCAGGCGCCGCCCGCGATCCGAGGCGCGCCAGTCCTTCGCGCGATAGGACCACCATGTGTAGAGCTTCTGGTCCGGTGGCGTGAAGTGGCGCAGGGCGTCGTACCAGTCCCCCGCCTGCTGCCAGCGGGTCATGGCTTCCACTTCCACGGGCGTGTGGGAGACGACGCCGACCATCTGCTTGTGGCTCCAGACGTCATGCTCGAGCGGTGCGATGTTCAGGTCGCCCACCAGCACGGAGCGCGTCGCCGGGCCGCGCGCGGCGGTCCAGGCGGTGACTTCGGCGACGAAGTCGAGCTTATGGGCGAATTTCGGGTTCACCTCCCGGTCCGGCGTGTCGCCGCCGGCGGGGACGTAGAAGTTGTGCAGCTCCAGCGGGCCGCCGGGGGTGTCCACCTGCACGCCCAGGTGCCGGCAGTCGCCCTTGCTGCACCAGTCGCGCCCATCCTCCATCAGCGCGATGGGGCGGCGGGACAGCACGGCGACGCCGTTGTAGCCCTTCATCCCGCGGATGATGCGATGGGTGTAGCCGAGCGCCTCGGCGGCTTCATGGGGGAAGTGCTCGTCCGGCGTCTTCGTCTCCTGGAGGCAGAGGACGTCGGGGTCCAGCTCGTCCAGCAGGTGCCGGAGCAGCGGGGCGCGGAGGCGGACGGAGTTGATGTTCCAGGTGGCCACGCGCAGGGGCGCGGCCACCGGGACGATTGCGGGCGGAACCGGAGTCAAACGATGCGCACCGTCACCGTGCCGACGCCCTCAACCACGCCTTCCAGCAGGTCGCCCTTCTGCACGGCCGCCACGTTCTCGGGCGTGCCGGTCATGATCAGGTCGCCCGGTGCGAGCTTCACGAGGCGGGAGAGGTTGGCGATCACCTCGGGCACCGACCAGATCATCTTGGACAGGTCGGAGGTCTGGCGGACCTGGCCGTTCACCTTCAGCTCGATCAACCCCTTGCCCGGGGTGATGGAGCCGGCCGGCACCAGCTCGCCCATCGGGGCGGAGTGGTCGAAGCCCTTGCCCATGTCCCAGGGACGGCCGGTTTTCTTGGCGGCGTTCTGGATGTCGCGGCGGGTCATGTCGAGGCCGGCGCAATAGCCCCAGACATGGTTCAGCGCGTCCGCCTCGGCGATGTCGCTGCCGCCGATGCCGATGGCGACGACCAGCTCCATCTCGTGGTGCAGCTCCTTCGTCTCGGTCGGGTAGGGCATGTCGGCCCCGTTGATGACCACCGCGTCGGAGGGCTTGGTGAAGTAGAAGGGCGGCTCGCGATCCGGGTCGCTGCCCATCTCGCGGGCATGCTCGGCATAGTTGCGGCCGACGCAGAAGATGCGCCGCACGGGAAACAGGCCACCCCCGCGCACGGGCAGGGCGGCGACGGGCGGCGGGGCGATGACGTAGTCGGCCATGGGGCGGAGATCCGATCCGGTTCCTGGAACGGCCGAAGGATATACGGCGCTCCGTGGAAGGCGGATAGCGGCAGCCCTGCAACAGGCGCGCGGGCCGACGATGCCGGCCCGAAACCTGCGCCCGGGCATGCTGGTTCATCCTCCAGGCCAGGCAGGAGGGGGATCCGAGGGGGCGGGAACAGGACGCAGAAAGAAATGGCGCCCGGTGAGGGGGGTCACCGGGCGCCGGGTACTCATACTTCCGATCGGAATAGTCTTCATGGTCGGGTGAGCCGGCAGGGGATACCGGTACACCACCGGCTTTCTAGGTCCGGCGTCCGAAGATTACCCATATCCACAGGCAGAATGCAAAAGTGGAAGTTATTGCACCGATCACAGTGGCGTGAGACGCGGACATGCGTCTCCCGTGAGGCGGGCGCATAGCCGCTTCCGGTGCTAAGCCGTTCTACTCTGCGGCAACAGGTATCCGGATTATTCCGTGGCTGTTGCGACGAGCGGCAAACGCGGCGGCCGCGGCGCCAAACCGGTCGAAGATGCGGCGGGAGAGGGCATCCTGCTCCCAGTCATATTCCGGGTGCCACTGCACGCCCACGGCGAATCCCGGGGCGCCATCGATGCTGGCGGCCTCGATCGTTCCGTCCGGTGCCCAGGCCTCGGGCCGCAGCCGGGAGGCCGGCCGCGCCACACCCTGGTTGTGCAGAGAGTTCACCGGCACCGCGGCAGGATCATAGTCCAACCCGGCCCAGAGGCGGGCGATGCCGCTGTCGGGCGCGATTCGCACCGGATGGGCCTTGCCGGTCTTCACCCGCTGGATGGTCTGGTCCGAGGGAGTGGAATGGTCCATCCGCCCATCGAGATCCTGGATCCGCTGGTCCAGCGAGCCACCCAGGGCAACGTTCAGCTCCTGGAAGCCGCGGCAGATCGCCAACAGCGGTACCCCGGCCGCGACGGCGGCACGGATCAGCGGGAGGGTGGTTGAATCCCGATCCCGATCCTCTGGCGTGCCCTCGGCATGGGAGGGGCCATCGTAATAGACCGGGCAGACATTGGAGCGGCTGCCCGTCAGCAGCAGCCCGTCCAGACGGGAGAGGAGCTCTCGCGACACATCCTCGCCAGCGGCGGGCAGCAGCACGGGCATGCCGCCAACGGGGCCGAGGATGACGCGAACGTAATGATCTGACGCTGCATGGTTCGGCATCCCAGTGGGGCCGAAGGGCTTCACGCAGCAGGAGATGCCTATGAGGGGCCGCATGGACAGACATGTTGCAACTGCACCATGGCGCCATCAAGGCAGAAGGCGCGCCGATTCGGCGGGGCAGATCGGCGCGGGATGCCTGTGGCCCCCGCGCTGCAGTCGCCTTGCGCTCAGTTGTTGTCGACGGGGCCGGTGGTGAAGCGCGGATCGTTGAAGTCGAACAGCGCACGGTCCAGCCGCACGCCCGTCTCGATGGCCGAGAGGGTGACGCGCGTCGTGTGGCCTTGGCCGTCGACCACCAGCCACTGGCGCAGCTCCAACGGGTTGTTGGCGAAAACGAGGGTGAGGCGTCCCTCGGCCGGATTGCCGGTGCGGAAGAGTGTAATGCGCAGCAGTCCCTGCTCCCGCTGCACCCCGGTGACGGTCACGTCACCGGAGAGGCGGATGTTCTCGCGCAGCAGGATGCCCACGGGGGTGGAGCCTACCGGCACGATGGAGGGCTGCCGCAGCTCCTTGTCGTAATGCATGAACTGCCCGGCATTCGCGATCAGCAGCAGCGGCTCCGGCGGGTCGTAGTCGAAGCGCATGCGTCCGGGGCGCGAGATGAAGGCGGTGCCCTGGGCCGTGGCGCCGTTCTGGGCGATCTGGATGAAGCGCGCCCGCAGGGTCGTCATGGCATTGAGATAGGCCTCGACGCGCTGGAGATCCGCGCGGTCCTGCGCCGAGAGGGCGGGCGCCTGGGCCAGGGCCGGGACTGCGAGCAGCGGCAGGAGGGGAAGGGCGGAGAGAAGATGGCGTCGGCGCATGAGGGCGAAATGGCCCGCCACGCGGCGCGGGGGAAGGGGCTGGGCGCAAAACCTGTGTGTCAGGCGTTCCGCGTTCCCGCACGACGTTAATCTTTCGGCAAGGCGTCTGGCGGTCTCCTTATCCCCATGGATATGCCGACCGCCACGCTGGAACCGCCCGCGCCCATCCCCGCAGCGCCTGTCTTGGCGCCGGGGCGATTGGCCGCAGAAGCCCGCCGGGTGTCGCGGCCGGTGCCCGCTGCCGTCGTGGTCGTGTCGGTGCCGCCGGGGCGGCCGGAGGCGCTCCGCCCCTTTCTCGCCTCGCTCGGGCGGTCGCGCGGGGCCGGGGAGCTGCCCGTGGCGCCGGGTGCCCTGGCGGTGCTGATCCTGTCGCCGGATGCGCAGGCGCTCTCGATCACGGAGGCGCTGGCGCCGGATTGTCCCTTCCCGCTGAGGGTGGAGCAGGGGGCAGGCGATGCCGCCCATGCGGTCCGCCGCGCCATGGCCTGGGCCGACAGGCTGGGTGTGGCCGGCGCCCCGGTGCTGCTGGCGGCGGCTGAGCAGCCGGTGGCGCCGCGCTGGGCCTATGGCCTGCTCGGCGCGTTGCGCGACGGTGCCGATCTTGTGACGCATCGGCGGAGGCTGCGGGAGCGGCTGACCGGTCTGGTGTCCCCGATCGCGCTCTCCGCCCGGGCGCAGTGGCTGATGGAGCGCCGCCTGGCGCGGGGAGGACCGAAGGCGGGCTCGCCCTGGAACCGGCCCGGGGGTGGCCGGGCTGCGCGCCGTCGCCGCCTGAGGCGCTGCCCTGGACAGATTGGCCTGTCCCCCCGAGACTCGGTGGCGGCAGGTGGAGGCGCAGGGTGCGGGGCAGGATTGGCGACGACCAGGTTGTGGAACTCGCCGAGATGTTCCGGCTGATGAGCGACCCCACGCGGTTGAGCATCATCCTGGCTTGCCTGGATGCCCCTGCCTCGGTCGGGGAGATGGCCGACCGGATCGGGATTTCGGGCAGTCTCGTCTCCCATCACCTTCGGCTCCTGCGCGCTGCGCGGCTGCTCCAGGCGGATCGTCGGGGGCGGCAGGTCTTCTATGCAGTGATGGACGAGCACATCCGCTCCATGCTCACGGACATGGTGGACCATGTGGCCGAGGGCGAGGCGGAAGGGGAGGCGGTGGCGCCTGGCTAGGGCTGCCCCGGCCGGATCGTTCCGGTTCCCTGCGGGCTCCCAAGCTTGTGCGCGAAGCCGCCCCGTGATTAGTGTCCGGTTGCGTTCCGCACCGCGTTCAAGCGGGGGTAGGACGTGCCTGGCGAGGCAATGCGCCGGGTGGAATAACATGGCGCGGCGTGTGGCCGCCGGTGCGGATGCGCCGGGCGGGATACGGGATCAGGACAGCGGAATGCGGCGGATTCTCTCGATAGCCCTGGCTTTGATGTTGATGGCCGGGACGGGCGCGATGGCGCAGTCCCCCCCGCCAGCTCCCACAGGCGAGGCGATCGGCGCGCCCGTGCCCTGGGGCATCGACCTGCAGGACCCCATGGGGCCGGTGAAGGTGGCCATTCACGACTTCAACAGCCTTGTTCTCTGGATCATCATCGCCATCACGGTCTTCGTGGCGATCCTGCTGGCCTGGGTGATGTGGCGCTACAGCGCCGCTCGTAACCCGGTACCGTCCCGCACGAGCCACCACTCCCTGCTCGAGGTCGCCTGGACGGTGATCCCGGTGCTGATCCTGCTGGTGATCGCCATCCCGTCCTTCCGCCTCATCTACTATGAGGACCGGGCGCGCGATGCGGACCTGACGATCAACGTGCAGGGCCGCCAGTGGTACTGGCACTATGCCTATCCGGATAACGGGAACTTCGCCTTCGACAGCTACCCGATCCCGGAGAACGAGCTGCGCCCCGGCCAGCTCCGGAACCTGTCGGTCGACAATCCCCTCGTGATCCCCGTTGGCGCCACCATCCGGGTGCTGACCACCGGGCATGACGTGATCCATTCCTTCTTCGTGCCGAGCCTGGGCGTGCAGAAGTACACCATCCCCGGCCGTACCATGGAGACCTGGATGCGCGCCGACCGGGAGGGCACCTTCTACGGCCAGTGCAACCAGATCTGCGGCAACAATCACTGGTTCATGCCGATCGCGGTCCGTGCCGTGCCGCGTGCCGAGTTCGATGCCTGGGTGGCCGAGGCCCGCACCAAATTCGCCGATGGCGGCGCGCCCGGCTGGCCCGAGCGTGACCGGACCACGAACGTCGCCGCCATTTCCAACACCGACCCGTCCGCGGAGGCCCGCCGTTAAGGCGGCCTGACAGGAAGAGCACCATGGCGCACCCCGCGCACGACACCGATCACGGGCACGATGCCCATCACGACCATGCGCCAGGCTTCCTGTCGCGCTGGTTCTTCTCGACCAACCACAAGGACATCGGCAGCCTCTACATCATCTTCGCGGTAGTGGCGGCTTTCGTCGGCGTCGCTCTGTCCATGCTGATGCGGCTCGAGCTGCAGTCCCCCGGGATGCAGTTCTTTGCCGATGGCCAGATGTGGAACGTCGCCGTCACGGCCCACGGCATCCTGATGGTGTTCTACGTCGTCATGCCCGCGCTGATCGGCGGCTTCGGCAACTGGTTCGTGCCGATCATGATCGGCGCGCCGGACATGGCCTTCCCGCGCCTGAACAACATCTCCTTCTGGCTGCTGGTTCCGGCCTTCATGCTGACGATCGGCAGCCTCTTCGTGGGCGGCACGGGCACGGGCTGGACGCTGTATCCGCCGCTGTCGGACAGCCAGTACCAGGGCGGCCCGGGCCTCGACATGGCCCTGTTCGGCCTGCACCTGGCCGGCGCCTCCTCGATCCTGGGCGCGGCCAACTTCATCACCACCATCTTCAACATGCGCGCCCCGGGCATGACGCTGCATAAGATGCCGCTCTTTGTGTGGGGCATGCTCGTCACCGCCTTCCTGCTGCTGCTGTCCGTGCCTGTCCTCGGCGGTGCGATCACCATGCTGATCACGGACCGCAACTTCGGCACCGCCTTCTTCAAGCCCGAGGGCGGTGGCGACCCGGTGCTGTTCCAGCACCTGTTCTGGTTCTTCGGCCACCCCGAAGTCTACATCATGATCCTGCCGGCCTTCGGCATTGTCTCCCACGTCCTGTCCACCTTCAGCCGCAAGCCGATCTTCGGCTATCTCGGCATGGCCTATGCCATGGTGGCCATCGGCGTGGTCGGCTTCGTGGTCTGGGCGCACCACATGTTCACCTCGGGCATCTCGGTGGACACGCGGGCCTACTTCATGGCGGCGACGATGATCATCGCCGTCCCGACCGGCATCAAGATCTTCTCCTGGATCGCAACGATGTGGGGCGGGTCGTTGAGCTTCAAGACGCCGATGCTTTTCGCCATCGGCTTTGTCTTCCTGTTCACCGTCGGCGGTGTCACGGGCGTGAAGCTGGCCAATGCCGGCGTCGACGTGATCCTGCACAACACCTATTACGTCATCGCGCACTTCCACTACGTGCTGTCGCTGGGCGCCGTCTTCGGCATCTATGCCGGCTTCTACTACTGGATCGGCAAGATGAGCGGCTACCAGTACCCGGAGCGCTGGGGCCAGATCCACTTCTGGCTCACCTTCATCGGCGTGAACCTGACCTTCTTCCCGATGCACTTCCTGGGTGCGCAGGGCATGCCGCGCCGCTATCCGGACTACCCCGACGCTTTTGCAGGCTGGAACATGGTGGCGTCGGTGGGTGCCTATATCTCGGGCATCTCCTTCCTGGTCTTCATCTACGTGGTCGCCCTGACCTTCCTGCGGAAGCAGAAGGCCGAGGCGAACCCCTGGGGCGAAGGTGCGACGACACTGGAGTGGCAGGTTTCCTCCCCCCCGCCCTTCCACACTTTCGAGGAACTGCCCCGTATCCGTTGATGGCCTACGCTTCCCGGTTGCGGTTCGCCGCTCCGGGGGGCTATGGAGCGGCACCATGAGTGACCTGCCATGAGTGACCTGATCGATAGGGGGGCCACGGCCCCCCTTGCCATTTCCGCCGACTGGTCGGAGCTGCGCGACTGGTTCGCGCTCCTCAAGCCCCGGGTGATGACCCTGGTTGTCTTCACCGGGCTGGTGGGGATGCTGGTGGCGCCTGGGCACATCCACCCGGTGCTGGGTGCTGCCGCCATCTTCTGCATCGCCCTGGGGGCGGGCGCCGCCGGCTGCATCAACATGTGGTACGACCGCGACATCGACGCGGTGATGCGTCGCACCGCCCGCCGCCCCATCCCCGCCGGCCGCATCGCGCCGGAGGCGGCGCTGAGCTTCGGCGTGATCCTGTCCGGCCTTTCCGTCATGCTGATGGGACTGGCCACCAATTGGGCGGCCGGGGCCTGGCTGGCCGGATCGATCCTGTTCTACGTCTTCATCTACACCATGTGGCTGAAGCGCCGGACGCCGCAGAACATCGTCATTGGCGGCGCCGCCGGGGCCTTCCCGCCGATCATCGGGTGGGTGGCGGTGACGGGCAGCGTGGATGTCCTGCCGCTCATCCTATTCGCCATCGTCTTTGCCTGGACGCCCCCCCATTTCTGGTCCCTCAGTCTCTGGGCGCATGACGACTACCAGCGGGCCGGCGTGCCGATGCTGCCGGTGGTCTCCGGCGCGAAGGAAACGCGGCGCCAGATCATGCTTTACACGCTGGTGCTGGCGCCGTTGGGGCTGTTGCCGACGCTGCTGGGCCTGGCCGGCTGGGTCTATGGCGCCTTCGCCATCTCGCTCGGCGCCGGCTTCCTGTTCCACGCCCTGCGCGTGCTGGCGGAGCCACAGGACCGCAAGGGCGTGAGTCTGATCGGCGACGTGGCCGCGCGCAACGCCTTCCGCTTCTCGCTGCTGCACCTGGCGGGGTTGTTCAGCGCCCTGGCCATTGACCACTGGCTGAGCGCACTGGGAATCATCAGCTGATGGAACCCGCCCGCATGACCAAGGAGGAGGAAGTTGCCTTCCTCCGCCGGCGCCGCAGTCGGAACATCGGCATGATCGTGGTCCTGATCGCGCTGGTGATCATCTTCTACCTGATCACCATGGCGAAGCTGACCTCCTCCGTCAGTTGAGGGAACTGGTTCCAATGGATAGCAAGGACGGGCTTGCCCGCCGCAACCGGCGCGTGGTCCTCGCCGCCTTCGGGACGGTGGCGGGCATGGTGGGCCTTTCCTTCGCAGCGGTGCCGCTCTACGCGGTGTTCTGCCGCGTCACCGGCTACAACGGCACGGTGCAGACCGGCGGCCCGGCCGCGCCCGGCGCAGTGGAGCGCGAGGTGACGGTGCGCTTCGCCGCGAACACCCACCCCTCGCTGCCCTGGCGCTTCGAGGCGGCGCAGAACGCGCTTCCTATCCATCTCGGCCAGCAGGGCCTTGCCTTCTATCGCGCGGCCAATGAGGCGAACGTCCCGGTGGAAGGGGTGGCCACCTACAACGTTACGCCGGAGGTGGTGGGCAAGTACTTCCACAAGACCGCCTGCTTCTGCTTCGACGCGCAGACGCTGCAACCTGGCCAGTCCGTCGAGATGCCGGTCAGCTTCTGGGTGGACCCGGCGATGGCGCGGGACCCGAGCACGCGCGACATCCACACCATCACCCTGAACTACACCTTCTTCCGCACCCTGGCCGATGCCGAGCGCGCGGGCGTGCTCGCCAGCGCCGGGCCGCATGTTGGGCGAATGGGGACTCAGCCGACGGCCACGCGCTAGGCGCTTGCCGGCCCACGAGTTCTGCAGGCCGAAGCCTTGGTCCCTAACCCTTGATCCTTGCGCGCGTTTGCGGGATTGATGGTCCGAGACGCCCGGGGCCTCCGGCTTCGCAACTTACCAGGGGGGCCTCGGCCCCGCATCACCAGGACGCGCGATGGCTTCCCTCGACACCACCACCGCCGACATCTCGCTCGATCCGAACGAGCCGCCGGCGCCGCACAAGCACCCGTACCACCTGGTGGATCCGTCCCCCTGGCCGCTGGTCTCCGCCTTCTCGGCGGGCTGCCTTCTGCTCGGGATCGTGATGTGGGCGCATTACAACATCCACTGGGTGCTCGGCCTCGGCCTGCTCGGCACGCTGGCCTCGATGTTCTTCTGGTGGCGCGACGTCATCCGCGAATCGAAGGTCCCCGGCGTGCACACCCCGATCGTGCGGATCGGCCTGCGCTACGGCATGATGCTGTTCATCGCCTCCGAGGTGATGTTCTTCGTGGCCTTCTTCTGGGCCTATTTCCACTTCGCGCTCTATCCCGAGCACGTGGCCGGCGCTGAGACCGCGATCTGGCCGCCCAAGGGCATCCACACCTTCGATCCCTTCGGCCTGCCCTTCCTGAACACGATGATCCTGCTGCTCTCGGGCTGCACGGTCACCTGGGCGCATCACGCGCTGATCGAGGGCGACCGCAAGGGCTTGATCCAAGGCCTGGCCATTACCGTGCTGCTGGGCCTGTTCTTCACCACCCTGCAGGCGGTGGAATATGCCGAGGCGCCCTTCGCCTTCGCAGGCGGCGGCATTTACTCCTCCACCTTCTTCCTTGCCACTGGCTTCCACGGCTTCCACGTGATCGTCGGCACCATCTTCCTCGCGGTATGCTTCTTCCGCGCCGTGGGTGGCGACTTCACCCCGCGCCGGCACTTCGGCTTCGAGGCGGCCGCCTGGTACTGGCACTTCGTGGACGTGGTTTGGCTGTTCCTCTTCGTCTGCATCTATCTGTGGGGCGCGGGCGAGATCGCCCAGCACTGAGGCTCCCCGGCCGAAGCTCCGAACCCCGTCCGGCCCGCCGGGCGGGGTTCTTCATTTCGGTTCTCTGAAAAGGCTCCCCCATGGCGCCCCGCTGGCGGCGAATTCTTCCGGCCGTGCTGGCCTCGATCCCGGTGCTGGCGATCCTGCTGGCGCTCGGGACCTGGCAGGTGCGGCGCCTGCACTGGAAGACCGATCTGCTGGCGCAGATCGCAATGGCCGAGGCGGGCCCGCCCGTGCCGCTGACCGCCTCTCCGCAGCCCTACACCAAGGTGCAGGCGAGGGGCCGCTTCCGCCACGAGCTGGAGGCGAGCCTCGGCGTGGAGGTGCGCGGCAACCAGCTCGGCACGCATCTGGTCACGCCCTTCGAGATGCAGGGGCTTCCCACCATGCTGGTGAATCGCGGCTGGGTTCCGATGGCGCGCGCCCGCCTCGCGATCGAGCGGCCGGAGGGGGAAGTGACCGTCACCGGCTATGTCTCCCCGCCGCAGGAGCGCGACTTCTTCGCCGCCACGGACGACACCGCCGGCCGTCGCTTCTACACCGCCGATCCCCAGGCCATCGGGGCGGCACTTGGGCTGCCCAGCGTGGCCCCGGACCTGCTGGTGGCGCTGGCCGGACCGCGTCGGGGCGAGGCGCTGCCGCAGCCGGCCCTCACCCTGCCGCGCCCTCGGAATTCCCATCTTGGCTATGCCATCACCTGGTACGGGCTGGCGGCCTCCCTTGTCGGGGTGCTGATCGCCTGGGCCGTCAGGAAGGAAGATTCGTGAGCAACACCGATTCCAGCGCCTATGCCCGGCTGAAGGATCGCTTCGCGCGCATCGCCACCATCGGCGAGGCGGCCGCCATGCTGCATTGGGACGCCTCGGCGATGATGCCGCCCGGCGGCGGCGCAGCGCGCGGGGAACAGCTGGCCGTGCTGGCAGGCGTGTCGCACGGGATGCTGGTGGCGCCCGAAGTGGCCGAGGACCTGGCCGCAGCCAGTGCCGAGGGGCCCTGGGACGAGGCCAATCTCGCCCTCATGCGCCGCGCCCACACCCGCGCCACGGCGCTGCCCGCCGCGCTGGTGGAGGCGACCGCCCGCGCCAATTCCGCTTGCGAGAAGGTGTGGCGCGACGCGCGGGCGAGGTCCGATTTCGCCGCCGTGTGCCCCTGGCTGGAGGAGGTGGTGGCGCTGCAGCGCGAATCCGCCGCCGCGCTGGCCGCCGCCACCGGCCTCTCGGCCTATGATGCGCTGATGGATGGCTTCCAGCCCGGCATTGGCGCCGCCGATGTGGAGCCGATCTTCACCGCCTATGAGGCCTTCCTCAGCGACGCCCTTCCGCGTGCCGAGGAGATCCAGGCCCGCCGCCCCGCGCCCATTCAGCCGAAGGGACCTTTCCCCACGGAGGTGCAGCGCGCCCTTGGGCGCAGCCTGTCGGAGCGGGTCGGCCTCGATTACGACCACGCCCGGCTGGATGAGAGCCTGCACCCCTTCTGCGGCGGCACGCCGACGGATGTGCGGATCACCACCCGCTACACGCCCGAGTCCTTCGAGCAGGCGATGCTCGGCATCCTGCATGAGACCGGCCACGCGATGTACGAGCGCGGCCTGCCCGGGACCTATGCCCGCCAGCCCGTGGGCGAGGCCGCCGGCATGGCCGCGCATGAATCCCAGAGCCTGCTGGTCGAGATGCAGGCCAGCCGCTCCGACGCCTTCCTCACCTGGCTTGGGCCGGAGCTGCAGGCGGCTTTCGGCGGCGATCCAGCGCCTTATGCGCCCGAGAACCTGGCGCGCCTCTGGCGCCGCGTGGAGCGCGGCTTCATCCGCACCGAGGCGGATGAGCTGACCTACCCCGCCCATGTCATCCTCCGCTTCCGGCTGGAGCGGGCGCTGATTGGCGGCGATCTGCGGGTGGCCGAGTTGCCGGGCGCCTGGGCTGAGGGAATGCAATCCCTGCTCGGCATCACCCCGCCCGACGATGCGCGTGGCTGCCTGCAGGACATCCACTGGCATGATGGTGCCTTCGGCTATTTCCCTTCCTACACGCTGGGGGCCATGGCGGCGGCACAGCTGATGGCGGCGGCGCGCGCGGCGCTGCCGGGCCTGGATGATTCGCTCCGGCAGGGCGATTTCGGGCCGCTGATGGGCTGGCTGCGTGCCTCAGTGCACGGCCAGGGCTCGCGGCTGGGCTTTCAGGACCTGATGACAGCGGCCACCGGCAGGCCACTCGACGCCGCGGCCTTCATGGAGCACCTGCGCGGCCGCTACCTGACGACCTAGCCGCGCAGCGCTTCCAGCGCCGCCCGGAGGCCTGCCTCCGGGCTGGAGAGGGCAGGGGGTTCGATCGCGGCGAGCCGCGCGGCGCCCGCCATCGAGGCCTGGGCGAGTGCCACGCGGGTGGCGCCGCCATGCGAGGCTGCCTCGGCCGCCTGGGCGATGAGGGAATGGTAGCGCTTCGCCTCCCCAGCCCGAAAGGCATCCCAGGCGCCGGGGACCAGCCGCATGGTGATCGTCGCCCCGGTCCGCTGTGCCGCGTCCTCGAACAACAGGCGCGTCGGCACGATGGTGGTTTCCGCCGAGCAGAGCACGACCACCCGGCCGCCGTCCCGCACGGCCTCCGCGGCGAGGGCGGCGTCCACGCGCAGAATGGGGCAGGATCCCGTCCGGGCCGCGGTTTCGGCCACCGGCCCGAGGGTGGAGCAAGTCAGCAGCACCGCGTCGGCGCCGTTGCAGAGGGCATGCAGCGCCTCCTCCGTACGGGCCTTGAGTTCCGGGGGCAGGCCGCCGGAGCGCTCCGCTTCCGCGAGCAGTCCGGGCCGGACATCATGCTTGAGCTCCACCCCTGGCAGGTCGAGTTCCCGCAGGGCGGCGTCGAAGACAGCGGCATTGCTCTCGGCGGTATGGAGGCAGGCAATGCGCGGCATGGAAGACTCCTGGTCGGACCGCCCATGCTACCGCCGGTTCTCGAGGACCACGAAATAGGGAGGGCGGTCGAGGGGCGGCTGCTGCACATGCCCCTCCGCATCGGTCGGGACGCGCCGGCGCAGCACCACATCCAGGACATTGCCGCCGATCATCTCCAGTGACCCGCCGCCGGCGCGCACCACGATGTCGCAATGCATGGGACGGAAACGGCCCGGCTCGGCCAGCCGCGCCTGCCAGCTTGGCAGGGGCTCGGCCGAGCGGTCGGCGCAGATCAGGTCGCCCGGGCGTGGGGCGTAGTCCGCTAGGGCATGCGGGCGGAAGGCGGCATTCTCCGGGTAGAGCATCGCGCTTTCGAGCAATCGGTCGAGATAGAGCGCGTGGCTGGCCGAAGGGTCGAAATCCGCACGCGGGATGCCGGCGCCGCCCACCGAATAGCTGATGAAGGCTGCCGACCAGGCGGGATGGTTATAGGCGGAGATCGCGACATTCGCCGGCACTACGTTGAAGGGCAGCCCGGAGACGGGGTCGAGGGAGGCGGTGGAGGCCTCGGGCGCGGCAATGGTGTCGCGGTAGTGGAGATGCGCGTTGGTGACCTCCGGCCCCTCGGGGGTGGCGGACCAATAGGCCATCAGCCGGTCGAACAGCGCGGGCGTGGCGTCCGGCGTGCGGTCCAGCGCCGCGGGCCAGCCTTCCACCGTGATGCTCCCCCAGTCGCGCCATTCCCGCTCGGCGACGGCAACCAATCCAGCGGCCCCGGGGCCGACCGCTTCGCGCTTGGCGGCGGTGCGTGGCGGGGCCTTATCGGACGGGGCTTCGGTGGTGGCGCAGGCGGCCACGAGCAGGAGGAAGGCAAGGAGCGGCAGCTGGCGCATGAGCAGGTATCGCGGCGTAGCATGACCGGGTTTCGTCCCGCTTCTACAATGAGGTCCGGGTCTTGGGGAGGGCGGCTCAGCCGCTGCCGATGAAGATGCCGGCCAGCAGAACCAGCAGCCCGCCCAGCACGATCTGCACAAGCGCGCCGGTGAAAGGTGTCTCCATGTAGCGCCAGCGGATCCAGGCAATCGCGATCAGCTCCACCACCACCACCACGGCGGCGACGGCGGTGGCGGTCCAGAAATCGGGGATGAGATAGGGCAGCGCATGGCCGAGCCCGCCGAGCATCGTCGCGAGCCCGCAGGCGAGGCCACGAATCCAGGGACGGCCGCGACCGGTGATGGCGCCATCATCCGACATCGCCTCGGTCAGTCCCATGGAGATGCCGGCGCCAACCGAGGCGGCGAGGCCGACCAGGAAGGTGTCATGCGTCGAATGGGTGGCGAAGGCCGCGGCGAAGATGGGGGCGAGGGTGGAGACGGAGCCGTCGATCAGCCCCGCCAGGGCCGGCTGGACGATCTGCAGCACGAGCAGGCGCCGGGACGTCTCGGCCTCGCCGGCGCGCGCCGATTCGGTCAGATGCGTCTGCTCAAGTCGATGGGCGACCGCCTCGTGCTTGCGCTCGACGAGAGCCAGATCGCCCAGCAGGCGGCGCACCTCGGTGTCGCGGGCGCGTTCCGCGGCGCGGGCGTAGAACTCACCCGCCTCCAGCTCCATCACCGATGTCTGGCGGCGCACCTGGTCGATCCGCAGATCCTCGGCCAGCCAGATCGGGTTGCGGCGGAGGAAGCCGCGGACGTCCTGGCGAGTGATGAGCGGAAGTTCGCGCCCGAACTTCTGCTCATACAGGGCGAGAAGCTGGTTGCGGTGGCTGTTCTCCTCCGTCGCCATGCCGTCGAACACCGCCGCCGTGGCGGGGAAATCCCGCCGCAGCCGCATGGCGAAGGTCGCGTAGATCCGCGAATCCTCCTCCTCATTCGCGATGGCGAGGGCGAGGGTTTCGGCCTCCGACAGGTCCTCGAAGCGCTTCATGCCCCTTGGTAGCGCCTGCGGGGGCGGGAAGGGAAGGACAATGAAATCAGGCGGTTAACCGCAATCGGGAGGCATTCTCGATTGCAGCCGCACGGCCGGCCCGGCTAGGCCGGGACCGGCACGCGCCCCGCAAGCGGGTCCAGCATCATCTCGAGCTGCGCCGGTTCGTCCCAGGCCAGCGTCACCGTTACCACCGTGACCCGCGCGCGGAAGGCGGGCGGGATGCGGACGAAGTCCTTGCGCGTCGTCACCGGCACGGCGCGCAGCCGGTCGGCCTCGGCCAACAGCTCGCGCAGATCGCCGGCGTCATAGGGATAATGGTCCGCGTACGAGGCGCGGCCAGCGATGATGGCACCCGCCTCCGAGAGGGTGGTGAAGAACTTGCGCGGATTGGCGATGCCGCAGAAGGCAAAGACCGGCTGGCCCTTCAGCTGCGCCGCCTCCGGTCCCGGCACGGTGCGGGCGCGGAGAACGGGCATGCCGGGGGGGAGCTGCGCCAGGGCGCCGTGATCGTCATTGCCCATCAGCACGGCGGCCTGGGCGCGGGAAGCGGCGTTGGCCACCGGCTCGCGAAGCGGGCCGGAGGGGATCACCCGCCCGTTGCCGAAGCCGTAGGAACCATCGACTGCGAGGAAGGAGAGGTCCTTTTCCAGCGTCGGGTTCTGCAGCCCGTCATCCATTACCAGCACCTGGGCACCGGCTTCGATCGCGGCGCGGGCGCCAGCGGCACGGTCCGACGCGACCCAGGTGGGGCGCTCGGCGGCCAGGAGCAGGGCTTCGTCTCCCACGGCCTGGCTATCATGCCGGCCGGGCTCGACGCGGACGGGCCCGCGCAGCTTGCCGCCATAGCCGCGGGTGAGGAAATGCACGGCCACGCCCCGGTTGGCCAGGCGCTGGCCGATATCGAGGGCGAGGCCCGTCTTGCCGGCGCCGCCTGCCGTGGCATTGCCGCAGCAGATCACCGGTATGGGCGCGCGCCAGCCAGGCTTGGCCACGCGGCGCTCGGTGGCCCGGGCATAGAGGGCGGAGATAGGGGAGAGCAGAAAGGGCGCGATTCCCCTTCCGTCCCCGGTCCAGAAATCGGGGGCACGCATGGTGCCGTCGGGCGTCCTTATCCTGGTCCTGCCGCGGCCCCGGTCCCGGAGGGGGACAGCGAGAAAGCGGGCAGGAGAGTCTCGATCGCGACGGCCATCCGTTCGGGCAGGGCCCCGGCATCCGCCGCGATCCGGGCGGCGGCTGAGGTCATGGACCGGGCCCGGAGCGGATCGGTTAGCACGAGCGCCGCCGCCTCGGCCAGCGCGGCGGAATCCGCCACCCGCAGGGCGGCTCCGGCCCCGAGCAGCCGGTCGGCGATGGCGGTGAAGTTGGCAGTGTGGGGCCCCAGCAGGATGGGGCAGCCGAGCCGGGCCGCTTCCAGGGGGTTCTGCCCGCCATGGGGAATGAGGGATCCGCCAATCAGCGCCGCTCCGGCGACACGGTAGAGCAGGCCGAGCTCGCCGAGGGTGTCGGCAACATAGATCGCGGTGCCGGGCGTCGGCAGCGCGCCGCCAGACCGCAGCACGAGGGGCGGTGGGCCCTCGTCTGCGGCCAGGAGGGAAGCCAATTCCCGCGCCAGGGCCGGACCGCGCTCCGGGTGCCGCGGGGCGACGATGGTCAGCAGATCTGGCAGGCGCGCGCGCAACAGCCCATGGGCCTCGGCAATCTGAGCCTCCTCGCCCGGATGCGTGCTGGCGGCCAGCAGCACGGGGCGGGCGCCGATGGCCCTGCGCAGGGCGGCGAGGGCGGGTTCGGGCGCGGGCAGGGGGCGGGCGGCGAATTTCAGGTTACCCCAGGCGCGGGCGGATTCGGCCCCCAGCGCACGCAGGCGTGCCGCATCCAGCTCCGTCTGCGCGATCACCAGCCGGAAGGCGCCGAAGAGCCGCCTTGCCATCCCCGGCATCCGACCCCAGCCCTTCGCGGAGCGGGCGGAGACCCGTGCATTCACCAGCGCCATCGGCACGCCCCGCGCTGCGGCGGCAAGGATGAGGTTCGGCCAGATCTCGCTCTCGATGAACACCGCGGCATCTGGTCGCCAGCCATCGAGGAAGCGGGCGACATGCCCCGGCACGTCCAGCGGCGCGAAGCGGTGCTGCACCCGGGCGGCCAGGGAGGGCGGCAGGCGCTCCTCCAGCAGCCGCGCGGCGGTGACGGTGCCGGTGGTGACCAGGAAGTGCAGGGCCGGGCGTGTGGCGGCCAGCGCCTCGATCAGCGGCAGGGCCGACTGGCTTTCGCCCACGCTGGCGCCATGCAACCAGAGGAGCGGCCCGGCCGGGCGGTCCGCCCCCTCGCCACGGCGCTCGCGCAGTCGTGCGGGATCCTCCTTGCCGCGGCGCGCCCGACGCGTGAGCCAGAGCGGCATGAGGGGGGCTGCGGCCGTGGTCGCGGCGCGCCAGGCCAGGAGCGGTAGCGCGGCGCACCAGCCCGGTTCGGGGGGCGTGCTCAAGCCGCTCTAGCCAGGGAGGTGGTGGAGGCGCCTTCTTCAATGCGCCGGCGTGAAGGAAATGCCTGGGGGCCAGGCTGCGCGGGCCTGGGGCAGGAGGGGGCGGTCAGCCGCCGGAGCATGGGAAGCGTGCCATGGGATGCGGCGGCCCTAACACGGGTCCGCCTGCAGGTCACGGGCACGGCCCATGGGCAGGGCTACAGCAGCCCGAGAATGGCCAGCTCTCGGCGCAGCTTCGGGGGCAGGGCCTCGATGCCTTCTGCCACTGCCTCGCCAGCCGCCAGGTCGGGCGGCGCGGACTCCGCCGTGAGGTAGCGCCAGCCCTGGAAGGGCTTCATCGGTCGGGGATGCACCGGCACCAGCCCAGGCTCGAGGATGATGGCCGTGGCCGCCGTGCCGTCGGCACGCTTCACCGGCTCGAGCGCCAGGATCCGTTGGCGCACGCTGAGGATCCCCGCCACCACCCAGTAGAGCGAGCCGCCCTGCAGGATCTCCGGCGCCCGGCGCGGCGTCATGCGGGTAACATGGCGCAGGCCTTCGGCGCTCGCCGCGCGGGCCGCCTGCGCGCGGGCCATCGCGGCCACGTCCTTCGGCCCCACGGCCAGCTTGATGATGTGCAGCACGCCAGGCGATCTGCGCTCTCAGCGGGCGCCGTGCAAGGCGCGATGCCGCAGCCGGAGCCCGTGCTTATCGGTCGGTTAGGGAATCGCCACGCAGACTGGGGGCCGTTCAGTTGAAGGGGCGGTCCAAGGCCATGCGCGCGTTCCAGAACCTATCCGTCGCCCGGAAGCTCGGCGCCACCGCCGGGCTGGCGATGCTTCTCCTCACCGGGCTTGTCGGCCTCGTCTGGTCCGAGCTGCAGGCGGTGGCCCAGCAGCAGGAGAACCTGCGCGGCGCGGCCCGGGTGCTGGCCCTGGTGGAGCGTGCGGGCGCCCGCGCGGCCCAGGCACCGGTGGCGGAGGCCGATCTGAACACCGCCCAGGACCTGCAGGCGGCCCAGGGTGCCGCCGCGAAGGCGCGCGAGGCCCTGGCGGCCGCCCGGACCCTGGCCGAGGAGGCCGCCTCGGCCACCACGCTCCCCGCGGCGCGCGATGCGGCGCGCGCCGCCATCCCCGCGACGGGCGGCTACGAGGCCGCGATAGGTCGGATGCTAGAGGCCCGCTCCCGCATGATCGAGGCGCGGGACGACAAGCTCTATCGCCTCAACTCCGAGTTCGACCAGGGCATGGAAGCCGTGCTGGGGGCACTGGAGTTCGAGGTGCCCGATCGTGCCCAGGTGGATGAGGTGCGTAGCCGCGTCATGGCCTTCAGCAATGCCGCGAACGAGGTGCGGCTGGCGATCCAGCGCTTCCTGATCACGGGCGAGGAGGCGCAGGCGCGCCGGGTGCGCCGCGCCATCGCGCAGCAGCGCGTGCATCTCCGTGGCGTGCTGTCCTACGCCCTGTCGGACCGGCTCAAGGATGACGTGAACCGGATCGGCGTGCTGGCAACGGGGCTGGCCGAGGCGTCGGAGACGATCCTGGCCACGATCGCCGATCTGGCGACGATCCGCCGGGAGCAGGCCGAGCCCGGCGCGGCCGCGGTGCGGGCCGCGCTGAGCGATGCCACCCGCATCCTGCGCGATGATGAGGTGGCGCAGCGCGACGCCATGGATGGAGCGCTGGCGGATGTGGAGGACTTCACCCTCTGGATCGGCGGCGCGGTGGCGCTGATCCTGCTCGCCTCCTCCTGGGCCAGTGCGCGGGCCATCGGCGGGCCGCTGCGCCGCGCCGCGGGTCGGGTGTGGGCGATTGCGGCAGGCGATACCTCGCCAGGTGGCGCGGCCGAGATGGCGGATCGCGCGCGGCGGGACGAGATCGGCCGGATCGCTGCGGCGCTGGAGGATCTCCGCGGCACGGTGGGGCGCGCCTTCGGCCAAGCGCAGATGATCGAGCAGATGCCGCTGGGGCTGATGGCGGCCGACCCCTCCCTTCGCGTGACCCATACGAATGCGGAGATGGGCGCGGTGCTCGCCCGGCTGGGTGTGGACGGACCGGTGCTGGGCCTGACGCTGGACGAGCTGCCCCTGGAGGGGCTCGCCGGGCTGCGCGCCACCCTCTCCGACCCCGCTTCCCTGCCGCACCGCATTCGCTTGCCGATCGGCGCGGAGGTGGTGGACCTGCAGGCTTCCGCCATCACCGACGGCACCGGGGCCTATGCCGGGCCGATGCTGACCTGGCGCCTGGCGACGGAGGAGGCGCGGCTGGCCGATACCTTCGAGGAGGAGGTGGGTGCCGTGGTGGAGAACCTGGCCGGGCAGGTGGAGCAGCTGCGCCGTGCCGCGGGCGAGGTGCATGGCACTGCCGATCGCTCCGGCCGGGAGGCAGGGCAGGTGGCCGAGGCCGCTGCCCGCGCCAGCGGCGAGGTGGGCGCGGTCGCCGCTGCCGCAGAGGAAATGGCGGCCTCGATCACCGAGATCACCCGGCGCGTGGCCGAAGCGGCCGAGGTGGCGGCCCAGGCCGTGTCCGAGGCGCGGGCGACGGATGGCACGGTGCGCGGCCTGTCCGACAGCGCGGCCCGGATTGGCGACGTGGTGCGGCTGATCGGCGGCATCGCCGGCCAGACCAACCTGCTTGCCCTGAACGCCACCATCGAGGCGGCACGGGCCGGGGAGGCCGGGCGCGGCTTCGCGGTGGTGGCCAGCGAGGTGAAGACCCTGGCTGCCCAGACCGCCAAGGCGACGGAGGAGATCTCCACCCAGATCCAGCAGATGCAGGCGGCGACGAGCGGTGCGGTGGAGGCGATTCGCGGCATCGGGGCGACGGTCGAGCGCACCAGCGGCATCGCCACCGCCATCGCCGCCGCGGTAGAAGAGCAGGGGGCGACGACGCGGGAAATTGCTCGCAGCGCCGCCCAGGTGGCCGGGGGCACGGATACGGTGAACCAGGCGATCGCCGGGATCCGCGCCGCCGCCGAGGAGACCGGGGAGGCTGCTGGCGGCATGCTGGCTGCCACCGAGGCGCTGGCCGGGCAGACCACCATCCTGCGGGAAAAGTCGGCCGGGTTCCTGCGGGCAGTGCGCGCCGCCTGAGGGGATCGCCCCCCCGCCGCTTGCGCAAAGGGGGCGCCCCACCCTATCTGCGGCCCGCCGTTCCCGGCGGAGGGTGCCGGCGGGAGGGTTTTGTTGATGGCTTATCGGATTGCGGTTGCCGGCGCTGGCAGTCAGCTCGGGCGCGAGATCATCAAGACGCTGGCGGAGCGAAGCTTTCCGGCCTCCTCCGTTGTCGCCCTGGCTACTGGCCGCGCGGTCGGGGGCAATCTCTCCTATGGGGAGCAGGACCTCAAGGTGCAGGCGGTGGAGCGGCACGACTGGTCCGAGACGGACCTGGCCTTCCTCGCTCCCGGCACGCCTGCCCCGGCCTCCCTGTCCCGCAAGGTGACCGGCGCCGGATGCGTGGTGATCGACGTGACCGGATCGGGCGATCCCGATGCCCCGGTGGTGGTGCCGGAAGTGAATCCAGGTGTCCTCGCCTCGAATCCGCGCGCCGTCGCCTCCCCGGCGGCCGGTGCGATCCTGCTGGCCATGGTGCTGCATCCGCTGCAGGCCCAGGGCAAGCTGCTGCGGGTGGTGGTGACCTCCCTCCAGCCCGTCTCCGGCGCAGGGCGGGATGCGATGGACGAGCTGTTCAGCCAGACCCGGGGCGTTTTCGTGAATGACACGGCCACGCCCGAGCAGTTCACGAAGCCTATCGCCTTCAACCTGATCCCTCATATCGGCGGCTTCGGCGAGGCCGGGGTGACGGAGGAGGAGGAAGCGATCGCCGAGGATTCGGCGCGCCTGCTGGGTGGCGTGGCGGTGGCGGCGACCTGCGTGCGGGTGCCGGTTTTCATCGGTCAGGCCCTTGCGATCCATGCCGCCTTCGACCAGCCGGTGGATGAGGCGGAGGCGCGGGAGGCCATCCGCGCCGCGCCGGGGCTGACCCTGCTCGATCGCCGGGACGATGGCGGCTATGTCACCCCACTGGAGACCGCGGGGGAGGATCCCGTCTTCGTCTCCCGTCTGCGGGTGGATCCGACCGTGCCGAACGGACTCGCCCTGTGGTGCGCGGGGGATAACCTGCGCAAGGGCGGGGCGCTGAACGCCGTACAGATCGCCGAGGAGATGCTGCGGCGGGGCGTCCTGGACATCTGAGGGTGCCAAGAAGGGTGCGGTTACAAGGGCCTGCAGCGCTTGCGGGCCATCTACTTGCGAGCGCTTCGCAACACTTTGATTTCGTGCGATTGACGCTTTGACGTACCGCACCATAAAAGCCCCGCAGCCGTCCGCGGACCTGTCACGCGCCCGGCGAGAATACAGGACGCCGCATGGCCAATTCCCACGACGCGCGAGAGGCGACCATGATCGGCCGCCGCACGGACGGCACGATCGTCCGCCGGCCGCTCTCCCCGCATCTGCAGGTCTACGACATGATGCAGATGACGAGTGCGCTTTCCATCATGCACCGTATCACCGGCAGTGCCTGGGCGATCGGGCTCATCTTCTTCGTCTGGTTCCTGGCGGCCGCAGCCTCGGGGCCTGATGCCTATGCCGGCGTGCAGTGGTTCATGGGCAGCTTCATCGGCGTGATCATGCTGTTCGGCATCACGGCGGTGGCCTGGTACCACACGCTGGCCGGGGTGCGGCACCTGGTCTGGGATGCGGGCTATGGCTACGACATCCCGACGACCTACCGCACCGGCTGGGCGGTGATCATCGGCACGGGCGTGATGACGGTCCTGACCTGGATCGTGGCCATCATCGCCTGGGCTTCGTGAGGAGGCACGCATGACCGAGCATCAATCCCGCCTCCAGACCCCGTTGGGCCGCGTGCGCGGCGCCGGCTCTGCCAAGGGCGGCACGCATCACTGGTGGATGCAGCGCGTCACCTCCCTGTCGCTGCTGCCCCTGATGATCTGGTTCGCCTTTTCCATCGCCGCCAAGGCCGGCGCGCCCTGGGAAGTAATGGCCGAATGGATCGGCCGGCCGGTGAACGCCGTTCTGCTGATCGTGCTGATCGCGGTGGGCTTCTACCACACGGCCAGCGGCCTGCAGGTGGTGGTGGAGGACTATGTCCGCCCCGAACGCGCGGTCATGCTGTCGAACCTGGCGATCAAGGCGGTCTGCGTGCTGCTGGGCCTGCTGGCGGCGCTTTCCGTCCTCCGGTTGGCCATCTGATGCGCCTCGCGCGGCATTCCCTGTCCGGCCGCGCGAAGGCTCCCCATATCCAGGTCGGGCGCCCGTGCGTCCGGCTTCCGCGCCCTGAGGGGCGTGACGAGACACGCGCCGGATGCGGCGCCAAGACTGACGAGAGCCCGCGATGAACGCCATTAGCCAGCCGCCGCGCCCCGGGATCAACGGCGGCGCCTATCGAATCGTGGACCACACCTATGACGTGGTCGTGGTCGGTGCCGGTGGCGCGGGCCTGCGCGCGACCTTCGGCATGGGGGCCGCGGGCCTCAAGACCGCCTGCATCACCAAGGTCTTCCCCACCCGCTCCCACACCGTGGCGGCGCAGGGCGGGGTCGGTGCCTCGCTCGGCAATATGGGCGAGGATGACTGGCGCTGGCACATGTACGATACTGTGAAGGGGTCGGACTGGCTCGGCGACCAGGACGCCATTGAATACATGTGCCGCGAGGCCGTGCCGGCGATCATCGAGCTGGAGCATTACGGCGTGCCGTTCTCCCGCACCGAGGACGGCAAGATCTACCAGCGCCCCTTCGGCGGCCACATGCAGCATTACGGTAAGACGCCGGCGATGCGCGCCTGCGCCGCGGCCGACCGCACGGGCCATGCGATCCTGCACACGCTGTACCAGCAGTCGCTGAAGCATAACTGCGAGTTCTTCGTCGAATACATCGCCCTCGACCTGATCATGGACGAGGAAGGCGCCTGCCGCGGCGTGATGGCCTGGAACCTCGAGGACGGCACGATCCACCGCTTCCGGGCCCAGACCACGGTGATGGCGACGGGCGGCTATGGCCGCGCCTATTTCTCCTGCACCTCCGCGCATACCTGCACGGGCGATGGTGGCGGCATGGTGCTGCGCGCCGGCCTGCCGCTGCAGGACAACGAGTTCGTGCAGTTCCACCCGACCGGCATCTACGGCTCCGGCTGCCTCGTCACCGAGGGGGCGCGCGGCGAGGGCGGCTACCTCACCAATTCCGAGGGCGAGCGCTTCATGGAGCGCTATGCGCCGACGGCGAAGGACCTCGCGTCCCGCGACGTCGTCTCCCGCGCCATGTCGATGGAGATCCGCGAGGGCCGCGGCGTCGGCCCGGAGAAGGATCACATCCACCTGCATCTTGAGCATCTCGGCGCCGAGCTGCTGCATGAGCGCCTGCCCGGCATTTCCGAGACGGCGAAGATCTTCGCCGGAGTGGATGTGACGAAGGAGCCGATCCCGATGCTCCCGACCGTCCATTACAATATGGGCGGCATCCCCACGAACATCCATTGCGAGGTGCTGCGCCCGACCGCGACCGATCAGGACGCGACGGTGCCCGGGCTGATGGCAGTGGGCGAGGCGGCCTGCGTCTCGGTGCATGGTGCGAACCGCCTCGGCACCAACTCCCTGCTCGACCTCGTGGTGTTCGGCCGCGCGGCCGCGCTGCGCGCCAAGGACACGATCCGCCCTGGTGCCACCCAGGCGCCGCTGCCGGAGGGCGCGGGCGAGAACGCGCTCGCTCGCCTCGACAAGGTCCGCTACGCGAAGGGCGGCACCCCGGTCGCCGAGCTGCGCCTGCAGATGCAGCGCACGATGCAGGCCCATGCCGCAGTGTTCCGCACTTCCGACCTGCTGAAGGAAGGCGTCGACAAGATGGCGGTCGTGGCCCAGGGCTATGACGACATCCGCATCGCCGACCGCAGCCTGATCTGGAACAGCGACCTAGTGGAAGCGATGGAGCTGGACAACCTGATCGGCAATGCGCTGACCACGGTTGTGGGCGCCGAGGCCCGGCACGAGTCCCGCGGCGCCCATGCGCATGAGGACTTCCCTGAGCGCGACGACCAGAACTGGATGAAGCACACCCTCGCCTGGGTGAACGACAAGTATCAGGTGCGGCTCGACTACCGCGACGTGAAGATGCGGACCCTCACCAACGAGGTTCAGGTCTTCCCGCCCAAGGCACGCGTTTACTAGAGCATGGCACACCATGCTCTAGCCCTTTGTTGGATCGCGCGATCCACGCCTGCGACGATCGCGCTCTAGGAAGCCCGGAACCCATGGCGACCTTTACCCTTCCGAAGAACTCCACCGTCCAGCCCGGCCAGACCTACAAGGCCGAGGCCGGGGCGACGAACGTGCGCTCCTTCAAGATCTACCGCTGGGATCCGGATACGGGCGAGAACCCGCGGATGGACACTTACGAGATCGATCTCGACAAGTGCGGGCCGATGGTCCTGGACGCGCTAATCAAGATCAAGAACGAGACGGACTCGACCCTCACCTTCCGTCGTTCCTGCCGCGAGGGCATCTGCGGCTCCTGCGCGATGAACATCGACGGGCTGAACACCCTCGCCTGCCTCAAGCCGATCGAGGACGTGACGGGCGCGGTGCGGATCAACCCGCTGCCGCATATGCCGGTGGTGAAGGACCTGGTGCCGGATCTGTCGCAGATCTACGCCCAGCTCACCTCCATCCAGCCCTGGCTGAAGGCCGACACCGCCCCGCCGCCGGACAGCGAGCGCCTGCAGTCCAAGGAGGAGCGCGCCAAGCTCGATGGGCTCTGGGAGTGCATCCTGTGCTTCTGCTGCTCTACCGCCTGCCCCTCCTACTGGTGGAACGGCGACCGTTATCTCGGCCCGGCCGTGCTCCTGCAGGCTTATCGCTGGATCGCTGACAGCCGCGACGAGTATCAGGGCGAGCGCCTGGACCAGCTCCAGGATCCGTTCCGCCTCTATCGCTGCCACACGATCATGAACTGCGCCCGGACCTGCCCGAAGGGGCTGAACCCGGCCCAGGCCATCGGCGAGATCAAGGTGCTGCTGGCCGAGCGCGAGGGCTGACCAGCCCTCCTCTCGCATGAGGGCCGCGATCATCGGCGCTGGCCCCGCAGGGCTGGCCGCGGCGGAGGTGCTTTCGGAAGCGGGCGTTGCGGTCACCGTTCTGGACCGCATGCCCAGCCCAGCGCGCAAGTTGCTGATGGCCGGGCGCGGCGGGCTGAACCTGACGCATACCGAGCCCTTCGGAACCTTTCTCTCCCGCTACGGTGAGGCGCGGCCGTGCCTGGAGCCGGCAATCCGCGCCTTTCCGCCGGAAGCCATCCGCGCATGGTGCGAGGGGCTGGGACAGCCGACCTTCGCGGGCACCAGCGGGCGCGTCTTTCCGAACGTGATGAAGGCGGCCCCCCTGTTGCGCGCTTGGCTGGCGCGGCTGGGGGAGCGCGGCGTCACCCTGCTCACGCGGCATGCCTGGACCGGCTGGAATGCCGATGGCGCCCTAACCTTCGACCGACCTGGCGATGAGCCCCTGCATCTGAAGCCGGACGCCACCCTCCTGGCATTGGGCGGCGCCTCCTGGCCGCGGCTCGGATCCGATGGCGGCTGGGCGCCCATCCTGTCGGCGCGCGGCGTGGCGGTGGCGCCCTTCGCCCCAGCCAATTCCGGTCTCCTCATTCCCTGGTCGCAGCATCTACGGGACCGCTTCGCCGGAACGCCGTTGAAGCGCATCGCGCTCTCCTTCGGCGGTCGCACGGTGCGGGGGGAGGCGGTGATCACCGCGCATGGGCTGGAGGGCGGCGCCGTCTACGCACTCTCCGCCGCTATCCGCGACGCCGTGGCCGTAAGCGGAGAGGCGGAGGTCACGCTCGACCTGCGGCCGGACATGCCGGCGGAGGAGGTCGCCCGCCGCATGGCGGCACCCCGGCGCGGCCAGTCGCTTTCGAACCACCTGCGCCGGCAACTCACCCTTCCGCCCGCCGCCATCGCCCTGCTGCGCGAGGGCACGGCGCCGCCCGAGGCGGCCATCAAGGCGCTTGCACTTCGCGTTACGGGTGTAGCAGGGCTGGAGCGGGCGATTTCCTCCGCCGGCGGGTTGCGCTGGGACGAGCTGGACGAGGATTACGGTCTGCGCCGCATCTCCCGCCTTTTTGCGGCCGGGGAGATGCTGGATTGGGAGGCACCGACCGGTGGGCACCTGCTGACCGCCTGCCTCGCCACGGGGCGGGCGGCGGCGCAGGGGATGCTGCGCCTCCGGGCCTGATCGGGTGACGCCGTTCCCCTTCAGGAAGTCGAGCATCAGCTGCGAGCCTGCCTTGCCTGCTCCGGGCGGTGGCCGGCGTGGAAGCCGTGCAGGGCGCTAGGATGGATCACCAGGACGAAGCGCTTGCCGGCATCGCGCATGGCCGTCTCTATCCGGTGCAGACTCTCGACCGGGATTCCGGTGTCGGCTTCGTTGTAGGACGCCGGCTGGCCACTGCCCCCACCAAGCGATGCCCGCCTTCAGGCGCGGGTTATGCGCGGCATAGGTTCAGACATTCTGTCCACCCCGACAGTCCCCACGAAGCCGTGCTGCCCAAGCCATTCGAAGGGCAGGGCGAGATCATTTCCTCGGCGGGTGGGGTTTCGGTCTGGTCTTCATGGCGGAATGCTGTGGAAGGACACACAACCTACGCGGGACGACCTGCAGGCCGCTGCAAGATCGCGGGCGCGACGGGGCCGAATGCGGCGGCGGGGAAATCCGATGCCGCAGCGCAGCGGATCGGCGGCCCGCCCGTTGTGCCGGCGACGCAACCCCGATCCGTCCTGAAGATGCCATGAAGATCCAGCTCGGCTGCGACCTGGGATACCAGGTCACCGGCCCCACCACCTTCATTCTGAACATCCAGCCTGCCAGTACTCCGCGGCAGCGGATCCTGAGCGAGACGCTTGCCATCACGCCCGAGGGCACACGGACGGAAAGCTGGACGGTGCCGGAGACCGGCAACCGCTACCTCCGCATCCATGCCGAGGCTGGGACGGAGCTGCAGATCCATCATGAGGCGGAGGTGGAGCTGGATGCGCATGTGGTGGACCCCTCAGAGTTGACCGAGGTTCCGCCGGGCGAGTTGCCGCCCGAGGCGCTGCCGCATCTCTGGCCCTCCCGCTTCTGCGAATCGGACCGCCTGCAGCGCCTGGCCCAGCGCGAGTTCTGCGATACCCCGCCCGGCCATGCACGGGTGACGGCCATCTGCAACTGGGTGAACGACCGCATCGCCTATCTGCGCGGCGCTTCCGGCCCGACCACCACCGCGATCGAGACGATGGTGTCGGGCGCCGGCGTGTGCCGCGACTTCGCGCATCTCTCGGTGGCGCTGTGCCGCGCCCTGGGCATTCCAGCACGCTATATCTCCGCCCATGCACCCGGCCTGGTGCCGCCGGATTTCCACGCAGTCTTCGAGGCCTTCCTTGGCGACAAATGGTGGCTTTTCGACGCGACACGCCAGGCGCCGCTGGAGGCGCTGGTCCGGATCGGGCAGGGGCGCGACGCCGCGGAGGCAGCCTTCGCCGAGTTCCATGGCGACGCGACTCCGATCCGCATCGAGGTGCGGGCCGTGGTGACGGAGGGGCTGGACGTGCAGCGCGATGTTCGGACGACCCTGGCCGTGGCGGAGACGCCATAGCCGCTCATCGCCCAACTTGGTCGGCGCTAACTACACCGGCAGCGTTCAAAGCCCCTGGCCAGACTCAGATCGCGAAGTTCAACGGTTCCGAGGAAGGCCGTTGCAGCCCGGCGGCTTGTGCCCGGCGCAGCAGATCCTCCAGCGTCAGCCCTTCGAGCTTTTCGCGCAGGGCCTCATCCAGTTCGGCCCAGAGGGGCACGATTACGCCGGAATGGAGCGCGCCGGAGAGATCGCTGCCGCCCTCCGTGCCATCGGCGACCGCCGCGACGGCTTCGGAAAGGCGGATGTCGCGCGGGCGGCGGCCAAGGCGGTAGCCGCCGCGCGGACCGCGCACCCCTTCCAGCAGCCCGGCGCGGGACAGGGCCTGGAAAACCGGCTCGATGCCGCGGCGGGCGGCGCCGAGGCGGTCCGCCACCTCGGCGCCGCCCGCGACCGCGCCATTCGTTCCTCGCCCGGCGTGGAAGGCCACGTCCAGCAGGACGGAAATGGCGGTCAGGGCACGGTCCTGGCGCAGCAGGCGGAGAAGTTGCGGCATGCCCGTTATTTACGTGTGCTTCGCGTGGATATCCAGGGTGGCAATGTCGGTTTCGGTCAACGAAAGGGAGGATGGACAGGCTGCCAAGTCATCCAGCCGGTGTCTTCGCTTGTCCGGCCCTTCGCGGGACAGTTCCGTGACAGGCGCGCAACGCGCTTGCGGTGACCCTGTCGCGGGCGCAGCACGGGGCACGAAAGGATGGTTCCATGGCCCATAGGATCGACGATATCGCGCAGCTCGAAGCGCTCTACGGGGTGCCGAACGACGCCTCGACGGTGAAGGAGGTGGCGCTCGTCACGCCCGAATACCGCGCCATGATCGAGGCCTCGCCCTTCCTGGCGTTGGCGACGAGCGGACCGGAGGGGCTGGACTGCTCCCCACGCGGCGACCGGCCAGGGGAGCTGGTGCGCCTGGCGGACGAGCGTACCCTGCTCATGCCCGACCGGCGCGGCAACAACCGGGTGGATTCGCTGCGCAACATCCTCCGCGATCCGCGGGTGGCGCTGATGTTCCTCATCCCTGGCCATGGCAATGCGCTGCGGGTGAACGGGCGCGCGCATCTCTCGGTGGAGCCCTCGCTGCTGGAGAGCTTCGTGGTGGAGGGGAAGGCGCCGCGCAGCGTCATCGTGGTCGCGGTGGAGAGCGTCTACTTCCAGTGCGCGCGCGCGGTCATCCGGGCGCGGCTCTGGGATGCGCAGGCGCGGGTGGCGCCGGGCAGCCTGCCGACGCCGGGGCGCATCCTGGCCTCGCTGAGCGCGGGGCAGGTGGGCGGGGAGCCCTATGACTCGAACTGGGCGGCGCGAGCGAAGGAAACGATGTGGTAGCGCACCGCGCCGCGCCAGCCTGAGCGGCAGGTTCAGGCCAGCGGCCGCGTGCCGCGTCCGCGCATCAGCACGATCCGGGCGACACGCGTCGCCTCTGCTAGATCTGGGAAGGCGGCGCCTTCCAGATCCTCCAGCACGGGATCGGTGGCGAGGAAGAGCCAGTCGGCCTCACGCGCCACAGCGACACCCACGAAGCGTCCCTCGACACTGATGGGACGGGAGGCGTTCATCGTCACAGCCCACCCAGGGCGCGCAGCAGGGCGCGCTCGATGTCCGACTGGCGCGGCGGGGCCGGCGTGCGCGGGAAGAGGCGCGCAAAGAGGTTTCGCAGGGAAGTGAAGGGGCCGCGCAGGGTGCGGGTCTGAAGCATGGTGTCCGTCTCCGGCCATCAGGGCCTGGATGGAGGGATGAGGAGGGTGGTGCGGTGCGGTCAGGGCCGACAGCGGCGGGGCAGTTGGAACATCGCTTGCTAAACCCGGGGCTTGCGAAATCCCCGACTCCCGTGTGGATGGCCTAAGATTCAACGCCATCAGGGCGTACGTCAACGAAATGAAACGATTGAATTTCGTCGTATATGGGGGATGAAGCTGTTGCCCGGCCCGGCTTCGGTGGTGGACGCCGCCCAGGCATCCCGTATTAAGGCCGAACCATGCCATCCAATCCCGTCCAGCCCAGCAATCCCCCGCGCGGCCGCCTCTATGGAAGCGTGCTCGAGGCTGTCGGCGCGACGCCGCTGGTTCGCCTGCCCCGGCTGGAAGCCGCCGAGGGGCTGGCCGCGCGGTTGGCACTGAAGCTGGAGTTCTTCAATCCGCTGGGCTCGGTGAAAGACCGCATTGGCCTGGCGATGGTGGAGGAGGCGGAGCGCGCCGGCCTCATCCGCCCGGGTGATTCCACCCTGGTGGAACCGACTTCCGGCAATACCGGAATCGCGCTTGCCTTCGTGGCCGCCGCCAAGGGCTACCGGCTGGTGGTGGTCATGCCGGACGGCGCCAGCGAGGAGCGCCGCAAGATGATGGCCTTGCTGGGCGCCGAGTTGGTGCTGACGCCGGCGAAGCGCGGCATGGCCGGGGCGATCGAGAAGGCGGATGCCATCGTCGCCTCCACGCCCGGGGCCTGGATGCCGCGCCAGTTCGACAACCCCGCCAATCCTGACATCCACGCCCGCACCACGGCTGAGGAGATCTGGGCCGATACGGCGGGGGAGATAGATACGGTGGTGGGCGGAGTCGGCACCGGCGGCACGCTGACCGGCATCGCGCGTGCGCTGAAGCCGCGCCGGCCGGGCTTGCGCGTGATCGCGGTGGAACCCGCGGAGTCCGCCGTGCTGTCGGGCGACGAGGCCGGGCCGCATGACATCCAGGGCATCGGCGCCGGCTTCTGCCCGAAGGTGTTGGAGCTGGATCGGATGAATGCGGTGATGCGTGTCTCCGAGCGCGAGGCGATCGCCGCCGCCCGCCGCTGCGCGCGGGAGGAGGGAATCCCCATCGGCATCTCCTCCGGCGCCGTGCTGCATGCGGCGCTGCAAGTGGCGCGCGATCCGGCGATGGAGGGCAGGTTGGTCGTCGGCATCGCGGCGAGCTTTGCCGAACGCTATCTCTCGACCGAGCTCTTCGCGGGACTCTGACCCGCATGCCCAGCCTGCGCGCAAGGCTGCTGGTGGCGGCGCTCCGGCTCTGCCGCGTCAAGCAGGTGGCCGGCAACACGGAACGCTTCACCCGCTTCGTGCATTGGGCGCAGAGGCATGGCCCCGCTGGGCCGGGCCGGCAGCGGGAACGGCGCCTGGCCATCAGCCGGGCGAGCTTCGGCGGCCATCCGGTCTTCACCGCCGCGCCGCGTGAGGGCGGAAGCCGGCACCACATCCTCTACCTGCATGGCGGCGCCTATGCCTTCAGCCTGGCGGACCTGCACTGGCGGGTGATCGAGGGAATGATTGCGCGCACCGGCGCCTCGGTGACCATTCCGATTTATCCGCTGGCGCCCGTCCATACATGGCGCGACGCCTTCGCCATGGTGCGGCCGCTCCATGCCGCGCTGGCCGCGCGGCATGGAGCCGAGAACCTCACGGTCATGGGCGATTCGGCCGGGGGCGGCATGGCGCTGGCCCTGGCGCAGCAGCTGCGTGATGCTGGGGAGAAGTTGCCGGCGCGGCTGGTGATGTTCTCGCCCTGGCTCGATGTCACCATGCGCGATCCGGGCGCGCTCGCGATCGACCCGCGCGACCCGTTCCTGGCCGTCGCGCCCGCGCGGCTGGCGGGGGAATGGTATGCTGGGGACCTGCCCCTGGACGATCCGCGCATCAGCCCGGTCTTCGGCTCTCTCGCTGGGCTGCCGCCCATGGCGGTCTTCACCGGCACGCGGGACATGCTGCATGCGGATGCCTGCCGGTTGCGCGCCAAGGCGGCCGAGGAGGGGGCGCAGCTCGTCTTCCACGAAGGCGCGGGGATGATCCATGTCTGGATGATGATGCCGATCCCCGAGGCGCGGCCGGCGCTGGACCAGGCGGCCGCCTTCATGGAGGGCCTGCCCCCGCCGGGCTGAGGGCAGTTCCATTGTTCCGACCCGGCCAGCATGCGATCCTCGCTGTGGTCTCGGAGGGCCGGAGGAGTCACCATCACCCCGAAATCGCTTCCCGTCGTCGTCGCGATCGGAGCCTCGGGCTCTGACGGGCTTGACGACATCAAGGTGCTGCTGAGCGCCCTTCCGAACCCCATCCCGGCCGTCATCCTTGTCGTGCTTCACCGCCCGGTGAACCAGATCAGCCATCTTCGCGGGATCCTGGCGCGGGCCTTCGCGGCCGAGGTGCGGGTGGCTTCGCAGGATGAGCGGTTCGAGCCGGGCGTCTGCTATATCGGCGAGCCTGACCAGCACCTGACCTTGGCGGCGCACAGCCTGGCGGAGATGATCGACGATCCGTCGAACCGCCACCGCAACCGGACGATCGACGCGTTGTTTCGCTCCGTCGCCCGCCATGCCGGCCCGCGGATGATTGGGGTGGTGCTGTCAGGATCCCTCGATGACGGGTCGCGCGGACTGGCGGCCATTCACGCCGCCGGCGGGACCACCATGGTACTCGATCCCACGGGGCGGACCTTTCCGGAGATGCCCCGGAACGCCATCCGCTATGACGGCCAGGTCAATCTGGTCGGCTCCGCGAAGGAGATCGCCGAAGCCATCGGGCAGCTGGCGGCCTCCCTGGCCGGGAAGACAACGCCGCGGCTCTGATCCGCCGCGGCGCCGTTTCGTCAGGCTGCCGCGCGCTGCGTGGCGGCCAGTTCGCGGCCGAGGAAGCTGGCGATGGCGCCCGGACCGGAGCGGTCCGTGCCCGCCAGCCCGGCCGCGGCTTCGGCATCCGGGTTGTAGTTGGTGTTGGTGTTCACGTCGTAGGTCAGGACCTGGCCTTCGGGCGTGCGGATGAACTCGATGCCGGCCACCTCGACGCCATTCGCAGCCAGGAAGCCTTCCAGCTTCTCGCGCTGCGCGGCGTCGATGCCTTCGGGGATAACGCGAAAGCGGGGTCCGGGCGCGGTGCCGACGGGGCAGGCGGCGTCACCAATGGCGGCGCTGGGGGCGGGCACCTCGCAGACATCGGCCGGGCACAGCTCGAAGCCTGAGGAGGTGTCGACTTCCACCGCGTAGAGGAAGCGGCCGCCGACGAATTCGGCGCGCGTGATGAAGGGACGGGCGGCGCGGATATAGTCCTGCAGCAGCCAGAGGCCATCGGCGGGCAGCTCATCCTCCGGCGCATCGGCCAGGAAGGCGGCCAGCGCATCCGGATCGGCGAAGAGGCGGACGCCCAGGCCCTTGCCGCCGCGGTTGGGCTTCAGGATCAGCGGGCCATTGCCGTAGCGGCGGCGGGCGGCGGCGACCACGTCATCGGCCTCGCCGCGCACCACGACGGTGCCGGGCACGGTGATGCCGGCGGCTTCCAGCGCGGCATATTGGCGCGCCTTGCTGATCTCGAGGTCCAGGGCGCGCGGGCCGTTCACGACGCGGCGGCCGAAGCGCTCCAGCCAAGCCAGCACGGCCGCGGTGAGCTCGGCCGAGTAGCGATGCCCGCGGGTGTGGGAGGAGGCGGACATGCGGTTGTAGAACACGCCTTCCGGCGGCGGCTGGGACAGGTCGAAGGCGCCGGAGGAGAGATTCCACTCCGCCCAGGGCAGGCCGCGCTGGTCGAAGGCACGGGCGAGGGGCGGAAGCCACTCGGGATTTTCGTGAATAACGTGAATCTTGGACATAAAGGCGCCTCCGGGACGGGCTGCGATGTGGTCCCGGAAATATCCCGATCAAGGTTCGTACGAAAGCTTAATTCACGCAGGGTGGCAAAGTGTCCGGTCAGACCTGCCGGATGCGGGTAAAGGTGGAAAGCCCAGCCTGGTCGTCCCGTGGGTTCGCCTGATGGGCGGCCACGCGATCAAACTGATCCGGCGGCAGTTGGGGCAGGCGCCCCAGCCGGCGGCATGAGCCTCGGGGTTCATCCCGGCGCAGGCGTGCATGATCGAGCGCAACCTCGTCCACCGCCTTTAGAACCCAGTCCTTAGCCGGCGGCAGCGAGTTCGCGGCGGAGCTTCTACAGGTCGCGTGGGCCACGCGGGGCTTCGAGCCCGATCTCGCCCGCCATGGGAAGCGGGATGCGGGGCGCTCTTGGCGCCCGGCCGGGGGCCAGCGCATCCTTTCGCCGCTCATCCGCGAGGAAGGCGATCATGGCCCTGCGCTGCGACCTCATCATCCGCGACGCAACGCTGATCGACAGCACGGGAGCGCCCCGCCGCCGCGGCGACATCGGCGTGAGGGGTGACCGGATTTTTGCCATGGGCGACCTCTCCGCGGCCAGCGCGGACCGGGAGGTGATGGCCGAGGGGCGCGCCGTCGCGCCCGGCTTCATCGACGCGCATACGCATGACGACCAGGTGGTGCTCTGCGGCCCCGCTTGCATGCTTTGCAAGACAAGCCAGGGCGTCACCACCGTCGTGACCGGCAATTGCGGCATCAGCCTCGCCCCCGTGCCGATGGCGGAGCGCCCGCCGGCGCCGCTTGATGGTATCTGCGCACCCGAATGGTGGATCTTCGACAGCTTCGCCGCCTATGCGGAGCGGCTGCGCGCCACGCCGTCCTCCGTCAACACGCTGGCGCTGATCGGGCATATGTCGCTGCGCGTCGGCGCCATGGGCCGCGATACGGACCGCCCAGCGACGGATGGCGAGGCGGAGCGGATGCGGCGGCAGCTCGCGCAATGCCTGGCCGAAGGTACGGCGGGCTTCTCGACGGGCCTGTTCTATCCGCCCAGCAAGCATGCCCCGACCGATGAGGTGATCGCAGTGGCGGAGGCCCTGCGCGGCACGGGCGGGCTCCATGTCACGCATATGCGGAACGAGGCGGAGGGCGTGCTCGAATTGATCGAGGAAACGCTGCAGATCGGCGAGGCCGTGGGCGCGCCAGTGGTGATCAGCCATCACAAATGCGCCCAGCCCGAGAACCATGGCCGTTCCGTGGAAACGCTGCCGCGCATCGCGCGCCATGCGGAGCGCTATCCGGTCGCCTTCGACGTCTATTCCTACACCGCCTCCTCCACCTCCCTCGCAGCGCGCAAGCCGCGGTCGGACGTGCCGGTGCAGATCACCTTCTCGGTCTCGCATCCGGAGATGGCGGGGCGGATGCTTGCCGACGTCGCGGAGGAATGGGGCGTGACGCTGGAAGCGGCGGCGGAGCGGCTGATGCCGGCCGGCGGCGTCTTTCACAACATGGTGGAGGAGGATGTGCGGCGGATCATGGCGCATCCGCTCGCGATGATCGGCAGCGATGGCGGGCCGCTGGCAAAGCAGCCGCATCCGCGCCTCTGGGGCACCTTCCCGCGGGTACTCGGGCATTACAGCCGGGAGCTGGGCCTCTTCAGCCTTGAGGCGGCGGTCCACAAGATGACGGGGCGCACGGCTTCGGTCTTCGGCATCCCCGATCGCGGCGTGCTGCGGGAAGGTGCCTTCGCCGATCTGGTGATGTTCGATCCCGAAACGGTGCGCGACCGTGCGACCTTCGCCGAGCCGCGCCAGGTGGCGGAGGGCATCCTGGAAACCTGGGTGAACGGGCAGTCTGTCTACACGCGGTCCGGCGGCGCGAGCGATACGCCAGCCGGGCGGCTGCTGCGGCGGGAAGCCGCCTGAGCGCCTACATCCCGGCCCAGCGCAGCAGCGCCATCGCCGCAACGCCGATGACGATGGACAGGCCGAAATTGCTCCAGCGCGCATGGGCCGCCGCGCAGGGTATGCTGGCCAGCGCCGCGGCCATGTCCTGGCGCGAAAGCGCCAGCGCCACATAGGCGGCGAAGAGCGGCGCCGGCAGGTTGCGGAGCAGCGCATCGAGGAAGGGCGGCGTCCGCACCGCGCGCAGCACGGCATAGCCCCCGGCGCGGCAGAAATAGGTGACCAGACCCATGGCGAGGATCGCCAGGGTCACGTCCCAGCGCATCGTCATGCCCGTGCTCCCGGTCGCCGGGTCTCGCGCCACGCCGCCAGGGTGGCGCCCGCGAAGGCGCCGACCAGTAGCGGCAGCGGCGGCGGAAGGTGCAGCGCCTGCACGGCCACCGCGCTCCCGGCCGCCAGCAGCCAGGGTGGCACGTCCTGCCGCGGCCCACGCCACAGCGCGACGAGGATCGCCACGAAGCTGGCAGTGGCCGCGAAGAAAAGCGGGTGTTCCGGCGGCAGCGCCACCACCGAGCCGAGGAGATGGCCTGCCGCCGTGGCCGCGACCCATCCGATCCAGGTGAAGAGGCCAAGGCCGAAGAGATAGCCCGCATCCCGCTCGCCCTTCCGGTTCGCCGCGACCGACAGGGCGAAGGAATGGTCGACCAGGAAGAAGAGCGAGCCCCAGAGGCGCCAGCCCCGCAGGTGATCCAGCCAGAAGGAGAGGGCGGCGCCGATCGGCACCATGCGGATGTTCACCACCAGCGCCGCAATGGCGACGGCCAGGATGTCGGGCGGGTTCGTCCACAGCTCGAGCGCGAGGAGCTGGGAGGCGCCGGCGAAGACGACGCCGCTCATCAGCAACGTCTCGGCCAGGCTCAGCCCGTGGCGCAGGGAGATCACCCCGACGATCACCCCGAAGGGCGCGATCCCAAGCAGCAGTGGGATGCCACTCCGGACCCCGCGCAGGATCCCGGCCGGGGTGAAGGTGATGCGCATGCGCGGCGGTATAAAAGGGAAGGGGGGCTGGCGCCATGCGCCGCCCCCCCTTCGAGTTTCGCGGCCGTGAATGGCCGCGCCGTCAGTCGTTCTTGTGGCTGTTCATCCCGCCCTTGGTGCCGGCCGAGGAGGCGCGGTCCGGGTTGTTGGCGAAGTTGTTCGGGTCGTTCTCCTTGCCGCTTCCAACCGTCTCCTGGGAGACGCCCTTCTTGCCCGCGGCGGCGTCGTGGCTGCCGGACTGCTTCTTGTCATGCGACTCGGAATGGCTGGTCGCCATGGCGGACCTCCGCGTTTTCATTGATCGGGACGCCCGCTCGGGCTCCCGTCCAGTAACGCGGGTGGGCAGGCAGGTTTGCGAGGCCGCCTGCTTTCGCCTTCCCCTAGACGACTAGCCGCGCCGGGATTCGATGATCCGTGCCTCGGCTTCAGCCGGATCGAAGTCCAGTGCTGTCTCGGCCACGTCGCGCGGGAAGCCGGCGCGGGCGAGGGAACCCAGGGCCTTCATCCGGGCGGCGCGGGCCGCCTCGGTTTCCTCCGATGGGGCAGGATCGAAGGGACCCTGGCGGCGGCGGCGCAGATGGGCCAGGGCGGCCGTCACCTCATCGGTCGCGGCCTCCTCCAGCATTTCGGAGGCTATTTCCCCCCCCACGCCCTTGGACGTCAGATGGGCGGCGATGGCGCGGCGGGAACGACCGGCGCGGGCAAGGCGGCGGGTGCGGGCGGCGGCGAAGGCGGCATCGTCCACTGTGCCGGCCGCGACCATGCGGCGCGCCACGGCCAGAGCCGCCGCGCGGCCCTGGGCCACGATGGGGGCGATGGCTTCGGGCGCCATTCCCTCCCGCTCGGCCCGCTGCGCCCAGCGGGCGACGCGGCGCTGCAGCACGCGCGCGAGCCCCGCTTCGGTGGCGGCGAAGCGGGCCAGATGGTTCAGCGCGGCCTCGTGCAGCCGGGCCTCGGTGGGGGCGGGACCGGCGGTGGGCGCACGGCGCTCCCGCGGTGGGCGGCGGCGCGCTGGGGTCGGCTTGTCCTCGGCCATGCCGCCAGCCTGCCACGCTGGGGAACGCGGGGGGAGAGGCGCCGGGGCGCAACCCCGCTCGGGCCGAGGGCGTTCCCTCGGCAGCCGGAAGACGCAAACGCAAGGAGGCGCCGCATGTCCGCCCGTTCCACCAAGTCCAGCCTACTGAGCCTCACCGCCGCTGCCGCACTGCTCGCCGCCCCTGCTTTCGCCCAGACCCAAACCCAGGCGCAGTCGCGCGACGGCGCTCCCGGCAATCCGCCCTCCACCGCCACCCAGCGCGCGGCCGATGCTGCGACGGGCAACCAGACGCCGCCCGACGGCACCCCCGGCAACCCGCCCGGCACCGCCCTGGGACGCGCCGCCGAGCGCGCGGGCAATGCTGTCAGCGGCGCGGCGGACCGGGCGGGTGACAATGCCAGCAGCGCCAACCAGCGCGCCGGCGATCCGGCAAATACCCAGAACCGCCCGGACGGCACGCAGGGCAACCCGCCGGGCACGGTTGTCACCCGGGGCATCGATCGTGCGCTGGGCAGCAACACCTCGGGCGCCTTCCCGGAGAATGAGCGCGACCGGAACAACCGGCAGGCCCAGAACAACCAGGGGAGCAACCCGGGCGCCCAGGGCTCGGCGGGCACCGAGCGCGGCACCGTGACCGGCCGCGGCCCTGCCGCCCAGGGCGGCAGCCGCGACAACGAGCCGCCGGCGGCCAATGCCAATCCGCGGGCGATGGGCAGCACCCAGGCCCAATCCGGTCCGCAGGCGGGCCCCAGCACCTCGCAGACCGGCATGCCCGGCGCGGTGAACACGACACCGGACGGCGGCCAGGCGCGTGCCGGCACGGCCAATGTGCCGCTGCAGAACCAGGCCGCCGGCAATGCGCCGGCCAATCCGTCCGGCCCGAACGGCGGCGCGAACACAGACCGCAACGCCGCGGCGAATGCGCCCGCTGCCGGGGCAGCCAACGCGGGGGCAGCCAACACGACCGCCAAGGCCCCGGCTGCGCAGACCGACCGGGCGAGCCGCATCATCGGCGCCACGGTCTACAACGAGCGCAACGAGTCCATTGGCTCCGTGGATGACCTGATTCTGCCGCAGGGCAATGCCTCGCCGATGGCGGTGGTGTCGGTTGGCGGCTTCCTCGGGATCGGCGCGAAGCTCGTGGCGGTGCCGATTTCCGACCTGCGCTGGTCCGCCGCCGACAACCGCTGGACGATCACCGGCGCGACGAAGGAGAGCCTCACCTCGCTCCCCTCCTACTCCTACGACTCCGCCCGCCGCGGCTGATCCGGCCGTCTCATCGAAGGGCTCGGATGCTGGCGCATCCGGGCCCTTCGGCATGTCCGGTCGCCCGGCTCGTGTCACGCTCTGTCATATGTTGCCATGAAGCGCGATGGCGGACGGAACCGGAACGGGAATGCGGCGTTGCCCTTGTAGATCCCGCTGGCAAGGCGGGATCAGAACAACCCGACCGGAGAGAACTCCTGATGCTGTTCAACACCTTCCGCGCTGCGGCGCTGGTCCTCACCATTGGCGGCCTGGCTGCCTGTACCCAGGACCCGCTGAACACGGCCAACCGCCCTGACGGCACCCCGGGCAACCCCGCCGGCACCGAAGCGACCCGCGCCAATGCCCGGATCGGCGATCCGCTGAACACGGCGAACCGTCCGGACGGCACCCCGGGCAACCCGCCGGGCACCGCCGTCTCCCGCACCAACGAGCGCATCGGCGACCCGCTGAACACCGCCGGCCGCCCGGATTGCGCCCCGGGCAACCCGCCGGGCACCGCCGTCTCCCGCACTCTCGGGACAACCGACCCCAGCGACTGCGCGCCGGTCACGCGCCGCAGCCGCCGCTGATCGGGGCCGGTTCAACCGGGGCGCCTTCGGGCGCCCCGCCAGCGGGGCGGTGGCCGCAAGGCTGCCGCCCTTTGCGTTTTGCATCACAGGCTTGCTTTGACCCGGATTTCGCTTTCCGGCATGTTCGCCGGCTTCCCGCCCGGCGCCGCGATACCCGCCCCGCCCGCGGGACCTTCGGAGGGCCACGCCCCGTGATCCCCGCTCTGATGCCAAACTACAACCGTGCCGATCTCGCTTTCGAGCGGGGTGAGGGCGCCTGGCTGTGGGATGCGCAGGGCCGACGATTCCTCGATTTCGGGGCCGGAATCGCGACCAGCAGCCTCGGCCATGCGCATCCGCATCTGGTGCAGGCGATCGCCGACCAGGCCGGGCGGCTGATGCACAGCTCCAACCTCTACCGCGTGCCGCAGGCCGAGCGCCTTGCCGCACGGCTGGTCGAGGCGACGCCCTTCGCGGACAGCGTCTATTTCTCGAATTCGGGCGCCGAGGCGAACGAGGCGATGATCAAGGCGGTGCGGAAGTACCACGCCGCCAGCGGCCATCCCGAGCGCTTCCGCACCATCTGCTTCGAGGGCGCCTTCCACGGGCGGACGCTCGCGATGATCTCGGCCACGGGCAACGCCAAGTACCTGGAGGGCTTCGGCCCGCCGGTCGATGGCTTCGACCATGTCCCCTTCGGCAACATGAACGCCGTGCGCCAGGCGATCACGAAGGAGACGGCGGCGATCATGATCGAGCCGGTGCAGGGCGAGGGCGGCGTGCGCCCGGCCGACCTGCGCTTCCTGCAGGAGCTGCGCGCCACCTGCGACGAGTTCGGCATCCTGCTCGCGCTCGATGAGGTGCAGACCGGCATGGGGCGTTCCGGCAAGCTCTGGGCCCATCAGTGGGCCGGGATCGAGCCGGATGTCATGTCCAGCGCCAAGGGCATCGGCGGCGGCTTCCCGCTGGGGGCGACGCTGGCGCGCGAGAAGGTGGCCGAGCATCTGAAGCCCGGCACCCATGGCAGCACCTATGGCGGCGGACCGCTGGCCTGCACCGCCGGCAATGCGGTGCTGGACGTGATCCTCGCCCCCGGCTTCCTCGAGACTGTGGACCGCGTGGCGCGCCATCTGTGGCGCGGCATGGAGGCCCTGGCGCAGCGTCACCCGAAGGTGGTGACCGGCGTGCAGGGCGCAGGGCTGCTGATCGGGCTGAAGCTGACGGATGCGGTGTCCAACACCGAGATGCAGGGCGCCGCCGTGGCGGAGGGCCTGCTGACGGTGGCGGCAGGGATGAACGTGCTGCGCGTGGCGCCGCCGCTCATCATCACCGAATCGGAAGCCGATGAGGCGCTGCGCCTGCTCGACCGCGCCTGCCTCCGCATGACGCCGGGCGAGGCGAAGGCGGCGGCGAAGTGAGCGCGGCCTTGAAGACGGTGGAGGGGGGGCTAACAGCCCCCCGCCACTTCCTCGAGGTGATGGATTTCGACGCGCCGACGCTGCGCCGGATGCTGGACCTCGCGCGTGATGCCAAGGCGGGCCGCGTGCCGGGCAAGCCGCTGGCCGGCAAGAGCGTGGCGCTGATCTTCGAGAAGCCCTCCACCCGCACCCGTGTCTCCTTCGAGGTGGGAATCACCCAGCTTGGCGGCCATGCGGTGGTGCTCTCGGGCCGCGACATGCAACTCGGGCGCGGCGAGACGCCGGAGGATACGGCCAAGGTCCTGTCCCGCTACGTGGACGCCATCATGCTCCGCACCGACAATGTCTCGAAGCTGCGCGGGCTGGCGGAGCATGCGACGGTGCCCGTGATCAACGGGCTTACGGATGTGTCGCATCCCTGCCAGATCATGGCGGACGTGCTGACCTTCGAGGAGCATCGCGGCCCGATCGCCGGCCAGACGATCGCCTGGACGGGCGACGGCAACAACGTGGCCCAGTCCTTCATCCAGGCCGCCGCACGCTTCGATTTCACCCTTCGCCTGGCGACGCCCGACGCGCTGCGCGCCCCCGCCGAGTTGGTGGCCTGGGCACGGCGCGAGGGCGCGCGGATCGAGGAGACGGACGATCCCATCGCCGCTGTCCGCGATGCGCGCTGCGTCGTGACGGATACCTGGGTTTCCATGTCGGACGAGAAGCCCGATGCGGCCACGACCAACCGCCACAACCTGCTGGCGCCTTATCAGCTCAATGCCGCGCTGATGCGCCATGCGGCGCCGGATGCCATCGTGATGCACTGCCTGCCGGCGCATCGCGGCGAGGAGATCACCCAGGAGGTGATCGACGGGCCGCAGAGCGTGGTCTTTGACGAGGCGGAGAACCGGCTGCACGCGCAGAAGGGCGTGCTGCTCTGGGCGCTGGGAATCGGTTGATCCCCTGCCCGCTCGCGGGTGGTTGACGCAAATCAACATCGTTCCGGCTGGCGGAGGAGTAGACTGGCCCCAGGCAAGAAGCCTGGAGGAAACCCATGTCGACTCCCACGATGGACACCCTGTCCGCCCGTGACCTGATGTCGCGGGAGGTGGCGAGCGTTCCTGCCTCGATGCCCGTCGCCTCCATCGCCCGGCTTCTCGCCGAGCGTGGCCTTTCCGCCGTGGCGGTGACCTCGGCCAGCGGGACGCTGCTCGGCATTGTGACCGAGCTGGACCTGATCCGGCGGCTCGGTGGCAGCGGGGAGGGGCGGGCGGGCTGGCTCCACCGCATCTTCGGCAGCCGGGACCGCGATGCCGAGCGCTACGCAAGGCTGCATGGCACGCTGGCCGAGGATGTGATGACCCGCGAGGTCGTCACCGTCGGCGAGGATGACTCGGCCGAGCGCATCGCGCGGCTGATGGAGGAGCGGGGTATCCGCCGCGTGCCGGTGGTGCGCGACGGCGAACTAGTGGGCATGGTTTCCCGCGCCGACCTGCTCCAGGCCGTGATGATTCCGCCCGCCCCTGCGGGCAGCGAGAAAGCGGAGGATGAACGCATCCGCGAGGCCGTCTGGAAGGAAATCCGCGAGCAACCCTGGGCGGATGCCTTCTTCACCTTCGTGGAGGTGAAGGACGGGGTGGTGCAGTTCCAGGGCTTCGCCCGCTCCGCCGCCGTCCGGCGTGGGCTGCAGGCCATCGCTCATGGAGTGCCGGGCGTGAAGGGCGTCGAGGACAATATGGAGGAGGGCATACCCCGCAGCGCCCTCTACTGAACAGGGCGCCATGCGCAGGGCGCAACGGAATGGCCCTGTCACCATGGCGGGGCGCTGACTATGTAGGGCGGGTGCAAGATGTCACCCGCCCCTCCGAAACGCCTGATTTCCTCAACCATGAACGGCCCCCCGTGCCGGATACGGTGGTTCCGCGCGCCATTCTACCTTTCCACCTGGAAGGGCGGCCGGTGCGTGGCCGCCTGGTGCGGCTGGGCTCCCTGGCTGATGCGCTGATCGCCCGCCACGACCTGCCGAACGATGTCTCCCGCCTGCTCGGCGAGTCCCTGGCCCTGGCCGCCGGGCTGGCGGCGGCGCTGAAGTTCCGCGGCTCCTTCTCGCTGCAGGCCAAGGGTGATGGGCCGGTGCCCATGCTGCTGGCCGACTGCACCGATTCTGGTGAGATCCGCGGCTATGCCCGCGCCGAGGGTAGCCCCCAGGGCGAGGCGGGCGCGCTGCTGGGCAAGGGCTATCTGGCCTTCACCTGCGACCAGGGGCCGGACATGGACCGCTACCAGGGCATCGTCGCCATCGAAGGCGAGACCCTGGCCGAGATGACGGATTCCTATTTCCGGACTTCCGAACAGCTCCAGGCCTTCGTACGCCTGGCTTGCCGCCGCAGCCCGCAGGGCTGGCGCGCCACCGCCCTAATCCTGGAGCGCGTGGCCGCCCAGGGCGGCCTCGACGGGCTGGACACCGAGGCGGCCGATGATGCTTGGCACACTGCCAGCACCCTGGCGGGGACGATCACGGAAGCGGAGATGCTGGACGATGCGCTCCCGTCCGAGCAGCTGCTGCACCGGCTCTTTCATGCGGAGGGGCTGCTGGTCGACCGGCCGCGGGCCCTTTCCTATGGTTGCCGCTGCTCCCGTGCCCGCTTGGCCGGCGTGCTGCAGGGGTTCCCGGAGAGCGACCTGGACGAGATGGCCGATAACGGCCTGATCACCATGAACTGCGAGTTCTGCAATCTCGCCTTCCGTTTCGACCGGGCAGAGGTGAGGGGTGGCGCTGGGCGGGCCTGATCGGGTAACGCGGAGTCCTCGTTTTCCGGGGATTCCGCACCGCCATGATCGGACGTCGCCTTGCGCTCGGCGCGCCTCTCCTATTGCTCGCCTGCGGCGGGCGGGAGCCCCCGCCCGCCGCGCCGCGTATCCAGGGCTACGCCTGGCTGACGCCGTTGCGGCTGAACGTGGCGGATCTGGAGGTGATCGAGCGGCCCGTTGATGGCCGGGTGGACCCCCCGGCGCCGCTGGTTCCCTCGGCTGAGGTGGCGCGGATGGGGCGGGACCGCCTCATCCCCTCTGGCACCACCGGCCGCGCCCGCTTCGTGGTGGAGGCCGCGACCCTGACCCGCAGCGGGGATGCCATCGCCGTGCTGCTGCGCGCGCGGGTGGAGGTGCTGGACAATGACCGCCGTGTCGCCTTCGCCGTGGCCGAGGCGCGGCGTAGCCTGACCGGCACCGCCGATAGCGGTTCCGCGCGCGCCCGCGCGGCCGAGGAGGTCGTCGCCCGCGCCATGGATGACCTGAACGTGGAGTTCGAGCTCCAGGTCCGCCGCAACCTGCGCGACTGGCTGTTGGACACCACGCCGACCGCCCCGGTGGCGCCGGTGGACTCGCCCGATGGCATCCAGCGGCAGGACCTGCCCCGGGGCTGAAACGAAACCATCGGCCGGTTTGCCGCGCTTTTCCTTCCATCGAAGGAGAAACCGCCATGAACCGCACCCGCCTCGCGACCCTGTTGCCGGCCCTGGCCCTGGGCGCCGGCCTCGCGGCCTGCGCGCCTTATCCGGCCGATCCCTATTACGGCTCCTACGCCACGCCGGCCCAGAGCTATGTCGCCGCCCCAGGCTACGGCGCCACCTATACCACGCCGATGCCGGCCTATATCGGCCAGGGCGAGTACCGTCAGGTGCCGGCGGCCCAGGCTTATGCTGGCGCCCCCTATGCCGCCACCCCGGCTGTCGATCCCTATTGCCGGGAGGCCTATGCCGCCGCCGCCGGTGCGCAGCAGCAGGCCGCCATCAGCGGCAGCTATGCGGATGCGGCGCGTGCCGACCGCACCGCGGGCTTCTACCGCCGCGATTGCTGAGTGCCGCCGCGCGGCGCCCGGGCCGGGCGCCGCGCGGGCTCAACCCTCGAAGGTGCCGCTGCGGCCGTTGATGATGGAGAGGAACTCGCGCCTGGTGGCGTGATTGTCCCGGAAGGCGCCGAGCATCGTGCTGGTGACCATGGTCACACCATGCTTGTGCACGCCGCGCGTGGTCATGCACTGATGCGCCGCCTCCAGCACCACCGCGACACCCACGGGGTCCAGTACGTCGTTGATGGCCGTCGCGATCTGCGCCGTCAGCTTCTCCTGGATCTGCAGGCGCTTGGCGAAGGCATCCACCACCCGCGCGAGCTTGCTGATCCCGACCACGCGCCCACGCGGCAGGTAGCCGATATGCGCGCGGCCGATGATGGGCACCATGTGGTGCTCGCAATGGCTTTCGAGCCGGATGTCGCGCAGCACCACCATCTCGTCATAGCCCGCCACCTCTTCGAAGGAGCGCTGGAGGAGCTGCACGGGATCGGTGCCATAGCCCGCGAAGAGCTCGCGGTAGGAATTCGCGACGCGCTTGGGGGTGTCGAGCAGCCCTTCCCGATCCGGGTCGTCCCCGGCCCAGAGCAGGAGGGTGCGAACGGCCGCCTCGGCCTCGGCCTGGGTCGGACGGCGGTGGCCCGCCTGCTCGGCCGGAACGGCGGTATCCGGAAGGGCCTCAAGGCCAGGCTTGGATGCAGTCATGATACGTTCCTCCGGGTGCGGCCGGGCCGCGGCGACAATGGGCGCGGCGGCGCCGCAAGCTTCGGGCACGGCCGGTCCGCGATGCCGTTCGGCGCGCGGGCAGATGAGAGCGCTGGCCGGACCTTGCTGCCCGGTCCCGTGCGGCGCAGGGGCCGCATCTGCATCAGTTCAGCGTCAACTGTCCATGCGGGCTGTCGAGGCTGAAGGCGGGGATCTCGGCGTCGAAGCGCTCGCCCGTATCCGTGACGATCATGTGGTACTGCCCGCGCATGAAGCCTGAGGAGGTCGCGAGTGGCGTGCCCGAGGTATATTCGAAGACCTCGCCGGGCTCGAGCACCGGCTGCTCGCCCACGACGCCGTCGCCATGGACATGCTGCGTGCGGCCCATGCCGTCGGTGATGGCCCAGCTGCGCTTGAGGAGCTGCACGGTCTCGCGCCCCTCATTGGCGATGCGGACACGGTAGGCCCAGACATGGCGGCCTTCCTCCGGGTCCGACTGGTCCGCAAGGTAGAAGGCGCGCACCGTCACGCGCAGGCCGCGCGTGACCGCGGTGAAGGCGGTGGTCTCATTCATCCGGAATCTCCCCGCACAGTGATGCCGGTCATCGCACAGATGCGCATGGTTCCCGGTATTTCCACTTGCGTTGCCCCGGTTGCGCTCGCATGCGGCATCCCCGGCGCACCGACGCGTATTGCCTCCGGCGCGCTCACGCGCGACGTCCCAGCAACGCCGTGGCCACCCCCGCGCCGATCAGCATGGTGCTGCCGGTTCGGTTGAGGATACGCCGTGTGAGCGGGCGGCGGATGGCACTCGAAAGCCGGCCGGCAAGCAGCGCGTAGCCCAGCGCATTCCCCGCCCCGAGGATGACGAAGCTGCCAACCAACAGCCCCGCCTGCGGCAGGAAGGGGCGCGTGGGATCGAGGAACTGCGGCACGAAGGCAATGAAGAAGGCGATGCTCTTCGGGTTGGTGGCGGTGACGAGGAAGGCCTGCATCCCGGCGCGGCGGGGCGGCAGTGGGGTCGGCGCGCCCTCAACCGGGGCGCGCCACATCCGCAGCCCGAGCCAGATGAGATAGGCCGCGCCCGCCCATTTCAGCACGGTGAAGGCAAGGGCTGAGGCGGCGAGCAGCGCTCCCAGCCCGGCAAGCGAGAGGCTCATCGCCAGCGCATCGCCGGCCGCGACGCCCGCCACCAGAGGCAGGGTGGATCGCCGGCCGCCGCCCAGCGACTGGCCGAGCACCAGCAGGATGGTCGGGCCGGGGATGACCAGCAGGGCCGCGGCCGCCGCCAGGAAGGCGAGCCAGGTCTCAAGGTTCATCGGCGTCCTTTCCTCAGGGCTGGGGTCCTCAGGGCCTGGGTCCTCGGGTTCCGGTTGGCTCAGACCCGCCGGGCGGCGGAGCGTGCCACCCGTCGCCGCCCCGCGTCCATTATGCGTCCGGGCACGCTTCCTGGGCGGGCTGGTCCTGCCGTGCCGGTTCTGCCCCTGCTGTCAGCGAGCGGGGCTGGCCGCGCGTGGAACCTCGCCCGTCTTGCCGCCGCCCGCTGCCTTGGTGCGCAACCCGTCCAGCGCCTGGGTCAGGTCATCGACCAGGTCCTGCACGTCTTCCAAGCCGACGGAGAAGCGTACGGTGCCGTCATTGATGCCGAGCCGTGCGCGCTCCTCCGCCCCGACCTTCATATGGGTCGTGGTGGCGGGGTGGGTCACCATGCTGCGGGCGTCGCCCAGGTTGTTGGAGATGTCGATCAGCTTCAGCGCGTCGAGCACGCGGAAGGCCGCTTCCTTGCCGCCTGCCACGTCGAAGGTGACGAGCGTGCCGCCGGCCGACATCTGTTTCTTCGCCAGCGCCTGCTGCGGATGGCTGTCGAGGAAGGGGTACAGGGTGCGTGACACCTCCGGCCGCGTGGCGAGGAAATCCGCCAGCTTCGCGGCGCTGGCACACATGGCGGGAATGCGCAGGTGCAGCGTCTCCAGCCCCTTCAGGACCACCCAGGCGTTGAACGGCGAGATGCTGGGGCCGGTGTTGCGGATGAAGGGCGTCAGCACCTCGTCCACCCACTTCTTCGTGCCGAGCACGGCGCCGCCCAGCACGCGACCTTGGCCGTCGAAATGCTTGGTGGCGGAATAGACGACTACATCCGCGCCCATGGTCAGCGGCTTCTGCAGCAGCGGCGTCGCGAAAACATTGTCCACAACTACGATGGCACCGGCCGCATGGGCCATTTCCGCCACAGCCGGGAGGTCCACAAGTTCCAGCATCGGGTTGGAGGGGGTTTCGAGCAGCACCATGGCGCAGGGCTTGCGGAAGGCATCGCGCCATTGGTCGAGATCGGTGCCGTCCACGAACACCGTCTCGATGCCGTAGCGCGGCAGCAGGGTGGAGACGATCCAGTGGCAGGAGCCAAACAGCGCGCGGGAGGCGACGACGCGGTCGCCGGCCTTGAGGTGGGACAGCATCGCCGCATGGACCGCCGCCATGCCGGAGGCAGTGGCGCGGCAGGCTTCGGCGCCCTCGAGCGCCGCCAGCTTGTTCTGCAGCGCCTCGATCGTGGGGTTGCCGAAGCGGGAATACTGGTAGTGCGTGATGTTGCCGAGGAAGGTGTCCTCGGCCTGCTGCGCCGTCTCGTACATAAAGCCGGAGGTGAGGTGCAGCGCCTCGGACATCTCGTCGAAGCTGCTGCGGTTCTGGCCGCCGCGAACGAGCAGCGTGGCAGGGCGAAGGGGGGCGTCCGGGAGGGTCCTGGGCATTGCGGGTTCCATCAAGTCATGGATGGCCCGGTCGGGCGGGGAGCCCCCCGCCACGGCCGTTTAGCGCGTTTATTTAGGCTCGCCGCAAGCTGGCCGACAAATCGCGAGCGCCGTCGCGCCGGGCGCGGAAGCGGGGCGAAGCTAGTCCCCCGGCCGCCCAGGGGCAAGGGGCAGGGAGAAGTGCGACGAACGGCGGATTGCGCGCCCGGATGCCCTGCGCTAGGTGTGGGACGGAGCGCGGGCGTAGTTCAGAGGTAGAACGTCAGCTTCCCAAGCTGAATGTCGTGGGTTCGATTCCCATCGCCCGCTCCAATTTCCCGATCGAGCCACCCCTCGGGGGTCCGAAATCTCGTAGATCCTTTCTGGGCCTCGCCTGCTGCCGATCGGCAGGGGAGGAAGTGCATCAGGCCCGCTTTCTGGCGAGGGATTAGCAGGCAGAACGGCTCGTTAAGAATCGTGTTCCCGAATCGTTCTCGGTCGGTCTAGCGTCCGCCCATGAGCGACATCCTAGACCCCCATGCCCCTCCCGCCGATTTAGACGTGCTGGCTGCCCGACACGCCGAGCAGCTCTACCGGTCCGCTGTGAAGCGAGGGGTGCCGAAGTGGCAAGCCTGGGAACAGGCGGTTGCTGTCTTCGCGGCGCATCATCCGAGCTGGCCAATGCCCCTGGTTGAGCGGGAGGCGGCCCGGACAGTTGGGGCCCTCGTCCTATGCCAACGTGCCGCCGAGGCTATTGCGAACCGGCCTGCCCGCAAGCCGCCGCTGGATCTGTTGGTAGATCTGGCGACGCCGGAGACGCCCGACAGCATGCGGGCCCTCATGCGCGTGGAAGGCATAGGCTCCGGCACAGCGTCGATGTTCCGTGGCGCATGGAAAGTGCCAGCGAGTGCGCGACCGATAGCGAACCGCATTCCGCTGGGCCGTTTGCTAGCTCGTGAGAGCATGCAGACGGTATAAGCCGCTTGGCGGGGCAGCTCAGGTCTAACTCGGGCGAGGACCGCGGCCGCGCTGAGCGCGCGATATCCAGTTGTAGGCGACCGACATAAATTCAATCTGCAGACGCTTGTTGCGGTTATGAGATGAAAGGTATGGTTCCGTCACCAGATCAGGGGGCGTCGATGCTCAAGGCATTGTGGAACCAAGGTCCTGTAGCAATCTGCCTTGCGGCCATAGGGCTGCCTTCCCTCACAGCAGTGATTGGTGCCGCAGCCTTCGAGGCGTCGGCACTTAAGCCATGGTACGGGGCAGTTCTCGGTGGGTTCATCGGACTGTGCTGGTTAGTAGGCCTCGCCTTAGAACTGCGGGCCGACCGACACGAGGCGTGAACCCGCCGAGCGCATCGCCTCAGTGCCCGGTTCGACCAGCAGACCTACGGCTTCGGCACTGGAACAAGCCGGTTCCGCCAATGTGCATCGAAAAGGCTGAGTTCCCTGGCTCACTCTGGGAATAGCATGGTCGACCTGACGCCCTGGGCTGTCCCGTACTCGACGAAGACCCGCGCCCGATCATCCGCGCCAGGATCAGCGGTGACCTCGACCAGGATTAGGCGGACATAGCCCCTTTGGTGGCCGAGCAGTGGCCATGAGTTGAATTCCCTGAAGGATACTGAGTAACGCTCGTCGCTCCACAGGTACCGCTGCAGTGCGGCATTCACCTCAGTTACCTTCTCGGTTCAGTGTTGACCGAGGGGGCCAGACCTCTCGGCGGCATAGCTTCCGCCCGCAGCCTTCCGGTTCCCTAGGCGCCCAGCCCAGGTCGTCCCTACCCAAATGCCGTCCAGAATATGTCACGGGCAACCGTGAGCATGATGATCGCGGTGACCACGGGGAGCAGCGCGACCAGCGCCAGCACCCTCATGTCGAAGCGTTGTTCCCGGCTGATTTTACCCATTGCCAAGTCTCCTTGGGATCGCCTCGGTGTTGGCATTTCTCCCGGCAGAACACTAAGCCCGCCAGCCGTATTTCCTCACTCCAATTTCGTTCCGGGTGCGGGACACAGACGTGAGGGCTTCGCGGAATCCGCCATCACCCTTTGAGCGGAAGCAGATCCTCCGCCAAGTTCATGACGGCCGGATGTTCGCCACAGCCCTCTCCAGAGCGGCGTCGTCATACTCGGGCGGATCGGTAGTGATGACGTCGTTATGCATAACCAAGTCGGTCATCTTTCGGAACTCGGTCTGCAGGAAGCCGTGAGGGTCTGGCGCGGTGGACACCAGCCATGTCCATTGGCGGGCAATCGTGATCCGGAACACAGCTATGGTTAGCCTTCCGTGATGGGGTGGTGTGCGGGGTCATGCTGCGGGCTGCCGGCAGGGGATCGGAGCGCTGGGCGGGCCGTGGCGCCGCAGCTCCTCGGGCACCTCCCGCCACCGTCCTCAGTCAAAGGGGGGCGGGTGAACCCTTCGTGCTCGGCCCAGCTCGAAAGCCCAGGAGGCAGCGCTTCGTCGTCCAGGATCTCCGTGGCACCAACCAGCATCTGCGCGACAATGCCCTCCACCAGCGGCCGCACCGTCTCCATAGAGAGGACCGTCAGCAGGGCTAGAGCGATGTCGCCGGCGCTCCCGTCGACCACGCTGGAGAGCAGCTCGCTTCAGGCTTCCCGCACGCTCCTTCTTGTGAGGCGCATTCCCCCTCCCTTGAAGTCAGAAGCACCGGCTCGACGCGAACCTAAGTTGGCGCGGCTTCGCCCCAGGGCGGCCTGGCCGCGCCGGAAAGGCGCGCGCAAGCCCCGGATCATGGCCGACGGCGCAGGGCTCACCCTCCAGGGGGGCGGCGCCTCCGCATGGGACAAGGGACGGGCAGGGAGGAAGCCCAGGGTGACCAGGGGCGCGTGCGGAGGGCCATGGGCCGGGCCGCATAGCGCCTCGATCCGATGGAGGCTGCATGCACCGACCCGCGACCCTTTCGCTCCTCGCCCTGCTGGCTGCCTGCGGTTATTCGGATTCCCGGATGGCCCATCAGGCCCAGATCGACATGATGGGCATGAGCGCCGCCGATCTTCAGGCCTGCGCCGGCATTCCGGACAAGACCAAGCGCATCGACGGGCGCACCGAATTGTTCAGCTACGCCGTCAAGATCGACTCGCCCGGTGGGGTGGAGGTGAACCTGCCGGTGATCGGCGGCTACACGATCGGCGGCAGCGGCACCTCCTGCGCCGCTACCGTCCGCCTCACCGACAACCGAGTGAGCGGCCTCTTCTACAGCGGCAACAACGACCGCCCGGTGGGGCAGGATGGCGTCTGCGCCCCCATCATCCGCGGCTGCATGCGCCGCCCGCCGAGCATGGCCTCGGCGGAGGAAAGCTCGGCCACCGCCTCGGCCCATTACCAGCCACCGGCTCCGGCTGAGCCCGCGCCGCCCCCGGCCCCCACCGTGTTCCGGATGGAGACCGTGGGGCGCTGACCGCGGCACGCATTTCGCTGGCCTCAGACCGATTTGGCGGTGGTTTGACGCCTGTTTGACGGCGTTATGCACGGCAGGTGTTCGTCTTGGTTCAAGGCTGTGGGTCCGATGGCCATCCGCCCGATGCCGACCCCGCAATGTAACCAAAGGAACCTTCCATGTCCGACAAGAGCATCGCGAAGACTCCCGTTCTCCGTACTCCGGCCAAAGCGGTTGCCGATGCCGGCCGCGTCTCCACCGGCGGGCTGCAGCGCGCGGTTATCCGGACGCTTCCGAAGGCCATCGCCGATGCCGGCCGTGTTTCCACGGGTGGCCTGCAGCGCGTGATCTGACTGCACTTCCGCACCGCCCGGGCCCTTGGCCCGGCCGGCGCCGGCGCCGATCATACTTCGATCGGCCCATAGAATGAACGAGTGGAACAGACGACATGGACAGCGCGGTCACCGCTAACCCTTCCGTGCTTTCGGACGCGCAGGCTGCGCTCCAACAGACGGCGTCCGAGCCGATCGTCCGGTTCCACAATCTCTTCCCCGGTTGCCGCCCGCCGCAGCGCGCCGCCCGGGACGGGCACGGCACCATCCCGATCCGGGCCTATCGCCATTGCGAGGCCCTGTGCTCCGCTGCCGCCTTCGGCTGGCACGTGTTCCCGCCCATGGATTTCCAGCTCGTTTGGGACGGCAGCACCGACGTCCAGTGGACCTATGACGGAGCCGAGGGCTGGTACCAGCTGGACGTCGCCCAGTTCCCGCATTTCGCTGGCCGCTTCGATGAATCGGCACCGGAGGATGCGAAGGGCTATTCGCCGCCCTTCCTGGCCAATTTCGTCGAGCCCGGCGTGGTCCAGATCTGGACAGGGCTCGTGGCGCGCACCGCGCCCGGCTGGAACCTGCTGCTGCGCCCGCCGGCCAATGTGCCGCGCGATCTCGGCTACGAGCATTTCGAGGGCATCATCGAGACCGATCGCTGGTTCGGCCCGCTCTTCTTCAACGTTCGGCTGACTCGCACCGGCGTGCCCGTGCGCTTCCGCGCCGGCTACCCGCTGATGCAGGTGCAGCCGGTGCGACGTGCGACGGTGACGGACGCGCTGCTGGACAACTTCGCAGTCTCCGATGGGCTCGAATCCTTCAGCGAGGCCGACTGGGATTCCTTCCGCCAGACAGTGGTGAAGCCGAACAAGGACCCGAACCGCCGGAGCGGCGCCTATGCGGCCGAATCCCGCAAGGGCAAGAGGCGCGAGGAGCAATCTGCATGACCAGCGCCGCCGCCTCTCCCCGCCTGCGCGGCCTGGTCTGGGCCCTGCTCGCCGTCACGGTCGCCGCGGCCCATCCGGCCCTCACCCGCCTCGGCGTCACCCAGCAGGCGATGACGCCGCTCGAGCTGGCGACGCTGCGCTATGGAGTGGCGGGCGTGGTGCTGGCGCCTGTGCTGCTTCACTCCGCGGGCAGGTTGACGCGGCGCGACTGGAGGGAGGGCTGCATCCTTGCCTGCTGCCAGGGCACGCCGCTGGCGGCGCTGATCGCGATGGGCCTGATCTATGCGCCGGCGGCGCATGGGGCGGCGCTGACGCTGGGGCTGATGCCGGCCATCACGCTGCTGCTCGGCCTGATCGGGGGGCGGCATCCGGCGAGGCATGCCTGGGCGGGGGCGGCGGTGATCGCGGCCGGCGCCATCCTCCTCACGCTACTCGACCTCGGTGCCGGCGGCTCGGCCCTGATCGGCCATGGGATGTTCGTAGTGGCGGCGGTGATGGGCGGGATCTACTTCATGCGCCTGCGCGGCTCGGGCTTCTCCGCAATGGAGGGGGCCGCCTTCGTCGCGGTGCTGTCCGGCCTCGGCGGGGTGGTCGTGCTCGCGCTCACAGGCGGGGTTTCCCACTTCCTCCGGATCGCCCCGGAAACGCTGATGGTCCAGGCGGTGTTCCAAGGGCTTCTAGTCGGCGTGCTGACGATGGTCGCGATGAACCGCGTGATCGCGCTGCTGGGCTCCACCGAGGCGACGGTCTGCCTGTCCCTGGTACCGGCGATGGCTGCGCTTTTCGCCATTCCCGTCCTGGGGGAGGTGCCCACGGTCACGGAGGCGATCGCCATCGGGGCCATGGTGGTGGGCGCCTTGCTGTCGTCCGGCCGTTTCACCGCCACGGGCGGCCCTGGTTTCGTCCGGGTGAACCCGATCCGGTGCCTACGGCGCCTCCGCGCGGCCGTCCGGTCCCGCTCGCCCATCCTGTCCCGGCGCGACGCCCCGGCCGGCTAGAGCGACAGGGACACCGCGATGCCGAAGGAGAAGCAGATGGTCCAGCTCAAAGTCTCCGAGGAGCAGATGCGCCTCGACCAGATGATCCAGCGGCTGGCGAAGACGGCGCGTTCGAGCGGCCTGAACGCGGCGGGGGGGCTGCTGGAGGCGTTGCGCGAGGCATTGGCCGCCCAGCATTCCCACTCAGCCAACGCGGGGAGCTGACCGGCCCGCGGCTGGGTCCATCGCTGCGACGCTGGCACGGCCGGCCGTCGCTTTCCCAACATTGGTTCCGTTTCTTCGAGCTGACCGCTCCGACCGGATCGAGACGCGCGACGGGCCGGTTGTGCCCGGGCCAGAACGGCCGGGAGGAGTTCCAGGATGCGACGAATGCCAGATCCCCGGCGGCCGGACACGGGCACGCTGTTCGCCGCCCGCGCGCTGCTGCAGCTCGCCTCCGAAACCCTAGCGCTGGGCTGCCTCTTCGAGCGGCGCGGTGACGCGTATATCCGCGTACCGGTCCACCGGCGGCAGCAGATGGCGGGCTGCGAATGGCATTGCCGCCGGCTCGGTGGGCTGTTGCGCCGCGTCTCCTACACCTTCGAGCCGCTCGACGGCTGGATTTCCCTGGCGAAGGAGGCTCCAGAGCGGGTGGCCGCGCTGTACCGGAGCATCCTGCGCCGTCCGGACATTGCAGCGACGGAGCTTATCTGGCGCTCGGATGTCTTCGCGCGCCGGCTGGACGGCTATGTCCTCGCCTTCCCGGCCGGAAGCTACAATCCGCTGAACCCATGGAACACGGTGCGGGGCGCGGTCCATCTCAACGGCTCGGCCGAGGCCGGCTTCGAAGCGGCGCCACGCCTGGGGCCCGGCCGGCTCTGCCTGTCTGTCGAGGCGGTGGAGCGCGGGTTGCTCTTCCTGGGCGGATGTGACCGGACTGCGGATGTGCTGCGGGCCACGCGGCAGGAGGGCGTGGCGGGCACGGCCGGCCGGCTGGAGGTCTCGGTGCCGGAGGGGGAGGGCTGGTCGCTCGAGGACCTGACCCTGCCGGATGGCGAGCGCTTCACGCCGCTGGGCCTGTTCCAACTCCTGCTCGACGGCGGCGACGGGGCGCAGGGCGGATGGAGCACCGAGACATCCGCCTCACCGGCCCTGCCAGCCTGGTGGGGGGCGATGCCCTTCCTGCCCGGGCAACTCGTAAGGGAGGCGGTGCTGCGCCGGCTGCACGGGGCGGCGCTCCGATCGGCGCTCACCTAAGATGCTGCAGGCGGTCCTTTATCCCGGGGACCGCCATCGCCATAATCCCCCGCTATGGTTCCTCATTCCGGCGGCAGGCCGGGCGAGCAGGCAGCGTCATGACCTTTCCGTCGCTTCCGCCGCAGGGCCTACGCGATGGGTCCCCCTTGTCCTGCCCGAGATCGCGCCCCCAGGTGAGGCTGTTCGGCCCGGTGCGGATGCTGGACGAGGCTGGGCAGGAACGCCCCATTCCCACGCGAAAGGCCCGGGCCTTGCTGGGCTTCTTGCTGATGGCGCGCGGCCGTCCGGTGAGCCGCGCGCGGCTCGCCGCCTTGCTCTGGGAGCGCTCCGCCGAGGCGGAGGCGCGCGCCAGCCTCCGCCAGGCCATGCTGGAGCTTTCCAGGGCCTTCGGGGATGTTCCCGTGATCCAGGCGGACCGGGAAAGCCTCCGGATCGATCCCGGCTGCTGCGAGGTAGATGCCTTCGCGCCGCTGGCTGTGGGCGAGACGCTCTGGTCCGAGGCCGCGCCGCCGCCGCTGATGGACGGGCTCGACGCCATCGGGGACGAGTTCGGCGAATGGCTCCGCGCCGAGCGCGAGGCCGTGCTCGCGCGCTTCCGGACGCTGCACGAGACTGCGCTGGCCGAGTTGGAAGCGCAGCCGGACGGGAAGGAGGCCGCGATCGCGGTGGCGCGGAGCCTCGTGGCGCTCGATCCGGCGCATGAGCCGGGCTGGCGCGCGCTGATGCGCCTGCTGGCTGTGTCCGGGAATCGCGGGCAGGCCCTGTCTGAATATGCGCGGTGCCAGGAAGCTCTCCGACATGCGCTGGATGTCGAGCCCTCCGCCGAAACCCGCGATCTGGCGACGCGGCTGCGCATCGGCACGGCATCGGTGGTCCTCACGCCCATGGCCCCGGCCGTGGAGCGCCGGTTGCGGGTCGGTGTGGTGTCCGGCGTGGATGATTCGCTCGCCACCGCCTATGCTTGTGACGCGGCGCTGGAACTGGTGCGTTACCGGCATTTCGACGTGCTCGACCCGGCCTGCCTCGGCGGAACCCGAGAGTGGTCCCCGAATGCCCTGCGCGGCTTCGGGCTGGACTACGTCGTCAACATCACCATCCGCCAGCAGGACGGGGGGAGCCGCCTGCTTTGCTCGCTGATGGAGGTGTCCGAGCTGTCCCGCCCGGTCTGGAGCGAGCGCGTGCCGCTCGATTCCAATGCCGGCAGCGTGGAGACGGAGGTGCTGGCACGGCTGATCGCGCGGCTGGAGCCGGTCATCCTGCACACCGAAGGCACGCGGCCGGTGGCCAGGCATGCGTCGGACGCGAGCGAGATCGTCATCCGCGCCATTCCGCTGCTGTTCAGCATGGAGGGCGCGCGCTTCCGCCGCGCCGGGCAGATGCTGGCGGAGGCAGTGACGCTTGAGCCGGAGAATGCGATGGCGGCGGCCTGGGCCGCGCAATGGCATGTGTTCCAGATCGGCCAGAGCTGGGCGCCCGATCCTGGCGTGGCGCTGGAGGAGGCGGAGCGGCTCGCCGTGCTGGCCATGAGTCTCGATCCGGAAAGTGCGGAGGCGGCCGCGATCTACGGCCATGTCTCCTCCTACCTGCACAAGGATTTCGACAGCGCGGCCTATTATCTCGGTCGGTCGCTGGAGATGAATCCGCATCTGGCCTCGGCCTGGGCCCTATCGGCGGCGACGCATGCCTATTCGGGCGATCCGGCGGAATCACTGCGGCGGCTTGAGCGTTACCGCACGCTCGCGCCCTTCCATCCGCATGACCGGATCCTGAGCCAGATCTTCACCACGGCCTACACCTTGGGCGGCGAGTTCGAGAAGGCGCTGGTCTTCGGCCGCCGCGCGGTGCGGGCCGCGCCGGGCTTCGTCAACGGATACAAGCCGGTGCTGGCCTCGCTGGGCCATCTCGGCATGCAGCGGGAGGCGAAGCCGATCCTCGCCTCGCTGCTGAAGGTGGAGCCCGACTTCAACGTGCAGGGTTTCGTGAGCGCTTATCCCTTCCGCCGGGCCGAGGACCGGGAGGCCTATGCGGAAGGGCTTCGCCTCGCCGGGGCGCCGAAGGGATGAGTGGGGCCTTCAGGGACTGGGAAGCGGTGCTTCCATATCGTCATCCATCACCCGGTCGATGAAGTCGCCGACCAGCAGCTTCAGCGCGGCCAGGGAGGGCAGGTCCATCACCATGGCGATGTAGCCGCGGATGCTGCGGTCCCGCACCGAGAAGTTGATGTAGAGGAAAAGGACGAGCCCTGCCTCCACCGTTTCCCGCGGGTAGTCCAGCAGCACCCGGCCGTCGCCCCGCAGCACCTCGGGCAGAGACATGGTGAGGGAGCGGCGCAGCATGTTCGCCATGGTGGCAAGGCAGCCGTTGAGGATGATGTTCCCGGTCTCGGTCAGGGCCTCCCGCTCCATCTCTTCGAGGTCCTCGGGCGGGATGTCCTCGCCCACCACGGCACGGACCAGCTCCAGCCCGTTGGCCTGGGGGAAGATGAGCAGCGCGCGGCCGCGGAAGGCGCCGGAGAAATCCTGACGCACCGCCACCAGGTCCTCGCCTTCGCGTTCGGCGATCAGGGTGGCGGCGGTGGCATGGGGGATGACTTCGACGGAAGGGACGGAGAGCAGCACTTCACCGCCCACCATCTTGCGGAGGCTGGCGGCGGCGCGGCTGACGCCGATATTCACCAGCTCCGTCAGCGCATCGCGCTCTATCTCACTGAGGGTGACGTCGGGCCGGGTCACCGGGCAGCCGCGCGGAGCCGCAACGCGGCGCCGGAGACGAAGCCGCGCAGCGCCTCCTCCGTCACTGGCTTCGGTACGAAGGTGGCGTTCACCGCCCGGGCACGGGCGATCACCTCGTCCTGCACATTGGCGGTGATGATGGCGATGGGCATGGAGGGGTGCAGCGCCCGCATCTCGCCGGCCAGGGTCAGGCCGTCCATGCCGGGCATGTTGTAATCGATCAGCACGAGGTCGATCCCGCCCTCGGCCAGGCGGGTGAGCGCGTCATCGGCATGGCCAGCCTCCACCCGCGTCCAGTCCGGCTGCAGGGCGGCGATCGCCTTGCCGGCGACAATGCGGGCCAGCTTGCTGTCGTCGACGATGAGGACGGTGGTCGGCATACGGTGCTCCAGGATCGGGGCAGAGCCGGAGGCCGGCCCGCCGCGATGAGATGGGCATTCTAGACGCTGCGGCGCAGCATCAAAAGCGGTACGAGCCAACGGGCCGTGAAGGGGTCGCCGGGCGGGCCGTCCAGGGGTGGACGCAGCGCCAGCAGAACCTGCACCACGGCGGCATGCAGCGGACCGGCGGCGGTCAGGTCCACGCGGCGTCCATCCCCATCCTGAAGGAAAACCAGGAGGGGTTCGGCATCCTCCACCCGGCACTCGCCTTCCAGCCGGATCGTGCTGCCATCGAGGCGAAGGCTCATCCGACCAGCTCCGGCAGGTCCAGCACCATCAGCACGCAGCCATCGCCGAGCAGGGCGGTGCCGAGCAGTCCGGGCATGCCGCGCAGCAGTCCGCCCAGCGGGCGGAGCAGCACGTCGAGCCGCCCGGTGAAGCCATCGACCTCCAGCCCCACGCGCGCCGCGCCGGTACCGGTGACCAGCACGCGGGCGGCACTGCCACGGGGTGGCACCGGTAGGCCGAGCAGGGCGGAAAGACGCAGCAGCGGCACGGTGCGGTCACGCAGGACGAAGGCCTCGGCATCGCGCAGGGGCAGGATGCGCTCGGCGGGGATGCGGGCGGTTTCGGAAACCATCTCCGCCGGAATGCCGAAGGCCTCGCCGCCGGCGCGCACCGTGAGCACCGTGGTCACCGAGGCGCCCTGGGGTAGGGAGAGGCGGATCGTCGTGCCCGCGCCCGGCGTGCTGGAGAGGGCAATGCGGCCGCCCATCGCCTCGACGGCTACGCGCACCGCGTCCATCCCGACGCCGCGGCCGGAGATGTCGGTCACCGCGCTGGCGGTGGAGAGGCCGGAGAGGAAGACGAGGTCGAGAGCGGCGGCATCCTCCAGCGCCTCGATGGCGGCGGGCTCCATCAACCCCCATTCGCGTGCCACCTGGCGCAGCCGGGCCGGGTCCAGGCCGCGCCCGTCATCGGAGAGTTCAACGAGGACACCTTCGCCCTCCCGACGGGCTACCAGGGCGATGCGGCCTGCGCGCGGCTTGCCAGCGGCCTCGCGGGCGGCGGGCTCCTCGATGCCGTGATCGATGGCGTTGCGCAGCAGGTGCAGCAGCGGCTCGAACAAACCGTCAACGATAGCCTTGTCGGCCTCTACCGCCTCCCCCTGGATGGTGAAGGCGACCTCCTTGCCCAGCCTTGCCGCGATGTCCCGCACCAGGCGCGGAAAGCGGACGAGGCTGCGGCCGAGCGGCACCATGCGCAGGCCCAGCATGGCCCGGTGCATCGCATCCGCCAGGCGCTCGATCCCCGCATGGCTTTCCGCCAGTGCGCGGGCGAAGGCGGGATCGGTCGTGCCCGCCTGGGCAACGAGATGGGCAAGGCCATTCTTCGCGACGATCAGCTCCCCCGCGAGGTCCACCAGCGCATCAATGCGGCCGGCGTCCACGCGCAGGCTGCGCGAGGTGCTGGAGGCCGGGAGCGCGGTTGCCGGCTGGGCCGGCGCGGGGATTTCCGCCAGCGCCACCTGATCCGCGACGAGGCGCAGGACGCGGCGGATTTCGGCGGCGGGGGCGGTGCTGGCGGCCTCGATGACGAGGTTGCAGGCGAAGGGATCCATCCCCTCCACGGGCCAGGGTGCGCGTGGGGCGATGTGGAGCGCGGCGAGCTGCGGAACGGCGCGGATCAGCGCCATCGGGTCATCGCCGAGGAAAAAGCAATCCGGCGCCGGTACGTAGCGCAGGGCGGTGACGGCCTGCCCGGCGGCACGGGCGCGGGCAAGGGCCTCCGCCTCCCGCGCCGCCAGGGCGGGCAGCCAGTCCGGCGCGGCCGGACTTTCGGCCAAGGGGGCGGCACGCGGGGCGGGGGCATCGCCGGCCAAGGGCTGACGCAGTGCCGCCTCCAGGGCTTTCCCGCGCATCGGGGCGTCTTTTGGCAGCGCGCCGCTGGTGGCGATGGAGTCCACCCAGGCTTCGCTCGCGCCCACCAGCTCCAGCAGCAGGTCGATCGTCGCTCTGTCCAGTGCCAGCTGGCCGGCGCGCAGCGCCTCCAGCAGGTCTTCTCCGGCATGCAGCGCCGCGGCCATGGGCGCGAGGTCGAAGATCGCGACCGAGCCCTTCAGCGTGTGGATGGAGCGGAAGGCGCCATCCAGCCGGGCCGCGTCGGCGGGGTCGCGTTCCAGCGCGAGCAGGTCGTCGGCGGCCTGCTGCACCAGTTCGCGCGCTTCGGTCAGGAAGGTTTCGAGCAGCTCGCTCATGTGGCGGGCCGCTGGTAGACGACGGCATCCTCGAAGCGGCGCGGCGTGAAGCGGTCCGAGATGCGGGCCATGGATTCCGTGTGGCCGAGCAGCAGGAAGCCGCCCGGCTCCAGGGCCTCGAACAGGGTGCGCGCGGCGCCGCGGCGGGATTCCTCATCGAAGTAGATGAGGACGTTGCGGCAGAAGATGACGTCGAAGCGGCCCTGTGCCGCCATGGAGGCGGGATCCACCAGATTCGCCTCCGTGAAGCGCACGGATTCCCGCAGGTCCTCGATAAGGCTGCGCTGCCCGGCATGGGGCGGCTCGAAGTAGCGGGCGGCGACGTCCGGCGGCAGGCGGGAGAGGGCGCGTTCGCCGTATTCGCCTTGCAGCGCCGCCGCCAGCGCGTCGCTGTCGATATCGGAGCCGATGATCTCGATGTTGTAGGCATCGACCATCGGCCAGTTCTCCAGCAGCCAGATGGCGATGGAATAGGGTTCCTCGCCGCTCGAGCATGGCATGGACCAGATCCGCACCAGGTCGCCAGGGCCGCGCTTCGCGACGATCTCTGGCAGGATGGAGCGGCCGAGGCAGCGGAGCTGGTGCTCCTCCCGGTAGAAATAGGTTTCGTTGACGGTGAAGCTGTTGACCAACTGGCCGGCTTCCGTGGGACTCGCGCGCAGCAGGTTCATGTAGGCATCGAAGGAGTGAGCACCGGAGCGTTCGATGCGCTGCGCCACGCGCCGCTCGATGTAGTAGCGCTTGGCCTCGCCATAGGACATGCCGGTGCGGCGGTAGAGGAAGTCGCAGAGGCGCTGCAGATCTTCGGCGCTCAGCACGCTTTCGGGTGCGGCCGTGCTCATGCGAGCCAGTCCGCCAGCAACCCGGCGATGTCCTCCAACGGCGTGACGGCCTCGGCCCCGCCAGCCCGCACCAGTTCACCCGGCATGCCCCAGATCACGGCGGTCTCTTCCGCCTCGGCGATGGTGCGGCCGCCGGCGGCGTGGAGGCGCGTCATGGCGGCGGCACCGTCGTCGCCCATGCCGGTCATCAGCACGCCGATGAGCTGCACCGGGGGGATGTGCTCCATCGCGCTGTCCACCAGCCGGTCCACGCTTGGATGCCAGCGATGCGCGGGATGCGAGGGGGCGGCGAGAACAACGGGCCCGCCCAAGCGGGAGCCGAGGATGACGTCGGCATCGCCGCGCCCGACATAGGCATGGCCCGGCAGCAGGGGAGTGGGGCGCGTCACCTCCTGCACGGTGAGGGCGCAGAGCTTGTCGAGGCGCCGGGCCAGCGGACCGGTGAAGGTCGCGGGCATGTGCTGCGCGATGACAATCGGCCAGGGGAAATCGGCGGGCAGGGGAGCGAGCAGCGCATCCAGCGCCGGCGGACCGCCGGTGGAGCAGCCGACCAGGACGATTCCTGGCACAGCTCCTGCCATGGGCCGCGGCATGGCCTCCGGCATCGGGTCCGGCATGGTATCGGCCGCAGGCCTGGCGGCGCGGAGCATGGATAGGCGGACGGGCCTCGCCGGCGCCGCGGGACGCATGCCGGCGCGGAGCCGAACGCGCTCCGACAGCCGGTGGCTGCTGCGCAGCTTCGCCCCGGCTGCCGCGCGCACCTTCTCCACCAGCGTCGGCGCCAGCTCGTCGATGAAGAGGGAGGCGGCGCCGGCGGGCTTGGCAAGGAAATCCACCGCGCCCAGCCGCAACGCCTCCAGCGTCGCCTCCGCCCCGGCCGCCGTGAGGGAGGAAAGCATCACCACCGGGACCGGCCGCTCCAGCATGATGCGGTCCAGGCAGGTGAGCCCGTCCATGCGCGGCATCTGGATGTCGAGCGTCACCACGTCCGGCGGGTCCGAGGCGATGGCTTCCAGCGCCTCCATGCCGTCACGGGCGAAGAAGACCTCGAAATCGCCCTGCGTCGCGAAGACGCCGCCGAGGAGGCGGCGCATCAGCGCGGAATCTTCCACAATGAGGAGTCGAATCACGGGCCGGAGGCGGCTTTCTTCGTCTTGGGCGCGTCCGCCGCACCAGTGGTCCGGGCGGCGAGGGCGGCCAGAAGGTCGCGTTCGGCCCCATCCAGCAGGGCGCGCGGATCGATCAGCAGGATCATGCGCCCGCCGCGCTCCACCCGCGCCACGCGGTCGAAGATGCGGGCCCCGCCTGCCGTCAGCTCCGGCGCCGGGGACAGGTCGGCGGCCGGAATGGGCAGAACCTCGGAGACGGCATCCACGGCGAAGCCGGCGCGGACGCCGTCGATCGTCACAACCACGATCCGCCCGCCCGCCTGCGAGCCGCTGGTGCCGAAGCGGTCGCGCTGATCGATCACCGGCAACACGGCCCCCCGCAGGTTCATAGCGCCAACAACGAATTCAGGGGCGCGCGGGATGCGCGTCAGGGTCTCGGGGCGGCGCACCACCTCGTCCACCGCGGCGATGGGAAGGCCGTAATGCTCATCGCCCAGGCGGAAGACGACGAAGCGCTCCGCCGCGCCGGCGTGCTCGGTATCGGAAGCCATCCCGTCATTCTCCCTCGCCGTGCGGGACGCGTCCCGGGCCGCCTCGGCGAGCCGCGCCGCCGTCTCATCGTCGAAGAGCCGCGCCGGGGCGAGCACGGAAACCAGGCGCCGCCCCTCCTCCAGCCGCGCGATCGCCTCCACCCGCGCCTCGCCCAACCCGCGCGAGAGCACGGGCGGCACCGGGTCGAGCGCCGATTCCGGCACCCGAAGGATCGCCCTCATGGCATCCACCACCAACCCTACCGCATGGCCGCCCAGCCGCGTGACGACGATGCGGGCCGCCTCGGCGGTCGCGTCCGTCGCCGGCAGGCCGAGCAGCGCGTGCAGGGAAACCAGGGGCAGCAACCCGCCCCGGAAGGGTACGACGCCGAGCATCGCCTTTCCCGTGCGAGGCAAAGCAACCACCTCGGCGGGCAGGCGCGCCACCTCGGCCACCTTGTCGAGAGGCAGGGCGTAGTCCTGGCCGCCGACGCGGAAGGCAACGAGGGCGAGCGTCTCCTCGGCCTCCGGCCCGGCGGCGTCCGGTGCGGCCATGGCTGGTGCGGCGGCACGGCGGGGGCCGCCGCGCGCCAGGGCGCTGAAGTCACGGGCCAGCAGGGACGGCAGGTCGACCGACCGGGCGTCGGCGCCGCGCCCGAGGCTTGCGACCGAATCCACCAGCAGCCCGACGGGGGCGCCACCATCCACCACCACCACCCGGCTGGCCGGGGTTGGGGCGGCGGCCTCCCGGCCCAACAGCCGGGCGAGGGACAGCACGGGCAGCACCGCGCCGCGCAGGTTGGACAAGCCCAGCAGGCTGGCGGGGGCGTGCGGCACGCGGGTGAGGGGGGCGGGACGCAGCACCTCCCGCACCGTGGCGGCGGGCAGGGCGAGGATCTCGCCCGCCACGCCGACGGTCAGGACATCGCCGGCGATGCCCGGTGCGGACACCGGATCAGGCCCCTGTGGTCCGCAGCTCGTCGGCGAGGCTCGCGATCTCCTCGATGGCGGCGGCCAGGTCCTCCGCCCCGCGCGCCTGCTGCCGGGCGGCGGTGGAGGCCTGGCTGGCGGCGCCGCTCGCCTCCTCGGCGGCGGTGGCGATCTGGCGCGTGCCGGCCGCGACCTCGCGCGCCGCGCCGAGCACGGTCTCGGCCCCGGCCAGCACCTCGTCCGACCCGGCGCGCAAGCCCGTCAGGTCGGCCTCGGTGGCGTCCAGGCGGTCCAGGATCATGCGGTTCTTGCCGATCTCGCCGGCGGAGGAGGCGACGACGGAGTCCAGGTCGGCGCGCACCACGGCGACCTGGTCGCGGATATCGCGCACCACATCCTTCATGCGGTCGGCATTGCCGGCGGCGTCACGCGCCAGCGCCCGGATGTCGGTGGAGACCACGGCGAATCCGCGTCCGGCCTCGCCAGCCCGCGCCGCCTCCACCGAGCCGCTGACGGCCAGCATGTTCGTCTGCACGGCGACCAGGGCGATGGAATCCACGATCTTCTCGATCCGCCGGCCGGAACTTTCCAGCGAGCCGATCAGCTCCGCCACCGCACTCATTTCGGCCAGCGACGCGTCCATGCCGGCGCTGAGGCCAGCAATGGCAGCGCGGCCTGCGGCCAGGCGGGGGGAGACAGCCCCAAGCCGCTCGACGGTGCGGGCGGCGGCGGTGCTGGTGCTGACGGCCGCCCGTTCGATCTGTGCCATGGCGGCGGAGGATTGCTGGGTGGCGGCAGCCTGGGCCTGGGCGCCGCGGCCGATCTGCTCCAGCGCGGCGGTGATCTCCGCGGCGGCGCCGGACATTTCCTGCACCACGGCGGAGAGCTGCTCGGCGGCCGAGGCCACTTCCTCGGCGGCGGAGCCAGCGGCGCCGCCGGATTGCAGGCTCTCGGCCATGGCGGCGAGGGTCTGGGCGGTGCGCTGGCTTTCGTCGAGCGAGATGGTCTGCTGCTGCACCGCGCGCTGCGCCTCGGCGGTGGCGGCGGATTGCTCTTCGGCGGCACCGGCCACCTGCTCGGCGCCGCGCTGCGCCTCGCGGGCCGCGCCCTCCGCTTCGACGGAGGCGATGAGGATGGCCTGTGCACCTTCGGCCACCCCGCCCATCTCGGCGCGAACGGCGTCCAGCGTCGCGATCACGGCGCGGCCCTCCCGCGCCTGACCTTCGGCGCCCTCGGCGGCCGCGCGGACACGGGCGGCGATGGCGCGGACATCGGTGAGAATCCGGTCCACCAGCGCCTGCACGTCCCGGGCGCTGGATTCCGACTGCTCGGCGAAGGCCCGCACCTCCTCGGCCACCACGGCGAAGCCGCGCCCGTGCTCGCCGGCACGTGCAGCCTCGATGGCGGCATTGAGGGCCAGGAGGTTGGTTTGGTCGGAGATGTCGCCGACCGTGCGGGTGATCTCGCCGATGCTGGCCGCCTGCGCCTCGAGCGTCGCCACCACTTCGACTGAGCGCATCTGGCGGGCCGCGTTCTCCTGCACGAAGGCGGCGGAGGCCTCGATTTGCGCACCCAGTTCAACCAATGTGGATTGCAGCGCATCGGTGCGGCGGCGGGAATGCTCGGCGCGGTCGCGCGCCTGGGCAAAGGTGGTGCCGAGGCTTTCGATGGCACCCTGGGATTGCTGCGCGGCGCCCGCTGCCTCCTCGGCGGAGGAAGCGATCTGCGCCAGGGCGCGGGCCAGTTCCTCGGCGGCGGCGGCGGCCTCGGCGATGCCGGAGGCCAGTTCCTCGGTGGCGGCGCCGATCCGCTCGGCGGCCTTCTCGCGGCGGGCGCGGGAACGGTCCTGGGCGCGGCGCTGGGCCATAGGCTGGGCGGTCTGGGGCACGGGTGCCACGGCCGTGGCACGCGGCGCCGGGCGACCAGCCAGTTCGGATGTCTTGACCAGCGCCATGCAGCCCCTCGCCCCTGATGCCCGCCGCGTCATCCGACCGGAGGGCGGACCCGGCATGGTGGTGACAGGGCGGGATGCCCCGCCATCCTAGAGGCCGCTTCGGGCGCCGCCAAGCAGGTGGGCCGTCACGGGGTGCTTTGGGGAAAGCCCTCGGCGCCGCGAGTCCCGGCCTCGGGGGCGGCCGGGGCGAAGGCGGCCGACTTGACCAGGGCCCAGAGGGGTTGGCCCGGCTGCAGCGCGAGGCGCGCCACGGCATCGGCCGTGACGCGGGAGAGGAGGACCGCCCCGCCGATCCGCAGGCGCAGCATCGCCTCATGCGCGGCTGCGGGTTCGATGGATTCCAGCGTGGCAGGCAGGATGTTCTGCACGGACAGGCCACCCGGCTCCGCCGTGGCAACCGAGACGTCCCGCGCCCGGACGCGCATCCGCAGCGGGGTGCCGACGGGTTCCTCCCGCAACGGGACCCGCAGATCTCCCCCGGCGAAGCCGAGGCGCGAGAGGCCGCGCGCTGGATCGTGATCGAGCAGGGTGCAGGCGAGCACCGCTCCGGCGTCGCGCCGCGCGGCGAGCAGGGGCAGGTCGGTGCGGGCTGAGAGGTCCTCGAGCGGGCCCGCTGCGAGGACGCGTCCGGCCTCCATCAGCACCAGATGGTCGGCCAGCCGGTCCACCTCATCCAGCGCATGGGTGACATAGAGGATAGGCAGGCGGAAACGCTCCCGCACCCGGGCGAGGAAGGGCAGCACCTCGGCGCGGCGGGGAGCATCGAGCGAGGCCAGGGGCTCGTCCATCAGCAGGATGCGCGGGCGGGAGAGGAGGGCGCGGCCGAGGGCAACCCGCTGCCGCTCCCCACCTGAAAGCGCGGCTGGGCGGCGCGGCAGGAGCGGTGCGATGCCGAGAAGGGCGATCACCTCCTCCATCCCCGGCCCCTCCGCGCCGCGCGGGGCGCGGCGCAGGCCGTAGCGCAGGTTCGTCTCCACCGAGAGATGGGGAAAGAGGCGGGAGTCCTGGAAAACAACGCCGCAGCGGCGCTTCTCCGGCGGGACCATCTGGCTCGCGGCCGTGTCCAGCAGCACCGTGCCGTCCAGCGCCACCCGGCCGGAACGGGGCTGCAGCAGCCCCGCCACGGCCGAGAGCAGCGTGGACTTGCCACAGCCCGAGGGACCGAAGACCGCGGTGACGCCCGGCGTGGGGGCGGTGAAGGCAGCGTCGATCGCGAAACCGGTGGTTCCGAAGCGGTGGGCCAGCGCGACCTCGAGCATCAGCGCGACGCCCGGCCCAGCAGCACCGAAAGGCGGCGCCCGGCGAATTCCGCTAGCAGGAGCCCCGTGACGGCCAGGGTGAAGGAGATGGCGGCAAGCTTCGCGGCCGTGGCCTCGCCCCCCGGGGTCTGGGTGGCGCTGTAGATGGCGAGCGGCAGGGTCTGGGTTTCGCCCGGGATGTTGGAGGCGAAGGTGATGACCGCGCCGAACTCACCGAGCCCGGCCGCGAAGGCGGTGATGGCGCCGGAGAGGATGCCCGGCGCGATCAGCGGCAGGGTGACGGTGACGAAGCGGTCCAGCGCACCGGCCCCAAGGCTGCGCGCCGCCTCCTCCAGCCCCGGATCTACGGCATCCAGGCTCAGCCGCACCGCGCGCACGATCAGCGGGAAGGACATCACGGCCGTGGCCAGGGAGGCGCCGGCGGTGGTGAAGACCAGGCGGATGCCGAACCAGTCGTTCAGGAGCGTGCCGACGGGGCCGCGCAGTCCGAAGGTGACGAGCAGCAGCCATCCCACCACCACGGGGGGCAGCACCAGCGGCAGATGGACCAGCGCATCCAGCAGGGCGCGGCCGGGAAAGCGCCCCCGCGCCAGCAGCCAGGCTGCGAGCACCGCCGGCGGCAGGCCGAAGGCGACAGAGCGCAGCGCCACGGACAGGCTGAGCCGGACCGCCTGCCATTCCTCTGGCGTCAGGAACACGCGCGGCTATTCAGTGCGGAGCGCGAAGCCGAAGCGGCGATAGGTCTCGGCGGCATCCGGCCCGGTGGCGAAGACAAGGAAGGCCCGGGCCTGCGCGTTGCCTGCCGCGCGGCGCGCCAGGGCGAAGGGATAGGTGATGTGCGGATGGCTCTCCGCCGGAAAGCGGCCGACGACCTGCACCCCGCGCGATGCGGCGGCGTCGGTTTCATAGACGATGCCGAGCGGAGCTTCTCCGCGCTCCACGAGCAGCAAGGCGGAGCGGACATTGTCGGCGCGGGCAAGGCGGGGCGAGATGGCATCCCACTGACCCATCCAGCGGAGCGCCGCCTGGGCGTATTTGCCGGCCGGCACGTTGGAGGGATCCCCGGTGGCAAGGCGGCCATTCCCGCCAAGGAGCGCAGCGAGGCTGGTTCCGGGCCCCGGGGTGAAGGGCTGCATGGGCTGTCCGGCGGGCGCGATGAGCACGAGCGCGTTGGCCAGCGGGCTGACGCGCGTGCCGTCCAGGATGAGGCCGCGCTGCTGGACGTAATCCATCCAGGGCTCGTCGGCGGAGGCGAAGATGTCGGCGGGCGCGCCCTGCTCGATTTGGCGGGCCAGGGCGGAGGAGGCGGCGAAGGAAAAGCGGGGGGCGGGGTTGCCCCTGGCCTGCCAGGCTTCGCCGAGGGCGCGCATCGCATCGGTCAGGCTGGCGGCGGCGAAAATGGTGGCGGGGGCCGGCCCCGTATCCGCCTGCGCCGGCAGGGTGGCCAGGACGAGGCTGGCCGGCAGCGCGAGGAGCGGGCGACGGCGCATCGGGCGTATCCGCTTCGTTGTTCCCGAATGGATATATCGGTCGCCGGGGGATGGTGCAATCCAGGTGGTCGGGTGGTGCTTCCCGAAGGAAGCCATGCGCCGGTCCGGCCCGCGGACCGGCGCCAGGGGTCGATCAGCCGATCGAGCCGATGCTGAAGAAGGCCACCAGCCCGAGCACCACAAAGGCGCCGATGATCAGCAACGAGGTCATGCCCTCCGGGGCGCGTTCCGCCGGTGCGCCGGTGCTCATCTCCTGGCTGCTGCTCCGGTTTGCTTCGGCCATGATCGGGCCTCCTTCCGTAAAATTGCGGTTCCAGTGGCTGATAACGCATGGGGGCGCATCGCGTTCGGGGATGTGCGGCGGATCAACCTTGGAATGGAGCAGGCAGGCCATATGCCGGATGAAAAGGGGCTTCGCTACGGGCCGCTGACGACGAGCTGCGCGCATCTCTGTGTCGACATGCAGAACCTGTTCGCCGAGAAGACGGCCTGGCACACACCGTGGATGGAACGCGTGCTGCCGGTGGTGGAGCGCATCAGCAAACGCTACCCGGAGCGGACGATCTTCACCCGCTTCATCCCCGCCACGCATCCGGGGGAGGGGCATGGGACTTGGAAGCGCTACTACGAACGCTGGGCCGAGATGACGCAGGAGGCACTTGCCCCAGGCATGGTGGACCTCGTGCCCTCGCTCGCGCAGCTGGTGCCACCGGCGCAGGTGCTGGACAAGGCGCGCTACTCGCCCTGGGTCGAGCCGGAGCTGGAGGCAATCCTGCGGCGGCGCGGGATCGACACGCTCGTGATCACTGGGGCGGAAACGGATGTCTGCGTGCTGGCGGCGGTGCTCGGCGCGGTGGATCGCGGATACCGCGTGGTGATCCCGACGGATGCGCTCTGCTCATCCTCGGACCGGACGCATGACGCGTTGCTGACGCTCTATCGCGAACGCTATGGCCAGCAGGTTGAGACGGTCACCACGGATGAGCTGCTGGAGGCGTGGAATTGAGGAACGGGGCCTCCCTTTCAGCGATGCGCCAGCCATTCGGCGAGGCGCGTGCGCAGCCAGATCTCGGCTGGGTCCTGGTCCGACGCCGTCCGCCAGGCCATATGGGTGAGGGCTTCCGGGCAGGCGAGGGGAGGTGGATCGGAGGCAAGGGGCTCGGTGGGCCCGAAATGCGAAAACGCTTGCAGCAGGGATTCGGGGACGAGGCAGAGCAGGTCCGTATCCAACAGCGTCCGCGGTACCAGGGCGAAATCGGGCACGCCCAGGACCACCCGACGGCTGCGGCCGAGCTTCTGCAGCTCCTCATCCACAAAGCTGGTGAGCACGCCCCTGGCCGTGACGATCAGATGCGGCCGCTCGCAATAGCTGTCTAGATCGATCGGGCCGGGGGTGGAAGCATCGCGCAGCACGCGCCATCCGTCGCGGCGGAGCACGCGCATCTTCGCCGCGGCTGGAAGCTCCTCGAGGTGACCGATGGCCATGCTGATCTCCCTCGATTCCAGCATGGCCGGGGCCGTGCGGTAGGATGCCGAGCGGAGGATGATGCGGCAGCTCGGTGCCTCCTTCCGTAGCTGGCGCAGGAGGGGGAAGACGGCGAGGGCGATGTCGCCGCTCATGCCGATGCGGAAGGTGCGCGCATCATGGGCGGGATCGAAGGGAATGGCGGTGGAGATCGCGCCGGCCATGCTCTGCAGCGCGGGCGCGAGTTGTGCCATCAACACTTCGGCTCGCGGAGTTGGTTCCAGCCGATGGCCGCTGCGGATGAACAACGGGTCACCGAAGAAGGCGCGTAGCCGCCCCAGTGCGGCGGAGGTCGCCGGCTGCGACAGGAAGAGCGTCTGCGCGGCGCGGGTGACGCTGCGTTCCCGCATCAGCGCCGCGAAGACGGGTAGGAGATTTAGGTCGAACTGCCGGAGGCCCACTTCCTCGGATCGCTGAGACATCGGGAAGATCCATGTTCCGCCTTGCTGGGCAATATGAGGCGGCCCGGGCGAAATCAAACCTTGGGGCCCGGGCGGCGCGGAAAGCCTATGCAGGTTGAACGAAGCTGCGGTGGATGATCCGCAAGCGGATGGCGGCGCCGTGTGGTGGTCCTGGACCGTGTTTTTGCCGATGGTTGACGCGCCCCCGCCCGAAATCCAGGGGGATCCATGTCTTCCGGTCAATGGAACGGCCCGCCATCGACGCCGCCTGCAATGCCATGTGACATCTCACTGTGACATTTTACACTTGCGGCCTATGCGGTTCGGACGCAAGTTCCGCGCCGCGTTGGATGTCAGAAGGAGAGCGCGACGGATGCCGGAACAGAAGCCCGTTCTCATCGTCGGCGCGGGGCCCGTCGGGATGGTGGCGGCCGCCGCGCTGTCACAGCGGGGCGTGCCCGTCACGGTCCTGGAGGCCGGGGCGGAACTGTCCGGCGAGATGCGCGGCTCCACCTTCCACGCGCCGACGCTCGACATGCTGGACGATCTCGGCGCCGCGAAGGCGATGATCGCGCAGGGCATCGTCGCGCCGCGCCTGCAGTACCGCAGCCGCGACCAGGGCATCATCGGCGACTTCGATTTCGGCGTGCTCGCCGATGTCACGCGCCACCCGTACCGGCTGCAATGCGAGCAGTTCAAGTTGACGCGCATCCTGCACGACCTGCTGCGCGACAGGCCGGGCGTGTCGATCCGCTTCGATGCGCGAGTCGCGGGCTGCACGGACCGAGGGGAGGATGTGGAGGTGGTGCTGGAGGACGGTACCCGGCTTGTTGGCAGCCATGTTCTCGGCACCGATGGCGCGCGTAGCGCCATCCGCAAGTCTGCCGGAATCGAGTTCGAGGGCTTCACCTGGCCGGAGCGCTTCCTGGTGCTCTCCACGCCCTTCGATTTCGCCGAGCACATCAACGAGCTTGCAGACGTCTCCTACTACGCCGATCCGGAGGAGTGGTTCTTCCTGCTGCGCGTGCCGGGGCTGTGGCGCGCCATGTTCCCGGTGCCTGCCGAGGTGCCGGATGAGGAAACGCTGACGGAGGCCTATGGCCGCGCCCGCTTCAGCCGGATCGGGCCGGAATTCGAGGATTGCCCGGTGCGCCACCGCACCCTGTACCGTGTGCACCAGCGCGTGGCGAAGACCTTCCACCAGGGCCGCGTGCTGCTGGCCGGGGATGCGGCGCATATCAACAATCCGCTGGGCGGCATGGGGCTGAACGGTGGCGTACATGACGCCGTGAACCTGTCCGAGCGTCTGGCCAGCGTGTGGCAGGGCGAGGCCGCGCCCGATCTGCTCGACCAGTATGACCGCCAGCGCCGTGGCGTGACGGTCGAGCATGTGCAGCGCCAGACCATCGCCAACAAGCAGAACCTCGAGGCGAAGGATCCCAATGCGCAGCGCGCCTTCCGCGAGCGCATGGCGGCAACCTCCGCCGATCCGGTGCGCGCGCATGAATTCCTGCTCGGTGTTTCCATGATCGGCAGCCTGCGCCGCGCCGCCGAAATCGCCTGAGGAGCCCCGACATGCCGATCACCAAGGAACATCTCGAGTTCCACGTGCCCAATTTC
>NZ_WWDL01000010.1 GCF_009848505.1 Muricoccus harenae
TCCACCGGGTTCAACTCGGGTGCGTAGCGCGGCAGCGGGAGCAAGCTGATGTTCTCGGGCAGGCGCAGCCTGGGTGAGGTGTGCCAGCCAGCACCGTCGAGCACCAGGACGGCGTGCGCGCCCTGGGCCACGCAGCGGCTGATCTCGGCCAGGTGGATGTTCATGGCCTCCACCTTGACCTCGGGCAGCACGACAGCGGCGCCGACGGCGCGCTCGGGGCAGACCGCGCCGAAGAGCCAAGCCCAGGTATAGCGGTGGTCGCGCACGGCACGTGGGCGCGTGCCCCGCTTGGCCCAGATGCGTGTCAGCGTGCCCTGTTGGCCCACACGGGCTTCGTCCATGAACCAGACCTCAAGGGGAGTGCCGGGTGCAACCGCGCCGACAACCTCCTTCACCCGATCAGCGAAGCCCCCCTAAAAGCCGCCTGCGCGGCAGGGTCGCTCTGCGGGTGCTGTGGCCGCACGGAAAGACGGCGGAAGCCCGGAACTCGCTGCTGATCCGCTCCTGCAGGTCGCGGCAGCGCCAGCGCACGACGCCGTCGCGCTCCAGGTCCGGTCCTTCCTCAACCCAGCGGGCCACCACCGCCTCCTGCTCGCTCGAGAGCCGTGGAGCCGGACCCGGAGCACGGCGGTTCACCAGCCCGGCAAGCCCCTCGGCGTTGTAGCGGTGCACCCAGTCACGCAGCGTCTGCCGGTCCATGCCGCAGCTCTCGGCCGCCTCCTCACGCGAGACCCCCTCTAGCACCAGCGCGATCGCCAGCATCCGGCGTGCCGCATTCGCATCACGGCTCCGCGCCGCTGACTTCCGGAGTTCGGCCGCCGAAAGATCCTGCCGCGTGATCGCCAACGCCATCCCAGCCTCCCAAACCAGCCGTCAGGAGGAGCGAATCACAACCGCCGCGCGGGCGGGATCACATGCGAGTCAGCGATCAAGGCGGTTGGTATAACATGGCTGCCTACGGCGCTTGAAACCGAACGCGGGGTCCGGGGTGGCCGCTGCCACCCCGGCGGACGTCCGGAGGCAGAGCCTCCGGGGCCCACCGCCCTACTGCAGCCGCGCCCGGATACCCGCCAGCTTCTCCGGGTTCCGCACGATGTAGATGCGCATGATCAGCCCATCCCGGATTTCCAGCGCCGTGGTTTGCGGCAGCCCGTCCGCTTCCAGCGTGACATAGCCCGGAAGGGTGTTGATGCGGCCGAGATGAAGCAGCGGCACCGGGGCCGGGTGCTTGCGGGCAATGCCGGCGAAGAAGCGGCTGACCTTCCCGGCGCCGCTGATGGGGTTGAGAGCGGCGGGGCGGATACCGCCGCCATCCGTGTGCAGCACGACATCCTGGGCGAGGAGATTGCGCAGCGTCGCCTCGTCGCCGTTGCGGGAGGCGGCGAGGAAGGCGCGGGCGATGCGGCGCGCTTCCGGGTCCGTGACGGGTTGGCGGGGCGCGGTTTCGTTCAGGTGGTCGCGGGCGCGGGTGGCGAGCTTGCGGCAGGCGGCTTCGCTGCGGGCGAGGAGGGTGGCGATCTCGGCGAAGGGGGTTTCGAAGAGATCGTGCAGGATGAAGACGGCGCGCTCGGCCGGGGAGAGGCGTTGCAGGGTGAGCAGGAAGGCGACGGAGAGATCCTGTGCGTGCTCGTGGGCGGCCTGTTGCGGGGGGTCTTCCGAGTCCAGCACGGGTTCGGGAAGCCAGGGACCGACATAGTGCTCGCGGTGGGAGCGGGCGGATTTCAGGTGGTCCAGGCTCAGCCTTGTCGCGACCTTGAGGAGCCAGGCGCGGGGGATCTCGATCTGGCTGCGGTCGGCCGCGTTCCAGCGGAGGAAGGTGTCCTGGGCGATGTCCTCCGCGGTTGCGAAGGAGCCGGTCATGCGGTAGGCGAGCCCGATCAGCTCGGCCCGCAGGGGGGTGAAGCCGTCGGTGGGATCGGGCTCGCCTTGCATGGTCAGGCCGCCGCCGCCGCTGCTGGCGCCGGGGCCTCGCACTGGGGCAGGCTGCGGAAGCCGATGGCTAGGCGGTTCCAGGCGTTGATCGTGGCGATCAGCAGGGTGAGCTTCACGATCTCCTCCTCGGTGAACTCGGGCTTCAGGGCCTCGTAGTCCTCGTCTGGGGCATGGGTGGCGGCGACGAGGGTCAGGGCCTCAGTCCAGGCCAGGGCGGCGCGTTCGCGCGGGGTGTAGTGGGGGGCTTCGCGCCAGGCATCCAGCAGGAAGAGGCGGGCTGTGGATTCGCCCTCCTTGATGGCGTCCCGCGTGTGCATGTCGATGCAGAAAGCGCAGCCGTTGATCTGGGAGGCGCGGGTCTTCACCAGATGGATCAGGCAGTGCTCAAGGCCGCTGGCGGCGACCGTCTTCTCCAAATTCAACATGGCCTGCAGGAGCTTGGGGGCGGTGGCGAAGTAGTTCAGGCGCGGTGTCATGGCGACCATCCTTGCATGGGGTTGTCGGCCATAGGACGAGGCGGCGGCGGCGGATGTGACGCGGGCGCGTGATTTTTTCGCGGCGCTGACAGCGGGCGGGTGGTCGCGCTAGGCTGTGGGGGATGGGTCTCGGGGGAGGCCCAAGGGGGTCTTCGATCTTGGCCGGGTTCGTGCTGCGCTTGTTGCTGCTCGCGCTGACAGGCGGGGCGCTATCCGCCTGCGGATCCACGCGGGGGCCGATCGCGGCCGGCTATGGTTATGAGGCGAGTGACGGCTACCAGTCCTGCGTGCCCTATGCGCGGGCGCGGTCGGGGATCGAGCTGCGCGGGGACGGATGGCAGTGGTGGGAGGCGGCGGCCGGGCGCTATGACCGGAACCAGCGGCCGCGGCCGGGCGCCGTGCTGGTGCTGCAGCGGACCTCCCGGCTGCGGGATGGGCATGTCGCGGTAGTGGCGCGGGTGATGGGTCCGCGCGAGATCCGGGTGGACCATGCGAACTGGGCCTCGGGCGGGCTGAAGGGCCGGGTGGCGCGGGACCAGCTGGTGGTGGATGTCTCGGCGGCGAATGACTGGTCCGCGGTGCGCGTGTGGTACCCGCCGGCCGCGGTGGTGGGGAACACCGTGTTTCCGGCCTATGGCTTTGTCCATCCGACGCGGAGCTGGGCCTCCGCCCAGTGATGGGCCTCGAAAGAACGGCTGCGGAATGATTCGGGAATGGATGACGGAACCGTCATCCAGCCATTGCGCCGGGACGCCGCATGGCCCATGTCCCTATCTGGATTTCCACAGGGATGGCGTGGGCCGGTTTACCCCGGTGGGTCGCCGCCCTAGTGTTCCTCCCAGGAACGTGGCGAAGGCCACAGGCCCGCCAAACCACGCAAGGATATCGGGGCGTCACATGGGTTCGTTCAGCATCTGGCACTGGCTCGTCGTGCTGCTGGTCGTGCTGCTGCTCTTCGGCAGCGGCAAGATCAGTGGCCTGATGGGCGACCTCGCCACGGGGATCAAGTCCTTCAAGAAGAACATCAAGGAGGACGAGCCGGACGCCTCCATGGCGGAGACGACGGCGCAGCCGCCGGCCGGCAACCTGCCGTCGCCGGGTACGACGCAGTCCGTCGCGGATCCGAACCGCACCGTGGTGCGCCAGCCGCCCGGCCCGGTCTGATCCCAGGTTTCTTGCCATGATGGCGCGCCGGTCCCGCAGGGGGCCGGCGCGTTTCGTTTGTGTGATGCTTTGGGGACAGGATGATGGCGGATCCCATTCCTGGCGGGGCGGTCCGGGCGATCGTCGAGGCCGGGCGCCGGATGGCGGAGCGGAACTGGGTGCCGGCGACGGCGGGGAACATCTCCGTCCGGCTGCCGGGCGGGCGGGTGGCGATCACGCGCTCGGGCTTCCACAAGGCGCATCTGACCGCCGAGGCGGTGATGGCGGTGGACCTGCAGGGCGTGCCGGAGGATCCGACGCTGCGGCCTTCGGCCGAGACGGGGCTGCATTGCGGGGCCTATCGCGCCTTTCCGAATGCGGGGGCCGTGGTGCACGGGCATTCGGTGGCCAATACCGTGCTGTCCATGCGGGCCGGGGATTCGGTGCGGCTGGAGGGGTATGAGCTGCTGAAGGCTTTCCCAGGGCTGGCAACGCATGAGGCCTCGGTCGAGGTGCCGGTGCTGGACAACGACCAGGACATCGCCCGGCTGCAGCAGGCCGTGGAGGCGTGCTGGGCGCGCATGGCGGAACCCGCCCTTCCCGGGTATTTGATCCGCGGCCACGGTGTCTATGTATGGGGCCCTGACATGAACGCCGCGCTGGCGCGCCTGGAGGGGCTGGAATTCATGCTGGCCTGCGAGATGGCCAGGTTGTCGTTCAACTGACCTTTGGGAGGTTCCGAGCCATGAGCCGCCTTGTCGTTCATGATGCCAATACCCGCTCTGTGCTGCAGGACACGCAGGACGGTGACGAAATCGCCAAGACGCTGGCCGGGATCGGCGTGCGATTCGAGCGATGGGATGTGGCCGAGCTGCCCGCCGGGGCGGATGCCGACACGGTGCTGGCGGCATACCGGCCGCGGTTGGACGCCTTTCTAGGCGAGACCGGGGCGGGCACGGCGGATGTAATCCGGCTGACCGCCGATCATCCCCAGGCTGATGCGCTGCGAACCAAGTTCCTGGCTGAGCACCGGCATACCGAGGACGAGGTGCGCTTCTTCCATGAGGGCGCGGGGAACTTCATCCTGCATGTCGGCGACAAGGTCTATGACACGCATTGCACGAAGGGCGACCTGATCTCCGTGCCGGCGAATACCGAGCACTGGTTCGATGCGGGCAGCGTGCCGAATGTGACGGCGCTGCGGATCTTCACCGACACGACCGGCTGGACGCCGCATTACACGGGCACCGACATGTCGGAGCGCTTCCCGGCCACCACGGCGTGACCCCGCCGAAGGTTGTCGTCTGCGACATCGAGGGGACGACCAGCGCGATCGCCTTCGTGAAGGACTCGCTGTTCCCCTTCGCGGAGCAGGCGCTGGACGGCTTCCTGCGCGCGCGGGCCGATGATCCGGCGGTGGCGGCCGTGCTGGAGGAGACGCGCGGCCTGGCGCCGGGGCTGGAGCCGGCCGAGGCGTTGCGCGGCTGGATGGCGCGGGACGAGAAGGTGACGCCGCTGAAGGCGATCCAGGGGATGGTCTGGCGGCAGGGCTTCGAGGACGGAGCGCTGCACGGGCATCTCTGGCCGGATGTGGCGCCCTGCCTGCGCGCCTGGGCAGCGGCGGGTGTGAAGCTGCGGATCTATTCCTCGGGCTCCGTGGAGGCGCAGAAGCTGCTGTTCCGGCATTCGGCGGCCGGCGACTTGACGCCGATCCTGTCCGGCTTCGACGACACGCGGACGGGGCCGAAGCGGGAGGCCGCGTCCTACCAGGCGATCGCGGCCTCGGCTGGGGTGGAGCCAGGGGCGGTGCTGTTCCTCTCCGATGTCGCGGAGGAGCTGGATGCGGCCGCCGCCGCTGGGATGCAGGTCTGCCAGCTGGTACGCGCGGCGGATGGCACGGTGGCGAGCGGCAGGCATCCGGCCTGCGCCACCTTCCCCGAGGTCGCTCGGCGCTTCGGCCTGCCGGCACCGGACGAACCGCCCCCCGGCTGATCGCGTTTTCGCCGGCCGACTGGCCCTGTTGTCACGCCGCCGCGCTTTCCGGGCGGGGTGCGGCGGGCCAGATTGGCGGCACCCTGGCTTTGGCAGGATTCGGGCTTGCCGCATCTCACTCCCCGTCGGGAGACTTCGACCATGATGACGACCTATTCCCTCCGCGGCGACAGCTGCGCTGTGCATGGCGGGCCGGATACGGTCGAATCCATCGCGCGCGCGACCTGGATCGACCTGCTGAACCCAACGCCGGAGGAGGAGCGCGCCGTGCAGGAGGCGCTCCAGGTGGAGGTGCCGACGCGGGAGGAGATGCAGGAGATCGAAAGCTCCTCGCGGCTGTACAAGGAAGGCGAGGTGCTGTTCCTCACGGCCTCGTTCCTCTACGGCGCGGATGAGGGGGAGTTCGGGTCGACGCCCATCACCTTCGTGCTGGCGCCGACCGCGCTGGTGACGGTGCGCTATGCGACGCCCAAGGCGTTTTCCGTTTTCGCGGTGCGGGCGCAACGGCAGGCGCTGCCGATCCTGAAGACGCCGGATGGCGTGATGCTGCATCTGTTCGAGCAGATCGTGGACCGGCTGGCCGATATCCTGGAGCGGACGGCGAGTGAGATGGACCGCGCGAGCCAGTCCACCTTCCGCAATGCGCGCAACATGCAGGTGAAGGCGAACAAGCGGGACGTGGACCTGCGGCAGGCGCTGCTGGCGCTGGGGCAGGTGGGTGAGGTGACGAGCCGCGCGAGCGACACGCTGCTGGGGCTGACGCGCATCCTGACCTTCGTCGGCGCGGAGAAGGCCAACGCCGTGCGCAAGGAGAATCAGACGATGATCAAGACGCTGGTCCGGGACGTGCGCTCGCTGGTCGAATACGCGAACACGATGAACAACAAGGCGCAGTTCCTGCTGGATGCCGTGCTGGGCATCATCAGCATGGACCAGAACGGGATCATCAAGACCTTCACCGTGGCGTCCGTCGCGCTGATGCCGCCGACGCTGGTGGCGAGCATCTACGGCATGAACTTCGAGTTCATGCCCGAGCTGAAATGGGCGCTGGGCTATCCCTGGGCGCTGCTGCTGATGGTGGTGAGCGCGGTGCTGCCTATCGTGTACTTCAAGCGGAAGGGATGGCTGTAGCGCGGACGACCCGGTGCCCGCCCCGTCCCTGACCCCACGAAGTGTTTGGCTGGGGCACGGCGGGAAGAGGTAGGCAGGCGCCGCCTGGTCCCATCATGCTCCTTCCTGGCCGCCCGATGCCGTGACGCATGGCGGGAGAGTGGGCCGGGAGGAATATGCCAATGAGACCGCTTTCACGCAGAAGAACGCTGTTCGGCAGCGCCTGCCTTGCCTGTGCCGGGCTGCATGGGCTGGCGGCTTCCGCCGTGGCGCAGGAGCCGCAGCGCTGGTCGCCGCCGGCCGCCGGCGACCGCTGCCCCTCGCCGCGCTGGGGAGCGGCGGACCGGCGCGGGTCGATGAACCTGATGACGGCGGAGCGGGCCAAGCGCGCGGCCTCGCTGATCCGGACGGGCGAGATCGTGGAATGCGGGCAGACGCTGAACCAGACCATGCCCTTCTTCGGCACGCGGCGGTTCGACGTGCATCTCAAGCGCACCTTCATGAATCCCCAGCCGAACCGGCGCGGTTCCAATGAGGAGCTGGTGGTCTCCGAGATCAGCCAGGTGGGGACGCAGCTGGATGCCTTCCCCCACCAGACCATCGGGGATGAGGCGTATAACTGCGTGAACATCCCGCGCATCTCCAGCCGCAACGGCTTCACCGAGATGGGCGTGGACACGGTGGGCACGATCTTCACGCGCGGCGTGCTGATCGATGTGGCAGGGCTCAAGGGCGTTCCAACCCTGCCCGACACCTATGAGATCACGGTCGCCGATCTGGAGGCCGCGCTGTCGCGCCAGAACGTCCGAATCGAGGAAGGCGATGCCGTGATCATCCACACGGGCTGGGGCCTGCTTTGGGGGCGGGAGAACGCACGCTTCGTCGCCTCCTGCCCCGGGATCGGCGTGGCGGCGGCGGAATGGATCCTGCGCCAGAATCCGATACTGATGGGATCGGACAACTGGCCGGTGGAGTGTTCGCCCTCCAAGACCATGCCGGATGCGAGCCTGCCGGTGCATCAGCTGGCGCTGGTGGTTCATGGCGTGCACCTGCTGGAGAACATGAAGCTGGATGTGCTCGCGCAGCGCGGCCAGTCCGAATTCGCCTTCGCGGTGCAACCCCTGAAGATCCAGGGCGGGACGGGCTCGACCGTCGCGCCTTCCGCGCTGTTCTAGGCCGGGTTCTGGCGCGCCGGGCTGCGGGAGGATTCCCGCAGCCTCCGGCTGCCGGATGTTGTGTTCATCCCTTGCCGGCAACCGCTTCCACGCCGGAGGCTTGAGTTCCTTCCAGGCGGGCGAGGGAAGTGGGCATGCGGTCCGGCGATGCGGCGAGGCTGGCGCGGGTGCTTGCTTTGCTTGGCTCGGAATATGCCGGGGAGAGGGCTTCGGCCGCGCTGGCGGCGCATCGCCTCGTGAAGCGCCTCGGGACCACCTGGCAGGAGGTGTTGGCGCCGAAGGCGGAGGAAGTGCCGGTCCGGAAGGAGGCGCTGGAAGCCGTGGAGTCCCGGTTGCGCCAGTCCCAGCGGGAGAATGCCGAACTCCGCCGCCAGATCACCCTGCTGAAGCGCCGGCTGGAGGCGTTGCAGCCGCGCCAGCCGGCGCAATGGGAGGACTGAGCGGGGAGGCGCGCCGGGGAAGCGGTTCAGGGCTTCAGTCGCGCCCGCAGGGCCCGCACCGCGCTGTCAGGCGTGGTGAGCACCGGCTTTCCCGTCGCCGCCGTGATGAGCGGGGCGGCGCGGGCGAGGCTGAACTGGGCGAGGGCGATGGCGTCGCAATCGATCAGGTCGCGCGCGGCCTCGGCAGCCAGGCGGTCATGGGTTTCAGCATCGCCACGATTCAGGGCGTCGAGGGCGCCTTCGGCGAGTCGAGGGACGAGAATGACGTTCCCCGGGAATTCGGGGGGCATGCTGTCCAGCGTGGGGCCGAAACTCGCGAGCAGGCCGATGCGGCCGCCCATGGCCCCGGCTTCGGCAACCATGGCCTCGTTGGGCTTGAGGACGGGGAGGGGGGCGAGCTCGGCGGCACAGGCTTCGATGCAGGGGCCGAAGGCGGAGCAGGTGAAGAGGATGGCGTCCGCGCCCGTGTTCACCGCGTAGCGGGAGAGGGTGAGGAAGCGCTCGGTCATGGCCGGGGTGATGGTGCCGTCCCGCGCGAGGTCGGCGGAGAGGCTGTCATCCAGCAGGTTCATGAGGGTGGCGTCGGGCCAGAGGCGGGCGAAGGCGGCCTCGATGGCCGGGGGCGAGTGGCGCAGGGCATGGATGAGGGCAATCCGCATGGGTGGAGTGTGACGCAGATCGGGCTTTGAAACAAATGTTGCAGTATGCGGCGCGTGGTGCACTATATGTTTCATGCCCATGGACGCGCCGCTGGAACGCCTTCGCCTCGCGCAGCCGGAGCTTCCACCCCGGCTGCGCGAGGCGGCGCGCTATCTGGCGGAGCACGCCTTCGACGCGACCACGCGCTCCATGCGGGAGCTGGCGGCGGATGCGGGGGCGAGTCCGGCGAGCTTCACGCGGTTGGCCCAGGCGCTGGGCTATTCGGGATGGGAGCCGCTGCGGGCGGCGCTGGTGGAGGCGCGGCGGCCGGCGGCCCCCTTCTCGGGGCGGGCGCAAGCGCGGGACGATCTTCCGGCAGCGATGCTGGCCGCCGATGCGGCGGCGCTCGGGCGGCTGGAGGCAGGGCCGGTGGCGGCCGCGGCGGCGGCGCTGCATGGCGCGCCGCGGATCTGGTGCGCCGGGTTCCGATCCTGCCGGGCGGTGGCGGGGCTGCTGCATTACCAGCTTCGGCTGTTCCGGCCGGAGGCGCGGCTGGTGGGGGCCGAAGGGCCGGAGGAGCTGGACCTGGAGGGCTTTGCCGCGCGGGATGCCGTGGTGGTGGCGAGTTTCGCACCCTATTCCGCCGAGGCGGTGCGCACGGCCGCCGCCGCGCGGCGGACGGGGGCCATGCTGGTGGCGCTGGTCGATTCGCCCCTGGCGCCGGTGGCGTGCGGGGCGGCGCATCTGCTGCGCTTCGAGGCCGATGGGCCTGGTTTCTTCCATTCACTGACTGGCGCCGTTTCCCTGGCGCAGGCGCTGGCGGCGGCGGTCTTCGCCCAAGGCGGGGCTGCCGCGATGGAGCGGCTGCGCCAATCCGAGGCGCGGCTGGCCGAGCTTTCCCGATACGCTTCCGATGAGGATTCCCGATGACATCCCGCCTTCTGCATCGTGGCCGCAACACCCCTCCCGTGGCCGTGGGGGGGAAGGGCTCCTGGCTGCATCTCGCCGATGGGCGGGAGGTGCTGGATGCCTCGGGCGGGGCGGCGGTGTCCTGCCTCGGGCACCAGCATCCGGCGGTGGTCGAGGCGGTGCAGCGGCAGATGGGGGCGCTGGAATACGCGCATACCGGCTTCTTCACGAACGAGCCCGCCGAGCGGCTGGGCGAGGTGCTGGTGGGGCATGAGCCGGGCGGGCTGAGCCGCGCCTATTTCGTCTCCGGCGGGTCCGAGGCGATGGAGGCCGCGCTGAAGCTGGCGCGGCAGCATTTCGTGGAAGCGAGGCAGCCGCAGCGGGGGCGCTTCATCGCCCGGCGGCAGAGCTATCACGGCAATACGCTCGGGGTGCTGGCGCTGGGCGGGAATGTGGCGCGACGGGCGCCTTACGCGCCGATCCTGGCGGATGCCTTCAGCCATGTGTCGCCGGCCTTTGCCTATCGCGGCATGCGCGAGGGCGAGGACGAGGCGGGTTTCGTGGCGCGGCTTGCCGATGAGTTGGAGGCGGAGTTCCAGCGGCTGGGGCCGCAGAACGTGGCCGCCTTCGTGGCGGAGACGGTGGTTGGGGCGACGGCGGGTTGCGTGGCGCCGCCCGCCGGGTACTTCCGCGCTGTGCGGGGCATCTGCGACCGGCACGGGGCGCTGCTCATCCTCGACGAGGTGATGAGCGGGATGGGGCGGACCGGGACGCTGCATGCCTGGGAGCAAGAAGGGATTTCGCCGGACATCCAGGCAATCGCGAAGGGGCTGGGCGGCGGCTACCAGCCGATCGGCGCGATCCTGATGAACGACCGCGTGCTGGCGCCGATCCTGGCGGGCTCGGGCGCCTTCGCGCATGGGCATACCTACCTGTCGCATCCGGTGGCCTGCGCCGCCGCGCTGGCGGTGCAGGAGGTGATCGCCTCCGACGGGCTGCTGGAGCGCGTGCGGCTGCTTGGGGCGCGGCTGGAGGCGGGGCTGGTGGAGCGCTTCGGCAACCACCGGCATGTGGGTGACATCCGGGGGCGCGGGCTGTTCCAAGCCATCGAGTTGGTGGAGGACCGCGCGACGCGCGCGCCCTTCGATCCGGCGCGGAAGCTGAACCTGCGCATCCGGGACGAGGCGCTGTCGCGCGGGCTGGCGGTCTATCCTGGCGCCGGCACGGCGGATGGGGCCGCGGGGGACCACATCCTGCTGGCGCCGGCCTATATCGCGACCGAGGCGGAGATCGATCTGATCGTCTCGCGCCTCGGGGAGGCGGTCGATGCGGTGCTGGCCGCATGAACGATCCAATACGAAGGGTATGGAAATGATGAAGCGTTTGTTGCTGGCGGCCTGTGCTGCCATCGGGCTTTCCGCCGCGGCGGGTGCCGCCACGCTGGAGACGGTAAAGGAGCGCGGTACGCTCGCCTGCGGTGTCTCCACGGGCTTCGCGGGCTTCTCCGTGCCGGATTCGCGCGGCGAGGTGCGCGGGCTCGATGCGGATTACTGCCGCGCGGTCGCGGCGGCGGTGCTGGGCGATGCGACGAAGGTGCGCTTCGTCGGGCTGACGGCGCAGAACCGTTTCACGGCGCTCCAATCCGGAGAGGTGGATGTGCTGCTGCGCAATTCCACCCAGACATTCCTGCGCGATGCAACAATCGGGCTGAATGCGGGGCCGGTGAACTTCTATGACGGCCAGGGCTTCGCGGTGCGCCGCGATGCGAACGTCAAGGATGTGAAGGGGCTGGATGGCGCGACCGTCTGCGTGGCGCAGGGCACGACGCATGAGGTGACGCTGGGTGACGTGGCGCGTGCACGCGGCATCACCTTCCAGCCGGTGGTCTTCGAGCGCGTGGACACGATGTACCAGGCCTTCTTCGCAGGCCGCTGCGACGCGATGACGCAGGACGCCTCAGCGCTCGCCGGTGCGATGGCGACGGCGGCGCCGAATGCGGCAGACTACCTGGTGCTGGCGGAGACCATCTCGAAGGAGCCGCTCGGGCCTTTCACGCGCAACGGCGATGACGCCTGGAGCAACATCGTCGCCTGGGTGCATTACGGGCTGGTGGAGGCCGAGGAGGCTGGGATCACCAAGGCCAATGCGGATGAGATGGCCCGCGGCGCCAATCCCGTGGCGCAGCGGCTGCTGGGCACGAGCGGCGAGTTCGGCTCGCGCCTCGGGCTCGACAACCGTTGGATGCTGAATGCCATCAAGGCTGTCGGCAATTACGGCGAGGTGTTCGAGCGAAATGTCGGGCAGGGCAGCACGCTGAAGCTGCAGCGCGGGCTGAACGGGCTGTGGAACCAGGGCGGGCTGATGTACGCGGTGCCGTTCCGGTGAGGTGAGGCTGGTGGCCCCCGGGAGGCACCGCCTCCCGGACCCTCCGCCGGGGGTGAACGCAGCCCGCGGCCCCTGGGAAGCTACCTGCGGCGCTTAAAGTGAACGGGGTGGTCGCCACCACCCCGGCGGAGGCCCGGAGGCAGAGCCTCCGGAGGCTACCGCCCGGATAGCCCCTAAACCTCGACCGGAACCTCGGTGAGGCCTTCGGTGCCGAAGACCGACCGGTAATACGCGATCTCCTCGGCAGGGCCCGTGGCCTTGGTGTAGTTGTCGCTCAGCTTGACCGCGGGATGTCCTTCGACCGCGGTCACCTTGCAGACGAGGCTGATGGGGGAGAATTCCGGCGCCTCCACGGGCGAGCAGCCGGCGAAGTCGTTCGTCAGCTTGGTGCCGATGCCGGAGCTGATGCGGCAGCGCGGCTCGTGGCGCCATTTGGCGGGGTCCTGGAAATCCCGCGCATCGCGGAAGTGGGAGGGGGCGTGGCCGGGCTGGATGCGGCCGCCAAAGGCGGCGTGCAGCTGCAGCATCAGGTCGGCGTTCAGGCCGTCCGAGGGAATCAACAGCTTCTGGCGCAGGTCACGGCCATGGGCGGCGAAGAAGGCGAGCGCCTCCTCGCCGCCTTCGAAGGGATCCTTGCTGTCCAGACGCACGCCGGTCCAGTCGGCGGCCCAGTCAGGGGCGTCGCGGAAGAACTGGGTGGAACCGTAGGTATCGGGCAGCATCACCCGCATGGCGGGGCCGTACATTTCCTGCCAGAGGCGCAGCACCTCGTATTGCGCATCCTTCAGGCTGGTTGCGCCGAGGCGGCCGAGCCGCGCCAGGGCGGTCAGCACCATGGGCAGTTCATGCGCGTTGGTGCCGATGGCTTCCAGATTGTGCTTGTAGGCCAGGTAGGTGTTCGAGGTTCCGGCGAAGACCCCGGGCAGGCGGGCGGCGAGGAGTTCCAGCACGTATTCCTGCCAGAGAAAGGAATGCCGGCGTCGCGTGCCAAAATCGGCGAATTTCAGCCCCGGCACGCCAGCCACGCGCTCGATCTTGGACCAGAGGCGCGACTTGGCGCGGGCGAAGAGGATGTCGAGATCCATCTCGTCCAGCCGGGCATAGCCGCGGCGCGTGCGCAGCTCGGAGAGGATGGCGAGCGCATGGATCTCCCAGAGCGTGACCTCCTCCCATGCTCCCTCAAAGTCCAGCTGGAACTGGCCGTCCATGCGGGAGAGGCGGTAGGGCGGAAGGGAGAGGCCGGAGAGCCAGTCCAGGAAGTCGGGCCGGAAGATGTTGTGCTGGCCGTAGAAGGTGTTGCCGGCCAGCCAGATCAGCTCGGACCTGGTGAAGCGCAGCGTGCGGGCATGGTCGAGCTGGGCGCGCAGCTCCGCCTCATCCACCACCTCGGCGAGGCGAACCGAGCGCGTGCGGTTGATGACGGTGAAGCGGACATGCGTGCCCGGGAAATGCTTCCAGATGAACTGCAGCATCGCCAGCTTGTACCAATCGTCGTCCAGCATGGAGCGGATGATCGGGTCGAGCGTCCAGTTGCGGTCATGGGCACGCTTGGCGAGGTTGTGGATCATGAGGTGGCCGGGCTCTCGTTGGCCTGCACATGGCGTAGCAGTTCCTCGAGAAAGGTGGACAGGGATGCGGCGGGATCGTCGCCTTCCCCGGCGATGACGTTGATGCCCCATTGGGCGAGCACGGCTTCCTGCACGTCGTTCCGGCGTGGCATGAAGACAAAGGGAGAGGGGCGGTCCTTCTCGTAGCCGGAGTCGCGCCAGACCTGGGCGAGCTTGTGCAGCAGCAGGCGGATGTTCAGGTCCGACATGCTGTAGCCGATGAAGAGGAGCGTGCGGCCGAGCGCATCGGCCCAGAGCTTGATGTCGAGCGGGGAGGAGAAGCCGAGGCGGTTGAGGTAGTCGGTCTCGGCGATGACGAGGGATTGGTCATCCTCGAAATCGCCGTGGTACTTGATGATCTGGGTGACGGTGTCGTTGGTCTTGGCGATGTCGCGGGTGTTGGCGATCTTGACGTAGTCGCAGCCATGCACGCGGAAGGCGGTTTCCAGGTTCGCGTCGTAGTTGGTGGTGTAGATGATGGGAAAGTTGAGCTGCACGATGATCTCGTGCAGGCGCGAGGCGCGGATCTTCTCCTCCGTGACGCTCCAGTTCCGGTCCATCCAGCTGCGCAGCGGGCCGATGCTGCCTTTCTTCAGGCGGTAGTACTCGGCCAGAGTGTGATAGCTGCTGTCGGCGCTGAGGAACCATTCTGGATCGAGGCCAAGCTCCTCGCCCATATGCTCGATGAGCTGGCGCCAGGAGGGGAGGCCGACGGTCATGGAGAGGCCGGCGCCGACGAAGAGGATGGCGCGCCTTTCACGAATAACCTGTGCCAGCGAGTCCAGATCCGAGCGCATTCCTGCCGCACCACCACGCCGGGGGAGATAGAACCCAGGGGCGGGAGGCGGGTTTCCGCGAAAGCACGCAAAGAAAAGGCCCGGCGGATCGCTCCGCCGGGCCTTTCCCGTTCAGGTCGGGATCAGCCGATGCGCTCGCCGTGGAGGGAGACGTCGAGGCCTTCGCGCTCCTCTTCCTCGGAGACACGCAGGCCGACGATGACGTCCACGATCTTCAGCAGGATCCAGGTGGCGACCGCCGTGTAGATGAAGGTGGCGACCACGGCATAGACCTGGATCAGGAACTGCCCGGTGCTGCCGGCGACGCCTTCCGGCGCGGCGGCCGTGGCCGAGAGCGGACCATAGGCGAAGAAGCCCGTCAGCAGCGCGCCGACGATGCCGCAGATGCCGTGCACGCCGAAGGCGTCCAGGCTGTCGTCATAGCCGCACCAGTGCTTGAGCGCGGTGGCGCCCCAGAAGCCGGCGAGGCCCGCGATGACGCCGATGATCAGCGCCGGCACCGGCAGGACAAAGCCGGCGGCGGGCGTGATCGCGACGAGGCCCGCGACGGCGCCGGAGATGGCGCCGAGGACGGAGGGCTTGCCCTTGCCCATCCATTCCGCCGCCAGCCAGGCGAGGGTGGCCGCGGCCGCCGCGATCTGCGTGACCAGCATGGCCATGCCCGCGCGGCCACCGGCGGCGCCCGCGGAACCCGCGTTGAAGCCAAACCAGCCCACCCACAGCAGGGAGGCGCCGATGACGGCGAGCGCGAGGTTGAAGGGCGACATGTTTTCGGTGCCGTAGCCGACGCGCTTGCCGAGCACGATGGCGGCGACGAGGCCAGCGACGCCCGCATTGATGTGGACCACCGTGCCGCCCGCGAAGTCGAGCGCGCCCAGGCCGAAGATCCAGCCATTCGGGTGCCAGACCCAATGGGCAATCGGAGCGTAGATGACCAGCAGCCAGAGGATGGTGAAGAGCACCATGGCCGAGAACTTCATCCGCTCGGCAAAGGCGCCGGAGATGAGGGCCGGGGTGATGATGGCGAAGGTCATCTGGAACATCAGGAAGACCGTCTCGGGAATGGTGAAGGCCACCGCCGAATCGCCTGTTCCCAGCGTAAAGGGCTTGTCCCAGTTCTCCGCCACGCCGCGGAGCAGCAGCTTGGAAAGGTCGCCGACATAGGCGCCGCCCTCGCCGAAGGCGAGGCTGTAGCCGGCCACCATCCAGACGATGGAGGCGATCGCCGCGATGGCGAAAGACTGCATCATGGTGCCGAGAACGTTCTTCTTGCGGACCATGCCCGAATAGAAGAGCGCGAGGCCCGGGATGGTCATCATCAGCACCAGCGCGGTGGAGGTGAGCATCCAGGCGGTGTCGCCGGTGTCCACCGTGGCCGGGGCATCCTGGGCCAGGGCGGGGCCGGCCAGCAGCATGGCACCCGTCGTGGTCAGGGCGGCGGCGGCCATCGCCCAGCCGCGCATATGGGGTCGCATCGTCGTTTCCTTGTTCTTGGTCATCGTCATCGTCATCGGGGTCACAGGGCCCCTGTGTCGGTTTCGCCGGTGCGGATGCGGAGCGCGCGCTCCAGATCCAGCACGAAGACCTTGCCGTCGCCGATCTTGCCGGTGCGGGCGGTGGTGGCGATCGCCTCCACCACGGCATCGGCGAGCTCGGAGGGCACGGCCACCTCGATCTTCAGCTTCGGCAGGAAGGAGACTTGGTATTCCGCGCCGCGGTAGATCTCCGTCTGCCCCTTCTGCCGCCCGAAGCCCTTGACCTCGGTCACGGTCAGCCCTTGCACGCCGAGCGGGGTGAGCGCCTCGCGCACCTCGTCCAGCTTGAACGGCTTGATGATCGCCATCACCAACTTCATCGTGTCGCGGCCCCCTTCCTCCGCAGGTATGGGCGGGTTGATGCGAGTTGCGTGCCACGGCGGTTACAACCGGCCGGGGTGGCGGGAGGTGGCGCATTGCCCAAATGATGGGCAGAACACCGCCACGCGATGCAGGATGAGATGATGAGCCCGCCCGAAGACGCTGCGCAGGACCTGGACGTGCTGGTGATCGGCGCCGGCCCGGCCGGGGGGACGCTGGCCGCGGCCCTGGCGACGGCCGGGCTTTCGGTGGCTGTTGTCGATGCCCAGCCCCTGCCGCCGATGGAGCTGCCGGCCTTTGACGGCCGGGCCTATGCCATCGCGGCGAGCAGCCGGAACCTGCTGGAGGCGGCTGGCATCTGGCCGCTGCTGCCGGCGGTGCCCTGCGCGATCACGGCCATCCGCGTGAGCGACGGGCGGCCGGGGGAGGCGCCTTCCCCTCTGCGCCTGCATTTCGATGCGGCGGAGATGGGGGAGGAGGCCTTCGGCTGGATGGTCGAGGCGCGTGCCCTGCGGGTGGCGCTGAATGCCCGGCTGGCGGCGCTGCCGCGGCTGCAGGTGCTGGCGCCGATGACGGTGGAGCTCGATCGGCGGCTGGGCGGGGTGGTCGCGCGGCTGGCCGATGGGCGGGTGCTGCGGGCGCGGCTGGCGGTTTCGGCAGAGGGCCGGCGGAGCACGCTGCGGGGCGAGGCCGGGATCGGGGCGGCGCGGCTGGATTACCGGCAGGCGGGGATCGTCTGTGCCATCGCGCATGAGCGGCCGCATGGCGGGACGGCGCTGGAGGCCTTCCTGCCGAATGGTCCCTTCGCGCAACTGCCGCTTTCCGATGCCTCGCCCGATGGGGATGACGAGCGGGCGGCGGCGGCGCGGGAGGGGTTTCCGCATGCCTCGGCGATCGTGTGGTCGGAGCGGACGGATCTGGCGCCGCGCTTCATGGCAATGGATGGCACCGCCTTCGCCCGTGAGGTGGTGCGTCGGATGGGGGACCATCTGGGCGCGGTGCGGCTGGTGGGCGGGCGCTGGTCCTATCCGCTCTCGGCGCTGCAGGCGATGCGCTTCGCGGATATGCGGCTGGCGCTCGTGGGGGATGCCGCGCATGGCATCCATCCGATCGCCGGACAGGGGCTGAATGTTGGCTTCCGGGATGTGGCGGCCCTGGCGGAGCTGGTGATCCAGGCCAAGGCAGCCGGCGGGGATGTGGGCACGGCGCCGGTGCTGGCGGCCTACCAGGCAGCGCGGCGGCCGGATTCGCTGATGATGCTCGGCGCGACCCATGCGCTGGAGCGGCTGTTCGGGAACGACATCGCGCCCGTGCGGGTGGCGCGGCGGCTGGGGATTGCGGCGGTGGACCGGATTCCAGCGCTGAAGGGTTTCTTCGCGCGGCGGGCGATGGGGTTCGGGGGCGGGGTGGCTTCCGGGTTGTTAGAGGGGCGGGGGATCATGCCGGTGCGGTGAGGCGGGCCAGGGGCTTTGCCTCTGGACCCCACCGGGGTGGCAGCGGCCACCCCGGACCCCGCGATCTGTTGGTGTGCCTGAGGCCGATGACCTCAGGCGACTGAAAGGGCAGTCCGCGCGGCCGGGGAAATCTGCCTGCGGCGCGACAGCCGGCGCCCTTCCACTAGGAACCGAACGCGGGGTTCGGGGGGCACGCCTGCCCCCGGCGAGGGGTTCCAGGGGAGCGGCGCTCCCCTGGTGCCGCCCGCGCGCCCGTCCGACACTGCGCGGCATGAGCACCGACGAGACCTTCGATGTGGTGGTGGCCGGCGGCGGCGCGGCCGGCGTGGCGGCGGCGGTCGGTGCTGCAAGGGCCGGGGCGCGTGTGTTGCTGGTGGAGCGGTATGGCTTCCTCGGCGGTGCGGCGACGAATGCGAATGTGCTGACCTATTGCGGGCTGTTCCAGCAGGGCGAGGTGGCGCGCGCGGCGGTGGGTGGCGTGGCGCTGGAGGTGCTGCGCGGGCTGGCGGCGCTGGGCTTCGAGGTGTCGCCGCGGCGTTCGGCCAGCGGAAACTGGATCGTCACCTTCGAGCCGGAGGCGTTGAAGCGGGCGCTGGATAGGGTGGCGTGCGGGACGCCGGGTCTGTCGCTGGCGCTGCATGCGCGGGTGACGGGGGTGGAGGCTTCGGGCGGCGTGCTGGGTGCCGTGGTGCTGACCGATCATGCGGGCACGCGCATGGTGCGGGCGGCGGCCTTCGTGGATGCGAGCGGGGAGGCGGTGCTGGGCGCCCTGGCGGGGGCGGCGATGCGCGCCGACACGATGCGGGACGGGCCGGGCAATGCGGCCTCCCTGCCGGTGCGGCTGAGTGGCGTGACGCGGCTGCCGGACCGGGCGGCGCTGGCGCGGGTGGCGGCGCGGGCGAATGCGATGCTGGCGGCGGGGCGGAACGATGCCGTGCGCGTGCGCGAGGATGGCGGCGTGTTCATGGCGATGGAGGCCCCGGGCGAGGCCTGGTGGATGTGCATCGACCTCGCGACGGATGGGTTGAGTTCCGCCTCGCTGACGGCGGCGGAGGTGAAGGGGCGGCGGATGGCCTGGGCCTGCCTGGCGGCGCTTCGGGGGGAGGCCGGGTGCGAGGGGGCGCGGATCATTTCCACGGGGCCGCAATTCGGGGTGCGCGAGACGCGGCGCTTCGCGACGCGGGCGGTGGTGACGGAGGCGGATGGGCTGGCAGGGCGGCGGGATGAGGCGGGGATCGCGCGGGCGGCCTGGCCGATGGAGGTGCATGCCGAGCCCGGGCGGCCGCGCTTCACGCCGGTGGGTGGGGATGGGTTTTTCGACGTGCCGCTGGATGCACTGCGGCCTGAGGGGTTCGGGAATTTGTGGGCCGGGGGGCGGGTGATCGGGGCGGATGCCGCGGCCTATGGCTCCGTGCGGGTGATGGGAACGGGCTTCGCGACCGGGCAGGCGGCCGGCGTGGCGGGCGCCTTGCAGGCGGCTTCCGGCGTGGCTCTGCCCGCGGAGGCCGTGCGCCGCGTGCTGCTCGCCCAGGGCGCCATCCTGTGACCCTGCGCGCCCCGAACTCGAAGAAAAAGATGGGGGTCTGGGGGAATTCCTTCCCCCGGCCTTCCTTGCTTTGACGAAACCTCCTTCAAAAGCCAGCGCCATCGTCGAGCGCCTGGCGGCCTCTATCGACGCCGGCACCCTGCGCCCCGGGGAGCGCGTGGCCTCCGTGCGGGATGCCGCGCGCGAGCAGGGGGTTTCGAAGAACACGCTGGCCGGGGCCTATGACCGGCTGGTGGCCTCCGGCCATCTCGAGGCGCGGCGGGGGGCGGGGTATTTCGTCGCTTCCGGGGCGAGACCGGCGGTGCGTCGGCCGGGGCCGGAGGTGGAGGAGGCGCTGGATCTGGTCTCGCTGCTGCGGGAGCAGACGGAGGCGCATTACGTGGTGCGCCCCGGGGAGGGACGGCCGCCGCCGGGCTGGATGGAGGAATCCGAGCTGGGCGCGCATTTCGCGCGGGCGGCGCGGCTCGGTGGGCGGGGGGAGGCGCATGAATATGGAAGCGCCTGGGGCTATGCGCCGCTGCGGGAGCGGATCGCGATGTCACTGCAGGAGCGGGCGATTTCCTGCGCGCCGGAGCAGGTGCTGCTGACGCAGGGGGCGAATCACGCGCTGGACCTGATCGTGCGGCAGATGGTGGAGCCGGGCGACGCCGTGCTGGTGGATGACCCCGGCTATTACCCGCTGTTCGGAAAGCTGCGGCTGGCGCGGGCGCGGATCGTCGGGGTGCGGCGGCGGCCGGATGGGCCGGATCTGGAGGATCTGGCGGCGAAGCTGGCGGTGTTGCGGCCGAAGCTCTTCTTCACCCAGTCCCTGGCGCATAACCCGACGGGCGGGACGCTTTCGCCGGCCGTGGCGCATGGGCTGCTGCAGGCGGCGGAGCGGCATGGATTCCAGATCGTGGAGGATGATCCCTTCGCGGATTTGCTCCCGGCCACGGCGCCGCGGTTGGCGGCGCTGGATGGGCTGCGACGGGTGCTGCATGTGGGCACCTTCTCGAAGACGCTGTCAGCCTCGCTGCGCGTGGGCTTCGTGGCGGCCTCGCCGGCGGTGGTGCGGGCGCTGGGACATATGAAGCTGCTGACTGTCGTCGCGACGTCCCAGTATGCGGAGCGGATGGTGGCAGGGCTGATCGCGGGCGGGCATTACCTGCGGCACCTGCGCCGGCTGCGCGCGCGGGTGGAGCGGGCGACGGATGCGGCGCTGCGCGATCTGGCCTCGGTCGGGCTGCCGGTGTCGCGGCCGCCAGGGGGCGGGTTTTATCTGTGGACGCCGCTGCCCGAAGGGGCGGAGGAGGCGGCGATCGTGCGGGAGGCGGCGGCGCATAACATCTTCCTGGCGCCGGGGGCGGTGTTCAGCCCGGAGCGTGGGGTGAATCCGCCAATGCTGCGGATCAATGTGGCGCATGCCAGCGATCCCAGGTTCCTGGGCTTCATGCGGGGGTGGGTGAAGGCTGGCGGCTTTGCCCCCTGACCCCACCGGGGTGGCAGCGCCACCCCGGACGCCGTGGCTGGTTTCCCTGTAGATGCAACTCGCCGGTGTGAAAGGATGATCAGCTATGGCGCATCCGGGCCTTGGCGGGCATCCAACCCGCGATCGGCGGCGCGTGCAGCCTCCACGAAGGCGGCGAGCTTGGCTTTGTCGAGCCAGCCATCGGTCCTTACACCGGAGCACAGGTCGAGACCGAAGGGACGAACCCGGCGGATCGCCTCCCCGACATTGGCCGCCGTAAGTCCGCCAGCCAGGAAGACTGGCCGCCGGCTGGCTTCCACGAAGGCCGCACTGACCGACCAGTCATGCACGCGTCCCGTCCCGCCGAGTTCCCGGATGGCTGCGCTCGGTCGCCCGGAGTCCAGGAGGAAGGCGTGGACGTGAGGTGCGTAGCGCGGAATGAGGTCGAGGGCGTTGCTCCCGTCCACATGGATGACCTGAACACGCCTGACATGTGGCTCAAGCATGGCGAGCCGGGCGGCCTCGGCTGGATCGATATGCGAAACCACCTGAACCGTGGTCGGCCGCGTCGCCCGAACATGGGCTGAAATGGCATCGGCCGATGTCTCGGACGTCAGAAGGAAGGTCGAGATCGGAGGGGGCGCGAAGGCTGCGACTTCGGCGATCCGGTGGTCCGGGATGGGGCCCGGGCCCGAAGGCATGGCCCCGACCAGGCCAAGCGCGTCCGCGCCGGCAGCGATCGCCAGTTCCGCTTCCTCAACCGACGCGATGCAGCAGACCTTGATGCGCGTTCTCATGGGCGCCTGATGCCAAGGCCAGTGCGGCCAAACAATGTCCGTTCTTCACCGATGCCGGCGGTCGCCCGGGAGCGGGGCTGTCTCGGCACCCGGCTCCCGGAAGACCAGGCAGCGCTAGCTCGACAGAGCCTCGGCGACCGCCGCGCCGATATCGGCCAGGGCGGCATCACGCACGGCGCCGTCGGCAGCACCGCCAGTGAGATAGGCGGCCACCAGCACCGGCGGGGCACCATTCGGGGGCCAGAGCAGCCCGGCATCGTTGCTGCTGTTCCTTTCCCCGGTGCCGGTCTTCTCTCCTGCTGTCCAGCCCTGCGGCAGCCTTGCGCGCAGGCGTGCGTCGCCTGTTCTGCAGCCGCGCAGCCAGGCCACCAGCCTTTCGCGAGAGGATGAGGAAAGGACGGATCCCAGGGCCAGCGCCTGGAGATCCAAAACCATGGCTGCAGGGGTGGTGGTGTCCCGGGGGTCTCCGGGAAGTGCCTCGTTGAGCGCCGTCTCCAGACGATCCAGCCGGGTCACGGGATCGCCGATGGTGCGGAGCCATGCCGTTAGCCCGGCGGGACCCTCGACCGCATCGAACAGCAGGTTGCCTGCAGTGTTGTCGCTGGTGACGATGGCGGCCTCGCACAGGGCGGCCAGCGTCATGCCTTGGCCCACATGCTTTTCGGTTACGGGAGAGTAGGTCACGAGGTCGTCGCGGGTGAAGCGGACACGCCGCTCCATGCTGTCCATTCCAGCGTCGGCACGAGCCAGCACCGCGGCGGCGGCCAAGGTCTTGTAGGTGCTCAGGATCGGGAAGCGCTCGTCCTGGCGGTAGCCGGCCTGTCGGCCAGTGCCGGTGTCGAGCACCGCGACGCCCAGGCGGCCACCTCGTGCCGCTTCGATCTGGGCGAAGCGGCGGGGCAAGCCGGCGATGCCTGCCGCTGCCTGCGCGGGCAGCGCCCCCGCGAGCCCGGAGGATGCGAGCGCGAAGCCACCTAACCACTGCCGCCTGCTGATCATAAGAGTCATCAAGGTCGCCCTCCTGCTGGTGGGGCGGAAGCTGCGTGGTGAACGTCCACCGCACAAACGATCAATCTTTGCCGGAGCCCCAAGCAGAGCTAATGAGTGGCGGGATGGCTCCCTCGCATCTTCCGCTCAATGCGCTGCGCGCGTTCGAGGCAGCAGCCCGGCAGCTCAGCTTCACCCGTGCGGGTCTGGAACTGCGCGTCACGCAGGCGGCGGTCAGCCAGCAGGTGAAAAGCCTCGAGGACATCCTGGGGGTGCCGCTGTTCCGCCGGTTGCCACGAGGCCTTGCCCTGACGGAAGAAGGCGAGGCCCTGCTGCCGGTGCTGACCGACGCGTTTCGCCGCATCGCGGGCACATTGGATCGCTTCGAGGGAGGGCGGCTGCGGGAGGTATTGACGCTCGGCGCTGTCGGTACCTTCGTCACCGGTTGGCTGCTGCCGCGACTGGCAGGGTTCCGCGCAGCACATCCTTTCGTGGATCTGAGGTTGTTGACCAACAACAACCGCGTCGACCTGGCAGGCGAGGGGTTGGATTTTGCGATCCGCTTCGGCGACGGTGCCTGGCATGGCACGGAGGCGCTGCGGCTGTTTGGCACGCCGTTCTCGCCGCTATGCGCGCCAGCGCTGGCCCAGCGGCTTCGGCAGCCCGCGGACCTCATGCGGGAGACATTGCTGCGTTCCTATCGAACCGATGAATGGGCGCGCTGGTTTGCCACGGTGGGCCTGCCGACACCGAATGTGCGCGGCTTTGTATTCGACTCATCCCTGACCATGGCGGAAGCGGCCGTGCAGGGTGCGGGCGTTGCGCTGCTGCCGGCACGGATGTTCGAGCATGATCTGCGCGACAACCGGTTGGCGCGCCCGTTCGAGGCCGAGATCAACCTTGGGGACTACTGGCTGACCCGCCTGAAGTCGCGCAGCGAGACGGCAGCGATGGCCGCATTCCGCACCTGGCTGTCGGAGCAGTGCGAGGACAGCGCTTCCTGATCCTGCCCATTGCTTGAAGCCACTTACTGACGCACGAAAAGTCTGCTCCCCGTTCAGAACAACTCACCGAGTCTTCACCCTGAGGGGGCGCCGCAGGCAGGTTCACCTGGGCGCCCCGGCCGGCTGCAGTCAAGTGAGGTCCATGGCCTCAGGAAGGCTTACAAACAGATCGGGGGGTCCGGGGAGCCCGCTGGCTCCCCGGTGGGGTCCAGGGGCAAAGCCCCTGGGACGCCGCTACCACTCGACCCCGATCTTGCCGAAATGCCCGCCCGATTCCTCGTACCGGAATGCATCGGCCAGTTCTTCGAGGCGGAAGTTGCGGTCGATCACCGGGCGGAGGGCGCCGCCTTCGAGCGCGCGGACGAAATCCTGCTGCTGGCGGCGGTTGCCGACAATCAGGCCCTGGAGCCGCGCCTGCTTCGCCATGAGCGCCCCCGTGGGCACCTCGCCGGCGCGGCCGGTGAGGACGCCGATGAGGGAGATATGGCCGCCGACGCGCACGGCCTCGATGGACCGGGCGAGGGTGCCCGGCCCGCCGACCTCCACGACATGGTCGACGCCGCGGCCGCCGGTGAGTTCGCGCGCGCGGGCGCCCCAGTTCTCATCTGTGCGGTAGTTGATGGTCTCATCGGCGCCGAGGGCGCGGGCGCGTTCCAGCTTCTCGTCTGAGGAGGAGGTGATGATCACGCGCGCGCCGATCCGCTTCGCCAGCTGGAGGGCGAAGATGGAGACGCCGCCGGTGCCGAGGGCGAGCACCGTGTCGCCCGGCTTGAGCCCGCCATCCACCACCAGCGCGCGCCAGGCGGTGAGGCCGGCGGTGGTGATGGTCGCGGCCTCCACATGGCTGAAGCCGGCGGGGGCGCGGGTGAAGGCGGTGGCGGGGCGGACAACGTGGTCCTGCGCGAAGCCGTCCAGCCCGTCGCCCGGGGTGCGGGCGAAGTTGCCGATGGTGGGCGGGCCGTCCTGCCAATCGGGGAAGTAGCAGGAGACGACATGATCGCCGGGGGCGAAGTCGGTCACGCCCTGCCCAATGGCCTCCACCACCCCGGCGCCGTCGGCCATCAGGACGCGGCCATCCTCCGCCCGCGCCCGGCCGGTGGCCACGCCGTAGTCGTGGAAGTTGAGCGAGCTGGCGTGGAGCGCGACGCGGATCTCGCCTGGACCGGGCGGGCCCGGATCGGGGCGATCAGCCAGTTCCAGCTTGTCCAGCCCACCTGGGGCACGCACCACCATTGCTCGCATAGGAACCTCCAATCTGGTTCCCTGGTTCCCGCCCAGACGCCCGCACTGGCGGGCGCGGTCAAGTAAACTGCCCGCGTCAGCCCGCGCGCAGCTTCTCCAGTTCGGCGGCCGCCACGTCCTGCCGCACTTGGCGCCTTTCCACGAGGATGGCGGCCAGCTTCGCCACCTCCTCGCCCACCGCGCCGGCGGCGATGGCGACGTTGTTGGCATGCAGCGCCATGTGGCCCTTCTGGATGCCGGTGGTGGCGAGGGCCTTCATCGCGCCGAAGTTCTGCGCGAGGCCGACGGCGGCGATGATGCGCGCCAATTCCGCGGCGGTGGTGACGCCGAGGATCTTCAGGCAGGCGCGGGCGGTGGGATGGATCTTGGTGGCGCCGCCGACGAGGCCGACTGGGAGGGGGATTTCGATGGAGCCGGCGAGGCTGCCATCGGCAGTGACCTCCCAGCTGGTCAGGCTGGTGTAGCGGCCGTTGCGGGCGGCGAAGGCATGGGCGCCGGCTTCGACCGCGCGGGTATCGTTGCCGGTGGCGAGCACGACGGCGGAGATGCCGTTCATGATGCCCTTGTTGTGGGTGGCGGCGCGGTAGGGGTCGGCTTCGGCGAAGTGGTAGGCGGAGAGCATGCCGTCGCGCACCGCTTCGCCGCCGATCGCTTCCGCGGGCCAGATGGCGCGGGCGCGGGCGAGGCGGCGGTCGGCGAGGTTGGAGAGGATGCGGAGGAAGACCTTGCCACCTGTCCAGGATTCGATGGCCGGCGCCAGGGTTTCGGCCATGGTGTTGACGGTGTTGGCGCCCATGGCATCGCGCGTGTCGATGATGAGATGCGTCACCACCATCGGGCCGCCGCGCGTGGCGATGACGCGCACTTCGAGGTCCCGGAACCCACCGCCGAGCTTCACGAGCATGGGGTCGCAGCCATCGCAGGTGGCGGCGATCTCGTCACGGCGTTCGAGGATGCGGAGGCGGGCATTCTCGGGGTCCGTCACGCCGACGAGCTGCACCTGCGCGATCATCAGGTTGCCGGAGACGGAGGTGGTGAAGCCGCCGCTGTCGTAGCACTGGCGCGCGGAGTTGCAGACGGCGGCGACGACGGAGGATTCCTCGGTCGCCATGGGCACGAGCACGTCCTTCCCGTCCACGCGCATGTTGGTGGCGACGCCGATGGGGATGGAGAGGGTGGCGACCACATTCTCGATCATGTGGTCGGCGAGATGCGGGTCGATGTTCCCGGGGGCGGCCAGCTGCGTGATCGTGGTGTCGTCGAGGTTGGAGAAGGCGGCGACGGCTTCCAGGCGTTCCGCGGTGCTCATGCGGTGGAAACCGGAGATGCGCGAGGTGAGATTGCTGATCGTCATCGTCATGTCCGATGCGGCTTGGGTAGGCGTGGGTGGGCGATCCCGGCGCGCAAAGGCGCCAGGGCCGGCCTTGTCGGGGCGGGGAGCGGCGGCGGCTATTCGAGCTTGATGTTGCCTTCGCGGATCACGTCGCCCCAGCGGCGCGTGTCGTCAGCGAGATTCTTGCGGAGTACGGCAGCGTCGCCGCTGACGAGTTCCACGCCCTGCTCCGACATGCGGGTGCGGAGCGCGGTGTCGTCGGTGGCAGCGCGCAGGGCGGTGGCGGCGCGGGTGATGATCGGCTGCGGCGTGCCGGCCGGGGCGAAAAGGCCCTGCCAGAAGAAGACCTCGAAGCCCGGCAGGGTGTTGGAGACGGGCGGCAGGTTCGGATAGCCGGGGAGCGGGGCGCTGGCGGTGACGGCGAGGCCGCGCGTGCCGCCATCCGCGAGGGTGGTCGCGGCTTCCTGGATGGCATGGAAGACGACATGGATGCGGCCCTGGCGCAGGTCGAGCGCCGCTGGAGCGCCGCCGCGATAGGGGACATGCACGATGTCGATCCCGGCGCGGGCGCGGAACATCTCCAGGCAGAGATGGCTGACGGAGCCGGTGCCGGGGGAGCCGAAGAGGACCTTTCCGGGGTTCGCCTTGCAGTAAGCGATGAGTTCCGCCGTGTCCCTGGCCGGCACGGAAGGGTGGACATGCAGGATGAAGGGGGTGCGGAAGACCATGCCGATCGCGTCCAGCTCCTTCGCCGGGTCCTTCGGCGTCAGCTGGGGCTGGAGGGTCTGGTTGATGGCCAGTGTCGTGGTGCCCATGACCAGGGTGTGGCCATCGGGGCGGGCGCGGGCGGCGTAGGTGGCGGCGACGGAGGTGGCCGCGCCAGGGCGGTTCTCGACCACCACGGGGACGCCGAGATTGCGCGACATCGGGTCCGCGACGGCGCGCGAGGCGAGATCGGTGACGCCGCCCGGCGGGTAGCCTTCGATCAGGGTGATCGGGCGATCGGGCCAGTTGCCCTGGGCGAAGGCCGGAAGGGCGGGCAGGGCGAGGGCGCTGCCGAGGAGGGTGCGGCGGTTCATGCTGGACGTTTCCCTGGTTGTTCGTCTTATCGTTGACGCCAGGGTGTCCCACGTGGACCCGCGCCGGGAAGGGACAGTCCTCCGGATTCTGCGAGGCACTGTCCCAGGGGTTCGGCTGGGACAGATGGGCCGGAGGATGACTTCCCCGGCCTTTGCCTCACTCGCTGCCGAGCAGCCCCTCGAGGATGCCGCGCATCAGTGCCGCGCCTTCCGAAAGGCGTTCGAGCGCGAGTGGCCGCCCGTGCGGATCGCCGACGGTGGCGAGGGTCGCGCGGTCCTGGGCGAGTTCGCGGGCGGAGAGGCGGCCGTCGCCGTCATAGTCCAGGCTTTCCACCGCCAGCCGCGCCGCGACGACGCCGCTGACGGCGCCTGCCGTGTTGGTGAGGCCGGAGAGTTCGGGCGCGACCTCGGCCTGGAGGGAGACGAGCCAGGTGGCGCCGCGGAAGAGGCGGGCCAGCTCGGCGGTGCCGAGAAGATTGTCGCCGGAGACGTCGCCGGCGCGGATGATGGCGGCGGCGCATTCCGGCACATTGCCGCTGGCCGGTCCGCAGCCGGCCTCGATCACCTCGATGGCGCCGAGGAAGGCGATGCCCTCGCCCTGGGCCGCGAAGGTGAGCGGGGTGGCGGGGCAGCGCTGCCAGCGGGTGAGGGGGATGTCCCCGGGCAGGCGGTCGTCGCGGGTCTTGTTGGCGGGCTCGGCGGTTTCCAGCTCGTCGCCGGCGGGGCGGAGCATGAGGCGCGGGGCCTCGGCGCCGCGGGCGGTGGCGATGGTCCAGTCCGACTGGGCTCGGGTGGCGGTGAAGCGGAGGAGTCGGCCGGTGTCGTCGGCCGGCAGGCGCGCGGCGCCGCGGGCGGAAAGGGCGAGCAGGGCGGTGGGGGCAGTGCAGCCGCCCTCGAACCAGACACCGCGCAGGGGCTCGGGCACAGCGATGGTCGGGGAGGCCGGTGCCTGGGCGCGGGCGGCGAGCGGCGCGACCAGGGCCAGCGCCAGGGCCAGGGGGGCGAGGCGGAAGCGGGTCATGGCAGGGGCACCTCGATGCCGGCGCAAAGATCCAGGCGCGCGCGCTCCACCTCCCGCCCGTCGCGGAAGATGGCGAGGAGGCGGGCGGGGCAGGCGGCACCCTCGGGCGGGGCGACGTCGAGCGTCTCATTCACGCCGAGGACGTTGGTGCCGAGGCGGTCGTCGCCGCGCGGGGCGTCCGGCGCATCGATGTAGAGCTCGACGATGGGGGTGGTGCCGGCGTTGCGCAGGCGGACGCTTCCGGGGCGGGGGCCGGAATCCTCCTCGCCATCGCTGGCGTCGAGGTCGCTGGCGATGGTCCAGCCTGGGCGGATGACGATGACGGGGTTCCGGCAGATGTCGATCTCGCGCCGTTCCTCCGCGCCGTTGGTTGGGAAGACCATGCGCAGGTCCACGGTGCAGTCCACCGGGACGGAGAGGGTGTGGCGGGCTTCGCGCGCTAGGCCGCCGGGCAGGCGTTCCGGGCCCCAGTCGCCTTCGGAGGAGGAGGAGACGTAGATCTCATCGATGCGCGCGCCGTGGCGGTTGATGATGGTGACGGGGCGTTCGGGCGGGCGGGGGATGCCACTGCCGTCGAAGGTGATGCTGGGGGTGCGGCAGATGTCCACGCCGCGCTTCGCCTCGGCGGCGTCGTCCTCATAGGTGGCGCGGAGATCGGCCTCGCAGCCGGGGATGCGGATGCGCAGGCGGAGGCTCCCGCCTTCCGGGAGGGCTTCCTCGCCCATGCGGTCCACGCCCCAGCCTTCCTCCGATTCGAGCGGGCCGCCGCGGCCGCCGGCGACGGCATGCAGGCCCTGCAGCGCGCGGCCCGCGCGGTTGAGGATGGTGAGCTCCCGCCAACTGGTGTTCGGATCGGCCAGGGCGACGCGCGGGTTACGGCAGAGATCGGTGCGGGGGCGCGAGACCTCGGAGCCATCGGCCATGATGGCTGTGATATCAAAGACGCAGTCACGGCGGCGGCCGAGGCGGAGGCGGTGGGTGCGGCCGGCGGGAATGACCTCGGCGCCCAGCCGGTCCGGGCCGCGGGAGGCGGCGCCGGGCGGGGCAGCGAAGATTTCCCGCACGTCGATGTCCGTGTCGTTGTTGATCAGCGCCTCGCGCGCCGGGGCGCCGGGATCGCCAAGGGTGACGCGGTTGGAGCGGCAGAGGTCGATGTTGCGACGTTCCTCAATGGATTCATCGGCGAGGACGGCGCGGAGGGACCAGGCGCAGGGCTGGTTGCGGCCGAGGCGGACGCGGAAGGTGCCGCCATTGGGGAGGGTATCGGCGCCCAGGCGGTCGGGGCCGGGGGCGGTCTCGGTGGCGGGGGCCATGAACAGCTCACGCACGGCGAGGCCGGTCTCGTTGATGACGACCGCCTCCCGCTCCGCCGCTGCCGCCCGGCCCTGGCTTTGGCCTTGGTTCTGGGCTTGGCCGGGCGAGGAGGCGAGGAGTAGCGCCACCAGCGCGATCCCCCTCATCCCCGCGAAGATCCCACGCATCCCCAAGGCCCCGATTCAATGCCGCGCCGACCTGTCCGGCATGGTGCGATGCAGGATCGTCGCATGAAAGCCACGGCGCAATGGCCGAAAAGCCACACATCTCGTTCCGAGTGGCGCATCCGGTGGGCCGGTCGTTCAAGCCAGCGCGATCATGGCAGAGCTTTCATCCCCAGCTGCGGAATTCCTGCCGGGGCAGGATTCAGCCCGGAGGCGATCCCGGCCTAAGATGCGCGGGAAGTGTCCATGGGAGGACCGACAGATATGACATACCTGATGATGGGCCGGCGCAGCGTGCTGGCCGGCGCGGCCGCGCTTCCGTTCCTCGGCGCCCGCGCCAGGGCGCAGGGGAACCAGCGTTATGCAAGCCTGAACATCTTCATCCCCGCCGCGCCGGGTGGTGGCTGGGATGGGCTGGGGCGCGCGATCGAGCAGGTTGCGCGGCAGGCGGGGCTGGTGGGCTCCATGCAGTTCGAGAATGTGGGCGGGGCCGGCGGCGCGGTGGGGCTGCCGCGCTTCGTCTCGCAGCGGCGCGGGCGGCCGGACGCGCTGATGGTGGCCGGCGCCGTGATGGTCGGCGCGACCATCACCAACAAGAGCCCGGTGGGCATCAAGGACGTGACGCCGATCGCGCGGCTGACGGACGAGACCTCGGCCATCGTGGTGCCGGCGAGTTCGGAGATCCGCGACCTCAAGGGGCTGATGGATGCGCTGAAGGCCAATCCGGGTGCGGTGGCCGTGGGCGGCGGCTCGGCGGGCGGGATCGACCACATCCTGCTGGGGCTGCTCATCAAGTCGGTCGGGCGGAACGCGCGGGAGGCCTCCTATGTTGCCTTCGCGGGCGGCGGCCCAGCCGTGGCGGCCATTCTCGGTGGCCAGGTGAAGGCCGGCATCTCCGGCTGGTCCGAATTCGCCGAGCAGATCAAGGCGGGCCGGATGCGCGCCCTGGCCACGAGTGGCGAGAAGCGGATCGATCCCAGCGTGCCGACGCTGAAGGAAAGCGGCATCGACATCGTGATGGGCAATTGGCGCGGCATCTTCGCGCCGCCCGGAATCAATGCCGAGATGCGGGCGAAGCACACCGCCTTCGCCAAGGAACTGCACGCGCTGCCGGCCTGGAAGGAGCTGCTGCAGACGCGCGGCTGGGAGGACGCCTTCATGGAGGGCAGTGAGTTCGAGGCCTTCCTGAAGCGCGACCATGACGAGACGACTGCCGTGCTGAAGGATATCGGCCTGGCGTGAGCGCCGGCCGGCGGGGGCGCGCGGGAGGCCTTGCGCGCCCGTCGCTTCCGCGTTCCGGGCTCCCGTGCCATTCAGATCAGCGGAACCCGCCGCAGCGGGACCAGGGAACGATGCATCTATGAACCAGACCTTCCCGCAGGGTGGGACGCCCCGCGCCGATCTTGGCGTGGGGCTGTTCGTCCTGCTGCTCGGCCTGCTAGCGCTCTATGCCGCCTGGGCGATTCCTGATTCGCCACTCTATGCCCAGGTGGGCGCGAAGGCGGTTCCCTATCTCGTCGGCGCGATCATGGTGGTGCTGGGGATTGGGCTTTCGGCCTCCGCCTTGCGTGGCGGGTGGAGCCAGGACATCGAGGAGGCGATGGAAGCGCCGCCGACCAACTGGCGGGCGCTTGGGCTGCTGGGCGCGGGGCTGCTGGTGCAGATCGCGCTGATCGATTGGCTGGGCTTCGTCATCGCGGCGACCATCCAATACGTGCTGGTCTGTTCGGCCTTCGGCTCGCGCAAGCCGTTGCGCGACCTGGCGATCGGGATCGTGGTGACGCTCGGCGCCTATCTCGCCTTCTCGCGCCTGCTGGGCGTCAATATCGGTGCGGGCGTGCTGGAGGGAATTCTCTGATGGACGCCATCTCCGGCCTCGCCATGGGCTTCGGCGCCGCGCTGACGCCGATCAATCTCGGCTGGGCGCTGCTGGGCTGCTTCCTCGGCACCGCGATCGGCGTGCTGCCGGGCATTGGGCCGGCGCTGACCATCGCGCTGCTGCTGCCGGTGACTTTCAAGGTGGAGGCGACGGGGGCCTTCATCCTGTTCTGCGGCGTGTTCTACGGGGCCATGTATGGTGGATCGACCACCTCGATCCTGCTGAACACGCCAGGAGAATCGGGATCGATCATCACCGCGCTGGAAGGCGCGAAGATGGCGCGCAACGGGCGGGCGGGACCGGCGCTGGTGACCGCCGCCGTCGGCTCCTTCGTGGCGGGAACGGTGGGGACGCTGGGCATTTCCTTCATCGGGCCGATCGTGGTGGATCTGGCGCTGAAGCTGGGGCCGGCAGAGTATTTCTCCCTGATGCTGCTGTGCTTCGTCACCGTCTCGGCGGTGCTGGGCGGATCGGCGCTGCGGGGGCTCACCTCGCTCGGCTTCGGGCTGTTGCTGGGGCTGGTGGGCATCGACCTGCAGACGGGGCAGCCGCGGATGACCTTCGGGATTCCGGAGCTGCTGGACGGGGTGAACGTGGTGCTCGTCGCGGTGGCGCTGTTCGCCGTGGGCGAGACGCTGCACCTGGCCTGGCGCCATGTGGAAGGGAAGCAGGAGGTACGGCCGATCGGTCGGCTGTGGATGAGCCGGACTGACTGGAAGCGCAGCATCGGGCCCTGGCTGCGCGGCTCCTTCCTCGGCTTTCCCTTCGGCGTGCTGCCGGCGGGCGGAACCGAGATGCCGACCATGCTGAGCTATTACGCCGAGCAGAAGCTTGTGAAGCCGGAGCATCGCGGCGAATTCGGCACGACGGGTGCGATCGAGGGTGTCGCGGGGCCGGAGGCGGCGAACAATGCTGCGGCGGCGGGCGTGCTGGTGCCGATGCTGACGCTGGGCCTGCCCACTTCCGCGACGGCGGCGATCATGCTCTCGGCGTTTCAGTCCTATGGCATCCAGCCGGGGCCGATGCTGTTCACGCAGCAGGCGGCGCTGGTCTGGACGCTCATCGCGAGCCTCTACATCGCCAATGTCATGCTGGTGGTGCTGAACCTGCCGCTGGTCGGGCTCTGGGCGCGCATTCTGAAGATCCCGACGCCGCAGCTCTATGCGGGCATCCTGGTCTTCGCGACGATCGGCACCTACGGCATCAGCAACTCGGTCACTGACCTCGTGCTGCTCTACGGAATTGGCATTATCGCGATGTTCATGCGGCGCTTCGACTTCCCGACGGCGCCCGTGGTGATCGGGATGATCCTGGGGCCGATGGCGGAGCAGGCGCTGCGGCAGGCGCTGACAATCAGTCAGGGCGATTGGTCCACTTTCGTGACGCGGCCGATCTCACTGGGCATCCTGGTGCTGGCAGCGGCGGCACTGGCAGGGCCGCGGCTCTGGGGGCTGTGGCGGAGAACGCGCCGCCCGGCCTGAGGGTAGGCGCCATATCGGGCGTGGTGGCGGGGCGGCACGGCCTGCCCTATATGGGCCAGGGCGTTCCGTCCCGGACCACGCCATGCCCGAGGACGCCGGCGCCCACCGGCGAGACGAATTGATCCCGATCAACTTCGCGACGCTGTTTGGCGCTTCCCCGAACCCTTACGTCCTGCTGGACCCGGCCTTCGTCATCGTCACGATGAACGAGGCCTATCTGCGCGTGACGATGCGCGAGCGCGATGACCTCGTCGGGTGCAACATGTTCGACGCCTTTCCGAGCGACGCGGATTCGGAGGGGCACAGGCAGCTCGTGTCCTCGCTGCAGCGGGCGCTGGCGACAGGCGCACCGGACCACCTGCCGCTGATCCATTACGACATCCCGTCGCCGGAAGGTGGCCTCGAGAAGCGGAGCTGGAGCGCGACGCACACGCCGCTCAAGGCTCCGGACGGCAGCGTCGCCTTCATCCTGCAGCATACGGTGGACGTGACGGAGCTGCAGCAGCTGCGCCAGCTTGCGCGCCGCGCCCAGCCCGGCGGCGATTCAGCCGGAATCGAAACCGGTGTGCTGCGCCGCGCCGAGGCGGTGCAGGAGGCCAATGCGGCGCTGCATGCGGAGCGGCAACGGCTACGCCAGCTCTTCGAGCAGGCGCCGGGATTCATTGCGGTGGTGGAGGGGCCCGACCATGTCTTCACCATGGCCAATGCGGCCTACGAGCGGCTGGTTGGGCGGCGGGGGCTGATCGGGCGGACGGTGGCGGAGGCGTTGCCCGAAGTGACGGGCCAGGGCTTCGTGGAGCTGCTCGACCGCGTCGCCGCCACGGGCGAGCCCTTCGTGGGGCGGCAGATGCCCGTCCGGCTGGCACAGGCGCCGGGCCAGGGGCTGACGGAGTGCTATCTGGACTTCGTGTACCAGCCCATCGTGGTGGGGGATGCCGTCATCGGCATCTTCGTGCAGGGCCATGACGTCACCGAGCAGAAGCGCGCGGAGGACGCCCTGCGGGAGAGTGAGGGGCGCTTCCGCCTGGTGGCCGAGAGCGCGCCGGTGAAGCTCTGGATGAGCGATGCCGCGGGACGCTGCGTCTATCTCAACCGCGCGCAGCGCGCCTTCTGGGGCGTCGGCGAGGAGGAAGTGCCGTCCTTCGACTGGCTTGCCACGCTCCATCCCGAGGATCGCGACGCGCTCGGTGGCCCCTATGGCACCGCCATGCGCGACCACACGGGCTTCGAGACGGTGGCGCGTTTCCGTCGGCACGACAGGGCCTGGCGGATCCTGCGCACCAAGGCGCAACCGCGCTTCGGGATGGGGGGCGAGTTCCTCGGCATGATCGGCGTCAACCAGGACATCACGGAGATGCGGCGCGCCGAGGAGGCGCTGCGGCGCGAGACGCGCATGCTGGAGGTGCTTAACCGCACCGGCGCCACCATAGCGGCCGAATTGGAACTGGACCGCGTGGTGCAAATGGTCACCGATGCGGGGGTGGAGCTTTCGGGCGCGAAGTTCGGCGCCTTCTTCTACAACGTGCTGGATGACAAGGGCGGGAGCTACATGCTCTACGCGCTGTCGGGTGTGCCGCGCTCGGCCTTCGACCGGTATCCGATGCCACGAGCCACGGCGGTGTTTGCGCCGACATTCCGAGGCGAGGGCGTCATCCGCTCGGACGACATCCTGCTCGACCCACGTTACGGCCAGAACGCGCCGCTGAAGGGCATGCCCCCCGACCATCTTCCGGTGCGCAGCTACCTCGCGGTGCCGGTGATCTCGCGCTCGGGCGAAGTGCTCGGAGGATTGTTCTTCGGCCATCCGGAGCCGGGGCGCTTCAAGGCGGAGCACGAGGCGCTGCTGCGTGGCATTGCCGGCCAGGCGGCGATCGCAATCGACAATGCGCGGCTGTTCCAATCCGCGCAGCGGGAGATTCGGCACCGGGGGCGAGCCGAGGAGCAGCTACGGCAGCTGAACGAGACGCTGGAGGCGCGGGTGGCCGCCGTGATCGCCGAGCGGCAGCAGGCCGAGGCGGCGCTGCAGCAGGCGCAGAAGATGGAATCCATCGGCAAGCTGACCGGCGGCGTGGCGCATGACTTCAACAACCTGCTGCAGGTGGTTTCGGGCAACCTGCAGCTGCTGGCGCGGGACGTGGCGGGGAACGAGCGGGCGGAGCGGCGCGTGGGCAGCGCCATGGCGGGCGTCGCGCGCGGGGCGAAGCTGGCATCGCAGCTGCTGGCCTTCGGGCGGCGGCAGCCGCTGGAGCCGAAGGTGGTGAATGTCGGGCGCTTCGTCACCGGGATGGAGGACATGCTGCGCCGGACGATCGGCGAGGCGATCGAGATCGAGACCATCGTCTCGGGCGGGCTGTGGAACACCTTCGTCGATCCGATGCAGGTGGAGAATGCGTTGCTGAACCTGGCGATCAATGCGCGGGACGCGATGGATGGCAGCGGGCGGCTGACCATCGAGGTGGGCAACGCCTTCATCGACGACGACTATGCGCGCACCCATGTCGATGTTCAGCCCGGGCAGTATGTGATGCTGGCAGTGACCGACACGGGTTCCGGCATGGCGCCCGAGGTGCAGGCGCTGGTGTTCGAGCCCTTCTTCTCGACCAAGCCCGAGGGCAAGGGATCGGGGCTCGGGCTCTCGATGGTGTATGGCTTCGTCAAGCAATCGGGCGGCCATGTGAAGATCTATTCCGAGGTTGGGCAGGGCACGACGGTGAAGATGTACCTGCCGCGCGCGAACCGGGCCGAGGATCTGGTCGTGTCGGTGGAGGCGGGGCCGATCACCGGCGGCACGGAGACGATCCTCGTGGCCGAGGATGACGACGCGGTGCGTGCGATCGTGGTCGATACGCTGACCGAGCTGGGCTACCGCGTGCTGAAGGCGCGGGATGCCGCAAGCGCCCTGAGCGTGGTGGAAAGCGGCATGCCGATCGACCTGCTGTTCACTGATGTGGTGATGCCGGGACCGCTGAGGAGCACGGAACTGGCGCGGCGCGCGCGGGAGCGGCTGCCCGGGATCGCGGTGCTGTTCACCTCCGGCTACACAGAGAACGCCATCGCCCATGGCGGGCGGCTGGATCCCGGGGTGGAGCTGCTTTCCAAGCCCTATACGCGGGAGGCGCTGGCGCGGAAGCTACGGCATGTGCTGGCGAATTCGGCACAGCGCCGGAGCGCGCTGGCCGCGCCCGCGGCGATGCCCGTGCCCGTGCCCGTGGCGCTGGCCGGGCCCTTCCTGCAGGTGCTGCTGGTGGAGGACGATCCGATGATCCGCGGCGGCACCGCGGAGATGCTGCGCGGGCTGGGCCACCAGGTGACGGAGGCGGGCAGCGCGGAAGAGGCGATGGCGCAGCTGCGGGCGGCCGGGGCGGATGTGCTGGTCACCGACCTTGGGCTGCCCGGGGTTTCGGGCGGGGTCTTCGCGCAGGAGGTACGGGCCGCCTGGCCCAGTATGGGGATCGTCTTCGCGACGGGCCGGGATTCGGCGCCGACCGAAGGGCTGGACCGGGCGGTGCTGCTGCGGAAGCCCTATGACACGGCCGGGCTGGCGGCGGCGTTGCGGCGCGTTGCCGGGAGTTAGCCGGTTTTCACAGGCAGCGCGTGGTCCGGGAGCAAGACCTCTGGCCCGCCTAGCCGATCAGGGCCGCATTCACCGCATCAGCCGCCTCGAAGGCCACCCAGTGCCCGGCGCCAGGGATGACCAAGGGTTCCGTGCCGCGCGCGCGGAAGAAGGCGATGCGGTCGGCCATGTGGGGGATCACGATAGCATCGTGCTCGCCATAGATGACGGCGAGGGGAAGGTGCACCGCCTCGAGCGCGTCTCGGAGGGAGTTGGGGTTCACCACATTGCGGCTGCGGTAGCGGGCGTGATCGCTGTTCCAGGCCTGGATGGCGAGGGCCTCGTCGTCGATGCAGGCGGGGTCGGCGATCATCAGCCGGGCGAGGTTCTCGCGATGGGCAGCGATGCGGTCCTCGCCCTGACGGTCGCGCACGGAGACCAGGGGCACCGGCCTGCGCGCAAGGCCGAGCGCGCCGGCGCCGAGCAGGGTGAGCGAGTCAAGCCCGGCCGCGTGGCGGGCGGCGATGTGGCCGGCGATGACGGAGCCGAAGGAGAAGCCGATCAGGTCGTAGCGGGCCCCGCAGAGCTGGGTGGCGATGCCGGCGGCGACGGTGGCGGCGATGCCCGGGAGATCGGTGCCGGGGGGCGGCAGGTCGGATTCGCCGAGGCCGGGAAGATCGGGGGCCAGGACGCGGCGGTTGCGGGACAGGGGCTCGATATTGCGGGCCCAGTGGCGCCAGGATCCGGCGCCGCCATGGAGGAGGACGAGGGGCTTGCCGGCGCCCCACTCGTGCCAGACGAGCCGGCCCGGGCCATTCGGGGTTTCGCTGCGGGTGGCTGTGGCGGAAAGGCGATCCAGCCGGTCCCGGGACATGCACATTGTCATGGGTTTGTTCTGCGACAAAAGATGCCGCGGGGGAACCGGCACCAGTTCATTGAACGATGAGCCTCTGGGATTTTCTGGATGCTTGACTTGACGTCAGAGCACCGGGCTGGGTTCATTCTCGAAACGAGCGGCCGGGGCGAGACCGGAACGGAGGCACCGAAGGCGCTGCCTCCCGCCATCCCGTTTCCACCCAGCCCCGACACGCGCCGAGGCCGATCCCCCGGACGCAGGCCCGAGCAAACCGCGGGGTCCCGGGGCGCGCGTCCGCCTCCCGGCGGAGGTCCGGAGGCAGGGCCTCCGGGGCCCGGCCGGAAAGCCTTCCACGGGATGCAGGCCGCTGCGCTATCTTCGCGCCGCGACCAGCGTTCAACCTTGGTACAGAGGGGAGACGAGATGGCTGCTTCTCTTTCCCGCCGCGCCCTGTTCGGTGCCACGGCCCTGGCTGCCTCGCCGGCGCGCGCGCAGTCCATGCCGACGCTGCTGAATGTTTCCTACGACCCGACGCGGGAGTTGTACCGCGCCTTCAATGCGGCCTTCGCCACGCGCTGGGCGCAGGAGAATGGCGGGCAGCGCGTGCGGGTGAATTCGTCGCATGGCGGCTCGGGAGCGCAGGCGCGGGCGGTGATCGACGGGCAGCAGGCGGATGTGGTGACGCTGGCCTTGGCTTATGACGTGGATGCGATCGCGGAGCGCGGGCTGATCGACAAGGGTTGGATGGGCCGGCTGCCGCATAACAGCGCGCCCCATACGAGCACCATCGTGTTCCTGGTGCGGAGGGGAAATCCGGAGGGGCTACGCGACTGGGGCGACTTGGCCAGGGAAGGGGTGGGGGTGGTGACGCCCAATCCCAAGACCTCGGGTGGAGCGCGCTGGAACTACCTGGCGGCCTGGGCCTGGGCGCGGCGGCAACCAGGCGGGTCCGACGCCACGGCGGAAGAGTTCCTGAGGCGGCTGTTGCGGAACGTGGCGGTGCTGGACACGGGCGCGCGGGGATCGACCACGAGCTTCGTGCAGCGCGGGCAGGGCGACGTGCTGCTGGCCTGGGAGAACGAGGCTCACCTGGCGCTGAAGGAGTTCGGCGCGGGGCAGTTCGAGATCGTGCTGCCTTCGCTTTCGATCCTGGCGGAGCCGTCGGTTGCGGTGGTGGACCGCAACGTGGACCGGCGCGGGACGCGGGCGGTGGCTGAGGCTTATCTGCAGCATCTGTACAGCCGGGAGGGGCAGGCGCTGGCGGCGCGGCATTTCTACCGGCCGCGCGACGCGGCGGCACTGGCCTCGGCGGGCAGCATCTTCCCGCCGATGGAGATGGTCACGATCGACGAGGCCTTCGGCGGCTGGGCGAATGCGCAGCGGGTGCATTTCGCGGATGGCGGCAGCTTCGACCGCATCTACAGGCCGACGCGTTGAGCCTCGCGCTGCCCGCATCGCGTCGGCCGGGACACTCCGTAGCGCGGCGGCGTGACGCGCTGCCGGGATTCGGGCTGTCGCTCGGGGTGACGCTGGCCTGGCTGTCGCTCGTGGTGCTGGTGCCGCTTTCGGCGCTGGCGCTGCGGCCCTGGGAGTTGGGCGTGGCAGGGGTGCTGGGCGTGCTGTCAGACCCGCGGGTGCTGGCGGCGCTGCGGCTTTCCTTCGGCACGGCGCTGATGGCGGCACTGCTGAACCTGCCACTGGGGCTGCTGGTGGCCTGGGTGCTGGTGCGGTGGCGCTTCCCTGGGCGGCGCCTGCTGGATGCGATGGTGGACCTGCCCTTCGCCCTCCCGACGGCGGTGGCGGGGCTGGCGCTGACTGCGCTGTTCGCGCCCAACGGATGGCTTGGGGCACCGCTGAAGGCGATCGGCGTCACGGTGGCCTACACGCCGCTGGGCGTCTTTGTGGCGATGATGTTCGTGGGCGTGCCCTTCGCCGTGCGGACGGTGGAGCCGGTGCTGCGGGACCTGGGGACGGAGGCGGAGGAGGCGGCAGCGACGCTGGGGGCGAGCCGGGCGCAGGCCTTGCTGCGCGTCGTGCTGCCGGCGCTGGCGCCGGCGCTGCTGACGGGCTTCGGGCTCGCCTTCGCGCGGGCGGTGGGGGAGTATGGCAGTGTGATCTTCATCGCCGGAAACCGCCCCATGGTCAGTGAGATCGCGCCGCTGGTGATCGTGCAGCGGTTGGAGGGCTTTGATTACGCCGGCGCCGCCGCGATCGGACTGGCAATGCTGGGGATGTCCTTCCTGGTGCTGCTGCTGACGGGGCTGGTGCAGGCTTGGCTGCGGCCGGGGCGTCGCGCGTGAGCGCGCCTAGGCACCGCGCGTGAGCGCGCTTAGGGCACCGGGCGTGGGCGCGCGGGGAGAGGCCGCGTGACGATCGGGCCGGCCGCGCGCGATCCGGCAGTGGCGCGATGGGCGGCCGGGACACTGGCGGTGCTGCTGCTGACGATGTTCGTCGCGCTGCCGCTTGCCGCCGTGTTCACCGAAGCGCTGCGGCGCGGATGGGGCACGGTGATGGAGGCCTATGCCGATCCGGATGCGAAGGCGGCGATCTGGCTGACGCTGCTGGTGGCGGCCATTGCCGTGCCGGTGAACACGCTGGGCGGGATCGCGGCGGCCTGGTGCGTGGCGAAATACGAGTTCCGGGGCAAGCGATTGCTGGTGGCGCTGATCGAGTTGCCGTTTTCGGTCTCGCCGGTGATCTCGGGGATGGTCTTCGTGCTGGTCTTTGGTGCGCAGGGCTGGCTGGGGCCATGGCTGCAGGCGCATGACGTGCAGATCGTCTTCGCCCTGCCAGGGCTGGTGCTGGCGACGGTGTTCGTGACCTTTCCCTTCGTCGCGCGGACGCTGATCCCGCTGATGCAGGAGCAGGGACGCGCGGAGGAGGAGGCGGCGGCGACGCTGGGGGCGAGCGGTTGGCAGAGCTTCCGCCTGGTGACCCTGCCCAACGTCAAATGGGCGCTGCTCTCGGGCGTGCTGCTGTGCAACGCGCGGGCGATGGGGGAGTTCGGGGCAGTATCCGTGGTGTCCGGGCACATCCGGGGCGAGACCAACACCATGCCGCTGCATGTCGAGATCCTCTACAACGAGTACCAGTTCGCGGCGGCCTTCGCGGTAGCGGCGCTGCTCGCGCTGCTCGCGCTGGTGACACTGTGCGCGAAGACGGTGCTGGAGCGGATCTCCGGGCGGCGGGGGGAGATCGCTTGAACGACTCCCTGGAGCATGAGGCGCGGCTGCGTGGCACAGCCGTTGAGATAGCGGGTGTGGCGCGGCGCTTCGGGAGCGCCGCGGCGTTGGACGGCGTCAGCCTTTCGGTGCGCTCGGGGGAGTTCGTGGCGCTGCTGGGGCCGTCCGGCTCGGGCAAGACGACCCTGCTGCGCATCCTGGGCGGGCTGGACCATGCGGATGCCGGCAGCGTCATGATCGGCGGGCGCGACGTGGTGGGGGTGCCGGCGCGCGACCGCGGGATCGGCTTCGTATTCCAGAACTATGCGCTGTTCCGGCACATGGATGTCTTCGCCAACGTCGCCTTCGGGCTGCGGGTGCGCAAGCGCGGGCGGCCTTCCGCGGCCGAAATCGCGGCGCGAGTGCGCAAGCTGCTGGCGCTGGTGCAGATTCCGGAGCTGGAGCGGCGCTATCCCGACCAGATCTCGGGCGGGCAGCGGCAGCGCGTGGCGCTGGCGCGGGCGCTGGCGATCGAGCCTTCGCTGCTGCTGCTGGACGAGCCCTTCGGCGCGCTGGACGCGCAGGTGCGCAAGGAGCTGCGGTTGTGGCTGCGTGGGCTGCAGGAGGAGGTGGGGATCACCACCATCCTGGTGACGCATGACCAGGACGAGGCGATGGAGGTGGCGGACCGTGTGGCGGTGATGCGCGCCGGGCGGATCGCGCAGTTCGACACGCCGGAGGTGCTGCTGGACCGTCCCGCCGATGCCTTCGTCGCCGGGTTCCTGGGGGAGTCGAACCGGCTGGGCTGCGAGGTGCGCGGCGGGATGGCGCATTTCGCCGAAGGGGTTCTGCCGCCGCTGGCGGTGCAGGCCCCGGAGGGGCCGGGGCTGGCCTTCATCCGCCCGCATGAACTAGTGGCGCAGGCGCGGGCGGATGGGCGGTTCAGCGTGCGCGCCGTGCGGCCGGCGGGGCCAGGAACCCGGCTGGTGGTCTCCGGGGCGGGCGGTTCCTTTGATGCGGTGCCCGCGCCGGATGCGCCGCTGCCGCGCCGGGGGGATGCCTGCGCGCTGGAGGCCGTCGGCGTGCGGATCTTTCCGGACCGGGATTGAGTCGCCCCCGGCACGCATCATGCTAGCCTCCGCGGCGGCACCCCGCGAAAGGGGGCATCTCCGGAGGAGCCTAGCCATGGCCTTGCGTCGCCTTTCCCTGGCCCTTGGGCTTGCGGCCGCCCTCTCGGCCGGGCCAGCCATGGCGCAGACCACCCTGCGCATCGCGCTGTCCCTGCCGGTATCGACGCTCGACCCTGTGCAGTCCACGGCGGCCACAGTCCGGAACCACGGCTTCTTCGTCTATGACCAGCTCTTCGCGCTCGACAGCAAGGGCGTTCCGAAGCCACAGATGGTGCAGGGCTACACGGTCTCCGAGGACCGGATGACCTGGCGCTTCACGCTGCGCGACGGGCTTGCCTTCCATGACGGCGCGCCGGTGAGGGCGGCGGATGCGGTGGCCTCCATCAAGCGCTGGGCACAGCGGGACGTGGTGGGCCGCGCCCTGGCCGCCGCCACGGGCGCGATTGAGGTGGTGGACGACAAGAGCTTCGAGATCCGGCTCTCCCAGCCCTTCGCCCTCGTGCTGGAGGCATTGGCGCGTCCGACGGGCAGCGCGCTGTTCATCATGCCCGAGCGGATTGCGCAGACGCCCGCCGCCACGGCGATCACCGATGCCACGGGTTCCGGCCCCTTCATCTTCCGCGCCTCTGAGTGGAGGGCCGGCGATCGCACGGTCTATGTGCGCAATCCGGCCTATCGCGCGCGGGAGGAAGCGCCGGATGGGCTGGCGGGCGGCAAGGTGGTGTTCCTGGACCGCGTGGAATGGCTGGCCATGCCGGATCCGACGGTGGCGGTGAACGCGCTGTCCAATGGCGAGATCGACTTCATGGAGCAGCCGCCGCCGGACCTGATCCCCTCGCTGGAGCGGAACCGCCAGGTGCGCGTGGCGCCGGTGAATCCGGTGGGCAGCATGGCCTGGCTGCGCCTTAACCACACGCAGCCGCCCTTCAACGACCCGCGCGCGCGGCAGGCGTTGCTGTACCTGATCAACCAGAAGGACGTGCTGGAAGGCATGGGCATCCGCGCCGCCGAGCAGGTGCCGTATTGCCCCGCCTATTTTCTGTGCGGGACGCCGCTGGAGACTGCGGCCGGGGCGCGCGGGCTGCGGGAGCCGGATGTGGCGCGCGCGCGCGCGCTGCTGCGGGAAGCCGGGTATGACGGGCGGCCGGTGGTGTTCCTGAATGCGACGGACAATGTGCTGAACAACGCCTCCACCCTCGTGATGTCCGAAGCCTTCAAGCAGGCCGGGCTGAACATGGATGTGCAGGCGATGGATTGGGGCACGCTGACTGCGCGCCGCAACAACCGCGCGCCGCAGACCCAGGGCGGGTGGAACATGTTCGTCACCATCGCCAATGTGCTGGATGGGGAGAACCCGCTGGCGAACCTGTATCTCGCCAGTACCTGCGATGCGGCACCGGCCGGCTGGCCCTGCGACGAACAGCTCGAGGCACTGCGGAAGGCCTGGTACCAGGAGAGCGATCCGGCGAAGCGGCGCGCGCTGCTCGATCAGGTGCATGCGCGGGCCTATGACGTGCTGCCCTACATCAATGCCGGGCAGTTCCGCGCCAATGCGGCGTGGCGGACGAATGTCACGGGCATTCGGCCGACGACGGTGCCGGTGTTCTGGGGTGTGAAGAAGGAGTAGGGCGGGCTTAGCGGCCCGCCAGCACCTTCGCGGTCGCGCCCGAGATTTCACCCAGCTTCGCGCCGGCGGCCACGCGGAGCTGCACCTCGAGCCCCTTCTCCTGGGCGGCGATGGCGCGGCGGGCTTCGGCCTCGGCTTCGCCCGGGGGCAGGATGAGCACGCCGCTGCTGTCGCAGATCACGGCGTCGCCAGGATTCACGACGACGCCGCCGATGCTGACCGGGACGTTCATCTGGCCACCCATGTCGAGCATCTGGGTGGTGATGGGGGAGAGGCCGCGGCACCAGACGGGGAAGTTAGCGGCTTCGAGTTCCTCGATGTCGGTGCAGGGGCCGTCCACCACGGCGGCGCGGGCGCCGGCGGTGCGGGCGGCGATGGCGAGGCCGCCGCCGATGCAGGCGTGGCGGTCGTCGCCCAGGCGGTCCACCACGAGGATGTCGCCGGGGCGCAGGCTGTCCAGCGCATGGGCGAGGATGGTGCCGTCATTGGCGGGCATCATGACGGTGAAGGCGGTGCCGGCGATGCGCGGGCTAGGGCGGAGCGCGGCGATGCGGCGATCGACGAAGCCCCAGTGGCGCCAATGGCCGATGGTGGCCGTCTCCGCCTGCTCGAGCAGGCTGATCAGCGCGGGGTCGAGGGGCGTCGGCAGCGCGCCGATGATGTAGCGGGACATTCCCGAAGAAGGCCCCCGCCCTCGGGAAAAGGAAAGCCATTCCCTCCGGTGCGCCGGTAAACAGGCAGGAATGGAAGGGGGACCGGGGGGATAGTTCCCCCCGGTCATTCTCTCAGTGCCGGAAGTGACGCATCCCCGTCAGAACCATAGCGAGCCCGGCCTCATCGGCCGCCGCAATCACCTCGTTGTCGCGCATCGACCCGCCCGGTTGGATCACCGCCGTGGCGCCGGCCGCTGCCGCAGCCTGGAGGCCGTCCGCGAAGGGGAAGAAGGCGTCGGAGGCGACGACGGAGCCCTGGGCGAGGGGCGTGTCGAGGCCTGCCGCCTTGGCGGCTTCCTGGCTCTTCCAGGCGGCGATGCGGGCACTGTCCACGCGGCTCATCTGGCCGGCGCCGATGCCGACGGTGGCGCCGCCCTTGGCATAGACGATGGCGTTGGACTTCACGTGCTTGCAGACGCGGAAGGCGAAGATGAGGTCCTGCATCTCCTGCGTCGTGGGCTGGCGCTTCGTGACGACCTTCAGGTCGGCCATGGCGACACGGCCGGCGTCGCGCGACTGGGCGAGGAAGCCGCCGCCGACGCTGCGGAAGGTGAGGCCGGGGGCGGTGGCGTCGGGCAGGCCACCGGTGAGGAGGAGGCGGAGGTTCTTCTTCTTCGCGAAGATGGCGCGGGCCGCCTCGTCCGCGTCCGGCGCGATCACCACCTCGGTGAAAATGGAAGTGATGCGCTGCGCGGCCTCGGCGTTCAGCGGGCGGTTGGCGGCGATGATGCCGCCGAAGGCGGAGACGGGATCGCAGCGAAGGGCGGCATCCCAGGCTGCGTTCAGGTCGGCGGCCGTGGCGACGCCGCAGGGATTGGCGTGCTTGACGATGACGATCGCGGGTTCGGCGAACTCGGCCACCGCTTCATAGGCGGCGTCGGTGTCGTTGAGGTTGTTGTAGGAGAGTTCCTTGCCCTGGATCTGCTCGGCGGTGGCGATGCCGGGGCGATGGGTGCCGTCCACGTAGAAGGCGGCCTGCTGGTGGGGGTTCTCGCCGTAGCGGAGAGTCTGCTTCAGCAGGCCGGGGATGGAGAGGCGCTGCGGGAAGTCCTGGTCGAGTTCCTGCGCGAACCAGCGGGAGATGGCGGCGTCATAGGCGGCCGTGCGGGCATAGGCGCTGGCTGCCAGGCGCTTGCGGGTGGCGAGCGAGGTGCCGCCCGATTCGGCGATTTCCCTGGCCACCTCCATGAGCTGCTCGGGCTTGGTCAGCACGGCCACATGGGCGTGGTTCTTGGCGGCGCTGCGGATCATGGCGGGGCCGCCGATGTCGATGTTCTCGACGCAGTCCTCGTAGGAGGCGCCGCGGGCGACGGTGGCCTCGAAGGGGTAGAGGTTCACGCAGACTAGGTCGATCGGGGCGATGCCGTGCTGCTCCACCTGGGCGACGTGCTCCGGCACGTCCCGGCGGAAGAGGAGGCCGCCATGGACGCCGGGGACCAGGGTCTTCACCCGGCCGTCCAGGATCTCGGGGAAGCCGGTATGGTCGGAGAGTTCCACGACCGGGAGGCCGGCCTCGCGCAGGGCCTTGGCCGTTCCGCCGGTGGAGAGGATCTCCGCCCCGTGGGCGGCGAGGGCGCGGGCGAATTCTACCAGCCCCGTCTTGTCGGAGACCGAGAGGAGGGCGCGGCGGATGGGAAGGGTCGACATGGCTCGGGCGGATAGCGCGCGGCGGGGCGGGACGGAAGGCAAAACGGGCGCGGGGCAGGTCTGAAGCTGGCTCGGGGCCGGAAGGGTGCGAGCCACGGCTGGGAACGCCGGTAGAACAAACTTGTAGTTGCAGGCGGCGCACACCTACCACAGGTTGTGTTTTTCGGGCCTGGAACGCCTGTCAGCGATTCGTTCGCGCGACTCGGGCGAGCCATCTGATTCGGCGCGATTCTCCGCGGGCGACGTTCGGCATGTGTTCGGCGGTCGACTCGAAAGCGTTTGGAACATTCCGTTGTAGGGCGCTCGCCCAACCCGGGCGCTGCGGTGGCGTTGCAGGGTTCGGGTCTTTGCGGCCCGCTGAGACGGAGTTCCCATGGCAGAAACCCCAGTGGGCCCCGGGCGGCTCCTCCTTGCCGGGCGGCGCGCCCTTGTCACCGGAGCGTCCTCCGGGATCGGCTATGCGGTGGCCCAAGGGCTGGCCGGGGCCGGGGCGGCGGTGGCGGTGAACTACCATTCGGACCGGGAGCCGGCGGAGCGGTTGGCGGCGGAGATCCGCGCAGCAGGCGGGCAGGCGGTAGCGCTGCATGGCGATGTGTCGAATGAGGAGGATGTGGTCGGCCTCATCTCCGGCACGGTGGAGGCCTTCGGGGGGATCGACCTGCTGGTGGCCAATTCCGGCATCCAGAAGGATGCGGCGGTGGGGGAGATGACGCTGAAGGACTGGCAGGCGGTGCTGTCGGTGAACCTCACCGGCCAGTTCCTCTGCTGCCGGGAGGCCATCAAGGCCTTTCGCGGGAATCCGGAGCAGCCGGGCCGGGCGCGGGGCAGCATCGTCTGCATGAGCTCCGTCCATGAGGTGATCCCCTGGGCCGGGCATGTGAATTACGTCGCGGCCAAGGGCGGGGTGCGGATGATGATGCAGACCTTGGCGCAGGAGGTGGCGGCGGAGCGGATCCGGGTGAACGCCGTGGCTCCCGGTGCGATCCGCACCCCGATCAACCAATCGGAATGGGCCACGAAGGAGGGGATGGAGGCGATGCTGCGGCTCATCCCCTACGGGCGGATCGGGGAGCCGGAGGACGTGGCACGGGCAGTGACCTGGCTGGCCTCGGACGAGGCGGATTACGTCACCGGCACGACGCTCTTCGTGGATGGCGGGATGACGCTCTACGCCGCCTTCATCGGGAATGGCTGATGGGAGAGCCGATCGAGAACCACGGCATCGTGGGGGATCTGCGCACTTCGGCACTGGTGGGACTGGACGGGGCCGTGGACTTCTTGTGCTGGCCTCGCTTCGACAGCCCGAGCGTCTTCGCCTCGCTTCTCGATGAGGAGAAGGGTGGGCGGTTCGAGCTGTCTCCGGCGCTGAACGGGGCACGGCACCGGCAGCTCTATTTGCCGGACACGAATGTGCTGCTGACGCGCTTCCTGTCGCCCGAAGGCGTGGCGGAGATTTCCGACTTCATGGTGCTGGGCGGCGCACAGCGGCTGGTGCGGCGCGCGAAGGCGGTGCGGGACCCGATGCGCTTCCGCATGCGCTGCGCGCCGCGCTTCGACTACGCCCGCGTCTCCCCCGTGGTGCGGGAGGAAGGCGGCAGCCTGGTGTTCGAAGGCGCGGGAAAGGCGCTGCGGCTGCGCTCGACCGTGCCGATGCGGATCCTGGGCGATGACGGGGTGGCAGAATTCGCGCTAAAGGCGGGGGAGGCGGCGGCCTTTGTGCTGGAGGATGCCGCGCTGGGCCATGCCTGTCCTGTCGATCCGCATGAGGTGGCGCAATGGTTCAAGGCAACCTCCGACGGATGGCGGCACTGGACGGCACGCTCGACCTATCGCGGCCGTTGGCGGGACATGGTGAACCGCTCCGCGCTGGTGCTGAAGCTGATGACCTCGCATGAGCACGGGTCGATGGTCGCGGCGCCGACCTTCGGCCTGCCGGAGGCGATCGGTGGCGTGCGCAACTGGGATTATCGCTACACCTGGATCCGCGACGCGGCCTTCACCGTCTATGCCTTCCTGCGGCTTGGCCACACGGCGGAGGCGAATGCCTTCATGCGCTGGCTGGTGGCGCGGGAGGCGGATGGCGATGCTGATGGGAATGGCGCGTCAGACGGCAAGCTCGATCTGATGTACGGGTTGGACGGGCATCGGGAGTTGGCGGAGACTGAGCTGCCGCATCTGCGGGGCTACCGGGATTCGCGCCCCGTGCGGATCGGCAATGGTGCGGCGGGGCAGCTGCAGCTCGACATCTACGGGGAGCTGATGGATGCCGCCTATCTCTCCGACAAGTATGGCGAGCAGATCTCGCATGAGGGGTGGCAGGGCATCACCCGCTCGATAAACTGGGTGACGGAGAACTGGGAAGAGCCGGATGAGGGCATCTGGGAGGTGCGCGGCGGGCGGCGGCATTTCCTGCATTCGCGGCTGATGTGCTGGGTGGCACTGGACCGCGCGCTGCGGCTGGCGCGCAAGCGTTCCCTGCCCGCACCCTTCCCGCGTTGGGCCGAGACGCGCGACGCGATCTACCACGACATCCACACGAACTTCTGGGACCCGGTGGCGCAGACCTTCGTGCAGAGCAAGGGTGCGACGTCGCTCGATGCCGCCTGCCTGCTGATGCCGCTGATGCGCTTCATCAGCCCGACCGACCCACGCTGGCTCTCCACGCTGAAGGCGGTCGGGGAGCGGCTGGTGGATGACAGTCTGGTGCGGCGCTACGAGGACGAATCCGTGGATGGGCTCGAAGGCGCCGAAGGCAGCTTCAACATGTGCTCCTTCTGGTATGTCGAATGCCTGGCCCGGGCCGGGGACCTCGCGCAGGCGCGGTTCCTGTTCGAGAAGATGCTCGGTTACGCGAATCACCTCGGCCTCTACGCCGAGGAGCTGGGGCCGTCCGGCGAGCATCTGGGGAACTTCCCGCAGGCCTTCACGCATCTCGCCCTGATCAGCGCGGCGCATTACCTCAACCGGGCGCTCTCGGCGCAGGAACGCAGCGGAACGCATGGGGAAATGGGCGGGGTGCCGGTGCCGACGACGGGAATCTGAACGCGCTGCCGCCGGACTGTCCGGCAGCGCCTGGATGTGGGAAGGGACGTGCGGAACGCCACGCAGATGCCGTGTGACGGAAGGGCCGCCGGCTGGGGGCTACCGAAAAAGCGAGGAGCGGCCCGCGTTGTCGACAAAGCCCATCACGCCCGCTGCGGCGCCCGCCGATCCCGCCTTCGACCCTGCGGCGCATCGCATGATGGCGGAGCAGCGCTGGTTCGAGGATTTCCGCCTGGGCGAGCGCTTCCCGCTGCCCAGCCGAACCATGACCGATGCGGTCTTCCTCGCCTTCCAGGCGGCGAGCGGCGACAACCATCCGGTGCATTACGACCGCGAGTACTGCCGGCGCCACGGCATGCCGGACATGCTGGCGCATGGCTACCAGGTCGCCATCCAGACCGTGGCGGGGGCGGGCATTTTTCCGCATCTCGTCGAGGAGTCCCTCCGGGCCTTCCTTGAGCAGTCGAGCCGCTTCCTGCATCCGGTCTTCGCCGGGGACACGCTTTATCCGGCGCTGGAGGTGGATGAGCTTTCGCCCAATCGCAGCACCGGCGTGGTGGGGCTGCGCAGCACGGTGCACAACCAGTCAGGCGTGCTCGTGCTGGATGGCCGCCACCGCTACCTCATCCGGCGGCGCCCGGCGGCAGGCTGACGACCCCGTGCGGGGTCAGGCCATCACGACCGTCCCCGGCCCGTCGCCCCGCAGGGCCCCGCGGGTATCGACCACGAGCGGCGCAACGCGGCGCACCAGCGCCAGGTCCATGCCGGGCTGCGGTGTGACGAGGATCACCGCATCCTGCGCCGCGAGGGTGGCGGCGGTGAGGGGCACGCTCGCCAGGTCGGGCGAGGTGCCGGCGAGGCGGCGGGTGGCAGGGAAGCGGGGAACGAGGGGGTCGTGGTAGCTGAGCTGCGCACCGCGTTCCTCGAGCAGGCGGAAGATCTCCACGCCCGGGCTTTCGCGCGTGTCGGGCACGCCCGGCTTGTAGGCGAGGCCGAGAATGAGGATGCGCGCGCGACTGAGGGCGATGCCGCGATCGTCCAGCGCGTTGCGCAGGCGGGCGACGACATAATCGGGCATGGCGTCGTTCACGCGACCGGCGAGCTCGACGAAGTCGCTCGGCACGTTCAGCTCGCGGGCCTTCCAGGCGAGATAATAGGGATCGACCGGGATGCAGTGGCCGCCGAGGCCGGGGCCGGGGCGGAAGGGCATGAAGCCGAAGGGCTTGGTGGCGGCGGCATCGATCACCTCATGCACGTCGATATGCATGGCATGGGCGATGCGCTTCAGCTCATTCACCAGACCGATGTTCACGGCGCGGAAGACGTTCTCATAGCACTTGGCGAGTTCGGCGACGGCGAGAGAGGAGACCGGGACGATGCTGCCAGCGACAGGGGCGTAAAGGGCCTGGGCGACGGCGAGGCAGGCGGGGGTCGCGCCGGCGACGAGCTTGGGGATACGGGCGACGGTGCCCTCGGGGTTGCCGGGATCCTCGCGCTCCGGGGAGTAGATGGCGAAGGCATCCTCGCCAATGCGCCGCCCGGCCCGGGCGAGGATGGGGAGAACGAGCTCCTCCGTCGTGCCGGGATAGGTGGTGCTTTCGAGGGCGATGGCCTGGCCGGGGCGCAGATGCGGGGCGAGGGCGGCCAGTGTGTCCCGCACGGCGGAGAGATCGGGCTCCTTATGCGGGCCGATCGGGGTGGGGACGCAGATGACCAGCGCGTCGCACCGCGCCGCGGCCTCGGCGCTGGCATGGGCGCGCATTCCGCTGGCGGCGATGCGGGCATCGGGGATGCCATGGACGGGGCTGCGGCCGGCATTGACGGCCTCAACCTTCGCAGGGTCGATGTCGAAGCCTTCGACGGGGAAGCCGATCTCGGCGAAGCGCAGCGCAAGGGGCAGGCCGGCATAGCCAAGCCCGATGACGCCGATCCGCGCCTCGCGCGCGGCGAGGCGGGTGAGCAGCGCGTCGAGGCAGGTGGCGGTGCGGCTCGTGCTCTCCATTGCCGTGCTGCCGCGGATGACGGGGCGGGAGGCGGCGGTCACGCGCGGTCTGCCGCCGGCGTATTCGGCGCGTGCTCGAACTCGGGCACCATGCGGGCGAGGCCGTTGAGCGCGAGGCGCGCCTGGCCGCCGCGGGCGGCGCCCGCGATCTCATCGATCGCACGGCCGACGAGGGCGGCGTCCGAGGTGCGCGGGGTGGCGACGAGCAGGCCGGCGAAGCCGGTGGGGCGCGGCGGCTCCTGGCCGTGGAACAGCTCCTCATAGAGCTTTTCGCCGGGGCGGAGGCCGGTGAAGCGGATCTCCACATCCTCCTCCGGGCGGAGGCCCGCGAGGCGGATCATGCGGCGGGCGAGGTCCACGATCTTCACGGGCTTGCCCATGTCGAGCACGAAGATGCCGCCGTCGCGCAGCTCGGGCGGCTGGTCGTCCCGGTCCTCGGCACCGATGACGCTGGCCTGGAGTACGAGGCCGACGGCTTCGCGCACGGTCATGAAGTACCGGCGCATATCCGGATGCGTGACGGTAAGCGGCCCGCCGCGCTCGAGCTGGCGGGTGAAGAGCGGCACGACAGAGCCTGTGGAGCCGAGCACGTTGCCGAAGCGCACCGTGACGCAGCGCATGCCGCCGGACTGGCGGGCTGCGACATCGAGCGCCTGGCAGTACATCTCGGCGAGGCGCTTGGAGGCGCCCATCACGCTGGTCGGGTTCACCGCCTTGTCGGTGGAGATGAAGACCATGGCGCGGCAGCCATTGGCGCGCGCGGTGTCGGCGATGAGGCGGGTGCCGAGGGCGTTGGTGAGCAGGCCCTCCAGCGGATCGTTCTCGACCATCGGCACGTGCTTCAGCGCCGCGGCGTGGAAGACCAGCTCGGGCTTGATCTCCTCCATCAGCCGGCGGAGGCGCGGCTCGTCCCGCACATCGGCCAGCACGGCGCGGCGGGGAACGTTGGGATGGCGCTCGGAGAGCTCGAGGTCGATGCCGTAGAGGGCGAACTCGCCATGGTCGAGCAGGGTGAGGTTGGAGGGGCCGAGGGCGGCGACCTGCCGCGCCAGCTCCCCGCCGATGGTGCCGCCGGCACCGGTGACGAGGACGCGGCGGCCCTGGATCAGCCGCGCCATGCCTTCGCGGTCCAGCGGAACCTGCGGACGGTCCAGCAGGTCCTCGATGGAGACGGGGCGCAGGTCGATCTTGCGGCTGGAGGGCGCACGGGCGGTGGCGGGATCGAGCGTGGTAGGGCGCGGGGCCCTGCGGACGGGCACGCCATGGCGGTCGGCGGCGTCCAGCAGGGATTCCAGCGCATCCCCGGCCAGGGCGGGATCGGCGAGGACGAGCAGCGCGGGCAGGCGACTTTCGGCACGCAGCATGTCGAGCACGGGGCCCGCTTCCTCCACCGCGCCCAGAATGGGTACGCCGAGGATGCGGCGCCCGCGCTGGCGGGTGCGGGGGGCGAGGATGCCGTCCACGCGGTAGCCGGGGGCGCGCTGGGCCATGAGGGCGCGGATGAAGAGATCGACGGAATCGCCGCCGCCGGCCAGCAGCACGGGCTGGGCCGGCACGTCGGAGGGCGGGCCAGCGCGATGGGCCGAGCGCAGGCGCCCAAACAGCCGTGCGCCGCCCAGCAGCGTGGCGGTCACGCCGGCATGCAGCAGGGGGAAGGCCAGGTTCGCGGGGCGCCAGCCGCCGGCAGCGAGAAGCCCGGCCCAGAACAGGGCGGCCCCACCGAGCGCGGCGCCCGCGACCGGCAGGAGGTCCGGCATGTCCGCATAGCGCCAGTATTGCTGCGGCAGGCGCAGCGGCAGGGCAGCGGCGAGGAAGGCGAGCAGCGCGCCGGCCAGCCCGGCGACCCACCAGCCCGTCGGCGGCCAGGTGCCGGGATTCGCCATCCAGAGGGCGGCGGGCAGCGCGAGCGCGGCGAGCGACAGGTCCAGCGTGAGGTTGAGGAGGATACGTTGCGGCGCCATGGAGAGGCGCCTAGCCGCTTTGGGGCGCGACGGCCACTACCTTCGGCAATGGCGGCTGGGCTTCCCCGGCTTCGAGGAGGCGCCAAGAGCCGGCGGGCCCCGGCGCGGCCGGTGGATCGGCGGCGCGCAGGGCAGCCTCCACCAGTGGCACGTCGGAGGTGATCGGCGCCGCAGCGGCGGTCGTGGGAGCGGGGGCCTCGGGGGGGCGGGCAAGGAGGGCGGCGACGGAGGCGGGGACGGTCTGGTTGCCGGACAGCCCTGCCTCCTGCAGCAGCCTGGGCCTGTCGTCCTGCTGGGTTGCCGGGACCATGGGGCGGGCGATGGCCGGGCCGGGGGTGGCGGATGGCGCTGGCTCGGGCGCCGGCGGTTTGTCGATCGCCTCGCGCAGGGAGGCGATGAGGGGGAAGCTCCGCTCCGGGGACGGCGCGGGACCCGGCCCACGGCGGGGTGCGCTGTCGCGGAGCGCCTGCACCATGGAGCCGAGAGCGGCCGAAGGGGCCAGTGCCGCTTCCGGCGCATCCCGGGCGAGGAGGGCGGCGAGGGAGGCCGGGATGTCCTGCGGACCGGCTGGCGCGGCTTCCAGCAGGAGGCGGGGGGGGGGGGCCGGTTGTGCATCACCGGCGGACGGCGTGGTGGGTGCCGGTGCCAGGAGGGGGAACGCGGCCGCCGCTGTCGCAACCGGTGGGGCCGGGGGCGCGGGTTCCCGGCGAATGGGCCGGGCGGCTTGCGGGATGGGCTGTGGCGGCGCGGCTTCGGGCACATGGCCTTCGGCGAGCAGGCGGGCGGCGGTGGCTTCGTCGGGCGGCCAGAGCAGGGTGCTGACGGCGTCCACGGCGCGGCGGTTGATCTCCTCGGGCATGTCGAGGTCGCCGCAGCGGAGGCCGGCTTCGAGATGGGCGACGGGGATGGCCAGCTTCCGGGTGGCCAGGGTGGCGGCGAGCGTGCCGTCCACATCGCCAGCCACAACCACCAGAGCTGGGCGGCGGGCGGACCAGAGTTCGGCGCAGGCCATCATGGTGCGGCCAGTGAGGGCGGCATGGCCGCCGCCGGAAATGCCGAGGGCAATGTCGGGCGGGGAAGGCCGAGATCGGCGAGATGGGCGCCGAACATGGCGGCGTCGTGGTGCTGGCCGGTGTGGATAAGGACCGGGGTGCAGAAGGGCGGAACTTCGGCCAGGGCGTGGAGGAGGGCGGCCAGCTTCGGGAGGTTGGGGCGGGCGGCGGCGATCAGGTGGAGCTCGGGGAGCATTCAGCGAAAGGCCGGGGGGAAGTATCCCCCCGGACCCCCTTCTATTTCTGTCTGTCTTGCTGGCGCGGGTGGAGCTGGCGCACCTGGAAGTCCGGAGAAAAAGATGAGGGGTTTGGGGAGAATTCCTTCTCCCCGGCCTGGCTTTCTCCCTCACGCTGCCGCCTCCAGGATTTCGCAGAAGCGGGCGGCGTGCAGGCGGCGGTCCCATTGGCGGACGGCCCGCGCCCGTGAGGCGGCGCCCATCGCGGCCCGCCGGGCGGGATTCGCAGTGAGCGCCGCCAGCGCGTCGGCCAGGGCCGGCGCGTCGCCGGGGGGCGCGGCGAGGCCGCAGGCGGGGCCATCGTCATCCGCTTCCACCAGCCGCGCGGCGCGGCCGGGGGTGTTGGTGACGACGGGCAGGCCGGCGGCGAGGTAGTCCATCAGCTTGTTGGGCGCGGTCCATTCCGCGAAGGCTGGGATAGGGGCCAGGAGGTGCAGGCCGATGCCGGATGCGGCCAGCAGCCCGGCCAGGCGGGGCTTGGGCAGGGGATCGAGAAAGGTGAGGTTGTGGAGGCCGCGGCGGGCGGATTCCTCCATCAGCCGGCGACGTTCGCCGCCCTCTCCGACCAGAACCAGGCGCAGGCGGCGTTCGCCCCGCGCCTGCAGCAGGGAGGCGGCATCGAGGGCGGCGTCGAGGCCATTCGCGCGGCCATGCGCGCCGGCATAGACGGCCAGGACTTCCCAGGCGGCGGCCTCGGGTGGGCGCCAGGGGGCAATCTGGGGACCAAAGAGGTCGAGGTCGCAGCCATTGGGGACGACATGGGTGCGGGCGGGATCGGCGCCGCGCGCGAGGGCGGTTTCGGCCATGCCCTCCGTCAGGCCGATCACGGCACTGGCCTTGCGACAGGCGGCGGTAGCCAGGCGGTCCATGGCGGTGAAGAGGGGGCGGGAATGCCGGCGCCGCCCGACCGCGAAAGGGCCTCGGAGAGGGCGCGGGGCAACTCGGGTCAGGGATCGCGGATCTCGAAGACGAAGGGCAGGCCACGCAGCCGGCGGGCGGCCAGGGCGGGGATGGCGACGGTTAGCGGGGTGGAAGAAGCGAGCAGCAGGTCAGAGCGGCCCGCCACGGCTAGGCCGGTGGCGCGGGCGGCGTAGCCAAGGAAGGCGGCGCTACGGGCGGCGAGGCCCTGGGCGTTGGAACAGGGGATGTCGAATTCGACCAGGCGGAAGCCGGCGGTGCGGCCTTCGCGCCTTCCGGCGCGGAAGGGGGCTTCCAGCCCGGTCTCGGCGCCCTTGTAGCGGCCGCAGGCGAGGGTGACGTCATGGCCGCGCGCGGCCAGGGCGCGGGCCATGGCATGGGCTCGGGTGGTGGTGGCGCCGCCCGGGCCGGAGTAATGCTGGTGGAGGTAGAGAAGGCGCAGCGGTTTCGGGCCTTCAGGCGCGGGCGAGACGCCGGATCACCTCGACCACCCGGGCCTGCTCGCCGGGGACCATGGCGCCGGAGGGAAGACAGAGGCCACGTTCGAACAGCCCGGCCGCGACGCCGCCGCCGCTTCGCCAATGCATCCCGCGCCTTCGTGGTGCTGCCCAACGGGCAGAGCGTGCCGGCCGGGCTGAGAAGCTGGCAGGCGGGCGGGCCGCCAATCCCGCCGGGGAGCCTCGTGGTCGTGCCGCAGGACCCCTCACCCTATGAGACCTGGGGGTTCATCCGGAACCTGACCTCGGTGCTGGGGCAGCTTTCGATCAGCTCGGCGGCGCTGGCGGTGATCGCGCGGCAGGCGAAGTAGGGGCCCGGGAGGGGCCGCCTGCGCATCAGGCGGCCTGGCGGCTCCGCTCCGCCAGGATGGCGAGCAGCTCCCGGCGGTCCACTGGCTTGTTCATGTGCCCGTCCATCCCCGCCTCCCGGCAGGCGGCCACTTGCTCCGGCATGGCGCCGGCGCTCACGGCCAGGATGCGGACGCGCGAGGCCGGGCCGGCCAGGGCGCGGATGCGGCGGGTGGTTTCCAGCCCGTCCATGCCGGGCATCAGCACGTCCATCAGCACCACATCCGGCAGGTTCCCGGCGGTGAGGCGGGCGAGGGCAGCGGAGCCGTCCTCGGCCTCGGTCACCTTATGGCCGGCGCCTTCCAGGATGACGCGCAGGACGAGGCGATTCACCGCCACGTCGTCCACCACCAACACCTGCAGGCACGTGGCGCAGCGGGGCTCGGGCTCGGCGGCGGCGGGCGCGTCCGGGGCCTCGACATCGGGCAGGGGCAGCCAAGCCTCGAAGACGCTGCCCTTGCCGCCGGCCGGCGTGCCGAAGGTAATGGAGCCGCCCATCGTCTGGGCGAGGCCGGAGGAGATGGCGAGGCCGAGGCCGGTGCCGTCGCCCTTGGCGGCCTCCCGCGTCGCGCGGGTGTAGTCCTCGAAGAGGCGGGAGCGGACGTCCTCGGGCACGCCTGGGCCATCATCGGTCACGGTCAGGATCAGGCCGGCGGCGGGGCGGCGGCGGACGGCGAGGGTGACGTCGCCGCCGGGCGGCGTGAACTTCACCGCATTGCCCAGCAGGTTGTGCAGGATCTGGCAAACGCGCAGGGGATCGCAGAGGACGGCCGCGGGAAGGTCCGGCGCCATCTCCAGGCGCAGGGTCACGCCCTTGGCCTCGGCGGCGGCGCGGGCAATGCCCGTGACTTCCTCGAACAGCGGGGACAGCCGGGTGGGGACCGGGACCAGCTCCAGCCGTCCGGCCTCCATGCTGGAGAGGTCCAGCACGTCGTTCAGCAGGGCGTTCAGGTGGCGCCCCGCGCGCTCGAGCATCACCGCGCGCTCGCGCTGCTCGCCGGCCAGGGCGGGGTCGCGCGCGAGGGCCTGGGCAAGGCCGAGCACGCCGTTCAGCGGCGTGCGCAGCTCGTGGCTGGTATGGGCGAGGAAGCGGGACTTGCCGGCATTGGCGCGATCCGCGGCGTCGCGGGCGGCGCTGAGGGCGGCATGGGCCTCCTTCTCCTCGCGCTCCCGCACCAGGGCGACGAGGACGAGGGCGGTGGAGCCGGCGAGGGCGGTGCCGAGGATGACTAGCAGGTCGAACCAGAGGGTGGCGGGAAAGCCGCTGAGTGGCGCCTGGATCGGCTGGAAGATGAGGAAGGGGATGCGCAGCAGGTAGCACGCCGCATTGGCGAGCAGCACGCCGATGATGAGTCGCTGTGAGCGAAGCGGGGCATCCCTCCTGCCCTGATGGAATTCGAGCGCCGCCGCGACGTTGTAGAAGGCGGCGACCAGGCCCATCAGCAGCACCCGTGCGCCGATATCGGCATAGAAGTCAGGGATCTGGCACGCGATCAGCCAGGCGCCCGCCCCAGCGCCGACAATGGCGGGCGGCGCGCGCCGGCCGTTGAAATGGCGCGCGCCTGCCCAGATGAGACCGTAGCCGATCCCCAGGATCGCATTGGCAAGCTGAATAGAGACGAGGCCTGGGAGCGATGCCCGCATCGCGAGCAGCGGCAGGCTCAGGGTGCCGGCCAGATGGCCGCAGCCCCACATGGCGATCGCCCTGTGGCGGCGATCCTGGACCCAGAGGATGAGGAGGATGGCGCCACAGGTGGTGGTGAGGGCGAAGCTGAGAACGAAGGCGGTCGGCGCGTGCAGCAAGCTCCGGTCCCCCTCGCGGCTGTCGCCGCTAAATACGAGGGGCGCCGGAGACAACCAAGCGTTTGTGATCGCGCTGGCTGCGCAACGTGTGGTGGTTGTTGCGCCCCTGCCTCACTCCGCGGGAACGGCGGGAGAGGCCCCGCGCGGGGCGGCGTTCCACAGTTCCGGCCGCAGCTCCTCCGGCCGGTCGGGGAAGAGCAGGGCGCAGCAGAGGGTGACGGCGCCAAAGACCGCAAGCACGATCATCGCGACATCGAGGTTGCCGAAGGCGTCATGCAGGGCGCCGACGGCCGGGGAGGCCGCGGCGGCACCGATGAAGCCGAGGAAGAAGCGGATCGAATAGAGCTTCACGCGGAGTTCGGGCGCGACATAGCGCGCCGTCATCGTCTCATTCACCGTGACCTGGCCGAAGATGGCGGCGGCGGCGAGGCCGGCGACCGGCAGCACGATCCAGCCATCGAGGAAGGAAAGGGCGAGGAGGGCGGGAACGAGGGCGGCCGCGAGCGGCAGGAAGACGCGCTTGAGGGTGGTGCGGTCGATCATGCGGCCGACGGTGAACTGGGTGAGGCCGCCGAACAGGGTGGCGGTGAAGGCGAGGACGCCGACCAGGGGCAGCAGCCCCGGGCTGTCCGCCATGCGCTCCTGCATCAGCTTCGGGATCAGTAGGGTGAAGGCGTTGAAGACGAAGCCCGCCGAGACCGCCATCAGCAGCAGGGAGATCACCGCCTGGCGCACGACCGGGCGCGGGATCTCGGGGAAGGGGCGGGCGTTCTTCGCGTGCTGGCGGGCGTCGTAATGCGGTTCGCGAAGCCACAGCACGCCGATGGCGAGGGCGATCAGGCCCGGCGCGATGAAGGCCCAGCGCCAGTTGCCCTGGGCCACCAGCACGGCGGTCAGCACCGGGGCGAAGGCGACGCCGAGATTGCCGAAGACGCCGTTATTGCCCATGGCGCGTCCGACGCGGTCGCCGGCGGCCTCCACCAGCATGGCCGTGCCGATTGGGTGGTAGATGGCGTTGAACAGCCCGGCGAGGGCCAGGACGGCCGCGAGGCCCCAGGGGCCGGAAACCAGCCCCGCCAGGACCAGCGAGCCGCCGACGCCGAGGAAGAAGGCCGCCATCAGCGCGCGGCGGCCGATCTTCTCGGCCAGCCAGCCCATGGGCAGGGAGCCGACGCCGTAAAGCACGAACATGCCGGTGCCGAGAGCGAGGACGGGCCCGTATTCGGTGCCGAAATTCGCCGCATCCGTCGCCACCATGGCGAGCACGGCGGTGGCGAGGATGAGCAGCACATAGTGGCAGACCACATGGGCGGCGTTGATGAACCAGATCTGCCGGGTGGCGGCGTCGGACGGCATTGGCGTTCTCCCTGCTTTCCAGATTAGCTTGGCCGGGAGGAGACGTCCGGCCAGATGCTGTCGAAATCCAGCCAAGCCCCCGCTTCGCGCCTTCCGTTGCCGCAGGACGCGGTGGACCGGCCGCTGGCGGCCTTCATGCGGGACTATGCCGATGGGGAAGCGACCGGGCGGCACAGCCATGCCCGGGCGCAGCTTCTCTATGCGTTGCGCGGGGTGATGCGGATCGCGACCGATGCGGCGAGCTTCGTGGTGCCGGCGGGTTGGGCGCTATGGGTGCCGGCGGGGGAGCCGCATGAGGTCTCGATCGTCGGGCAGGTGGGAATGCGGGCGCTGTTCCTGCGGGAGGATGCGGCACGGGCGGGGCCTGCCTGGGTGACAGTGCTGGGTACCTCGGCGCTGCTGCGGGAACTGATCCTGGCGGCTTGCGAGGAACCGCTGGAATGGGATGAGCACGGGCGCGGCGGGCATCTTGCGGCCCTGATGCTCGAGGAAATCCGCCGGGCGCCCTCCCTACCCTTCGGGGTGCCGGAACCGCGGGAGCCGCGGCTGGTGAAGCTGGCGGCGGCGCTGCGGGCGGACCCGGCCTGCCCGCTTTCGCTGGAGGAATGGGCGGCGCGGATCGGGGCCTCGCCGCGCAGCCTGTCGCGGCTGTTCCGGGCGGAGACGGGACTTTCCTTCGGGGCATGGCGGCAGGCGCTGCGGCTGGCGGAGGCGGCGGCGCTGCTGGCCCAGGGGGTGCCGCCGGCGCGGGCGGGGGCGGCGGTGGGATATGCGTCGGCGCCGGCCTTTGGGGCGGCGTTCCGGGGGGCATTCGGGGTGACGCCGGCGGGGGCGGCGCGGGTGGCCCCAGGAGGCGCTGCCTCCTGGACCTCCGCCGGGGTGGCGGCGGCCACCCCTGACCCTGCGTAGGATCCTCTGGGCGCAGGAGGACCTGTCGGTCGCCTGAGGTCCAAGACCTCAGGCGCGCTTCCAAACGATCGCGGGGTCCGGGGGCCGCGCTCGGCCCCCGGTGGGGTAGGGGGCGAAGCCCCCTGTTCAGCGCAGGAGCAGGTCCGCAGTCCAAAGAGCAGCCAACCCTACCGCCAGCCCAGGCAGCAGGCGCCGTCCCATGAGCATGAACGCGCCGACGCCGACTGCCGCACCGGCCAGCCGGGCGGCGATCGGCCAAGTTCCCGGCGAGATCAGGGCGAGGACGACCCAGGCGGAGAGGGCGGCCTCGCTGACCGCGGCGGCCCAGGCGATGGCCGGGTGGGAGGGCGGCAGGCGCCAAGCGAGGGCGAGGCCGGTGGCGCGCAGCAGCAGCATGGCCAGGGCGGCCGCGAGGAGAGAGGCCCAGCCATGGTCCATCAGCGGCGGCGCAGCAGGAAGGCGGCGGTGCCGCCGATGAGGGCGGCGCCGAGCAGGCCCCAGGCGGGGGGGATGCCGGCGGGCAGCAGCAGGGCGAGGGGGACGGCGGCTGCGCCGCCGAGCGAGGCGCGCCAGGGCCCGCCGCGGGACAGGCCGGCCGCGATCATCAGGGCGAAGTAGAGCACGTTCACCATGAGCAGCAGCCGCAGCACCGGGGCGGAGAGGGTGCCGGCGACGGCATAGCCGATGGCGGTGGTGAGCAGGCCGATGGTCCAGACCGTCAGGGCGAAGCCAAGGAACCAGCGGGCACGGTCGGGCTGCGGCATGCCGGGCAGGTTGCGCATGGCGGCGGCCCAGGGGGTGATGGCAACGAAGGGCACGCAATAGGGGGCGAGCGGGCCGCGGACGAGCGGGGCGAGGGCGGCGGCCATGGGCATGAAGCGGGCATTGGCCATGATGGCGCCCGCGACCGCCGCGGTGCCGGCGCCGGGCTGGGCGCCGAGCAGGACCATCTGGCCGGCCATGCCGTAGATGGCGGCCGATGAGGTGAGGCTCCAGCCGAGGCTGAAGCCGGCCTCGCGGGCCGCGACTCCGAAGGCGATGAAGGTCGCGGCCATGGCGATGGTGTGCGCGCCGAAGGCCTCGGTGGCGCCCAGGCGGGTGGCGGGGTGCATGGCGCGGAGAGTGCCATGGCCCGGCGGATGGGGCGACCCAGGGGACCGGCTTCCGCCCGGGGCTGTGCCCCGGGAACGTGGTGGTTCAGGCGGTGCTGCCGTCCCGCAGGGCGTCGTAGGCGGCACGGACTCGGTCGGCGCCATAGGTGCGCTCGAGCCGGCGGACGGTGAAATGGGCGTTGGCCACGCCGCGGAAGTGCTCGAGGAAGGCGAGGTTAATGGCGGCGCCGGCGGCGGCGCCGATGATGGGCACTGCCTGGGCGGAGAGCTTGAGGCCGACCGTGCCGGTGAAGCGTGCCGCGATGGCGCCGAGGAAGCCGGGCACCAGGCCGGAGACGAGGCTGGTGGCGGCGTTGGGCAGCATCTGCGCGAGGGCGATGCGGGCCGCGAAGTAGCCGGTCTCGGCGACGTCGTCCTCGGCGGTGGAGGGGCTGCCAATAGCGAAGACGGCCAGGCATTCGGCGGCGGTGCCGGGCACCTTCGGGTCCTCGCCCGCGGCGGCGGCCTCTGCGGCGATCTGGCGGAGGAGGATGGTTGTGGAGAGGGGCAGCTCCGCCAGCGTGCCGATCAGGCCTAGCGCCCCGCCGGCCGCGCCGCTGGCCATGGCGACGCCACGATGGAACCAGGCGACATCCATGCCGAAGGGAGTGCGGCGGGGTTCTGAGCCGACGGCGGTGTGCCAGGCCTTTTCCAGGGCGCGGCGGACAGCGCTGTCGAGCTGGTCACGGATGCGTTCGGGCAGGCGGCCCTTGAGGGCCTCGACCGGCGTACCGGCGATGGCGGCGAGGCGGGCGGCGAAGGAGGGGCCCTCGAGCGTGGCCACCGCCTTGGCCAACTCGGTCTGGGCGTCCTCGGGCAGGGTCAGCAGGGCAGGCAGGGTCGTGCTCATGGCGGATGAAATGGCGTGCGGGGGGCCGGGTTGCATCGGGTGCCAGGCTGCTGCCGGGGGATGGGGAGCCGGGGGTCGTTGATCCGGCAATCCGATAGTCCTATCCCGCCCCGCGATTGGTGAAGGGAATCCGGGCGGTGCTGACGCTGGCGGTGATGGGCGCGCTGGCCGTGCTGGGTGCGATCAGCTGGCGGATCTGGGTGGCATGGGCCGGGCGGCGCAAGGCGGTTGAGGCGCTGGTGGCGGAATGCCCGGCCTTCGACGACCGGCTGGAAGGGCGGGACACCACCATCCTGTTCTGCGGCACGGATGAGATGCTGGGCATCGCCTCCGGCCGCGCAACGCGGATGCTTCCCTATTCGATCATCCGGAAATGGCGGGCGGAGCCGGTCTACAACTCGGCCGACAAGCGAGTGGGCTGGAACTTCATCATCGAGACGGGTGATGTGGCGGAGCCAATCTGGACAGTGCGCATGCGCTCCGGGCCCGGGACCGCGTTGCCAAACCTCTGGATTGCGAAATTCAACGCACATCTGAACGGCTGAAGGGGCCACACGGAGCATGACGCGGGGGCGTGATCGCGGGCTTGTTATTGAATACGATTCGCATTAGCGGGAAAGGGCGGGGAAGAATCATTCTGTTCCCGGTCCAGCCGGATGATCTTCGTGGCCGCCAGCTCTTCCCTCCACCGTCATCCCGGTTGCCCTCCGTGGCATAGCCGGGCTGCCACAGCCGGCGCGGCCCCGTGACGCGCGGCCCCGCGGCGCGCAGCTCCGCGGTGCGCAGCTTGGACGCGATGCGGCTTCCGGCCTGGAAATCCGTCTGGTTCCAGATCCACTGGTTCCTCGGCATCACCGCCGGGATGGTGTTGATGGTGGTGGGCTTCACCGGCGGGATGCTGTCTTTCCAGGATGAGATCCTGCGCGCGCTGAACCCTGGGGTGCTGACCGTCCAGCCCCGGCCGGAGGCGCCGCTTGTACCGGCCGAGCTGGTCCGGCGAATCGAGTCGGCGACTGGGGGGCGCGTGGCGTCCCTGAACATCGCCGCCGCGCCAGAGCGGCCGGCGCGCGCGATGCTGGCGCCGCGGGTTGCGCCCCAGGGTACGTCCCAGGGTGCGCCACAGACTGCGCCACAGGCTGGCGGGCGGCCTCGGCGAGGCGAGATGCACCATGTCGATCCCTGGACCGGCGCGTTGCTCGGCACGCCCCAGGGGGAAGGATTCTTCCGGACGACGCGGGAGCTGCATCGCTGGCTGATGGCCGGGGCGGAGGGGCGGATCGTGGTCGGCGTTTCGACCATCGCGCTTGTCGTGCTGTCGTTAAGCGGGCTGTACCTGCGCTGGCCGCGGCGGCCGCTTCGCTGGCGGAACTGGTTCCATCTGGACCTGCGGTTGCGCGGGCGCAGCCTGTTCTGGCGGCTGCATTCGGTGATCGGCACCTGGGTGCTGCCGCTCTACCTGCTGGCGGGGCTGACGGGGCTGTACTGGTCCTTCGACTGGTACCGCTCGGCGCTCTACGCGATTTCAGGGGCGCCGCGGCCGGCGTCGATGGCGGGGGGGGGCCGGGCGCCAGGGGCGCCGAGGCTAGCGGGGCTCGCCAGGGCGGTGGCGCGCGGGGCGCCGGAGAACGCGCGGGTGGCTCGCGGCCGGCGCCGCTGGACCTGGACCTTGCTTGGCAGGCCTTCCTACGCGAGCGACCGGATTTCGGCACCGCCTCGCTGCGGCTTCCCGGGCCGGGGCAGCCGCTGCGGATCACCTATGTCGATGCGGGGCCGGCGCATGAGGATGCGCGCAACAGCATCGCCATCAACGCCGCCGGCGAGGTGGTGGAGCACCGGCGCTATGACGCGCTGCCGCTCGGGCAGCAGTTGATGGGCAGCATGCTGGCGCTGCATAGCGGGCGCTTCTTCGGGACCGCCGTCACCGTGCTGATGATGGTGGCAAGCCTGGTCATGCCGCTTTTCGGAATCACCGGGCTGCTGCTCTACATCGCGCGGCAGCGGGAGAAGAGCGCGGCGCGACGGCTGGCGCGGCGCGCGTCGGGCGGCCAGGATGCGGTGGATGCGCTGCTCATCGCCTATGCCAGCCAGGGCGGCACGGCGGAGCGCCTGGCCTGGCAGAGCGCCGAGGCGCTGCGCGGCACCGCGCGGCCGGTGCGGGTGGAGCCGCTGGCGAGCCTGGATGCGGCGCGGGTCGGCGCGGCGCGGCAGGCGCTGTTCGTGGTCAGCACCTTCGGGGAGGGGGAGCCGCCGGATGCGGCGCGGCGCTTCGCTCGCAAGGTGATGAGCGTGCCGGCCGTGCTGGACAGGCTGGAATACGGGTTGCTGTCGCTCGGCGACCGGCATTACCCGCAATATTGCGGCTTCGGGCGCGAGCTGGAGGATTGGCTGCGCGGCCAGGGGGCGACGCCGCTCTTTCAGGCGGTGGAGGCCGATCGGGCCGATGACGCGGCGCTGAATGCGTGGCGGCGCGGGCTGGAGGCGCTGGGCGGCGTGGCGGATCCGGCCGCGCTGGAAAGCCCGGCCTTCGGCAACTGGCGGCTGGCGCGGCGCGTGCTGCTGAATCCGGGCAGCGAGGGCGGGCCGGCCTTCCACCTGGAGTTGGAGCGGGCGGGCCCACCGGGCCAACCTGCCCCCAGCTGGGAGGCAGGGGATATTGCGGAGCTGCAGCCGCGCCATCGTGCGGCGGCCGTGGCGGCCTGGCTGGAAGCGGCCGGGCTCGACCGTGCCGACCAGCTGGAGGGCGCGCCGGGCGAGAGCCTGCCCGAGACGCTGGCACGCAGCGTGCTGCCGCCGCCGGAGAGGGTGGCCGCCATGGGTCTGGACGCTTTGGTGTCGGGGCTGCGGCAGCTGCCGCCGCGGGACTATTCCATTGCCTCCATCCCGGATGATGGGCGCATCCACCTGCTGGTTCGGCAGGTGCGGATGGCCGATGGCGGGCTGGGGCTCGGCTCCGGCTGGCTGACGACGCATCTGGCCGAGGGCGAGCCGGTGGCGCTGCGCGTGCGGAGCAACGGCGCATTTCACGGGCCGCCCGATGACCGGCCAATGATCCTGGTGGGCAACGGGACCGGCATGGCCGGGCTGCGGGCGCATCTGCGGCGGCGGGCGGCGCTGGGCCATGGGCGGAACTGGCTGGTCTTCGGCGAACGGAACCGCGACCGTGACTTCCACCATGGGGCGGAGGTCACGGCCTGGCAGGCGGCAGGGCTGCTTGAGCGGGTGGACCTCGCCTTTTCGCGGGACCAGGCGGAGCGGGTCTATGTGCAGCAGCGGCTGCGCGAGGCGGCCGGGACGCTGCGGGAGTGGGTGGCCGCTGGAGCCGCCATCTATGTCTGTGGCAGCCTGGATGGCATGGCGCCCGGTGTGGAGTCGGCCCTGACCGATATCCTCGGAACCACCGCGCTCGAGGCGCTGCGGGCGGAGGGGCGGTACCGGCGCGACGTATATTGAGGCGGGGCGCCAGTCGTCGCGCGGCAGACCATGGAAAAGGGCGGCGTGGCTTTCGCCGCGCCGCTCTTTCGTTGGTTTGCGCCTGGGTTTTGTTTGAACGCGGGGCCAAATCGAAGCGCTGGGGGCACATAATCTTTGGCAAAGAAGCCCAGCGGTCCAATGAGCTGCTCCCCGCCCATGCCCTGAGGCGCTAGCATGCCCGCGTAGCGCCGGGGCTCCGGCGCAGAGCGGGAGGGCACGCACATGCCGTCGGGAAACCGCCTCATCACCCTCGACGCCAGGCCGGAGCCGGTGCGGCTCGAGGCCGGCCGAGCCGCCGTTCTGGTCGTGGATATGCAAAACGACTTCGGCGCCCGCGGGGGCATGTTCGACCGCGCCGGCATCGACATCGCGCCCATCCAGCGCGCCGTCGAACCGACCGCCCGGGTGTTGGAGGCGGCGCGCGCGGCTGGCCTGCCGGTCGTCTACCTCGTCATGCAGTTCCGCCCCGACCTGTCCGACGCCGGCGCCCCGAACTCACCGAACCGCATCAAGCACGCCCCTCTGGCGCTCGGGTCCGAGACCCCTGCGCCGGACGGGCGCCCCGGGCGCGTCCTCGTCGAGGGCACCTGGAACACTGCGATCCTGCCGCGCCTCGCCCCGGCGAAGGGCGACCTCGTGGTCCCTAAGCACCGCTACAGCGGCTTCTTCGAAACCAACCTCGACTCCATCCTTCGCGCCCGGGACGTGCGCCACATCGTGGTGACGGGCTGCACGACCAGCGTGTGCGTGGAGTCCACGGTCCGGGACGCCATGTTCCGCGGCTACCACTGCGTGGTGCTGGAGGACTGTACCGGGGAGCCCATCGGGGCGGGCCTGCCACGGAGCAATCACGAGGCATCGCTGCTCAACATCCAGCTGCTCTTTGGCTGGGTGTCGGACTCCGGCCGTTTCGTCGAGGCGCTGGCATCGTAGCGCCGGCCTGGCCGAGCGCGCCCTGCCGGGTGGGAGAGACCACCGGCACCGGGTATGGCGCTTGTTCCCGCCAGCATGCAGGACCGGGACACGCTTTGGGCACTGGGGGCGGGGAAGGCGCGCTGGCCAAGCTTGCGCGAGGCGATCCACAATGGTGCCTTCGCCGCCGGCTGGTGCCGCAAGTGAGCGAACCTGCACGGCATGCACCATCGCGTGGTCCAGCGCGATCCCGCCCAGAATGGCTTTGCCGTGCTGAAGCGCCGCTGGGTGATGGAACACGCCTTCGCCTGGCTCGCGCACTGGGGCGGCCTGCTGCGCGACCGCGCCGGACGACTGGATGCCCCGGCCGCCCTCTCGGGCGTCGAAGCCTTAATCGATCCCATGCCGCTCCACAGTGCCGCAGAGTAGCGGCACTCAAGCAGGATCTTAGAGGATGAAGCGTGACAGGTCCGTGCTGGAGGCGAGCGGCGCCACCTTCTCGCGGACATAGGGCGCGTCCACCCGCACCGTCTCGCCGCGCCGGTCGGAGGCGGAGAAAGAGACCTCCTCCAGCAGCCGCTCCAGCACGGTGGAGAGGCGCCGCGCGCCGATATTCTCGACACGGTCGTTGATGTCCGCGGCCAGCTCGGCCACGGCATCGATCGCATCGGGCGCGAAGTCGAGCGTCACGCCTTCCGTGCCCATCAGCGCGGTGTATTGCGCGGTCAGCGCGTGCTCGGGCTCCGTCAGGATGCGGCGGAAGTCGTCGCGCGTCAGGGCGCTCAGCTCCACGCGGATGGGCAGGCGGCCCTGCAGCTCCGGCAGCAGGTCGGCGGGCTTGGCGAGGTGGAAGGCGCCGCTGGCGATGAAGAGGATGTGGTCGGTCTTCACCGGGCCGTGCTTGGTGTTGACCGTCGTGCCCTCGATCAGCGGCAGCAGGTCGCGCTGCACGCCTTCACGTGAAACATCGCCGCCACGGAAGCCACCCTCGCTGGTGCGGGCGCAGACCTTGTCGATCTCGTCGATGAAGACGATGCCGTTCTGCTCCGCGTGCTGCACGGCGTCGCGCGTCAGCTTCTCCTGGTCGAGCAGCTTGTCGGCCTCGTCGCGCTGGAGCGCGGCGCGGGCCTCGGCGACCGTCATCTTCCGCGCGCGGCTCCGCTGGCCAAACATCTTGCCCATCATCTCCTGGATGTTCTGGGCGCCGGGCGGCATGCCGGGGATGTCCATGGCGCCGATGGGCGTGGCCTGCTCGGCGACCTGAACCTCGATCTCCTTCGTCTCGAGGGAGCCTTCGCGCAGGAGCTTGCGGAACTTCATGCGCGTCTCGCCCGAAGCGCCCTCGCCGACCAGCGCGCTGACCAGGCGTTCCTCGGCGTTCAGCTCGGCCTTGGCCTGCACCTCGGCGCGGGCGGTGTCGCGCATCTGGACGATGGAGGATTCCACCAGGTCGCGGACGATGCTCTCCACGTCACGGCCGACATAACCGACCTCGGTGAACTTCGTGGCCTCCACCTTCAGGAAGGGAGCATTGGCAAGGCGGGCGAGGCGGCGGGCGATCTCGGTCTTGCCGCAGCCGGTGGGGCCGATCATCAGGATGTTCTTCGGCACCACCTCCTCGCGCATGCCGTCCGGCAGCTGCTGGCGGCGCCAGCGGTTGCGCAGCGCGATGGCGACGGCGCGCTTGGCGTCGTGCTGGCCGACGATATAGCGGTCCAGCTCCGAGACGATCTCGCGCGGCGAGAGGTTCACGGCTTCCGCGATGTTCAGGGACGGGGTGTTCATTCGGTGCATCCGGGCGCAGGGCGCGCCCTGTTCGGGGTGTTCAAGGCGTTAGGGGTTGCGGGGTTCGGCGGCTGTCAGGCGGGCTCGACCAGCCGGGCGAGCGGCGGATCCTGCCTTGCGCCGTTGAGCACAGAGTCGAGCAGGCCGGGGAAGCGCGCCTCCAGTTCCGCCCGCCGCAGCGAGACGACTCGGGCGGAGCCTTCGGCCCGCACCCGGACCACCCCGGCCTCCCGCAGGCGGGCGACATGATAGGTGAGGTTCGTCTTCGTGGCACAGTGCAGGAAGGAGGAGCAGCGCTTTTCGCCCTCCTCCGCGACCATGAGCACGATCGAGCGGCGGATCGGGTCCCGCAGCGCGTCCAGCACGGCGGAGAGGTCGATCTGCTCCGGCCCGGGGTGATGGAGCGCCTTTGACATGGCCAGGAGATAGGCAATCACCGCGGCGGGTCCAAGAGGCATGTTCAGGACCCCTTGAACTCCTTGACGTCCGCTGCGGTGCAGCATAGTTCAATGAATATTGAACTGACGAGGCCGTCATGCCGCGCATCCTGCTCTGGCTCACCCTGGGCACATTTGCCGTGGGGACGGGAACCTTCAGCATCGCGGGGCTGCTGCCCGTGATCGCGGCTGATCTGGGCGTCAGCGTGCCATCGGCCGGCTATCTCTCCATGACCTTCGCCCTGGCCTATGCGCTTGCCTCCCCGGTGCTGGCGGCGGCCCTGGCAGGGGTCGAGCGGCGGCGGATGCTGGTCCTGGCGATGGGCGTCTATGCAATCGCCTCCGCGGCCTGCGGGTTGGCGCCCGGCTATGGAGCGCTGATGGGGTTGCGGATCGTCGCGGCACTCGCGGCGGCGCTTTTCGTGCCGACGGCGGGGGCCTGCGCCATTGCGCTGGTGGAGCCGCATCACCGTGGCCGCGCCATGGCGATGGTGGTTGGCGGGATGACGCTGTCCACCGTGCTGGGTGCGCCGATCGGCACGCTGATCGGCGAGGAGTTCGGCTGGCGGGCGGCCTTCCTGCTCGTAGCCGGGCTGGGCGCGCTTTCGGCCGCGGGCAGCCTGGCCTTCATGCCGCGGCTCTCCGGGGCGAAGGCGGCGGGGGTGCTGGAGCGGCTGGCTGTCGTGGCACGCCCGGCAGTGGCGGTGCTGCTGGCGCAGACGGTCATGGTCTTCGCCGGGGCCTTCACCCTGTTCTCCTATCTCGGGCCCTTCGTGCAGGGGGCATTGGGGTTCGACGGAAGGGGGACGGCGCTGGCGCTGCTGCTGTCGGGATTGGGCGGCCTGCTCGGCGTCGTCCTCGGCGGATGGGCGGCGGACCGGCAGGACCCGCGGCGCTTCCTGATCCTGTCCAACGCAGTGCTCGCCCTTTCGCTCGCCGCCATCTCGGTGAGCGTGGAATGGCTGTCTCCGGCCGTGGCGGTGCCCTTCGTGCTGGGGCTGCTCGTGATCTGGGGTGCCTCGGGCTGGAGCTTCCCGGCGGTGCAGCAGGTGCGGCTGGTGGGGCTTTCGCCGGCCATGGCGCCGGTGCTGCTCTCCCTGAATGCCTCCGCCACCTATCTTGGCGCGTCGCTGGGGGCGTTGTTCGGCGGGGTGGCGATTGGGGGCGGGGCCCTGCGGGAGCTGGGGCTGGTGGCCGGGGGGATCGTGGCGGTGTCGGCTGCCATGGTCTGGGCCTCCGGGCGCGGGCGGCGCGGCGCGGGCGGGCCGCCGGCGGTGCCGGCTCGCCCGGCGCTCTCCCGGCAGGGCTGAAGCCGGGGCGTTTCACCAGGCATCGTTCCAGGGGCGGATAAGGCGCCGGGCGTCGGTAACGTACCCGCTGGTGCCGCGTTTACCTCGGTCGACTATCTCAGCCATGGAGGGAGAACGCAGTGGCAGCTCCGGAAGACGTGGATATCGCACGCGAAGGCCGCATTATCGTGTCGGGCCATCAGGTGGATGTCGGCGAGGCGTTGCGGACGCATGCGACGGAGCAGTTGACGCGGCTTTCGGCCAAGTACTTCAACGGTGCCGAGGACATCACCGCCACCTTCAGCCCGGGCGGCAAGGGCGCCGGCTTCGGCTGCAACGTGCGGGTGCATGCCGGGCGTGGCCTGTTCTTCGATGGCCATGGAGAGCATTCGCGCAACGCCTATACAGCCTTCGCCTCGGCGCTGGAGCATGTGGCGAAGCAGTTGAGGCGGCAGAAGCGGGCAATGCGCGAGGACAAGCCGGTGAACGCGACAAAGGCGGCGCTGCTGTAGCGGCAGCCGGGAGGGAGCCGGGAGAGGTGGTCTCCCGGCTCCTGCGTCAGGGTTCGGAAGCCCCGTTGTTCCGGGGGCATCCGGTCAAAGCGTTTCGACGATGAAGCGGCCGTTCGTGTAGACGCAGATATCGGCCGCGATGGTCATGGACCGCTTCGCGATCTCCTCGGCCGTCAGCCCGTCCACCGTCATCAGGGCGCGGGCGGCGGCGAGGGCGTAGTTCCCGCCCGAGCCGATGCCGATGATGCCGTCCTCCGGGTCGAGCACGTCGCCCTGGCCGGTGATGAGGAGGGAGCGGTCCTTGTCCGCGACCGCGAGGAGGGCTTCCAGGCGGCGCAGGTAGCGGTCCGTCCGCCAGTCCTTGGCGAGTTCGACGGCGGCGCGCTCGAGCTGGTCGGGAAAGCGTTCTAGCTTCGCCTCCAGGCGCTCGAGCAGAGTGAAGGCATCGGCCGTTGCGCCGGCGAAGCCGGTGATGACCTTGCCGCCGGCGATGCGGCGGACCTTCCGGGCGTTGTTCTTGACGACCGTCTGGCCCATGGAGACCTGGCCGTCGCCGGCCATGGCCACCTGGGTCTTTCCGTCCGGACCTGTCTTGCGGACGCAGAGGATGGTGGTGCCGTGCCAGCCGAGTGGATCGTGTTGTTGAGTATTCATGATGGGTGCCATGTGAGGCGCCCCATGTGGCGATCCGATCCGCCTGTTGCAATTGGCCGTCGCGGGGGCGGTTCCGCCGGGGCGGAGGGCGCCCCATCTGCCCATGGATACGGCAGGGCGGCTATGGCGTGACAGGAACAGCGTGACAGGTTCGGGCGGGGCATGAGCATGGGCGCGGTGAGCCTTTCCGCCACGGGGCCTTCGATGGTGGGGCCTTCGATGGCGGGGCGTTCCATGGCGGGACGTTCCACGGGAGGCACGCTGTCGCCGGCGGGTGACCTGCGGCCGCCGCCGCTGCGCCGGCCGGCTCCGCCTGGGCATGGGCCACAGAACGGGCGGCGACCAGGCTGGGTTCGGGGCTGGCGCGGCGTGGCGCTGGGCCTTTCGCTGCTGCTGCATCTGGCGATCGGTTGGTGGCTGATGTTCGGCTTCGAGCGACGGGCAGTGCAGGAGCCCTCGGCGGCGTCCTCGATGGAGGTCGTGTTCGAGGGCGGGACGGCGGAGAGCACGCCCGCGCCGCCGCCAAGCGGGGTGCCGGCGCCTCTGGAACCGCCCGAGCCGGCGGAGCTGCCGCAGCCGCCGGAGCCGATGCCGCGCATGGCAGAGCCGCCGGGTGGCGGGCCGCTCGGCGAGGCGCCGCCGGTCGCGCCGTCGGTCGCGCCGTCGGGCGCGCCGGGGCCGCTGCCGTTGCCGCCCGTCGCACCGCCGGTGGCCCAGGCGCCGGTTCCGGCCCCGCCTCCGCCGGCGTCGGTGGCGCCCATGCCACCGCTGGCGCGTGTGGTGCCGCTGCCGGTTCCGCTGCCAGCCCAGCCGGCGCCTTCCGACCTTTCCCTGCCGCCTCCCCCGCCGCCGGTGGAAGCCCAGAGCCAGACGGAGATGGCGGCGATGCCGCTGCCTCCCCCGCCAGCGCCGGAGCCCTCCCCGCCCGAGACAGTGACGGCGCGGCCGGTGCCGCCGACGCGGGCGCCGCAGCCGCGCGCGAGGGCTGCGGCGCCTGGTTTGCCCTTTGCGGGAGCGCTCGACCTCAGCCAAGGGCCGCCCATTTCGCTGGGGCGGCCGGCAGCGCCGCCGCGGCCTTCGGCGGCTGGGCCGCGGCGGGAGCGGGATGCAGATATTTCCACGGCGCCAGCCGCGGCGGACGCGCCGAATGCGCAGCTCCGCATTCGGGGGGCGAATCTTGGGGCCGACTGGCGCTCGGCCTTCATGGCCTGGCTGCGGCAGCATGGATATTACCCGCGCCAGGCGGCAGAGGCGGGGGAGGACGGCACGGCGATCGTGCGCTTCTCGGTGGACCGCAGCGGGCGGGTAAGCGCATTGCAGCTGATCGGACGGTCGGGCTCGATCTGGCTGGATGCCGGGGCGCAGGCGCTGCTGCGGGGGCGGAGCGTGCCACCCTTCCCGCCCGGCACGCGGGAGGACAGCGCTGAGATCGACCTGACGATCAACTATGTCCTGCGGCGGCGGTGAGGATCTGGAACGGCGGGACAGTAACCGATTGGTTACAAAATGGCTGTCATTCACACCGCTTGGTTCCACCCCGGGTCATCGCGGTCTAAAGGGGCGACATGGACGCCTTTCCCCGCCGCGCCGAAATCAACCGCGAAACCGCCGAAACCCGGATCCATCTCAGGCTGGACCTGGATGGGACCGGACGCGCCGAGATCGCGACCGGGATCGGCTTCCTGGACCACATGCTGACGGCGCTGGCGCGGCATTCGATGGTCGACCTCTCCGTGAAGGCGGAGGGCGACCTGCATATCGACTTCCATCACACGACCGAGGATGTCGGCATCGTGCTGGGGCAGGCGATCCGCAAGGCGCTGGCCGACAAGCGCGGCATCCGCCGCTATGGCCAGGCCTTGGTGCCCATGGACGAGGCGCTGGCGGAATGCGCGATCGATATCTCCGGGCGCCCCTTCCTCGTCTGGTCGGCCAGCTTCCCGCGCAACAAGGTGGGCGAGATGGATACCGAACTGTTCGAGGAGTTCTTCCGCGCGCTGGCGATGAATTCTGCGATGACGGTGCATCTGACGCAGCGCGCCGGGACCAACGCGCACCATATTGCCGAGGGGCTGTTCAAGGCCTTCGCCCGGGCGCTGCGGATGGCGGTGGAAGCCGATCCGCGGGCCGAGGGGACGATTCCCTCCACAAAGGGGATGTTGGAAGCCTGATGCGGGTCTTCACCATTCACGCGAAGGGTGGCGAGCGGCCGCGCACGCGGCTGGTGCGCGAGGGGTTCTCTTTCTGGGCCTTCCTGTTCGGTCCGCTCTGGCTGCTGTGGCACGGCTTGTGGCTGGCGCTGCTGGGCTATCTCGTGGCGGCGGTGGCGATCGCCTTCATCCCGGACCCATGGGAAGGCTTCGCGGGGCTCGCGCTGCAGCTGCTGTTCGGCTTCCACGCGCGGGACCTGGAGCGCTGGACGCTCCGGCGGCGCGGCTTCGCGCCCGAGGGCGTGGTGGCCGCGCGGGACGAGGACGAGGCGGTGTTGCGGGCGGTGCGGGCACGGCCCTGGCTCGCCCGGGGAGTGGCGGCGTGAAGCTTGCGGTGGTTGATTCCGGATCGGGGAACCTTGCCTCCGTGCGACGTGCCTTCGAGCGCGCGGCGCGGGAGGAAGGCGTGGCTCTGGACCTTTCGGTGACCACGGATGCGGCGGATGTGCTGGCGGCGGATCGCGTCGTGTTGCCGGGGCAGGGGGCCTTCGCAGCCTGCACGCGGGGGCTGGAGATGCTGCCCGGGATGCGGGAGGCGCTGCAGGAGGCGGTGATCGCGCGCGGGCGGCCGTTCCTTGGCATCTGCGTCGGCATGCAGATGATGGCGGAGCGCGGGCTGGAGCATGGGGTGACCCCCGGGCTCGGCTGGATCGCGGGCGAGATCGCGCCGATGGACCCGCGCGACCCGGCCGGGGCCGAGCTGCCGCTGCCGCAAATGGGCTGGAACGCGCTGGAGCCGCATGGCGCGCATCCGCTGCTGGCCGGACTGCCGGACGGGGCGCATGCGTATTTCGTGCATTCCTATGCCCTGCGTGGCGGAAAGCGGGACGAGCTGCTGGCGAGCACGGCCTATGGCGGCGATGTCGCGGCCGTGGTCGGGCGGGACAATTTGGCGGGCACGCAGTTCCATGCCGAGAAGTCGGGCCCGGTGGGGCTGCGGATCCTGCGCAACTTCCTACGTTGGGCGCCATGAGCCAGGTCGCGCATTCCCTGTCCGTCGAGCGCGTGGATTCGCTCGAGGACGCCGACATGGCGGATCTGTGCGAGGCCACGGATGCGGCCATCATCGAGGGCGGCGGCTTCGGTTGGCTGGCGCCGCAGGGCCGCGAGGCGCTGAAGCGCCATTTCCGCGGCGTGATGCTGGTGCCGGAGCGCGAGCTGTTCGTGGCGCGGCTGGATGGGCACCCGGTGGGATCCGCGCAGCTGGTGCGTCCCGCGCGGAACAACGAGGCGCAGGCCTGGTCCGCGCATCTGACCCACGCCTATATCGCCCCCTATGCGCGCGGCCATGGGTTGGCGCGGATGATGGTGCGGCGGGTGGAGGAGCGGGCGTCGGCGCTGGGGCACCGGGTGCTGAACCTGGATGTGCGCGAGACGCAGCGGACCGCCATCGCGCTGTTCGAGGGGCTGGGCTATGTGCGCTGGGGCACGCATCCGGCCTATGCGCGGATCGACGGGCGCACCGTCGCCGGGCATCACTACTACAAGACGCTGGAGCCGGTGCGGGGCCGCCCGACCGAGGCGCTGTTCCCGCAGGACAACTGATGGACTTCATTCCCTATCCCGCCATCGACCTGAAGGGCGGGCAGGTCGTGCGCCTCAAGCGCGGCGACATGGCCCAGGCGACGGTCTATGGCGACCCGGCCACCCAGGCGCGGGCCTTCGACCAGGCGGGCTTTCCCTGGCTGCATGTGGTGGACCTGGACGGTGCCTTCGCCGGCAAGCCGGCCAATGTGGAGGCGGTGCGGGCCATCCTGGGCGCCACGACGCGGCCTGTGCAGCTCGGCGGCGGCATCCGCGACATGGCGACCGTGGAGGGCTGGCTGGAGGCGGGGATCGCGCGGGTGATCCTGGGATCGGCGGCGGCGAAGGACCCGGATTTCGCGCGGGCGGCCTGCCGGGCCCATCCGGGACGGGTGGCGATCGGGATCGACGCCCGGGACGGCTTCGTGGCGACCGAAGGCTGGGCCGAGACGGGTACTCTGACGGCGCTGGATCTGGGGCTGATGCTGGAGGATGCCGGGGCGGCCGCCATCATCCACACGGATATCGACCGGGACGGGATGCTGGGCGGGGTCAATGTGGCGGCGACGGCAGCCCTGGCCGAACGCCTCACCACCCCGGTGATCGCCAGCGGTGGCGTGGCCGGGCGCGCGGATCTGGACGCGTTGCGGGCAACGGGCACGATCGCGGGGGTGATCATCGGCCGGGCGCTGTATGACGGACGGCTGACGGCGGCGGATGCGCTGGGAGGCCCGGCTTCCTGATCCCAGGCCGGTTGGGGGGGGCGCCATGGATGCCGTTGAGCTGAATCGAGCGAATCTCTCCCGCCTAGCACCGCCTGTCCGCCTGCCGCGCTACGATCCCGCCCAGGTCAGGGCCGGGATGGTGCATCTCGGGCTCGGGGCGTTTCACCGGGCCCATCTGGCCCGCTACACGCATGACTTGATGGAACGGCAGCCCCAGGCACTGGGCTGGGGAATCGCCGGCGCCGGGCTGCTGCCCGGCGATCTGCGGATGCGCGAAAGCCTCGCTCCCCAGGACGGGCTCTACACGCTGGTCGAGCGCGGCGGGACAGATGAGACCGTCTCGGTCATCGGCTCGCTCGCGGAGGTGATCTTCGCCGGGGCATCGAGTGATGCGCTGCTCGCGCGGATGGATGACCCGGCGATCCGCATCGTCAGCCTGACCGTCAGCGAGAATGGCTATTGCCTCAACCCGGCGACGCGGCAACTCGACCCCGATCATCCGATGATCCGCGCCGACCTGGCGGAGCCGGCGCGGCCGCGCAGTGCGGTGGGTGTCATCGTCGAGGCCTATCGGCGGCGCATGCTGGCTGGACAGAGCGCCTTCACCGCCATGTCCTGCGACAACATCCAGAACAACGGGGATGTGCTGCGCGAGGCGGTGCTGGCGCTGGCCGGGCTGCGGGACGCGCGGCTGGCCGGGTGGATCGCCGCCCACGGCGCCTTTCCCGACACGATGGTGGACCGGATCACCCCAGCGACCCGGCCCGACCACATCGAACACCTGGCGCAACGCTACGGCATCCGGGATCGCTGGCCGGTCGTCTCGGAGAGCTTCACGCAATGGGTGATCGAGGATTCCTTCGCCGCCGGGCGGCCGGATTGGGAGGAGGTCGGCGCCCAGGTCGTGCCGGATGTCGCCCCCTATGAGATGATGAAGCTGCGGCTGCTGAATGGGAGCCATCTGGCGGTCACGGCGCTCGGACGGCTGATGGGCCACCGCTTCGTGCATGAGGCGATGGGGGATGCGCGGTTGCGGGCCTATATGGCGGCGCTGATGGACCGCGAGACGGAGCCGACCCTGCCGCCCGTGCCGGGCGTCGACCTCGCCGGCTACAAGCGCACGCTGATCGCGCGCTTCGCTAATCCGTCCATCGAGGACACGGTGGAGCGGGTCAACACGGATGCGCCGATCAACCTGCTCGTCATGCCGATCGGGGCGTGCCTGGCGATGGGCGTGGAGGTCGAGCTTCTCGCTCTCGCGCTTGCGGCCTGGATGCGGCGCATCCGGGGTGTCGATGAGAGCGGCGCGGCCATCGAGATCCGCCATCCGCTTGCATCCTTGCTGCAGCGGAAGGCCGCGGAGGGTGGGGCGGATCCCATGCCGCTGCTCTCGATTGAATCGCTGTTCGGAACGCTCGGCCAGGATGAGCGCCTGGTGCGGCCGCTGCGGCGGTGGCTTGCGTCGCTCTACGAGATCGGCAGCGCCGGGACGCTGGAGCGGGCGGCGCGGGAGTTGCGGTTCGGGGCCTGATCGCGGCCGGGCGGGATGGATCCCCGCCCGGCGACACGGCTCAGTTGCGGTTGGTGCGCTCGAAGTTCCGCAGCACCTGGTTGCCGCGGGTGTTCATGCTGGCGAGCGCCTGTTCCGGCGTCACCTGGCCCTGGAAGGCCCGCTCCATCTCCTCCTGGATGATGTTGCGGATCTCGATGAAGCCGCCGAGGCGGATGCCGCGGCTGTTCGGGGTGGGATCGCCGCCGCGCAGCATCTGCTCAATGGGGACATCCGCCCCGGTATTGCGGGCGTAGTAGTTCTGCGAGCGGCTCAGCTCATAGGCGGCGCGGGTGACGGGGACATAGCCCGTGTCCTGGTGCCATTTGGCCATGACGGGCGGGCTGGTGATGTAGCGGAAGAACTCGGCTACGCCGCGCCATTCCTCGGCGCTGCGGGTGGCGTTCGGGCCGCGATTCATCGACCAGAGCGCGGCGCCGCCGATGATGGAGTTGCGCGGCGCGGTGCCCTCGTAGAAGGGCAGCATCGCGGCGCCCCACTGGAAGCGCGCCTCCCGTTCGATGCGGCCGCGCAGGCCGGAGGAGCCGAAGGCGATGGCGCATTCGCCCGAGGGGAAGAGCGGATCGCCCGCCGCGTCGCGCCCGCCATAGCGGAACAGGCCTTCCTTCTGCCAGTTCACCAGGTTGGTCATGTGCCGGACCATCAGCGGGTTGGTCAGGTTCAGCTCGGCATTCAGCCCCTCGAAGCCGTTGGAGCGGCTGGCGAGCGGCACGTCATGGATGGCGAGCAGCTGCTCCACCATGACCCAACTCGGCCAGGAGGTGCCGATCGGGCAGGCGATGCCGGCCGCCTTCAGCTTGCGCGCCGCTTCCTCCACGCCCTGCCAGGTGGCGGAGAAGGCGTTGGGGTCGAGGCCTGCGCGCTGGAACATGTCCTTGTTGTAGAAGGCGATGGCGGTGCTGCTGTTGAAGGGCAGGGCCATCATCTTGCCGTCGGCGGAGCTGTAGTAGCCGGCGACGGGGCCGATGAAGTCGCGCGTGTCGATGGCGACGCCGCTTTCGGCGATGATCTCATGCAGCGGCTTCACCGCGCGCCCGGCGGACATCATCGTGCCCGTGCCCACCTCGAACATCTGGACGATGTGCGGCGCGGTGCTGGCGCGGAAGGCGGCGATGGCGGCCACGACCGTCTCGGGGTAGCTGCCGCGGAAGGACGGCACGACCTTGTACTTCGCCTGGCTGGCGTTGAAGTCGGCCACGATCTGCTCAAGCTGACCGCCGGCGGGCGGGCCGAGACCGTGCCAGAACTGGATCTCGATCGGCTGTCCGGCGGGAGCGGCTGCCGGCGCTTGGGCGCGGGCTGGCGGCCAGCCGGAGACAAGGGCGGCCAGGGCCAAGGCGCTGGCCGCGAGAATGCGTCGCCACATGGATTCGAACCTCCCTGCATCTCCGGACCGCCTGCACGGCGCAGCCCGCTGTTTCCGCGAGCCTAGTGGCATACGGGAGCGTTGTGGAAGGACGCACATGATCCGGCGGAAGCCGGTGCTAGCCCGATACCAGATCCCGCAGGCAGCCCGCCTCGGTCCGGCGTTCCGTGCCGCTGGCGCGGGCCGCGGCCCAGGCGACGCGGGCGATGTTGCGCTCGCGGTAAAGGACGACGTCGAGAGCGCAGCTGGGGCCCTGGTAGAGCCAGATTTCCGCATCGCCTTCGGGGCGGCGGCGGGTGGGCCGGCCGAGGGTGGCAAGGACGCGGTCGGGGGACTGGCCGATGAGGGCGGCGACGCTGCCCGGAGCGACGCGGCCCGAGGGGCGGCTCGCGACCGGGGTAGCGCGGGGCGGCGGTGTGGCGCCGAGGCCGGCGAGATTGGCGCGGTGGCTTTCCAGCACCTCCTCGAGCACCTCGCTGGCGGCATGGTCGGGGCCGGCCGCGCAGGCGGGGAGAAGAAGGGTGACGGCGAGCGCCAGGACTGGTGCGAGGCCGCGGGGGATCGCGCGGCGCATCGATGGGCGCCTCCCCGGAAAGCCCGCTGGAAGGCTCCCTGAAAGGCAGGTGCTGCGGCGGGTTTCGCGGGGCGCGATCATCGCCGGCCTTGGTTGGTGGGTGGTTGCGGGTGCGGGGCCGCGCACCCCGGGATGTCCCGGGGGCGCGTTCCGCAGGGGTCAGCGCGTCAGGAGCGCGGGGCGGCCAGGTTGGGCGTCGCGTATTGCGGCGCCTGGCTGGGCTGCGGGGCGGCGGCGGGGACGCCCGGGGGGGCCGCCGAGGCCTGGGCCTCGGTAAGCATCTCCATGCGGCCGGAAAGCTGGCCGCCATCCTCGACCGACAGGCGGCGGGTGCGGGCGACGCCGAGCACGCGGCCAGTGGCGCGGATGATGAGCGAGCCGCGAGCGGTGATGGTGCCGTCGAACACGCCGGCGATCTCGGCGTCCTCGACCTGGACCTCGCCCTTGAAGACGCCGGAATGGGTGATCTGCAGCTCGGTGGCCTGGATCATCTGGCTCTCGACCGTGCCGTCCACGACCAGGCGCTCGGCATCGGTGACGGTGCCCTGGAGGGAGATGCCCTTGCCGACGACGAGGGTGCGGCGCTCCGCGGTGGAGGCGGCCGGGCGGCCGGCGGCTGCGGCGGAGGCCGGGCGGGGCGGCATGGTCACGCCGGGGGCGCCCTGGGGCGCGGTGGGCTTGGGCGGCAGGCTCATGGCGGTGTCCTTGGAGGCTTGGCCCGGGGCGGGGCGGAACGGGGGCACGGCCAAGTCGGGATCGCGCATGACCGGCACGGTGGCGGGCTCGGCGACCTCGGTGGGCCCTTGGTCGGCTGGGCGGCGGCGGAAGACGGACATGGAAATTTCCCCCTGCGCGAAAGGCGGTCTTGGCATGGCATGGCACGGCCCGCCGGGACGCGGGTTCCGCGGGCCTTCCCGGGCAGCGATCGGATGCGGGGAGGATCCCTGCCCCGCATCTGCCGCAGCGGGGCTATCACGGGCGGGAGACAGGGCACAACGGCCCGATCGAAAGTTCGGGTGTATAATCGGAGTTCCGTGATGCCGGGCGGCTTCCGGCCACGCCGCCGCATGGTATGGCGGCGGCCATTCGGGGCGCTGTCCCCCGGCCTTGGGCCGGGGGACGGCGCCCCTCGGACAGGGCCGCAGGGCCCGGCGGCATGGGAAGACGGGCATGGCGGATCGGCAGGCGGCGCTGGATATCCTGGGTATCGGCAATGCCATCGTGGATGTGGTGGCCTCGGCCACCGAGGCGATGCTGGCGGAATGGGGCATGGCAAAGGGCGGCATGACCCTGATCGACACGGCCCGGGCCGAGGCGATCCATGCCGCGATTGGTGCCAGCGTGCAGACGGGCGGTGGCTCGGCGGCGAATACCTGCGCGGTGGCGGCATCGCTTGGCGCGAAGGTGGGGTATCTCGGCAAGGTGGCCGACGACGCCCCCGGCAAGGCCTTCGCGGAGGACCTGAAGGCGCTGGGGATCCATTTTCCGACCAAGCCGCTGAAGGGAGGCGACCCCACGGCGCGATGCCTGATCCTGGTGACGCCGGATGGGCAGCGGACAATGAACACCTATCTCGGCGCCTGCGTGACCTTCGGCGAGGCGGATGTGGACCAGGCGGCGGTGGAATCTGCCTCGGTCACCTATCTGGAGGGCTATCTGTTCGATCCGCCGGCGGCGCAGGCGGCGTTCCGCAAGGCATCCCTGATCGCGCATGCCGCGGGGCGCCGGGTGGCGCTGACCCTCTCCGACAGTTTCTGCGTCGGGCGGCACCGGACCGCCTTCCTCGATTTCATCGTGAAGAACAGCGACATCGTCTTCGCCAATGAGGCCGAGGCGCTGTCCCTGTTCCAGGTGAATGACGTGGAGGAGGCGACGCGGGCCTTTACGGCCACGGGCAAGCTGGTTGCGCTGACGCGGAGCGAGAAGGGTAGCCGGATTATCGTCCCGAATGCCGGGCAGGGCGCGCAGGTGATCGAGGTGCCGGCGGTGCCGACCACGGTGATCGACACGACCGGGGCGGGCGACGCCTATGCCGCCGGCTTCCTGGCGGCCCATGCGCGCGGGCTGCCGCTGGCCGAGTGCGGCCGCTGGGGGAGCGTGGCGGCGAGCGAGGCGATCTCCCATTTCGGGGCTCGGCCGCAGGCCGATCTGCGGGTGCTGGTCGGCGCGTGAGTTCACCGCGGCAGGTATTCGGAGCGGAGGCTTCCGGCGTCGCGGGGGGCGTGGCTTCCTGGGTGGTGCTCGTCCCGTTCGCGGCTTGCATCGCCGCGCTCGTCGCATTCGCGGAGAGTCATCCGACCGGTGCCGACGCCTGGGGCTACATGTTCTACGCGTTCCGCTTTCGGATGCACGGGCTGTTGCATGATTTCGGGACCGTGCGGACCTATGGCTATCCGCTCTTCCTGACGCTCCTCACCTATCTTTCCGGCTTCGGCAACGACCGGCTGGTGGTTGCCGCCGCCGTGGTCCAGGCCGTCCTCTACGCGGGCGCTGCTTTTTGGCTTTCGGCCCGGCTGCGGGTGCTTGGCAAGCCGTGGCCCTGGGCGGCGCTGATCGGCACCCTGTTGAGCCCGATGGCGCTCGTCCTGGTGTCGGATGCGCTGACGGATGGCCTTTCCCTTATCCTTTTCGTCTCGCTCTCGGCCTTGGCGTTGCAGCTGAGCGGCCCCTATGCCCGTTGGCGGACCGAGGGCTCGATGCTCGCGGGGGCCGTCATCGTGGCCTATGCGCTAATGGTGCGGCCTGCAAACCTGCCGGTCCTGGCCGCTTGGCATCTCGCCATCCTCATCGGGGTTGGCCTGGCGCCGCAGTGGCGGGCCGTGCGGGGGCGCCTCGCCCTGGTCGCAGTCCTGTCCTTCCTGGCCGCCGGCGCGGCGATCTGGGGGCCGCAGGCTCTCTATGCCCTGCGTAATTATGGCCAGGCGAGCATCCTGCCGCTGTGCCAGCTCGGAGGGCTGCAGACGGCATTCGGCATCATTGCCTGGAAGTACGACACGCTGATCGCGAACCGGGAGGCTCTTCCCTGGTTTCATTTGAACCCACTGTTCTCCGGCCCGATCAGCGCGGATGGCGGCTGGCGGTGGTACCTGGAGAATCCCGGCCAAGGGCTGGCGACCCTCCTGGCGCATGTGTTCATGAGCTTTAGCGCGGACACGCCCTTCGTCTACATCCGCGACCTCCACCCATCCTACGGCCCCGTCTTCCGGGCGGTAACCTGGCTGCTGTGCATTCTCGGGCTGGTCCGGACCGGGGCCTTCGCGCTCCTCCTGTGGCGGAGCCGGGCGGCGCGCCTGGAAGCGCTGCCCCGCATCCTGCCCCTGGCATTCCTCCTGCTGGCCTGTCTGGGCATCACGGCGCTGAACAGCATCGCGGCCGTCGAGAGCCGCTTCAATGTGATCCCGATCACTGTGCTTTCGGTGATCGCGCTGGCCTACCTCATCCGGTTCTTCCGGCGGGAGGTCTCGCCCGGGCGGGGGGCTGTGTCGGGCGTTCTGGGGACGACGCTTCTCTGCATCGGCCTGTCCTACGCGGCCGATCGCCTCGGGAGTGCCGAGTACCAGTCGCGGGCTCAGCTCATCCCGGGCCAGAAGGGGGACCGCTGCGCCGTCACGCGAGAGCCTCTGGGCTGGCCGGATCTGATCCGCCGGCATGAGGTGGAGATGGCGGCCCGGCGCTGAAGAATCTGGCGGGGGCGGTCACTTCATCTGCTCCAGGAGCGGGATCGCCGAGGCGGACCGGGACTGGCTTTGCTTGCCTGTGCCGGAAGCCGATCCGCCTGCCGCGCGTTCCGGCCCCGACATAGGAGAAGACCATGATCCGCTCGACCACCCTGTCCGCCGCCCTGACCGCTATCCTGCTTGCGGGGCCGGCCTGGGCCCAGGGGCAGGCCTCGGATGACCCGGCTGTGCGAGAGATGCAGCGCGAGCGCAACAATCCCGCGGCCACCCCCTATGTGCCGGCGCAGAACCGGAATGCCGCGGCGGCCGATGCCGCCCAGGTGGAAACCGCGAGGGCATTGTTGTCCGAGGCGCGGGCCTTCCTCATCCGCCGTAACACGGGGCCTGCCATCGAGGCGATGGAGCGGGCGGAGACGCGGTTGCTGACGAATTCGGTGGTCGCCAGCGAGGCGAGCCGCCCGCAGGGCAGTGCGGCGCTGAGCCAGCTCGCCTCGGCCCGCCGGCTGGCGAGGCAACGGGACACGCGCGCGGCCTTGAACGCGCTGGATCAGGCGGAGGCGGCGCTGCCAGCCTCGCCGAGCGGCCCAGGCGCGCGGCCTCTGCCGCCGGGGGTGCCCACCGGCGTGGATGCCCAGCCGCCGGTGCCGCCCTCTGCTCAACCGCAGCGGCCGTTGCGGCAGGGGCCGCGCCCGGCGGTGCCGCCGGGGCCAGGCATGCCAGCCGAGCGGCTGCCGCCGCGGGGGTAGAGGGGGGCTTTTGCGCCCGTTTCGCTGCCCCGCTTCCTTTGCATGGGCGGAACGGGCGGGGGGCATCGCGGAAACCCTCGCAATCCGGTGTGCGGCGCGCTATGTGTGCGCCGCAACACGCCGGACCGCCGAAGAGAAGCCCCGCCGCCCCACAAGGCCGCGGGGTCTTCATGGATGGAACTTCGGGCGAAGGCCGCTTCCCCGCCGGGGATGTGAAACTGGCGCGATCGGCCCTGCAGGGGCCGGCATCGCGCGTGGCGCCGGGGCGGCCCCGGTGCCGGACGAAGGATACCGCGCGATGACGCAGAACATCCGCAACGTGGCGATCATCGCCCACGTTGACCATGGCAAGACGACGCTTGTGGACAACCTGCTGAAGCAGGCCGGCGCCTTCCGCGCCAACCAGCAGGTGGCCGAGCGCGCCATGGACCGTAATGACCTGGAGCGGGAGCGTGGCATCACGATCCTGGCCAAGTCGACGGCCGTGGAGTGGAAGGGCACCAAGATCAACATCGTGGACACGCCAGGCCACGCCGACTTCGGCGGCGAGGTCGAGCGCATCCTATCCATGGTGGACGGCGCAATCGTGCTCTGCGACGCGGCCGAGGGGCCGCTGCCGCAGACCAAGTTCGTGCTGACCAAGGCGTTGGCCCGCGGGCTGAAGCCGATCGTGGTCATCAACAAGGTGGACCGCCAGGACGCGCGGGCCGATGAGGTGCTGAACGAGGTGTTCGACCTGTTCGCGGCGCTGGGTGCCAGCGACGAGCAGCTCGACTTCCACACCATGTTCGCCTCGGGCCGCCAGGGCTGGGCCGATCTGACGATGGATGGGCCCCGCAAGGACCTGTCGCCGATGTTCGACCTGATCCTGAGCCATGTGCCGGAGCCGACGGTCGATCCGGCCGCGCCCTTCGCGATGAACGCCTCGATTCTTGAGGCGGACCCGTTCCTGGGCCGCATCCTGACGGGCCGCATCGAGCAGGGCATCGCCCGCACCAACATGCCGGTGCGCGTGCTGCGCCAGGATGGCTCGGTTGTCGAGACGGGCCGCCTGACGAAGCTGATGACCTTCTCGGGTCTGGATCGCGTGCCGGTGGATGAGGTGCAGGCGGGCGACATCTGCGCCATTGCCGGCCTGTCCGACGCGACGATCCCGGACACCATCGCCTCCCCCGAGGTGACAGAGCCGCTGCCGGCCATTCCGGTCGACCCGCCCACGCTTTCCATGACCTTCCGCATCAATGATGGCCCGCTGGGCGGTCGCGAGGGCAAGAAGGTCACGTCGCGCCAGATCCGCGATCGCCTGATGAAGGAAACGGAGGGCAACGTCGCCATCCGCGTGAAGGTCAGCGAGGAGGTGGATGCCTTCGAGGTGGCCGGCCGTGGCGAGCTGCAGCTTGGCGTGCTGATCGAGCAGATGCGCCGCGAGGGTTTCGAGCTGACGATCGGCCGGCCGCGAGTGCTGACGCAGGTGAACCCGGAGACGGGCGAGCGCGAAGAGCCCTTCGAGGAGGCGCTGATCGACGTGGACGAGGCCTATTCGGGCGTCGTCGTCGAGAAGATGGCCCAGCGGAAGGGTATGATGCAGGACATGCGGCCTTCGGGCGGCGGCAAGGTCCGGCTGACCTTCCACATCCCGTCACGCGGCCTGATCGGCTATCACGGCGAGTTCATGACGGACACGCGCGGCACCGGCATGATGAATCGGCTGTTCCTGGGCTATCAGCCCTGGGCTGGCGCGATCGAGGGGCGCGTGAAGGGGAGCCTGATCTCCAACTCGGACGGCGAGGCGGTGCAGTACTCCTTGTTTGCCCTGCAGGAGCGCGGCGCGCTCTTCGTGGATCCGGGCGTGAAGGTTTATGTCGGCATGATCCTCGGCGAGCATTCGCGCGAGAACGACCTCGACGTGAACCCGATCAAGGAGAAGAAGCTCACCAACATCCGTGCCGCCGGCAAGGATGAGGCGCTTCTGCTGGTTCCGCCCCGGAAGATGAGCCTGGAGCAGGCCATCGCCTATATCGAGGAGGACGAACTGGTGGAGGTGACGCCGACGGCGATCCGCCTGCGCAAGCGCTACCTCGATCCGCATGAGCGCAAGAAGCACGCCCGCCGCGCGGAGAGCGAGGCGGCGTGATCTGAAAGGGCGGTTCCGGGGAGACCCGGGACCGCCCTTTTTCTTGGCTGTAGTGTTCTAAAAAATGATTATTGTCCCTTCATGCAAGGCGGTTTGCGTGTTTTTCCCGCGACGTGGTTTCGTGTCCGGTTTATAGATGGGCGGCGAGGCGACGGCGCGGACACGCCGGAAGGGTCGATGGCCCGTGCCGCCTGTGGTTTGGGGAGTTTCGGGCATGTCCGCTCGCGTTGCGCGTTTGGCTCCGACCGTCCTGGCTGACCGGTGCGAGGCCGATTCGCGCCTGCATGGGAGTGTTGCGGTCCGCTTGGCCGGGGCCGTCGCCCTCGGGCTGGTGCTGGCCGCGGTTCCGGCTGGGGCGCAGGTGCCGTTCGGATCCGGCATGGCCCAGCCGGATAGCGATGCAGGGACGGTTCGCGCCGGCAGCCGCGGCTTCGGCATCCTGCTGGACCAGGCGAATTACTGGAGCACGCGGGGACGGCCGGAGCTGGCGCAGCAGGCACTCGAGCGCCTGCTCATGTTGGAGCCGAACAATCCGGACGTGCTGGCGACCGCGGCGGAGGTGGCCGCGCAGAATGGCGACCGGCAGAATGCCGAGGCCTATCTGACGCGGCTGAACCAGACCGCGCCCCATAGCGACGCCGCCTTCCGCGCCTCCGCGGCGCTACGGGCGATGGTGGTGAACCAGGCGGTGCTGGCCGAGGCGCGACGCCTCAACCAGACCGGCCAGCGGCAGGCCGCGATGCAGCGCTACCGCGAGCTGTTCCCCGACGGAGAGGTACCGCCGATCTTCGCCGTCGAGTACTACCAGACGCTGGCGGGCTCTTCGGAGGAGCATTTCGAGCTGGCCCGGCAGGGGCTCGCGAAGGTGCTGGAGCGCTCGCCGGAGAACGGCACGCTGCAGCTCGCCTATGCGCAGCTGCTTTCCTACAACGAGATCTACCGGCTGGAGGGCATCCAGCGCTTGCGGCAGCTTTCTGACGTGCCGGCGATCGGGCCGGCAGCGCGGGCGGCCTGGCGGCAGGCGCTGCTCTGGCTGCCGACCGATCCCGAGACGGCCGATGCCATCGCGGCCTATTTCAGCTCTAACCCCGCCGATCCCGAGCTGCAGGCCAAGTATGACGAGGCCAAGGCGACGCTTATCCCGCAATGGGTGACGGATCGCCTGGCTGGCTGGGAAGCCGTCTCGGCCTCCCGCCTGGCGGATGCGGAGCGCAGCTTCACCTCGGCGCTCGCCGGCGACCCGAGCGATGCGGAATCGGCCATTGGCATGGCGATCGTGCGGAAGATGCAGCAGCGCTTCCCGGAGGCACGCGAGTACTTCAACAAGGCCGTGGAACTGGCGCCCTTCCGCCGCGACGAGTTCGCCGAGAAGACGGGTGACTTGAACGGCTTCGCGGCCCCGGCCCCTGGCGTGGCCACGCGAGGCGGGCGCGGCGGCCAGGCAGGACCACCGAGCAATTCGGCGCAGGCATGGCAGAATCTGAGCCGCGGCGGGCTGGGCCGTGCCGACTCCTTCGCGCGCCGAGCCTTGCGCGGGAATGCCGAGGAGCGGCTCCAGGGCGAGATCGTGCTGGGGATGGTGGCGCTGCGGCGGAACGACTTCTCCACTGCCGAGACGCGCTTCCGCACCGCGCTTTCCATCCGGCGGAACCTGCCGGCGGCGCAGGCAGGGCTTTACGAGGCCCTGCAGCGCCAGGGGCGGTTCCCCGATGCAGACCGCTTCCTGGCAGATACGGGCTTCCGGCCACCCGCGGGCTCGCAATCCTTCCGGGCCGCGGCCCTGCGGCAGGAGGCGCAGCAGACGCGCGATCCCGCCGCCCGCCTCGGCCTGTTGCGCGACGCGTTGGCAGCCGATCCGAACAATCCATGGGCGGCCTTCGACCTAGCCCGCGCGCTGAAGGAGCGCGGGCAGGTGGATGAGGCGCGGCGCGTGGAGCAGAGCCTGGCGGCGCGCAATGCGCCGGACGCGCTCTTCGCCTCGGCCCTGCTCGCCAATGCGGATGGGCGGCTGGGCGAGACGGTCTCGAGGCTGGAGGCCATTCCACCCCGGGCGCGCACTCAGGACGGGAACCAGCTGCTGGAGCAGAACCGGCGTGAGCTGGAGGTGCGGCAGCTGGAGCGCTCGGCGCAGGGGAACCCGCGTTCGGCGGCGGCGCAGCGGCTGATCGCGCTTGCCGCGCGACCGGATCCGACAGGCGCGACGGCAGCGAATGTCATCCGGGTGTTCAACCGGCTACGGCAGCCCGGCAATGCCGATGCGGCGGCGCGAGCGGCCAATCCCGGCAGCCCCTCCACCCCGCCGGCGGCGCGGGTGGCGATCGCGGGTGCGCTGCTGGAGGGTGGCCGGGTGGCCGAGGCCGAGGCACTGGCCGCGAGCGTGGCGCGCGACCCGCGTCTGACCGGCGAGTCCCGGCAGCAGGTGGCCAATCTCCGCGCCAGCTCCGCCGCCAGCGAGGCCGAGCGACTGACCGACCGGGGTGACCGGCGCGCGGCAATGAACCGGCTGGCGCCGGCGCTGAACGAGGCGCCGCAGAACCCCGCGCTGCAACTCTCGCTGGCGCGGGTCTATGCGGGCTCTGGCCGGGCGGAGGAAGCTTCGCAGATTGTGGAACCGATCCTTGCGCGCAGCCCGGACAACATCCAGGCCCGCGCCGTGGCAGGCGAGGCGGCGGTCGCGCGGCGGGCGCTGGGCCGGGCGGAGGAGATCCTGCGCGAAGGTCGGGCCCGTAAGGCGGATGAACTGCAAATGGCCTTGCTGGAGGCACGGATCGCGCGCGCGGCGGGCGACCAGTTCCGCGCCCGCGAGGCGTTGGGGGAGGCGGCGCGGCTGCGCGCGAGCCAGCTTCGCGCCAGCAGCCAGTGATCGGGGTGGACCGGCGCGCCTGACCTGCCGGTCCGGTCATAAAGAAAGGCGCCGGAGGCCATGCCTCCGGCGCCTTCTTCGCATGCGTCCCTCGGACGGTCAGTTCCGCCAGCGGGCCGTGGTATCGCGGGTGAAGAAGGCGGTCAGGGTGCGGCCGTCTGGCTGCATCAGCCAAATGCTGTACATGCCGCCGGCCTCGAGACCCTGGAGTGGGAAGATCGGCGCGGCCTGGCCGCCGGTGCATTCCGCGCGGAGTTCAGCGGTGACCGGGTTCACGCTGCGGGCCTTGGCGGCGTTGGAGGCCACGCCCTCGAGCACGGCCGGGCCGCTGGGGGCGAGGGAGACGGAGGCGGCGGGGCAGTTAGCGGCGTTGTAGAAGCTTAGCCGCGAACGCGCCCGGTTGAAGTCGGCCTCGTCCACGATCGGGGTGGCGGCGATGCCGCCATCGCCCTGCGGCTGCAACAGGATGGTATTGAAGCTGCCCGGGCGCATGTTCAGCGCCACGCGGCCGGTACGGCGCCCGGCGGTTGCTTCGACCGAGAACTCCTGGTTACCGCCGACGCGCTGGGCGACGTGATAGACGCTGATCCGCTCCTCCGGCTTCGTGCCGAGGCGCTGCGCCGGCAGGAAGGAGGGGCGCAGCGCCAGCTCCTCACCCAGGGTGTTGACGAAGCGGATATAGGCGGAGTCCGGCGGCGGCTGCGGATCGTAGATCTGCGCCTGGCCGGGCGGTGTCTGGGCCATGGCCGCCAGCGGGGCCAGGCCGAGGAAGGCGGCGAGCGCGCCGCGCAGGCTACGGGCGGGCATCACGCCGCCACCGCCCGGCGCAGGTCGGCCAGGAATTTCTCGGGTGCCATGGCGTTCTGGCCCCAGCCGCTGCTGCTAGGCAGGCCGGGGAAGTCCACCTCCAGATGCGTCCAGGCGATCACCTTCGGGCGCTGTTGCTTGAAGCCCGCGCTGGCCACGTATTGCAGCATAGTTGCATAGGGTCCCACGTTGTTCGGCTTCCAAAACAGCGATACCGGGCGGCTGAGCTGGTTCGAGAGGATGGGCTGGAAGAGGTATCTCGGCTCCATGTAGCTGTTGCCGACCACAGTGACGTCCGTGGTGTCATCGGCGATCAGCGCGGCCTGACCGCCGGCCTGGACGACTTCGCGGACCTGGTAGGGCTCGGGGCCATAGCTGGCGCGCTGGGCCTCAGGCAGGTTGCGCACGAGGTCGCCGCGCGGATGCATCTTGTTGGACAGCGTGGAGACCTGGGTTCCCGGGCGGGTGCTGCTCGGCACGGTCGGGCCAATGGCCTTGGCCACCTCCACGGCGGCCAGCTCCGCGCCCATCGGGGTCCAATGCGTGTCGGACTTGAAAAAGAGTTGGACGCCGGCGGCCCTGGCCCGGAAGGCGGCATCCAGGTCCGGCAGGATGGCGCCGGGGCGACGCAGGTCGTTCATGATGCCGGCGTAGCGGCGGTCCGCCTCGGCCGAGACGCGTATCTCGGCGGGAAGATACTGGCGGTAGATCCGGGCCTTGGAGGGGATCAGGGTGATCGCCGTGCCGATGCCCGCGGCCTTGAGGATGTCGATGGCCTGAGCGATCACCTGGGAGGTCTGGCGAACGAGGTTGCTATCGACATCCCAGACCTTATCCCAGACGGGGAAGAGCCAGCCTTCCTTGCCGATCACGGCGAGCCCGGCGGTCTGCGCTTCGGCTTGCCGCGGGACGGCCCCAAGCCCAGCGGTGGCCAAGCCGGTGGAGCCCAGGGCGCCCAGCAGGCTGCGCCGGCTGGTGCCGGTGGCCGCTCGATCGGTGTTGGCACTCATCGCAAACCTCTTCGCAGGATGGGTAGGGCGCGTCGTCGCCACGCTGGCCTGCCCCGGATCGGGATGGGGGAGCGGCCGCTCAGGCCAGAGCCTGGCGGATGCCGGAGAGGAACTCGTCCACCGAGAGGGCATTGTTCGGGAAGGCCCGGCCATCGGAGGGAAGCAGGCTGAGATCCTGCTCGATGATGTTCCAGACCAGCAGCTTCGGCTTCTGCTTGCGGAAGTTGTTGCCCTTCACGGCGTTCAGCAGGGTGCGGTAGGGGCCCGTCAGATGGACCTCCCAGTGGAGCGCCACAGGGCGGTTCAGGCGGTTCGAAAGCATCGGGCCGAGGTTGTACTTCGGTTGCGCGAAGCTGTTGCCGACGACAACGACATCTGCGTCGTCATCCTCAACCAGGGCGTTGCGACCGCGCACCGGGGCGGGCTTGCGGATGAGGAAGGCCTCCTGCTGGTACTTCGAGCGCTCGGGCCCAGGCAGCAGGTTCAGCAGGTCGTTCTCGGAGCCGGGGATCTGGGCGCGTTCCAGTAGCTCCGTGCCGCGGGCGCGGCTGGCGGGGAACTGCATCCGCTGGGCGATCTGAGCGGCGAGGTCGGTGGCCGCCAGTTCCGCCCCGATCGGCGTCCAATGCGTATCGTTGCGGAAGAACAGCGCCTCGTTCGGCGTGCTGCGGCGGTGGGCGAGGAACAGCTGCAAGACGTCCGGCACAATTGCGCTGCTCGTGCGGAGTTGCTGCACCGCGAGGGCGTAGCGCCGCTCGCTTTCGGCGTTGAAGCGCCAGTCATCGGGGAGGAAGTCCGCATAGATGCGGGCCTTCGCCGGGGTGAGAAGCACCGCGCATTCGATGCCGCGCGCCCGGAACAGCGCGACGGCATCGTTCATGATCCTGGTGACCTGCCCGATACGGGCGGTCTGGGCCTGCCGGGGGTCGTCATAGACCAGGAAGAGCCAGCCTTCCTTTCCGACGACGACACCATTCGTGATGGTCACCGCATCGGCGGGGCGGGCGCCGAGAGCACCCAGGCCGAGTCCCATTCCAGCCAGCAGCGCGTTGCGGCGTGTGAGATCAATGCACTTCATTGTGCGGGTTCGTCCTGCTGAGCCATCTCAATCACCAATTGGATAGCACTTTTTTGATACGTCTCACAATTGCGTTGCTGGCTGGGTGGTGGGTTGTGAAGCGGTGTTGCGCGCGTGCCGCTTTCCCGCTCCGACGACGCCGCGCCGAGGCTAGGCAGGCCAGTTGCAGGCGAAGGTTCAGGCGGCCGCGAATTGCAGCCGGGCGAGGCGGGCGTAGAGGCCTTCCGCCGCCACGAGGGTGTCGTGGCTGCCCTCCGCCACCACCCGCCCGGCCTCAAGCACGATAATGCGGTTGGCGCGGCGGACGGTGGCGAGGCGGTGGGCGATGACGAGCACGGCACGGCCGCGGGCGAGGCGGGCAAGGGCGGCCTGGACCGCGGCCTCGCTTTCGGCGTCGAGCGCGCTGGTGGCTTCGTCGAGCAGCAGCAGGGGCGGGTCGCGCAGCACGGCGCGGGCGATTGCGATGCGCTGGCGCTGGCCGCCGGAGAGGCGGACGCCCTTCTCGCCGAGGAAGGTGGCGTAGCCCTGGGGCAGGGCTTCGATGAAGCCGGAAGCGTCGGCGGCCTCGGCGGCGGCGCGGATCTCGGCATCGGTGGCGTCGGGGCGGCCGTAGCGGATGTTGTCTCGCACATCGGCGCCGAAGATCACCGGGTCCTGCGGGACGAGGCCGATGCGGGCGCGGATGGCGGCGGGCTCGGCCTGGCGGAGATCGATGCCGTCCAGGGTGACGCGGCCGGAATCGGGATCGCGAAAGCGGAGGGCGAGTTGGAAGAGGGTGGACTTGCCGGCGCCGGAGGGCCCGACGAGGGCAACCGTCTCGCCCGGCTCCACGGCGAGGGTGACGCCGTCGAGCGCCGGCTGCCCGGGACGGCTGGGGTAGCGGAGATGGACATCCTTGAAGGCGAGGCGGCCCAAGGGGCGCAGCGGGGCGGGGGTAGGAAGTGGGCCAGGGAGCGGGACCGGGCGTTCAGGTGGTCGGATCGCGGGCACGGTGGCGAGGAACTCGCCCACGCGCTCGGCGGCGCCCGCGGCGCGCTGCACCTCGCTCCAAAGCTCCGAGAGGGAGGTGACGGAGGTGGCGGTGAGAATGGCGTAGAAGACGAAGGCGGAGAGTTCCCCGCCGGTGAGATTTCCCGCCAGCACCTGCCGGCCGCCGACCCAGAGGCTGAGGGTGATGGCACCGAAGCCGAGGAGGATGATGCAGAGCATCAGCAGGGCGCGGACGCGGATGCGGGCGAGGGAGGCGGCGACGCTTTCCTCCGCGCGGGCGGAGAAGCGGTCGAGATCGGCTTCCTCATGCACATGGGCCTGGACCGTGGCCATGGCGTTCAGGGTTTCCTCTGCCTGGGCGCCGAGATCTGCGACGCGTTCCTGCGCGACGCGACTGAGGCGGCGTTCGCGCCGGCCGAAGGTGACGAGAGGGATGACGATCAGCGGCGTGACGGCCACCACCAGCAAGGTGAGCTCGGGGCTGGTGACGAAGAGCATGGTGAGCGCGCCGAGGGCGGTGATGACGGCGCGCAGCCATTGCGACACGGCGGCGCCGACCAGGCCGCGGAGAATCTCGGTATCAGCGGTGAGCAGGGTGAGGACGTCGCCGGTGCGGTGCTGCTCGTAATGGCTGGGGGGCAGGGTCAGCGCATGGGCGAAGACCTTCCGGCGCAGGGCGGCGCCGATCCGCTCCCCGAGCCAGGAGACGAGATAGAAGCGGGTGGCGGTGCTGAGGGCGAGGAGAAGGATCAGCCCGGCCATCAGCAGGGCGTGGTGGTCGAGATTGGTGGTGGCGTGATGCGAGAAGCCGTCGTCGACGATCCGGCGCAGGCCCTGGCCGAGCAGAAGGATCATGCCGGCCGCCGTGCCCATGGCAAGCACGGCCCCCGCGACCCGCGCCAGATGAGGACGGAGCAGCGGCAGGACGATGCGGAGGGCGGGGAGGCGGCTCATGCGGCGTCTCCGGAGGTGGGTCCAGCCCCCGGGGTGAGATCGGCGAGGCGGATGGGGCGGAAGCCGCGCGGATCCACGCCCACGTCGAATTGCCGGGGAAGCGGCTTCAGCCGGCCGTGGGAATGGCCATGCAGGTTCCAGGCTCCCTTGGACTGCCGGTTCCAGCTTCGAAGTGGATAATGGAACAGGATGAGGAAACGGCCTTCGCGTTCGAGTTCGGCATAGGCCTGGCTGCTGGCCCAGCCGGCCAGGTCGCGGATGGCAGGCGGGTCGTTGTTGCCCCAGATCAGGTGCTTCCGGCCATGCAGGCCGGCGAGGAGGGCGGCGGGATCGGGGTGGCCGATGGCGAAGTCGCCGAGATGCCAGATTTCATCCTCCGGAGCGACGGCGGCATTCCAGGCGGCGGCGAGGGCGGCGTCCATGCCCGCCGTGGAGTCGAAAGGGCGGCGCATCAGGGCACGCAGGGCGCCATGGCCGAAATGCGTGTCGGCGGTGAACCAGCAGGCCAAGATTGTCGCGCCCATCAATGCTGCGTTCCGGCGCGTTTGCTCCCGGCTCCTGGCAGCCGGGGGCGAGATGGCGCGGAGCGCGGGCTCCCGCAAGGGAGGTGGGACAGGGTGGCGGCTTGACCGGAACCGGTGTGGCGCGAGGCGCCTGGTCTGAACCTACATCGCTTGAAGGAAGCCCGGCCCGCGCCAGCGCTTTCCATGGAGTACGCTGATGAGTCTTGTCCTGCGATGCACGCCCAAAGGGGTGCAGGGCTGGATTTCACGGGAAGCCGCCTCCATGCGTCGCTCTCGCTCACCTTAACGGCATGCCGATCGCGGAGACCGGTGCGGCACGGATCGTCGAGGTGGATGGCGTGACGTGGGCGGAGTTCAACTTCCGGGTCGATTCGCTCTGGCCGCTTCTCGGGCGCGGTGACCGGCTGCAGGTTTTACTCGACGGCTCAGCAGCGACCATGATTGGAAAAGCTGAATCTTCTCGCTGTTTGACGAGGTCCGCGCGGCGCTGACGGCCGAGTTCGGCTATCAGCTGATGGTCACCTACGGAACCTTGCTGGGCTGCGTGCGCGACGGCAGCTTCATCAAGCAGGCCAATGCCTTCGCAGCCGCGCATTTCCGCCGCTCCATCGGCCGGAGGTGCTGCGCCGCAAGCTGACCGACCGCTACGACATGCGGATCCTGCATCATGAGGAAGCCCACGGGCTCTCGGCCTGCAAGAAGGAGGATCCGCATCTCTGCCGGCTGATCGCGGCCCGGGGATAGGGGCGCGCGACGCGGCGCGTGCTACCGGCCGCGTCCGGAGCTCATGGGGCCACCCTCGGGACGCGAGCCATCCGGTGCGGTTCCATTCAGCCTGCCATCCGATGCTGCGCCCTCGCGGCTGCGTAGGGCCTGGCCTGCACGGCCGGTTGCCGGCGGGCTTTGCATGTTGCGCCAGCGCCCGGAGGCATCGCGCTCCTCGCCGCGGCGTGTCTCGAAGCTGCGGTCTGGCATGGGGGCACGGTCCCCCGCCGCTGCGCCGCGCGGGGTGAGAGGCAGGCCGTTGCCGGATGCGGCGCCTGATCCGCCTTCCCGCCCCGTTTCCAGACCCGATCCCCGCGCGGCATCCGCGGGGCCGGGCTCGCCCCCGTTCCTGAGGCCAGTCGCGGAGAGGGGAGCGCCGGGGCCGCCGCGCAATTCCACCACGCGCCGCCCGGCTGCGGCGGGGCCCATCCCGGCGCCGGCGGGAAGGGCGAGGCCGGGGCCGAGGAGCAGGCGGCGGCCATCGAAGCCGACCTGCGCCTCGAGCAGGACGCGGGTCGTGCCGAGATAGGCAGGCGGGTCGCGCATCAGCCGGTCGGGCTCGACGGAATCCGCGACGAGCGCGCCATCCTCCATCCGGCCCCGCGCGAGGACCGGGCCGGCGGGGGGAAGGGCAAGGCCGGGCACGGGGCGGAGGGGCAGGTCGCCAATCCAGGGGGCGCCGCCGCGGCGGGACAGGCTGCCGAAGATGGTGGTGGCACCGGCGGAGGGGCGCGGGTCGATTCTGGTGGCGGTGAGGCTGCCATCCGGCGCGCGGAGGCCGCTGACCATGACCTGCTCGCCCACCCGCCAGGCGCGGCCGGCCGGGAGGGCGGCGGTCGTGACGCGCTGGCCCGCGATCCGGAGGCCGGTTTCGTCCACGGCCTCGATCGGACCGGCGAGTTCGTGGCGCACGGCGATGCGGCGGGCGCGCAGCGCCTGTTCGGGCCCGAAGGCCTGGACCACCACCACCTGACCGACCCGCAGGGCCGCAGGGGTGGCGGGGCCATCGGCAAAGGCGACGGGCAGGGCCGGATTATAGGCGATGTGGAGGCCATTGACGCAGATGCTGGCGAAGCCGGTCACGACGCCGACAATGCCCGTCCCGCCAATGCCCCGTTCGCCATCCGCCGTGTCCGCGGCAGCCTGCGCCAAGGTGGTCGCGGGGGCGCCTGTGCCGCCGATGCCGCGTTCGCCCTCGGCGAGGATCAGGGGCGGGCCGCCATCGGGGCCGATCCGGCAGAGGCCGGGGGCCGGGCTGGCGGCAACGGGGGCGGGCCCGGGATCGGCGCTGCATGCCGCGAGCAGGGCAATGGCGGCCGGCAGCGGCGCGCATACCCCAGGGGGCAGGAGGCGGCGCATGGCGGTCAGCCGCCCGGCGCCGGCCGCGTCTCGTCCTCGGCATAGAGGTAGATGCCGAGGTTGACGCGCTTCGTCGGGGTTCCGGGCGCGGCCTCGCCTTCCTCGAGGAGGGAGAGGGCAAGGCGGTTCATTTCGAGCAAGAGGCGCTGCGCGCCTTCGCGGCTGGCGGCTTCGAGCTCTGCTGCGGCCTCGGGGGGCAGGCGGTCGTAATGCAGACTGCGGTCGAGGAAGGGCGGCGTGTCGGTGGCGGAGATGTTGGCCGCGGCGGCGGCGAGGTGGTCCCGCAGATTGCGCGCGAAGTAGAAGAGCTGGCCCTCGATGGCGCGGTTCGGAATGAAGGCGCAGGCATTGAGGCGCAGCCGGTCATCCGGGCCGATCGAGACGATGCCCTGGTCCAGCCAGCTGTCCAGCACGGTGCGGGGGCGGACATCCGTGGTGACGGAGGCGACCAGCGCGTCGAAGGAGGGTTCGCCTTCGGCTGCGCTGCGGGGCAGGGGTAGGGGCCGGCCCTCGGCATCGGCATAGCCGGGCAGTCCGAGCCAGCGGCCGACGACCTGGCTGCCAAGGGTGACCACGGGCGGGACCTGGTCCGGCTCGGAGGGCGTTTCGCGCAGGCGGCGCAATTCCTTCCGATGGACGCCGGTGAGAAGGCTGAGGCGGCTATCCGTGCGCGCGCGGGCATCCTCGGCCATCTCCGCGGCCACTTCTACATAGAGGCTGCGCAGCAAGTCGGCGCAGACGGGAAAGGTCAGGCCGGCGCGGATCAGCAGCCGCACCAGCGGGCGCAGGAGGCGCCGGAGCGGGCGGACGAGGGTTTCCGCCGCGGGGGGCGAGGGGAGGATGGGGGGCGACATCGGCTGGAGGACAGATAGCACCTCCGGCATGTGGGAAGAAGTCCCACAAACGATTGACGTGGGAAATTTTCCCACATACGGTTCAGGCATGCCCCGGCTGGGGCGCCATAGGGATCCACGCCACATGACCTTCCTCGCCCGCCGTCCCCTTCATTCCTCCTCGCCCTGGTCCGCCCGCCCCCCGGCTGAGCCCCAGGGGGAGGAGGAGGTTTCGATCGGCCTGCTGCGGCACCACACCAAGAATGCGCTGCAGCGGGTGCTCTGCGAGGTGGCGAAGGTGCGGGGCCTGCAGGAGACGCGCGACGGCCGGCGGGTGATGCAGGAGCTGGAACGGCGGGTGATGCTCAGCTCCGCCCTGTCCAACGCGCTGTTCGGGATCACCCAGGCGCCGGGTTCCATGGAGGACCGCCTGCGCTCGGTCTGCGAGGCGACGATGGAGCTGATGGAGGACCCTGACCAGGTGCTGCGGCTGGAGGTGGTGGTGGAGGGCGAATGCCCGGCGCCGCTGCGCACCACCGTGTTCCGTGCGGCGCATGAGATGGTGGGGAATGCCGTGAAGCATGGACTGCACGCGCGCCTGATGGGCCATGTCAACGTCCGGCTGGTGAGCGAGGCGGGTTGGACGCGGCTGGTCGTGGAGGATAACGGCTGGGGCTATGCCGGCGCGAGGGATGGCGGCGAGGGGCTGGGCCTGCTGCGGGCGCTTGCGGCGCTGCATGACGGCACGACCACGCTGCAGCGGATGCAGATGGGCAGCCAGGCCACGATGGAGCTGCTGCATGGGGTCCAGCCCGATTCGGTGGACTGAGGCGGGACGCGGCCCGCCCGATACCGCACTGCGGCATTCCGCTCTAACCTGCTGGCGGAATCGGAGGATGGGGCATGTACGACCTGGCCATCCGGGGCGGCACGGCCGTCCTGGGGAATGCGGTGGTCCGCTGCGACATCGGCATCTCCGGCGGCCGGATCGCCGCGGTCGCGGAGCGGATCGAGGACGCGGCGCAGGTGATACCGGCGGATGGGTTGCTGGTGCTGCCCGGTGGCGTCGACACGCATTGCCATATCGAGGAGCCGCTGCCCGAGGGCGGCGTGCAGGAGGAGAGCTGGGAGAGCGCGTCCCGCTCGGCCTTCGCGGGCGGGACGACGACGGTCGTCGCGCATACGCCCCAGTTCAAGGGCGGTGGGTTGCTGGAGCAGCACCGGGCGGCGCGGGAGCGTGCGGCGCGCGGGATGCTGGACCACGGCTTCCACCAGATCGTGGCCGATCCGTCCGAGGCCGCGATGGCGGAGGTGCCGGCGCTGGTGGCGGATGGGGTGGGAAGCCTCAAGGCCTTCCTGACCTATGATTCGCTGCATCTGGACGATGCCGGCTTCCTGACGGTGCTACAGGCCGCGCGGCAACATGGGCTGATGGTGCATGTGCATTGCGAGAACTTCGACGCCATCCGGCTCGCGACGCGCACGCTGATCGCGGCGGGGTGCACGGCGCCGAAGTACCATGCCGTGTCGCGTCCGCCGGTGGTGGAGCGGGAGGCGACGCATCGCGCCATCGCGCTGGCGGAGCTGGTGGGGCAGCCGATCCAGATCTTCCATGTCTCCTGCGCGGAGGTTGCGGAGGAGGTGGCGCGTGCCAAGGCGCGCGGCGTGAATGTGAGCGCGGAGACCTGCCCACAATATGTGACGCTGACCGCCGACGATATGGACCGGCCGGGTTTCGAGGGTGCGAAGTTCATGTGCAGCCCGGCGCCGCGAGGCGTGGAGGAGCATGGGCGGGTGTGGAACATGATCCGCCAGGGCGTGCTGGATGTGGTGACCTCCGACCATTGCGGGTTTTCCTTCGGGGGTGACCGCGGCAAGGCGAAGCACGGGCGGGATGCGCCCTTCGACGTGATCCCGAACGGAATTCCGGGGCTGGCGGCGCGGCTGCCGATCATGTTCTCGGAAGGTGTCTCCAAGGCGCGGATCGACCTGCCGACCTTCGTGAAGCTGGTGGCGGAGAATCCGGCGAAGGTCGCGGGGCTATATCCGCGCAAGGGGGAGATCGCGGTGGGAAGCGACGCCGACCTGGTGCTGTGGGATGCCGGTCGGCGGGTGACGATCACCAATGCACTGATGCAGCACGCCATCGACTACACGCCCTATGAGGGCATGGTGGTGACGGGTTGGCCCAGCGCGACCATCCGCCGGGGCGAGGTGGTGATGCGGGACGGGGCGGTGCTGGCACGGCCGGGCAGCGGGCAGTGGCTGCCACGGGGGCCCGGCGCGTCCCGGTGAGGCTGGCGGGCTCGCGGCGGCGGGGCGGTTCCTGGGCCAGCCCCCTCGCGGGGTGGCACGCCGCGCGCTAGAGCATCACCTACTCAGCTTTCGATGCGCCGCAACAAGGGGTTCCGCATGTCCGTTCCCGATCAGCGTTCCTGGGATTTCTGGGTGGATCGGGGCGGGACCTTCACCGATGTGATCGGTCGGGATCCGCAGGGGCGGCTGCATGCGCGGAAGGTGCTGTCGGAGAATCCAGGCGCCTATCGGGATGCGGCGGTGCATGGAATCCGGCTGCATCTCGGGCTGGCGGCGGGAGCGCCCATCCCATCGGGCGCGGTGGGTGAGGTGCGGATGGGCACGACCGTCGCCACCAATGCGCTGCTGGAGCGGAAGGGCGAGCGGACGGCGCTGATCACCACCTGCGGCTTCCGCGATGCGCTGGCGATCGGGCACCAGGCGCGGCGGGACATCTTCGCGCGGCGGGTGGTGAAGCCGGAGCTGCTCTATGCGCGGGTGGAGGAGATCGGCGAGCGCGTGCGGGCCGACGGGACCGTGGAGGCGGCGCTGGACGAGGCTGCGCTACGTGCGGTGCTGGAGGGGCTGAGGGCGGATGGGTTCCGCTCCCTGGCCATCGTGTTCCTGCATTCCTGGAAGCATCCGGCGCATGAGGCTGCCGCCGCCGCCATGGCGCGGGAAATGGGCTTCGCGCAGGTATCGGCCAGCCATGAGGTCGGGCCGCTGATCAAGCTGGTGGGGCGTGGGGATACCACCGTTGTCGATGCCTATCTGTCGCCGGTGCTGCGGCGCTATGTGGCGCAGGTGGAGGAGGAGCTGGACGTCGCGCGCACGGGCGCGCGGGTGATGTTCATGACCTCGGCGGGCGGTTTGACGGCGGCGTCGCTGTTCCAGGGGCGGGATGCGATCCTGTCGGGGCCGGCGGGCGGCGTGGTGGCGCTGGCGCGGACGGGGGCGGAAGCCGGGTTCGAGCGGGTGATCGGCTTCGACATGGGCGGCACCTCCACCGATGTCGCGCATTACGCCGGGCAGTTCGAGCGGGCGCTGGAGACGGAAGTGGCGGGCGTGCGGATGCGCGCGCCGATGATGCTGGTGCACACGGTGGCGGCCGGTGGCGGGAGCATCGTGCGCTATCGGGATGGGCGGCTGCGGGTGGGGCCGGAAAGCGCGGGAGCCGATCCCGGGCCGGCCTGCTACCGGCGCGGCGGTCCGCTGACGGTGACGGATTGCAATGTGATGACCGGCAAGCTGGTGCCGGACCTGTTTCCCGCGATCTTCGGGCCGAAGCAGGATCAGCCGCTGGATGTGGATGCGGTGCGCTCGGGTTTCGCCGCGCTGGCGGAGGAGATTGGCGGCGGGCGTTCGCCGGAATCCGTGGCGGATGGCGCGCTGCGCATTGCCGTCGCGGGGATGGCGGAGGCGATCAAGACCATCTCCGTGCAGCGTGGCTATGACATCACGAAATATGTGCTGAATGCGTTCGGCGGCGCCTCCGGGCAGCATGCGTGCCTGGTGGCGGATGCGCTGGCGATGACGCGGGTGCTGATCCATCCCTTCTCGGGGCTGCTTTCCGCCTATGGGATGGGGCTGGCGGATATCCGCGCCGTGCGGCAGCGAACGCTCGACCGGCCGCTGGTGGATGCGTCGCTCGGCGAGGTAGCCGCGGCGCTCGGGACACTGGCAGATGAGGCGCGGAGCGAGGTGCTGGGGCAGGGCGTGGCGGGGAGTGCGCTGTCCACGCGCATCGCGCTGCAGCTTCGCTATGCCGGAACGGACACGCCGCTGGAGGTGCCGGCGCTGGATCTGGCGGGGCAGGCGGATGTGGTGGCGGCTGCGGGCGGATTGCGCGCGGCGGGGCTGCGCGAAGCCTTCGAAGCGGCACATCTGGCGCGCTTCGGCTTCACCGATCCGTCGCGGGATGTGGTGATCGAGGCGGCGCTCGCCGAGGCCGCGGGCGGTGGGGCTTCGGCGCCGGAGCCCGTCACGGCCGCGGAGGATGGGACCGCGCCGGAGGCGCTGCGGCACACGCGGATCTTCTCTGGCGGCGCCTGGCATGACGCGGCGGTGTACCGGCGCGAGGTGATGCGGCCCGGGCAGGCCATTGCGGGGCCGGCGCTGATCATCGAGCCGAACCAGACGGTGGTGGTGGAGCCGGGATGGTCCGTGTCGCTGACAGCGGCGGACCACCTAGTGCTGGACCGGGTGGAGGTGCTGCAGCGTGGGACCGCCATCGGCACCGAGGCCGATCCGGTGATGCTGGAGATCTTCAACAACCTGTTCCGCTCCATCGCGGAGCAGATGGGCGTCGCGCTGCAGAACACTGCGAGTTCCGTGAACATCAAGGAGCGGCTCGACTTCTCCTGCGCGGTGTTCGATGCGGAGGGCGGGCTGGTTTCCAATGCGCCGCATATCCCGGTGCATCTGGGTTCGATGGATGGCAGCGTGGGGAGCGTGATCCGCGCCAACCCCAACCCGCGGCCGGGCGATGTATGGGCGCTGAACGCGCCGTATAACGGCGGAACGCATCTGCCCGATATCACTGTCTGCACGCCGGTGTTCGGTGCGGATGGGAAGGTAATGTTCTGGGTGGCGTCGCGCGGGCATCACGCGGATGTCGGCGGGACGGCGCCGGGTTCGATGTCGCCGGATGCGACGACGATCGAGCAGGAAGGTGTGTATATCGACAACCTCCTGCTCGTGGAGCAGGGGCGGTTCCGCGAGGGTGCGGCGCTGGGGCTGCTGACGGGCGCGAAGTACCCGGCGCGCAACCCGCCGCAGAACATCGCGGACCTCAAGGCGCAGGTGGCGGCGAATGCGCGTGGCACGGCGGAGCTGCTGCGCGCCGTGGAGAATTTCGGCGCGGATGTCGTGCACGCCTATATGTCGCATGTGCAGGACAACGCGGCGGAGAGCGTGCGCCGCGTGCTGGACCGGCTGCCGGAGGAGGCATCCTTCGACTATGCGATGGATTCCGGGCGGCGGGTGCGCGTGAGGATCAGCGTGGACCGCCGTGCGCGGGAGGCGGTGGTGGATTTCACCGGAACCTCACCGCAGCAGCCGGACAACTTCAATGCGCCGAAGCCGGTGACGCGGGCGGCGGTGCTCTATGCCTTCCGGCTGCTGGTGGATTCCGATATTCCGATGAATGCAGGCTGCCTGCGGCCGATCCGTATCCTGGTGCCGGAGGCCTCGATGCTGGCGCCGCAATGGCCGGCGGCAGTGGTGGCGGGGAATGTGGAGGTTTCGCAGGCGGTGACGAGTGCGCTGCTCGCTGCCGTGGGCACGCTGGCGCCGGCGCAGAGCACCATGAACAATCTCACCTTCGGGAATGAGACCTACCAGTATTACGAGACGATCTGCTCCGGTGCGTCGGCCGGCGAGGGCTTCGATGGGGCGCCGGGCGTGCAGACTCATATGACCAACTCACGGCTGACCGATCCGGAAATCCTGGAAACGCGCTTTCCGGTGGTGCTGGAGGAATTCTCCATCCGCATCGGGTCCGGCGGGAAGGGGAAGTGGAACGCGGGCGACGGCACGCGGCGCACCATCCGCTTCCTGGAGGACATGGAGGTGGCCATCCTGGCCGGGCATCGCGAAGTGCCGCCACCGGGGCTCTTTGGGGGTGAGCCGGGAGAAATGGGGCAGAACCTCGTGCGGCGGCTGGATGGGAGCGAGGAGGTCCTGCCGGGATGCGCGAAGTCCGCGCTGCGGGCGGGAGAGGCGGTGACAATCGTCACGCCGACTGGCGGCGGGTATGGGCCTGTGGCGGAGCGTGCCGCCTGAGCAACGGCCGCTGTTGTTTTGGTGGCCCCCGGAGGCTCTGCCTCCGGACCTCCGCCTGGATGGCGGCGGCCACCCCGGACCCCGCGTTCAGTTTTTCAGGGGAAGGATGTCGGCTGTGGCGCCGCAGGCAGATTTTTCAGGTGGCTCGGGCTGAAAGATCGGTCGCCTGAGGTCATAGACCTCAGGCGCACCAACAGATCGCGGGGCCCGGGAAGCCCGTCGGCTCCCCGGCGGAAGGTGTGGGAGGCCGCGCCTCCCAGAGGCCGCCGCGACAACAGATCGGATCATGCGCGCCGGTGTCAGGCGATGGGTCCCGCCACCTCCTGACCGTTCTGCATCACGCCTTGCCTCGTGGAGGCGCCTTCTATTCAGCCGCCATCATGGCGGGACGTGCCTCTGGCATGGCGGGTCCCATCCCATGGCGGTGCAGCCAGGACATGACGTGGAAGACGGCCTTGAAGGAGAGGATCGGCAGCACCGCGCGTGGATCACCGAAGCGGCCGCCGGCAAGGTTGCCGGCGAGCATGTTGATGATGCCGTCCCGCATCCAAAGCGTGTTCTTCGGCGCCATGAAGAGGCTACGCATCACCGGGTCGTTGATGCGGTAGATGAGCCAGCCGATGCGGTCCATGGCGCGGGCGAGTTCCTGGTTCGTCGCGCGGCAGGCGGCGGCGCCGCGCACCGGGTCCTCCAGCCAGAGGTCGGCGGCCTGGGCGCCGAGTTCGCCAGCGGTCATGGCCATCAGCACGCCCGTCGAGAACATCGGGTCCACGAAGCCGAAGGCGTCGCCGATCATCAGATAGCCTTCGCCGGAGCCCGAGGTGGCGCGGTAGGAGTAATTGGCGGTGCTATAGATCTCCGAGGTCATCTCAGCGTTGCGGGTGCGGGCGGAGACGGTGGGGCTGCTGGCGATGCGTTGGAGAAAGAGTTCCTTCGCGCTGCCCTTGCGGCCCTTCCAGGCGGATTGGTTGCCGACGAAGCCGATGCTCATCACATCGCCCGGTAGCGGAATGAGCCAGAACCAGCCGTCCTCGGCGAGGTGGATGGAGATGTAGCCGTCCAGCTCACCTTCGCGCCGCTCCACGCCGGTGAAGTGCGCATACATGGCGGCGGTGTTGTTGTGCTTGTTCGATTCCTTCAGGCGCAGCTTGCCGGCGAGGAAGGTGTCGCGGCCGGAGGCGTCCAGTACGAAGCGAGGGCGGAAGGTGAGGTCCACGCCTTCCTTGGTGCGCGCCTTGACCGTCGCGCGTTCGCCGCTGGCACCGAAGGTGATGTCGGTGACGCGGGTTTCCTCGAGCGTCCTGGCGCCGAGGCGGTCGGCATTGGCGAAGAGGGCGGCATCGAAATCCGAGCGGCGGACCTGCCAGGAATGGGTGCGGGCCTTGTTCAGCGCCTGGGCGAAGGGAAAGGCGCAGGAGCGACCGGTGCGGTCAGAGACGAATTCGGCGCCTGGCTTGTGCACGCCCATGTCCCGGACCGCCTCGAGCATGCCGAGGCGCTCCAGGATGTCGAGGTTCCGCGGGAGCAGGCTTTCGCCGATGTGGAAGCGCGGATGCGCCTCCTTCTCGATCAGCACCACGTCCCGGCCGGCCTTGGCCAGCAGGGCGGCGGCGGTGGAGCCGGCGGGTCCGCCGCCGACGACGAGGACATCGGGTGAGGCGCTCTGTTCCATGAGGGGAAGATTTCCGCCCCGGGCGGGGACGGGTCAAGCGGTTCGTCAGATCATCCCCGGCTCGCGGATGGGGGAGCCGTCGATCAGGCGATCGAGCTTGAAGGGCGTGGGGTCCACGATGGGGGGCGTGCCCAGAATCAGGTCGGCCGCGAGGCGGCCGGCGCCGGGGCCGATGCCGAAGCCATGGCCGCTATAGCCGGTGGAGAGGAAAAGGCCCGGCAGGGCGTCTATCGGGGCGATCACGGGGACGGCGTCCGGGGTGGAATCGATCCAGCCGCCCCAGGTGGCCGCCGCCTTCGTGCCGGCGAGGGCGGGCCAGGACTTCGCCAGCTGGGCGAGGCCGGGACCCTCGACTCCGGGGCTCGGCGCGGGATCGAGGACGCGCATGTCCTCACGCTCGAACATGGTGGGGCGGTCGAAGGACCAGTTACCCGCCCAGGCGTCCGGGCCACGAAAGAAAGACCTTCCGGCGCCGAAGGAGACGCTGTTCCAGCGGCTGATGAGGGTGGGCCAGAACTTGCGGGCGTGGCGGATGCCGTTGGGCGTGACCTCGATCCGGCCGCGGTTGTTGGCGGCGACGATGTAGCCGCCATTGGCGCGGCGGCCGATGGTGATGTCAGGCGTGTTGATGCCGCCTTCCGTCACCGAGGGCGCGGGCTCGGTGAGGAAGACGGTGGAGCGTACGCTGGTCTGCGGCAGGTCCACGCCGTGACGGCGGAGGAACATGGAGGACCAGGCGCCGCCGGCGAGCAGGACTGACGCGGCGCGGATGGTGCCGCGCTCGGTGACGACGCCGCTGACGCGGCCGGCGGTGATGTCCAGCCCGCGCACGGCGCAGCGCTGGTGGATGGTGGCGCCGAGGCGGCGGGCGGCTTCGGCGAGGGCGGGGACCGCCTTGAACGGATTGGCCATGCCGTCCCGCGGGGAGGCGACGCCGCCGATCCAGGCGCCGTCATTGCCGGGGGTGGCGGCGCGGGCTTCGGCGGCGGTGAGCATCCGGCTATGGGCCTGGTATTGCCGGGCCATGGACACCCAGGATTCCCACTTGGCCATGTCGGCCTGGCTGCGGGTGACATAGACGAGGCCGGTGCGGCGGAAGCCGTAATCGGCGCCGGTTTCGGCGGCGAGGTTGGCCCAGATCTCCACGCTGCGTTGGACGAGGGGGATTTCGCGCTCATCGCGGTTCTGCACGCGGCACCAGCCCCAGTTGCGGCTGGATTGCTCGGCGGCGATGGCGCCCTTTTCCAGGATGGCGACGCGGCGTCCGGCCTTGGCGAGGAAATAAGCGGCGGCCACCCCGGCAATGCCGCCGCCGATCACGGCGACATCCACCTCCGCCGGAAGCGCGGCGTCGTCCTGCACGCGGTCGATGGGGGGGATGGCCATGATTGGGACTCCGGGGAAACCAGAATCATGGCCCACCCTTCCTGGCGGGCAAAGCCGCCGGGCTTCGCTCAGGCTAGCGGCAGCGCCGCGACCTCACCCACGATGCGGTTGTTGCTGTCCAGCACTGGCGCCTCCACCGCTCGCGCCAGCTCGGCCGCGCGGTCGGGCGGGAGGAGGCCGAGGCGGCCGAGCACGGTGGAGAAGACCGCCATCTTCCCGCGCGAGGCGCCGTCCAGGATCTTCACGGCGATGCCGAGGCCGCGCTCCGGCACGAAGCCGATGACGAAGCCTTCCGCGCCCTCCTTCAGCACGACTCGGCCTTCGGTGGCGGCGACGATCTTCGAGGTGGGACGGTTGCGGCCGGAGACATGGTCCGGGTGCTCGCGCAGGGCGGCGAGGAGGCGGCGGATGGCGGCCTCGCGCTTCAGGTCGGAGACGGCGAGGGCGGCGTAGCGGGCCGCGGCGCGGGCGGCATCCGTCATGGTCAGGGCAAGGGCGGGAAGGCCGCATCCATCGGTGCCGCGCGGCAGGGCCGTGGCGTCATGGCCGATGAGTTCGGACAGGCCGGCAAGCCAGTGTTGCTGGGCGGGATGGTCAGGGCGTTCGTAGCCATCCGGCGTGCCGAAGGCCTGGGCGGCGGCGAGGAAGCCGCAATGCTTGCCCGAGCAGTTGTGGAAGGCGCGGCGCTTGCCGCCGGCGCGCACCGCATCGGCCATGTCGCCTTCGCCCATGGGGAGCGCGGGGCCGCAGACCAGGACGGATTCGGGGCGGCCCATCCGGGCGAGCCAGGTTTCCACCATGGCGACCTGGAAGGGCTCGGCGCGGTGGGAGGCGCAGGCGAGGGCGAGATGGGCGGAATCGAGCCCGTCGGCCGCGCCGCTTTCCACCAGGGAAAGCGCCTGGAAGGGCTTGAGGGAGGAGCGGGGGAAGGTGAGGAGGTCCGCGTCGCCCCAGGCATGGAGCAGGCGGCCATCGGCATCGGCCACCACGGCGACGCCATGGTGGAGGCTTTCGGTCACGCCGTTGCGGCGGATCTCGACCATCGGGTTGGGGAGGTTCATGCGCGGCTTCTCCGCCAGAGCAGCGCCGGGAGGCGCCAGAGGAAGCCGAACACCAGCCTCGTGTGCATGCCGGTGAGCAGCAGGTTGTCGCGGCCGTAACGGAAGTGGGAGACGCCGCCCTCGGCGGGGGCGAAGTAGCGCACGGCGGCGGGGATGTTGCAGGCAGGCACGCCGCGCCAGGCGAGGCGGACGGCGGCCTCGGCGTCGAAGTCGTAGCGGCGCATGAACTGGGTGCGGCGCATCACTTCGAGCAGCGGGGCGATGGGGTAGATGCGGAAGCCGTAGAGGCTATCGGCGATCGGCTCGCCACCGCGGGTGCACCAGAGGGTTTCCAGGCCGGTCCACCAGTTGGAGATCCGACGGCCGCGTACGCGGAGCCTCGGGGCCTCGGGGCCGAAGACGGGGGTGCCGAGGATCATTGCCTCCGGATGGGCGGCGGAGGCGGACATGAAGTCGGCGATGCGGTCGGCGGGGTGCTGGCCATCGGCATCCATGGCGAGGGCATGGGTGAAGCCGGCGCTGGCCGCGGCTTCGAAGGCGTCATGCAGGGCGGCGCCCTTGCCGCCGTTGGACGGGCGCTCGATCAGGCGGAAGCCGGGATCCTGAATGGCACGGAGCGGTGCGGCGGATCCGTCGGTGCTGCCATCCACCACCACCCAGACCACGGGCCAGGCGGCGCGCGCGGCCGCCACAGTCTCCGCAAGGCGCGGGCCGGTGTTGTAGCTGGGGATGACGACGAGATGAGTGCGGCTCAACGCAGCGCCTTCCCCAGGGCGGCGGCATATCGCGGGCGCAGGTTCGCGGCGAAGGCTTCGGCGGAGCCCTGGACGGTCACGCGCTCGCCCAGCCAGGCGCGGTAGTGCAGCGGGAAGTCGGGGCGGCGCCAGATCGGCCAGCCCTTCCCGAGATAGCGGGTGTTGCTCTCGATGAAGACGGGCTGCACCGGGACGCCGGCACGTCGGGCGATGAGGGCGAAGCCCGGGTGGAAAGGGCCGATGCAGCCATCGGAGGATCGCGTGCCTTCCGGGAAGACGAGGAGGTTGGCGCCGGCCCGCAGCTCCTCGGCCGCGCGGCGGATGACCGGGAGGCCGGCATCATTGGGAATGTAGCCCGCCATTCGCGCGCCGCCGAGAGCCGGTTTCCGCTCCAGCCCCGCCTTCATGATGCAGACGGCATCGGGCAGGTGGGAGGCGACCAGCATCACGTCGATGAGGGAAAGGTGGTTGGGCGCCACCACCAGGCCGCGCGCCTCGCGCAGCGGCTCCAGGGCCGTGAGGTCCAGCCGGACGAGGTCCGCGTGCTGCATGAGGCGGAGCAGGAAGCGGAAGCCGGCGCTGATGGCCCGACGGCCGATGGGGCGGCCGAGACGCGGTGGAAGGACAAAGGAGAGGGGGAAGGCGAGGAGGGACCAGCCAAGGAAGACACCACCGAGGGCCGCCAGCACCCCGTAGAAGGCCAGCGTGTCCCGCATGCGGCGGGGCCGGTCGGCCCTGGACAGGGGGGGGCGGCCCGGCGGGGCGGCTGAATGCGGCGTCGGCAATGAGTCCCCTCTCCGGCCGGGCGGACCGCCGCGGGGCCCGGCTCCGTTCTGTTTGAGGGAAGATAGCGGCAATGCCGGGGCGGCCCTACCCCTCCAGCGCCAGCACCGCGAAAGATGCGAGCCAGTGCTCGCCCATGTAGTCGCCGGCGACATGAGGCAGGCCGGCATCGAGATGGCGGGCGGCGGCGGCCTCCATCGGGGCGCGGCGCGGGTCCTGCGCCGGCAGGGCGGCGGCCAGGCGGCGCCAGCACCAGGCGCGGGAGAGGTTCAGCCCGTCCAGATGGGCGATCTTGCCGTCGCTGCGGTCAGAGACGGTCGCGGGAATGAAAAGGGTGGCGGGTTCGCCTTGCGCAATGCGCGGGAAGAAGGCGGCGAACCAGGGGGCGAAATCCTCTGGCGGGAGGAGGCGGGCCATGCAGGCGGCCTCGATAAGCGCGGAGGAGAGGAAATCGTCGCCGCTGGGTTCCCCCCAGGCGGGGCAGTCGCGGTCCGCGCCGTACCAGCGGAGGGCGGTGGTGCGGAGGAGGGGGAGGTCCTCCGCCATGTGGTCGGCGGCCATGAGGAGGCCGAAGGCGGTGTTGGGATGGGTGCCGACGCGCACCGGATAGGTGGCGATGGGCAGGAAGGCGCGGAAGCGTTGCGCGAAGGCGCTTGCGAGCGGGGCGAGGGTGCGGGCCCAGGGTTCCTCCTCATGGCGGGCGAGTTCGGCGGCCAGCGCCAGAAGCCAGCCCCAGCCATAGGGGCGCTCGAAGCCGCGCGTGCCTGGGGCCTGGAGATAGGCGGTTTCGGCGGCCACTGCCTCGGGCGTCAGGCGGCGGTGGAAGAGGGCGCGGATGGCCTGGGCGGGCGCCATGTCAGGAAAGCGGCGCAGTAGGCGAACCAGCATCCAGTAGCCATGGACGCAGGAATGCCAGTCGTAACTGCCGAAGAAGACGGGATGCAGGGCAGCGGGGGTGCGGGCGTCCTCCGGACCGTTCAGCACGTGGCCGGGCTTGTTCGGATACTCGCGCTCCACATGGCCGAGGGCGATGGCCGCGAGGCGGGCGGCGAGGGGCTCGGTAAGGCTGGGGAGGGAGCTGCTCATCGACTCAACTTTCAGTGCGGATCGGGTCGGACTCGGGGCGGCGAGGGGACGTTCGAGCCAGCAGGGCATGGGGTTCCGGCGCCTGCAAGGGTGGGTGTGATTCCGGGGGCGAAAACACCATATGGTAGGTGGTGATGAAACTCAGCACGAGATATGGTGTTCACCGGGCCGATTCGCGGGGCCCGGACGCGAGACGCCGCCGGAAATCCGGCGGGCGAACTGCGCCATACCGAGTCCGACATGGAGCGTGCCGAATGGACGGCTATCACCCTCATCCCGACGCCATGCCCGCTTTCCGGCGGGTGCGGGCGCTGCCGGGCCAGGCCTTCGGCGAGGCACCCCTTCCGGAGCGAGCGTTGGACGAGGGGATGGGCGTGGCGGTGGGCCGCCGCACCGTTTTCCGGCCGGAGGATGGCGAGGATTTCGGGCGCGTGGCCGACCGGGTCGCGGCGGGGAACATGAGCCTCGCGCCGGTGGCGGACGCCGTGGAGCAGGCGCGGCTGCGCAATGCCATCGCGACGGGGGCGCTGCTGACCTCCGGCCGCCATCTGCAGCATGGCGACGCCGCGCAGGCAGGGCGGAACATGGAGGTGTTCACCAATTGCGCGACGGCGATCGCCTCCTTCGCCGAGTTTTATCTGCTGCTGAACGGCTCCGGCGTCGGCCGGGCCTATGACGACGAGCTGTCCCTGGTGGATTGGGGGCAGGCGCCGGCGCTGATGCTGTATCTCGATCCATCCCATGCGGATTACCCGCGCGGCCGGGATGGGCTGCGGCGCTTCGGGATCGAGCTGGGAATCCTGCCCTGGGGCACGGATGAGGCCGGCTTCGATGCGGGTGCCGAGGCGCGGGTGCGGGAGTTCCTGTCGGCCGAGCTGCTGGCGGACCTGTCCGCCGCCCCGGCCGGGGCGGTGATGCACCGGGTCGAGGACAGCCGCGAGGGCTGGGCCAAGGCCGTCGAGCGGCTGGAATCCATGGCTTTCGAGGGCGCGCGGGACGGGGTGCTGGTGGTGGACCTGTCCGCCGTGCGCCCAGCGGGGAGCCCGATCAAGGGCATGCAGGGGCGGCCGTCCTCGGGGCCGGTTTCGCTGCTGCGCGGGTTGATGAACATCCGCCGCCATGTGCTGGTGCCGGCGCGGGAGCGCGATCCGGCGGGCGAGGCGTTGCAGCCCTGGGAGCAGGCGCTGCTGGTGGACCATTACCTCTCCGTCGAGGTGCAGGTGGGCGGGGCGCGGCGTGCGGCGCGCATGGCCACCAAGTCCTGGCGCGATGCCGGCGTGCTGCGCTTCGTGCGTGCCAAGTCCGAGGGTGGCCTGTGGACGGCGAATAACTCGGTGATGGTGGATGCGGAGTTCTGGGCCCGGGTGCGGGCGCCCGAGGGCGAGGCCGATGCGCTGACCGCCCATGCCAAGGCGGTCTTCGCCGAGGTAACGCGCTGTGCCTACATCAATGGCGAGCCCGGCTTTATCAATGGCGACCGGCTGGAAGACCAGCGGACCGGCAGTGCCTGGGAAAAGCCCGTGCATGACGATGGGCGGGATTTCCGCAGCGAGCGGTACCAGGTGGACCATGCGGCGGGGCTGCTGGCCGAGGCCTCGCGCCGCGCTTCGACCTCGCGCTTTCCGGTGACGACCAATCCCTGCGGCGAGATCACGCTGCATGTGACGGGCGGCTATTGCGTGATCGCGGATTTCGCGCCGCTGCTGGCCTGCCCGCTGGATCTGGAGAGCTTCACGCCGGGCGAGGTGCCCGCGGATGCGGCCGCGCTGTGGGATGCGCGGGTAGAGGACAGCGTGCGCCTGGGCGTGCGCTTCCTGATCCGGGCCAACCGGATGGATGCGCTCTATGGCGAGGAGGTCGCGCGGACCAACCGCATCGGCATCGGGCCGACAGGGCTGCATGAATGGGCCTGGATGCGCTTTGGCCTGGGCTTTCACGACTTGCTGGACGAGGCGAAGTCCGGCGCCTTCTGGGCGGCGCTGGACCGGCTTTCGTCGCTGGCCAAGGAGGAGGCGGATGCCTATTCCGCCAGCCTCGGCATGGCGCGACCGGTGACGGTGACGACGGTGAAGCCGGCCGGAACCACGAGCAAGCTGTTCGGCCTGACCGAGGGCGCGCATCTGCCCGCACGCCGGCAGTATCTGCGCTGGGTGCAGTTCAAGGGCGGGAAGGACGAGCAGACGGGCCGGTGGCTGTCCGATTCCGATCCTCTGCTGGCCGAGTACGAGGCGCGGGGCTATCCGATCCGCACGCTGCGGAGCTTTCCGGGGATGAGCATCGTGGGCTTCCCGACCGTGCCGCTGGCGCTGCGGCTGGGGCTTGGCTCGAAGCTGGTGACGGCACCGGAGGCGAGCCCGGGCGAGCAATATGCCTGGCTGCGGCTGCTGGAGCGGCATTGGATCGGCGAGGCCCAGGGCAACCAGGTGAGCTACACGCTGAAGGTCTTCACCGACCAGGTGGACCTGGAATCCTTCCGCGCCATTATGCGGGAGGAGCAGCCGCGGGTGCGGTGCTGCTCGGTGCTGCCGAGCCGGCCGGATTCGGAACTGGGCTACGAGTACCTGCCGGAAGAGGAGGTTTCCGCCGGCAAGTTCGCCGCCATCGTGGAAGGCATCAGCGACCGCGCCGTGCAGGAGGCGGTGGATTGGGCCCATCTGCAATGCGCCAGCGGCGTCTGCCCGATCTGAAGCAGCCCCGACGCTTTACTCGAGGAAAAGATGGAGGTCCGGGGAATTCCTTTCCCCCGGCCTTTCTTCTTCTCCCCTGTCGGTGATCGCCCCCGCCGCTATCGGCCCCCGCCGCTCGGGCCTACATCCCGCCCATGCCCTTCCGCTTCCTTGAGTCCTTCGTCGACCCCATCGCCCCGCCCGGGGCGCGGGCCGCGAAGCTCCTGGGCGCGCCGGTGCCTGAGGCACCGCCGCCGCGGAGCCTGACCGGCTTCTATTGGCATTTCGCGCGGCAGGCGCGGGCGCTGGTGGTGGCGCTGTTCGTCACCGGCTTCCTGGTGGCGGTGCTGGACAGCCTGATCCCGGTGTTCATCGGGCAGGTGGTGGCGCTGCTGGGGCAGCATGCGCCGGAGGCGCTCTGGGCAGAGGCCGGGGGCAGCCTGCTGCTCATGGGCGGGGTGCTGCTGGTGCTGCGGCCGGCTGCGATCCTGGCGCAGAACCTGGTGACGAATCAGGGGATCAACCCCGGCTTCACCAGCCTGATCCGCTGGCAGGCGCACCGGCTGGTCTCGCGCCAGGGCTGGGCCTTCTTCCAGGAGGATTTCGCGGGGCGCATCGCCAACCGGGTGATGCAGGCGGGGCCGGCGCTGCGGGAATCGGTGGTCCAGACGATCACCGCTGTTTGGTACATCCTGGTCTACGGGTCGAGCGCGGTGGTGTGGCTGGGCAGCGCGGACTGGCGGCTGATGCTGCCGATCCTCGTGTGGTTCGTGGCCTATGCGGCCCTGCTACGCTTCGTGGTGCCGCAGATGCGGGACCGGTCCCGCGCCGCCTCCGAGCAGCGGAGCCTGCTGACCGGGCGGATCGTGGATGCCTATACCAACATCCTGTCGATCAAGCTGTTCGCCCGCGCTGAGCGGGAGGATGCCTTCGTGCAGGAGGGGGTGCAGGGGCTCACCCGGGCCTTCCAGCGGCAGTCGCGGATGGTGACGCTGAACGCGGTGCTGCTGTCCTCGCTCAATGCGCTGCTGCTTGTGGGGATGGCGACGGCTTCCATCGGGCTGTGGATGCGGGGCGAGGTGGGGGTGGCGACGGTGGCCACCGCCATGCCGATGGCCTGGCAGATCGCCAACATGTCCGGCTGGGTGGCCTTCAACGTGGCCGGGATCTTCGAGAATATCGGGGTGGTGCAGGAGGCGATGCGGAGCATTGCCGTGGAGCCCACCGAGCCGGACCCGCCGGGCGCGCGGCCGCTGGTGGTGTCGCGCGGGGCGATCCGCTTCGAGGGGGTGCGCTTCGGCTATGGGCGCAAGGACAGCGCCGTGCTGGACGGGTTCGACCTGGAGGTGGCGCCCGGGGAGCGGGTGGGGCTGGTCGGGCATTCCGGGGCCGGCAAGACCACGGCGGTGAACCTGCTGCTGCGCTTCTTCCACCCCGAATCGGGGCGGATCCTGATCGATGGGCAGGACATCGCGGGGGTGACGCAGGAGAGTCTGCGGGCTGCCATCGGACTTGTGACCCAGGATACCGCGCTGCTGCACCGCTCCATCCGCGACAACATCCGCTTCGGCCGCCCGGATGCCTCGGAGGCCGAGGTGGCCGAGGCCGCGCGGCGGGCGGAGGCGGCGGAATTCATCGAGGCGCTGTCCGATTGGCGGGGGCGCGCGGGGTATGACGCCCATGCCGGGGAGCGTGGGGTGAAGCTCTCGGGCGGGCAGCGGCAGCGGGTGGCGATCGCGCGGGTGCTGCTGAAGGATGCGCCCATCCTGGTGCTGGACGAGGCGACCAGCGCCCTGGATTCGGAGGTGGAGGCGGCGATCCAGGAGCAGCTTTCGGCCCTGATGTCCGGGAAGACGGTGATCGCCATCGCCCATCGCCTGTCCACCATCGCGACGCTCGACCGGCTGGTGGTGCTGGAGGCCGGGCGGGTGGCGGAGAGCGGAACCCATGCGGAACTGTTGGCCCGCAACGGTGCTTATGCGCGGCTCTGGGCGCGGCAGTCGGGCGGGTTCATCGGGGCGTGACGGGCACTCGGCCATTGCGGAAAGTGGCCTGAATGACGCAACAGCGGCGAGGATGCGTGTGTTGCGGTGCCGCACGCGCTTGACACCACATGGACGCCAATTTAGGGACCCCCTGCCTTCCGGGGGGGTTAACCGCGGGAGAGCGAAGTGGAACACCGGGACGGCTTCGACGACCGACTGCGGAAGGCCAGGACCCGCCAGGGCCTGGATCCCGAACCTGTCAAGGGGACGGGAGGCCTGCCGACAGGACCGTGGGGAATAGGTTTCCGCGCGGGGGTCGAGGTGGTGTCGGCGCTTGTCGTGGGCGCTGCGATCGGCTTCGGGCTGGATCGCTGGCTCGGGACGTTCCCCTGGCTCTTCCTCGTTTTCTTCGTCGTGGGTGGTGCCGCAGGGGTGCTGAACATCTATCGGCTGTTCAATCCCCGGCCCGGCGCCCGACCGTAGCGACCCGATTGGGAAATCAAGGACCGACCAGTGGCCGCCGAAGGCAAGACGATCGACGCGCTGAGCCAGTTCGAGCTGATCCCGGTCCTGGGCCCGGTCGGCCGGGCTGTGGGCTTCTCCCAATCCAACGCGCATATGCTGCTGGCGGTGGGGCTGGTGTCCCTGCTGATGCTGGCTGGCATCCGCAAGCGGGCCCTGGTGCCTGGCCGCCTGCAGGCGGCCTCCGAGATGTTCTACGAGTTCATCGAGAACCTCGTGACCGGCCAGGTGGGGCATGAGGGGAAGAAGTACTTCCCCTTCGTCTTCGCGCTGTTCATGTTCGTGCTGTTCGGCAACCTGATCGGCCTGCTGCCCTACGCCTTCACCTACACCAGCCATATCGCCGTCACGCTCGGCCTCGCAGCCACCGTGTTCTTCGTGACGACGATCGTGGCGCTGGCGCTGCACGGCAAGAAGTTCTTCGGCTACTTCTTCCCCGAGGGCGCGCCGCTCTGGCTGGCGCCCATCATCGTGCCGGTCGAGCTGGTGTCCTACCTCTCCCGGCCGATCAGCCTCTCCGTGCGTCTCTTCGCCAACATGGTGGCGGGCCACGTGTTGCTGAAGGTCTTCGCGACCTTCGTCGTCCTCCTCGGCGGTTTGGGCATGATCGGGCCGGTGGCCGCGCTCCTGCCGCTCTCCGTCAACGTGCTGCTCGTCGGGTTCGAGATCCTGGTGGCCTTCCTGCAGGCCTATGTGTTCGCGATCCTGACCTGCATCTACCTGCACGACGCGGTGCATCTGCACTGACCGCGCCGGCAAACTCTGCAACCGCTCAACAAGGAAGAGTCCTCCGATGAACGATCCTGCCGCCTACCTCGGCGCCTTCAAGGCGCTCGGCGCCGGCATCGCCGTCTTCGCGCTGTTCGGCGTGGGTCTCGCGCTTGGCAACATCTTCTCGACGCTGATCTCGTCGGTTGCCCGCAACCCGTCCGCCCGCGACACCGTGTTCCCGATCGGCATTCTCGGCTTCGCCCTGACGGAAGCCGTCGCGCTCTTCGCGCTGCTGATCGCCTTCCTGATCCTCTTCGCCTGATCGGGTCCGCGGCGCGGCCGGGGAATCCCCCGGCCGTCCGCCGCGGGACGGAGACATGATGACCCGCCTCCTGCACGCGACGGCGCTGGCACTCCTGCTTTCGCAGAGTCCGGTCGCCCTGGCCCAGCAAGTTACGGCCCCCGCGCCCACCGGCTTGGTGCAGACCACCGGGCCCCTGCCGGGCCAGCAGGGGGAAAGCGTACCCGTGCAGGCGGACAGTGACCGCCATCGCGCGGTCACCGAGGCTCAGCGGACGGAAGCCGAGTACCAGGCTGCCGCCCGTTCCGACGCCGATGCCGGCGGCATGCCGCAGCTTGACTTCGGCAACCCGCTGATGATCTCCCAGGTAGTCTGGCTGTTCGTCATCTTCGGCGCGCTGGTCTTCCTCTGCTATCAATACCTGCTGCCGCCTGTCGCAGCGGTGCTCGAGGACCGGCGGGCCCGCATCGCGGCCGACCTGGACGCGGCGCGTGACGCCCGCGCCGAGGCCGAGGCCGCCGAGGCCGGCCGCCGGGACAGCACGGCGCGCGCCCGCGCCGAGGCCCAGGCCTCGATCGCCGCCGCGACCCAGGCCGCCCAGGCCGAATCCGCCGCCCGCGCCGAGGCGCTGGCCGAGCGGCTGAATAAGCAGATCGCCGAGGCCGAGGCCCGTATCGGCGCTGCCCGCACCGCCGCCATGGGCGCGCTGCGCGAGGTGGCCACCGATGCGACCGAAGCCATGGTCCAGCGCCTGTCCGGCGTGACGGACAAGGCGGCCGTCGCGGCCGCCGTCCAGCGGGAGCTCGCGGCCCGCAACCTAAAGCCGGCCGGCTGAGAGGGGGCACGCCATGCACCATTACGAACATTTCTGGCTGGATCCGAAGTTCTGGGTCGCCGTCTCTTTCATCCTCTTCGTGGCCCTGCTGGGGCGGATGATCTGGTCCAAGGTCGCCGCGCTGCTGGATGCCCGGGCCGCGCAGGTGCGAGCCGAGCTGGCCGAGGCGACCCGGCTGCGCGAGGAAGCGGAGACCATGCGTAAGCAGGCGGAGGCGGAGCGGGCCGAGGCCATGCAGGAGGCTGAGGCGATGATCGCCCGCGCCCGTGCCGAGGCTGAGCGCGTGGCGGTCGCCGCTGCCGCCGAGGCCGAGGCGAATGCCGCCCGGCGCGAGCGCATGGCTATGGACCGCATCGCCGCGGCCGAGAGCAGTGCCGTGGCCGAGGTGCGCCAGGCCGCTGCCGAGATCGCGGCCGCCGCCGCGCGCTCGGTCATCGCGGAGAAGCTGACGCCCGAGGCGGATGCCGCCATGGTGGACAAGGCGGTTGCCGACCTGCCCCGCGCGCTGCGCGCCGCCTGAGGTTGCCGACCGAACATTCCGCGGCCTTCGGGCGCGGATCCGAACTGAATGACGGGGGCCTTGCGGCCCCCGTTTTCATTTCGGTGCGACCCGCCTAGCCTCCCCGTAGAATCCAAGCGGGGAGACTTCGGATGCGACGACTACTCTTGGCCGGCGCCGCGGCGCTGATGCTTTGCGCGGGGACGGGCATCGGTGCCGGTGCGGCCCAGGCGGCGACCTTCCGCTGGGCCAATGACGGCGACGTCAATTCCATGGACCCGTATGCGCGGAACGAAACCTTCCTCCTCTCCTTCACCGCGAACATCTACGAGCCGCTGGTCCGCCGGAACCGGGAGCTGAAGGTCGAGCCGGCGCTAGCCGTCTCTTGGTCGCAGCCCTCGCCGACCGTGTGGCGGCTGAACCTGCGCCAGGGCGTGAAGTTCCACGATGGCTCGCCCTTCACCGCGGATGACGTGGTGTTCAGCGCCACGCGGGTGCGGGCGCAGGGCTCGAACCTCACTTCCGTGCTCTCCTCGGTGAAGGAAGTGCGCAAGGTCGACGACTTCACCGTCGAGTTCGAGACGCATGCCCCGGACCCGATCTTCCTCGAGGAGATCACCACCTGGACGATGATGTCCAAGCGCTGGGCCGAGGCGAACAACGCCACCCAGGCGGTGGACCTGACCTCGGGCCAGGAGAACTTCGCCACCCGCAACGCGAACGGCACCGGGCCCTTCATGCTTGCGAGCCGTGAGCCGGACCGACGCACGGTCCTGCGCGCGAACCCGAACTGGTGGGACAAGCCGGAGCACAATCTCGACGAGGTGGTGTTCAACGTCATCGGCAACGACGCCACCCGGATCGCCGCCCTGCTCTCGGGCGAGGTGGACATGGTCTACACCGTGCCGCCGCAGGACACGGAGCGGCTGAGCCGCGCGCCGAACGTGCGCATCCACCAGGGGCCCGAGCTGCGGACGGTCTTCCTCGGCTTCGACCAATCGCGCGACGAGCTGCTGAAGTCGGATGTGAAAGGCAAGAACCCGTTCCGCGACGTGCGGGTGCGCCGGGCCTTCCAGCAGGCGATCGACCTGGAGGCGATCAAGACGCGCATCATGCGCGGCCAGTCCCGCCCGACTAATCTGATGATCGGACCGGGGGTGAATGGCTGGACCGAGGCGGCCGATCGCATCGTGCGCCCGAACATCGATGGCGCGAAGCGGCTGCTGGCGGAGGCGGGCTATCCCAACGGCTTCGGCGTGACGATGGACTGCCCGAACGACCGCTACGTGAACGACGAGGCGATCTGCACGGCCGTCGTCTCGATGCTGGCGCGCATCGGAGTGCGCGTGACGCTGAACGCCCAGACCCGCGCGCGCTACTTCGCCGAGATCCTGGCGCCCCGCTACCAGACGAGCTTCTACCTGCTTGGCTGGACGCCCACGACCTATGATGCCCACAACACGCTCTACAACATCATGGGGACGCGGGGCGGCACGCGTGGCGTGTTCAACTCCGGTGGCTGGAGCAACGCCCGCTTCGACCAGCTGACGGATCAGATCGCGGTGGAGCTGGATGCCACAAAGCGGCAGCAGATGATCGACGAGGCGATGAAAATTCACGCCGACGAGGTCGGGCACATCCCGCTGCACCAGCAGGTGGTGGTCTGGGCCGCGCGCCAGAACATCTCGCTGCAGCTGATGTCGGATAACTACTTCCCGCTTCGCTACGTGCGCGTGGGGCAGTAGGCGAGGGGCTGGTTGGCGCTGGGGAAGGCTCTGCCTTCCCCAGCGCCCTCCGCCAGGAACCTGAGGTTCCTGGACTTCCGTCTGTCAGGGCTGGATGAAGAAGGGCCTCCGGCGGATCGCCGGAGGCCCCTTCTTCATCAACGCATGGGGTTAGGTAGAGCTACAGAAGTTCCAGCTGCCGCTGGTCAACGCCGGGTACGGCGAACTGGGAGCAATCCAGCCCGCCATTCTCCCGCGCCTTGTCCAGGCCCAGGCGCTCCATCGCCACGGCGAAGCGGCGAGCCAACATGTCGGCATAGGGGCCGGTGCCGGTCTGGCGGATGCCGAAGCGGGAGTCGTAGGTCTTGCCAGCGCGGGTCTCGCGGATGAGAGCGAGGACGCGGGCGGCGCGGTCCGGCATATGGGCGTTCAGCCAGTCCTCGAACATCTGCCGGATCTCGAGCGGCAGGCGCAGCAGGACGTAGCCGGCGGCGCGGGCACCATGGGCATGCGAGGCCTCCAGCACCTTCTCCAGCTCGGCATCGTTCACGCCGGGGATCATGGGGGCGGCAAGGACGCCGACCGGGATGCCGGCGCGAGAGAGCTCATGTATGGCGGCCAGGCGGCGCAGCGGCGTGGCGGCGCGGGGCTCCATGACGCGGGCGAGCCGGTTGTCCAGCGTGGTCACGGAGAGGCAGACCTGGACGAGGTTGCGCGCGGCCATGCGCGTCAGGATGTCCATGTCCCGCAGCACGCCGGCGGACTTCGTCACGATGGTGACGGGGTGGTTGAAGCGCTCCAGCACCTCCAGCACCTGCCGCGTCAGGCCGAGGGTGCGCTCTACCGGCTGGTAGGGATCGGTGTTGGAGCCGAGGGCGACCGGGCGCGGGACATAGCCGGGCTTGCGCAGCTCCTTCTCAAGCAGCGTCGCGACCTCCGGCTTGAACTGCAGGCGGGCTTCGAAATCCAGGCCCGGCGACAAGCCGATCCACGCATGGGTCGGGCGGGCATAGCAGTAGATGCAGCCATGCTCGCAGCCCCGATAGGGGTTCACCGAGCGATCGAAGCCGAGATCGGGGCTGTCATTCCAGGTGAGGGCGGAGCGGGCCGAATCCCGCGTGAGCGAGGTGGCCAGCGGCGGCAGGTCGGCCAGGGCCTGGGCGAGGGTGCCCCAGCCGTCGTCGAAGGCGTCGGCGCGGGTCCGTTCGAAACGGTTCGCAGGGTTGGACACGGCTCCCCGGCCGCGGCGGAGGCCGGGAAGCGGGGACGCGCCTTCACGGTTGGGGAGGCCGCGGTTCAGGAGAGGGCTGCCCAGGCTGCCGTCCGGCATGGTGGCCTCCTATTGAGTTCGCCTTGTGTTCTCCCGGATTTGGGCATTGGGGTGCCCTGGCGTCAAGAACATCGTGAGAACGAATCCGTGAAAATGCAGCGCCACGCAGGAATTTCCTCGTGGCGCCGCTTCAGCTGCCCTCAGCGCCAGGTGACGCCGTTGCGGCTGCAGGTCTCGACCCCGCGGCGCTCGCTGGCAGCGCCGTTCATGTAAACCACGCGGATGTCCGAGGCGCAGCTGCCGCCCGTGGGCAGGCTCACCCAAATGGACTGTCCGGGGTTCATGACGTTGTTGCCCAGCCGGTCCTGTCCCCAGTTCGATTGCGAGGAGAGGGAGATGTAGAGTTCCCGGATCGTCTGCCCCGACTGGTTGATGAAGTTGAATGAGGGGTCGCCGCTGCGCGGCGCGGCGATCGAGGCCCCGGCGCCCCCGCTGACGGCGGCGCCCGTGCCGCCGCCGGACCCACCAAAGGCGATGGAGCTGAGCGAGCAGGCATTCACGCCCATCCGCGTTTCCTCTCGCCCATTGGCGTAGGAGACGCGAACATCCAGCACGCAGTCGCCGAAATAGGGGGTGACGAAGACCCGGTTGCCAGAGGGAAGGACGTTGGTGCCGAGGATGTCCGGGCCCCAATTGGAGAGGCGCGACGGGGAGACGTTGGCCGACTGGATCGTCTCGCCCGAATTGTTCAGCAGCCAGAAGCGGTTCTGCGCTTCGGCGGGCGCGGCGGCGAGGCCCACTAGCAGGCCAAGCACCACAAACAAGGCACGCATCCTCTTTTGATCCTCCAGGCGGAAATGTTTCGGAGGTGATCATAATCCGTGCCGTGCCGGAAGTGCCTCCGTGCAGGCGCTGCCGCCGAAATGCCACAGTTCACGCCGGGCGGTTGGCCGGCTGAAAGGGGACGCTGGTATCGGGCGGGGCAGTCACCCTACGCTGCACCGCATGATGCCCCCTGCGGCCCTGTTCCCTTTCCCTTCGCTTTCCACGCCGCGGCGGCGAGGGAGCGGCATTGGGAGACCCCACCGGGTTGCCTTGCTGGCCGCGGCGCTGCTGGCGGGATGCGCAGCCGGCGAGGCCTCGGGGCCCGCTTCGCCCGATGCCTCCTGGTCCCCGCTGGCGCAGGCGGTGCCGGGCCAGCCCTCCGTTCCGGCTTCGGGTCAGGCCACCCGCCGCAGCGCGCCCGCCGCGGCGCCCGAGGGGGTGTTCGGCGCCTATCTCGCCGGGCGGCTGGCAGCCAATGAGAGCGATGCAGGGGCCGCAGCGGAGGCGTTGCTGGCGGCCCTTTCGGCGGAGCCTGATGAGCCGGAGATCCTCACCCGGGCCTTCAACGCGGCGGTCATGGATGGGCGGCCCGATGCGGTGCGGTTGGCACGGCGCCTGCCCGACAGCCAACTCGCGGCCCTGTTGCTGGCAGGGGCGGATGCCCAGGCGGGGCGATGGGATCGGGCCGAGACGCGTATCCGGAGCCTGCCGCGCCAAGGCAGCGCGCAGATCCTGCAGCCGCTGCTGCTGGCCTGGATCCAGGCCGGGCGCGGCAATGCCGATGCCGCACTGGCCACGTTGCGGCCCTTCACCGAGGGCGGGCAGCTTCGCGGTGTGGCGGCGCTGCATGGCGCGATGATCGCCGATGTGGTCAATCGCCCGCGCGATGCAGAGCGGCTGATCCGCATCGCGGTGGCCGAGGCGAATGAGCCGAACATGCGCCTGACCACCATTGCCGCGGGCATCCTGGCCCGGGCGGGGCGGGAGGCGGATGGGGCGCGGCTGTTCAATGCCATGGCGCTTGGCTCCGACGATATCGCGCTGACGGCGGGGCCCGCCGCGCAGCGGGCGGCGCTGGCGGGGCGGGCCGTCGCTTCCTCGGTGGAGGGGATGGCCGAGGCGCAGGTGGCGCTGGGCGCTGCGCTGCGTGGGCAGGGATCGCCGGAGCTGGCGCTGATCCTCGCGCGGCTGTCGCTGCGGCTGCGGCCGGGCTTCGCCCCCGCGCAGATCCTCATCGCCGAGGCCATGGCCGATGAGCGCCATGTCGCCGCCGCCCTGGCAGTGCTGGAGGGGATTTCGGAGGATGATCCGATGGCGCCGCTGGTGGCGCTGCGTCGGGCCGCGCTGCTGGGCCGGCTGGGCCGGGGCGGCGAGGCGGTGTCGCTGCTGCGGCGGCTTGCGGATGCCAATCCGGGTGCGCCGCAGCCGGCCATCGCGCTGGGCGACATCCTGCGGCGGGAGCGGCGCGCTTCCGAGGCGGCGGCGGCCTATGGGGTTGCCATCGGTTACCTGGCACGGCCCGGCGCGTCCGACTGGCCGCTGTTCCATGCCCGCGCCATGGTGCGCGAGCAGGCGGGGGACTGGGCAGGGGCCGAGGCGGATCTCCGCCAGGCCCTCGCGCTGTCCCCGGACCAGCCGACGGTGCTGAACCATCTGGCCTATGCCTGGGTGGAGCGGGGCGAGCGGCTGGAGGAGGCGCGCGGGATGCTCGAGCGCGCGGTTTCGGCGCGGCCGGAGGACGGCAACATCGCCGACAGCCTGGGATGGGCGCTGTTCCGCCTGAGCGACTTCCCGGGCGCCATTCGCTGGCTGGAGAAGGCGGCGGAGCTGGAGCCGCGCAACTCTGTCATCAACGACCATCTTGGCGATGCCTATTGGGCCGTGGGGCGGCGGGCCGAGGCGCGCTTCCAGTGGCGCCGCGCGCTGGGCCTGGAGCTGGAGCCGGGCGAGGCCGGGCGGATCGAGGTGAAGATGCGCGACGGGCTGCCTTCCGCCACCGCGCTGCGGTGATGTGCCGGATGGGGCGGGGCGCCGCGGCCCGGGCCAGGGCGTGATGGCGGGCGGGTCCATGGAGGGCGGCGTAGCGGAGGCTGCGCCGGCCAAGATCAACCTGCACCTGCATGTCACGGGGCGGCGGGCGGATGGATACCATCTGCTGGACAGCCTGGTGGTCTTCGCCGGGGCGGCGGATGCGCTGGCCGTGGCGCCGGCCGCCGATGGGCTTTCGCTGGAGCTGGGCGGGCCCGAGGGCGGGGCCCTGGCGGCGGAGCCGGACAATCTGGTGCTGCGGGCCGCACGGCTGCTGGCGGAGGCCGCTGGGCGGCCGCTGGGCGGAGCCGGGCTTCGGCTGGAGAAGCATCTGCCGGTGGCATCCGGCATTGGCGGCGGATCGGCGGATGCTGCGGCGGCGCTGCGGGCGCTGGACCGGTTCTGGCGGTTGGGAATGGGCACGGCGCGGCTGGAGGCGATGGCGCTGCAGCTGGGGGCGGATGTGCCGGTCTGCGTGGGTTCCCGCCCGGCGCGGATGGCCGGGGTGGGGGAGGTACTGACGCCTGCTCCGCGATTGCCGGAATTCGGGCTGGTGCTGGCAAATCCACGTATTTCGGTGGCGACGCCGGGGATCTTCGCAGCGCGCCGCGGGGCGTTCTCGGCCCCGGCCGCACTGCCCGCCGGCTGGGGGGATGCGGCTGCCATGGCGGCCGACCTTCGGGGGCTGGGGAATGACCTGGAGCCGCCAGCGATCGCGCTGTGCCCGCCGATTGCGGATGTGCTGTCGGCACTGTCGGCGCTGCCCGGGGCGTTGATGGCCCGGATGAGCGGCTCGGGTGCGACCTGCTTCGCGGTATTTGCGGATGCCGGGGTGGCGAAGTGTGCGGCGGCGGGGCTGCCAGCGGGGTGGTGGCGCTGGGGTGGTGGGATTTACGCCGTCCGGTGACACGGTGGGGCTTTACGGAACGCCCCGGCGGGGACATGTTCCGGCCCGCTCGGTTCCCCGAGCCGGTGGGGCGTAGCCAAGTGGTAAGGCAGCGGTTTTTGGTACCGCCATTCCCAGGTTCGAATCCTGGCGCCCCAACCAGCGTATCGGATTTCCTTTCCACTTCAGTGTCTTGCGTCGGCGATCCAGCCCTTGGAGGCGGCTCGGCGGCCCGTGTCACACATCACTGTCACACAAGAGCGTCACACAACGGCCCGCCCCGCCCGGCGCCGGCCGCGACGCCGCACCACTCACCTCGCCCTGCGGGGCGGCCGCTGGGTCTGGCGCCGTCGGCTGCCCGCCCGCCTCCTGAGGCACTCCGGAGAGGACGATTCCGCGTGCACGCCCGCGGCCATCCAGATAGCTCTGGGAACAGGCGACCGGGGAATGGCGGTGGTTCGCACTGCGCTGCTGGATGCCGAGTTCGAGCGGTGGGTGGCGGTGCAGATGAGCGCAGGAACTGTGGGACGGAGAGAGACGCTCGGGGCGGCGCTCGCGGCATTCCGCAACCGCGCCATTACATGGAGCGAGGTGAACCGGGCAGCCCGTCCTGCCGGGGTGAGGGGCGTCGATGCCCCGGTGACGGAGTGGTCCATCGGAAGCGATCTGGGCCGGGATCTCTGCGCCTTCGCGGATCAGCCCGACGCAATGGGCCAAGCTCTGCCCCTCGACCTCGCGAGGCGCCTGACGGAGGCGCTTGCTCCCGGCACAGACACCGCAGGCAGGTCTTACGGGGTGGTGGCCGGGCAGCCTGCCGCTGCCTTCGCGGCGGGCAGGGAGGCGGCACCGATACGGACCAGCCCGTTCGGCGAGAGCGCCCGGCGCGCAGCCGTAGCCGAGGGCCGTGCCGGTTTTCTCGAGAGGGCGCTGTGGGCCAACGACACCGACCTCGCGGAGGAGCACATGGCGCGCTTCGAGGCGGAGGAGGGCTTCGCCTTTGGACCCTCGCTTCGGCCGGTCGCGCTCCGCTATGCCCTCAGAATTCTCGCGGACGTTGCGCGTGAGGATGCCCGCCGCGAACTTGGAGAGTATCCCCCAGCTGATCTCGATCCGCTTATGGCCATGCCTCTCGAGGGCGATCATCCGGCCGGGAGCCTTGGGGAAGGCCATGTCCCGGCTGGCACAGGCACGCGGACGGCATCAGAGACGAGCGGCGAACAGGAAACCAGCGCACAGACTGCACCCGCTGAGCTAACCACGGTGGCAACAGGGACCCGCTTCATGGAGGTCTCGGCGGCCGCGATCGCCCGGATTAAAGACCGGACGGCCGATCATGTCGGCGCGAAACAGATCCGCGACTACAACGTGGCCAGACGCCTTTTTGGCGAACTCTCCGGTGACCTGGAGATCGGCGCGATCACGCGGGAAAGCTGTCAAAAGCTCGTGACGGAGCTCAGCCGGATCCCGAGCCAGCACGGCAAAGGCGAGCGATACCGTAATATGACCCTGCGCGAGGCGATCATCGCGGCGGACAACGATGACACGGCGTCAATGCGTGCTGCGGTTGCCGCCGGATCCGACCCCGAAGACGCCTCCCGAGTTCCCCGCATGGCCCCAGCCACGATCAACAAGCACCTCACCAGTCTTCAGGCTCTCGTCGGTGAGCAAACCGCCATGGACCGGAAGGGTCAAACACCATTCCTCGCCGTCAGGTTCTCAAAGGCACACGTCAAGGCCAATGCCACGTTCGACCGAAAGCAACTTGAGGATGACCGCCTCTCGGCCATTTTCCACGGTCCGGTCTTCACCGGGTTCTCCGACGATGCTGAGGAACGTTTCCTCCCAGGTGATACCCTCATTCGCGACACCCGCTACTGGGTTCCACTCGTCGCGCTTTACGGGGGCGAACGTATGGAAGAGCTCCTTGAGCTCTGGCCGGATGACGTGATGAAGGAGGACGGGGTTGACCTTATCTCAATCGGCGCGATTCACGACCGCAAGCGCGCTCGGGTGAAGAGCGCAAGCAGTGTCCGGAAGGTGCCGGTTCACAGCGTTCTCAAGCGGCTCGGCTTTCTGGATTACGCTCGCACGATGCGGGAAAGCGGCTCGCGGCTGCTCTTCCCAGGGTTCAAGCGAGGTGGTCCTGACAGGCGCTTCGGGCACCACTTCAGTCAGTGGTGGACGGGGTACCGCCGCGGCGTCGACGCCTACAAGGAAGGGCAGGATTTCCACTCGATGCGCCATGGCGTGAACACGCGGCTTCTCGCGGCCAAGGTCCCGGAGACTATCATCCGAACGCTGCTTGGCCACAGCCAGGGAAGCAGTATGACCGGTGGCACATACAACAGCGGTCTTTCCAATGCCGAACTCGCGGATGCAATAGAGCTGCTTCGTTATCCTGAGTTGGACCTCGATCTACTGATAGAACGCGCCCGATTTCCACAAACTGCGGAAATGGCGCGCAGATGACATTACTGTCCTATCTGCGCTGCAAGTGGCCGGGAACCTGGATCCGTGCAGCTCGTCCGACGGCAGACCTGATTCGCAGCAACGAGGGGATCGCCTATGCGCGACTGTGTCCCAGGCATGTGCGCCGATCAACACTTCAGGTACCCATTGGAGCGCCGCCTCGAAGCGGGAGGTCAATGCAGCCGCTGACCTTGGTGATGCTGGATCTCTGACCGGGGAGAGAGCGCTTCGGTGGGTGATGTCTCCGCTGGGTGGCACGGCGGACTTTGACCGAAAGCGGAACGACGGCTTTCCGGCTGCCAACAGCCCGAAGCTGACATTATCAACATGCGGCGGGACGAAATCACAGAAGCCCACCGGGCCAGGGTCTGTAGCGCGGTCCGGCCCGGTAGCCGGGTCCGGTCCGTCGGCATCAATTTTCAGCCTGAGGAACGGGCAGGTACGAAGCGCGTTAAGGGCTTCAGGCCAACGATATTACCCCTGAGGGTGCAACCAGTGTCTCGATATGACCATCCCTGCCCCCCTGCGGCCAGAGCTTGGCCCGGCTCGTGGCACAGCCATGCACTTTGGCGACCAGAATCTGCCCGATGAACGACTTCACTCGGGGGGGCACCGTGGAGCAGGCAACCGAGGCGGCACTGCGCGACAGCGAGGCCTCCCTCCGCTCGGTCCTGGACGGCAATACGGATTGCCTGAAGGTGATCGATACCCGGGGGTGTATCGAGTACATGAACGCCAATGGGCGTTGCCTGATGGAGATCGAGGACTTCGACACCATCAAGGGGCGGAAGTGGGCCGAGCTCTGGCCGAAGGAAGCGCAGGGGCAGATCCAGGAAGCTACCGCCGCGGCACTGGCTGGCTCACCAGCTCGGTTCGAGGCTTTCTGTCCCACGGCGAAGGGATCGCCCCGGTGGTGGGATGTAGTTGTCTCACCGGTACGGGACGCCGCTGGTCGGGTGGTGCGGGTCATTTCGGCCTCCCGCGATATTACGGAGCGCAGGGCAACCCTGGCTGCCTTGGCTGACAGCGAAGCCCGTATGCGCAGCCTGTTCGCCCGTATGAGCGAAGGATTTTTCCTCGGCGAGGTAATGCGCGACCTGGAAACGCAAGCTATCACGGATTTCCGATTTCTAGAGGCTAACCCGGCCTTCGAGGTACAGACGGGTCTCCCCGTTTCCGAGGTCCTGGGCCGTTCGGCACGGGAAATCCTGCCCAACCTGCCGGATTGGCTTTTCGAGACCTATGCCCGCGTCGTTGAGACGGGCGCGCCAGAACGGTTTGAGCTGCATGTTCCGGGTCTCGGCGGACGCTGGTACCAGGCACGGGCGCACCAGGCTGACGGGTATGGCCGCTTTGCCGCCCTCTTCATGGACGTGACCGAACACAAGCAGGCCGAGGAGGAGCTACGGCGGCAACTCCGATTGACCGAGGCGATCACCAACAACGCGGCGGCCTCTCTCTTCATCATGGACGAGCAGCAGCGCTGCGCCTTCATGAACCCGGCGGCTGAGGAACTTACCGGGTTCACTTTGGCCGAGGCAAAGGGTCGCATTCTCCACGAGCTGATCCACCACACTCACCCAGATGGCTCACCATTCCCTCTCGAGGAATGCCCCATCGACCGTGCCTTCCCCGAACGCATGCGCGTCCAGGGCGAGGAGGTGTTCGTCCACAAAGACGGCCATTTCTACACAGTGGCCTTCACGGCCAGCCCTATCCTGGAAAATGGCATCCCAGTCGGCACCGTGATCGAGGCCCAGGACATCACTGAACGTAAGCGCATCGAGCAGGCCCTGGCGGCAGCCAAGGAAGCCGCCGAGGATGCGAACCTGGCCAAGAGCCAGTTCATTGCAAACATGAGCCATGAGCTGCGCACGCCGCTCTCAGCCGTGATCGGCTATTCCGAAATGTTGGAGGAGGAGGCTGCCGACATTGAGGGCGGCGAAGTCCTGACCAAGGACCTTCAGAAGATCGGATCGAACGCCCGTCACCTACTCTCGCTCATCAACGACGTGCTTGACCTCTCCAAAATCGAGGCAGGCAAGATGGAGATGCAGCCGGAGGAGTTTGACCCGTCGAAGCTCATGCAGGACGCAGTCAACACTGTCCATTCGCTTGTCCTGAGTAAGGAAAACGTTCTTGAAGTCGACCTAGCACCCGATCTCGGTAGCATGTATTCGGACCCCCTCAAGATCAGGCAGTGCCTGATCAACCTTCTGTCAAACGCGGCCAAGTTCACCGAGCGCGGGCGGATCACTCTGAAGGCCGAGCGCGTGCGCGACGAAGAGGCGCACAACTGGATTGATTTCAGCGTTAGCGACACAGGCATCGGCATGACGTCGGAGCAGATGAGCCGCCTGTTCACACGCTTCACCCAGGCTGATAGCTCCACTACTCGCCGCTTTGGCGGCACCGGGCTGGGCCTTTCCATCAGCAAGGCCTTCTGCAGCATGCTCGGCGGCGACATCGCCGTAGACAGCTTGCCCGGGCATGGAACCACGTTCCGGATCCGGATTCCTGCAGACCTCCGGCAGGTCCGGGCATCGCAGGACGAGGCGGCCGTCGGCGTTGGCGAGGCTGCTATGGAAGAGGATGCCCTTGAGGAGGGGGCAGCCGGACGTGTCCTGGTGGTGGACGACGACGCGGCCACACGGGATCTGCTGGCGCGCTTCCTGCGGCGCGAGGGGTTCGCGGTAAGAACGGCAGCTGACGGGGAGACGGGGTTGCGCATGGCGCGCGAGATCCGGCCCATCGCCGTGCTACTGGACGTAATGATGCCGAAGATGGACGGATGGTCCGTCCTCTCGGCTCTAAAAGCAGACCCAGAACTCGCTGAGGTCCCAGTCATCATGGTGACCGTGGTGCAGGAGAAGGGCCTGGCCTTCTCTCTCGGGGCATCAGATTATCTGACCAAGCCGGTGGAGTGGTCACGGCTCAAGCGGCTGCTGGACAGGTATCGTCCACAAACCAGCCCCGGTGCCGCGCTAGTGGTGGAGGCCGACACCCCAACCCGCAGCGAGATCTGCCGCCTTCTGGAAGCCGAGGGCTGGGTTGTGATTGAGACAAGCGACATCTCCACAGCCATGCGCCACCTTGAAGAGGCCCCCACCCAGCCGGGCCTAGTACTGGTCTCCGTGCAGCCGCCAGGGACCGACGCCTTCTCTCTGATACAGGCCATCCATCGCCGACCAGAGTGGCGCGAAGTGCCCGTGATCGCCATTGCCGGTGGCGAGATGACCGCGGACGAGATCGAGCGCCTACGAGGACAGGTCCGCCGTATTCTCCCAGCTGAGGCGGAACTGCCGGGGGCGTTGGCGACGGAACTTCGCCGCCTGGCTACACGGAGCGCGATCCCAGCCCAGCCGACAGAAGGAAAAGAGGCGCCATCGTGACCAAGATCCTGCTGGTCGAGGATACCGAGGACATTCGCGACTTCCTTGCTCGTCGGCTGCGCCGTCGTGGGTTCGAGGTAGAGTTGGCCCAGGATGGCGAGGCCGGGGTAAGGGCCGTACGAGAAGGACGTCCTGAGTTGGTTCTGCTCGACATGAGCATGCCAGTGAAAGACGGCTGGACCGCTGCACGCGAGATACGAGCCGATCCGGCCACAGCTTCTGTCCCGATTATCGCGCTCACCGCCCATGCGCTGGCAGGCGACCAGGAGAAGGCGCTGGCCGCAGGCTGCGATGATTATCATTCGAAGCCTGTAGAGCTGCCGCGGCTGCTCGAGCAGATCGAAACCTTCCTGGTCAGGCAGGGTCGAGGGCGATCCTGACCGGCACTGCTTCTTCTCCTGTCTCCCGTCATAGACGATTTCTGAACTGCCTCTGAGAGGCCTGAAACGTTGGAAACGAAAGCGCACCACTTCTGTTTGTCTCGGACTCAGGTGGAGAGCCAATAAACATGAATGCTCGGGCCGATCTACCGGCGCCGCAGGTGCTGCGGCGGTCACGGATCCGGGAAGGGAGAGACTTTCCGCTCGGGGCAATATGGGACGGAGTGGGCGTGAACTTCGCACTGTTCTCCGCCCATGCCACAAAGGTCGAGCTTTGCTTGTTCGACGAGGCAGGCGAGCAGGAGGTTGAGCGGATAGAACTTCCCGAGTTCTCGGACGAGGTGTGGCATGGATACCTGCCCGATGCCCGCCCGGGCACTGTCTATGGCTATCGTGTCCATGGGCCCTATGCGCCTGAGGCGGGACACCGCTTCAACCCGAACAAGCTGCTGCTGGACCCCTATGCGCGGACCATCATCGGCGAGCTGACCTGGGGGCCGGAGGTCTTCGGCTACAAGATGGAGACCGGTAATGACCGGACCTTTGACGAGCGTGACAGCGCGCCGCTCATGCCGAAATGCCGTGTCATCGATCCTGCCTTTACCTGGGGCCGCGAACGGGGCGCGGCTGTGCCCTGGGAACGCACGATCGTCTACGAAACCCATGTGAAAGGCTTCACGCGACTGCACCCGGAACTGCCCGAGGAGATGCGCGGCACCTATGATGGCCTTTCCTCGCCCGAGGTGGTGGAATATCTGCGCGGCCTCGGTGTGACCTCGGTCGAGCTGCTGCCGATCCACACCTTCATCAACGACAACTTCCTGCTGGAGCGCGGGCTCACAAACTACTGGGGCTACAATACCATCAGCTTTTTCTCCCCGGCCCGGCGCTACGCCCGGACCTCCTCCTCTGCCGTCTCCGAGTTCAAGCAGATGGTGGCGCGGCTGCATGAGGCCGGGCTCGAGGTAATCCTAGATGTCGTCTACAACCACACTGCTGAGGGTAACGAGAAGGGGCCGACCCTCTCCTTCAAGGGTATTGATAACGCCAGCTACTACCGGCTGATGCCCGACCAGAAGCGCTACTACATCAACGACACTGGCACGGGGAACACACTGAACCTCTCCCACCCGCGCGTGCTGCAGATGGTGACCGACAGTCTGCGCTACTGGGCCACCGAGATGCGGGTTGACGGATTCCGCTTCGACCTGGCGACCATCCTCGGCCGTGAGCCCTACGGCTTCGACGAGGGCGGCGGATTTCTCGACAGTTGCCGCCAGGATCCGATCCTCTCCCGCACGAAGCTTATAGCGGAACCCTGGGATTGCGGCCCGGGTGGCTATCAGGTGGGCGGGTTTCCCCCGGGTTGGGCGGAGTGGAACGACCGCTTCCGCGACACAGTACGCGCCTTTTGGAAAGGCGATGAGGGGCAGGTGGCCGAACTTGCCGGGCGAATCACCGCCTCGGGCGACAAGTTCAACCGCCGGGGCCGCAAGCCTTGGGCAAGCGTGAACTTCGTCACCGCCCATGATGGGTTCACACTGCACGACCTCGTCTCTTATAACGAGAAGCACAACGAGGCGAATGGCGAGGGGAATCGCGACGGCCATTCGGATAACCGCTCCTGGAATCACAGGGCCGAAGGGCTAACCAACAACCCTGAGATCCGCGCCCTGCGCGAGCGCCAGAAGCGTAACATGCTGGCGACCCTGCTTCTCTCCCAGGGCACGCCGATGATTCTGGCCGGGGACGAACTCGGCCGCACGCAGAAGGGCAACAACAATGCCTATTGCCAGGATAACGAGATCAACTGGCTGGACTGGGCAGCGATCGGCGAGGAGGGGCAGTCGCTCGCCGCTTTCACTCGCAAGCTGATCGCCCTGCGGCAGGGCTTCCCCGTGCTGCGCCGGGGCCGGTTCCTGACGGGCGCAAATAATGAGGAGTTAGGCGTCAGGGATGTCACCTGGGTCTCGCCAGCCGGGACCGAGATGGAATCGTCACAGTGGGAGCATGCGGGTACGCGCTGTTTTGGCATGTTGCTGGACGGGCGGGCACAAACCAGCGGCATCCGTCGCCCTGCTTCAGACGCGACGCTGCTGGTAATCCTCAATGCGCATCATGACGTGGTGGAGTTCTCGCTCCCCGAGGCCACGGCCGGACGCCGATGGCTGCTGCTGGTGGACACCAACCGGCCAGAGTTGGACGAACCTGAGCCCTTCGATTTGGGGCATGCATATCTCGCAACAGGGCGATCGCTGCTTCTCTTCGTCCTGGTCCCGGAAAGCGAAGCCAAGGTGATCCTCAGCGTCGCCCGGGCCGCGCTTCTGGCCGGGAGGACGCCCCCGCCTCTGCCAAGTGCCCCCGGGCCAATTGGATGAGGGCCGAGCAAGAGTGGAGGTCGGCCCTCATCCGCGCCAATGTTGACCAGCCGTGCTTCGTGCCCAGGAGCTTCATGGACGAATGTCATTGGCGCCGTGTTGTTGCCTTCCGAGATGCTAAAAAATGACCCGGTTCAGCTATCACATTTCGCACGAGCAATTCTCGCCGGGTGATCTCCTCGACTTGGTCTGCCGGGCAGAGGATGCAGGGTTCGATGCGGCGTTCTCGTCTGATCACCTTCAACCCTGGGCACCGGCTCAAGGGCATTCCGGCTTTGCCTGGGCTTGGCTAGGTGCCGCACTTCAGGCCACAAAAAGGCTCAGCTTTGGCGTAATTAGTGTGCCAGGCGGCTGGCGCTACAGCCCCGCTGTCTTGGCGCAGGCTATCGCCACGCTCGGTCAGATGTTCCCCGGCCGAGTACCCTGGGTGGCACTGGGAAGTGGCGAAGCGGTCAATGAGGCGGTTACCGGGCAGCCTTGGCCCGAGAAGGCGGAGCGCAATGCGCGGCTGCAGGAAGGGGCGGAGATCATTCGTGCTTTACTTGCGGGCGAGACGGTCACCCATCACGGTCGGGTATCGGTGGTTGAAGCCCGCATCTGGTCGCGGCCCGAGCAAGCCACTCGTCTCGTCGGCGCGGCCACAAGCGAAGCGACGGCAGAATGGCTCGGTCGTTGGGCCGATGGGCTGCTTACAGTAGGAACCCGTCCGGCCGCGCTGAAGCGGACGATCGAGGCATTTCGACGCGGTGGTGGTGAGGGTAAGCCGATCTACTTAAAAGCAGACCTGAGTTGGGCTGGTTCCGAGGATGAGGCATTACGTCAAGCTCATGAACAATGGCGTTTCAACTTGCTCGGCGGCGACGCAAACTGGGAGCTCCGGACACCGAGCCAATTTGAGACTGCAACACGCTTTGTACGGCCTGAGGACATGCGAGAGGCCGTCCTGATCTCGGCCGATCCCGCCCGTCACGCCGAATGGCTGGCCGAATGTATGGAGCTCGGCTTCGAAAGCATCGACCTGCACCAGGTAGGCAGGAACCAGCGGGGCTTTATCGACACCTTCGGTGAGAAGGTTCTGCCAGCATTGCGCCGCTGACCTTGCAACAGAGCGTGCAGCGGCCGACGCACTTCTGCAGCTGAGGCACAGGGGTCTCTCCTCGGTGGTGCACACGTCTCCCCCTGGCTGAGAGCCTCGTGCAGGCATCCGGCGACACCGACCAGGCCTTTGGCCTGGTCTCACCGTGGTCGGCACGGCGACCATGCAGGCCTTCCTCGCCCGCTTCGCCCGGTATGATGGCGCTGGAACTCCCACGACCGGATTTGGCCGATGAACGAACCCGCTATTGCGGGATTGGTCCTGTTTGCCCTGACGCGCTGCCAGGTCGACAGACGCATATGAATTGAGCGGGCCCAGGCCCGAGCCGACGCTGGAAGCTCCCCGATCCCGAGGAGCTCCCCATGACCCATCTCCCTCCCACAACCTCCGGCAGCCTGCGTGAGCGCTTTGTCGCTGACATGGCCATGCGCGGGTTCACCGATAAGACCCGCAAGGATTACCTCCGCACCGTCGCGGGCTTTGCCGCTTTCCTGGAGCGCTCGCCCGGCACGGCGACGGCCGAGGACATTCGCCGGTTCCAGATCCTCCAGTCCGAGCAGGGCATGAATGCGCCTGCCATGAACAGCACCGTGGCGGCCCTGCGCTTCTTCTTCAATCACACGCTCGACCGGCCGGACCTGGCCCGCAAGCTGATCCGGCTCCGCTACCCGCGCAAGCTCCCGGTCGTGCTCAGCCCCGACGAGGCCGCGCGCCTGATCGCGGCCACGACCTGCCTCAAGCACCGCGCCGCGCTCTCGGTGGCCTATGGTGCCGGCCTGCGCGTGGCCGAGGTGGCGTCGCTCAAGGTGAGCGACATCGACAGCCAACGCATGCTGATCGTCGTCGAGCGCGGCAAGGGAGGCCGGGGCCGCCACGCTCTGCTCTCGCCGGGCCTGCTCGCCCTGCTCCGGTCCTGGTGGCAGGAGGGCCGGCGAGAGGGCGTCATGCGGCCCGGCGGCTGGCTGTTCCCCGGCCAGGACCTGGCCAGGCCCATCACCACCCGCCAGCTCGGCCGCGTGGTCGAGGCGGCGGCGGTCGCGGCGGAGTTGGCCAAGCACGTCAGCCCGCACACGCTGCGGCACAGCTTTGCCACCCACCTGCTCGAGGACGGCGTCGACATCCGCGTCATCCAGGCCCTGCTCGGCCATGCCAAGCTGGACAACACCGCCCTCTACACCCGCGTCGCGACGAGGACGGTCCGCACCGTCACCAGCCCGCTCGACAGGATCATGGCCCGCACCGAGCCCGGTGAAACCGTTGGAGCCGGAGCCAGTCCCGGCGGCTGACCGCCTTGCGCGCCCCGCTCGAGATCGCCGACATCCTCCGCCGACACGGTCCCGCCTTTCGGGCCGCCCATGCCGGCCATCTCAGCCTCGGCCAGCTCAAGGTCATGGCGGCCATCGAGGCCTGCCGCACCGCCGCCCTCGGCGGCCACGTCGAGGGCTGCCAGGATTGCGGCCATCGCCGGATCGCCTACAACAGCTGCCGCAACCGGCACTGCCCGAAATGCCAGGGTGCCGCCGCAAGCGAGTGGCTGGCCGCCCGAGAGGCCGACCTGCTGCCGGTCGGCTATTTCCACGTCGTGTTCAGCCTGCCCGCCGAGGTCGCCGACATCGCGGCCCAGAACAAGGCAGCGGTCTACGGCCTGCTGTTCCGCACGGCCTCCGAGACAGTGCTCACCATCGCCGCCGACCCGCGCCACCTCGGCGCCCGCATCGGCATCACCGCCGTGCTGCACAGCTGGGGCTCGGCGCTGACCCACCACCCCCACCTCCACATGATCGTGCCCGGCGGCGGCCTCTCGCCCGATGGCCGGCGCTGGGTCTCGTCCCGGCCCGCGTTCCTGCTGCCCGTGCGCGTGCTCGGCAAGCTGTTCCGCCGCCTGTTCCTGACCCGGCTGGTCGGGCTGTTCGACGCAGGCCGGCTGCGGTTCTCCGGCACCCAGGCCGGCCTCGCCGAACGGCCGGCATTCCTGCGCCACCTGGCGCCAACCCGCAAAAAGCCCTGGATCGTCTACGCCAAGCCGCCGTTCGCGGGCCCCGCGGCCGTGCTCGCCTACCTGTCGCGCTACACCCACCGTGTGGCCATCTCCAACCGCCGGCTGCTCGCGCTCGACGAGCACGGGGTGACCTTCCAGTACAAGGACTACCGCCGTAAGGGCACCGAGCGGCACCAGGTCATGACGCTCCGGACTGACGAGTTCATCCGCCGGTTCCTGTTGCACGTTCTGCCACGGGGCTTTCACCGCATCCGCCACTACGGCCTGCTCGCCAGCGGTGGTCGTCGCGACAATCTTGCCCGGGCCCGCGAACTCCTCGCGGTACCGCCACGACCGCCTGAGCCAGACGAGGAGGCCGAGCCCACGGATCATCGGCCGCCCTGTCCTTGCTGTGGCGGCCGCATGCTCATCCTCGAGACCTTCGAGCGCACCGCCCAGCCACGCGCGCCGCCACGGCCCGCATGCTCATCCGGACGAGGTTCGCCGTGACCCGGCACGGCCTGCTCAACTCCAGGATCCCAGCCCTGCCGCGATCGGCGGTGAACCTCGACCACCACCCACCAGAAGGGCCTCTACATGCGCGTCGCGGCGGTGATCCTGCGTCAGAACCCGGCGCGAAACACAATATCGGCCACCGACATCGCCGCCACAGCCTGCCCATCACCCCCGCGCAGCTGACCTGCCCAGCCCCGGCCATCCGCTAAACCCCCATACCGAGCGCTACCGGGCCGCCGGTTCGTTCCTCGGCGACTTTCGGACGCCTGCGGCATCCGAAACCCTTCACGAAAGCCGCCGGACTGCTTTCGGGTCCTACTCGCGACCGTCGCTGCCAGTCATCCGGGCGGTGGCTTTGCACCGAATTCGCGCGCCAGCGCCGCCCAGCGGGCCCGGTGCTGAGCCAGTTCACGCGCGAACTCGGCCGGCGTTGAGCCACGCGGCATCATGCCGGCGGCGCGGAACCGCTCCGCCACCGCGGGGTCGCCCAGTATGTCGCGAACCTGCGCAGATAGCTCCTCGCGTGCCGCCTCGGGCATGCCGCGCCAGCCGAAAAGGCCTTGCAGGCCCTCCATGAGAAACTCTGGCATTCCCGCCTCCGCCGAGGTGGGCAGGTCGGGCAGCGTCGCCACCCGCTCTGGGCCGGTGAGAACGAGCAGGCGCGCGCGCCCGTCACGCGCCAATGGCAGGACTGCGGCCATGGGCGTCAGCGCCGCCTGGATGCGTCCGGCAGCCAGGTCGACCAGCGCCGGCGGCGTGCCACGGTAGGACACGTAAGCCATGTCGATCCCGCCCGGTCCGGCATCGCGCAAGAAGGCACGGAAGGCGAGGTAGGGTGCGCCTGGCGAGGCGAACCAGTTCAAGGCGGCCGGTCGGCCCCGCGCGTGCTCGACAAACTCGGCCAGCGTGCGAACTGGCAGCGTCGGCGAGACCGAGAGGACGAAGAAGTCGGCCGCACCGGTGGAGATCGGCACCAGGTCGGCCTCCGGGTCGAAGGGAAGACGCCCCTCGTGCAGGAGCGGCGAGACGGTCACTGCCGCGACGAAGCTGTAGAAGAGGGCTTCGCCGGGGCGAGCTTGGACAAAAGCCTCGGCTCCAATCACGCCGTCGGCACCGGCCCTGTTCTCCACCGCAAGCGGATGGCCGCGGCGGCGCGCCAGCCCCTCGGCCAGCAGGCGGCCGCCAAGATCAGGGGCGGCGCCCGGGGGCACCGGCACGACCATGCGTGTGGGCCGGAATGCCGGAGCGGAGGGGGCCACTGACAACGGCTGCGCATCCGCGGGGCGGTCGACGACGACCGCTACCGCCGTGCCGGCGCTTAGCCCGAGGCTGGCCCTACGGGTTAGGGGGAGTCCGGACATGGCGCTTCATCTCCCGGGGGCGGGTGTCGTCGGCCCGGAGACACCGTAACATACCCATTCTGAGGCGCGTTCGATAATGCTGCCGCGAGGTGGTTTCCGAAGCTGAGCCTAGGTACCTCTTGTCATATGTTATCCACTAGGCTGTATCGCCGCCGTACCCATCTCGGAAATCTACGGGCGAGTACCAATGTCCGGTTCCGGGATGACATCCGCAGCCGCTTGATGACCAACATGGGCGCAAAGCAGAATGGCAGCTTCCGCGAAGTCGACCGAGCTGTGCGGACATCCGATCCGGGGCCTTCGAGCCCGATGTGGCTGCGACGGGCTCGGGACGGCGCCGCCGCCCCGAGCTGCTCAGGGCTGAACCCTGGTCGGATGATCAGATCTCGGTGGCCTCGGACAGGGTCAGGACATCCTCGGCATCGACACCCAGGTACCGCACCGTACTCTCAAGCTTCGTTTGGCCGAGCAGGATCTGCACGGCCTGCAAGTTGCCGGTTCGCTTGTGGATGAGGGCGACCTTGGTCCGGCGCGGGCTGTGGGTGCCATAGGCTGACCGGCCAAGCCCGATCGCCTCGACCCATTCGCCAACGAGGCTCGCATAATGGCGGGTGCTGAGGTGCTGGCCCGTCCTGGGTCGGCTCGGGAAGACATAGTCATTGAGCGTGCCGACACGGAGTTCCAGCCAGGAGCTGAAAGAACGCCTTGAACACGCCGGTGCGGCCGAGCGCTCGACGACCCAGCGCCTGGGCAGGGGCACGAAGCCGCGCTTGGCTTCGGGCAGTCTGACGACTTCCAAGGTGATGCCGTGGGCGGCTGCGGTCTGGGAAGGCCGCTCGCCGGTATAGCCCTGATCGACATAGGCGAGGTCCACGCTCTCGCCGGTTGCGTCCTGCACTGCCTCGGCCAGAGTGGAGACGGCGTCGCGGTCGTTGGTGTTGGCGGGCGTGACATGGAGCGCCAGCAGGTGACCGAGCGTGTCGACGGCCAGGTGCAGCTTGGAGCCCCGGACGCGCTTGTGCCCGTCCCGCGCGGCATGCCGCCACTCTCGGGCGTGGAGCGGAGCGTGCGGCTGTCGAGCACGGCAGCAGACGGCTCCTCGGTGCGGCCTTGGGCCAGGCACAGCATGGCGCGCAGGTTGTGCACCAGCATCTCAAAGCAGCCTGCTCTGAGCCAGCGCTGGGCCTGGTCATAGACCGCGTGCCAGGGCGGCAGATCATTGGCTATTGCCCGCCAAGCCACGCCGTAGCGGATCTCGCCATCATGCTTGGGCTCGTGGGGCAGACGGGCGCCGCCGCCCGGTGAGCGCCCTTGCGCCCGGCCGGGCTTAGCGTGGGCGCGAGGAAATGGCGGAAGGTCGAGATGTCCTACGTCGAAGAGCGGCGGTCCGAGTTCGAGTTCTTTTTGAGCAGGCGATGCGCCGCGAGAGCCAGGCGTCGTTGACCCAGATTAACGCGCCCTAGCGAAAATTCCTGCTCGGAGGCAGCTTTGTCGGTGGCTGGCGCCTGCTGCCAGGCTCAGGCCGCCGGACCTCGTCGGCACGACCCCGGATGCGCTCGGCCCACTCGCCACCCTGGTCGGCCAGCGAGAGGTTATCGAGGAGGTCCGAGCGGTCCTCCAGCTTTTCGACGATCACATGGTTCACCGGAACCTCGACGTGCTCCTCAAGCCGCTCGACGCGTCCGTCGGCCACGATGAGGCGGGCACCGACTAGCGCGCGCCGGTTCGCCTCGGCCACTTTGGCGAAGATGACGAGGTTGCCAACGCCGTGCTCGTCCTCGACAGTCATGAAGATCACGCCCTTGGAACTGCCCGGGCGCTGACGCATCAGCACGATGCCCGGCAACCGAATCCTTGCGCCATGGCGCAGGGTGGTCAGGCTCCGCGTGTCATCCAGGCCCAGCCGGTCGAGCACGGGCCGAAGCAGCGCCAGCGGGTGACGTCCTAAGGTCAGGCCGGTCGAGCGGTAGTCCTCGACGACATGCTCCCCCTCGCGCTGCTGCGGCAAGGTCACCTCAGGCTCCGCCATCAGGGGCGTCTCCGTCATGGCCGCCTCAGCCGTATCCCGCGCCACGGCAAACAGCGGCAGGCTCTGCGGCCCGGTCGCCGCCACCCCGGCGTCCCATGACGCCCGCCTGCGGCTGATGCCGGTCGAGCGGAAGGCGTTGGCCGCCGCCAGCGCCTCCAGCGTGCGGCGCCCGATCTGCGCCCGCATCGCGGCGTCCTCCACGCTGGCGAAGGGCGCCCCGTTCCTGAAGCGCCGAGCCTGGAGCAGGAGCTTGGCCTCCTCCTCCCGGAGCCCACTGACCAGCCGCAGCCCAAGCCGGATGGCGAGGCCGCCGCGGCTGGCGGCCTCGGGCTCCAGGCTGCTGTCCCAGTCCGACCGGTTCACGTCCACCTCATGCACGATGACCCCGTGGTCGCGCGCGTCACGCACCAGTTGAGCGGGCGCATAGAAGCCCATTGGCTGCGAGTTCAGCAACGCGCAGGTGAAGACCGCCGGGTGGTGGCACTTCACCCAGGCACTCGAGTAGACGAGCTGCGCGAAGGAGGCGGCGTGGCTCTCGGGAAAGCCGTAGGAGCCGAAGCCCTCGATCTGGGCGAAGACCTGCTCGGCGAACTCCTTCTGGTACCCGCGCCGGACCATGCCTGCGACGAGGCGCTCCCGGTAGGCCGCCACGCCGCCGGTGACCTTGAAGGTTGCCATGGCGCGGCGGAGCTGGTCAGCCTCGTCAGGCGTGAACTTGGCTGCGACGATAGCGATTCGCATGACCTGCTCCTGGAAGAGCGGCACGCCCAGGGTCTTGCCCAACACCCGCTCCAGCTCGTCGGCAGGCCCGTGCTCCGGAGAGGGCGACGGGAAGGTGACCGGCTCCTTGCCCGCCTTCCGGCGCAGGTAGGGATGCACCATGTCACCGGCGATCGGGCCAGGGCGGACGATCGCGACCTCCACAACCAAGTCGTAGAACTTCTCGGGCCTGAGGCGGGGCAGCATGTTCATCTGTGCCCGGCTCTCGACCTGGAAGACTCCCACGCTGTCCGCCCGCCGAAGCATGGCGTAGGTCGCCGGGCACTCGCGCGGCAGGGTGGCCAGGTCATGGTCCGGCCCTCCATGGCGGCGCAGCAGGTCGAAACACCGTCGGAGGCAAGTCAGCATCCCGAGGGCGAGCACGTCGACCTTGAGGATGCCGAGCGCGTCGATGTCGTCCTTGTCCCACTCCAGCACAGTCCGGCCGTCCATGGCGGCGTTGCCGACCACCGCCAGCTCGATCAGCGGACCCCGGGTGATGACGAAGCCACCGACATGGGTCGCCGTGTGGCGGGGGAAGTCCTGGATTTCCTGGGCGAGCTCCATGGTCATGGCGAGACGCGGATCGCAGAGGTCCAGCCCCTCGCTCGCGGCCAACTCGGCCGTGTCCTTGTCCGAGCCCGGCCCCCAGCTCGCCTTGGCGAGGCGGCCGGTGATGTCCTCGGACAGGCCCATGGCCTTGCCCACCTCGCGGATAGCCGACCGGCCGCGGTAGCGGATAACGGTGCCGCAGATGGCGGCGCGATCCCGGCCGTAGCGCTCATAGATGTGCTGGATGACCTCCTCGCGCCGCTCGTGCTCGAAATCGATGTCGATGTCGGGCGGCTCGCCGCGGGAGGCGGAGACGAAGCGCTCAAAGAGGAGGTCGTGCTTGCCGGGGTCGACGGCCGTCACGCCGAGGACGTAGCAGACCGCCGAGTTGGCGGCAGAGCCGCGTCCCTGGCAGAGGATTCCCTGCTCCCTTGCGAAGCGGACGATCTCGTGGACGGTCAGGAAGTAGGGCGCGTAGCCGAGCTGATCGATGAGCCGAAGCTCGTGCTCCACGCGGCCAGAAATCTCCTCAGGCACGATGGTCCAACGCTCCGCCAGGGCTTGGTCCACCCGCGCACGAAGGGTCTCCATGGCCGTCCGGCCGGGCTCCAGCACCTCGTCCGGGTACTCGTAGCGGAGCTGGTCAAGGTTGAAGCCGCGGGCGGCCTCGAGGACCCGCAGCGTGTTGGCAATGGCATCCGGGTGTCGGGCGAAGCGGGCGCTGACCTCTTCAAGGGACTTGGGGCGGCGCTCGGCGTTCGGCTCGGCGTCGAAGCCGATCTCGTCCACGGTCCGGCCGGTGCGGACGGCGGTCAGCACGTCGGCGAGCCGTCGGCGCCCGGCGACGTGGTAGCGGACGTCACCGGTTGCGAGCAGCCAACCACCGGCGCTGCGGGCGATGTCGGCGAGCACATCGAGCCGACGGAGGTCGCCGCCGCCGAGCGTGCTGGAACCCGCCACCATCAGAGGCAGCGCCAAGCGGCGCAGGTCGACGGCGTCGCGCCGGACGCGGACGGCAAATTCCTTGTCAACATGAGCCGGTGGGACGGCGGCTATGGCCCAGCCCTCGGCAGCCTCGATCAAGGCGCCGCGGCCGAGTCGGACGTCATCCTTGGGCGAAGTCAGTCGTCCCCGGGACAGGAGCGCGGTCAGGCGCCCGTAGGAGGTCCGGCAGGTCGGCCAGACCAAGTACTCGGCCCCGTCCTCCAGGGAGAGACGGCAGCCCACCACGAAGGGGATGCCCGCCTCCTTCGCGGCCACATGCCCGCGGACGACCCCGGCCAGGGTGTTGGTGTCGCAGAGGCCAATGCCCGCATACTCCAGGACCTTAGCGGTCACGACCAGCTCGGACGGGTGCGACGCCCCGTCCAGGAAGCTGAAGTTCGACTTGGCTCCGAGCTCCGCGAAAGGTTGCGGCGGGGGTTCCGCCGGCCGGTCAGGCCCTGACCGGCTGATCAGGGCCGCCATCAGGTGCTGTGGGGCGGACGCGGGGGCTTCTTGACCACCATCAGGTTCGCGCGCTCGAGCTGCGCGGTGAGCTGATCGGCGAGGACGGCTGCCGCGACCTCCCAGGCGGCGCCGCGGCGTGGGCGGCCACGCTCATCGTGGCGCAGGCCATAGGCCAGAACGCGGGCGACCTCCTCCTCCGAGGCGGGAACCAGGGGCGGCGCCGAGGGCTCATCCGCCATGGCGCGTCTCCTCTCCGGCGGGGAAGAGGTCCGGGAGCTCCAACTGCCGCTCATCCCGGAGCGGCGTGTCATCGGGTTCGGTGAGCGCGGACGAGCCAGCCGCCCGGGCCGAAGAGAGTCGGGCGTCACTCGGGAGTCTGGTGGGGTCTTGGGGCGATTCGCGCATGCGGCGAAGCTGTCGGACTGACGCGAACGAATCAGGAACAATCCAATGGCTAATTCGATGTCGTTCCTGTCCGAACCCGCGCTTGGGGTCCTAGGGTCTGTGACCGGACTCCGCGATGCGTAGGTTGATCATCGTGGCGGCGAGGTGGGCGAAGCCCATCCAGCTGCGGCGGGTCTTGTCGCGCCGGAGAGCAATGCGAGCCCAATCTTTGAGGCTGGAGAAGAGGTTCTCGACCTGGT
>NZ_WWDL01000098.1 GCF_009848505.1 Muricoccus harenae
TAGGGCGTGTCCTCAGATGGGGGATTCCCAGGATGGTGCTGGAGTGATTCATAGGGTGCCGGCAAGTTGTGGAGCAGCCGGGGAATGCGGCGATACGCGTTGCGTGACGATCAGTGGGTGCGGATCGAGGGCCTGCTGCCCGGCCGGGCTGGACATGTTGGCATGACGGCACGCGATAACCGTCTGTTCGTCGAGGCGGTGCTCTACCGTTACCGTGCGGGCATTCCCTGGCGTGACCTTCCGAACCGGTTCGGCTCGTGGAAGGCGGTGCATACGCGGTACAGCCGCTGGGCCAAAGGCGGCGTATGGGAGCGCCTGCTCCGGCATCTCGCGGCGGATGCGGACACGGAATACGCGATGCTCGACAGCACGGTCGTTCGCGCTCACCAGCATGCCGCCGGGGCACACAAAAAAGGGGGCACGAGCAGGCGATCGGGCGCAGCAAGGGTGGCCTGAGCACCAAGATCCACGCCCTCGTGGATGCACTTGGCAATCCGGTCGGCTTTGCTCTGACCGGCGGCCAGGCACATGATCTTGCCGGTGCTGACGCGCTGCTGCCCGACATGGCGGCCGATGCGCTGATCGCCGATCGGGCTTTCGATGCCGATGCACGCGTGCTGGAGCCCCTGGCTGCCTTGGGCAAGGCGGCCATCATCCCGCCAAAAGGGAACCGAAAGCAGAAGCGGGACTATGACCGGCATCTCTACAAGGCGCGGCACCTGATCGAGAACTTCTTCGCCAAGCTCAAGCAGTTCCGTGCCATTGCCACCCGCTACGACAAGACCGCACGTAACTTCCTCGGCGCGATCCACCTCGCCGCAGCCTATGTCTGGCTCATCTGAGGACAGGCCCTAG
>NZ_WWDL01000099.1 GCF_009848505.1 Muricoccus harenae
GGAGGAGCGTCGGAGCAGCCCGAAGACCTCGTAGCCCTTCTCGAGCAGCAGTTGCGACAGGTAGGCCCCGTCCTGTCCGGTCACCCCGGTGATGAGCGCGCGCGGCATCAGATCCAGTTTCGCTGGTAATAGGCCGGCAGCCTTTAGCGACCTTGGGCACTATAAACAACATCATAAAACGGATTCAGGACAAGCGCGTCCAAGGCATCCGAAAGGAATGGCAGGGTGTCATCGGCCCTTTTCGACCTAGTGGGTCGCTTGCCTCGGATTGCGCCATTCCGGCGAGCGGGCTGCGCGGTGATAGCGGCCGCTGGATATGAGCAACCGAACCGCCGAGGGCATGTGCACCGCCGTGTTGGTTTCGCCGCTGCTCTCGGCGCTTTCCATTCAAGATGAAAGGCACGGGGTGCCGGTTCCAGGCCTGCGCGGTCTGCTGGTACCAAGTGCCGATCTCGGCCGGGCCCTGCGGTTGCTTGGGTCCAGCAGGCTAACGCCGTAAACAGCGACGAAGGCGCCAGCGCCGTAAGCGAAGCCTGACGGCCCTTCTTCCGGCGCGGGTGATGGATGTGCTGGGTGTGCTCGTGGCGGAGGGCTTCGAGCTATCGTTATGGACGACGTTACTGACGACGCGAAGGCTGGCGGTTTCCGCCGGATCGAGGTTCTGACGGGCCCTGCCCGTCGGCGGAGATGGTCGGAGGACACCAAGGCGCGGATCGTCGAGGAAACGTTAGCGCCGGGTGCGGTGGTGGCGGAGGTGGCCCGCCATTGGCAGGTCTGCCCGCAGCAGGTGTTTGGCTGGCGGCGCGAGAGGCGGCTTAGCCAGTCTGCT
>NZ_WWDL01000100.1 GCF_009848505.1 Muricoccus harenae
TGGCCCGCCGCCCGCTGTCTCGCCGCCCTGGCCGAGATCGAGCTCGCCGAGCGCGACACCCGGCGTATCCAGCGGCATCTCCTCGAAGCCAACCTGCCCGCCGGCAAGACCCTGGCCACCTTCGACTTCAAGGCTCTCCCCAGCGTCTCACGCGCCCGCATCGAGGCGCTCGCCGCCGGCGACTGGCTCGAGACCGGCGCCAATCTCATCGCCATCGGCAACTCGGGCGCCGGCAAGACGCACCTCCTCAGCGCCGTCGCCCATGCCCTCGTCGAGACCGGACGCCGCGTCCTCTACACCCGCACCACCGACCTCGTGCAGAGGCTGCAAGCCGCCCGGCGCGACCTCGTCCTCGAGCCGGCACTCGCCAGGCTCGACCGCTTCGACCTCATCATCCTCGATGACATCGCCTACGCCCAGAAGGACCAGTCCGAAACCAGCGTCATCTTCGAGCTCATCGCCCGCCGTTACGAAAACCGAAGCCTCGCGATTGCCGCCAACCTACCCTTCAGTGCCTGGGAACGGCTCTTTCCCGACAAGGCCATGACCGTCGCCGCCATCGACCGTCTCGTTCACCACGCCACCATCCTCGAGATGAACGTCGACAGCTATCGCCGCCGCGCCGCAGCCAGCCGCAAGAACAACACCGGCCTCACAGCGACAACCTCCACCGTCAGCCTCGATGCCAATCAGCACCAGCCTGACGCCGACAACCTCACCGACAACAAGGAAAACATCACCGCCTGAGCCACCATCCGCCCCGGCCAGCACCAGCCATCTTGGCTGTCGGTCCCGGACAACTTGGTTGACGCGCTACA
>NZ_WWDL01000101.1 GCF_009848505.1 Muricoccus harenae
GCGCCGAGCCTCATCCCGCGCAAGCCCGGCGAGCGGATCAAGACCGATCGGCGGGACGCGACGGCGCTGGCCCGCCTGCATCGGGCCGGCGAGTTGACGCCGGTCTGGGTGCCGGACCCGGAACACGAGGCCATGAGGGACCTGGTCAGGGCGCGGGCGGACATGGTGGAGGCGCTCCGCAAGGCGCGGCAGCGGCTGATGGGTTTCCTGCTCCGGCACGGGCGGAGCTACGACGGCAAGCGCTGGACCTGGCCGCACCGGAAGTGGCTGATGGAGCAGACCCTCCCGCACCCCGCCCAGCAGGTCGCCTGCCAGGAATACCTCGACGCGGTGAACGAGTTGGAGGCGCGCATCGAGCGGCTCACGGGCCGCATCCGGGACCTCGTGCCCTGCTGGAGCATGGCGCCGGTTGTCGAGGCGCTGCAGGCCATGCGCGGCGTCTCGCTGATCGTCGCCTCGGCGCTGGTGGCCGAGGTCGGCGACTTCGGGCGCTTCGACAACCCGCGCCAGCTGATGGCCTATCTCGGCCTCGTGCCCTCGGAGCATTCCAGCGGGGCCAAGCGCCGGCAGGGCGCGATCACCAAGGCCGGCAGCCCGCTCGCGCGCCGCATGCTCGTCGAGGGCGCCTGGACCTACCGGCTGCCGGCCCGGGCGTCAGCGCAGATGCGGCCTCGCCTGGCAGGCCTGCCGCGCGAGGTTCGCGACATCGCCTGGAAAGCGCAGATGCGCCTCTGCGCCCGGTACCGGCGCCTGCAGGCCGCCGGCAAGCGGCCGCAGGTC
>NZ_WWDL01000102.1 GCF_009848505.1 Muricoccus harenae
GGAAACCGCCAGCCTTCGCGTCGTCAGTAACGTCGTCCATAACGATAGCTCGAAGCCCTCCGCCACGAGCACACCCAGCACATCCATCACCCGCGCCGGAAGAAGGGCCGTCAGGCTTCGCTTACGGTGCATCGCCTGCGCGGCGTAGATCTTTGCCCAGTGTATAGCGATGCAAAGCTCCCTGCATGGCGCCCCTGGTTTCTGCGCCTCGGCCTGTGTGGCGCAGAGGTTCTGCGATCGCGACCTCGCCGCACGAGACAACTCGTATGTGCTGGTCAGCGCACAGGAATTCGCCGCGGGACAGCGGATCTCGTCCAAAGGCCCGTTCCCTCCTGCTCCAGGTCTCGCCCAGGCGAAGTGCGATAGCGACGCACCGCCGTCTCTACTTGATCATGGAAGGACGCAAAGGCGCGGGCAGGCAGCAATGCCCGGGCTGACGCTGTTGCGGCGGCAATTGCCGCAGGGGATGCGTCCGCCTGGACCAGCAAGCCCGCAGAAAACGGGAGGGCAGAAACTGGAAGAGGGAGCGACTGTCATCGCTCCCTCTTCATGATCCTAGACCAGCTGCCCCTTGCCACGACGCCCTTCTCAAACCACCGATTGCGTCGGTCTGGACCCGGTTAGGGCCTCAGCGTCCGGCGCTGATGGATTGGTAGAAGGCGAGTTCTTCCTGGAGAGCGGAGATGACCATATCGGCGGCTTCATCGGTGAGGGCGATGCAGACGCGCCGGCGGTCGGAGCCGTGGAAGTAG
>NZ_WWDL01000103.1 GCF_009848505.1 Muricoccus harenae
CCCTGTCCACGCGCAGGGGCCCATTGCAGGTGCTGCCCCCCATCAAGGGCGATCATCTGCCCGGTCATGGCCGGGAAGGAAAGGATGGCCATCACGGCCCGCACCACCTCCTCCGGGCTCGATCCACGGCGCATGGGCGTGCTCTCGCACTGGGCGCGGAACTGCGCCTCGGTCTGGCGCGTGCTGGGCAGCGTCGGCCCGGGGCCGATCCCGTTCACCCGGATCCGCGGCGCCAGCGCCAGGGCGAGGGACTGCGTCATGGCCCAGAGCCCGGCCTTGGAAATCGTGTAGCTGACGAAATGCGGCGTCAGCGACAGCACCCGCTGGTCCAGCATGTTCACCACCGCCCCCTCCGCCCCCTCGGGCAGGGCCAGCGCCATGGCCTGGGTCAGCACGAAGGGCGCGCGCAGGTTCGGCTCCAGATGCGCGTCCCAACCCGCGCGAGTGGCGTCGTCCCATTCGTCACGCTCGAAGCGGGACGCGTTGTTCACCAGCACACCGACCGGCCCGAGCTTCGCCGTCGCGTCCGGGATCAGCGCCTCCACCTCCGCCTCGCGCGAAAGGTCGGCCCGCAGCGCCACCGCCTGCCGCCCCAGGGCGCGGATGGCGGCCACCACCTCCTCCGCCTCCGCCAGGCTGCTGCCGTAATGCACGGCCACGTCAAAGCCGGCCTCCGCCAGCCCGAGCGCGATGGCACGGCCAATGCGCTTCGCGGCGCCAGTCACGAGGGCTGCTCGGGG
>NZ_WWDL01000104.1 GCF_009848505.1 Muricoccus harenae
GGCAGGAAAGCTCGGAATTTGGGTGCTGGAATTGCAGAGTTCGGTTGGAATAGGCGGCAAAGCCTGCGATTCTTCCAATCATGAAACACCGTTCCCGCCCGGCTGAGCAGGACGACCTGCTACGTCCTCGACTGGTCGACATGATCGATGGGCGGCACGAGCTGGTCCGGTTGGCAGCGCTGATCGACTGGGGCTGGTTCGAGCGGGAGTGGGTCGGCTTCTTTCCTGCTGGTGAGGGACGGCCTGCTACCAATCCGCGCCTAGTCGCCGGGCTGATGTACCTCCAGCACGCCTACGGCCTCTCCGACGAGGCGGTGCTCGCCCGCTGGGTGGAGAACCCCTATTTCCAGCACTTCACCGGTGAGACCTTCTTCCAGCACCGCGCACCCATCCATCCGTCCTCGCTCAGCCGATGGCGTGGCCGCATCGGCGAGGAGGGTGTGGAGTGGCTGCTGACCAAGACGATCGAGGCAGCCCAGACCTCGGGTGCCGTGACGCCGCGCAGCTTGGCCGAGATCGCGGTGGACACCACGGTGATGGAGAAGGCCATCGCCCACCCGACCGACAGCAGGCTCTACGAGAAGGCGCGCCGCTCCCTGGTGACGCTGGCGCACAAGGCCAGGATCACCTTGCGGCAGAACTACAACCGCTTGGCTCCGCGCCTGGCAGCGCAAGCGGGGCGGCACGCCCATGCCCGGCAGTTCCGGCGCATGCGCAAGG
>NZ_WWDL01000105.1 GCF_009848505.1 Muricoccus harenae
GCCTCCGGGAAGGCGGCACGCAGGGCGGGCAGGAGGTGGCGGCCGACGAAGCCGCCGGCGCCCGTGACGAGGATGCGGCCCGGCTGCACCGCAGGGGCCCTAGCGCATCCGCGCGCGGTGACGGGCGAGGTCGGCCTCGACCATCTCCTGGATCATCGCCTCGAGCGTCGTCTCGGCCGACCAGCCGAGCTTCTGCTTCGCCTTGGTGGCATCGCCGAGCAGCACGTCCACCTCGGCCGGGCGCATGAAGGCCGGATCGGCCTTCACGAACTCCTCGTAGTTCAGCCCGACATGGCTGAAGGCGATGCGGGCCATGTCGCGCACCGTGACCGTGCGGCCGGTGGCCACCACATAGTCGTCCGGCGTCTCCTGCTGCAGCATCAGCCACATGGCCTTCACGTAGTCCCGCGCATGGCCCCAGTCGCGCTTGGCATCCATGTTGCCCATGGGCAGCTCGCGCGCCAGGCCGAGCTTGATGCGCGCCGCGCCGTCCGTGACCTTGCGGGTGACGAACTCGATGCCGCGCAGCGGGCTCTCATGGTTGAACAGGATGCCCGAGGAGGCGTGCAGGCCAAAGCTCTCCCGGTAGTTCACCGTCATCCAATGGGCATAGAGCTTGGCCACGGCATAGGGCGAGCGCGGGTAGAAGGGGGTCTTCTCGCTCTGCACCGGCTCCTGGATCAGCCCGTACATCTCGGAGGA
>NZ_WWDL01000106.1 GCF_009848505.1 Muricoccus harenae
CGCCCCTCAGCATCACAGGCCACGGCGATTATCGCCGCCACCGAGACGATGCGACCGCCCTCGCGCTGCCGCAGATAGGTGGCATCGAGCCAGAGATAGGGCCAGTCCCCCGACAGCGGGCGGTCGAGGAAAGCGCCGACACGCTCGTCGATGTCGCGGCACAGCTTGGAGACGGTCGACTTCGAGATGCCCGACAGGCCCATAGCCTGCACCAGCTCGTCCACCCGCCGGGTCGAGACCCCGCCGATCCAGGCCTCTTGGATCACCGCCACCAGGGCCTTCTCCGAGGTCCTTCGGGGCTCCAGGAAGGGTGGGAAATAGCTGCCCTGCCGGAGCTTGGGGATCCGGAGCTGCAGCGAGCCCAGCCGCGTGTCCAGCGTGCGGTCGCGGAAGCCGTTGCGGTAGTTCAGCCGCTCACCGGTGCGCTCGTGCCGGGCGGCGCCGATCTGGCCCTCCACGTCGGCCTCCATCAGCATCTGCAGCACCGCCTCGGCAACGCTGCGCAGGAAGTCACCATCTCCTGCTTTCGCCAGCAGGTCAGCCAGTGGCAATCTGTCCTCGGTCATCGGGTCCTCGGCCGGTCAGGGGTGGGAGCGTCGCAACTCCACCCTAGCCGCCAGGTCCGATGGCCACCCAAGCCCTAAATCCCGGCCGAAACCGGATTTTCCACCACCTCCGCGGACGTTACC
>NZ_WWDL01000107.1 GCF_009848505.1 Muricoccus harenae
GATGCTGTTGTGGTGCCGCCGCCAGCTCTCGATGCAGATCCTGGCTTCCGCCAGGCTGTAGAAGATCTCGCCAACCAGCCGCTCGTCGCGCAGTCGGGCGTTGAAGCTCCCCAGAGGGCCATCCTCCCACGGACTGCCTGGCGCGATGCAGGCCGTCCTGGCACCCACCGCCGTGATCCAATCCTGCGCTGCCTTCGCTGCGAACTCAGGTCTGCTGTCCGAGCGAATGTGGGCAGGCACCCCGCGCAGGATGAACAGGCCGGACCGCATGTCGGTCACGTCCGCAGCCCTGAGCTTTCGCCCTGGATGGCCAGGCACTCCTGGGTGAACTCGTCGAGGGCGTTCGGCATCCTGAACTTGCGCCCGCAATGGGTGCGGTCCTCGACAAAGTCATAGGACCAGACATGGTCTGGCCGATCCGGCCGCAGCCGGATACAGGACCCATCCGTCAGCCACAGCCGCCCTCGCTTGGGCTGCCGGGGCGGCACCTTCAGCCCCTCGCGCCGCCAGATGCGCTCCACCCTCTTGGAGTTCACCTGCCAGCCCGCCTGGTGGAGCAGGGCCGTGACCTTGCGGTAGCCATAGCGCCCATACTCGCGAGCGCCCGTGACGACATCGGCCGTCAGCCCCTCCGCGTCTATGCCCGCGGCGCCTTGCGCCGTATCGAGCAGTGCTG
>NZ_WWDL01000011.1 GCF_009848505.1 Muricoccus harenae
CCTTGACCTCGGGCAGCACGACAGCGGCGCCGACGGCGCGCTCGGGGCAGACCGCGCCGAAGAGCCAAGCCCAGGTATAGCGGTGGTCGCGCACGGCACGTGGGCGCGTGCCCCGCTTGGCCCAGATCCATGTCAGCGTGCCCTGTTGGCCCACACGGGCTTCGTCCATGAACCAGACCTCAAGGGGAGTGCCGGGTGCAACCGCGCCGACAACCTCCTTCACCCGATCAGCAAAGCCCCCCTAAAAGCGGCTTGCGCGGCGGGGTCGCTCTGGGGGTGCTGTGGCCGCACGGAAAGTCGGCGGAAGCGCAGCTTAGCGAGCAGCTTGCCGACCGTGCGCTCGTGCAGGCTGACCCGGAACTCGCTGCTGATCCGCTCCTGCAGGTCGCGGCAGCGCCAGCGCACAACGCCGTCCCGCTCCAGGTCTGGTCCTTCCTCCACCCAGCGGGCCACCACCGCCTCCTGCTCACTTGAGAGCCGTGGAGCCGGACCCGGAGCACGGCGGTTCACCAGCCCGGCAAGCCCCTCGGCGTTGTAGCGATGCACCCAGTCACGCAGCGTCTGCCGATCCATACCGCAGCTCTCGGCCGCCTCCTCACGCGAGACCCCCTCCAGCACCAGCGCGATCGCCAGCATCCGGCGTGCCGCATTCGCATCACGGCTCCGCGCCGCTGACTTCCGGAGTTCGGCCGCCGAAAGATCCTGCCGCGTGATCGCCAACGCCATCTCAGCCTCCCGAACCAACCATGGGGAGGAGCGAATCACACCTGTGGCGCTGGCGGGATCACATGCGAGTCAGCGATCAAGGCGGTTGGTATCAGCCGATCCCCTGGAAGAATGCAGCTTCCTCGCGCAGCGCGGAGTTCACCATGTCCAACGCCTCATCGGACAAGGTGATGCAGACGCGGCGCCGGTCCGTTCCATGGGAGTAGCGCCGCACAAGTTGTGCGCCTTCGAGCGCAGCCAGCTTCCGCAGGGCGGTGCTCTGCGGCGCTCCGGAGGAGATGCACACGGCGGAGACCGACACATGGGCGCCCTCCGCCCAGACCGCGGCCAGATCGAGCAGCATGTCCCAGGCCGGCCATTCGAAAAGCTCGTCATTCGACCGGGAGCGCCGCCGGGCACGCATCCGCAGGAGCTGCTTGAACCGTGCGGCGGTGAAGTCATCGGGCGACGCACGCCGCACTTCGGTGGGATGGACCGGCGGCGAGTCCTCTCCGGGACTCTTGGTCTCGCCAAACTTCGCGAAGAGACGGTCGCAGGTCGCCCGCAACTCCGCGAGCAGAGAGGCAGCACTCGCATGCATATCGAGCGTGTGCTCCCCCGGTGCCGCCGAAGACCTGGACAGGGTGGAGCGGAGCTTCTCGACGTTTGAAACGTTCAGGACCTGGTTCATCAGCACGTCGCCTTTCCCTCGTTGAAGCTTGCAATCATCGGAATGGACGCAGCGGTATCCGGTCTCGCCACGGCCTGGCCCGTCCCCGGGAGGAAAGTCATCCCGTGCGACTGCGGGACGCCGGATCGCGCGGCTCCACCGCGTCACCATGAGGACGGACACACGGGTGAAAGTCGCTCGGCCCCGCGGCGCGGCGCCCCGGCGCTGCGCAACGCGCGCGCCAGCAGCAGCGTGCCGGCCAGCGCGAAGGCGTTCACGATTGACAGCGGCAAGGCATGGCCGCGGGCAGAGCCGATCACAGCCACGAAGGGTGGGCCCATGAGCACGGCCAGGGCGTGGCCCGTGAACAACACGCCGATCACCGCGCCCGCCGAGCGCCGCCCATAGAAATCCACCCCGGCACTGGGCAGCAATGCGACGAAGCCGCCCTGGAAAAGACCGAAGCTTAGAGCGAAGACCACGAAGGCCACGCCCCGGCGGTCTCCGCCCATGCTGTCGGGCAGGACGATCACAGCGGCGCAGGATCGGCTGCGGGCGGCAGCGCGACACGCACAGGGCCGGCGCCCGGCCAATCGACAAGCTCGATGCGAAGCCCGTCCGCAGCCGCGTCCACGCCCAGCAGGGCCAGGCTTGCGAGCGCCGCCATGGCTGGCAGGCGCGATGGAGAGGTGAAGTCATCCGGGCCGTCCTCCGATCGACGGGGGGACCCTGATCGCTCTCCCGTGTGGCGCGCTGTGCCCTTGGTCACATCGCGTAGCCCGACCGCCGCCGAGACTTGCCCTGGCAGGCCAGGAGGCAAGGATGCCGCGAGCCGTATCTTGCCCCTGCCGCCAGGGTGGAGGCCTGCCACGGGGATCAACACTGCAGGGCCCCTCGCCAGCCTCGTCCGAGCTGGCGCCCTGAGGCCGCCATGCGTTTACGCAGGCGGGTGAAGGCGGCACTCTGGCCGGATGAGCCCTGCCTGATGGACGACCTCAGCCGCCTGGCCTTCTTCCGCCCGTTCAGCCGCGCCGCGCTGGAGTCCCTTTCGGCGGTCGCCCGTTGGCGCGGCTTTACGCCGGGACAGACGGTGCTGGAGGCGGGCGATCCGGCGCCGGAAGTCTACTTCATCGCCGAGGGCGAGCTGCGCGTCGTGTCGCGCAGCAGCGGCGGACATGAAATGATCCTCAACGAACTGCACCCCGGCAGCTTCTTCGGCGAGATCGCGGCGATCGATGGCGGGCCACGCTCCGCCGGCATCGTGGCGCTCACCCGGGCCAAGGTCTGCGCCATAGCGGCCACGCCCTTCTTGGAGTTCGCGCTCTCCACGCCCGAAGCCTCGCACCACCTCATGCGGATGCTCGCCGCACTGGTGCGCGAGAAGGACATGCGGCTGCTGGAACTCGCGGTGCTGCCGGTGCGTGCCCGGCTGGCGGCCCTATTGCTGCGGCTTGCACGCCCGCGCGACGGCGGCGGCTGGATCGTCTCTCCGCCACGGCCACATCACGAGCTCGCAGCCCGCATCGGCACGCGCCGCGAAGTGGTCTCCCGCACGCTGGGTGCGATGCAGCGCGGCGGCATGGTCGAGCTGACGCGCGGCGGCGTGGTGCTTTCGAGCCGGGACGGGCTGGAGGCGGAGGTGGAGGCCGGCTACCGCGCAGCCTCCGGCGGGTGAGCCGAAGGATGCGTCATCCAGGTGGCTTCGCCGTCTCGATCAGCGTCGCCGCCGCGAGCTGCAGGATCACCTGGCTGCGGCCCGCCGTGTAGTCCGGGTCGCGGAAGCCCATCAGCGCCTTGACCGCCTCGCCCCATTTGTTCTTCGGATCGGCCACCTGCGCGGACATATCCTCCAGGAGCTTCAGGCTCTCCAGGCCCCAGATGGTCCGGAAGCTGCCGAGGCTGCGCTCGCTCTGCTGAAAGACCGTGTAGGTGCCGTGATAGGTCAGGCCCGCAACAGGCGATGTCGCGAGCAGGCCGTTGTTGTCGCGCAGGAAGGCCTGGAAGGCGCCATACTGGGCACGCGGCACCTCATAACCCCATTCGAGCAGGATGCGCCCGAGCGCGCTCGCGCTCGGCTCGCCATCGGACGGCGGAATGATCAGGAACTGCTCGCCGCTGCGCACCACCGAGACGAGCGGTGTCACGCTGGCCGGCGGAACGCGGCCCTGGGCGCGCAGAAGCGCCTCCGCGGCGCCCGCGGGATCGGATGGTTCGGTCATGCGGAACTCTCCTCGTCGGCGCTCGGGCCGGGAACACGCTGCAGCAGGCCGGAGGCGCACAGCCCCGCCAGGCCTTCGTCGAGGGTTTGCCGCGACGCCTCGGCCGAGAGTGCTGGGGCCGTACGGAGGGCGAAGGCTTCCGCAAGCGCCGCATCATCGCGGCCATCGGCCAGCTCGAGGATCAGCCAGGCGGTCGCGTTGAGCTGGTGCAACTGCGGCGCGGCCGGCGTGTAGGCGAGGCAGGCCCCGAGTTCCGGCAGAGGCCGGAGCCGGAGGCCGGGCGCGTGGCTATGGCGCATCGGTACGCGCGCCCTGCACCGGATCGAAGGAGGGCAGCACCCGCAGGTCCACACCATCATTCAACCCGGCATCGAAGGGGTCGGGCGCATCCCAGCGCCCATGGAAGGCGAAGGCGGTGGAGCGGCAGCCGCCATGGGTGTGCTGCGTGGAGGCGCAGCCGCCACAGCTCTTCTCCACCTTCCCCGCGCGCAGATGCCGGTACAGCGGGTCCTCCCAGGTCTCCAGGAAGGGCGTCACCGTTACGTCGCCATAATCGACGTATTCGCGCAGATACATGCAGCCGATGGAATGGCCATAGGCGTTGACGGCCGCCATCTGCCAACAGCAATTCGCGTCGTTCGGATGCCAGGACTGCATGAGGCGGAGCCCGGGCGGGGGCCGCAGGACCGCGATCGCCGCCATCATCTCGTCCAGGGACAGCGACAGCTCCGCCCAATCCCGCTTCATCCGCCCCAGCGGATAGGGGCGCAGCACGCCCACCGCCTCGGCGCCCTCGGCATAGGCGAGTTCCAGCAGCGGCTGCAGTTCCCGGTGGTTGATCCGGTTCATGATGACCAGCACTGTGACCGGCAGGCCGGCGCGGCGCAGCGCGCGAATGCCGGCAAGGCTGCGGGCGTGGCTGCCCGGCACGCCGGTCAATGCGTCGTGCGTTTCAGCCGTGGCGCCCAGCAGATCCACCATCGCATCGCCCAGGCCAATGGATTTCAGCCGCGCCGCCATGGCGTCATCCACCAGCGTCGCATTGGTGCGCAGCCGCGTCATGGCGCGCGGCGCCGCATGAGCAATCACCTCCAGCACGTCCGGACGGTGCAGCGGCTCGCCGCCCTCGATCATCACCGAGATCACGCCGGCCTCGAAGAATTCATCCAGCAGGCGCAGCCAAGTCTTCCCCGGCACCTCGCGCGGCGAGGGCTCGCGCGTGCAATCGGCGTAGCAGACGCGACAATCGAGGTTGCAGGATTGCGTGTAGCCGATGGTCACCTTCATCGGCCGGTGCAGCGGTGGCGATCCGCCGGTCAGGCTCATTCAGGCTCCTCCAGCGTCATCGCCAGCGCCGCGGCCGCATCCACCCGGCCGGCGCCCAGGTCGGGCTTCCAGGCGGCGCCGGCATGGGCCTGCCGCTCCAGCGTCGTCTTGCGCAGGATCTCGCTGATCCTCTCGGCGGTGAGCCGCGGCCGCGCCTGCAGCATCAGAGCCACGACGCCCGCGACCTGCGGCGCCGCGGCGCTGGTTCCGTCCATCGTCACGCGTGCGACATGGGTCTGGCCGGCACCGTCGCGCAGCCCACCCAGTCCGGAAGCGCCGATCACCGCCTTGCCGGGCGCCGCGACGTCCGGCTTCAGGCGGCCGATCCTCGTGGGGCCGAGGGAGCTGAATGGCGCGGGCTCGCCGTCGGGAAGCGTGTAGGCCCCGACGCAGATCGGCCCATCGGCGCAAGCGAGCGAACCGAGGGAGCAGCCGGTCTCGGCCTCCGGCGCCAGCGGCGGCTCGAAGCGCGAGCTGCTGAACGGGCGCAGGTCATCGCGCTCGATCCAGGCCGCGAACTCCCAAGGCACCGTCGCTGCATCCGGGCGCAGGCTGAGCGTCACCTGCCAGCTTTCCTCCGCCGCCGAGGGCTTCAGGCGGATCTCGACATGCTGGATCGGCTCCTCGGAGGAGGGCGGGTGGATCGTGGAGGCTGCGGTGCCGATCATGTCCCGCCCGGCGGCATCGCGCAGCACGACCGCGGGCTGCTGCCGCAAGGCATCTGGCGGCAGGGCGGAACCCGGCGCCTCGTCGGGCCGGCCCAGGGCGATATCGAGCACGGGTCTGCCGGCCTGCAACGGAGAATAGACGCGCAGCATGTTCACGGTGGGATCGCCGGCCGCGAAGCGCCAGTGCAGCGTCGCCGGCTCGTCCGGGGTCACCCGGCCGGAGCGGTGCTGACAGGCGCCGCGCATGTTGCCCGCCGCGACCGTGATCGCCCGTCCAGGCGTCCGGAGCAAGGCGTTGAAGGCGCGGTCCATGAGGCCCTGGCCATCATGCGCGCCCGTATTGGCGCCGATGCTGAGGTTGACGACGGCCGGCATGCCTTCGCGCCGCGCCAGTTCGAACAGGGCGCAGACACCGTCGAAGACATCCGTCGCGTCCCCTTCCGACACCAGGGCGCGCGGCCGGAGATGCACGAAGGCCAGGGCCGCACCGGGCGCGATGCCCGGCGGCGTCGAACTGGCCCAGGGCCCCTCGGCGGGCTGCCGGCCGCCGGCCAAGGAGAGAACATGGGTGCCATGGACCCGGGCGCGGCGGCTGAGTTCGGCGGCGGGGCTGTGGGCCGGCCCCGCATCCTCGGGCGCGTAGCCCTTTTCCCAGGGGACATAGCCGCCGGCGGGATAGGGATTGGGCAGGTCCAGCAGCGCATCCAGCTCGGCGGGCCCGTAGAAATGGCCAGGCAGGTTCGCCCCCGGCGGGGTGGCGCCGTTCTGGTCCCAGAGCAGGCGCAGCCGGGTTCCACCCAACCCGTCCGGGCCGTTCCGGAAGGCGGGATGCGCGAAGGCGCAGCCGAAATCGACGGCGCCGACCAGAACGCCCGTGCCATCCACCGTACGGGGCGGCAGCACCGGAAGATCGGCGGGCCGGGCATGTATTGCGGCCATCGTCGCGGAGGAGGGCACTGCGGCCACGCGCTCCACCTGCATGGCCCAGCCTTCGTCGGCGAGGTCGCCGAGCGTCCCCAGCAGCTGCTCCATGAAATCGCCTGTCTTCAATCCGGCGATGGGCGCCAGGTCGATCCGCATCGCCGCGAAGACCCCGCCATCGCTGCGCGGCGGCCCGCCATTGGGCGGCAGGATAGTGCCATCGGCCTCGCGCACCGCGTGGCCGAAGCGGAGCCCCGGCCTGGCGCGGATCGTGCTGCCGTCCGGAATGAAGGCAAGGACGCCGAACTCCGTCTGGTTCGGGTCCATGACCAGCGCAAGAGCCGCCGCCCTCAAGACGGGGTCGACGCCGAAGGGTAATGCGTCCTTCTCCGCAGTATCCGACTCGAACAAGACCATTCCACCTGCCCTGCTGTTAGGAGGTTAACAGGCCGGAACATCGCGTGTCAGTGATTTCGGTCACGTCCTGACAGCCCTCTCGGGCTCTGCCAGATTGGCGGCGGTGCCACGGAGAACTTGTCCTGAGTCCCTTTTCCGCTGCTGCCCTGTGCGAGGCCTGCGGCTTCTCCAATCCCCCGGGAATGCGTTTCTGTGGCGCGTGCGGGGTGCGGCTGCGGGTGCTGACCGGCTCCGATACCGGAGAGGCGGGGGAGCGCCGGCCGATCACCGTCCTCTTTGCCGACCTGGTGGGATCGAGCGCCCTGGCGGCCCGGCTGGACCCCGAGGACCTGCGGCGCCTCCTGCTGGCTTATCGGGAGGAAGCAGGCGCTGCGGTGGCACGGCAGGGCGGCCGCCTCGCACAACATCAGGGCGACGGGCTGCTCGCGCGCTTCGGCTTCCCCATCGCGCATGAGGATGATGCCGCACGGGCCCTCCGCGCGGCGCTGGACCTGGTCGCGGCGGTCGAGGGCCTGCGCGAGCGCATGGAGGTCAACCTTCAGCTGCGCGTGGCGGTGCATAGCGGCATCGTGGTGGTGGCCACGCTGGGCCATGGGGCTGTGGCGGAGCCGGGCGCCATGGTGGGGGAGGCCACCACCATCGCCGCGCGCCTGCAGCATGCCGCCGCGCCCGGCGAGGTCTGGGCCAGCGAGGCGACCCGCCGCCTGGCGCATGGCCGCTTCCGCTTCACTCCCCAGGGCGAGATCGCGCTGGCCGGCCTGCCGCGCCCGGTCCTGGCGCATCGGGTGGAAGCCGAGCTGCCGGCGGGGCTCGTGGCCCCTGCCCTGCCCATGGTGGGGCGCGAGGATGAGCTGCGCAGCCTGTTCGCGGCCTGGCGCGATGCCGAGGAGGGAGCGGGCACGGTGCTGATGATCGAGGCTGAGCCGGGATACGGCAAAAGCCGGCTGATCGATGAGTTCCGTACCGGGGTGGCGAACGCTGCGACGGTGCTGATCGCTTGCGGCGCTCAGGACGATGCCAGCGCCTTCCGCCCCTTGCTCGCCTGGCTGGCCGGTGTCGCCGGCATCCCGCCACGCGCAACGCCACCCCGGGCCCGCGCCGCCCTGCAGGACTGGATGACGCGGCGTGGCCTGGCTGGCACCGAGCATGCCGCCCCCTTGGCCGTCCTGCTCAACTGCGCCACGGCCGCGGAAATGGGGGAGATGGAGGCAGCGGCCCGGCGGCGGCGGCGGCGCAACATAGCCGCCCTGCTGGCCGCGCTCCGCGCCGAGGCCGCCGGCCCGACGCAGCTCTTCATCGCCGAGGATATTCACTGGGCCGATGACAGCACGCTGGCGGTGCTACGGAGCTTGGCCGATGCCTGCATGGCACCGGATGCGCCGATGCTGCTGCTGCTGACCCGCCGCCCCGAGGGGCGCAACCTGCCCGGCCCCTCGCCGCTCACGCTGCGCCTTGCCCGGCTCGGCAAGGAGGAAGCCGCGCGCCTCGCGGTCGCGGCCGCGCCGGAGGGGGTCGACGACGCGCTGCTGGCCGGGATCATCGCGCGCGCCAGCGGGGTGCCCATGTTCCTGGTGGAGGCGGCGCGGGATGCCCAGGCCGATGCCACCCTTCCGCTCAGCCTGCGCGCGGGGCTGACGGCCCGGCTGGATACGCTGCCGGAGGCGAAGCCCGTGGCGCAGCTCGCGGCCGTGCTCGGGCGGTCCTTCCGGGGCGACATGATTACGGCGCTGGCCGAGGCGGTGGGCCTGCCCTCCCCGCGGCGCCCGCTCCGCCGCCTCGTCGAGGCTGGCTTCATGGAGCCCGAAGGTCCTGCGGAAGCGCCAACCGGCTATTCCTTCCGTCACGAGCTGATGCGCGACACGGCTTATGAGACCCTGCTGCGCAGCCGTCGTGCCACCCTGCACCTGGCGCTTGCGCGGCTGTTGCCCGAGCGCTTCGGGGAAATGGTCGAGGAGCGGCCCGAATTGCTGGCCCGGCACCTCGCCGCCGGTGGCGCGGCGCGGGAGGCTATAACGGCCTATGAGCATGCGGCCGCGCGCGCGGGCCGTGCGCAGGCCCATGGAGAAGCCGCGGGGCATTTCCGCGCCGCCATCGCGCAGGTGCCGAAACTGCCGAAGGGCGAGCGCGACGCGATCGAGGCGAGGCTGCAGATCGGGCTGGCCGCGCAGGTCACCGTTGCCCGCGGCAATTCGGTGGCCGAGGTCGGGGAGGCCTTCGCCGCAGCGCATGCCGCGGCCCTTCGGCTGGATGACCGGCGCCTGCTCCTGCGTACATTGCGGGGGCTGCAGACCTTCCATCTCGTGCGCGGGGACGTGTTCGAGGGCCATGCCATCGGCGAGCGGATCATGGCGCTGATGGAGGGAGAAAAGGACGAAGCCACCTTGCTCCAGGCGCATCGGCCCTTCGGGCTCGGCCTGCTGTACCTTGGACGTTTCGCGGAGGCGCGGCAGCATCTGGAGCGCGTGCTGTCGCTCTACGACCCGGCGCGGGACGAGCCGCAGCGCTTCGACTATGGCTCCGATCCGGCCGTGCTGGCCCGGGCCCATCTCGGCTGGGTCCACTGGTTCGAGGGCGATGCGGAGGGCGCGCTGGCGGCCGATGCCGCGGCGGTGGAAGCCGCGCGCGATCTCGATCATGCGCACAGCCTCTGCTTCGCCCTCGCCTTCCGCTGCGCGCTGGCGCAGTTCGGCGGGCGTGCCTCCGATTGCCTGGACGCCGCGCGCGAATTGCAGGCGATCGCCGCCGCGCAGGAGTTCGCCTACTGGTCGGCCTGGGGCGCGATGCTCGACGGCTGGGCACGCGGCCGCATCGGCGATCTGGCAGGCGGCGAGGCGCTGTTGCGCCGTGGATTACGCGACTATGCGGCCACGGATGCGGGGCTGCTCCGGCCTTACGGACTGGCGCTCCTGGCGCAGACCCTGCCGCCCGGCCGCATGGAGGAAGCACCCGGCCTGTTGGATGAGGCCGAGCGGCTGAGTGCAACGGGCGGCATCTTCTTCTCGGCCTCGATCATCGCTGAAACGCGTCAGCTGCTCGGCCAGTAGACCGCGTCGGGTGCCGGCGGATCCGGCGCCGCATCAGCAGCCGGCATCGCGCCCCTCCTCATCCGCTGCCCCGCGCAGGACCGCCGGGTCAGTGGCGCGAGAGAATGGCCTTCCCGATGCTCCGCCCACTCTCGACCGCCGCATGGGCACGACGGAGATTGGATGCATTCAGAGGGCCGAAATCCTCGCGCATCGTGCTGCGCAGCACACCACGGTCCACCAGGCCCGAAACCTCGCTCAGGATTCGGTGCTGCCCGATCAGATCAGGCGTGTTGTAGAGCGTGGGCGTGAACATGAGTTCCCAGTGCACCGCGATGCTCTTGCGCTTGAGCGGCACGACATCGAGCGTCACAGGATCGTCGATGAGGGCGAGCGCGCCGTGCGGTGCAAGCGATGCCTCGATCGAGGGCAGGTGCTTGTCGGTGGCGGTGAGGCTGGCGACGTAGCGAAGCTGAGGAATCCCGATCCCCTTCAACCCTTCCTCGAGCGGCTGACGGTGATCGATGACGTGGTGTGCTCCCATCTCGCGGCACCAGGCTACGGTTTCGGGCCTCGACGCCGTGGCGATGACGGTGAGACCGGTCAGGCGCCGGGCGATCTGCGTCAGGATGGAGCCGACGCCACCGGCCCCGTTGATGATGAGGAGCGCGTCCTCGGTGTTCATCTTGCCATGCGGTACGCGCAGCCGGTCGAACAGCAGCTCCCATGCCGTGAGCGAGGTCAGCGGCAGGGCGGCCGCCTCCGCGAAGGAGAGCGTGGCGGGCTTCGGCCCGACGACGCGCTCATCTACTGCATGCAACTCCGCATTCGTGCCGGGCCGATCAAGGGCCCCGGCATAGAAGACGACATCGCCGGGCTTGAACAGCGTCACCGCCGGCCCGACCGCCTCCACGGTTCCCGCGGCATCATAGCCAAGGACGCGCGCGGTGCCGGCCGGCGGGCGGGCACTGGCCCTGACCTTGACGTCCACCGGATTTACCGAGACAGCCTCGATCCGGACGAGCAGGTCGTGAGGGCGGAGTTCCGGCGGGGGAAGCTCGAGCTCGACCAGGGAGTCCGGTGCCGATATGGGCTGCGGGTTGTGAAAGCCGATGGCCTTCATGATGGCCTTCTCCTGGAAGGATGACGATGGGGTAGGTCGGGCTGGAGTGCCCGGCGGCCATGGCTGCGACTGACGCCCGCAATGCTGCTGGTGTCAGGCGCGGATCCGGCTGCCGGGCCAACATGCGGCCCCGCCATGGATTGCTGCCGGAGTGGTAGGCCCGCGCCTGGCAGATGTTAAGCGCATAGTTCTTCCAAGAAGCATTTGACAGGCAACCAGATGGGCCTCGTGGCGCGTCAGGCGGAAGGCACCATCCTCCGATGAGGCATGCCTTCCCAACATCAGTCGATGATCGCGCCATAGGTCAGGGACCGAAGCTCCCGCCGGATGGGATAGGTCGATGACGGCGTGAGCTGGGTCATCAGGATCACGGCCAACTCCTCGGCGGGGTCGATCCAGAACGCAGTGCTCGCTGCACCGCCCCAGGCATATTCCCCAAGCGTGCCGACGATCTGCGCGCGCGCCGGATCGAGCATGACGGAGAAGCCGAGGCCGAAACCCACGCCCTCATAGGAGCTCTCACTGAAGCGGGGCTGACCCATCGCCGCCATATCACCCCGGAGATGGTTGGTCGTCATCAACTCCACGGTCTTGCGGCCGAGCAGGCGCACGCCGTCGAGTTCCCCCTTGTTCAGCATCATCCGGCAGAAGCGGAGGTAGTCACCCGTGGTGGATACCAGCCCGCCGCCGCCCGAACACACGCGGCGGGGCTGCAGATAGCGGCTCGTGGCCGGATCATCGATGAGCTGAAGGGCGCCATCGGCGCCGCAGATGTAATTCGCCGCAAGGCGCGCGTGCTTCGCCGCCGGCACATCAAAGCCGGTATCCTCCATGCCGAGCGGGACGATCACGCGGTCGCGCAGGAAATCCTCGAAAGGCTGTCCCGAGATGACGGCCACCAGATGCCCCAGGACATCCGTGGCGATGCTATAGTTCCACTCGCTGCCGGGCTGCGCCAGCAGCGGCAGCGCCGCGGCACGCTCGACGACTTCGGCAAGGCTGGTTTCGGCGGTCTGGAAGTCGATCTCCTGCTCGCGGTACTGCGCGTCCACGAGCGTCGTGTTCATGAACCCATAGGTCAGGCCGGAGGTATGGGTCAGCAGATCCCGGAAGGTGATGTCACGCATGGCCGGCGCCGTCTCGATACGGCCACGGTTACCGCCCACGGCGACGCGCATGTCCCTGAAGCATGGCAGGAAGCGCGTGATCGGGTCGTCGAGCTGAAAGCGGCCCTCCTCATACAGCATCATGATCGCGACGCTGGTGAGAGGTTTGGTCATCGAATAGATGCGCAGGATCGTGTCCGGCGCCATCGCCACGCCACGGGCCTTGTCGGCAAGGCCGGTGCAGCGGGCATAGGCGACCATCCCGCGGCGAGAGACCAGCACGCTCAGCCCCGCCAGCCTTCCATCTTCGACGAGGCGGTCCATCCAACCATCGACGCGCGCAAGGGCCCGCGAAGAGAGGCCGACCGCTTCGGGCTCGGCTTGCAGCGTCCATTCCATCGGTGTTTCCAGCTGATCGAGGCGTTCGGATCCGCTGCCTTCGCGATCATCCTCGCGAGAACGGCGGACGCACCGAGTATGCGATGCGACACTGCCCCGGACCAGGGAGCTCCGCCGGATGCCCCGCTGCCTGCCCCCCTTACGTCATCCGGCGGGCGCCCGCCGCCCTGTCATCCCTCAACGAACGGGAACTTCGAGGTTGTTCGGATCAAGGCCCATGGCCTGGACCGTTGCCGGGTTGAGTTGCCCCGTCGGCTGAAGGCCACGGCCCTGCTGGAACCGCTCGATAGCGGCCTGCGTTCCGGCGCCCCACGCGCCATCGACACCGCCGCGATAGAAGCCCAGCGCGCGGAGACGCGACTGCACGTTCCTCACCGCGGATCGGCTGAGCGGGCCCGGCGCGGGATCGGCCGCTGGAACGCTAGCCGGCCCGGGAGCGGCTGTCAGCAGGTCGCCAGCGTTGAGGCCGAGCGTCGCCGCCGTCGCCTGGTTGAGTTGTCCGGTCACCTGCAGGCCGTTCCGCTGCTGAAAGCGCTCCAGCGCCGACTGGCTGTCCGGGCCCCACACGCCGTCGGGCCGGCCAGGATAGGCACCGGCCTGCCGCAGACGCTCCTGCACCTGCATCAGCGCCGCCGGCCCGAGCGGCTGCACGTAGCTCAGCCCTGGCGCCGGCTGCGCCACCGCAAGGGATGCGAAAAGTGGTGCCGCAAGGATCAGCCCCGCCAGGGCCACCCGGTTCATTCTCATCACGCTTCCTCCCGCGGCAATATTCCGGCTGAACACCGAAGCGCGTATGGGGTTGCAGAAAGCTGCGGGCGGTCGGCGCCATCGCGACAACCTCCGTGGCCGGACGCGCCTGCGCCGCGCACCATTCTGCGGTGCGGGACACGGCCAGTTTTGAACACCAATGCAGGCCGCGGTGCTTCCGTGTTCTCGCAAGACGACATTCACGCCATTGGAGGCAGTGGCCTGTTTGCGTGACTGAACCTGCAACGGATGCGCGGAGGCAGGCCGACATGACGCGGTGGATCGAGCCACCGCGCCCGCCTAACTGATCCGTTACGCGGTCAGCCCGCCGGTCGCTCCGCGCCTTTTCCCAGGATGGCCTGTCGGCGCTCCGTAAAGCGTGGCACCGCCTCCGGATTCAGCAGACGCGGCGGAAGACCCGCCACCGCCGCCGCGAATGCCTCCGCCGCCATGCTGGCCACCCGCGCCCGGCTCTCGGCCGTGACGCCGGCCGTATGCGGGCTGCCCAGTACGGCTGGATGGGCGAGGAGCGGGTGGGACGCAGGCGGCGGCTCCTCGTTCCACACGTCCAGGCCGGCGCCGGCCAGATGCCCGTCCTCCAGCGCCGCCAGCAGCGCTGCCTCATCCACGATGCCGCCGCGGGCGGTGGAGACCAGGACTGCGCCCGGGCGCATGGCGCGCAGCGCGCCGGCATCGATCAGCCCGCGCGTCTCGCTCGTCAACGGGCAGTGAAGGGAAACTACGTCGCTGGCAGCGAGCAGCTCCGGCAACTTCACCTTCTGCGCACCGCGCGCGGCGCAGCCGGCCGCATCAATGGCAGGATCGGCGGCGAGCACGCGGCAGCCGAAAACGGCCAAGAGCTCGGCCATGCGGGTGCCGACATGACCAAGGCCAACGAGCCCGACTGTCCGGCCCAGCAGCTCGCGCCCCAGAAAGGCATGGCGTGCGCCCACCCTGCCCTCGCGCATGGCGGCCCAGGCCTCTGGAACCCGCTTGAGCAGCAGGAGGATCATGCCAAGGGCATGCTCGGCGACCCCTTCGGCATTGCCGCCGGCCTGGTTCACCGCAAGGACCCCAGCCTCGCTGCAGGCCTCGACATCGATCGTGTCGTAGCCGGCACCATAACTTGCCACCATGAGGAGCCCCGGCAGTTCGGCCAGAAGCGCGGAGGTGACGTGCAATCGGTCCGGCAGCTCATGCCGCGCCGCCCGGACGTAATAGCCCTGGCAACCAGCCAGGGCGGCGATCACGTCGCGCTCCGGCTGATCCGTCGTGATGTGGCAGATCTCGAGGTTGGGAAACGCGGCCGCCGATGTGAGGAAGGCCTCGTTCATCGGCAGGTCCAGATAGGCAACGCGGAAGCGCATCTCTCTCATCCCCAAACTCGCATCGGTCTCTGCCTGGTCACGGGCCGGACCTTCGTCCCGGGACGAAGCATGACCTTGGGCAGAGATCGCGGACAAGCCAGGACGGGTATGCCGCATCCTGGAATCTCCACAAGAGATGGCACGTTCCGACGATCGCCCCCATCCATTCCGCTGCTGCGATGCCGACCGGGCTGGCTGTTTGCCGATGATGGCTGCAACATCACCATGCTCATGCCCGGGGAACCCGCGTGAAGCGGTGGTCCCAAACGCACCTGCAAGGCGACGTCATGAAGGCTTTCATCTGCACGACCTGCGGCACGCAATTCGCTCCCAGCGCGGCACCACCCGATGCCTGCCTCATCTGCGAGGATGAGCGGCAGTACGTGCCGCTGACCGGCCAGGCCTGGACCACCCTGGACCGCCTCCAACTCTCCCACATGCCGATCTTCCGCTACGAGGCGGAGCTGATGGCAGTGGGCATCGCACCGGCCTTTGGAATCAACCAGCGCGCCCTGATCGTGCCAACGGCCCAGGGCAACGTGCTGTGGGACTGCGTCAGTCTCATCAGCGATGCGATGGTCGGGCTCATTCAGGGCATTGGCGGCATCCAGGCAATCGCCATCTCGCACCCACATTACTACACGACCCAGGTTGAATGGAGCCGCGCCTTCGGTGGCATCCCGGTCCATCTCCATGCCGCGGACCGCGAATGGGTCATGCGGCCAGATCCCTGCATCCAGTTCTGGGAGTGCGAGACGAAGGAGATTGCGCCGGGCCTCACCCTCATCCGCACCGGCGGTCACTATGAGGGCGGCACCGTCATGCATTGGCAGCAGGGGCATGGAGGGCGCGGCGCAATCCTCTCCGGCGACCTGCTGCAAGTGGTGGCCGACCGGAAACACCTCGGCTTCATGCGCTCCTATCCCAACTACATTCCGCTAGGCGCGAGGGCCGTGGAGGCGGTGGCGGGCCGGGTGGCGCCCTTCGCCTATGACGCCATCTACGGCGCCTTCTGGGGCGGCGTGATCCCGGCCAATGCGAAGCGTGCCATGGATGTCTCCGTCGCCCGCCACCTGGAATGGCTCGAGCGCCCGGCCCTGTGACGGGCGCGGGCCGCGCGGCGTGAAGCGCGTCAGGTCCTGCGCACGTTCCAGGGGAAAGGCGTGCTGGCCTCCAGCAGCCCGGTCAGGTTCCGCCGGAAGGCGGTGCGGATGGTGAACTGGCCCAGGGGGATGGTCGCAACATCTTCGAGCGCCAACCTTCCGAGTGCCTCGGCGGCGCGACCACGGCTGGCCTCGTCCGGCGCATCGATCCACTCGGCAGTCAGCGCCTCCGCCCGCTCGCTCTTCCACCAGCCGAACCAGCCGGCCTCCCCCTGTCCGCGGATCAGCGGCGACATGGCCGGGCTGCCATAGGTGTTCGAGGTGCCGGTGGTGTGAAAGATGCTCCAGCCGCCCTTTTCCACCGGCTCGCGCGAATTGCGCCGCTGGATCACCGTGCCCCAGTCACTCTCGGCTAGGTCGACGTTCATGCCGATCCGGCGGAGCGCGTCACCTGTCACTTGGCCGAGCGGGCCGATATCCGGGTAGTCCGTGGGATTGATGATGACGACCTTCGCGCCACCATAGCCGGCCTCCTTTAACGCGGCGCGAGCCGCGTCCAGGCTACCCGGCATCAGGTCCGGATTGTCCTTGTAGTAAGGCGTGCGCTTGGGGAAGAGGCTGCGCGTATCTGTCCAGACGGAGGTGTCGTCGCCCTGGGCTGCGCGCATGTAGTTCTCCTGGATGACGGAGAGGCGCACGGCGCGGCGCAGGCGCACGTCGTCGAAGGGCGGCTGCAAGCAGTTCAGCCGCATCAGCGCCATGCGGCCTTCCACATCCAGGATTTCGCGCCGGATCTCCCGGCTGCGTGCAAGCATGGATTGCAGGTCGGGGAGCGGCCGCTCCCACCAATCCACCTCTCCGTTGATAAGGGCGCCGGCGGCCGTTGAGGGATCGGTGATGATGTTCCATTCGACGCGCTGCATATGTGCGACCTTGCCGCCCGAGGCTCGCTCGGGCGGCTCCTGGCGCGGCACATAGCCGTCGAACTTCTCGTAGACGACGCGGGAGCCGGAATTGTACTCGCCGGCGAGGAATCGGTAGGGACCGGAACCGATCATCTCTGTCACCGCGCGCATCGGATCGGTGGCGGCAAGACGTTCCGGCATGATGAAGCAGACGCTAGCATCCGGCTTTGATAGCGCGGCCAGGATTAGCGGAAAGGGCTTGTGGAGGCGCAGCTCAAAGCTGCGGTCGTCGATGGCGCGCCATTCGGCGGTGGCTCGGGCGAGAAGCTGACCAAAGGGATCGCGCACGGTCCAGCGGCGGATGCTCGCGATGCAATCCGCCGCGCGCACCGGTTCACCATCATGGAAGCGCAAGCCGTCGCGCAGGCGGAATCGCCAACGCTTCCCGTCGTCCAGCACCTCATGCCCCTCCGCCATCTGCGGGCGGGGCGTGTTCGAGGCATCGACGGCGTAGAGCGTGTCGAAGACGTTGTAGCCGTGGTTCCCGGTGACGGTGGCCGTCGTCCAGATCGGGTCCAGGCTGGCGAGATTGGCCTGCGGCACGAAGCGCAGCGTCCGCGCGCGCATGTCCTGACCGAGTGCCGGGGCTGCGAGGCCACCCATCAAGGCAGCGCCAGCACCGGTACGGAGCAGGGTTCGGCGATCCATCCTGTTATCCTCCCGCGGGGCCCAGTCCGGGCATTTGGGCGCAGCCTGCGCCCGCTGGCAGGAAGGAGGCAAGCCTCGGCCTGGAAGGGAACCGCGCCAGAGCGGCCCATTTTTATTCCAGGGTGATGAGTTCGGTGTTGTCTTGGGCGAGTTCGCCCTTGTTGCAGAGAATGCGGGCGATGGTGGCGTCTTTGGGTGCGGTGATGCGCATCCGGACTTTCATGGCTTCCATGCCGAGCAGGCGGGGGCCAGGGCTTCGCGCGGGGCGGGGCGAGGAGGGTGCTGGCGTGGTAGCTGATGAAGCCCGTATCCAGCTCGCCCGCGCGAAAGGCCGGATGGGCGATGATGCCGCGCAGCAGGGGCAGGTTGCTGGCCGGGCCGAGGAGTTCCGTCCCCTCCAGCGCCCGCGCGAGGCGCGCCAGGGCCACGCCGCGATCCGCTTCCCGAACGAATTTTGACGAAGCCTGCGGCCCTTAGCCGGCGAATGCCCGCTAACGGTCCGAGAGCCCGCGAAGCGCCGCCAGCACTTCGGAAGGTTCCGCGCGCCGCGTGAAGTCCACGTCCACGAACGACCAGCGCACAATGCCGTCACGGTCCACGACGAAGGTCGCCGGGACAGGCAGGAACCAGGCTTCGCTGCCCTGACGCACCATGAGGTCCAGGCCACGTCCCGACAGCATCTCTCGCAGGGGCATGGGGCTCTTGAAGGCGATGCCGCAGGACAGTGCGAGGCCATGGTCCACATCCACCAGGATGTTGAACCCTGGCTGGGAGCAGCAACCCGCGCGCTGCGCCTGCCCACCGGTCTCGGGCGTCACGGCGATCAGCCTGGCGCCCAACTTCCGCATGGCCGGCAGCGCCTCGACCAACGCATCGACGGCAGCCACGCAGAAGGAGCACCAATGCCCGCGGAAGAAGGTCACGACGATCGGCCCTTCGGCCAGCAACTCGTCGCGCTCCACCAGGCTGCCAGCGGGATCGGGCAACAGGAAGTCCGGGAAGGGATCCCCGACGCCAATCGCATGCAGCGCAGCGCCGTTGCGCTTCAGCTCGGCGACCGTCTCGGCGACGCGCTCGTGCAACCCTGGCGCGTCCGCCATTTCTTCGCGCATCCCGTCCAGGGTCCTAGTCAGGGTCATGCCGATCTCCTCGGCCAGCACTTTGGCCGATCCGCTCGTCTCCGTCAGCCTGGATTGCCGGCATGGTTTCGATGCCGCCGTGTTATACGCCCTCCGGCGCCGGATGGCGCATGACGATCTGCTGGCGCGGGTCGGGATGTCCCGCCTCGCGAAGCCTCACTTGAAGCGCCGGCTCAGGAAGGCCGATCCAGCCATCCCGAAGCGCCAGGGCGTCTCCACCCCCCGCGTGATCCCGATCCGCGAGCCCGTGACCACTGGCACGGCCGCCGGGCGGGGCGACCAGGAGAACGGGGGGCGGTCCAGCGGCTGGCCGTCCAGCGCACCGGTCACGCCCAGGGCTTGGCACAGGCGCCCCGGTCCGCGGCAGAGGAGCGAGGGATCCGTCATGCCGCGCCGCTGCCGCATCACCTCCAGGCCCACTCTCGGCTCCAGCGCCCTGACCAGCACCGCACTGCCGAGCGGTGCCTCGCCGCAGACGAAATTCAGGCACCAGTGCAGGCCGTAGGAACGGTAGACATAGGCGCGGCCCGGCGGGCCGAACATCGAAGCATTGCGCCGGGTCGGCCCGCCGAAGCTGTGCGAGGCCGGATCCTCGTGATCATAGGCCTCCGTCTCGACCACCAACCCGCCGACCCCGTCGATCAGCAGCGTGACCCCGATCAGATCACGCGCCACTTCCGCCGCGGGGCGCTGAAAGAAGGCTGGGGGCAGGAAGGGCAAGGGACCTCCGAGGGCACGGGCGGGCTGTCTCCTATCCAGAACCGCCGCTGCCGGACAGGCCCGTCATGCCCGGCCTCAGGGAGGGGCCATTCCCATCGGGAAGCTGCGCAGATCGCGCGTGGCGGTCCGGAACACCGCGTTCTGGCGATGCTGCCGCTCCGCCGCCAGTTCCGGTACGCGGCGGGTGACGTATTCGCCCAGCGCCAGGGCGCTGACCCGCCCATCGCCATCCTTGGCGGCGCGGCCGCGCAGGCCCTCGCGCAGCGCATAGGCGAAGACGCCGTTGCGGTTGTCGTAGCTGTCCAATGCCTCCTGCACCGAGGAGGCAGCGGCCAGGAGATAACGTCCCGTCTCGTTTCCAAGGGCCGAAAGGCTGTCGAGCGCGATCTGGCCGGCATAGCAGGTGTCGATCAGCAGGAAGCCGTCCCGCGCGCGGATGCGCGCGAGCGCGGTGATCAAGGCATCATCGTCCAATCCGCGCCGGGCCAGATCGGCGATGGAGGTGGGCGCGCCGATATCGGCAGGCAGGAACAGGAAGCTCCCATTCTGCTCCACCCGCACGCCATGGCCGGCGATGTAGAACACGAAGGTGTCCTGCGGCTGCACCTGACGCGCGGCATTCGCCAGCGCCTTCAGGATGCCCTCCCGCGTCGCCTCCTGGTCCGTCAGCACCACGGTGTCCACGCCCGCGAACAGGCCGGCGCTGCCGGCCCGCAGCACCTCCACCACGGTCCGGGCATCCGGCACGGCGAATTGCAGGTTCATGTCCCGCCGGCCGTATTCGTTTACCCCGACTGCGAGCACCACCAGCCGCCCTGCCCCCGCTGGCGGCGCCGCCTCGCCCTCGCGCCGCAGGTCCAGCCCCGGCCCCTCGGCGAACAGGGTGCGATCGGCGGCGTAGAGGCGGGTGGCGACGTTGTTCGGCCCAGGATCGAGCGGCACCTCGGCCTGGATCGGCGCGACGACCGCATCGCCCCGGCGGTTTCCATCCGCCGCGCCCTTGGGCGCGTCAACGCGCACGGCGATGCGGCCGTTCACCATCACGTCGAGCGGGCCGAGCCCGAGGCCGCGATCCTGCGGCAGAAGGGTGAAGCGCAGCGCCGTCGCGCCCGTGGGCAGCGTGGCTTCGGTCCATTCCAGCCGCGGGCAGGTGCCGTCCGGCATTACGGCACAGATCTCGCCAGGCTTGACGGTCGGGGTATGGCCGATGCGCTCGCGCAGCCCGGCCAGCACGCCGGGGCGCGGCGTCTCCCCGGCCACGCGGCGGCGCACGGCATCCGGCGCATACAGGGCACGATAGGCCTGCTGGAAGCTGGCCCATTCCGGCGTGGCAGCGCGGCCCCCGTTCAGATGCACGCCGACCAGCTCCTGCCCGCCGGAGGCGGCATGGTCGAACAGGCCTTCCGGCGTCCACATCACCCAGCGCAGCGTGGCCGGCTGCACGAAGAGCGCGGCACGCTCGGCGATGCGGCCGCCCAACAATCCATACCAGCGCAGCGTCCCATCGGCATGCGCGGCGACAGCCAGCGCGCCGTCAGCCGAAACCGCCAGCCCCCAGGTGGCTCCCGGCCCCGTGGCCGCATCCACCAACGTGCCGCGCGGATCGAAAAGCCGCAGATGCGTGTCGGTGCCCAACAGGAAGCCGGCGCCACCCGGCAGCACCGCCGCGCTGCGGGCATATTCCCCCTGACCAAGAGCAAGCGGACGGCCGTTCAGGCGCGGCTGGGTGGAATCGCGCCACTGCGTCAGGCCTACCCCGCCCGCCGCCTCGGCCGCGACGGAATATCCTTGGCCTGGCAGGGCCGTGCCGGCCTCCAGCTGGCCGCCCGCGGCATTGAAGGCAAGCGGCGCCATGCCGGGGCGCGGCACGAAGCGCAGCCGCAGCCCGTCCGCGCTGACTGCCAAGGTGCTGCCGGTCGCGCGGAAATCGGCGGTGGCGGCCCGCGGCGCCAGAGCGAGCGTGCCGTCTGGCGCCACCCGACCCCAGCCGGGATCGGCGGCGGCAAAGGCCAAGCCACCCCGCGGCAGAGGCAGGATCTGCGCGATGGAGTCATGCGCGGCGGCGATGTCGGTGGCCGGTCCCAGCCCGAAATCGGCCCAGCGCCGGATGACGAAGTTGCGGGGGCTCTCCACGGCCTGCCCAGGCGCCGATGCCGCACTGGACGGCAGGCGGATGCCGCGCCCGCCGGGCTGCGGTGCCGCGGCTTGCGCCGCGCCGCGCCGTGCCACGGCCCCGCTCCGGCGGGCATATCCAGCGGCATGAAGTTGCACGCCGCCCCGGTCATCGCCGGCCCAGCCTACGGCTGGCAGCCCTTCTCCTTCCAGCCCGGCGGTATCGGGCACGGCGACGCCGCGCAGATCGGGCAGAGCAAGGATTTCCACGCGCAAGCGGTTCTCATAGCCCACGGCGGCCAACGTGCCGTCGGGCGAAAGCGCGAGGCCGAAGGGGCGGCCCCCGGCCACGGGCATGCGCTCGGCGATCCGGCGCCCACGCGCGTCGTAAAGCCGCACTTTCCCATCGGCGGCGGTGCTGACGAGGCGCCCGGAGGGATCGAAGGCCACCATCCGCGCGGGTCCGCCGTAATCCGGATCATCGAAGACAGGCCGCCCGCTGCGCGCATCCCAGACGCGGATGCCCGCGCGACCACCCAGCGCCGCCGCCAGCAGTGCGCCATCCGCCGAGATCGCCAGATGCTGCACCGGCGCCGGAAGGCCGGGCAGGCGCGCGGCGAGCCGCGATCCCGGGATGTCGAAGACATAGATGCAGAAGCTGCCGTCCCAGCTCCGGCAGGTGCTGCCCGCCGCGAAGGCCCGGCTGCCATCGGGCGTCAGCGCGACGGCATAGAGCTCCCCTTCCTCGGCCATTCCGATCGGCGGGCGCAACACGCCGCGCGGCGTGCCATCGGGCAGCGACCATAGCCGCAGCGTCTTGTCGTCGCTGACGCTGGCCAGGAGACGCCCCGCAGCATCCGTCGCAAGACGCGCGACAGGGGCAGTATGCGCCCCCGTCTCGATCCGCAGGATCGGTTGCTGCGGCGGCTCCTGCTGCGCCCAGGCCATGCCAGGCAGCAACAGGAGCGACGCGAGCAGGGCGGCGCGCATGGCCCCTCCGGCCTCAGCCGGCCGCCAGCTCGAAGCCGCTGGCCGAGGCCGTCTGCGCCTGCGTCACGCTCTCCGCGAAATTGTCGCGGCGGGCGATATTGCTGGCGGCGAGGGAGCGCGGCTCGCCCGTCACGGCGGCCGGCGTCGGGCGCGCCGGCGCTTCCAGCCCACGCGTGTTGGCAACGGCGTCGCGCGTGACATAGCCGCGCTGGCCGGAGGGCGTCTCCACCAGGACGAAGTTGTTGTTGGCGGGCTTGGCGCGAACATTCTGCCGCGGCTGCACGCTACCGATCTCGGGCGAGGCCGGATCCGGGCGCAGGTGGATCGGCGTCTCGCGGCGGAGCTGCACGTTGCGTGGCGGCGTCTCCCGCGCCGATGCGGCGGCGGTCTGGACCGTTCCCGGCGCGAAGCTTTCCACCGCGGTGTCGAACTCGGCGCCGCGCTTGTTGATGTTTTGGCTGATCGACTGCGCCATCGCGATCTCGCGCTGCGTCCGCTCCCGGAGTTGCGCCATCCGAGCCTGGCCGGTCGCGCGGTCCATGCTGCCATTGCCGACAGCCATGCGGATTTGCTGCGCCTGCCGGAAGCGGCAATCCATCAGCTGGTCGAAGGCGAGCTGCGTGCGGTCCAGCTCGGCATTCTCGCGCTCGAGATCGGAGGTAACGGCGGCGCGCAGGCTGGCCTGGTCGCGGTTGCGCTGCTGCTGCGCGTAGAGATAGCCGCCCGCCGCACCGACTGCCGCGCCCGCCCCGGCTCCGATGGCGGCACCACGCCAGTTGCCGCCGGCAAGGCCACCCACCAGCGCCCCGCCGAGCGCACCGATCGCCGCGCCCTTCAGCATATCCTCGGCGAAGAAGTTGCCCGTGCTGTCCAGTGCGACCAACTGCGAGCGGCAGGAGTCGCTCCCATCATCCGCCCCCAGGCGCCCTTCCCGGGTGAGCGGCGCGGCACAGCTTGCGAGGAGTGTCACGGAGGTGAAGACGGCGATGGCACGCCGCGCCGGGGACCACATGAGGACGCGTTTCCTTACGTTAACTTGGCGAAATTAATGAGATCAGCCGATTCTCGCCAGGATCACCGCCCTTGCCGCCGTACACGTAATGGGCGTACTCACGTTTTTGTGAAAACTAGCTCCCCAGAATTTGCCGTGCTGGCGCCTCTCTCCGTCGGCTCGTGGACCTGACACAGGCTTGTTCCAGCAGGCACAACGGCCTTGTGCCTTACCAGGATCCGCCACGCGCCCAGCGCGATGTCATCGCCTCCGTGCATCGATGCGGTTGAGCCAAAGGGAACGAGCGCCCGGCCGCGCCATACGACTCCTCCAGCGCCGCCCGCACGTCACGCCCTCACGCGCTGTCCGGACGGATCGTAGAACGGCTTGAGCGAGGCCGTGGCGGGAATGCGCTCGCCCGCGACCTCGATCTCATAGCGCCCGGCCTTCACATAGCCGGCGTCGACCGGCCCGTTGCCGCTGCGGACATAGCCCATGCCGAGCGAACGCCCGAGCGTATGGCCGAACATGCCGGAGGTAATCCGCCCCACCAGCACGCCGTCCCGCCAGACCGGCTCGTTGTGGTAGAGAAGGTGGCCGGTGCTCTCCAGGGCGAAGGAGACCAGGCGCTTGCTCACCCCTGCCTCCTTCTGCCGCAGCAGCGCATCCCGGCCGAGGAAGCCGGGATTCTTGGTCCAGGACACGGCAAAGCCCAGGCCGGCCTCGATCGGTGTGTCCTCATCCCCGACGTCATGCCCCCAGTGGCGATAGGCCTTCTCCATGCGGAGTGCGTTCATGGCGTGGTAGCCCGCATGGCGCAGGCCCACCGTCGTGCCCGCCTCGACGATCACGTCATGGACGGCCTGGGCGAACTCCGTCGGGATGTAGAGCTCCCAGCCCAACTCGCCGACATAGGTGATCCGGCTGGCCCGCACCCTGGCATAGCCCAGGTCAATCACCTGCGAGGTTCCGAAGGGAAAGGCTTCGTTGGACAGGTCGGCGGGCGTCAGCCCCTGCAGCAGCTCCCGCGATCGCGGGCCCATCACGCCTAGCACGGCATAGGCCGAGGATACATCCACCGCCAACGCGCGCTCATCCTCGCGAAGGTTGCGCTTCAGCCAGCCGAAGTCGCGGACCTGCGTCGCGCAGGCAGTCACGATGAGGTAGCGCGTCTCGGACTCCCGGGTGACGGTCAGATCCGCCTCGATGCCGCCGCGCGCGTTCAGCCATTGCGTGTAGACGATGCGGCCCTCCGGCACCGCCACGTCATTGGCGCAGATCCGGTTCAGCGCCCGCTCCGCATCCGGCCCCTCCAACACGAACTTGGCGAAGGAGGACTGGTCGAACAGGCCGACAGCCTCGCGGGTCGCGCGGCACTCCTCGGCGCAATGCTCAAACCAGTTCTGCCGGCCATAGGAATAGCGGTATTCCGGCACCACACCCTCCGGCGCGAACCAGTTCGGGCGCTCATAACCAGCCACCTCTCCAAAGCACGCACCGCTCGCCGCCAGGCGGTCATGCAGCGTGGAGCGCCGCACGCCACGTGCCGTCGCGGGCTGCCGGAACGGCCAGTGCATGTCGTAGAGAAGGCCGAGCGTCTCCTTCGTGCGGTCATGCAGGTAACGGGCATTGCGCTGGAAGGGCATCATCCGGCGGATGTCCACGTCCCACAGATCCACGGGCGGGTGCCCGTCCAGGATCCAGTCCGCCAGCACCTTGCCCGCGCCGCCGGCGGACTGGATGCCGATGGAATTGAAGCCGGCCGCCACGAACAGGTTCCGCACCTCCGGCGTCTCGCCCAGCAGGTAGCGGTCATCGGGGGTGAAGCTCTCCGGCCCATTGAAGAAGAGCTGGATGCCAGCCTTGCCTAGCGCCGGCACACGGTGAATCGCTGCATTCAGCTGCGGCTCGATGTGCTCGAAGTCCCCGGGAAGCTGGTCGAAGCAGAAGGTCTCGGGGATGCCGTTCACGCCCCAGGGCTTCGCCACCGGCTCAAACCAGCCCACCAGGAGCTTTCCCGTCTCCTCCTTGAAGTAGGAGCAGGCGGCGCCATCCCGCAGCACCGGCAGGTGCGGCGTCAGGCCCGGCACCGGCTCGGTGACGATGTAGAAATGCTCGGCGGCATGCAGCGGGATGCTGACATTGCTCCAGCCCCCGATGCTGCGGCCCCACATGCCGCCGCAATTCACGACATGCTCGGCGCGGATCTCGCCAAACTCCGTCCGCACGCCGGCGGCACGGCCGTTCTCCACCATGATGTCGGTGGCGCGGGTATTCTCGAAAATCCGTGCGCCGCGGCTCTTCGCGCCCTTGGCCAGGGCCTGGGTGGTGTCGACCGGACTCGTCTTGCCGTCCTTGGGGAGGAACACGGCGCCGGTCACGTCATCGGTCCGAATCAGCGGCCAGATCCGGCCCGCCTCCCGACCGGACAGCACCTCCACCTCGAGCCCGAAGCAGCGCGCCGTCGAGGCGCTCCGGCGCAGCTCCTCGAAACGCTCCGCGTCCGTCGCCAAAGCGAGCGAGCCCGTTTGCATGAAGCCGGTTGCCTGCCCGGTCTCGGCCTCCAGCGAGGCGTAGAGCTGGGTGGTGTACTGCGCGAGGCGGGTCAGGTTGGGCGTGGCACGAAGCTGCCCCACCAGCCCGGCCGCGTGCCAGGTGGTGCCGCAGGTCAGCTGCCTGCGCTCCAGCACAACGACGTCCGTGCAGCCCCGCCTGGTCAGGTGATAGGCCACGCTGCAACCGACAATGCCGCCGCCGATGATGACGACCTGGGCGCGAGACGGAATGTCGGCCACGGCTGGCTCCTTCGGCATGGGCAGTTCGTAGAACTATCCGCGATCGTTCCGGATCGGTGAAGCCGGCCGATCCGCAACAGGATCGGCCCTCAGCTCGCCTTGCGCTGCGTCCAGCCAAGGTAAAGCCCCGAGGCGACGATGATGGCGCCACCGGCCCAGGTAACCGCATCCGGCAGGTGCTGGAAGAACAGCCAGCCGATCGCGACGGAGCCGAGCAACTGGAAGTACTGGAAGGGCGAGACGATGTTCGCGGGCGCGTAGAGCAATGCACGCGCCACGAAATAATGCCCGATGGCTCCGAATGCGCCGCAACCGAGGAACAGCAGGAAGTCGGCCAGGGTTGCCGGGTTTTGCCACACGAAGGGCAGCGTCAGCATCAGACCGAAGGCCCCCACAAGCGTGCACCAAAGCGCCGACGTCGCCGGCGGATCATAGGGCGCCACGAGCCGCGTGAGGATTTGGTACACGCCATAGGCGGTCGCGGAGAGCAGCACCAGGACCGAAGCCCACTGGAACACGCCGCTGCCCGGGCGCAGCAGCACCAGAACGCCGATGAAGCCGACGAGCACAGCGCCAATCCGGCCGGGCGTCGTCCGCTCCCGCAGCACCGGCCACGCGAGGAGGGCGACAATCAGCGGGGCCGCCAGCTGGATGGCGGCCTGCTCGGCGAGCGCGATGAAGGTCAGCGCATAGAAGGACGCGAGGTTCGAGGTGGTCAGCATGGCAGCGCGCATGAGCTGAAGGCCGGGCCGCCGACTGCGCAGCACGCCAAGCCCCGAGCCCGGCAGGAACAGCGCCGACAGGAACAGGAGATGGACGAAGGCCCGCGCCCAGGACACCTGCAGGGAGGAATAGTCCTGCCCGAGGATCTTGGCGAAGCCGCTCATCACCGGGAACATGAGCCCCGCCGCGCACATGCACAGGATGCCGTGGAGGATACGACGCGGGGCCGGCGCCTGGCCCGATGTCACGCCTGGAGGCTCTTCATCCGGCGCAAGCTTGTCGTGCCCGCACCCGCCATGCAACCGGGCCGCCGCCCTTCCCAAGGGCGGCGTGCCCATGAACCCTCGCCTGGAAATCCTCAGCCGGTGGCGAGGATTGCCTCGACGATCTCCTGCACCTCCAGCGCTTCCCGCAGCGTCGCGAGGCTTTGCGGCTCGCCCCGGGTCATTGCCACCACCTTGTCGAGCTGCCCGCGCAGCACCAGCGGCCGCATGCGCTCATTGGGCAGCGCATCGGCCTCGGTGGCCCAGCCGCCATCCGTCTCGCGCTCGGCCACCGACCAGTCCCGCAGGCGGATCGCGCCGGCAGAGCCGCGCAGGGTCCAGCCATTGGCGTCGTCCCGCTCGGTGGTTCCAACGGAGCCGCGCAGGGTTACGGGGACGCCGCCCGCGGTCAGCCGGGCCACGATGGAGGTTTCCGCCCCATCCCCGCCCGGATAGGTCGCCCGCGCCTGCTCCAGCTTCAGCGGGCCGAGCAGCCGGCGGGTCAGGAACAGGAAATGCGACACGACCTCCCGCGTGAAGCCGCCCTCGGCCCGGCGCGCGAGCCAGCCTGAGGCGTCGTGCTGCCAGGAGCGAGGCCAAGTGGCGAAGGCGACCTCGATCTCCAGCGAGGCCGGGGCCCCCACCGTGCCGCCGTCCCGCCAGGCCAGGAGCTGCGCCACGGCCGGGGACGAGGCCATGGGGAAGTTCACGGCCGCCCGGGCCCCGCCGGCCTCGGCGCGGAGCACGAAATCACGGGCGGCGGCGGTGTCGTGGGAAAGCGGCTTCTCCAGCAGCACGGCGCGTCGCGCAGAGAGCGCCGCTTCGGCTAGGGGGAGGTGGGCCGCCGGCGGGGCGGCGATGTAAAGGCAGTCGCAGGCGTCGATCACCGCCTGGGCGCTCTCCAGCATCGGCAGACCCGGGGCAATGGCCGCAAGCCGGGTCGTGGCATCCGGGGAGGGGTCCCACACACCCGTCAGGTCGAGCGGCGCCGTGCTGTGGTCCAGCGCCGCGCGCAGCAGCCGCTCCCCCATGATGCCGAAGCCGACGATACCCAGCCTCACCGCGTCAGCACGCTTTGCTTCCAATCCGATATGTCCTCTGATTCGAGAGCGCGGGACCATGAACGCAGCCTTCGTGCCACGCCAGTCCCGGCGGTGCCGAAAGCAACCGGCAGGGATAGGATCAGCCCCTGACCGCTCTCGCCCGCAGCAGGCCGTGCCGGGGCGACGCCAGCAGGGCCAGCAGGAACAGCCCCGACAGCACCACCACGATGGAACCGGCGGAGGAGGCGTTCAGCATGAAGCTGATCTGGATGCCCGCGACGACCGCCAGGCAGGCACTGCCCACGGCCACCAGCACCATCCGCCCGAACCGCGCCGTCATCAGCAGGCCGATGGCGCCCGGCGTGATCAGCAGCGCCACCACCAGGATGACTCCCACCGCCTGCACCGCCGCCACGATGCTGGCCGCCAGCACGACCAGAAGAAGCAGGCGCAGCCGTTCCACATGCAGGCCCGCAACGCGCGCCTGCCCTGGATCGAAGCAGAACAGCAGCAGGTCGCGCCCGCGCACCGCCAGGATCAGCAGCGCCGCGCCGGCGATGCCCAGGATCTGCCAGAAGTCCTCATCCTCGATGCCCAGGATGCTGCCGAAGAGAACATGGGAAAGATGCACGTCCGACCGAACCTGGGTGAGCATGACGAGACCGAGGGCGAACATGCCGCTGAACATCACCCCCATCGCCGCATCCTCCTTCACCCGACTCACGGCGCGGATGGCGCCGGCGCCGACCGCGCAGGCGAGCCCGGCGACAAAGGCGCCGATCACCAGCGGAATGCCGAGGAGATAGGCGCCGACGACACCGGGTAGGATGGCGTGGCTGACCGCGTCGCCCATCAGCGACCATCCCTTCAGCACGACAAAACAGGAGAGGATGGCCGAGAGCACGGCCACCAGCAGCCCGACCAGCAGTGCCTGCTGCATGAATCCATGGGTCCATGGCTCGATCAGCGCGGTCATGCCGCCACCTCGTCGCCCTGGGCGGAACGCCTTGCGGCGCGCCGCGCGGCCAGGATGCCGTGGCGCGGCGCCGCCACCAGCACCGCGAGGAAGATCAGCGCCTGGGAGGCCACGATGACGCCGCCCGTGGAACCATCGAGGAAGTAGCTGGCATAGGCGCCCAGTAGCCCGGTGCTGGTCCCGATCCCGGCGGCAATTGCGGCCATGCGGCCGAAGCGGTCCGTCAGCAGATAGGCGGTGGCGCCCGGGGTGACGAGCATACCGATCACCAGCACCGCCCCCACCGCCTGCAGCCCTGCCACCGCCGTCGCGGCCAGCAGCGTCAGCAACAGCAGGCGCATGGCACCCGGGCTACCGCCGATCGCCGCGAGCTGCACGGGATCGAACAGGGAGAGCATGAGGTCCCGCCCCTTCACGGCCAGGACCAGCACCACCAGCACCGCGATGATGGCCATCTGCAGGATGTCGGCATCCGCGATGCCCAGCACATTGCCAAAGACGATGGTGCGCAGCCGGACATTCGAGGGAAAGAGTGAGAGCAGGAACAGTCCCAGGCCAAAGAAGCCGGTGAAGACCACGCCGATCACCGTGTCCTCGCGCAGGGGCGTCCGGCCGCGCAGACCGGCCATGGCCCCTGCCGCGAGCAACCCCGAGGCAAAGGCGCCGATGGCGAAGGGAATCCCGCCCATCCAGGCCAACACCACCCCAGGCACCACCGCATGGCTCAGCGCATCGCCCATCAGGGACCAGCCCTTCAGCACGACATAGCAGGAGAGCAGGCCCGCCACTGCGCCCACCAGTGCGCTGATCGCCATGGCGCGCAGCATGTAGTCATAGGCGAAGGGGATCAGCAGCTCCTCGACCATCAGGCGGTCTGCTCCGCGGGCCGCCGCTGCGGGAGCCGGGCCGGGTGCCGCAGCGCGCCGCCGAAGGCCATGCGCAGGTTCTCCTCGGTGAAGACCTCTGCGGTGGGGCCGGAGGCCAGTACGGTGCGATTCACCAGCACCACCTCGTCACAAAATTCCGGGATGCTGCCGAGGTCATGGGTGGAGACGAGCACGATCCGGCCTTCCTCCCCGAAGCCCTTCAGCAGGGCGATGATCGCCTGCTCCGTCGTCGCGTCCACGCCGGTGAAGGGCTCGTCCAGCAGGAGCAGCTCCGCCCCCTGCGCGATGGCGCGGGCGAGGAAGACCCGCTTGCGCTGCCCGCCCGACAGCTCACCGATCTGGCGATCCGCCAGCGCGCCCATGCCAACGCGCTCCAGCGCCCCCGCGACCGCGGCACGATCCGCGGCGCGCGGGATGCGGAGGATGTTCATGTGCCCGTAGCGGCCCATCATCACCACGTCCCGCACCGAGACGGGGAAGGTCCAGTCCACCTCCTCCGCCTGCGGCACATAGGCCACGCGGTTCCGGCGCAACGCGGCCTCCACCGGCTCGCCGCCGATCAGCACGCGCCCGGAGGTGGGGCGCACCAGTCCCATGATGGCCTTGAACAGCGTGGACTTGCCGGCGCCGTTGATGCCGACCAGCCCGCAGATCGTGCCCGCCTCCAGCCGGAAGCCGGCATCGCGCAGCGCTGTATGGCCGTTTGCATAGGTGACGGAGACGGCCTCGACCGAGAGATCGGGTGAGACGGGCGCGCGCATCAGCGGGACGCCTGGCCGTCGCCAAAGGCGCGCAGGATTGTCTCCGCATTCGCCTCCAGCAGCCGGAGATAGGTGGGGACCGGGCCATCCGCCGCGGTCAGGCTGTCCACATGCAGCACGCCGCCGAAGCGCACCCCGGCCTCGCGCGCTACCTGGCGCATCGGGCGGTCGTTCACCGTGCTCTCACAGAAGGCCGCGGGGGGACGGCTGCGGCGCAGCGTGTCGATCAGTGCCCGCACCTGGCGCGGCGTGCCCTCCTCCTCGGCGTTGATGGGCCAGAGATAGGCCTCGCGCAGGCCGTAGTCGCGGGTGAAATAGCTGAAGGCCCCTTCGCAGGTGGCCAGCACGCGGCGCTCCGCCGGAATGGTCGCCAGCCGCTCGCGCAGCTTGGCATCCACGGCCCGCAGCCGCTCCGAATAGGCCTGGGCATTGGCTGCGAAGACTGGCGCCCGGGCGGGATCGAGCTCGGTCAGCGCCTTGCGGATGTTCTCAACATAGGTCAGTGCGACAGTCGGCGACATCCAGGCATGGGGATTGGGCTTGTCCTTGTAGGGCCCTTCGCCGATGCCGATCGGCGCCACTCCCTCGGTCAGCACCGCCTGGCGGACATTGCTCACGCGACCGAAGAACCGCTCGAACCAGCGCTCCAGCCCCATGCCGTTCCAGAGCACGAGATCGGCTGCCTGGGCCCGCGCCACATCCTGCGGGGTGGGGTCATAGTCATGGATCTCAGCGCCGGGGCGAGTGAGGCTTTCCACGATGGCGCCGTCACCGGCCACGTTGCTCGCCATATCCGCCAGCACGGTGAAGGTGGCCACCACCCGCTTCGGCGCGCCGGGCGCCTGGGCCATGGCGGGCATGGCTGCACCTGCCGTCAGGGCGGCGGCGAGAAGCAGGCGGCGGGGAAGCTGAAGGAACATGCGTTCTCCTGTCGGTGTTTCCCGAACGTCCAGCACGTGAGCTAGAACGTAGGATATGCTACATTCAAGGTCGAGTGGAGACCCTGACCGCGATTTCAGAAGCGGTGGGCCACGCCGAGGGCGATCCCGAGGTCATTGGCGGTGACGCCGCCTTCCTCGATCTGCCGCCAGCCAATCTGCATAGTGAGGCCCGGGAGGACGGCCTGCGGAGGCAGCAGCTCCTCCAGAACAACGTCCAGGCCGATGGTACGCTGCGCCGAACGGGATTTGGCGCCACCCTCGTCCTCGTTCCATTGCCGGCCCTCCGTATAGGAGAGGCCGAATGCCCCCCATTCCAGGGAAACGCCCGCCATGGCGAAGCGTCGCTCCCTCCTGCGGAAGCCATCGGCATGGTCCAGCCGCACCGCCTCAGCCATCGGCACCACGCGGAGGCCAGGCACGGGGCGAAAGGCCCAGGCGACGGCGCCCACGAGGCCACGCTCCGTCGCGTCCTGTCCCGCAAGCCGGGCATCCTCCCCGGCTCCCCGGTGGGAAAGGCCGAAGCTGTAGTCCAGCACACCCAGCGGCAGGGTCATTCCCTCCCCGGCCAGGGAGACCACGGTGCTGGAGAACCCGTCAGTGTTGCCCGTCCCCCCCACGGAACGGCGAAGCTTGGCCCGGTGCGAGCGGCGGCCGGTCTGCGGATCCTCCACCGCGTAACGGTGGTTGAAGAAGCCTGTAGAGAGGAAGCTGCGATCTGCCCGGAAGATCTCAACCCGGACCGAACTGGCGCCCCATTCCGGCAGCAGATGAAGAAGGTCCGGTAAAGAGATGTCGATACCGGCGCCAATCTGCTCGGCGATCTCGTAGCGCTCCCCGAACTCGGTCCCGTAGAGGCCGGGGCCCGCGTTCCAGCCCAGGCCGAAGCGCGGGTGGATCTTGCCAGCCGCGAGCGCCAGGGGGCGGGCCGTTTAGGTGAGATAGAGCTGATCGACATAGGCCGTTTCGTCCCGCAGGACCTGGCTGCGCCCCGTCGCCGCGCGGTCACGCTGCTCCATGCGGAAGGCGCCGGTCAGACCGAGCCCGGTGCTGCTGGTGACGGTCAGATCCGCCTCGACCTCCATGAAGGCATTTGAATGGGCGCGCATGCCGCCGGCGGGACCCAGGCGGTCGGCCCGCAGGACGATCTCCGCACCGCCATCCACATCGACCCAGAAGGGGCCCCGGGCATGCGCACCGGTGGCGCCGAAGGCGAGCATAGCCATGAGGGCCAGGAAGAGGGGTAAAGGCGACACGCCCAGCGCAACCATGAAGAAACTCCAACTTGTCTAAGTCTCACCCGATTCATGAGCAACATCCTAATTGTAGCCAAAGCTACATTTCTGCAAGTGGGTTTGCGGCGGCGTGGCCGATGGGCTACCCGGAGCCTTGTGACCGCCACTCCAACACGCAGACCGCGCCGCACGCCCCGTGGCGCTCCGCCAGCAGAACTGCCCGCCGAGCCCGCGCAGGCGGCACGCCACAAGCGTGCCCGCACCGCGCGCGCGGGCGCGCTGCTCGAGGATTACGTGGAGCTGATCGATGACCTGCTGGCGACGGGCGGCGAAGCGCGCGCCACGGATATCGCCCGCCGCCTCGGCGTCAGCCATGCCACGGCCATCAACACGATCGGTAGGCTGAAGCTGGCGGGCCTCGCCCATAGCAAGCCCTATCGCGGTATCTTCCTGACCGAGGCCGGCCAGGCGCTGGCGCAGACGGTCCGCGCTCGCCACCGGCTGGTGGTGGATGTGCTGGTGGCTATCGGCGTGCCGCAGGATGTTGCGGAGACTGATGCCGAGGGCATCGAGCATCATGTCTCTGAACCGGCGCTCAAGGCCTTCGAAGAATTCCTACGGAACCGGCCGCGCGATCCTCGCTGATTTGCCGGCGCCGGTTCCGCTCCGGCACCGAAAGCAGTCCGGCGGTGCATTGTTGTCAAAATGTATCTTGCACGGCGCGGATGGCTTCAAAGCTTCCCACCACCGCACGGGATATGCATGCTGCGGGCAGGCGGACACGGCTTGTCCATGCGACGTCTGCCAATGGCCGAGGCGATGCATGGCCTTGACCAATCCGCCGGTGGAACTCGCCGCCGCGGGCAGTGACACGCGCGCAGAATCCGGGGGGAGGTTGCGCGCGTAGAGGGGGGATCTGCCGATGCTGGCTGCCAGCATAGCCGTAGCCGTAGCCGCGCGTGCGCGCATCGTCCTGCATGTCGCCCGCTTGTGTGCTTTCGGTATGGCCGCGCTCGTCATGCCGGCCCTCATCGCATCTCCCGTATCCGCGCAGATTGGCAGCGAGCGCTATGCCGCCTTCATGCAGGACGCCGATACGGGCGAGGTGATGCTCGCCATCGATGCCGACGAAGCGCGCTATCCGGCCTCGCTGACGAAGATAATGACGCTCTACTTGGCCTTCGAGGCGCTGCAGAGCGGCAAGATCAGCGAGAACTCCCGCATCCGCGTGTCGCGCCACGCTGCGGACATGGAACCGTCCAAGCTGGGATTGCGCGCCGGCAGCACGATCCGGGTGCGCAATGCGATCATGGCCCTCGTCACCAAATCGGCCAATGACGCGGCGGCGGCGCTCGGCGAACATCTTGCTGGCGGCAGCGAGGCCGCCTTCGGGCGGATGATGACGCGCAAGGCGCGCGCGCTCGGCATGTCCAGGACCACCTTCCGCAATGCCTCGGGCCTGCCGCATCCGGCGCAGGTGACCACGGCGCGGGACATGGCCACGCTCAGCCGCCGGCTGATCCAGGATTTTCCCCAGCGCTACGCCTATTTCAGCGCAGCGAGCTTCGACTGGCGTGGCCGCAACATGCCCAACCACAACCGGCTGCTGGCCGATTACGATGGCGCGGATGGGATCAAGACCGGCTACATCCGCGCCAGCGGCTTCAACCTTGCCGCCAGCGCCAAGCGCAACGGCCGGCGCCTCGTGGCCGTCGTGTTCGGCGGCGCCTCGGGGCGGGAACGCGACGCCCATGTCATGGCGCTGCTGGATCGCGGCTTCGGCGAGATGGAGCGCGACGCACCCTCGGATCTGCTGATGGCGCGCCGCAGTGGCGGCCTCCGGCTGGTCGGGAGCGCAATGGCCGCTCCCATCGCACCGACCCTGCGACGCCCAGCTGCCCGCCCCGTGGCCATGGCGGCGCCGCGGCCGGCGCCAAGGGCGCGGGCCTCGGCCAGCCGGGGCGACTGGGCGGTGCAGGTGGGCGCTTTCGACGCGCGCGCATCGGCCCAGGCCGCCGCGCGACGGGCCGCGGCACGCGGTGGCCAGGTGCGGGTCGAACGGGTCCGCGCCGGCGGGAAGCGGCTCTGGCGCGCACGGGTGACCGGCCTTTCCGCCACGCATGCACGCAGCACCTGCCGCGCCACGCGCGGGCCCTGCATGGTGCTTTCATCCTCCCGGCAGTAGCGCCGGCACAGGGTTGTTAAACGGGCGGCCAGGCTGCCCTGGGCATCGCCTCCATGGTGGCAGGGTCGGGCTCCACCCCCGCGCCGAGCCCGGGCGCTTCCAGCGACCCGATCTCCAGTGCCCCGTCGCGGATGCGCAGATGCGGTCCCCGGCCGGAATCCTCATACAGGTCTGGATGCGCCTGTGCGAAACGCGACGCCTCCGCCGCCGGGCGGCCGCCGAAGCCGGCGACGAAGTGGTGCCCGTTGCGCTCCACATGCCCTATGCCCAGCAGCGCGACCAGCGCCAGATCCTGCTGCACGCAGACGCCCGCCAGCGTCGTCAGGTCTTCCGCCGACATGAAGAAAGGGCCCTCCCCCCCGCCGTTCCACGCCCGGCAGCGCGCGTGGTTGACCAGAGACCGCCAGACGCCTTTGCACGCCTTGCTCGACACGCCGGCATAGCCCATCGCCCGCGCCTGCACGAAGGCATCCATCGGCCCGTCGCTCTCATCCACGATCACGGGACGCGATGCGGCGAGCGCCGTCATCGGCACGGATAGCGCCCTTGCGCGCTTCACCGGCTGCTCCACGAACAGGATGGCCTCGCGCAGGCGGTCCAGCCGCGTCTCAGCCTCCATCGCGCGCCAGAGGGCGGCGGCACCCTCCGCATCCTCGTACTGCTCGTTGCCGTCCAACGTGGCCCGGTATCCTGGCCGGCGGTCCAGCACGGCGGCAATGCGGCAGAGCCGGTCCACATCGGCCTCGATATTGCCGCCCACCTTCAACTTCCAGAAGCGGTGGCCATAGGTCTCCGCCACCTCCTCCAGCGTCTCCGGCAATCCGTCATTGACGCGCTCCACCTGATCCGCCGTGGTGATCGGATCCACCAGCCCAACAGTGTGGCGAGCCTGGATGCTGCGGGCGGGGCGCATCGTCGCCAGCATAGCGCTGAAATCGAAGGCGCCGAGATCGGCGGCCACCGCATGCGGCGCCATCCCGCCGAGATTCGCGCGCATGCCGGCGAAGAAGGAAGCGCCCTGCGCCTTCAGCAGCCCATCCAGCATCGCCCGGTCCAGCAAGGCGCGGCCATAGGCTGCAATCAGCGGATTCAGCCCCTCCCCGGCGCAGGCCGCCTCATGCGCCGCCCAGCTATCGGCGAAATGCCCGAAGGCCGTGTTGAGCCCGGCCGCCAGCGACGCCTCGGAGGCAAGTTCCAGTGATCGACGCAGCTGGTCTTCGTTCTGGGCGTCGCTCCAGCGCGAATCCTTGTCGAACCATTTCGCCGCCAGCGATTCTGCTGCAATCCCTCGCGCCTCGCGCCCATCCTCCGTGCGGATGCGCACGGCCAGTACGGCCTGGCGCCCATGCGTCACGGTGATGACGCCGAAGCGGAAGGGCAGGCGCAGGCGGAAAGGCCATTCGCGCCGCTCGACTTCGAGCAGGCGGAAGCGCGGCGCGGTCATGCCAGCGTCTCCTCGATGCCGCGCAGATAGCCGATAGCACGGGCAGCGGCGCCCGGCCCGTCCGGCCGGTAGTCGAAGGGCTCCACCGCGCACCAGCCGTCATAGCCATGGCGCCGCAGCGCCGCGAGGGTAGGCGCGAATCGATCCTCCCCCTGGCCGGGCCCGCGACGGTTGCGGTCGTTGAAATGGATATGGCCGATCACGCCAGTCGGCAGCCAGCGGTCGAGCAAAGCCGCAATCGGTTCCGACTCGCCATTCCCCGCCGCCGAAACATCGAGCATGGTCGTGAGCCCCGGCGAATTCACCCGCCGGACGATCTCCGCCGCCTCCGCCACCGTCCGCGCCCAGCTGGTCTGCCCGGCATCGAGTGGCTCCAGGCAGTAGGTGACGCCCTCGGCGCGCGCCCATTCGCCCGCTAGTCCCATCGTTTCCTCGGCTCGCGCCGCATCATCCGCATCCCGCACCAGCCGCTGCTGCGGCGAACCATGCACCATCACTGTCGCGCCCAGCTCCGCGGCCAGGCCGATCAAGCCGCGCATCACCTCGCGCGTGCGGGCGAGCAAGGCCGGATCGGCGGCGCAGATTGAAAGCCCCGCCGGCGCCACCAGCAGCCAGTGCAGCGAGACGATGGGCAGGCCCGCATCCTCCGCGGCCCGCCGGAACGCCCCGCGCTGCGAGGCAGGCAGGCGGTGCGGCGACTCCGGATCGAGCGTGAAGGGCGCGACCTCCATCCCGTCATAGCCGAGCGACGCAGCCAATTCGCATTGCCGTGCGAAGGGAAGGTCTCTCACCACCTCATTGCAAAGCGCGATCCGCATGCTTCCCCCGATGGATTCTTGCCCAAGTCCTGCGCCCGGCGACGAAGGCCGTCCAGCCGGCGCAACGAAGCCGCTTGACCATCACCCGGATGCAGTTCCAAGGTTCAAGTAACCAACAAGTTATCTAAGAAGCACGAGGGACGAGCCATGAAGCGTCGACATCTTCTCGGTGCCGCCACGGCCACGCTGGCCCTGCCGTCGATCGGCCATGCACAACCCTATCCTTGGAAGCCGGAGCGGCCAGTCAGCCTCATCGTGCCCTGGGCCGCCGGCGGCTCCACGGACCAGATGGCCCGGCTCGTCGCCGCGGAGTTGGAAGCAGCCATCGGCCAGCGTTTCATCGTGGTGAACCAGCCGGGCGCCTCGGGCTCCATCGGCACGCGGAACGCGCTGGAGGCGGCGAAGGACGGTCTCACCTGGGCCGCCGGCGCTGCGGTGGACCTCGGCTGCTACAAGGTGCTCGGCCTGCTCGACACGATGCTGGCCGACTGGAACCTGTATTTCGCCGTGGCGAACGTGAACACGCTTTGCGCGAATCCCTCGGCCGGCTACCGCGACTTCGGCCAATTCCTCGAGGCTCTGAAGGCGCGCGGATCGTCCATCGCCATCTCCACTGCCGGCGTGTCCTCCGCCGGGCACAACTTCATGGAGGCAATCCGGAGCGCGGCGAACATCCAGTACCGCCACGCCACCTATGACGGCGGCAATCCCGCCACGATCGCGGTGGTTTCCGGCGAGGTACCGGCGGGCGCCATGCTGATGGTGGAGGCGGCGGAGATGATCAAGGCACGCCGCCTGATCCCGCTGGCCGTGCAGAGCGAGAAGCCGGTGACACTGGCCGGCTTCGGCGAGATCCCGCCCATCACGCGCTGGCTGCCCAGCGTGCCCGCGCCACTGAACTACTTCGGCATCTGGGCGCCAAAGGGCGTCCCGCAGCCCGTGACCGACACCATGTCCCAGGTCTGGCGCGAGAAGATCGCGAACAGCCAGCGGCTGAAGACCTATGCGGCCGAACGCGCGGCGATCTTCACGCCCCTGCACGGCCAAGAGGCGCAGGACGAGGCCTGGAAGATGGTCCGCCAGACCGCCTGGCTCTACTTCGACGGCGGCAAGGCACGCGTCTCGCCCGATACATTGGGAATCCAGCGCCTTTGAGCCCCGCGCCTTCCTCCGAGGAGGTCGTCGAAACGGCCTCGCCCTTCGAGGACGAAAAGGCGCCCCCCTCGGTTCGCGCGGATCTGGTCACCTCGGCGGTCCTGCTCGTGCTGGGCCTCACAGTGGTGGCGCTCAGCCTGCGGATGCCGACTTTCCTGGAGCAGTCCGGCACTGGGCTGACGGCACCGGGCATCGTGCCCGGCTTCTATGGTGTCGTGCTCGCAGTGCTGGCCGTGCTGCTTGCCCTGCGTACGCTCCGCCGCACGGCGGTCGTGGGAGAGAAGGTGGCCGGCAACGACAATGGCCGCCTCGCGATGGCCGCAGGGCTCGCGCTGCTCTACGCTGGCTTCCTGGTCGGCCGGCTGCCTTTCTGGATGGCGACGGCACTTTTCGTCTTCGCCTTCATCGCCGCCTTCGAATGGCCGCGCGGCCCCGCCGGGCGCCCACGGCGCCTCATCGAGGCCGCGGCGATCGCCCTCTGTACCGCTGCCGCCATCACCCTGCTGTTCGAGGAACTCTTCCTCGTGCGCCTGCCCTGAAGGCCTGCCCATGAACGATGCCTTCTCCATGCTGGGCGGCGGCTTCGCCAACATCCTCCAGGGCGGCACCATCCTGCACGCGCTCTGGGCCATGCTGGTCGGCATCATCATCGGCGCGCTGCCGGGACTGACCGCCACCATGGGCGTCGCGCTGTTGACCACGCTCACCTTCAGCATGGGCCATGAAACCGCGATCTTCGTGCTGATCTGCGTCTATATCGGCGCGATCTATGGCGGCTCCCGCTCTGCCATCCTGCTGAATATCCCCGGCACCCCGGCCTCCGCGGCCTCAACGCTGGATGGCTATCCGCTGGCACGTCAGGGGCTGGCGGGCCGGGCCATGGGCATCTCCACCACCGGCTCGTGGCTGGGCACGCTGTTCGGTGCGCTCTGTCTTGCTCTCTTCGCCCCCGCCTTCGGGGAATTCGCCCTCCGCTTCGGCTCCTATGAAATGTTCTGGGTGGCACTGTTCGGCATCGTCATCGCGGGCTCCCTTTCGGGCGGCGATCCGCTGAAGGGCTATATCGCCGGCTTCCTCGGCCTGCTGATCGCGACGGTGGGGCAGGAACCGAACCACGCCTATCCGCGTTTCGCCTTCGGCAATGCAGATCTCGCGGGCGGGCTGGGCTTGCTGCCCGTGCTCGTCGGCGTCTTCGGCGTGGCGGAGGTGCTGCAATCCATGCGCGGCCCCGCGATGAAGGCGGTGGTGAGCAAGGTGGACAGCGTCCTGCCGCGCCCGGCCGATATCGCGAAATACTGGCGGACCATTCTGCGCTCGGGCGGCATCGGCACCTTCATCGGCGCCATGCCGGGGCTCGGAGAGGATATCGCCGCCTGGACCTCCTATGCCGCCGCCCGGCGCGGCTCGGCCGAGGCGGAGAAGTTCGGCAAGGGCAGCGTCGAAGGGCTGATGGCGGCCGAAACGGGCGAGAGCGCCTGCGTGCCGGGCGCCATCATTCCCGTTCTCACGCTGGCCGTCCCCGGCTCGGCCCCCGCGGCCGTGCTGATGGCGGCGATGATGATCCACGGCATCAACCCGGGGCCGATGCTGGCCATCACCGCGCCGGAACTCATCTACAACATCGTCGCCATGCTCATCGTGGCCGACATGGTGAAGCTGCTCTACGGCCTCGTGCTCGTGCGGCCGCTGCTCTACGTGTTGCTGATCCCGCGGGAGCGGCTGATGCCGATCGTGCTGGTGCTCTGCACCGTCGGCGCCTTTGCGATCACCCAGCGCCTGTTCGATGTGTGGGTCATGCTCGGCGCCGGGCTGGTCGGTTTCGTGCTGCGGGAGTTGCGCTTCCCCATGGCGCCGCTGGTGCTGGGTGTCGTGCTGGGGGAGTTGCTGGACAAGAACCTGCTGCGCGGGCTGGTGCTGTCCGGCGGCGATGTCTCGCCCTTCTTCACCCGGCCGATCAGCGCCGGCCTCTGCGCGCTGACGGTGATCGCAGCCCTGTGGTCCATTCCCGCGGTGACCGAGCGGCTGCGGGGCCTGATCGGGCGGACCCGGCCCCGCACGCAGCCGGGATGACCGTCACGGCCCAGCGTCAGGTCAGGTCCCAGCGTCAGGTCACGGCTGCCGGGACAACGGCTCAGGGCCGAGCGTGGCGCCGCCCGCCTTCATCGCCTTCCGCCAGATGTGCACGGCCGCATCGTAAAGGCTTCCCGGAGCAAGCGCCTTCGGGCTGCCATCCTCGCGCTTTATCTCCCCGGCGGCCCATGCGGGCAATTCTTCGAGGAAGCGCTCATCCACCAGAAGCTGCTTGATGCAGGAGAGGCGCATCTCCTTGTACCGGCCGGGCGGCTTGCCGCGTTCGGCGAATAGCGCCTCGAAATAATCGCGTGCCGCCAGCACGACCCGCGCCTGCTGATCCGTCCAGCCCGTCGCGTCGATGCCGACCGACTGCAGGGCTGCAAGCTGCCGCGGCGTGATGGGCGCCGTGCCGAGGGGCGGCAGCCTCGGGATCAGCTTCGGCGGCGCGAGCCACTTGGGGGCAGCCGGGGGCTCCGGCGCGGCTGGCGGTTCCGGGGAAAAGGGCGAAACCGCGATCGGCTCGGCATCCGGCTCCGGCGCGTACTCCGGCTGCACCGGATCCGGCGCCTCCACAGGCGGCGCCTCGGCCTGGGCAGGCACGTAAGGCTCCGGCTCCGGGGCGGAGGGTCGAGGGATCGGGGCAAGCTGCAGCTCTTCCATCTTCGGCCGCGCGGGTTGCCGCAAGCCGAAAAGCCTGGACCAGAGGGACATCGCCTAGAGCGCGGCCAGGGGAGAGGCCGAAGCGTGATCGCCGCGGCCCCGGGCAAGCATGAGGGCCCGGGATGACCACCGGCGCTTCATCGGCTGAGCAGCACCAGAACCGGGAATCGAAGGGACGCGGGAACCACGGCAGTTGCACGAATCGGCTTGGAGCATGGCCGGACAATAGTCCAACCCACCCCCGCCCTGTCTAATCACCAAACCTCCAGAAGCCGGATATCCGGGACCGGGCACCGCCGCGCCGGCCGAGGACCGATGGCCCGCACTCTCACACTGGAACGGTGGTCGCGTCATAGCGAAAGAGCCAGTCATAGCGCTGGCGACCCGCGGCTCCGCCCATTCGCGCTCGACATAGTCCTGCGCCCCTTCCGGATCAGCCAGTCGCGGGTTGTGGAAGCGCCGCGCATTATCGGCGGAGCCGTGCACCATGCGCGTGGTCCGCTCCCGCCGTGCCTCCTCATAGCGTGCCAGCGCCGTTTCGGCGGTGTCATGCTCGGCCAGCGCCCGCGCCAGGATTAAACCATCCTCGATGGCCTGCACGGCGCCCTGTGCCAGGTTCGGCAGCGTCGCGTGGCGGCATCGCCGAGCAGCGTCACGCGGCGATCCGTCCAGCGCGGCAGCGGCTCGCGCAACATCAGGGCCCATTTGTACGGCACCTCGATTGCGCGGATCATGATCTGCACATCCTCGTGGAAGCCCGCGAAATCGGCGGCGAACTCTTCGGGGCTGCCCCGCGTACTCCAGGATTCCACCTGCCAGTCGTCGCGCTCCACGATGCCGACGAAGTTCATCACCTCACCCCGCCGCAGCGGGTAGTGAACCACATGCCGGCCCGGTCCGACCCAGTTGGTCCCCACCCAGCGGGTGAGATGCGGGGGCAGCCGTTCCATGGGGATGATGCCTCGCCAGGCGACCTGCCCTGTAAAGCGCGACTCATCCTTCCCGAACAGCCCGGCCCTGACGTGGGAATGGATCCCGTCCGCGCCCAGGAGCACGTCGCCCGTGACCGTTTCGCCTCCTTCCAGCAACAGCGCGACACCAGAGCCGTTCTGCCGAAATCCCTGCACGCGGCACCCTAGATGGATGGCATCCGGCTTCAGCCGGCGCTCTCCCGCCTCCAGCACCGAAAGCAGGTCGGGGCGGTTCACGGTGAGGTAGGGGAACCCATATTGCTCCAGGGAGACCGCCCCCAGGTCAAAGAGCGGCCATGTCTGCCCCGTGCTCCAAAGCCGGATCTCCTTCCCGCTTGCCTGGCAGGGAGGGCGGCGAGATGATCCCCGACGCCGAGCGCATCGAGGACCCGCGTGCCGTTGGGGCTGATCTGGACGCCGGCGCCGACCTCCTTCAGCTCCGCCGCCTGCTCGTACACATCGACATCGAAGCCCCGGAGCAACAAGGCCAGCGCCGCCGTGAGCCCACCGATGCAGCCACCTGCCACAAGCACGCGGCTGCCGCTGCCCTTCAGGCCGTTTTCCCAGTTATTCTTGCGCGACGCGGTTCCGCGGAACCGCCATGGCGGTCCGGTACCGCGCCCATGTTATTCCGGCACCAGCGTCGCCGCCTTCGTCCCGGGCGCCGAGCCCTATGTGCCCGTCGCCCGCCACAGGAAAATCCGGGCCAGCCTCGCCAGACCGCTTGGCCCGGCTTCAGCCCGTGGGCGGCACCTTCGTGATCCTGCAACCCGCGCAAGATTTGCACGGCCGCATCCCCGTCCCCTTCGAGGACGGGGATGCGGCCAGGCCAAATCAGGCGGGATCGTCCTCGCCGGCCAGGAAGTCGAAGTCGCAGCCGCGATCGGCCTGCAGCACCGTGTCGTGGAAGAGCTTGGCATAGCCGCGGCGCGGAACCGGGCGCGCCGAACGCGCCTCGCCCGAACGGCGGGCAAGCTCCGCCTCGTCCACCAGCAGCTCGATGCTGCGCTTCTCCACATCCAATGCGATCTGGTCGCCATCCCGCACCAGGCCTAGGGGCCCGCCCACGGCGGCTTCCGGCGTCACATGCAGCACGATGGTGCCGAAGGCGGTGCCGGACATGCGCGCATCCGAAATGCGCACCATGTCCTTCACGCCAGCTTGCGCCAGCTTTCGCGGGATCGGCAGGTAACCCGCCTCCGGCATGCCCGGCGCGCCCTTCGGTCCCGCATTGCGCAGCACCAGCACGTCATCCGCCGTGACGTCCAGTTCCGGGTCGTCGACACGGTTGGTCATGTCCTCCACGCTGTCGAACACCACGGCCCGGCCGGTGTGCTTCAGCAGGGAGGGCGTCGCGGCGGCATGCTTGATCACCGCCCCATCCGGACAGAGATTGCCGCGCAGGACCGCCATGCCGCCAGTGGACTTCAGCGGGTTGTCGCGCGGGCGGATGACCGTCTGGCCCGGCACCTCCTCGGCGAGCGCTAGGTAATCGCCCAGCGTGCCGCCCAGCACCGTCGGCGCATCCAGGTCCAGGAAGGGCTCCAGCTCCTGCAACAGGCGTGGAACGCCGCCGGCATGGTGCAGGTGCTCCATGTAGTGGTCGCCGCTGGGCTTAAGGTCGACCAGCACCGGCACGCGCCGGCCAATCGCGTCGAACTCCTCCAGATCCACCCGCAACCCCACGCGCCCGGCGATGGCCGCCAGATGCACCAGCCCGTTGGTGGATCCACCGATCGCCTGCAGCACCGTCATGGCGTTCCGGAGCGAGCCCTGAGTGAGAAGCGCCTTGGGCATCGGTCCGCTGCGCCGCGCCATCTCCACCGCCACCCGGCCCGTCGCCTCGCCGCAGCGGAACCGCTCGGCATGCGGCGCCGGGATTGCGGCGCTATAGGGAAGGGATAGCCCCAGCGCCTCGATCATGCAGGCCATGGTGCTGGCCGTGCCCATTACCATGCAGGTGCCGACGGATGGCGCGAGCCGCCCGCTGATCACCTCGATCTCCGCCTCGTCGATCTTGCCCGCCCGGTGCTGGCCCCACATCCGGCGGCAATCCGTGCAGGCACCCAGCACTTCGCCACGATGATGACCGACCACCATGGGACCCACCGGCAGCACCACGGCCGGGATGCCCGCGCTGGCGGCCCCCATGATCTGTGCCGGCAGCGTCTTGTCGCAGCCGCCGATCAGCACCACCGCATCCATCGGCTGGGCGCGGATCATCTCCTCCGTGTCCATCGCCATCAGATTGCGCAGGTACATGGAGGTGGGATGCGCGAAGCTCTCGTGGATGCTGATGGTCGGGAAGGCCATGGGCAGGCCGCCCGAAAGCATCACGCCCCGCCGCACCGCCTCGATCAGCTGTGGAGCATTGCCATGGCAGGGATTGAAGTCCGACGCCGTGTCGGTGATGCCGATGATCGGCCGGTCCAGCGCATCATCCGAATACCCGGCGGCCTTGATGAAGGCCTTCCGGAGAAAGAGCGAGAATCCCGCATCGCCGTAACTGGTCAGACCCTTCCGCAGGCCGCTCGACATCCCTCACTCCTCGCACCGTTGATTGCTTTTTGCCCCGAAGGGGGTCGCCTGCCTACTGGCATGAAGACAGCGCCGATTGTCAATGATCCAGCGGTCACCGACGTGAACACAACCTTCAAATCCGACCCGCGCAGGAGCTATTCGCCCGCATCAAAACACTAATATTGACAATCCGATACCGTACGGTTTCCCTGCGCGCGATAAGCGACTTAGGGGAGCAGGAAATGCCTCGATCCGTGCCGGGATGGCTGCACGGTGGCGCGGCAGAGCATCAGCGCCCGGCGCCTCGCCATCGGCAGCCCGACGATGAACACCGCGCCGGCCAAGGACCGCGACATCGCCATGGTGTTCCAGTCCTACACGCTCGCATATGAGCGCCGATACCTTCGTCGCGCGCTTCCTCTGCAGCCCGCCGGTGAACCTGCTCCCGGCACGGCTGCGGCGCGCCCGCTCCCACCCTTCCGGAGGCGCTGCTCGCGCAGGTGCGGATCGTGCTCGCCTGATGGTGGATGAGAACTGGCGCTTCCGCCCCTATTACCGGGACATGCGTGTCTGGATCGCCGCCGGCCGCATCGGCGCGCCCCGCCATACCCTGGCCACGCCGCTCAACGCCGGGATGCTGCCGGGACCGGACGCCGCGGACGGCACGCGTGATGAGCGGCGCTACGACCTCGCCGCCTGCTGCCAGGGCGCCTGCAATGCGGTGATCGCCCGCCTCGTGGATGGCGCAGGTTTCGAGACCTCCCCCGCCGACAATCTCAAGACGATGGGGCTGGTTGAAGCCATCTATGCCCTGGAGACGGCGCGATGACGCTGCCCCCGATCGCCATTCCCGGGGGCGCGCGCCCGCAGGAGCCGGACATGGTGCTCGCCCTGCAGGAGGACATCATCTTCGGCCGCCTCGTCCCCGGCTCGCGGTTGGTGGAGGACGCGCTGATCGCCCGCTTCGGCGGCTCGCGGCACTATGTCCGCCAGGCGCTGGACCGGCTGGAGCGCCTCGGCCTCGCGGTGCGGGAACGCAACAAAGGCTTCACGGTGCGCTCGCTCACCCCGGCCCAGGTGGCGCAGATCTATGAGGTACGCGAGTTGGTGCAGCGCCAGGCCGCGCTGCTGATCCCGCTCCCGGCGCCGCGGGAGCTGGTGCGGGACCTGCTCACCCTGAATGCCGAGCTGGCCGGCCATATGGCGGCCTACAACCTGCGCGGCGTGCACGACACGAACGACCGGTTCCATCTTCGCATGTTCGGCGCCTGCGGCAACGAGTACCTGCTGGCCACGATCGAGCACTACATGCGGCTCAGCCTGCCGGTGCGCGCCAAGACCCTGGCCGACCCGGCTTCACTCTCGGTCTCCCACGCCCAGCACCAGCTGATGATCGACATGCTGCAGGGCCGGGACAATTGGCTGCTGGCGCAGCTCTGCGTCGATCACCTGCAGCCCAGTAAGAAGGACTACCTGGCGCGCGCCGGCCTGCCGGCCGCCAGAAGCGATCAGGCGGCCTGACCGCCGCGGGCCATCCGCCCGCCCCCACCCGGCAGCTTCAGCCCGCCAGCCTTGGCATGGCGCCTCCCGAGATCAACGGCAGCAGTCCTATCCGCCTGCCCTAAAGGCATGCGCGAAGGCGGCGGAGCCATGGCCGGCACGGAACCGCTTCCGGCCCCGCAGTGCTCCCCGGCAAGGTGCCAAGCGGCCACAGCGGAGCCTTAAGAAGCGAGAATCGCGCAAACGTGACTCAACGCTCCTACCCTACCGCATCCGAAGTTGCTCGTTTTGCGGGAAACAGAGCGCACTTCACCTGGCAGGGTGACCGAAAGGCGAGGCACGAAGTGGGGGTTGAGGAGGTTGAACATACCGGGGCGAGTTCCGCGATGAGAACGGCATGTCACTAGGCACCGGGACGGCGCCGCATGTGCTCGTCGCCGAAGACGAGGTGCCCATCGCGATGATGATTCAGGAAGCCCTGGACGAGGCGGGCTTCCGCGTGACCTGCGCGCCGGACGGTCTCATCGCACTCGAGGAATCATTCCGGACACGTTTCGACATCCTTCTCACGGATGTCCGCATGCCGAATCTGGACGGCGTGGGCCTCGTGCGGCAATTGCGCGCGTCCCGCCCGGACCTGCCGATCGTCGTCCTCAGCGGCTACATGACCAATCGGGACCGGCAGGACTTACTGCAACTCGGCGTTCCGGCCGATTCAATCCTCGAAAAGCCGGTAACGCTCGGCACGCTGAACAGCGTCCTGCGGCGCGCCCTTACGGCCTGACCCAAGTCGCAGTGCCCGGCCAACCGCACGGGGATGCCCGTACCGGCCGCTAGGCCGGGTCGGGCGTCCTGATGGCCAACTGCGCGTCGAGCACCCCCCGAATCATCCGGGCCAGCTTAGGAAGCGCATATGGCTTGACGAGATAGTCGCTCCCCAAACCCGACGAGCCATCACCGGACGAGGCACTCTCGGGGCCGCCGGAAGTGTAGAGGATCGGCAAGGCGGGCCACCGGCGCCTGGCCTCCCAAGCGAGTTGGTGCCCATCGATGCCAGGCAGCCCAAGATCGGTGAACAGGATGGCGACATCCGGCGTGCCCTCCAGGATCGTCAGCGCGGAGGAGGCATCCTGTGCGCCGAGGACATGATAGCCCAGCGCCTCCAGACCTTCTGTCGTATAGGCCAGGATGTCCGGCTCGTTCTCCACCACCAGGATCTTCTCGCCACGCCCCGCATCGCTGCTGATATCGCCTGACTTCGGGGAGGTCCCCTCCACCGGCTCATCGGTAACCAGGCACGGGAGATAGATCGTCACCGCGGTCCCGCTTCCCGGCTTGCTGTCGATCCGCACATGCCCGGCGGCCTGGGTGGCGAAGTCGACCACCTGGAAAAGCCCGAGCCCTGTCCCCTTCCCCGCCCCCTTCGTCGTGAAGAACGGCTCGCAAGCCCGCTCGGCCACCTCCGGCGGCATGCCGCTGCCGTTGTCCCGCACCGTGATCTGCACGAACTCATTGCCGGGAACCGGAACGGAATGCGGGTCGCCCAGGGCGCCGCGCGTGACATTCGCGGTTTCGATCGTGACCACGCCGCCCTTGGGCATCGCGTCACGTGAATTGATCACCAGGTTCAGCACGGCGATCTCGAATTGGTTCGGATCCGCCAGCGTCAGCCAGGGCTGGCTCACCAGTGCGAACTCCACCACGATGTTGCTCGCGGCCGACTGGCGGATGAGATCGGACAGGTTGGCGATCAGCGTATTCGCATTGACCGGCTGCGGCTCACGCGGCTGGCGCCGCGAGAAGGCGAGAAGCCGCTGCGTAAGGGAGGCGGCACGGCGCGCACCGCTCCGCGCCACCTCGATCCCGCGCAAGGCACGCTGCATGTCCGACCCCTTGAGCGAGCGCTCAACGATCTCGAGATTGCCGAGGATGATCATTAGCAGGTTGTTGAAGTCATGCGCGACGCCGCCGGTGAGATGCCCGACCGCCTCCATCTTCTGCGCCTGTCGAAGCTGTTCTTCCGCCTGCCGCCTCGCGGTGACATCGGTGTAGAGCGTGACGAAACCGCCCTCCGGCAGCGGATTGCGGCGCAGCTCCATCACCCGCCCGTTCGGCCTCTTGCGCTCGATCGTGCCGGAACTTCCTCCGGCCCGCAGCAGGGCGATCCGTCGGGCGACCTCCCCCTCGACATCGATATCGCCGAACTCGCCCGCTGCCGCCTGGACGCGCAGGATCTCCTCCATGGGCAACCCGACCCGCAGCATCTCAGGGGGAATGCCGGTGAACTCCGGAAAATGCGCATTCCATTCGACGAGGCGCAGATCTCCATCGATCATCATCACGCCGTCGCTCATGCCGGCGAGCACGACCTCAAGGCGCTCAGCCTTGGACCGCTCCCCGGTGCCACCACCCGGCGCCTCGCCTGGACTAGCGGGGTGCGCTGCAACCCACTTGGATTGATGCCGCCTGCGCCACACGCGGCGTCCCACCACTGACAACAACCCCAGGCTCGTGCGCATCCCGTTGGACACTGGCCCACCCTTCTCAGCTTCGGGATCCCCTGCGATTGGTTGAAGATGCAGGCCACCCTCAGCGGGACGGTCACCATAATGGAACGCAGGCTCAACAAGAAAGCTTCAGCATCCTGGTTGCTGCAGGTGAACCAAGCCAAACTATTGGTTTCTCAGGCCAAATGCACGCTGGTGATGTGTGTGCCGCGCGAAAAGCAACTGGTGGGCGAGCAAGGGCGCCCTATTCGGTTCGGCGCAGCCACTGGCGCATGGCGGGATGCGATGGAGATCGGAGATCTCTCGTGGCTCTGCCAAGGGCAGCGCCACACCGGGGACCAAGTCCAAAGTCAGGATAATGCACTACCGCCGGCGCCCGCAGCCTTGAACGGATGCCGCTCGTTCCGCTCTGCTCCTGTCCGCCGTGCCGGTTAAGGCAGGCCGCCCCTTTCAGGCGACTGCGCGGATCTCCTCCATGGGGCTCTCCGACGGAGCACGCATCATGGTGAAGCCGTCTTCGATGCAGGCCAGTTCCGCCAGGGCCGAGTCGATGTCCGTGAATGTGGCAATAGCCCCGCCATTGACCGGATGCACCAACTGGATGCCGCTATAGCTCCGCAGGATGTGCCAGTTGAAGTCGCCTGGCATGATGTAGGCATCTTGCTTCGAGGAAGGCGTGACCATCCCGACGATCACGGCACCATCCGCGGAGGTAATAGCCTCGGCCTGGTACAGATCACCCGTGCGCCGGGCCAGGGCCAGGGCCCAATCCCGAGCCTGCGCCACTTCAAATAGCGTGAGGCCGAGCAAGGCGGCCTGGGCTTCGCTGGCAAGCTCGACAGACTTGGACTGGGACATAGACGGGACCTTCGGGCGTGGATGGTGCACCAAGCCCCTGGTTACAGGGCCTACCTGCCGGGTGGCCCCGCGGCAGGTACGGCATAGTTACATCACAAAGCCGGGACTTCAACAGAAGTTTACCCTGCCTGCCTCCTTCAGGCGTCTCATGATTTAGAGAATCCCGAACGGCCCACAACCCTGCACCGCGCCATGCTTACCCAAGTGCAACCATCCGCCCCATTGGTGGCCCCGCACTCGCTCATGCACTGGCCGGTGCCGCCTCGCGGATGAGGACCGTTCCTTTGAATGTCGCCGCAAGATCCGATAGGGGGTGGCGTGAAGGCAGTGCTGGCCACCCCTCCGCGCCGTGTCCGGCTGCACGGCCGCATCCGCCACCACGACGTCCGAGGCATGGCCATCCGGATCGGCCGCCCGGCACCTCCAGCACATCCAGGGCATGGCAACTCGGAAACAAGCCGTCGCTGCGTGCCTCGCCGGGATCGAGGAAGTCGAGCCGGATCGGCGCGCCGGTGTCGGAGACGCCGTCGAGCGCCAACGGTCCATCCACCAACGCCTCGCCCCCCCCGACCGCCTCGAAGCGCGAGACGATGATGCGGCCCGCATTGGCGTCGTGGATACGAAACGTAATCCCCTCATCCCGCCCCGTATGTGAACACCGCCCTGAAGCGCCGCTGCCGCACCTGAATCGGCATCCCCCTGCCCCATCACCCGCCGTGGCCAGGTCGAAGGGTGACACTGGCCGCTTCCGATCGTGGCGGCTCTTCAGGGCGCCTCACTCCCCTTTCCAGACGCAGGGTGCCCTCGCTCCGCCCTGCCGGGGCGGCGCCCGCAACTTGTACGCACCGGCATGGTTAAGTCCCAGCAACATACCTAGACGAGGCACACATGCCAGCAGGCAGTCTCCTACACTGGGCCATTATCGCGCTGGTCGTCGCACTCGTCGCCGCGGTCCTTGGCTTCGGCGGCATCGCGGGCGCGGCGGCTGGAATCGCGAAGATCCTGTTCTACGTTTTCCTTGTGATCTTCGTCATCGTACTGATCATGAACTTCATGGGCCGCGGTCGAGGAGTCTGATCTTCCCTGTTCGGCAAGTCAGATGCTGCCGCGTATCCGCCGGTGAACGGCGGCCCCATATAGGGGCCGCCGCCATGCGCGTTCAGTCGACCGTCGCGCCAGACTGGGCCACCACCTCCGCCCAGCGCGCCATGTCGGCCTGGTGGACGCGGCGGAAGTTTTCGGGGCTCGGATCCTCAGCCGGGCTGATGCCCTGGTTGTTTACCAGCCACTCACGGAATTCAGGCTGGCTGATGATGCGGATCACCTCCCGGCTCACCCGCTCCTGGATCGGGGCGGGCAGGTTGGGCGGTGCCAGCAGGCCATACCAAGTGGTGCTGGAGAAACCGGGCAGGTTGCAAGCCTCCGCCACTGTCGGCACGTCGGGCAGCGGCGGCAGCCGGCGCGGGGTGGAAACCGCCAGCGCGCGCGCCAGCCCCTGCTGCACGGCCGCAATGCTCGGGCCGCTCTGGTTGAAGAAGAAGGTCACCTCTCCCGTCAGCAGCGCCGTCATCGCCGGCCCCTGCCCGCGATAAGGCACATGCGTCACGTTGATCCCCGCAGCATGGGCCAGCTGTACGGCACTCAGATGGGTGGAGGCGCCATTGCCGGTGGAGCTGTAGTTCAGAGCCCCCGGCCGCGCCTTCGCGACGGCGATCAGATCCTGACAGCTGCGGATGCCGGGCGAATGCTGCGGGTGCACCAGAAGCACGTTCGGCACGTCGCCCAACAGCGCGATATGCGTCACGTCACGAAAGGCATCGAAGGACAGGCGCTTGTAGAGGGCAGCATTGATGGCATGCGTGCCGGCGGTCGCCAGCAGGAAGGTGTAGCCATCCGGCCGCGCCTTGGCGACAAGGTCCGAGGCGATGTTGCCGCCCGCGCCGGTGCGGTTGTCCACCACCACGGGCACGCCGAGTGCGTGGCTCAGCGGCTCGGCCAGCTTGCGGGCGTAGATGTCGGTGCCGGCGCTGCTGGGAAAGCCGTTCATGATGGTGATGGGCCGGCTGGGCCAGGGCGCCTCCTGCGCATGGGCCAAGGAGAGCGCCGACAGCAGGGTGGCAAGAAAAGATAGGGCGAAGCGAAGCATCCGGAGCGACTCCTTGCGACGGCGTTGCGCGTCGTGAACTGGCGTTCCTGTTGCTGCACCCGGGCCAGGCGGGAAGGCTTCGACACCGCCAGCGCTGTCCCAGGAACGGAGCAGGACCCTACTCAAGCCTGCCCCGGTCCACCATCCCCGGCCACCTTCTTCCGCAACGAATACGAGACCCTGGCGTGCCGCTGCGGACTTGCGCGGGGCGTCACGCCGTGCAGGCAGGTGCGGTCCTGCGCATCGGCTTCGTTTCTCCGCCGGTCTGCGCGGCACGCATCCGATCCCGACTCCGAAGGATCGCATGGGCTCGTCACCGCCACATGTCGATTTTCGTCCCTCCAAACCCGACGAAGGAGGTGCCTCGGCGATGAGCAAGACCTGGGTCCTTTTGGCTTCCATCACCCTGTCGGGCCTAGCGGCCTGCATCGCCCCGCCACCTGCAGCAGCCCGTCATCCATCCAGCGCTTCATGCGGCCGACCTGCTGCACGATGGGCGTCTTGTTGTAGGTGAACTCCGTGTCCGGCCCGCCGAATCCGTTGTTCTTGGTGGCATACTGGAAGTTGTTGATGGCGCGGTGATTCTCGAACCAGCTCCAGTGATAGTCATCGGCCATGATGCTGCCGGGCCCGCCGACAGACTTCACCTGTCGCTGCTGCTGCTCCAGCGCCTGCCAGTTCTCCGCCGGCTTCTCCAGCCCGGCCTTGGCGAAATGCGCCTTGTTGCAGAACAGGATCGGCGTCGAGGAACTGAAGGGCATCGCCGCCAGCTGGCCCTTCTGGGTGTAGTAGCCGGCGATCGGCTTGATGGAGTTACCCCAGTTGATCTGGTGGCGCTGCACCGCCATCAGCTCCTGCACCGGCATCACCGCGCCGGAGAGCAACATGGTCATGAAACCGCGCTCATAGATCTGTTCGAGCTGCGGCTGGTTCCGGGTGCGATATGCCGCAACCGTCGCGTTGATCAGCTCGTCATGGGTGCCCTTGAAGATGGGCGAAGCGGTGTACTCGGACTGGGACGCGTCGAACCGCCGCGTCATCTCCTCCAGCCGCTCGCCATTCACTCTGCCCATGGCGTGCCAGAAACGGATCTCGCGCGGCGGCGCCGGCAGCCAGGACCATGCGACGGGGGAATGCTACGGCCATCTTCGTTCCTTCCCTGTGACACAGCGGCACGCTTCGGTGCCCTTATCGGCGCCCGCGAAGAAGCCCGGCTCAGGCGGCCTCAGCTGTCCGCTCCCTGGACTGCGCCACAAGGCAGCCAGGAGGAAAGCACGTGTAAACCACCGAACGCAATTGTAATGCACGCCGCCCCGTGACATCCGCGGGCACTTCGCCCAGCCTTGGCACGGCCCGTGGCGGGGCGGGCGGGGGAGTGATCGATTGAGCGGTCTGGACGAGCAGCTTCAGGTGCGCGTGGCTTGGCTTTACCACATGGAGGACCTGACCCAGGCGGAGATCGCGGCAAGGCTCGGCCTGACGCGCCTGCGCGTGAACCGTATCCTCTCGGAATGCCGGGCCAGCGGCCTCGTCCGCGTCCATCTCACCTCACGGCTGGAGAGCTGCGTCGCCCTGGAGCGGCAGCTGGTGCGGGACTTCGGCCTCGCCGATGCCGTCATCATCCCCACGCCGGAGGACCCGGAGAAGCTGGCCGGGCTGATCGGCATGGCCGCAGGCGACTACCTTTCGCGCTACCTGGCGCGAACCGAGGTGAAGGTCTTCGGCGTCGGCTGGGGCGCCACGCTGCACGAGACGATCCGCCACATCGCCCCGGCCGACCTGCCCTCCCTCTGGGTCACCGCCATGATGGGCGGGCTGACCCAGGGGCTGGAGCTGAACACCTTCGAGACGGCGGGCGAACTGGCCCGGCGGCTGAACGCGCAATGCACCTATCTCGCCGCGCCCATCTATGCCGGCAGCGCCGCCTCGCGCGATACGCTGGTCGCGCTCGACGTCTTCGCCGAGGTGTTCGAGCGCATCCGCGCGGTGGATCTCGCGCTGCTCAGCCTGGGCGACCTCACGCCGCGCTCGCTGCTGGTCCGGCACGGGTTGCCAAAGGACGTGACGGTGAAGGAGCTGCGCGCGGCGGGCGCGGTGGGCGACGTGCTAGGCCAGTTCCTCGATGCCCGGGGCCGCCCGATCGACCACCCCATCAACGACCGCGTCATCGGCCTGCCCTCCGCCCGGCTGGCCGAGGTGCGCCATGTGGTTCTCGCGGCCGGCGGGCGGAACAAGGCGGCGGTGGTCAGCGCGGCACTGCGCGGCGGCATCCCGCGGGTGCTGATCACCGATGAAGAAACGGCCAAGGCCGCCCTCTCACTCGTGGGCTGATGCCGCCAGGGCGGCGGAGGCGCGCATCGCCTGGTTCCGTGCCTCGAACAGCCCGCGATAGATTCCATAGGCGATGTCATGCGCCCGCGCCCAGCGCGGCTCCGCCGGCTGGGCCGTTGCACCCGGCCCCATCGCCGAGACCGCCGAGATCAGGTCCGGATGCCAGCCCGCCGCCACCGCGGCCACCATCGCCGTGCCCAGCAGCACGGGTTCCGGGGCACGCGGCAGCACCAATTCGCGCCCCAGCGCATCCCGGTACAACCCGACGAGGAGGGGATTGCGCGCGTGTCCGCCCGACAGCGCCACGCGCCGGATCGCATAGCCATGCGCGTCCAGGTGATCGAGGATCTGCCGTGCCTGCAGCGCAATTCCCCGCGCAGTCGAGTAATAGGTCTTGAGGAAGTCGCGCTCGGTGCGCTCCTCTCCCAACCCCGTCACCAGCGCCCGCGCCCGCCCCTCCCCCAGCGGCGAGCGTTGCCCAGCCAGTCCGGCACGACATGCCGCGCCGCCGCGAAGCCCGGCCCCTCCGCCTCCAGCAGCGGCATGACGCGCGCCACCGTTGCCGCATGCTCTGCGGCCCCCGCGCGCCGCGGCCCGGCCGGGTGCTGCTCCAGCACCGCATCGAGCGCCGCGCCGGTGAGGGACTGCCCCGCCTCATGCAGCCAAAGCCCGGAGAAGACCGCGTCGCGGAATGGCCCCCAGACGCCGGGGATGCGCCGCTCATCGGGCGCGAAGGCCATCAGGCAGGTCGAGGTGCCACCGATCAGCACCAGCGTGCCGTTCATCGCCTCACGGAAACCACTGTCCAGCGCGCCGAGCGTTCCCGCCTCGGCATCGATCAGCCCGATCGCCACCGGCAGCCCGGGCGCCAGTCCTAGTTCCGCCGCTGCCTCCGGCGCCAGGCGCCCATGCAGCGCGCCCACCGGTGAAGGCGGCCGTGCCAGCGCCCCGCGCTCCAGCAGGTCGGGCAGCTCCAACTCCTGAAGCAGGCCGCGCCGCCAGGCTCCCTCGCCATCGGCCGGCAGGAAGGGCCATTTGCAGGCCAAGCCGCAGAGCGAGTGCCGGTCCTCCCCCGTGGCGCGCCAGGCGAGCGCGTCGCACAGGTTCCGCGCACCGGTCACCCGCGCCCAGGCAGCCGGATCATGCCGCTTCAGCCACAGCAGCTTGGGCAGGTGCATCTCGGGCGAAAGCGTGCCGCCCGTATAGTCCAGCAGCCGGTCGCCCGTGACGGTGACGCCTTCGGCCTCCGCCTCTCCCCGATGATCGGCCCAGCAGAAGACATCCGCCCCGCCCTCCAGCGGCGGCGCGCCGCGGTGGGACAAAGCCAGGGAGGAGGTCGCATCGAAGGCCATCCCGCACACGCGCGCGGCAGCCCCGGGGTGAAGCGCCAGTGCATCGCGAATGGCCCGCATCACGGCGGCCCAGATCGCCTCCATCCGGTACACGGCGTGATGCGGCGCGGGGCGCAGAAGCTCGAACCCGGCGGAGGCGCTGGCGAGCAGCCCGCCTGCGACGTCGAACAGTCCTGCCCGGGCCGACAGCGCCCCGACATCGACTGCCAGCAGCAGCCCGTCCGCCTCCTGCATGGGGCTAGCCGGCGCGTTCCACGCCATTCGGATAGATCAGCGTCTTGATGACGCCCGGCATGTCGGCGGCATGGTTGCGAAAGGCCTCCGCCGCCGCTGCCAGCGCCACGCGATGCGTGACGAGCGAGGCGACATCCACCTTCCCGGCCGCGACTAACGCGATGGCGCGCGAATAAACCTCGCCCATGCGGCGGGAGAATTTGATCGTCAGCGCGCGCCGCCGCGCATCCGCCGCCGGCAGGGTGTAGGTGTCCCCATCGGGGATGCCCACCAACACCACCCGCCCGCCGATCCGGGCCGAGAGCACCGCGTCACGGAAGCCGGTGGGGGAATTCGTCGCCTCGATGACGAGCGGCGCGCCCTCGCCCTCCGTCCAGCCCTGGATGTCGGCGACCGATGCACCAACGCGATCGGCGCCAAGCCGCTGCGCCATGGCGCGCCGGTGATCCAGCGGATCCACCGCCAGCACCTCCCCGGCCCCGGCTGCCTTCAGCACCTGCAGGATGAGCAACCCGATCGGGCCGCAGCCCAACAGCGCAACGCGTTCCAGTAGACGCGGCTTCGCCAGGTCCACCGCATGGATGGCGACGCCGAGCGGCTCCAGCATCACCGCATCCAGCGGCGAGAACTGCTCCGGCAGCGGCACGATCTGGCTGCGTGGCACCCAGATGCGCTGCGTCATCGCCCCGTCGAAAGGCGGCGTGCCGATGAACTCCACATTCGGGCACAGATTCGCATGGCCGGCATGGCAATAGGCGCAATGGCCACAGGACTTGTTCGGGTCCACCGCCACCAGTGCGCCGAGCCTATGCCGCCGTCCTTGTAGTAGTGCAGGTCGCTGCCGCAGAGGCCGACGGAGGCCACCTCCAGCAAGGTCTCCCCGGGCCGCCCCTCCCGCAGGTTGAAAGGGGCCACGCGGGCGTCATGGGCAGCGTGGATATAGAGGGCTCTGGTCATGGCAGGCTCGCTCCGGCTGGCCCGACATTTACATCTGTATTTTGTTCATTACAACCGTTCATGGACAGAGGACCGCGGCTCCCGGCGTTTCGGAGACCGCCCTCCCCGGCTTGCGCACCGCCGGCCGGCGCTCGCGCAGCCGCGGTACAGCATGTATGACCACCCGCAGTCGGCGCAGGGACCGGCCCGGATCTGATGATAACAGATTGGTGATATTGCTTTGGGTGCAAGCTGATGTCCCTGGTCTCCCGTCTCCTGTCGCTCGTGGGCCTTGCCCTGCTTCCCGTCCTGGGAGCGTTGGTCTGGGGCGCGCTGGATGCCGGACGCGCGCGGGAGATGGCAGAGCGCGATGACGCGCTCCGGTTGGTCAGGCTGGTGGCGGCCGATCACCAGCGGCTTGCGGACGGCGCCCGGCAGCTTCTCACCGCCCTCGGCAACCTGCGCGCCGTGCGGGTGCTGGACCAGGAGGAATGCCAATCCTTCTTCCAGCGCATCATTGCGGACTTCCCCCGCTACGTCCTGCTGGCCACCGCGACCTTGGACGGGCAGGTCGTCTGCTCGGCGCAGCCCGGTGCCTATGGCAACAACATCGGTGACCGTGAGTATTTCCGGCGCGCCGTCGCGGAGAAGGGCTTCGTCGTCGGCAACTTTGTCCTGGGCCGCGCCTCGGGGGAGGGCAGCTTCCATTTCGCCCAGCCCTTCTACGACAACCAGGGCGCCATGGCGGGCGTGGTCCATGCCTCGGTCGGCCTGGACTGGCTCGCGGAGCAGATCGGCCGCGTCCCGATCCCGCCCAACGCCATTCTCACAGTCGTCGATCGCGGAGGTATCGTCCTCGCCGCCCGGCCTGGCCGCATGCAGAGCGTCGGCAAGCCGCTGCAGGGCCCGATCCGGGCCTTCCTCGACCGGCCGGCGGAAGGCGCCGAGGAGGCGACAGGCGCTGATGGGGTCCGCCGGACCTATGCCTACATCCCGGCCAGCGCCAGCGGCACGCATACGGTGATCTTCGGCTTCGACCATGCCGCCGTTCTCGCCGGGGCCTCAAAAGTCCAGCGGCAAGGCGCGCTGGTCCTGCTCGGCAGCACCCTGCTCGCCCTCTGCCTCACCATCCTCGGCGCCCGCAGGCTCGTGCGGCGGCCGGTGAACCGCCTTCTCGAGGCGGCGGAGCAGTGGCGCGCGGGCGACAGCTCGGCGCGGCTCCGCATCGGGGGCGGACGCTCCGAATTCGCCCGCCTCGCCGCCGCCTTCAACGCCATGGCCGATGCCACGGAGGCGCGCGAGCTTTCCCTCCGCGACAGCGAGGCCGAGTTCCGCGCAATCTTCGAGACTGCGGCCGTCGGTGTCGCCCAGCTGGACCTGCGGCATTTCCGCGTCGAACGGGTGAATCGCCGCCTCTGCGAGATCTTCGGACGGGACGAGGAGGAACTGGTCGGCGGCCCCCTGGCGAAGCATGTGCATCCAGGGGACACCAATGCCTACTTGGCGCGGCTGAGCACGCTGCTGGCCACCGGCCAGAGCACCTCCGAGCACCGCATCATCCCGGGCGGGGGCGGCGTGCTGTGGATCCGCGTCTTCGCCTCCGTCTCCGAATGGACGGATGGGCGGCCGAGCCGCGCCGTCGCCGTGCTGCAGGACGTGACCGAACAGCGCCTGGGCGAGGAGGCCAATGCGCGGCTGGCGGCGATCGTCACCTCGGCCGCCGATGCCATCATCAGCATGTCGGGCCAAAACGGGCGGATCGAGACCTGGAACAAGGGCGCGGAATCCCTGTTCGGCTACTCCGACGCGGAAGCGGTCGGCGCGACGATCAAGCTGATCGTTCCGCCGGAGGACAAGGAGGGCGCGCTCTTCCGCCGGGCCCTCTCCGGCGAGACGATCCGGGACTATGAGGCCACCCGCATGGCCAAGAATGGCGAGCGCATCCCGGTCGCCATCACCACCACGCGGATGCTGGCGGCCGACGGCCGGACGATCGGGATCTCCGTCATCCTGCGCGACCTTCGCGAACGCCGCGCCACCGACCAGCACCAGAAGCTGCTGATGCGTGAGATTGACCATCGGGCCAAGAACGTGATGGCAGTGGTCCGCTCCCTCGTGCAGCTCTCTCCCAAGAATGATCCGGTGGCCTTCGGCCGGGCGATCGAGGGCCGCATCTCGGCCATGGCCCGCGCCCACAGCCTGCTGGCGCGGGACCGCTGGGAAGGCGCGTCCCTTCGCGACCTCGTGGAGGAGGAGCTGGGCGGGCAACAGGATGGCCCGAACGCCGCCAGCCAGGTGGAGGTGGAGGGCCCCTCCGTCATCCTGCGCCCGGATGCCGTGCAGCCCCTGTCGATGGTGCTGCATGAGCTGGTGACCAATTCCATGAAATACGGGGCCCTCTCCAGCCGGGACGGAAGGGTGTCCCTGCGCTGGCAGCTGGAGGCAGAGCCGGGCGAGGCCGGGCCCAGCCTCGCGATCGTCTGGACGGAGCGGGGCGGCCCGCCGATCCTGGAGCCGCCGCGGCGGAAGGGTTTCGGCTCGCGCCTCATCGAGATCAACGTCCGCCACCAGCTCCACGGCACGGTCTCCCTGGATTGGGAGTGCGCTGGGCTTCGGGCAAAGATCCGCGTCGGCTCCGGCTGCATCGCGGTCCCTGGCCCGCAGGCCGGTCCATCGCCCGCGCCGCTGCCTTCCGTCGCCCTGGAGCCCGCCGCGCCGCCTTCCGTCGCCCCGCCGTCCCAGGGCGTCCTTCAAGGACTCCGCATCTTGCTGGCCGAGGACGAGATGCTCGTGGCGATCGAGGCGGCCGAATCCCTGGCCGCCGCTGGATGCCAGGTCATCGGCCCTGCCGCCGCGCTCGAGGAGGGGATCGCCCTCGCCGATCGGGCCGGGCCGATCGACGCGGCGGTGCTGGACGTGAACCTCGGCGGCCAGCAGGTCGTGCCGCTCGCCGACATGCTCGTCGCGCGCGGCGTGCCGATCCTCTTCACCACGGGATATGGCGAGGCACCGACCGGCCACCACGGCGCAGCGGTCCTCACCAAGCCCATCCGGACGGCGGACCTCGTGGCGGCGCTCCAGCGCCTCGTCGGCTCCAGCCCCGTCGCCTGACCCCCGCGGCGCCGATACGCTTGCGGAAAAGGCCTCGCGAGCTGTTGTGTTGCCTCCAGCCTTGCCGGCTCGCTAGCTAGGGGGCTGGCGGCGACCCGATCAATCAGGCTGCCTGTGCTTTCTTGCACCCAAACGTCTGACCGGCACGCCGCGCCCTGCCATCCGGCCTCGGCGCGCCAGGAGGGATTTGCTGCCTTGGCCTGCGAATGTCACCAGCCCAAAGCAACACCGCGCCCATGATGGCGGACCGGACCCGCCCCGCCCTGCTCGATGCGCTCGGGGTCGCTGTCTACACGACTGATGCGGAAGGCCGGCTCGACGCCTATAATGAGGCGGCCGTCTCCCTCTGGGGCTGGCGCCCGCCGCTCGGCGATGCGCGCTGGTGCGGCTCCTGGCGCCTCCGCCTTCCCGATGGCACGCCGCTGCCGCATGACGAATGCCCCATGGCGGTGGCCCTGAAGGAGGGGCGCCCGGTCCGCGGCGTTGAGGCCATTGCCGAGCGCCCGGACGGCACGCATGTCCCCTTCATCCCTTATCCGACACCGCTGCGCGACGAGACGGGCGCGCTCACGGGCGCCGTGAACGTGCTGGTGGACATCTCCGGCCGCCACGCCGCCGAGACGGAACTGGCCGGCAGCGCCGCCCGGCTTCGTGCGGTCTTCGACACCACGCCGGAATGCATCAAGCTTGTCGCCGCGGATGGCACGCTGCTGCAGATCAACACGGCGGGGCTGGGCATGATCGAGGCGGACGCGGCCGCGCAAGCGGAAGGTCGCTCCGTCTTCGACCTGATCGCCCCCGAGCACCGCGCCGAGTGGCGCGCCCGGCACGACCGGGTCTGCCGGGGCGAGGCGCTGCACTGGGAATTCGACATCATCGGCCTGCGCGGCACGCGGCGGCGGATGGAGACCCATGCCACCCCGCTACGCCTGCCCGGCGGGCAGAACGCGCATCTGGCAATCACCCGCGACATCACCGCGCGAAAGCAGGCCGAGGAGCGGCAGGTTCTGCTGATGCGCGAGGTCGACCACCGCGCCAAGAACGTGTTGGCCGTGGCGCTCTCTCTGGTCCGCCTCACGCGCGCCGAGGACCCGCGCCGCTTCGCCGAAGCGGTGGAGGGGCGCATCGCGGCCCTCGCCCATGCGCACAGCCTCCTTGCCGAGGAGGGCTGGCAGGGCGCCGAGCTGCGCGCCGTGATCCAGGCGGAGCTCGCACCCTTCCTCGCGGCCGGACGCGCCGACCTGCGTGGTGAGCAGGCCTGGCTCTCCGCGGAATCCGTGCAGCCTTTCTCCATGGTGCTGCATGAGCTGGCGACCAACGCAGCCAAATACGGCGCGCTCTCCGCACCGGGCGGCAAGGTAATGGTGAGCTGGAACCTTGCCCCGGCCAGCGGCATGCTGGATCTGCATTGGGTGGAGAGCGGCGGCCCGCCTATCCTTTCGCCGCCGCAGCGCCGGGGCTTCGGATCGAAGCTGATCGAGGCCACGACCCGGAGCCAGCTTGGTGGCGAGGTGCGGTTGCACTGGGAAGCGAGCGGGCTGCACTGCGACCTCACCCTGGCCGCGACCTGCCTGCAGCCGCGCTCCGCCGCCGGGACGCCCAAGCCGGAAGCGGCAGGCCAAGCCATCGCGCCGGCCGTGGGCCGGCTGACCGGCCGCCGCGTGCTACTCGTGGAGGATGAGCTGCTCGTCGCCATGGAGACGGAGGAGGCGCTGCGCGACCTCGGCTGCGAGGTTCTGGGACCGGCCGCCACGATCGAGGAGGCGTTGCGCCTTGCCCAGTCCGAAGCCGGGCGGATCGATGCGGCGGTGCTCGACGTCAACCTGGCCGGGCGCCCCTCCTTCCCCGTGGCCGACCTTCTGGCCGGGCGCGGCGTGCCGGTGGTTTTCGCCACGGGCTATGGCGACCTGCCCGACGGGCGCTCGACCGGTGCCACCAACCTGCTCCTGCGCAAGCCGCTGGGACGCGGCGAGCTGGAAGGAGCCCTGTCGCGGATGCTCACCACGGTGCCTGCCGGCGCGGCTCGCCAGGCAGGATGACCGGGGCCGGCCCGCGAAGGGCCGCCCCCCGACCCACCTGATGGCAGGACCGCCCAAACGGACACCTGACCCGGCTTTCCCGGCCAACCGGGGACCGTGCTGCGCCGTTTAGTGCTTAGTACCAAGCCTCGTGCCGTCCCCTGTTGGGGAAGCCTGGACGCCGGAGGATCCCTGCGATGCCGACTACCGTGCCACTCAACGTCAACGGACGCGCAACCACTGTCGAGGTCGATGATCCCGACATGCCGCTGCTCTATGCCCTCCGGGAGAACCTCGGGCTGCATGGCCCCCGCTTCGGCTGCGGCCTCGGCCAGTGCGGCACCTGCACCGTCCACATCAATGGCGAGGCGGCACGCTCCTGCATCACGCCACTCTCCTCCCTCAGCCCCGACCAGCGCGTCGTCACGCTCGAGGGGCTCGGCTCGCCCGAGAACCCGCACCGTGTCCAGCAGGCCTTCATCGACGAGCAGGCCGTCCAGTGCGGCTACTGCATCAACGGCATGATCATGCAGGCAGCCGCCCTGCTGGCCCGGACGCCCAAGCCCAGCGAGGCGGAGATCCGCGACGCGCTGGCCAGCAACATCTGCCGCTGCGGCACCCATGCCCGCATCCTGCGCGCCGTGAAGCGCGCGTCCGGTACGGCATGAGCGGGGAGACGAGATCATGATCACCGCCACGGCCACGCGCCGCTCCTTCCTCGGGACGGGCGGCTCGCTCGTCATCGGCTTCGCCCTCAGCGGGCGAGCCCTCGCCCAGCAGGGCGCCGCCCCCGCCGGCCCCTCCCGTCCGGCCGGTGGCCCGGCCGTCACCAAGAGCGTCGCGCTCGATGACGTGGACGGCTTCCTCGCCATCGGCGCGGACGGCAAGGTCACGCTCTTCTCCGGCAAGGTCGATCTCGGCACCGGCGTGCGGACCGCCCTGACCCAGATGGCGGCGGAGGAGCTGGACGTCCCGGTGGAGCGCATCACCTTCGTCCAGGGCGACACCGCCCTGACGCCGGATCAGGGCCCCACCTATGGCAGCCTTTCGATCCAGGTCGGCGGCATCCAGATCCGCCAGGCCGCCGCCACCGCCCGCAAGCAGCTGCTCGAAACGGCCGCGCAGCGACTCGGCGTGCCGGCTGCGGAGCTCGTCGTGGAGGACGGCACCGTGCGCCGCCGCTCCGGCGGCCCGGGCCTCGGCTATGGCGAGCTGATTGGCGACCGCAACTTCTCCCTGAAGGTCGACAAGGACGTCACCACCAAGGATCCCGCCAGCTTCCGGGTTGTCGGACAGTCCGTCCCGCGGCTGGACATCCCAGAGAAGACAACGGGCCGCTTCACCTACATGCACGACTTCAGGGTCGATGGCATGCTGCACGGCCGGGTGGTGCGCCCGCCCGCGCTACAGGCCCAGCTCCGGGAGGTGGACGAATCCTCCGTCCGCAACATCCCCGGCTTCGTGAAGCTGGTGCGCGAGGGCAACTTCCTCGGCGTGATCGCGCGCACCGAATGGGGCGCGATCCGTGCGGCGCAGGAGCTGAAGGCCACTTGGTCCGACTGGCAGGGTCTGCCGGAGCAAAGCAAGCTCTGGGAGCATGTCCGCGCGACGAAGGTGACGAAGGACGACGTCACCAGCAATGTGGGCAACACGAAGGATGCAATGGGCGGCGGCGCCAAGCGCCTTTCCGCCACCTATGACTTTGCCATCCACACCCATGGCTCGCTCGGCCCCTCCTGCGCCGTGGCCGAGATCCGCGACGGCAAGCTGACCTGCTGGAGCGCGTCCCAGATGACGCACAATCTGCGCAAGCAGATCGCGGCCATGATGCGCATGCCCGAGGAGCAGGTGCGCTGCATCTATCTGGAGGGTTCCGGCTGCTATGGCCGCAACGGGCATGAGGATGCGGCCGGCGACGCCGCGCTGCTCACCCGCGCGATGGATGGCCGCCCGGTGCGCGTGCAGTGGGCGCGCCAGGACGAGCATGGCTGGGACCCCAAGGGCCCGCCGACGCTGATCGACCTGCGCGCCGCCCTCGACGCGCAGGGCAACATCATCGCCTGGGAATCCGAGTTCTTCATCCCCCAGGGTGCCGCCGGCAATGTCGCGCTGGTTCCGGCGGAGCTGGCCGGGCTGCCGCATGAGGAGTCCATGGCGCCGGGCAACATCATCCAGAACTCCGCCCTGCCCTATGCCGTGCCCAACATCAACACGGTCTGCCACCGGCTCGAGAACACGCTGTTCAAGCCCAGCTGGATCCGCACGCCGGGGCGAATGCAGAACACCTATGCCAACGAGTCCTTCCTGGACGAACTGGCCGCCGCCGCCGGCGTCGACCCGCTCGATTTCCGCCTGCGCCACCTGAAGGACGAGCGCGGGGTGGAGCTGCTGCGCAGGCTCGCAGTGCTGTCCCGCTGGGAGAGCCGCCCCTCCCCGCAACGCAACACCACCGGCAATGTCGCGAAGGGCCGCGGCGTCAGCTACGTGAAGTACGAGCTGAACCGTACCTATGTCGGCGCCGTCGCCGAGGTGGAGGTGAACCGCGACAGCGGCGAAATCCGCGTGACGCGCTTCTCCGTCGTCCATGACTGCGGCCAGGTCATCAACCCCGACGGCGTGCGCAACCAGGTGGAGGGCAATGTCCTGCACACCATCAGCCGCACGCTGAAGGAGGAGCTGACCTGGGACCGCTCCATGGTGACGAGCCTGGACTGGGGCACCTATCCCGTCATCACCTTCCCCGAAGTACCGGTGATTGACATCGACCTGCTCGACCGGCCGGGGGAGAAGCCCTGGGGCGCGGGCGAGCCCTCCGCGGCGGTGATTCCCTCGGCCATCTCGAATGCGGTCTTCGATGCGACGGGCGTGCGCCTGCGCTCCGTGCCCTTCACCCCGCCCAGGGTGAAGGCCGCCATGCAGCAGGCGACCTGAGGCCAAGGAAATGGCGGCACCCGGAAGGGTGCCGCCATGACGTGCCAGCTTCACGCTTCCGGGCTATCCCGCCCTACGGCGATCCGCTCTACCGGATGGTGGCCGGCGCGACGGCAGGGCCCTGCCCGGGTGCCGGCGTCATTGCCGCCGTATCAGGATCCCGCAGATCCCCCTGCGGCGGGCCGAGGCGCAGTTCCCGAGCATCCTCCGGCACCTGCCCGGACTGGATCCCGCGCATCCCCTCCGTCATCGCCTCGCGCGCCTGGGTCACGGTCTTCTGGCCGCGGATGATGTCATGGGCCAGATTCAGCGCCAGGATATTGGTCGCCTCGCGATCGCAATGCGCGACCAGCTCCCCCCGCGTCCGATCCGGCACCACGCTGCCGTTGAAGGTCGCCAGCGCCTCGAAGAAGTTGAGCGGCACCCGGTAGGGAACCGCCTGCTCCAGCACGTCCAGGTGCTTCGCGGGGAAGTCATGCTCGACACCCGTCTTGTAGACCACCGTGCGGGTCCAGGGGCGGTTGGCCTGCCAAGTGAGCTGCGTGGCCGTGGCCTCCTGGGGAGGGCCGTATTTGCCCAGCATCTCCTCGGCGGCCGCCTTGGCCTCCCGCGGCCAGTCCTTGATCAGCGCCGAGACGGCCGCCCGGTCAGGCTGGGCCTGGGCTCCGGCGCCGCTCAGCACCCCTGCCCCGGCCATCGCTCCGGCCTGAAGCAGCATCCGGCGGCCGATGCCCCGGCTGGGGCGGCGGTTGCCCATGCGCAGCCTCCATGTTTCGTCGTGTTCCGTTGAACGGCAGCCGCCGAAGTGGGTTGCACCGCCCCTTCTCAGTTCCACGGGCGCCGGCGCCCGCCCGAGGCGCATCCCAGCCGCGGCGTTCCGGCACCGCTGGGATGTCTCGCTCCAGCCGAAACCGGTGCTCACGCATGCAGTTTTCGTAGGCCGCCCCGCAGTTGAGTCGCTGGCGAAAGAGCGCAATCAGGAGTAGCAGATGCATGAGTTACTCCGACGACCCTTCTTGCGGGAAGACGCCCCCAGGCCATTCGGCCGCCGGGCCGGTAGCGTCCCGGCGCAGCAGCAGGCGGAGCTCCGTCGAATCAGTGGGCCATGCAGATTAGCACGATGAAGCAGACCTCCATCCGCCGGTTGATCATCGGCAGCTTTGCTGTGGTCCTCGCCACCATGCTCGCCATGGGCATCATCGCCTACCTGCGGATCGGGGAGATCAAGCAGCAAGCCCGTCTGGTGGAGACCGACACGACGGCCAACCTGCATTCCGCCGCGGAACTGGCCATCGCATGGGGCCAGCGATATTCGCTGCTGCAGTCCCATATCCTGCTGGAAGGCCAGGATTCCTTGCGGTCGGTCGAGGAGCGCCTCCAGGCCGGCCAGGCCACGATCCAGCGCCTCTCGAAGCTGCAGGAGGCGGGACATCAAGACGTGACGGACGGGGCCACCTTGCCGAGTTGAAGGCCCTGGACGAGCCCTACCGGAACGCCGAGGCCGAGGTGCTGCGGCTGAGCCGGGCCGACAGGGATGCCGAGGCGCGCGCCATCCTCCAGACCCGGCTGATCCCCGCCTATGAACATCTCCAGGCCGGGCTGCTTGGATGGGTGGAGTACAACAGGACCCAGGCCAATGAGGCGACGCACCTCATCACGGAATTGGGCAGCTCGGCACAGATCGGCATGGCGGTGAGCCTGGCCGTGGCGGTGCTGCTCGCCATCGGTTGCGGCACCTTCCTGCTACGCGCCATCACCGTCCCGCTCGGCCGGCTCCTCGCCGCGGCGAACCAGATGCGGGAAGGCGACTTCAGCCAGCGGGTTACGGTGGACCGACAGGACGAGTTCGGCGTCCTCGCCTCGGCCTTCAACCGCATGACCGAGGACCTGACGGCGCTGATCGGGCAGGTCCAGCGCTCCAGCATCCAGGTCAGCACCTCCATCACCGAAACCCAGCCACGGTTGCCCGGGCGGCGGGCGGCTATACGCGCGAGGTGCTGCCCTGGCAGGGACGCATGGTTGGCTGCCTGGAGCCCGACCTCCTGCTCGACAGCCTGAACCGCAACGTCGCATGAGCAAGGCTGCATGAGCACCGGCGAGGATTACAGCCAGTTCTCGCTGCTCGACCTGTTCCGGCTCGAGGCGGAGACGCATACCCAGGCGCTGACCGCCAGCCTGCTAGCGCTGGAACGCGACCCCACCGCCGAGCAGAGCCTGGAAGCTTCCATGCGGGCAGCCCATTCGCTCAAGGGCGCGGCCCGGCTCATCGAGCTGATGCCCGCGGTCGACATCGCCCATGCGATGGAGGAGATCTTCGTCGCCGCGCAACGCGGACGGCTGATTCTGCGCCGCGAACAGATCGACCTGCTGCTCCGCGGCGTCGACATGCTGGCCGCGATCGCCCGCGACAGCTCGGAGCCGCAGGCGGCGGGAGATGCCGACCGGGCGGAGGCGGATGCCCTTCTCGCCGCCCTCGGCCAGGCGACCGCCGCGCCACAGGTGGCGATTCCCGCGCCCATCCCACCGCCACCGATCCCACCCGCGCAGGAAGCGGCAGCGCCCGAGTTTTCAGCACCCGAGCCAACGGCACCTGACCCGCCGCCCTCCCCGCCGAGAGCGGCACCTGCGCACGATCCTGCTCCGCAGCCTGCCCGTCCCCCTCGCCAATCCGCGCAAGAAGGCAGCGAGGCCGCCGACCGCGTGCTGCGCATCACCGCCGACAGCCTCAGCCGCCTGCTTGGCCTGACTGGTGAGTCGCTGATGGAGGCGCGCCGCCTGCGGCCCTTCGGCGACAGGCTGATGCGTCTGCGCCGCCTCCATTTCGACGCCATCCGCGCCTTCGACGGGTTGCGGGACGCGCTGCCGCCCGAGGCCGGCGGCGAGGCGCTGCAATTCGCCCTGGGCGAAGCGCGCCAGCGGCTCGCGGATTGCCAGCACTACTTGGCCGAGCAACTGGCCGAATTCGAGACCTATGACCGCCGGGCCGTGCAGCTCGCGCACCGCCTCTATGACGAGGCCCTGGCCAGCCGGATGCGCCCCTTCGAGGATGGCGTCCGCCGCTACGCCCGCCGCGTCCGCGACCTGGGGCGTGAACTGGGGAAGCAGGTCCGGCTGGAGATCCTGGGCGGCGCCACCCCCGTGGACCGCGACATCCTGGAACAGCTCGATGCGCCGATCGGGCATCTCCTGCGAAACGCCATCGACCATGGCATCGAGCCGCCGGTGGAGCGCGTGGCGGCGGGCAAGCCCGCGGAGGGTGTGATCCGGCTGGAGGCCCGCCACCATGCCGGGCTGTTGCAGATCATCGTCGCCGATGACGGCCATGGCATCGACCTGGAGCGGCTCCGCGCCGCCATCCTCGCGCGTGGCCTCGCCAGCGCGGAGACGGTCAGCCAGCTGAGCGAGGCGGAACTGCTGGAATTTCTGTTTCTGCCTGGCTTCAGCCTCAAGCTCTCCGTCACGGCCATCTCGGGCCGCGGCGTCGGGCTGGACGCGGTGCAGGCCTCGGCGAGGCAGGTGCGCGGCATCGTCCGCGCCGCCACCGAGGCGGGGCAGGGCGCACGCTTTCAGTTCGAACTGCCGCTGAGTCTTTCCGTCGTCCGCGCCCTGCTCGTGGAAATCAGCGGCGAGCCCTATGCCTTGCCGCTAGCTAGCATCCAGCGTGCCCTGAAGCTGCCCCGGTCCGCCATCGAGATGCTTGAGGGGCAGCAGCATTTCAGCCTCGAGGACCGCCAGATCGGCCTTGTCGGGGCGCATCACCTCCTCGGCAGCGCGGAGGCCGCCATCGCCAGGGAGGAGCTTTCCGTTGTCATCATCGGGGATCAGCGGAACAGCTACGGCCTGGCCGTGGACCTCCTTCTGGCGCAGCGGGACCTCGTGGTGCGGCCGCTCGACCCCCGCCTCGGGAAGGTCCCGGGGATCAGCGCGGCCGCGCTGATGGAGGACGGATCGCCCGTGCTGATCCTGGACGTGGATGACCTGCTCCGCGGCGTGGAGAAGCTCACCGCCACCGGCCGGCTCGGCAAGGTCGGTGCGGCCGCGCCGGATGCAGGCAAGCGGCGGCGTCGCGTGCTGGTCGTGGACGACTCCCTCACGATCCGGGAGCTGGAGCGCAAGCTGCTCAGCCAGCACGGCTACGAAGTCGAAGTCGCGACCGATGGCATGGATGGCTGGAACGCCGCGCGCGCCGGCCATTTCGACCTGATTGTCACCGACGTGGACATGCCCCGGATGGACGGGATCGAGCTGGTCACCCTCATCCGCAAGGATCCACATCTGCGCGCGGTGCCGGTGATGATCGTCTCCTACAAGGACCGCGAGGAGGACCGCCGCCGCGGGCTGGAGGCAGGTGCCGACTACTATCTCACCAAGGGCAGCTTCCATGACGAGGCCCTGGTCCATGCCGTCGTCGATCTCATCGGCGAAGCGGAAGCATAGCGGGCGGCGAAGGGGGAGCGGGGATGGCAGGATGCGGATAGGGATCGTCCACGACATGCCGACAGCGACGGAGATCCTGCGCCAGGTCGTGTCGATGACGCCGGAGCACCGGGTGGCCTGGACGGCCAGCACGGGCGCCGAAGCCATTGCGCTGTGCCGCAGCGACCTGCCCGACCTGGTGCTGATGGACCTCATGATGCCCGGCATGGACGGCGTCGAGGCCACGCGCCGGATCATGGCCGAAACCTCCTGCCCCATCCTGCTGGTCACCGGCAGCGTGGATGCGAACGCGTCCCGCGTCTTCGACGCGATGGGACACGGCGCGCTGGATGCAGTCGACCTGCCCAATTTCGGCGGCGGGGACGCGCGCTAAGGCGCCATGCCGCTGCTTCGCAAGATCACCGCTATCGGGCGGCTGATCGGGGACCGTGGCCCGGCGCCCCAGGCTGCTCTGCCCGCCAGCCGCTCGCTGCCGGCCCGCCATCCGCTCGTGGCGATCGGCGCCTCGACCGGGGGCCCGGCCGCCCTGGCCACCTTGCTGCAAGGCCTGCCGCGGGACTTCCCGGCCGCCATCGTGATCATCCAGCATGTCGATGATCGCTTCGCTGCCGGCATGGCGGACTGGCTACGCGGATATGCCACCATGCCCGTCCAGCTGGCCCGGGAGGATGACACCCCGTCCCCCGGCACCGTGCTTCTGGCGGCCAGCGACAACCATCTGACGCTGAAATCCGCCTCCCTGCTCGGCTATACCCGGGAGCCGCGTGACTATGCTTACCGGCCTTCGGTGGATGTGTTCTTCCACAGCGTCGCCCGGCTCTGGAAAGGCGATGCGGTCGGGGTGCTCCTGACCGGCATGGGCCGAGACGGCGCCCAGGGGCTGCAGGCCTTGCGCGCGAAGGGCTGCCACACCATTGCCCAGGACCGCGCGACCAGCGCCGTCTACGGCATGCCAAAGGCTGCAGCCGAAATCGGCGCGGCCGTCGACATCCTGCCACTGCCCGGCATCGCGGCACGGCTCATCGGCGCCGTTGCCCGTTAAGGCCCGGAAGGAAACCGCCCCATGAACTCTGGAAGCCTGCGCAGGCCACCGGGTGCACCACCGTCGGACGATTACGCCATCATGGTGCTGCTGGTAGACGACCAGCTGATGATCGGCGAGGCGCTGCGCCGAATCCTGACCAGCGACCCCAATATCGACTTCCACTACTGCTCGGATCCCACGAAGGCGCTCGCCATCGCGAAAGAGGTCCGGCCGACGGTCATCCTGCAGGATCTCGTCATGCCCGGCGTCAACGGATTGGACCTGGTGCGCGACTACCGGAAGGATCCGCTCACCCGTGACATCCCGGTGATCGTGCTGTCCACCAAGGAGGAGCCGACGATCAAGAGCGAGGCCTTCAGCCTCGGCGCCAACGACTATCTGGTGAAGCTTCCCGACCGGCTCGAGCTGATCGCCTGCATCCGCTACCACTCCCGTGCCTATCTGAACCAGCTGCAGCGCGACGAGGCCTATTCGGCGCTTCGCGAGAGCCAGCAGAACCTGGTTGAGGCGAATCTCGAGCTGCAGCGGCTGACCAAGGTGGACGGCCTCACCGGCCTCGGCAACCGCCGCTATTTCGACGAGTACCTGCAGGTCGAATGGAGCCGGTCGATGCGCTCGCAGCAGGCGCTCTCTGTGCTGATGATCGATGTGGATGAGTTCAAGCGCTACAACGACCGCTACGGCCATCTCGCCGGCGACGAGGTGCTGAAATCCGTCGCGGCCACCATCCAGCGCCATTGCCGGCGCTCGTCCGACCTCCCGGCGCGCTTCGGGGGCGAGGAGTTCGTCGTGGTGCTGCCGGACGCCTCGCTGGAGCAGGTCATGCATCTGACCGAGCGCCTTTGCCGCAGCATCGAGGCACTCTCCCTGCCGCATCTCGCCTCCACGGTCAGCACCCATGTGACCGTCAGCATCGGCGCCGCCCTGACCATTCCGATACAGGGCAGATCGCCACTGCAACTCGTCGATATCGCGAACAAGGCCCTGTACCAGGCCAAGGCCGCGGGACGGAACCGTGCGGTGGTGCAGGGGGGCGTTGACTAGGGTCCATCCGGCCCGCCTCCCGCCCCAGCACCCACGCCGACACGCCCATGGCTGATGGGCCCTTGCGCGAAGATCGTTGGATATCCTACGATCCATACAAGGAAGGCGCCCAGCCCATGACGCGCCGGCAGGAGGAAGCCGTCACTTGGCCCAGCCATCGCGGGCAAATCCGCCGCGCGCCACTAACCAGACGAAAGCCCGCAGCAGCCAGGCTCCGGCGCTCCGCGTGCTGTCCGGCGGGCAGGGCCGGATCCGGCTCGGTCTGCTGAACGACACGCTCGGCTTCCACCTGCGCCTCGCGCAGGAAGCCTCCTTCGTGGCATTCGCGCGGCGCAGCGGCACTTCGGGACTGAAGCCGGGACATTTCGCCACGCTGGTGGTGATCCACGAAAATCCCGGCCTGTCCCAGACTGCCCTCGGCGCCGCGGTGGGGCGCGACAAGTCCACCCTCACCCCCAGGCTGACCGAGCTGGAGCAGCGCGGCCTGATCCGCCGCGACCGCGCGGCGACGGACCGGCGCAGCTATGCCCTCACCCTCACCCCTGCCGGGGAGGGGGCGCTGGCGGCGCTGGCGGCCCATGCCGCGGCCCATGATGCGGACCTGGACCGGCTGGTGGGCGCGGAGAACCGCGCCGCCTTTCTCGACACGCTGCGCCGCCTGATCGCGGGGCTGGAATCGGACGACAGATAATGGATGCCACCACGACCACCCGGACCACGGTGCGCGAGGCGACGCTCGACCTTCTTCGCGAGCTCGGCATGACGACGGTCTTCGGCAATCCGGGCTCGACCGAACTGCCTTTCCTCGATCGTTGGCCATCCGACTTCCATTATGTGCTCGGCCTGCAGGAAGCGAGCGTGCTGGGCATGGCCGATGGCTATGCCCGTGCCACCAGACGCTGCGCCTTCGTGAACCTGCATTCGGCCGCGGGGGTGGGGCACGCGCTCGGCAATCTCTTCACCGCCTACCGCAACGCCGCGCCGCTGGTCGTCACCGCGGGGCAGCAGACGCGCTCGCTCCTGCCCAACCTGCCCTTCCTCGGCGCCAGCGACGCCGCGCAATTCCCCAAGCCCTACGTCAAGTTCAGCATCGAGCCCGCGCGGGCCGAGGACGTGCCGGCGGCCATCGCTCAGGCGCATCGCATCGCCATGCAACGCCCCTATGGCCCCACCTTCGTCTCCATCCCCTCGGATGACTGGTCGGCGCCCTGCCAGCCCGTGGTGCCGCGCGCCTGGTTCCCCGACGCATCGCCCGATCCCGCCGCCCTGTCCGAGGCCGTGCGCGCCATCACCGCTGCCCGCCGCCCCGTGCTGGTGGTCGGGCCGGAGGTTGATGCGGAAGGCGCCGGCCCTGCGCTCGTTGCCCTCGCCGAGCGCATTGGCGCGCCGGTGCTGACCAGTCCCTTCTCCTCCCGCCTCTCCTTCCCCGAGGACCATCCGCTCTTTGCCGGCCACCTCCCGGCCTCGCCGCAATCCGTTTCCGATGCGCTGATCGCGCATGACCTGGTGCTGGTGATCGGCGCGCCCGTCTTCACCTTTCATGTGCCGGGCGACTGCGCCCTCTTCCGTTCCGGCATCCCCATCATCCAGATGACGACGGATGCGGAAGCCGCCTCCTCCGCCCCGGCTGGCACGGCGATCCTGGGCAGCCTGCACCTCGGCCTCCCGGCGCTGGCGGCCCTGCTGCCACCCGCGTCGCGCGCCCTGCCCGCGCCGCGCCCACGCCCGTCACCGCCAGCCGCGAGCACGCCCGTTACCGCGCCCTATGCGCTGCACCGGCTGCACGCCGCCATGCCGCAGGACGCCATCCTGGTGGAGGAGGCGCCCTCCCACCGCCCCGCCATGCACGCTCAGATGCCGATCCGGGAATGGGGAGGCTTCTTCACCATGGCGAGCGGCGGCCTCGGCTACGCGTTGCCCGCCGCTGTCGGTGTGGCGCTGGCCAACCCCGGACGCCGCGTGGCCTGCCTGATCGGCGACGGCTCCTTCATGTACTCGCCCCAGGCGCTCTGGACGGCAGTGCAGGAGAAGCTGCCGCTGGCCGTGATCGTGATGAACAATTCCGGCTATGGTGCCATGCGCTCCTTCTCCCGCGTGCTGCAGGTGCGCGATGCGCCGGGCATCGAGTTGCCGGGCATCGACTTCGTCTCGATCGCGCGCGGCATGGGCTGCGCCGCCCGCACTGCCGCCACGCCCGCGGAGCTGGACGCCGCCCTCACCGAGGCCATGGCGGCAAAGGGTCCGATGCTGGTGGAGGTGTCGCTCGACAACGGCGCCGTCGCCTCGCTCTACGACAAGCACTGAGGAGAACCGCATGCTCGACGTGCCCCTGATCATCGGCGAGGGCGAGCGCCCCGCCACCGGCTCGGCCACCTTCGAACGCCGCAACCCCATCAGCGGCGAGGTCGCCACCCGCGCCGCCGCCGCCACGGTGGCCGATGCGCAGGCCGCCTGCGATGCCGCTGCCGCCGCCTTCCCCGCCTGGTCGGCCCTCGGCCCCAATGCCCGCCGCGCCATCCTGCTGAAGGCCGCCGACGCGCTCGCCGCCAAGGCGCCCGACTTCATTCGCCTGATGGCGGAGGAGATCGGCGCGACCTCCGGCTGGGCCGGCTTCAACGTGCATCTCGCCGCCGGGATGCTGCGCGAAGCCGCCGCCATGACCACCCAGACCACGGGTGAGGTCATCCCCTCGGACAAGCCGGGCTGCCTTGCGATGTCCATCCGCGCGCCGGTGGGCGTGGTGTTGGGCATGGCACCATGGAATGCGCCGGTTATCCTGGGCGTGCGCGCCCTGGCCCTTCCGCTGGCCTGCGGCAACACCGTGGTGCTCAAGGCCAGCGAGACCTGCCCGGGCACACACAGCCTGATCGCACGGGCCCTGCGCGACGGCGGCGTACCGCCGGGCGTGGTGAATGTCGTGACCCATTCCGCCGGGGACGCGCCCGCGGTGGTGGAGGCGATGATCGCCCATAAGGCCGTGCGCCGCGTGAACTTCACCGGCTCGACCAAGGTGGGGCGGATCGTGGCCATGCATGCCGCGAAGCACCTGAAGCCCGTGCTGCTGGAGCTCGGCGGCAAGGCCCCCATGATCGTGCTGGCGGATGCCGACCTGGAGGAAGCCGTGAAGGCTGCTGCCTTCGGTGCCTTCATGAACCAGGGCCAGATCTGCATGTCCACCGAGCGGCTGGTGGTGGTGGAGAGCGTGGCCGATGCCTTCGTGAAGAAGCTCGCGGATTTCGTGGCCACCCTGCCGGTGGGGGATCCGCGCACCGGCACCGTCTTCCTCGGTTCCGTGGTGGACGAAGCCTCCGCCGCCAAGGTGGAGACACTGATCGCCGATGCCACCTCCAAGGGAGCGAAGCTCTTCGGCGGCGGCGAGCGCAAGGGCACGATCATGCCCGCCGCCATCGTCGACCGCGTGACACCCGAGATGGCACTGTATTCGGAAGAGTCTTTCGGCCCCGTCGTCGCCATGATCCGCGTGAAGGATGCGGAGGAGGCGCTGCGCGTCGCCAATGATTCCGAGTACGGGCTTTCCGCCGCGATTTTCACGAAGGATGTCGCGCGCGGCATCGCCCTCGCCCAGCGCATCGAGAGCGGCATCTGTCATGTCAACGGCCCCACCGTGCATGACGAGGCACAGATGCCTTTTGGCGGCGTGAAGTCCAGCGGCTACGGCCGCTTCGGCGGCCGTGCGGGCATCGCGGAATTTACGGAGCTTCGCTGGATCACGGTGGAAACGCAGCCCGGGCAGTACCCCTTCCCGCCGGCGGCGAAGTCACCACCACCCGCGACGCCCGGCGCGCATTAGCAGCCACGACCGCTCGGGGGAGGAAACACAAAAAATGAACATCACCATCACCCGCCGGGCGGCGCCTGCTATCCATGCCTAGGTCGCGCCATCCGCGGTGCGCATCGGTCACGCCACTTTCAGGACCGGCCCCAATGCTGGCGGCGGCGCCATCACCACCTCCCCAATTACGAGACATGGGTAAGGGAGGTGAAGGCCGCTTGCGGGTTGCGCCTGCCATCGGCCGCGCGCCCATGGCTGGGGAACTGTTCCGCACGCTGACGCGCATCCACGCAAGCGGCACCGGCATCCTGCTGGTGAAGCAGAACGCTCGCCGCAGCCTCGTCATCGCTGATCGCGAAATCCTGTTGGAAGGCAGGCACATCGTCGGCGGCAGATGCCGCATGAACATCAAGGGAGAGCCGACGCCATGAAGCACTGCATCCAACGCCGCACCCTACTGGGCGCCAGCCTGGCCCTCGCCGCTCCCGCTGCGGCACACGCCCAGGGCAACGCCCCTTGGCCGACCAAGCCAGTACGCATCATCGTTCCCTTCCCGCCGGGTGGCCTCGTCGACACGCTGGCGCGCTCCGTCTCGCAATCCCTCGCGACCCGCCTTGGCCAGCCCTGCGTGGTGGACAACCGCGCCGGCGCGGGCGGCAATATCGGCGCCGACCTTGTCGCCAAAGCAGCGCCCGACGGCTACACGCTGCTCGCCTCCTCCATGGGGCCGCTGGCGGTGAACCAGTTCATCTATGCCGCCATGCCCTATGACACCAACGCAGCCTTCGCGCCGATTACCCTGCTGGCTGCCACGCCAAAGGTGGTCTGCGTCGCCAATGCGCGTCCCTGGCAGAATCTCGGCGCGCTGGTGGCGGCTGCGAAGGAACAGCCGGGGCAGCTCACCGCGGGCTCGGCTGGCTCCGGCAGCAGCCTCCACCTGGCGCTGGAACTGTTCAAGGACGCGACCGGCACCGAGATCCAGCACGTCCCCTATCGTGGCGCGGCGCCGGCGATCACGGACCTCATCGCCGGCAATATCGACATGATCATCGACAATGTGCCGAACATTCTCGGCCATATCCGCGGCAACGCTGTGCGTCCGCTGGCCGTGGCCACCGAGCAGCGGCTTCCGCAGCTGCCGGATGTTCCCACCACCGCCGAGGCCGGGGTGTCCGGCTTCATCTTCGGCACCTCCTTCGGCATGGCCGCCCCGGCCGGCACGCCGCCCGCCATCATTGCCGCCGTGGCCGATGCCGTGGCCGCGGCCCTGCGCGATCCGGCCATCGGCGGGAGGCTCGTGGAACAGGGCACGATCCTCGGCGGCCAGGGCCCGCATGCTTTCGCCGCGCTGATCGAGAACGAGAAGAAGACGTTGGAGCCGGTGATCAAGCGCGCCGGCATTCGGGCGGAGTGAATCGAAGGAAGGCCGGGGGAGGTATCCCCCCCGGACCCCCTTCTATTTCTGTCTGGTAGGTTGGGGCACCAGGTGGGGAGGTTCGTTCAGGCGTCGAAGCCGTCGAAGGGCGCCGGGTCCAGGAAGCGGCGCAGCACGTTGCCCGTCAGTCGGCTCACCGAGTTCTCGTAGGCAGCGCAGGAAAGCGCGCAGGCCCAGGCGATCGAGCCGGTGGAGAAGACGGCACCACCGCGAGACGTGGGAAAGAAGGCAATATCCGCCCGCACCCGCGCATTCTGGTCGCCCATTGCGCCCCGATGCAGCGTCCTCAACTCCTCAAGCGTGGGCACGCCGCCGTAGCCGAGCTGATCGGCGGTGGCGAGCCAGAGCAGATGCGGCGGCGATCCGAGGGTCGGCTCCACCCGGTCCACCTCCAGCCCGGCCGCGCCGCCACCACGCAAGCCGAAATCCCCAAGCGGCGCATCGAGATCCAGCCCCTCCACGGCCCAGGCAACGCGCGGGTCCCGCGCCGCATCGAGCCAGCGATAGGGGTAGGAGCGCGTGAAGACCTGCGCGTCGAAGCCCACCCCCACCAGCCGCTGCGGCGGGCGCCCGTTGCTGCGCCACAACCCGGAAGGCTCGCCGGTGAAGGAGAGCGCGTTCTCCCCAGCCTCGCCTTCCCAGGTGCGCAGGCCGTTCATGCCACGGCGGATCTCTATCGTGTGCGGCTGCTCTGGATGCCAGCCGATCCGCCAGTAGAAGCCGTTGCCGCCAAGATAGATGTGCCGCCCGCCGCCGCGCTGATAGGCGTCGAAGGCCTCAATCATCTGCCGGCTGAAATACTCGGGATGCGAACCGGTGATGACGCATGCATAGGGTGCCAGCGCCTGGGCGCCATGCCGATGGATGTCGTGATCGGCGATGATGTCATAATCCTGGCCGGTCTGCTCCAGCCAATCGATGATGTGGGTGTCATTGCCGTAGTTGAAGGTCGCACCGCGCGGCCGCATGTTGATGATCGGGCGCTTCGCGGAGGAATAGCACCAGCCGCTGCCATCACTGTGCGTGTCATAGGTGGACAGGCCGAGTTCCCGGTGCTCCTGCAGATACACGTCGTCGCGCGAGAGCGCGATCACCCCTTCCAGCATCGCCTCCGCATGCACCTGGTCCAGCCGCAGCGCGCTGTTGGCATAGGCGAGGAAGGTGGCGGTGCTGGCGACAAAGGCCAGCTTCGATCGCGGCTTGCCCAGCGGCGCCCGCACGAAGAAGGCGACGAAGCTCTCCACCGGATCATCGCTGCCCTCCCGCGCGCGCAGGCGCAGCGCGTAGAAGCCGCTGCGCCAGTCGGGCGGGACGGTGAAGCGCAGGTCGGGCGACCAGCCCGCGTCGTTCATGTCGTCGCTGTGGAAATGGATAGCACCGTAAAGCTCCGGCGCCTCCGTCCACTGCACCGTTCGCCCATCCCAGTTTGCGCCGGTGACGGCGCGCATCGGAAGTTGGCGCAACACGCCATCCAACCGGTTCGCGGAGACGTCCTGCACCCGGTCCGTCGAAATGCCCATGGAAAAGTCCCAGGCCGCGATCAGATCCGGCTGCGACGGCACCGGCGCCAGTGTCTCCACCGAGGCCCGCAGAGACGCCGCGTCCAGCGCCCCGGCGTGAAGCCGCGGGCGGTCGATCTTGCCGTCGAAATGCCCGGCGGTGCGGGGCGCCTCCCCGGCCTCCACCGCATGCGCCGCTATCACCAGCGCCGTCTCGCCTGGCCATCCGAATTCGCGCGGCCCCTCAGCGCTCGCGGCGCCGCTTGTGTCGCGCCCCGCTTGCGGGTCCAGGCTCGCCTGCACCACGGTCATCCACCCCGCCGCCGCATCCAGCATACCGCCGACGAAGATCCACTCACGCTCGATCACCGGCCGCGGCGCCGTGGCGCGCCAGTGCCGGCCTTGCCCGCGGAGCACGAATTCCAGCCGCCCCTTGGCATCCAGCCCCAGGCGCCAGCCTTCGCCCGTGTCGTCGCGCCAGCGGGAGATGATGGTCTGCGGGCCGGCCAGCGGGGCCGTGGGTAAGATGTAGCAGGCCACGGAGAAGGAGCCACTCCGGTTCAGCGCCGGCGCATCCGGCACCACGGCGCAAGATCCCGGCCGGATCGGCTGATGGCGCAGCGTGACGGAGCCATCCAGCGGGCAGCCCGGCTGCTCGAAGCGCAGCCCGGGCCCGGATGGGTCCGGATCGGCGCAGCGCACGCGCAGCAGCGTCGCCTCGGCTCGCTCCAGTGTCGCGCTGGACAGGTGGAATACCACCTCCTCACCCGGCGAGACGACGAGGGGCCACGCATAGCCCAGGACGGCAGTGGTGTCGGTCATTCGGGCTTGCTCTCGGCATCCTCAAGGCGCTGGCCCGTCAGCGCTTCCCAGCGCAGGGCGAAGACCGCCCACTCGGCCTCTGCCAAGTCGGTGAAGACGTGGTTGGGGAAGGTTTCGATCGGCAGGCCGCGCTTTCCGGGCATACGGCCCAGCATCCAGCGCCGGTTCGGCTCCAGCACGATCAGCACGTAGCGCCGCCCTACGCCAGACCAGCGCATGCGGTGCAGCAGCTTCTGCAACTCGTCACTATGCGGCCCGCGCGGCTTGGCGCGGAATTCCTTGACGAGATCGAGGCGACCAGGATCGACCGGCCAATGCGCCGCCTCGGGATCATTCACCAGCATCTATCGGCATTCTCGGAAAATGGGGTCCGCGGAAGGCGGGCCGGGATCACTCCCGGCCCCGCCGATCGGCTCAGCGCGTCAGCCAGGTGACCCAGCGCTCGCGCATTGCGTTGCGGTTCGCCGCGATCCACTCGTAATCCGCGACGATCAGCTTCTCCCAATTCTCTGGCCAGGAGGCGCGGTAGCGACGCTCCTCCTGCGGCACGAGGTTCGGTGTCTCGCGGTTGTTCGAATCAAAAGATACCTTCCCGCTGAAGGCGAGATGCTCCTGCGGATTTTGCACGAAGAAGTCGAGGAAGCGCATCGCGTTCTGCGTGTTCGGCCCGCCCTTCAACACCGCCCAGTTGCCTACGTCGCGGATCGCCTGGTTCCAGGTGAAGTCGAACTCGCCGCTCTTGGCGAGCGGTACGGATCGGCTGGAATACAGCATGGTCATCACGGCATCACCGCCACGCAGGATCTGCATCGAGTTGTCACCGCTTTTCCACCAGGCGGCCACATGCGGCTTGATCGTGTCCAGCTTGCGATAGGCGCGGTCTAGGTCCATCGGGAACAGCTTGTCCCGCGCCACCCCATCGGCCATCAGGGCGGCCAGCGGCACCCACCACTCGCGGTCGCCGGTATCCGGCAGGGCACGCGGGCCGGGGAAGCGCTGCATGTCAAAGAAATCCGCCCAGGAGGCGGGGCCGCCATTGGGGAAGGCCTTCTTGCTCCAGCTCAGCGTCATCCCGCCGGCGGTGCGGATGATGCCGGTGGGGAAGCAGCCGTTCGGCAGGGCATTCGCCGTCATGGCGGGGGTGTTGCAGTCGATCGGCTGCAGGATGTCGGCGTGCTGGATCAGGTCCGGCGGCGTCGCCGTCACCACGTCGAAGGGGATGTTGCCGCTGCGCTGCCCGGCGCGGGCACGCGCCCATTGGTCCGGCAGCTCGATCGGCACGGAGCGGACGCGGATGCCCACCTCCTGCTCGAAGCGCTTGTAGAAATGCTCCTGCAGGCTGCGTTCCATCAGCCCGCCCGTCGCCGCGACGATAACCTCACCCGATCCGCGCTGCGCCAGAGCGGGGCGCCCGATGGCCAGCGACCCCACGCCCAGCCCGGAGGCCGCGAGGAGGCTTCTCCTGTTCACGCCCATTCCCTGTCTCCCTGGATCGTCGTTGGATGCATCACGGCTCAACACCCTGCCTGGCCGCCGCCCGCGCTCGCCGCTCCATGCCGCGCTTGAGCGCATAGCCCAGGAGCAGCGCCGCGATGGTCAACAGGGTCAGCATGGTGGCCACGGCGGCGAGGGTGGGCGAGATGTTGTAGTCGATGTCCTCAAACATCTTGCGCGGCAGTGTCTTGCGGTCGAGGTCGGAGATGAAGAAGGACACCACCGCCTCGTCGAAGGAAATCACGAAGGCGAAAAGCGCGGCGGAGACCAGGCCGGGGGCGATCAGCGGCAGCGTGACGTAGCGGAACACCCGGAAGCCCCCGGCCCCGCAGGATAGCGCCGCCCGCTCCAGCTCCGCATCGAAGCGGTAGAGCGCGGCAAGGACGGTGAACACCACGAAGGGCAGCGCCAGCACCGTATGAGCCATGGCGAAGCCCAGCAGCGTCCCGGTCAGTCGCAACTGCTCGAACACCAGGAACATGGCCACCGCCAGCGCGATATGCGGCACGATTACTGGCCCAATCACCAGCAGCTCGACCAGCCCCTTTCCCGGCAGCCGCCCGCGCACCAGGGCAAGGGAGAGCATGGTGCCGATCACCGTGGCGCAGACGGCGGAGATCACCCCCGCCTCCGCACTGAACAGGGTGGCGCGCACCCATTCGGCATCCTGGAAGTACTCGGCATACCAGCGCATCGAGAATCCCTTGGGTGGGAAGCTCAGCAGCCGCTCCGGCCCCACCGACATGGGCGCGATGATCAGCGTCGGCAGTAGCAGGAACACGGTCACGGCATAGGCGGCGGCATTCACCGCCATCCGCCCGGCGCGGTTGCCCCGCGCCGCGCTCATGCGGACCCCACGAAGCGGTCCAGTCGCACGGCGCGCTTGAAGACCAGCGTCAGCGCCAGGACGAAGATCAGCAGGATGCCTACCAGGGCCCCGGCGAAGGGCCAGTCCAGCATCTCTCGCACCTGTTGGGAAACCAGCGTCGCGATCATCATCTGCTGCGGCCCGCCGATCAGCGCCGGCGTCACGAAGAAGCCCAGCGCCAGCAGGAAGACCATCAGGCAGCCCGAGGTGACGCCCGGCAAGGCCAGGGGCCAGATCACCTCGCGGAAGCTGCCCCAGGCGGAGGCGCCGAGCATCTGCGCGGCCCGCACGTAATCCTCGGGGATGCCCTTCAGCGCCGAGTAGATCGGCAGCACCATGAAGGGCAGCAGCACATGCGCCATGGCGAGCACCACCGCACCCTCGGTGTAGAGCAGGCGCATCGGCGCATCGATCACCCCCGCCTCCTGCAGCAGCTGGTTCAACACGCCATTGCGCTGCAGCAGCACCATCCAGGCATAGGTGCGCACCAGCACCGAGGTCCAAAGAGGAAGCAGCACCGCCGCCGCCAGCAGGGCGAGCCCTAACCCGCGGCTGCGCGACATCACCCAGGCCAGCGGCCAGGCGAGGATCAGCGCTGCCACGGTGACAAGGACCGCCACCCTCAGCGTGCGCAGCATCACCCGCAGATAGACCGGCTCGCCAAAGGCGCGGGCGTAATGCTCCACCGTGGGTGCCGGCACGAACAGGCTTTCATGCAGCAACGTGGCCAGCGGCAGCAGGAACACGACCGCGATCAGCAGCAGGAAGGGCGCGGCCAGCAACAGGCTCGCCGCCGGGCTGTAGTTCCGGCCACCCAACAGGAAGCGCGGGGGACGCCGGCTCATGATGCGGCCACGAAGGCACGGGCATCGGCCGGCTGCCAGCTGAGGCGGACCGGCTCGCCTTCGCGCGGCTCATGCAGGCCGGCGCCCGCAGGAATCCGCGCGCGCAGCGACTGCCCGCCCTCGCCCTCCAGCAGCAGCGTGGTCGCGTTTCCGGCATAGATCGCCTCGCTCACCCGGGCCGCCATCCCCTCGGCGCCGACAGGCCCGACGCGAAGCCGCTCCGGCCGCAGTGCCACCCGGATCCGCCCGCCGGCGGGCAGGGCCTGGGCCGCGACCGCCTGCATCCGCCCGCCGCCATCCAGCGCGACGGAAACCGCCTCGCCGGGCATGGCCGCAGCGTGCAGCGTGCCTTCGCAGAAATTCGTCTCGCCGATGAAGCCGGCGACGAAGCCAGTCTCCGGCGCTTCATAGAGCGCCCGCGGGGCCCCAAGCTGCTGCAGCCGCCCCTGGTCCAGCACCGCCACCCGGTCCGCCATGGTTAGCGCCTCGGTCTGGTCATGGGTGACGAAGATGACGGTGATGCCGATCTCACGCTGCAGATGCTTGATCTCGATCTGCATCTCCTCGCGCAGGTTCTTGTCCAGCGCGGAGAGGGGCTCGTCCATCAGCAGCACGCGCGGCTGATAGACAATGGCGCGCGCGATCGCCACGCGCTGCTGCTGCCCACCTGAAAGCTGCGCCGGCCGCCGCTCCCCCATCTGTCCCAGCCGCACTGTGTGCAGGGCCGCACGCGCACGCTCCTCCCGCTCCGCGCGGCCGACGCCACGCATCTTCAGCGGAAAGGCGATGTTCTCGAGCACGCTCATGTGCGGGAAGAGCGTATATTTCTGGAAGACCATCCCCAGATTCCGCTTGTTCGGCGGCGACCAGGTCACGTCTTCCCCGCCGATCAGGACCTGTCCTTCATCCGGGTATTCGAATCCGGCGATGGACATCAGGATGGTGGTCTTGCCGGATCCCGAGGGGCCGAGCAACGCCAGGAACTCGCCGGAGCTGACCTCCAGCGACACATGGTCCACGGCGTACAAGGGGCCATACCGCTTCACCAGCCCCCGCAACTCAACACGGCCCTGCACCCCGTCCTGCAATCCCATCCGGCTCCCTCGGCACCACCCGCACATAGCCTATTTGATATATCGACTTCATCGCAAGCCGGTTCCAAATTCGCGGCCGGCGGGAGGGCGCGGCGGACCTCTCCCGGTGAGACGCCGTTACCCAGCCCTGAAGGAACCACCCATGGCCACCGACCCCATCCTGAAGCGCGTGACAGGCCGGACCAAGGTTATGTTCATCCTCGGTGATCCGGTGGCGCATATCATCGGCACCGCCATCCTCAACGAGGACTTCTTCCGGCACGGCGTGGACGCCACCGTTTCACCACTGCATGTCGCGCCGGCGGATCTCGGCACAGTGCTCGGGGCCATCCGCGCCATGCGCAACGTTGCCGGCTTCGGCGTGACCATCCCCCACAAGATCGAGGTGATCCGGCACCTGGACGGCACCACGCCGCGCGCCACCGGGATCGGCGCCGTCAACTTCGTGCGTCGCAACCCGGACGGTACTCTGCTCGGTGACAATGTGGACGGCATCGGCTTCGTCGCCGGCCTTTCCCGCAACGAAGTGGAGGTGGCGGGGCGGCGCGTGCTCCAGATCGGCGCTGGCGGCGCGGGGCGCGCCATCGCCTTCGCCCTGGCGGAGGCCGGTGCATCCCACATCGCCTTCGCCAACCGCACGGCCGGAAAGGCCCGCGCCCTGGCAGAGGCCGTCACCGCGGCTTATCCGGGATGCGGCACATCCCTTTCCGCTCCTGACACCGCGGGCTTCGACTTGGTGGTCAACACCACCTCCGTCGGCATGCAGGAAGGCGACGCCCTGCCCGCCGACCTGTCCCGCCTCGGCGCCAGCGCCGTGGTGGCCGATGTCATCATGGCGCCCGAGACGACGCCGCTTCTCGCCGAGGCAGCGCGCCGCGGCTGCCACATCATCCGCGGCAAGGAGATGCTGCTGGACCAGCCGCGCCTGGTGCGGGAGTTCCTGTCGCTCTGATGCGAGGCGAGCCTGTCAGCTTTGCAAGGCAGCCGGCGCGCATCCCGCCCGCGCCGGTCATCCCGGCGGCGGGCGAGTGCAAACGCCTGTAGGCGGCCCTATTGCGGATTGGACCGGTAGCCTGAGCGCTGCAGCAGCCCCTCCCAACGCTCGATCTCGGCGCTGACGAAGCGCTCGCATTCCTCCGGCGTCATTTGCGGAATGCGGTCCGTGCCGAGTTCGGTGAAACGCGCGCGCAGGCCAGGATCCGCGAGGGCGCGGGTGACCGATTGGTACACGGCCTGCCGCAGCGCGGGTGGCGTGGCGGAGGGAATCATCATCCCCATCCAAATGCTCATATCGGCGTCCACCCCGGCCTCGCGCAGAGTCGGCAGTTCCGGCGCCGAGGGGCTGCGCTGCGCCGTCGTCACGGCCAGCGCCCGCGCCTGGCCGCCACGCGTGGTGCTGAGCGAGGTGGAGCTGGCATCGAACAGCATGGCGATGCGCCCGGCCGCAAGGTCGAGCGTCGCCGGCGCGCCACCGCGATAGGGGATTTCGTTCATCTTCAGGCCTGAGGCATGAAGGAACATCAGTGCGGTCAGGCCGTTTGTGCCGCCGGTGCCGGTGCTCCCGTAATCGTAGCGACCAGGATTCGCCCGCACGAGTGAGACGAATTCCTGCAGGCTCTTCGCCGGGAAGTTGTTCGCCGCCATCATGATCATCGGCGCCTCGGACACGATGGCGACCGGCGACAGCGCCTGCCGGATATCCAGCGAGGGGTTCGGCGCGATCAGGCGCAGCACGGAATGGCCGGTATTGGTGAACAGGATGGTGTGGCCATCCGGCGCGGAGCGGGCCACGGCCTCCGCGCCCACCATGCCGCCCGCTCCAGCCCGGTTCTCCACCAGGACGGTCTGCGGCATCTGTGCCGTCATGGTCGCGGCGAGCACCCGCGCGACCACATCCGTCCCGCCGCCAGGCGCGTAGGGCACGATGATGCGGACGGGGCGTTCCGGGAAGGATTGCGCCGCCGCCGGCCCGGCCAGCGCCCCGGTCAGCGCCACGGCCAATGCCGCGCCGAACGGGCGCCGCCTGATTGCCTTTGCCATCTTTCTTTTCCTCCCTCGCACGCTTGGCCTGTCGCTCAGGGCACCGGAGACATCCCCCGGTTCCTGGCGGACAGGGTGGCGAAGCGTCCTGCGATGGCGCCCGCCGAAAGCCCGTATTTGTCGAAGAGGAAGGGCGCTCCAGCACCTTCCGCGAAGACGTCCTCCACGCCCAGCCGCCCGAAGGGGAGCGCGTGGCCCGATTCCGCGATCACCTCCGCGACGGCCGAGCCGAGGCCGCCGACCACGGAGTGGTTCTCGGCGACCAGCATCGGCTTGCCCTCGCCGGCAAGCTCCGCCACCAGCGCAACGTCCAGTGGCTTGATGGTGGGTAGGTTGACCAGCCCGGCCTCGATGCCCTGCTCTGCCAGCATCTCCATCGCCTCCAGCGCCAGCGTCACCATCACCCCGCTCGCCAGAATCCAGCCATCCCGGCCGCGCCGCACCACCTGGCCCTTGCCGATGGGCGGGCATGTCTCCGCGGTGAACAGCAGCGGCAGGTCGCCGCGCTTGATCCGCATGTAGGCTGGCCCGTCATGCGCCACGAGGGCTGCCAGCATCGGCGCGACATGCGTGGCGCAGGCCGGCTCCATCACCACCATGCCCGGCAGCGCGCGCATCATCGCCACGTCGTCCGTTGCCTGATGCGTCGGCCCGCCGGGCGAGGTAAGGCCGGGCATGAAGCCCACCAGCTTCACATTGGCACGCGGATAGGCGATCTGCAGCGTCACCTGGTCGAAGGACCGGCGGGAGGCAAAGACGCCGAAGGTGTTGACGAAGGGAATGTCCCCCGTGCGCGCCATGCCAGAGGCGACGCACATCAGGTTGGCCTCCGCCACACCCAGGTTAAAGAAGCGATCCGGCAGGCGGTCCCGGAACAGGTCGGTCTCGGTGGGTCCGGTCAGGTCGGCGCCGAGGCAGACGATGCGCGGATCGGCCTCCGCCAGCGCCAGCAGCGCGCGGCCATAGGCCTTGCTCGCTATGGGCGTGCTCTCGCGCCAGACGGCACCGGATTTCGCGATGGTGACGGGTGCGCGCATGACTCAGCCCTCCAGCTCGGCCAGGGCCTGCGCGGCCAGTTCGGGCGGCAGCTTGGCGAAATGACTCTTGCGCCCTTCCAGCGCCGAGACGCCGCGCCCCGGCCGCGTATCGGCCACCAGCACGGTGGGACCTGCGCCATGGGCCCGGGCGGATACGAAAGCCGCGAGCAGGGCATCCAGGTCATGTCCATCCAGCGCGATGGTGTTCCAGCCGAAGGCGCGCCACTTGGCTGCGATGTCGCCCATGTTCATTACGCTGGTTGTCGCGCCATCCACCTGCATGTCGTTGACATCGACGATGGCGCAGAGATTGGACAGGCCGAAGTTCACCGCCGACATCGCGGCCTCCCAGGTGGAACCCTCCTGCATCTCGCCATCGCCAATCAGCACATAGACGCGGCTGGCGCTGCCGTGCCTGCGAAGCGAAAGCCCCATTCCGACGCCCACCGATAGCCCCATGCCGAGCGAGCCGCAGGTCGCCTCCACCCCCGGCAGGCGCTCGGAGGCGATGATCTCCATCGGGCTGCCGTCGGTGCCGTATTGCGCCAGCTCCTGCACCGGCATCACGCCGCGCTCAGCCAGTGCGGCGAAGAGGCCGACGCCGTAATGTGCCGGGGAGAGGATGAAGCGGTCGCGTCCCTCCCAGCCCGGATCATCCGGGTCATAGGCCATCTCATGGAAGTACAGTGCGGCAAGGATGTCGGCCGCGCCGAGGCCCTGGCCCGCATAGCCCTCCCCGATGGGCGCGACCATGCGCACGACATGGCGGCGCAGGCGGCGCGCCTTTTCGGCCAGGGCGGTGGCGTCGAGCGCAAGGCGGTGCGGGCTGGGAGCGCGGCTCATGCGGGTTCCTGGATGATGGTCGTGGCACCGGCGCGTGCTGCGCGGTCATCCACCGCGATCATGGCGTCGCGGATGGCGGCCGCCGTGAGCGGCGGCCCGGCGAGATGGGTGATATGCGGCGCGGTCAGGGTCGCCTCCGCAACGCGATTGAGCGTCGCGTCGTCCTCGGGCGAGAGACCGATCCCGGCCAGGCGCCGTGGCAGGCCGATGCGCGCATAGAAGGGCAGCAGCGCATCCAGCTGCGCCGCACCACCCGGCGTCAGCTGCAGCTGCACGAGCAGCCCAAAGGCTACCTGCTCCCCATGCGGGCAATGCGCGGATGCGGCCACGCGGGTGAAGCCGCGCGTCAGCGAATGCGCCAGCGACAGCCCGCCATTCTCGAAGCCGAGGCCACTCATCAGCACTACCGCCTCCACCGTGGCCTCGAAGGCATCGGTCAGGCGCCCGGCGGCAGCATCCTCCATCGCCTGCGGCGCGTGGCGGAACAGCGTTTCGAAGGCATAGCGGGCGATGACACCGCCAGTGCGGAGCGGCGGCGTGCCAAAGGGCGTCAGCCCATCCACCGCCGCGCAGCCTTCCGCCTCGAAGCGCTTGGTCAGCCCGTCTCCGATCCCGGCGCGGAGCAGGGCTGGGGGGGCGCGCAGCAGGATCTCCGTATCCACCAGCACGGCATCGGGATTGCGCGGCAGGCGCTCCACCCGATCCAGCGCACCATCCTCGCGATACATCACGAAGATCCGGCTTGTGGGCGAATCATTCGAGGCTGCGGTGGGCACCGTCACCACGGGCAGGCCGCGGCGCAAAGCCACCGCCTTGGCCGCATCGATCGACCGCCCGCCGCCAAGCCCGATGACGCATCCTGCCGTGGGCGGCAGGGCATCGTCGAGGCGCGCGACCGCCGCATCCGACACCTCGCCACGCAGCGCGGCGGACTCCATGCAAACACCTGCGCCGCGCAACGCCGATTCCACCGCCGGCCCGTGCAGCGGAAGCATGTCCGCATCGGCCACCAGCGCCGCATCCGCCGTGATGGCGCCAACGATGCCGCCGATCTCGCGCAGCGCGCCCGGCCCTTGCAGGTAGAAGCGCGGCCCGCCGAAGGCCCTGATGCGTTGTGTGCTCATGCCGGCACCACTTCCGCCGGCAGAGGGCGGCCGGCGAGCGCATAGGCTGCCTCGGTCAGTCGCATCACCGGCACCATGTCGTCGAGCCCGGTCAGTGGTGCCGTGCCGCGCCGCGCACGCTCCAGCACATCCCGCACGAAGACCGGATACTGGCCGACATTGGCGGTGTGCATGCGCAGGCTGCGGCGGGTGCCGTCGCGCGCGATCACCTCCACCGTCTCGGTATCGGGAACCACCATGTAGTGGCGCGGCGTCCGCAGCGCGAAGTGCAGGTCGAAATTGCTTGTCGGCGCGGGATAGAGATAGCCAGTTTCCACCATTGCCAGCGCGCCGCCAGGACCGGCAAAGGCGATGGCGCCGTAATCCTCCACCGCATGGCCCCAGGCGGCGTTGGAAAGGCTGGCCGCCGCCGGCCGCGCCGCCTCGCCCCAGAGCGCGTGGCAGATATCCACGAAGTGGACGCCGAGATTCAGCACGCAGCCGCCCCCGGCAAGCGACCGGTCGAGCATCCAATCGCAGCCCGCCTGCTGGTAGCGCGCCGCGAAGCCCGCGATGAAGCGGAAGGCCATGTGCTGCACGCCGCCATCCTCGGCCGCCATCTCGCCGATCAACCGGAAGAAGTCGCCATTGCGCAGGACCAGCGGCACGGCGGCGAAGGCGCCGCGCGCGGCCGCCAGGGCTGCGATGCGCTCCACCTCCCCCGTGTTCAGGCCGCAGGGCTTTTCGAGCGCGAAGGGAATGTCCTCGGCGATCAGGAACTCCGCCTGCGCGGCCATGTCGGCATGGCGGCCGAGTGCGAATACGAAATCCGGACGCTCGCGTCGGCACAGGGCACGGAAGTCGTGGTCGAAGGCGCAGCCGTAGCGCTCGCCCAGTGTCCGCGCCTTGCCAGGATCGGGGTCGCTCATCCCGGCGAGGACGAGACCAGGCAGCTGCAAGGCCGGCTCGAGATAGAGCGGAAGGTGCCAGTGCGACGCGCCGATGAACGCGATCCTCATGCCTTTGCTTGCCTCCCTGGGGCGACGAAGCGCGGCGCCCCACCGCGTTATCCCATGAAGGTTACAAAGTGTCGACATGAAAGGTTGCGAATGCCGCATCTCGGTGCTCATATTGCGGAAGTCGCCGCCAAGTGTGGACACTATAAAGGCGCCCGGGGACCCTGGTGAGGGGCCAGCACCGCGGGGCCGAAAGGAGGAAGCCGGCCAATGGACCTCATCACAGATGCGGCGCGCGCCTTGATCGGCACACGCTCCGACTGGGTGGAGGCCTGCCATCCCGTGGAGCCGAGCGAGTTGCGTCGCTTCTTCCAGGCCACCATGGACCCCAGCCCGCGCTACCGCAGCACGGCGGTGGACGGACGCTATGGCGGCCCAGTCGCGCCGCCGGGATTTCCCGTGCACGCCTTCCGCCGCCCGCCTTCGGATACGAAGGATCCGCTGGAGGGCATGGGCGACCCCGAATTCGACGGCGAGTCCCGCGTCTTCCGCCAGGGACTGCCGCGCATGCCCATTCCGCTGCAGGGCGTGCTGAACGGCGGATACGAATACGAGTTCCTCAGCTACGCACGGCCGGGCGAGGCGATCTATTGTCGCAGCGTCTATCGCGATCTCCGCCAGCGGCAGGGCCGTTCCGGCCCGATGGTGCTGGTGGTGATCGATGATGAATACGCGGCGGGTGCGGAGAAGCGGCCTCTGCTGCGCTCCACCAGCACGACCATCATCCGGTGAGCGGCGCGGCCGGCGGCGGCAATGGGCTACGTCCCCTGGCCGGGCTGCGCGCGCTGGAGCTCGGCAGCGGCGTCTCCCTCGCCTTCGCGGCGCGGCTGCTCGCGGATCTCGGCGCCGAGGTGCTGCGCCCGGCGCCCGCGGGCGAGGCACTCCGCCGTGCCGCTCCCCTCATCAAGGACCCTAACGGCACGCGGGACAGCGCGCTCTTCGTCTATCTGAATCACGGCAAGCGTCATCTGGAGCTCGACGCCGACACGCCGGAAGGCGCCCTGCGCCTCGCGGCCCTGGCGCGCGAGGCCGATCTCGTCCTCTGGTCACCGGATGAGGGCGGCACGGCCCTGGGCTCCTTGCTGCCCGCCCGCGACGACCCGACGCGCCGCCCCACGGTTGTGCTGACTGCCCATGGCCTCACGGGCCCTCGCGCCGGCGCGCCGGGCAATGCCTTCACCGCGCAGCATGGCGGCGGCCTGGCCTATCACCAGGCCTGCCCGGTGACCGATCCCGAGGCAGCCCCGCCGCTGGGCTGCGCGGACCGGGAGGCGGCGATGCTGGTCGGGCTGATCGCCGCCAATGCCGCGCTCTGCGCCGCGCTGGAGCCGCCGGGCGATGGCCCGGCCCCGTATCTCGACCTCTCCGCCGAGGATGCCTCCGCCTGGATGCTGGTGGACGCCCTGGCGGAGTTGCATGACGGCGTGCTGCCGCCTGGCCGGCGCCGGGTGAAGGGGCGGGAGATCACCATCGCCGGTGGCCTGGTCTGGCTGCTGCCCTGCGCGGACGGCACCATCCTCGTCTCCCCGCGCGAGGACCATCAATGGGCCCGCTGGGTGGCGCTGATGGGTGATCCGGACTGGGCAAAGGATCCGGCGCTCTGCGCGAGCCGCGCCGTCCGCACCGCCCATGCGCCGGAGCTGGGCCGACGCATGGCCGAATGGTCCATCCACGAACCGGCTCGATCCGTGTTCGAACGCGCGCAGGCGGCGCGCGTGGCCTGCTTCCCCGTCAGCACGGCGACGGACCTCGTCGCCAACCGGCAGCTCGCCAGCCGGCGCTTCTTCCGGCCGCTGGCGCGCGGGGATGGCGATGCCGTGCCCCTGCCCGGCCTGCCCTTCGCCATGCGCGACAGCGCCGGCGCGGCGCTGCCGCGCGGCGAGCCTGTGGCGATGCCAGCGGTGGAGCCGACCGGCAATGGCTTCTCCCCACGCCGCCTTGCCGCGCCCGCCCTGCGCGGTGCCTGCAGACACCTGCCGCTGGCCGGGCTGCGCGTGGTGGATTTCAGCTGGGTCGTCGCCGGACCAATGGCGACGAAGATGCTCGGCGCGCTGGGCGCCGAAATCATCAAGATCGAATCCACGCGCCGCCCTGAATTCGCGCATCGCAGCGGCTGGTTCGCCGTGGTGAACAACAACAAGCGCAGCTGCACGGTGGATATCACGACCACCGAGGGTCAGGGGCTGATCCGCGATCTCGTCGCCACCAGCGATGTGGTGGTGGAGAATTTCTCCTCCCGCGTGCTGCGCGGCAACAACCTCGGCTACGAAGACCTCGCCGCGGTGCGGCCAGAGCTGATTTATGTCTCGGCTTCCGGCCTGGGGCGGGAGGGACCGGAGCGGGACCTGCTCGCCTATGGCTCGCTGCTGCAGGCCTATAGCGGCCGCGTGGGTCTCATCGGCCGCGCGAACCCGGCGCTGGAAGCCATGGGCATTATGCCGGCCTGGACCGATCCGGTGACATCGCTTTGGGAATCCGTCGCCATCCTCGCGGCGCTGCGCCACCGCGCGGAGACGGGACGCGGGGCCTATATCGACCTCTCGATGCTGGAATCGACGGTGGCGCTGCTGCCGGATGCGCTGCTGCATGCCGGCCTCGGCCGCCCCGTCCCGCGCAACGGCAGCGCCGAGGATCTGGGGGGCGCACCCTCCGGCCTGTTCCGCTGTGCCGGAGATGACGATTGGCTGGCTCTTTCCGTTCCGGACGATGCCAGCTGGACCGGCCTCTGCCGTGCGATGGAACGCGGCGACTGGGCGGCGCTGCCCGCCCTCGCCCACGCCGAGGGCCGGATGGAGGCCCGCGACACGCTACACGCGGGCATCGCCGCCTGGTGCCGCACCCGCGGCGGCGAGGAGGCGGAAGCCGCGCTGCGTGGCCGTGGCGTGCCCGCCGCGCGGTCCCGCGGCATCCATGAGCTGGTGAAGGACCCGCATCTCGCCGCGCGCGGCCTCTTCCGTCAACTGCCGACAGGACAATGGAGCATCGCCTTGCCCTGGATGGGCGCCGATGGCTGGCGCGGCACGCTGGAGCCGCTGCCGGGGCTGGGTGCGGACAATGACTACGTCTTCGGAGATTTGCTGGGTCTTGCCGCCGCACGGCGCGAGGCGCTGGTCGAAGCAGGGGCAATCCGGTGAGCTGGAGGGAAAACGGAACATGCTGAAGGTCGAGACGCGCGAGCCGGAGGAACGGTTCTTCGAGGACTTCTCGGAAGGGCAGGAGCTTCCCACCGTCACCAAGGGCCCGATGATGGTCGGCGACCAGGTGCGCTGGGCCGGTGCCTGCGACAACTACGAATCCGAGTTCCACCACGACGAGTACGTGGCCAAGGCGCAGGGCCTTCCGGGCATCATCCTCTCCGGCCCGCTGATGGCCTCCCTCCTGATGACCACCGTGATGCAATGGATGGGCCGCGGCGCCCGGCTGGTGCGCTTCTTCGACCAGAATCGCGGCTCCACCATGCCGCGCGACCTTGCGCATCTGCAGGGCCGCATCCGCCGCACCTATGAGGAGGCCGGCAAGGCTTTCGTGGAGCTGGAATGCTGGATCACCAACCAGCGCGGCGAGATCACGACACCCGGCTCGGCGCTCGTCGAGCTGCCGCGCCGCGGCCGCTGAGGAGGGAAACGCCATGTCCGCCGTACAGACCGCCGATCCGCCCGCCGAGATCTCCGACGCCGAGGCCGAGCGCTACCTCCAGACCCTGATCGGCCCGATCGGCGAGGAGGTGACGACACTGGTGGAGCTGGGCGCCGTCCGCCGCATGGCGCTGGCCCTTGGGGACCTCGACCCGATCCATTTCGACGAGGCAGCCGCGAAGGCGCGCGGCTATCGCGGAATCGTCGCGCCCTGGCCGTTGCTCTGGCTCTATTTTTTCACCTGCACCGTCTACGAGCACGACTTCCCCTTCGGGAAGGCGACCGTCCACGGCCAGGACGACTACGAGTTCCACGAACCGGTCGTGGTGGGCGACCAACTCACCATCCGTACGGCTATGGTAGACGCAAAGCTGAAGCACGGCAAAACCGGGCGCCTGGGCCAGGTGGTTTCGGAGCGCCGCTTCACCAACCAGCGCGGCGAGCTCTGCGCCGTGCTCCGCACCACGCTGTTCCGCCGGTGAGCGCCGCGACCGGAACCCCGCCGGACTACATCACGCCGGCGGTGCGCGCGATCATCGGCGCGGAGGCCCCGCCGCTGGAGGCGCATCACCCCGTGGAGGCGAGCGAGGCGCGGCGCTTCCATCAGGCGCTGATGGATGACGCGCCGCGCTACTGGGACCCGGCCGCCGCCTCGCGCTATGGCGGCCCTGTGGCCCCAATCGGCTTCCCCGTGCACGCCATGCGCCGCGCGGAGGACGAGGCCGATCCGCTCGATGCCATGCAGCAGGGCGAGTATGATGGCGTGGATCGCCGCCTGCGCCCCGGCCTGCCGGAAGTGCAGGTGCCGCTGAAGCGCCTGATGAACGGCGGCTACGAATACGAGCTGTTCCGCTATGCCCGCCCGGGCGAGAGGATCCGCGTCCGCAGCCGCTACGCGGATATTTACCAGCGCAATGGCCGCACCGGCCCGATCGTCTTCGTGGTGATCGAGGATGATTACGAAACCGAGCATGGCGAGCGGCTGCTGCGCTCCACCAACACGATCATCCTGCGATGAGGCCGGAACCGATGAGCACGAGCACGATGGCCAGAGTGGGCGAAGGCGCCGTTTTCGACGATGTCGAGGTCGGGCAGGAAATCCCCACTCTGGTGAAGGGGCCGATGACCACGGCGCATATCATGCGCTGGTCGGCGGCCATGGAGAACTGGCACCGCATCCATTACGATTGGAAATACGCCACCGAGCATGACGGCCTGCCGGATGTGATGGTGAATGGCAGCTGGAAGCAGCATGTCATGATCCAGTTGCTGACGGATTGGGCCGGCGACACGGGCTGGCCCTGGAAGGTTGGCTTCCAGTTCCGCGGCATGAACGTGCCGGGTGACACGCTCACCGCCTGGGGCCGCGTCACTGCCAAGGAGGAGCGCGGACCCTACGGCGTGGTGGATCTCGAGATCGGGCTGCGCAGCCAGAAGGGGGAGGAGAGCACGCCCGGTACCGCGCGCGTCGTGCTGCCCCGCCGGGGCGGCCCACCCGTGCCCTATCCCTTCGATCCCGCCGTGCTGGGGACGGCATGAACGGCCACTCCCCCCTCTCACGCTTCACGGTGCTGGACCTCAGCCGCGTCCGCGCCGGACCGAATGCCGTCAAGCAGCTTTCCGACTGGGGCGCCGCCGTCATCAAGGTCGAGGGCCCCGGCGAGGATGACATGACCGGCGCTCGGGACGGTTCGGACTTCCAGAACCTCCACCGGAACAAGCGCTCCATCGTGCTCGACCTGAAGGCGCCGGAGGGGGTAGCGGTGGTGAAGCGTCTCGCCGCCCACGCCGATGTGGTGGTGGAGAATTTCCGGCCCGATGTGAAGCACCGCCTGGGTATCGGCTATGACGAGCTGCGCGCGGTGAATCCCCGCCTTGTCTACGCCTCCATCTCCGGCTTCGGACAGGATGGCCCCTATGCCGGCCGACCGGGCTTCGATCAGATCGCCCAGGCCATGGGCGGGCTGATGTCGGTGAACGGCGTACCCGGCCAGGGGCCGCTGCGCGCCGGCATTCCGGTGGCCGATCTCTGCTCCGGCCTCTTTGCCGCCATCGGCATCCTCATCGCGCTGCTGGACCGCGAGACGACCGGTGAGGGGCAATGGGTGCAGACCTCCCTGCTCCAGGCCCAGGTGGCGATGCTGGACTTCCAGGCGGTGAGCTGGCTGGTGGATGGCCGCATCTCCGGACAAACCGGCAATGACCATCCCTATATGACGCCGATGGGCGTCTACCCCGCGTCCGATGGCGGCATCGTCATCGGCGCCTCGGGCCAGGGGCAGTACCGCAAGTTTTGCGAGGCACTCAACGCCCCCACGCTCCTCGCCGATCCGCGCTTCGCCTCGGCGCCGGCACGGGTGGAGAACCGCACGGCCTTCAACGAGGCTGTCTCGGACATCACCCTCACGGCGCCCGCCGCGCATTGGGTCGCGGTGCTGAACGCCGCCGGCATCGCCTGCGGCCCGATCAACCGCATGGACCAGGTTTTCGCCGATCCACAGGTGCGGGCCTCGGGCGTCGTGCAACCCGTGGAGCATCCGCGACTGGGCCGGCTGGAACTGCTCGGCGCGCCGTTGACGCTGTCCGCCAGCGCCGCGCGCATCGAAACCCCGGCACCGGAAAAGGGCGAGCACACCGACATACTGCTGCGGGACGCCGGCTATTCGGATGCGGAGATCGCAGGATTGCGAGCGGAGGGCGTGGTCGCCTGAACCGCTGGACAGGAAACGGGAGGAACAACGACATGAACAGCATCGGACGCCGCGGAGCCCTTGGCTTCGCCCTCGCCACGCCTTTCGTCAGCCGGGCGGCGCGGGCGCAGGCCGACTGGCCCTCGCGCCCCCTCCGCTTCGTCGTGCCCTTCACGGCCGGTGGCGGTGGGGACACCTCGGCACGCGCCCTTGCGGCTCGTACCAGTGAAATCCTCGGCCAGAACATCGTCATCGAGAACCGCACCGGCGGCAATGCGGTGGTGGCCGCCAACTCCGTGCTGCAATCCCCGCGCGACGGCTATTCCTATCTGGTGGATGCCGCCAACCAGATAACCAACCCCTTCCTCGTCCGCGACCTGCCCTTTGACTACAGGACCGCCTTCGTTCCGGTGACCATGACGGCGCGGTTCCCGCAGGTGGTCGCGGTGCGGCACGATTTTCCGGCGCGCAGCATCGGGGAGTTCATCGATTACGTCCGCGCGCGCCCCGGCACCGTCTCCTGCGGAACGCCGCCTGCGGCCGGTGCCGGCCATCTGGCGCTGGAGCTGCTGCAGCAGCGGGCCGGCATCCGCCTCCTGCACGCCCCCTATCGCGGCGGCGCCGATGCGGCGCGCGACATCACCGGCGGGCAGATCGATTCCGTCATCCTCACCAGCTCCACCATCCGCGGGCCCGTCCAGGCCGGGAAGGCACGGGTTCTGGCGATGACGAGCGCCGAGCGCAGCCCCGCCTATCCGGACACGCCGACACTGGACGAGAGCGGCTATCCCGGCTTCGAGATGGATGACTGGAACGGCCTCTTCGCCGCCGAGGGCGCGCCCACCGGCATGCTGCCGAAGCTATTGGCCGCCATGAGCCAGGCCGCGCGGGACCCGAATGTGCAGGCCCGCATGGCGCCGCTGGGCACGGTGCTGGTCATCAATGACACACGGGATTTCAACCGCTGGCTCATCCGCCAGCGCCAGGTGGTGGAGGAGGTCATCAAGACCGCCAACATAACCCTCGGCTGACGCTTTCCCGGGCCCGCTTCCGCGGATGGGGAGCGGGCCGTTAATCCGGCCGTCCGTTCCGGCGCCGGCCGGCGGGCGGCTCCGCTGCGGGGCCACCGTGGTCATCGTCCAGCATCCGCTCCAGCTCCCGCAGTGCGCCTAGCACATTCGCGGTCACCAGCGCAGCGGCCAGCTGCGTGTCCCGGTCCTCCAACGCACGCACCAGCATCGTGTGGTCGGCGATGGAACGCCGCACCCGGCCCGGATTGGCCAGTGTCATGCGGCGGAAGCGGAGGCTGCGCAGCACGAGGGAATCCAGCGCCCGCTGCAGCGTGCGATTGCGTGAAATCTCGCTGAAGCGCTCGTGGAAGCGGACATTGCCCCAGTAGTAGCCGTCCCGGTCTCCCGTTTCCGCCGCCACCTGCATGCGGCCGGCGATGTCGCGAAGCTCCTCGATCTCGGCTGCCGTCGCATGCTCGCCCGCCTCCTTCGCAGCCAGCGCCAGCATCGCCGCGCGCACGCGGTAGATTTCGCGGATCTCGGTGCGGTCATACTCCGCCACGCGCGGCCGGCGCCGGGGCGGGATTTCCACCAGCCCTTCCTTCTCCAGGATGGCCAATGCCTCGCGCGTCGGCGTGCGGCTGGTCCGGAAGCGCCGCGCAAGTTCCACGGAGTTGAGGTCGTCGCCCGGCGCATGGACGCCGTCCAGGATCTCCGCGCCAAGGGTGCAGGCGATCTCCGTCACCAGGGAGGGACGCTCGTCGCTCTGGGGCAGCACCCGGCGGATGATAGCCTGGAAGCGCTCGAAATTTCCGGGGGGCGAGGCCGCCCCGTCGCCCCGCGGCGCGGCCTCAGGTTCAGCTTCCATTGCCGCCCAGCGCCGCGGCGTCCGGCCTCGCTGCCCCGCGGATCGGAGGCATGGCCGGGAAATGGTTTGCCGGCTCCACCATGCCACCGGCGGCAGGCCGATCGGCCGCCTGCCCGAACCGGGTCGTTCTCATGCCAGCTCCTCGCCGTCTCAGGCGCCTCCTGTAGCGAAAAACGGGAAGGCGAGCCAAGCGGCGCCAGAAGGGCGTGTCAGAAGGGCGTGTAGGTGTTGACGAGGTCCAGCGCGTCGGCCGCTGCGCCCAGAGAAGACAGTTCGAACGGCTCCGGCAGCGGCACCCTCGCCTCCACGACGGCCAGTACATCGGCACCCTCCGCGCCGGAAGAGTCGACGAGGATACGGAGTTGCCGCACCTCCGGCCGTCCCTCGAAGATACCGCGCAGGCTGGTGGTCAGCGCCTCCACCGCGCTTCCGTCCAGCCCGCGGAAGCGCAGTACAGAGACCCGCGCGGCGCGGCCGGTGACCCGGTCTCCCGGATAGGTCTGCTCGCCCGCGTGGCGCTGCACCCGCGCCCGCGCCGTCACGCGCTTGGTCCAGGGACTGGAATTATCGTGCGCCACGCGGAGATAGGCGGGTGAATCCATCACCTCTGGCGCCTCAAGGTCGTAGATCGCGAGGAAGCGCGGCGCGGGGCCGGTGCTCACATAGCGCAGCCCGGTCAGGAAGCCCGGAACGGAAAGCCGCTCCGGCACATGCTCAAGGTCGTACCAAGCGTTGAACTCCTCCTCGAAGGCCGGGGGCGGGTTCATCAGGACCAGCAGGAAACCCTTCTTCGCCATTATTTCTTCCTCTCACGCCTGCAGCACCGGCCCCAGGAAGGCCAGCACCCGCTCCGCGAAGCGCGTCGGCTGCTGGTAGGGCAGGAAATGCGCGCCATCCTCGTCGATCTCGAGCCGGGCGCCGGGCGGTAGCAGCGTGCGCACCGCCTCGGCCTGGGCGACCGGCAGCAACAGGTCGTGGCGCCCGGCCACCAACAGCACCGGGCAGCGCACATGTGGCAGGTCGGCGGTTGCGTCAGCTTCAGCGAAGCCCAGCACGGCCTCGGCATAGGCTTCCGCATCCTGGTCCGCGAAGGCATCCAGATAGCGTTGGTAGCGTGCGTCGCGCGGCTGCGCCTCGAAAGCGCGCTTGACGGCGGCGGGGAGGATCGCGGCCATCCCGCCGGTGCGCACGGCCTCGGCGCGCGCCTTCAGCATCGCCCGCGCCGCTTCGGCACTGCGCGGCGTCGGGTTGGACAGCACCAGCGCCGGCATACGGTCCGGATGGCGCGCCGCATAGGCCGCCGCGATCATCGTGCCGACGGCGCAGCCCACGGGGATGACGGCTTCGATTCCCAATGCCGCCCGCAACGCCTCCAGATCCGCCACATGCCGGTCAAGTCCCGGCGCGACGCCCCGCGGCGAGGCTCCGGCCGAGCGCAGATCCATGGCAAGGCAGGTGAAATGCGGGCGCCATGCGGGCAGGCAGTCATCCCAGAAATCCAGCGCGGCGCCGAGTGGATGGATCAGCAGCAGTGCCGGCGCCCTGGCCGCAGCGCCCAGCAGCCGGTGATGCAGCAATTCAGCCACCTGCACCCTCCGCGCCGAGCAGGAAGCCGGCGACCGCCGCCGCATAGGCCGCGGCGCATTCCACCTGCATCATGTGCGGGGCGCCGGGCAGCACGAGGAAACGCGCACCGGGGATGGGTTGGGCCACCGTTGCTTCGGAAACGGCAGCGGGTGTCGCGACATCCCGCTCCCCCGCGATGACCAGGGTCGGGACAGCCAAGCGTGCGAGATGCGGCGTCGCATCCAATCCCGCAATCGCATGCCACCCGGCCGACCAGCCCGCCACATCCTGCTCCAGCAGATGCCGGCGGACCTGCTCAACGGCGGGATTGTCGCGGAAGTCCTCGTTGAACCAACGATCCAGAGTCGGGGCCACCACCTCTGCCATGCCGCCGCGCTCCGCCATCAGGCCGCGCTCGCGCAGCATGGGCCGCGCCTCCGCCGCGAAGGTGCCGCCGCAGCCGCAGGGGATAAGGGCGGAGACGAGATCCGGATGCCGCAACGCCAGCACCTGCGCCACCATCCCGCCGAAGGACAGCCCCACCACGGCCGCCGGCCCACCGCCGGCATGGCGGATGGCGGCGGCGACATCATCTGCATAATCCTCGATCGGCCGCGGCCGCGTGGCGGCGGGGGACCGGCCATGCCCTGCCAAGTCCAGCGCCAGCACGCGGCGCTGCCCGGACAAGGCGGATGGGAGCGGGCCCCAGAAGCGATGATCGAGACCAACGGGATGCAGCAGGACGACGAGCGGACCATTTCCCTCCGCCGCGCCATGCAGTGAGATCGCGCTCACTGCCGCAGTTTCCGGAAGCGCCTGGCGTTACACCTGCCAGGGACCGCGATGGCAAGCATGGCCCTTGCGTCGATCTCCACCCGCATGACGCCCCCTTTGTCGACACTTCCGAGAATAATTACGGACCTCGCCGGTTTCCGGACTTAGGAATGGTCATGCCCCCGGTGTCAAGCTTGACCTCATTCTCAGGCGATACTCGACTGCAACCGGGGATGTGATTTTGATCGCCGCAGTGACGAATCTGCTCGCCCCATGGCACAGAAGTGTCGACAGTATAGCAAAAATCCCATAAGCTCTTCGCCAAAGCGACGTCCAGATCCGGGAGGCCCGTTCCCTGCTTTCCAGCACACGCCCGGCCACGGCCGTTCAACACCCGACGATCCGTCCCGAATGGCTCGCACGTCACCAGGAAGTGGCGCTTGAACCTGATCTGCCGATCATCGACGCGCATCACCACCTCTGGGATCGTCCCCGCACTCCCTACCTCCTCGAGGACTTCCTGGCCGATGCGGCCGGTGGCCATGACATCCGCGCCAGCGTCTTCATCGAATGCGAGACGTCCTACCGCAGCGGGGGCGACGCGCTGCTCCGCCCGCTGGGAGAAACCGAATTCGTGGTCGAGGCCGCCGCCTGTGCCGCGGCCCGCCCGGCCGGGCCGCGTGTCGCCCATGGTATCGTCGGCTTCGCTGAATTGCGTGCCGGCGCTGCCATCCGCCCGGTGCTGGAAGCGCAGATCGCGGCAGGCGCCGGGCGCTTCCGCGGCGTCCGCCATATCGCCGCCTGGCATGCGGACCCGATGGCGCGCGGCTCCGTCGCCACGCCGCCGCCGATGCTGCTGCTGGATCCCGCCTTTCGCGAAGGCTTTGCCCAGCTCGCCCCGCTTGGCCTCAGCTTCGACGCCTGGATGTATCACACCCAGCTCGCCGAGCTGCGCGACCTGGCCGATGCCTTTCCCGAGACACGGATCGTGCTGAACCATGTCGGCGGCCCCATCGGCATCGGCCCCTATGCCACGCGACGCCGGCACGTCTTCGCCGCATGGTCGGATGCCATCCGCGGCCTGTCCCATTGCCCGAACCTGCACATCAAGCTTGGCGGCTTCGGCATGCGGCTCTTCGGCTTTGGCTTCCACGAGGGCGCGGACCCGCCCGAATCCGCGCGCCTCGCCGAGGCGTGGCGCCCCTGGATCGAGACCTGCGTGGAAGCCTTCGGCCCCGCACGCTGCATGTTCGAGAGCAACTTCCCGGTGGACAAGGCGAGCTGCGGCTACACCGAGTTGTGGAACGCCTTCAAGCGGATAACCGCCAACTGGCCGCCGCATGAACGCGCCGCGCTGTTCCATGACACTGCCGCCCGCTTCTATCGGCTTGGCAGCGACACCTAGCCCAGGCGAAAAGGAGACTCCGTTGGCGAGGCTTCCCTATCTGCAGCGCGGCGATCTGCCGCCGGAGCACCAGGACCTGCTGAAGCGGGACATCGCGATCAACCAGGTGCTCGCGCATAGCCCCGGCGCGGCGCGTGCCTTCAGCGACCTGGGCATGTTCATCCGCCACCGCAGCCGCCTCGATCCACGCCTGCGGCAGCTGGCGATCATGCAGGTCGGGTGGTCGGCGCGCAGCCCCTATGAATGGTCGCACCACGTGCAGATCGGCCGCGACTTCGGCGTCTCCGATGCCGATATCGCAGCCCTGGCAGAGGAGACCGAAGGGCGCGGGAGCGGGCTTGAGCCGCTCGCCCGGCTTGTGCTGCGCGGCGCGCGGGAGATGTGGGTCGGTCCCGGCATGTCCGCCGACACATTCGAGGCATTGCGTCCTCATCTGGACAATGAGTGCCTGACCGACCTGATTGTGACGATCGCCTATTACTGCGGCGTGGTCCGCATCCTCGCGACGCTGGAGGTGGATGTGGAGCCCGAGTGGAAGCCATTCCTGCACGAATTCCCGCTGCCCGGATGAGCACCGCGATTCAGGAGGAGGTCACGCCTTCGCCGCTGCCGCCGCCCGGCACGCGCCTTCTCGTCACTGGCGGCGCGCAGGGCATCGGCCGCGCCGTCGCGAATGCTTTCCACGCCCGCGGCGCGCGCGTCTGCGTGCTCGATCTCAGCCCGGTGCCGGATGCGCCGGAGGGGTGGATCTGCGCCCGCGGGAGCGTCGCCGTGGCCTCCGAGGTAGAAGCGGCCTTCGCGCGCATGGACGAAGCCTGGGGCGGCGTGGATGTCGTCCATGCCAATGCCGGCTTCTCCATGAACAAGCCGACGCTGGAGCTGACAGAGGAGGAATGGCGCCGCACGGTAGAGGTCAACTTCACCGGCGCCTTTCTCACTGCCCAGGCCGCCGGGCGGCGGATGGTGCGGCAGGGATCGGGCCTCGTCCTCTTCACCGCCAGCCTCTACCACGCGGTCGGCGGGGCGGAGCGTGCGGCCTATTGCGGCACCAAGGGTGGCGTCGCCAACCTCGCCCGTGCCCTGGCCTGCGAATGGGCGGAGCATGGTGTGCGCGTGAACGCCCTCGCCCCCGGTTATGTCGAGACGGCGCTCGTCTCCGATCTGCTGGCGCGCGGCAGGCTGGACGGGGCGGCGATCGCTCATCGCTCACCACAACGGCGCCTGGTGCAGCCGCGCGAGGTGGCTGCGATGGCGCTGTTCCTCGCTTCCCCCGCCGCCTCCAGCGTCAATGGCGCGGTGCTTTCCGTGGATGGCGGCTGGACCGCCAATGGCGCGCCGTGACGGCGGCGACGGTGCCCTTGCGGGAACGGGCCTCCATCAGCGGCCGCACGCGCGTCCTCGTCATCCTCGCTGATCCCATCGGCCATGTGCGTACGCCCCAGGCGCTGAACGCCCATTTCGCCGCGCTGGGCCACGACGCCGTGCTGATCCCGGTGCATGTGGGCGCGGAGGACCTAGCCCCCATGGTGGAGGGGTTGCGGCGCATGCGGAACCTGGACGGAATCATCGTCACCGTCCCACATAAGGAAGCCATCGCGCGGCTCTGTGACAGGCTGACGGAGGGCGCGCGGCTGGTCGGCGCAGTGAATGCGATCCGGCGGGAGCCGGATGGGAGCCTGACCGGAGGGCAGTTCGATGGCGAAGGCTTCGTCGCCGGGCTGCGCGCCGCCGGCCATGCGCTGGATGGAAAGAGGGTTCTGATGGCCGGAGCCGGCGGCGCGGCGGCGGGGATCGGCTTCGCCCTGCTGCGCCATGGCGCCGCATCCCTGACGCTGCACAACCGCTCCGCCGCCCGCGCCGAGGGCCTCGCGGAGCGTCTCCGGGCTGCCTTCCCGGATGCGGCCGTGGCGATCGGCGGTCCCAATCCCGTCGGCCATGACATCGTCGTCAACGCCACCTCCCTGGGGCTGAAGCCGGGCGACGCCCTGCCCGTCGACGCCGCGGGGCTTGCGCCGCCGATGCTCGCGGCCGAGGTGGTCATGGAGCCCGAGGTGACGCCCTTCCTGGCCGAAGCGGCGCGGCGCGGCTGCGCCACCCATGGCGGCCGGCCGATGCTGACGGAGCAGATCGCCATCCTCGCCCGCTTCGTGCAGGGTGAGGGCGACTGAACGCGGAACTCCTCCCGCTGACCGTCGCTTAGCCCGCCTGCCGCACCCGGCTGCCACGCAGCAGCGCGATTCCCACCACGAGCGCTGGAAGTGCGCAAAGCATGAAGCCGATGCCGTGCTGGCCAGTGGAGCCGAGAAGAAGCGCGTAGATTATCGGCATGGCCAGGGCCCCGACCTGTCCGATGGACAGTACGCCGCCCGTGGCGGCGCCGCGCATCCCTTCGGGCGCCAGCCGCGCCGTCTCGGCCAGCAGCACGCCATGCCAGGACATGGCCGTCGCGCTCAGCCCGAGCGCAGCCAAGCCGATCAGCAGCACAGGCCAGCCGGGCCCGTAGAGCCCGACCGCGATGGCGCTCACCGCCATGCCAAGCGCCAGCCCCCCCAGCAGCGTGTGCGGCGGGATGCGGCCGCTACCGAGCCAGCCCCAGAGGATGCGACCCGGCACTGCGATCAGCATCGCCATGGAAAACACGAAGCCGGCGGTCGCCAGCCCATGCCCGAGGCTCGTCAGATAGACCACGAAATAGGCGGTGAACACGGTCTGCACACCATTGAAGGCGAAGCAGGCAAGGGAGAGGTTGCGAAGATCGCGTCGGCCGGTGACGACGGTGAGCGTCGTCCAGAAGTCCGAGAACTGGAACGCACGCGTCGGCACGCGGTCGGAGTCGAATTCGTTGCGCAGCGGCTGCAGCATCAGGGCAAAGGCGAGGCAGGCCGCGCCGGCGGCCACCAGCGTGCTGCGCCAGCCCGACCACTCCGTTAGCAGCGGCCCCAGCAGCCCCGCCAGCAGCAGCCCTGCCGGCACCGCCGTCTGCTTGATGGAGAAGACCAGCGGAGCCGAGCGCGGCGGCGAGTAGCGGCCGAGCAGATGTGAGCTTGCCGGGGTGGAGATGGCCGCGCCGCCGCCGCCGATGATGGCGGAGAGCGCGAAGAATGCCAGCGGCCCCACCGCTGCGGCCGCTAGGCCGAAGGCCAGCATCACCAGCGCCACCTGGCTCATCCGCAGCGCGCCGTAGCGCACGATGAAGCTGCCGCAGCCGAGCTGGAAGGTGAGCGAAGCCAGCGAGGCCATGCCGACATAGACGCCGAGCCAGGCCGCTTCCAGCTGCAGCTCTGCAATGATCGGCGGCGCGATGATGGGCGGCAGGCTCTTGCCCAGGGCCGCGAAGGTCTGCTGCATGAACATCGCGCCGAGGGCGAGAAGGAGAAGGCTCATCCGGCTGTCGCCGCGCATCAGGCCCGACCTGAGCTGCGCGATGGAACGGCCTGCGCGGCTGCCATGCTCAGGCCCCTCGCCTGCGGATCCTGGCCGGCGCTGTGGCCGGCAGACTGCAGATGGAGCCAGTCATGCGGTTGTTTCCCTGATCGCCGCTCAGCCAGGGCCCCGTTCGGGTGACCACGCGGTGCTGTCATTCTTCGTTCGAGGAAGGCTGCGGCCCGTATCCCTGCCTGTCAACGCAGCGCGGGCAGTGAAAGTGCCGCGGCACCGCCTCGCACACGCGGGCGATTCTGCTCCACCGCGTCGAAATTTCGCGCCAGCGGAGTCTTCGCAGTAAGGACCGCAGTGGCGAGCGGCGTTCGCGCCGCTCAACGTGAACACGGCCCGGCGCCGCCGCGACCAGCCAGGATCCCGCCATGACCCATGCCGACCTTTCCCGTGGTGCCGCCACCGCCGCCGCCATCGCCGATGCCTGGTCCGGGGAAGGCGGCCCAGGCGGCGCGATCGTCCTTTTCGACGGCACCGGCCCGCGCGGCGCGGCTGCGGGTGGCTTTGCCAGCCTGGAGCACGGCATTCCCTTCACCCCCGCAACGCCGAGCCGATGGGCCTCCATCAGCAAGCAGTTCTGCGCCGCCACGACCCTGCTGGCTGGCTTCGACCTGGCCTCGCCGCTCGGCAGCCTGGTGCCGGACCTGCCCGGCACGCTGGCGGCGGTGCCGCTTGAACACGCGCTGGACATGACCGGGGCCATTCCGGATGTCATGGAGACACTGTGGCTGCTCGGCCTTCCCTTCACCGCTAGCCTGTCCGAGGCCGAGTTGCTGGCCCTCTGCCGCCGCCTGCCCGGCACGGGCGGCCCGGCCGGGGTGGAGATGGCCTATTCCAACACAGGCTGGCGGCTCGTCGCCGCGGCCTTCGCCGCCGGGCGGACGGAGAGTTACGAACAGGCACTGCGCCGCCTGGTGCTGGGGCCGCTGGGCCTGGAAGAGGTCGGCTTCCCTGAGGACGAGGCCACTCCCGTGCCCGGCATGGCCACGCCCTATTGGCGGGATGGCGCCGGCTGGCGGCGCGGGCGCTACGGGCTGCACTACTCCCCCTCCGGCGGGCTGGCCGGTAGCGCAGAGACGCTGGCGCGCTGGGGCTCGGCCCTGCTGGCAGGGCGGGGGCCGCTGGCGGGCATGCTCGACCGCCTCTCAGCTCCGCGCCGCTTCCCGGACGGCGCGGAGAGCTTCTACCGCCTCGGCCTCTCCACCCTGGAGCTGGACGGGCTGGCGCTGGTGGGGCATGGCGGCTCGCTGCCCGGGGTGAAGACGCATATCCTGATGGCACCCGCCCTCGGCTGCGGTCTTGCCCTCATCTCCAACCGCGAGGACACGGACCCGCTCTGGCTCGCCCTGCGCGTGATGGCGGCAATGACCGGCCGTGCCCTGCCGCAACCCACCGCACTTCCCCCCGGCCGCTACGCCGAGGCCACGGGCGAGGCCTGGGCCGAGGTTGAAGGCGAGACGATCACCTTCATGGGCGTGGCCGACCGGCTCTTCGCCTCCGGCGATGGGGGCGCACGGACCCTGCCGGCCTATCTGGAAGCGCGGCTTCGCGCCGCGCCGGATGGCGCGATCGAGGGCCGGATCGGCGGTGTCCTCCGCCGGCTCCTCCCCGTACCGGAGAGCACGGCGCTGGATCCCGCGCTGCACGGAATGTGGCGCAACGATGCCTTCGGCGCCTCGCTGGAGGTGCGGGCGGACGGAACCGCGCTGCTGCCCGGCATCCATCCGCGCGAGGCCTGCGCGCTGCGGCCCTTGCCCGGTGGCCGCGCCATCACAGACCGGCGCCACAGCCCCTGGCGCGCACAGCCACTGCTGTGGCTGCAACCGGACAAATCGCTGCGCCTGGTGGCGCACCGCTCGCGCGTCCTGAACTTCCGGCGCGGCTGAGGCGATTGGCGGGCGGCGCGGGGCGTGCTGCACTGGCGCCATCCATGCGAGGGACATCGCCCATGACTCCGCGCCGCCTGCTGCTCGCTTGCACCGGCCTTGCCGCCTTCCTTGCCGGACAGGCAGCGGCGCAGCCGGCGCCGAACCGGGTGCTGCGCGTCGCGCCGCATGCGGATCTGCGCACCCTTGATCCCGTGGTCGCCTCCATCGTCATCACCCGCATGCACGGGCTGATGATCTACGAGACGCTTTTCGCCTGGGATTCGAAGCTCAACCCGCATCCGCAGATGGCCGGGCGGCACGAGATCTCGGCCGACGGCCTCACCCACACCATCGGGCTGCGCGATGGGCTGCGCTTCCATGACGGACAGCCGGTCACGGCGCGCGACGTGGTCGCTTCGCTCGAGCGCTGGATGGCGCGCGACACGGTGGGCGGCAAGCTGAAGGAATATGTCGCCGGGTTGGAGGTGGTGGATGACCGCACCATTGCCCTGCGCCTGAACCGGCCCGTGGGCGTCGTGCCCTTCGCGCTTGGCTCCGCCGTCGGCATGATCCCGGCGATCATGCGCGAGAGCGACGCGCGCACCGATCCCCACCGCCCGGTGACGGAGACCATCGGCTCCGGCCCCTTCCGCTTCAACCGCGGCGAATGGCGCGCCGGCGCGCGCGTGGTCTATGACCGCAACGCAGATTACGTGCCGCGCCGCGAAGCGGCGGACGGGCTGGCCGGTGGGCGCGTGGTGAAGGTGGATCGCGTCGAGTGGCAGATCATGCCCGATGCCGCGACGGCGGCCGCCGCCCTGCAGACCGGCGAGATCGACATCTGGGAGCAGCCGGCGCAGGACCTGGTCTCCACCATCTCCCGCTCCCGCGACATCCGGGTGGAGCGCTACACCAGCCTGTCCAACCAGGTGATGCTGCGGCCCAACCACCTTCACCCGCCCTTCAACGACTCCCGCGCGCGCCTCGCCCTCGCCTATGCGACCGACCAGGCCGACTTCCTGGCTGCCGGCTATGGCGACGAGCGCTGGTGGCGGCGCTGCGGCTCCTATTTCATCTGCGGCAGCCCGAACGGCACCGAGGCGGGCAGCGAGCCCTATGCGCGGCCCAATCTCGATACCGCCCGGCGCCTGCTGGCCGAGAGCGGCTATCGTGGCGAGAAGGTCGTTCTCACCACCTCCTTCGACATCGCGCCCATCGGCCGCATGGCCGAGGTGGCGGCGGCAAGGTTGAAGGAGGCGGGCTTCAACATCGACATGCAGGTGTCGGACTGGGGCACGGTCACCACGCGGCAGCAGAATCGCGGCACCATGGCGGAGGGCGGATGGAACCTCTTCGTCACCACTGCCTCGGGCGCCACCATGCAGTCGCCCATCACGAATATCGGCACGAATATGAGCTGTGACCGTGGCTGGGCAGGTTGGCCCTGCGACGAACAGGCGGAGCGGCTGCGCGCGGCCGTGGTGGATGCGCCGGACGATGCCGCGCGCCGGGCCGCGACCGAGGCGCTGCATCGCCGGCTGGCCGAGATGCAGCCCTATCGCGTGCTCGGGCAGTTCGATCAGCCCTATGCCCGGCGCAGCAACATCTCCGGCGTGCTGGATGCGCCGGTGATGCTGTTCTGGAACGTCGAGAAGAACTGACGGCCGGGCGGGGTCGCGGCGCTCCGCTCAGCCCGGTTCCGGCAGCGCCAGCCCTGCCGCGACCTCGGCCAGCACGGCCGCACCGGCCGCGACATGCTCGGGCTTGGCCCATTCATGCTCTGCGTGGCTGACGCCATCGCGGCAGGGGATAAAGATCATCGCGGCCGGGCAGAGCGGGGCCATGTGGCGCGCGTCATGCCCTGCCGCCGAGAGAATGGGCATGGCGGCATGGCCCAGCGCTTCGGCCGCCGCCGCAATGCGTGCGCGTAGCCCCGCATCGAAACTGTTGGAGGGCGCGTCCACCAGCCGCGTCACACGCACGGCGCAGGGTGCGGCATGGGCCTCGGCCAGTTCCTCCAGCCGCGCACCGAAGGCATCCAGCGCGGCGTTCTCCGGATGGCGCAGATCGATACGGAAGGTGACGCGCGCCGGCACGACGGAGGGCGCGTTCGGCTCCACTCGCGCCATGCCGATGGTGAACTTCACGATGGAATCCGCCGCCCCCACTTCACGGAACATCGCATCCGCCACGCGGGCAAAGGCAGCCAGAGCGTCGCGGCGGTCGGCCATGTCGAGCGTGCCGGCATGGCCCTCGGCGCCCTCCACCACCATTTCCCAGGTCTTCTTGCCCTGGATGCCGGTGACAATGCCGATCGGTGCGCCACGCTGCTCCAGGATCGGGCCCTGCTCGATATGGGGTTCGAGATAGAAACCGATCGGAAAGCCGAGCGGGCGGTGCGGCAGCTGCGGAAAGGCGGCGTGCAGCGCGCCCAGTGCTTCCGCCACGCTGGTGCCCGCGGCATCCCGCGCGGCCAGGATCTCCGCCAGGGGGCGCACACCGGCAAAAGCTTCCGAGCCCATCATGCCCGGGGCGAAGCGGCTGCCTTCCTCGTTCATCCAGGCCACCACGGTCACGTCGCGCGCCGGGACGGTACGGAGGCTCTCGGCGGCCTCCAGCGCGGCCAGCACGCCGAAGGCGCCATCGAACTTCCCGCCAGTGGGCTGCGTGTCGATATGGCTGCCCATCACCAGCGGCGGCAGGCTGCGGTCCAGCCCCGGCAGGGTGAGGAACAGGTTTCCGGCCGGGTCGGTCGAGGCCTCCATCCCGGCGGCCTCCGCCCAGCCGATCACCAGGCGCCACACCTCGATCTCGCCCGCCGAAAGGGCCTGGCGGTTCACGCCGCCGGCTGAGGTGGCGCCGATCTCGGCCAGCGCCATCAGCCGCCCCCAAAGGCGGTCCGGATCGATGCGCGCCGCCATCACTTGGTCTTCATCACCTGGCCGGACAGGGCGCGCGGATCGCGCACCTTCCAGGCATCCGCCTCCACCTGGGCGATGAATTCGGCGAGCAGGGCGTTGAAGGCGGCTGGCTCCTCAAGGTTCAGCGTGTGGCCGGTCTTCGGGAAGATCGAAAGACCGCAGGCGGGAATGGTTTTCTTCAGGAAGATGCCGGGCTGCAGGCAATGGTCGTCCTCATCGCCCACTACCACCAGCGTCGGCACCATCATTCGCTTTAGCTCATCCTCCAGGTCCCAGAAGGAGGGGCGGCGGGCCTGGACGCCGCGCATGGTCATCGCCGCGCCAATATCGGAATGCGTCGCCAGCCGGTCGACGAATTCCTGCCAGCCGCGCGGGTCCTTGTTCTGGAATTGCACGCGCGAGGCGCCCGAGCCGTAGATCGGGGCGAAGGCCTTGGCGCCCATGGTCTGGAACTGGTCCGCCACTTCGCGTGAGACGCCACGGAAGTATTCCTCATGCTCCTTCTCGCAACCATAGCCTGCGCCGGCGACGGTCAGCGACAGAGCGCGATCCGGGTGGCGAAGGCCGAAATGCACGGTGCAGAAGCCGCCCATGGAAAGGCCGACGATATGCGCCTTGGCAAGGCCCAGCCCGTCCAGCACCGCGATGGCATCGGCCACCGCGATGCCCTGGGAATAGCGCTCCATGTCGTCCGGCACATCGGAGGGCGGGTAGCCGCGCGCGGCATAGGTGATGCAGCGGTGCCGGCGCGCGAAGAAGCGCAGCTGCGGCTCCCAGCTCTCATGATTGCCGCCGAACTCATGGATGAAGAGGATGGGCGTACCCTCCCCGACTTCCTCCACATGAAGCTGGACCTGATCTGTCGTTGTGATGCGGGGCATGGGGATGTGCCTCCTCAGAATTGTGGTGGCAGGTGGATGAGGGAGCGCACTTCGGCGGTGCCGGAGAGAGCGTCGCGGAAAGGCGCGGCTTGCTCTGCGTTGGCCTTAATGAGGCAGTCCCCGGCGCCCTGGCGCTTCATGATGCCGAGCCGAAGGAGGCCGATGGTTCCGGAGGCGCCGTGACGAGGCCAGGCTTGTCGGTCAGGTAGTGCTGCACGGGAGGCTCCAGGTCTTCGTATGCAAACTTCAGCAATTTGCATACCAATCCTTCACTCGAAGGCCGCGATGAAGTCCAGCAGGTTGTCCCCCAGCAAGGTCAGATGCGCCCGCATCGATGCATGCGCGCGATCAGGGTCGCGCGCGATGATGGCCTCCATCACCTCGGCATGCTCACGGATGGTATCGCCGATGCGGCTGGGCATGCGCGTCACGCGACGGCGATAGGCGGCCACGCGGTTGCGCAGCTTGCGCGTCTCCTCGGCCAGGAAGGCGTTGCAGGACGCCTCGTAGATCGCTTCGTGAAATTCCTGGTTCACGTCGTAGAAGGCGTCCGGCCCATCGGCGGCGGCGGCCTCCAGCCGCTGGTGGATTTCCCGCAACCGCTCAATCTGGCGTGGCGCGATGCGGCGGGCGGCAAGGCGGGCACAGAGCCCTTCCAGCTCCCCCATCACCTGGAACATCTCGATCAATGTGTGCACGCCGATACTGCGCACCATGGCCCCCTGACGTCCGCGCAGCTCCACCAGCCGGTCTGCTGCGAGCAGCCGGAACGCCTCCCGCACCGGCGTACGGGAGACGCCGAAGCGCTGCGCGATCTCCTGCTCGTCCAGGCGGCTCCCGGGGTCGAGCACGCCATCGGCGATCTCCGCCTCCAGGCGGCGATGCAGCGCGGCCGCCAGCGTGTCACCCGGCGATACGGGAAGCGCGCCCGGCTCCACAACTGGTGCGGTCAGCACGGCCGGTTTGATCGGTTTAACCATCTGCGGACATGTCCGGACTTCCTGTGTTGAGCACCCCCGAGTAAGCGGTGGCTTTCCATGCACCGGGATAACAGCGGGCATCCCGCTCCACGCGGTGCGCCCTGAGCATCAAACGGCCCATGTGGCTGGCTGGTCCCCCTCCCAAGCAATGACCAAGGAGGCTACCCAATTCGCCACGACATCAGCCGCGGCGCCAAACACCCACTCTCCTGCCGCCCGGCGCGCTCGATCATCGGCCTTCATTATCCCTCACGTGCAGACCGGGGCATCGACCGGCATCCTCTCTACCTGCTCTACCCGCCGTGGACGGACAGCCGCTGCAGCATGCGTGCAAAGAACATGCCGATGTATACGTACTTCGTCCCGGCCCGCCAAAGCCTCACTCGACGAGAGAAGCCGCGGCGGCCTGAACTTCCTCATCGCCTGCTTGGATTCCCGGCCATCTTGCGGAGGAATGATCGGAATCCGGGCACAGCGTATGCAAACCTTGGCTCCAGAAGCACAAGGCTGGATTCTGGCTTGCCTCGATCCGGCTCACTCCAGGCCCACGCTCCAGCCTGAGAAGGATCCTGGAACTTTCTTCGGCTCGTCAAATCGGATTTGACAGCCAAGGATGTCTTTGCCATGCAGGTCTGCATACAGGTCTGGATGTTATGCTCGATACAGAGACTGCCCCCCTCTACCAACTGGCCTATGAACGGATCCGCGACATGGTCGTGGAGGGGCGGCTGCGCCCTGGTGAGACCGTCTCGGAAGTGCAGCTTGCCGATAGGCTCGAGATCAGCCGGACACCGGTGCGGGAGGCGGTCAAGCGCCTCGTCGGGCAGGGGCTGCTCGAAATCACGCCCCGGGGGCTCAGGATCTTCCGCCCCACGGCAGAAGATGTCGCGGAGGTGTATTTCCTCCGCGCCGCCATCGAAGGCGCCATCGCCCGCACAGCCGCGATGCGGATCACGGCGGACGACCTCCGCGCCCTGGGCGAAATGCATGCGGAGGGCGAGCGGGCTGCGGAGCGCAGCGACGTGCCTGCTCTCGTCGAGCTGAACGGACGGTTCCACCAGATCATCGCCGCAGCCTGCGGCAGCGGGCGCGCGAGCGCGGCACTGCACTCGCTCGACCCGCTGGTCGCCGCCTACCGGCGCCTCTCGCTCCTCTCCGCCGAGCACCAGAAGCGCTCCGTCGCGGAGCACGGGCTGCTGGTGGGCCTGCTCGCCCGGCGGGACGGCGCGGGGGCGGAGGCGCTGATGCGCGACCACATCGCGCGGGCTGGCCGCCGCGTCGTCGAGGCCGTGCAGCAGATCGAGCCCGCAAACACCCCGGCGGGGGGCGGGCAGCTCCTCAACCTGGACATCCTCGTAGGTGTGACAGACCGCACCGGCTGACGCGCCGACTGAACGAAATCGGGAGGAAGCATGACGAACGATCTGCATTATGACGTCGCCATCGTCGGCGGCGGCGTGACCGGCGTGGCGGCGGGCGTCGCCGCGGCGCGGGCCGGGGCTCGCACCGTCGTACTCGAGCCGCGCCCCTTCGTCGGCGGCAATGCCACCACCGGGCTCTGCCTGCACAGCTTTCTCACGCGGGACATGCGCCAGACCGTCTTCGGCATCGCGCAGGAGGTGGTGGACCGGCTGATCGCGGTGGGCGCAGCCGTGGGCCACATCCCCTATGGCGGCTTCGTCAGCGCCGTGACCCCTGTGGACGGCGACTGGTTCCGCATCGTCGCGGCGGAGATGCTCGCCGAGGCGGGCGCCCAGGTGATCTATGGCGCGAGCGTGGTGGAGGTCGAGCGCGATGGCGCCGCCATCACCGGCCTGGTCACCGCGATGAAGGGCGGGCTGCGCATTGTCCGCGCCGGATCCTATGTGGACACCAGCGGCGACGCCGACATCGCCGCCTTCGCCGGCTGCCCGACCCGCAAGGGAGAGACCGGCACGGGCAAGATGCAGCCCGTCTCCATGCTGATGCACTTCCACAACGTGGACACGCAGCTGATCGCCTCCACCCTCGGCGAGGTGGCGCCCGCCATGGCCACCCGGCCGGACCATCCCGATCCCATCCCGGTCTACTTCAACGGCACCTTCAGCCGCTGGAACGACGTCATCGAGCGCGAGGGCATCTTCCCGAACCGCGACCACAAGGTGTTCTTCAACACGGTCTGGCCGACCCGCGTGAACGTCAACACCTCCGCCGTCTTCGGCGTGGATGGCACGGACCCGCTGGCCATGTCCCGTGCGATGCAGGAGCTGACGCGCCAATGCGTGCGTGCCGGCAACTTCCTGAAGCGCCACGTGCCGGGTTTTGAGGATTCCTACTTCACGCCGCAGGTCGTCGCCGGCGTGCGGGAATCCCGCAACATCATCGGGCAGTACGAGCTTTCCAAGGAGGACGTGCTCGAGGGGCGCAAGTTCGGCGACACGATCGGTCAGATCTGCTTCCCCGTGGACATCCACCACCCGGATACCGGCCAGGCCTATTTCGTCGATATCGGCGATGACGGCGCCTTCGACGTTCCCTACCGCTCACTGCTGCCGCAGGGCGTGGAGAACCTCATCGTCGCCGGCCGTTGTCTTTCCGCGACGCATTTCGCGCATGGCGCCACACGCAACATGGCGCCCTGCCTGGTCACGGGGCAGGCCGCGGGCGTCGCGGCTGCCATGGCCGCCCAGCGGAACACGCCGCTGTCCCAGCTCGATGTCGGCGATCTGCAGGATCACCTGGCGAAGGACGGCGCCTATCTCGGCCGCGCCTTCGAGAGGAGCCACGCCATCGTGTGATTTCACGGTTCAACCGAGGAGGAAACACAAGATGAAACGTCGCACGGTTCTGGCCGCGGGGGCAGGAGCGTTCCTGCCCCTGCCCCTCGCTGCCAACGAAGGCGCCTGGCCATCCCGCCCAGTCCGGATGGTGGTTCCCTTTCCGCCGGGCAGCGCGTCGGACACCCTGGCCAGGGGCATCTCCGCGAAGATGACCGATGGGCTGGGCCAGCCCATCGCGGTTGAGAACCGTCCCGGCGCGGGCGGGACCATAGGAACGGATGTCGTCGCCAAGGCGCCCGCCGACGGCACCACCTTCCTGCTCGCCACGGCGGCACATACCATCACCGCCGCGACCTATCCGCGCCTCCCCTTCTCGGCGAAGGGCGACTTCGTCCCGATCACCCGCCTGATCTCGACGCCTCTCGTGCTCGTCGTGCATCCCTCCATGGAGGCCCGCAACCTGCAGGAGCTGGTAGCCCTTGCGAAGCGGTCACCCGGAAGCATCAGCTTCGCTTCCTCAGGCAACGGCACCTCGCACCAGATGGCGAGCGAGTTCCTGAAGTCGCTTGCGGGCATCGACATTCTGCACGTGCCTTATCGCGGCAGCGCGCCGGCGCAGATCGACCTCGTCGCGGGCCGCGCGCAGATGATGTTCGACAATATCGTCGCGGTGATGGGCCATGTCCGGGCGGGCAGGCTGCGGGCCCTGGCTGTCTCCACCCCCGAGCGCTCGGCGATCCTTCCGGATGTGCCGACCGTCGCAGAGTCCGGCTTCCCCGGCTTCGAGGTCTCCGCCTGGTTTGGCCTCATGGCGCCGCAGGGCACACCGGACGCCATCGTCGAGCGGGTGGCCGAGCTGGCGGGAAAGGCGGTCCGCTCACCCGATCTCTCGGAGCGGCTGGTCGCGGAGGGTGCGATGGTGCTGGCAGAACGGCCGGCTGAGTTCCGGCGCTTCCTCGACGCCGATTTCCAGCGGTGGGAAGTCGTGGCGCGCGAAGGCAATCTCCGCATCGCCGAATGACGGCGGAGGCGGCATTCTTTGCCGCCTCCCCAAGCACGGTCTCCAGTTGCACCGCATCCGGGGTGATCCGCAGGAGGGCGCCCCAGAGGAATTTTGGCGCCTTCCCACCCTCAACCCTGGCCCGCTCACATCGCGTCCCACGGTCGATGCGGGCCGAAGACTGACGGCACATCCCGCCAGCTTCGTGGCAAGAATCCAGATCGCCCGTTTGTACGGCGCAACGAGTTCGCGATACCGTCGTGGAAGGCCACTCCACTTTCCGCAAGCCTGCTCGCACCCTGGATCTTGTGGACACGCCCTCCATCCTCGCACCGATGCATGAGGCGGGATCGGTGCGGATCATCTTCGTCACCACCGAGGCGCGGGTGGCCCGCTTTCGCGATGTGCCGACCGCCAGGGAAGTCGGGCTCGGCGACTTCAAGGCACATTCCTGGTATGGGATCTACGCCCCCGCCGGCACGGCCCGGCCGATCATCGACCGCTTCGCCCAGGCCATCGAAACGGCCCTTGCCGATCCCACCCTCGTCGCCCGCTTCGAGAGTTTGGGCACGCCCGTGATGCGCGGCTGGACGCCTGAGCGTTTTGACACCAATCTGCGGGAGGAGATCGCCTTCTGGGTGCCGCTCGTGCGCGCCTCCGGGGCGCGGGCGGACTGAAGTCCCGCCATCATAGCCCGCCCGCCTGCGGCGCAGGGCCGCCTGATATCCCGCCCAGCGCAGCAGTCCCTGCGGAGGCGCATCCAAGCAGCGCCGCCATGTGAGCACTGCCGGATTCCGTCGCCAGCGCGCTTTCCGAATCGATGATGCTCAGTGCGAAACGCATTGTGCCACTCCAGTCCCAGGCCGGTGCAGCGGCCGACACATAGCCGGTGCCGTCGTGGCGCCGGACCACCACGAAGCCCTCGCGCCGCATCTCTTCCCGTGCGGCCTCCACAAAGGCGGCCGCCGTCATCCCCGCAACGCGGGCAGCCGCTGCCTCGCGCTCGATCAGCGGCATGGTGACATGCTGTGGGAGGCAGGCCGCGAAGGCCTTTCCCGCCGCCGTCGACATGATCGGCAGCAATCCCGTGCGAAGCTCATAGGCGGCCCGCCGGTCGCCCTCCTGCTTGAACAGGCTCACCGGGCCGTCCTGCGTCCAAACCGTGACGGCCGCGCTGTGCCGAGTGATGTCCCGTAACGCCGTCACCTCGCGCCGCATGACCTCGAAGCCGTCCATCTGCTGGATGGCCCGCATGCCCAGGGCGACGGAGGCTGGCCCCAGCCGGTAATGGCCCGGCTTCTCATCCGCCGCGGCAAGCCCGGTGCGCACGAGGCTGACAAGATAGTTGTTCGCCGCGCTCGGCGTCATGCCCGCGCGGGAGGCCACCTCCTTCAGCGGCATCGGTCGCGGGCTTGCCTGCAGCGCCGTCAGGAGGCGGAAGGCCACCTCCACCGACTGGATCCCGCGGCGGGCCTCCGCTGCGCTCACCGGAACCCTCCACACAAGGCGACGCCCACATGTTGCAGCATCGTTGACATCCTGCTGGTGAGCCATCACCATACAACATACAGTAATTGATTCAATAATATTGAATGCCTTTGAACGCTAGTGTCACCCGGCACTGGCTTCGGGGATGAAGAAGCCTCGCGGGAACGCGCGGAACCAAGGAACGGAGGAAAGCGCGTGCCCAGGATGCAGAGCGTCTACACCGTCATCCGCGACATGGATGCTGCCGAGCGATTCTATGGCGCGGCCCTCGGCCTCTCCCCCAGCTTCCGTGACGGCGAGCGCTGGTGCCAGTTCCGCCTCGGCAACACGAACTTCGCCCTGAGTTCCATCGAAGAGGCCGCGCCCGGCGCGGCGGGCAGCGTCGCCGTCTTCGAGGCCGATGATGCCGCCGAAGCCGAGCGCCGCGTGCGCCAGGCCGGCGGCGGGATCGTGGCACGGCGCGACATGGGCTCGCATGGCGCCGTCCTCACCTGCGCTGATCCCGAGGGCAATCTTTTCCAGATCTTCTCCAGGACCGCGGCCGGCTGAGCCGGTGCTCGCCCGCCCCAGGAGCCATCCCATGAAATTCGGCATCTTCGACCAGAACGACCGTGGCGGCCTGCCTCTGGCCGAGCAGTACGAGCAGCGGCTTCGCCTCGTGGAACTCTACGACCAGCTCGGCTTCCACTGCTACCATATGAGCGAGCACCACGCGACGCCGCTCAGCACGACGCCGTCGCAGAGCGTCTTCGTCTCAGCGATGATCCAGCGCACATCGCGCCTGCGCTTCTGCCCTCTTGTCTATCTCCTGCCGATCCATCACCCGATGCGGCTGGCCGAGGAGATCTGCATGCTCGACCATCTCAGCCGCGGCCGCTTCGAGTTCGGCATCGGCCGCGGCGCCTCCCCGCATGAGTTGAAGGCCTTCGGCGTGGATGCGACGGTGGCCCCGCAGATGTATGCGGAGGCCTTTGAAATCATCCAGCGCTACTTCTCCTCCGACACGCTGAACTTCGAGGGCAAGTTCTGGCAGTTCGACGACGTACCGGTGGAGATGAAGCCCTTCCAGCAGCCGCATCCGCCGGTCTGGTATGCCCTCGCCTCCCCAGACTCGACGGTATGGCCGGCGCAGCATGGCGTGAACGTCGTCTGCGGCGGCCCCGTCGCGCGCATCGGTAATATCAGCGAGCGCTACCGCGCGGAATGGTCCAAGACCCATCCCGAGGGCGGCGAGGAGCCGCTGATCGGCGTTAACCGCTACATCCTGCTGGCCGACACGGATCGCGAGGCGCTCGAGATCGGCCGCGCCGCTTGGCCGGTCTTCTACCGCAACTTCATGAAGCTCTGGAACAAGCACGGCACGCAGCCCGTCAATGCGAAGCTGCCGCCGGAATTCGACCAGTTGCTGGAATCCGGCCATGGCGTGGCCGGCTCTCCGGACACCGTGCGGGAGACGCTGTCGCGCCAGATCACGGAAGGCGGGCTGAACTACCTGATCGGCAGCTTCAACTTCGGCAGCATGGCGCATGCCGATGCCGAGGCCTCGGTGCGGCTCTTCGCGGAACAGGTGATGCCGGCGCTGCGCGAGTTGAACACGGTGCCCGCATGAGCGACGCCGACACCCTCTCTGCCGCCGATGCCTCCCTGCTGTCGCAAGACCTGCCGGTGCTTCGGGAGGTGGCGCTGCCGGGTAGCTCCGGCGCGCTGATCGAATATCGCGAGGCCGGCCCGCAGGATGCGCCCGCAGTCGTGCTGCTGCACGGCATTGGCTCCAGCTCCGCCGGCTACCGCGCCCAGTTCGCGGGGCTTTCGGACCGCTTCCGCGTCATCGCCTGGAACGCGCCTGGCTTCGGCAACAGCACGCCCCTGCCCGAGGCCGATCCCGCGGCCCTCGACTATGCGGCGGCCCTGGCCGTCTTCCTGGACGCCCTGGGCTTGGCGCGTATCGCCGTACTCGTCGGCAGTTCCTGGGGCAGCGTCATCGCGGTGAACCTGGCCGTCACCGAGCCTGGCCGCGCCGGCGCCCTCCTCCTCTCCGCCCCCAATGCCGCGCGCGGCACCCTCACTGGCCCGCAACGCGAAACCGAGCTGGCCGCGATGCGGCGGGCGGGACATCCGGAGGGCGGGGTAGATCGCAGTGCCGTCGCCGATCGCCTGCTCACGCCCGATACGCCCAGGCAGGTACGTGCCCTGGTGGAACGCCTGCGGGACGCAGTCACCTCCGCCGGCTGGGACGCAGCGGTGCACATGACCTTCACCACTGACACGCCGTCCCTGATCGGCCGCGTGGCGTGCCCGGTGGCGCTCGCCGTCGGCACGCGCGACAAGGTCGCCCCCTTCGAGCAGCACGCGGCGAAGCTCCTCGCAGCGAAGCCGGACGCCGTGCTGCACCGGATGGAAGGCTTCGGGCATATGTTGAAGCTTGAGGCACCCACCCGCTTCAACGGCATGGTACGCGATTTGGCGGTGGCCGGTTCACCGGTCCGGTAGCGCCTGTGGCGTCGGGGCCGCCCGACGCGACTGAGGAGGAAACGATGAAGAGAACAACCAGGCGGCTCGCGCTGTCCCTGCTCGCCGCGGCCTTCGCTGCCGTGCTCACCCCAGCCATGGCGCAGGGGCTGCAGCCCGGTGGCGGCCCCGTGCGGATCGTGCTGAACAGCCCGCCGGGCAGCGCTGCCGATGCGGTCGCCCGGGCGATGGTGGATCCGCTGGCCGAGATCCTCGGCCAGCCGGTGGTGGTGGAGAACGTGCCCGGCGGCGGCGGCATGATTGGTGCGGGCCGCGTCGTGCAGTCGCGCCGCGACGGCACCACCATTCTCTCCACAGTCTCCGGCGCACTGATCGGGCCGATGCTGGACCGGAGCCTGGCCTATGTGATCGGGCGGGACCTCGTGCCCGTCTCGCAGATCACCGCCGCCATGGCCGTCTTCGTCGTGCGCCCTTCGGTGGCCGCGACATCGCTGCAGGACTTCGTGGCGCAGGCGAGAGCAAGCCGTGAGCCGCTGCATTTTGGCAATTACGGCTACGGCTCATCCAGCCATCTTCAGGGCATGTTGCTCGCGAAGCAAACCGGGCTTGAGGCCGAGCCCGTGCCCTACACTGGCACCTCCGCCCTCATCACCGAGATGCTCGGCGGGCGCATCTGCTGCGCCTTCATCGATGCGGGCTCCGCGCGCGAGTTCATCCGCGCCGGCCAGCTTCGTCCCCTCGGCGTGACCGGGCCGCGCCGCATGCCGGACCTGCCGGACGTGCCCACGCTGACGGAGCTCGGCATCCCCAGCTTCGATCCGCAGATCTGGCAGGGCATGTTCCTGCCCTCCGGAACCCCGCCCGCCATCGTCGCCGCCGTTGGCAGCGCGCTCGCTGAGGCGGTTCGCCGCCCCGCCCCGTCCAAGCTCATCCGTGACATCGGATACGAGCCGGTGGGCAGTTCCCCCGAGGAGTTCGCAGCCATGATCGCGCATGACGCGCCGATCTGGCGGCGGATCATCGAGGAAACCGGCGTCCGCATCAAATAAGCTGGGCCGCCACAGCCACGAGCACGGAGCGAACGCCTTGAACCGCAGCATGACGCCGACACGCCGACAGATCCTCGCCGGCGCCGCGGCCTGCACGCTGATCGCCGCCGGCGCCTCGGCGCAGTCCGGCATGCTGGACCGGACGGCCCGTATCGTCGTCGGCTATCCAGGCGGCGGCGCGGCCGACATCTTCGCGCGGCTCTATGCGGAGCGGCTGGCTGGCTCCTATGCACCTGGCGTGATCGTGGACAACCGCCCCGGCGCCTCCGCGCGCCTCGCGGCGGAGACGGTGCGCGCGGCCGCGCCGGACGGCGCGACGATCCTCTGTACGCCGGAAAGCGTGCTGACCATCACGCCGCATATCTATCCGAGCACGACGCGCTATGACGGGCTGGCCGATTTCACTCCTGTTTCCGCAGTCGCCTCCGTGCCCTTCGCCTTCTGCATCGCCGCCTCCCACCCCGCCCGCTCGCTGGACGAGTTCCTGGCCTGGGCGGCGCGGCAGGCGGACATCCCGTATAGCAGCCCCGCCGCCGGCTCCACGCCGCATCTCCTGGCCGAGTTGATGGCGAAGCAGCGCAGCCTGAAGATGACCCATGTCTCCTATCGCGGCACCGGGGCCGCGCTGGTGGATCTCCAGGCCGGCCGCATCGCCGCCGTGATGGCCACGCTCGGGGATCTGGTCGAGCCGCACCGGGCGGGCACGCTCCGCATCCTGGCGGTCACCTCGCCGGAGCGCATGCCGCGGGTGCCGGAAGTGCCGAGCTTCGCTGAGCGCGGATTGCCCGACATCACTGGGGAGACCTGGAACATCCTGGTGCTGCCGGCGAAGGCGCCTGCCGCCATCGTGGCGGCGCTGCACGCCGCGGTTGTCCAGGCCGCAGGCGACGAGCCGCTGCGCGCCCGCCTTCAGCAGATGGAAGCGAAGCCCACCACCTGCACGCCCGCCGAACTGGCGGAGCGGCTCCGCGCCGAAACCGCCCGCTGGAAGGACATCGTGCGCGCCGTCGGCTTTACCGGGGAATAAGGCTCATCCCGGCCGGCGCGTCGCGTCGGCCAAGGAACCCGCACCGCACGCCGGAACGGCGGCTAATGGAGGAAGGAAACATGCCAGGGAATGCGGAAGCGCTCGCGCGCAGGGGTCTTCTCGCGGTGGGAGCAGGGCTACCCGGCGCGGGCGGATCGTGCCGTGCCTTCGCCCAGGGCGCTGCGCCGGGCTTCCCCTCGCGGGCGGTGACGATCGTCGTTCCCTTCGCGCCCGGCGGCCTCGCCGATGTTCTCGCCCGGCTGATGGCGGAGAAGCTATCGCGCAGCCTCGGCAATTCCGTCGTGGTCGAAAACCGGCCCGGTGCTGGCGGCATCACGGGGGCTCGCGCCGTCGCCTCCGCGGCACCGGATGGCCATACGCTGCTGCTCGCCAACACCAACCTCGCCATCAACCCCAGCCTGTACCGCAGCCTGCCCTATGATACGGCCACAGCCTTCACCCCGATCACCCTCGCGGTCACCGTGCCAAATGTCATCGTGGTTCGCGCCTCCGTGCCGGCCCGCAGCCTCGCGGAGCTGATCGCGCTGGCGAAGGCGGAGCCGGGCCGCCTGAACTATGCCTCCGCCGGCAATGGCACCTTTCCTCACCTGGCCATGGCGCTGCTGCTGCAACAGGCAGGCATCTCCATGACGCATGTGCCCTACAACGGCGCTGCCCCGGCCATGACGGCGATCCTGGCCGGCCAGGTGGAGGCGCTGTCGAGCGATCCGGTCGGCGCGGCGCAGCAGATCGCGGCCGGCGCGCTGCGTCCGCTCGCCGTCACGTCCTCGGCACGACTTGCCACGCTGCCGGACGTTCCGACCGTGGCCGAGGCAGGGTTGCCCGGCTTCAAGGCGGCCGGCTGGCAGGGTTTTGTCGCACCCGCCGGCACGCCGGCCCCGGTCATCGCGACGCTGCACAAGGCCTTCTCCGCCGCGCTGGCGGCCCCGGATGTGCGGGAGCGCCTCGCCTCCCAGGGCGTCACCTTCGCCTCCGGCAGCCCAGCTGATTTCGGCGAGTTCCTGCGGCGTGACATGCAGCGCTGGAAAACGGCTGTCGCCGCCTCCGGCGCTGCGGTCGAGTGAGTGGCGGGAAGGAACGAACGAATATGGATCAGCGCAACCTCGGCCGATCCGGCCTGCGCGTCTCGGTCATTGGCCTTGGCTGCAACAACATCGGCGGACGCTGCGACTTCGCTGCCTCGCGCGCCGTGGTGCATGCGGCGCTTGACCAGGGCGTGACCCTGTTCGACACGGCCAATGTCTATCCGCGCGGTGCCCGAGGTCGGTCCGAGGAATTTCTCGGGCAATTGCTCGGCGACCGCCGGAAGGACATCGTGCTCGCGACAAAATTCGGCATCCCGATGGATGAAGGCCGGTTCGGCGACACCTCGCGCCGGACGGTCATGGCCTCGATCGAGGAGAGCCTGCGGCGGCTCGGCACCGACTGGATCGATCTCTACCAGGTGCATCGCTTCGACCCGCTGACGCCGGTGGAGGAGACGCTGCGCGCGCTCGACGATCTCGTGCGCCAAGGGAAGGTCCGCTACATCGGCTGCTCGCGCTTCGCCGCCTGGCAGGTGGTGGACGCGCTCTGGACTTCACGGCTGCACGGGCTGAACGCCTTCATCTCCTGCCAGGACGAGTACAGTCTTCTGGCGCGCGAGCCCGACAACGGGCTGCTGGACGCGGTGCAGGCGCATGGGCTGGGGATGCTGCCCTATTTCCCGCTCGCCAGCGGGTTGCTGACGGGAAAGTACCGCCGGAACGAGCCGCTGCCGCAGGGCGCACGCCTCACCTACACGCCCGTACTCTCAGAGCACTTCGTCACCGAGCACAACTGGTCGGTGCTGGAGCAGCTGGAACGCTTCTGCGCCACCCGGGGGCGCAGCATGCTGGAACTCGCCTTCTCCTGGCTGCTGGCGCGACCCACGGTTTCCAGCGTGATCGCGGGTGCCACGAAGCCTGAGCAGATCGCCCAGAACATGGCCGCCGCCGGCTGGACCCTTGGCGCGGAGGATCACGCGGAGGTGGATCGCATCACGGCGCAACCCCGGCCGGCACCGGCGCCGTAACGGGCGGCGGCCCAGGGTTCCTCCATCCCTTCTCGAGCCGGGCCGCAGCCGTTCCGGGCGGCGGGCGCTTCCTGCACGCCCGTTCACCGGCCGCTTCAGTCGTTGACGACCGTGGCCGCATCCCCATCCCAGCGCCAGCAAGGCGATGCACGCGCGATGCGGACGCCGCCCAGCCACCCGACCGGCGGCCGCAGCGACAACGAGTCGACCTCTCCCGCCAGGACGGCCCAGGGGCGTGATGGCCAGGCGCTCCCTGGGCTACGGAGGCCCAAAATCCGGGTGATGGATGCAGCCGGCAGCCGGATGCGGTCGTCGGGCGCGGCCCACAAGGCGGCGAGGGTCAGCCTGGTATTGATCGAGCGACCGATCGCATAACCGGCTACGCGGCGCGACCAAGCATCGAGGATCACTGAGGCGTAGACGAAGCCATCGGCGACGAGGCAGGCCAGGCCGGCGACCCAGGGCTGGTTGGGTCCGACCGGTACCGTGTTCTTCGCCAAGTCACGGCAGATGTGCCCGTCGTAGCCACGATCGATCATGGCTACGAACCGCCGGCGGCGCCTTGGCTGCGGGTCATGTTCATCATGTCCAGCGCCAGGGACCCACTCCAAGCAGCGTCCACACCAATGTGCAACTTTCGCCACGACCGGCGGGTCCTGGTCCCGTGCTTCCCGGTGAGCCATTCGCCCGCCCGCACAGCTTCAACCCATGCTGTCAACGATCAGGCGCATGGGGCGCGTTCCGGGCCGGGGCCACGGCACCTCCAATACCTCGGTACGGCGACACAGGGTAGAATGGTCTGGCACGGCCAGATCGGGACCGAACAGGGCAATGATGGAGCAGATCAGTCCCTCGGTCTGGCGCAAGGCCAGCCGGAACACCGCCCGCAAGGTTAGTGCCGTGTTGATCGCTCGGGATGAATACCGCGGCTGTCCGCCTCGCGTGGTCCAGGGCTCGGCCGGTCAGGCCGCGATCGCCGCATCCGTGAACCACATGGCCAGACTGCCACGCCCGCGCCGGACCGCATTGTACTCTGCCCAGTTCGTCCTCCGGAACGTGCTGGCGGCAGTCAGTGTTGACCTTGACCGGCAAGCTGCGCTCAGCCGGGGGACGACGGGCCGCCCCTTCGGAAACTAGCCCAGCCAGACCGCCAGCCGTTCCGTACAACACCCTGATATCACGCCCTGTTCAGGGAGACCCGACATCTGTGGCATTTTTGCATCGCTCCACCCCCTCGTGCTGCCTCCACACCATTCTACTTTAACGAAGCACACGGACAAGTTACCTTCATTTCAACCAGAGGCTGTATCTGATCCAAGTGCCCACCGGCGGGACTGCGGATCCGGGCATTCAGACACGTCCAGTCATGGTTCCCTGAGGAGAATTCAACCCATGATGAACTACATGAAAATCTGGACGAAGCTGAAGGCTGACCGCCGCGGCGTGACCGCGATGGAGTACGGCATCATTGCCGGCCTGCTCGCGCTCGTGATTGTCGCCGGCCTCACGGTCGGTGGCCCGCAGCTTGGGAACATCTTCAACACCATTGGTACTACGCTGACGAGTGCTGCTAACGCGAGCTGAAATAGGCCTCAGGCTGCGTCTCGTCGAAATGCGACATGAGAGTTGGTTCAATGGTGCGGCGGATGTAGCCGTCGCACCACAGGTTACCCGTTAAATCAAGCCACCTCGTGCACAGGAGAGGCAATGCTCAGTATCTGGACATCGCCTCTCTCTTCCGCGGTTCTGATGATCTGTGTTCTTCTGCTCCTAGGCGGTGGCTTGCATGATCTCATCGCCCGGAGCATCCCGAATGCTATTCCGGTGGCGGTCACACTCCTTGGCGTTGCAACGCGCCTACTCAACGGCGAAGTTGTGGGCGCCGTAGTTGCCGGGTTCCTGGTATTCGTTTCGGCCGTGTTCTGCTGGCGTCGTGGCTGGCTCGGTGGCGGTGATGTCAAGCTGCTCGCTGCGGCAGCCCTGGCCCTTCCGCCGGTCTCCGTGCTTCCTTTCATCGCCGCCGTGGCGATCGCAGGCGGCCTGCTTGCCTTGATATACCTCGCGGCGCAGCCACTCACCTCTTCCCACCTGGCGGCGCGCCCCGCAGGGCTGTTCGCCCGTGCGCTGCGCGTCGAACGGTGGCGGATCGGGCGAGGCGGGCCGCTTCCTTATGCCTGCGCGATTGCCGCGGGCTTCGTGTTCGCGATCCTCTGAGCGGCAAAAGAGTTCCCCGGCAATGATCCTTCGCCTTGCCTTCTTCGCGCTGATGTCGCTGGGGCTCCTGGGCTTCGGCACCGTCGCCTGGGTCGCGACGCGCCCTCCGCCCCCCGATCCGGCGATGGTCGCCGCGTCCGCCAAGGTCAATGTGCTGGTGACGACCCGAGCGATCCGCCCTGGCAATCTGCTGAAGCCGGAAGATCTGAAAGTCATGGAAACCACTCGCCGGCAGGTGGGCGAGGAGGCGACCATCGACACGCCGGATGCGCGCCGCGCGCTCGTGGGCGCGATGGTTCGCAGCACCCTCTCGGTGGGCGACGCCATTCGCACGAAGGACGTCATGCATCCAGGTGATCACGGATTTCTTGCGGCCGTCCTCGGCCCCGGAATGCGTGCGATCAGCGTCAGCGTCGACGTGGTAGCAGGAGCGGCGGGCCTGATCTGGCCGGGCGACCGTGTGGACGTCATCCTGACGCAGCAGATCAGCGACCCGACGCTTCCGGTCGGGCGGCGCATCGCGGCCGAGACAATCCTGGCCGACACGCGCGTGATTGCGATCGACCAGCAGATCGTCCAGGGCGTTGCCCCTGACGGGGCGCCGCGAAATGCCCGGACCGTCACCCTGGAGGTGCCGCCGAATGATGCGGAGCGCATCTCGGTCGCGATGCGGGTCGGGCGCCTCTCCCTTTCGGTACGATCCGTCGATAGCGCGTCCAGGGGAGAGGGCGGAGTTTACAAGCCCGAGTTGCAGACCCAGACGAATCCAACCTGGGCCGGCGACGTGTCGGCGGCCTTGGGGCGAGATGTCGCGCGCGGCACTCCCCGTGTCCTCCGGGTCTTCCAGGGCTCGGCGGACGGAAAGGAGTTCCAGTTCTGATGTGGAAGCCGCGCCGCTTCGCTCAGGCTCTGCCTGTGCTGGCCGGGCTGCTGGGCTGCGGAAACGCGCTGGCCCAGGCTCCATCGGGTCCAGGCGCCGTGCCGGCCCCTTCCGGTACCCAGTCAACGCTCACCATTGAGTCCGGCTCAGGCCGCGTCCTGACGCTGCGTTCGGCGGCGGCCAATGTCTTCGTTGCCGATCCGAAGGTGGCCGAAGTGCGTCCGGCCAGCGCCACGAGCCTCTTCGTCTTCGGTGTTGGCCCCGGACGCACCACCGTGGCTGCGATGAGCACAGCAGGCCAGTTGATCGCGCAGTACGAGGTGACGGTGCAGCCCTCCGCCTTCAATGCTGCGGAGGCGCAATCCGCCATAGCCCGGCTTATCCCCACCGGCCGAATTCGTGTGCAGTCGCATGGCAGAGGGCTGCTTCTCAGCGGCTCAGTGAACAGCCCGGCCGATGCGGCACAGGCCGTGGCGATAGCCCGCGGCTTTCTTGGAGAGAACCAGTCCGTCGAGAATCAGCTCAGCGTGCAGTCCACAATGCAGGTCACCTTGCGGGTGAGAATCGCGGAGATGTCGCGCTCGGTCGTCCAGAACCTTGGCATCAACTGGCAAACCCTTGGCGCCATCGCCGTGACGGGAACGCTTTCGCCCCTCGCAGCCCGCGGCGCGGGCTCGATCAATTTCGTTGGCGTCATTGACGCCTTGGCGCAGGACAATCTGGCGCGCGTCCTGGCCGAGCCAAATCTGACTGTACTGAGCGGGCAGCCCGCCAGTTTTCTCGTTGGCGGCGAGTTCCCGATCCCGGTGAGCCAGCGGGAGGGTCAGGTCAATGTCGAGTTTAAAAAATATGGCATCTCGCTGTCCTTCCTTCCCACCGTCTTCAGCGACGGGCGCATAAACCTGCATGTCAGCCCGGAAGTGAGCCAGCTGACCAATCAGGGCGCCGTGCAGCTGATCGCCGGAACCTCCAGCATTCAAATTCCGGCGCTGACGGTGCGCCGGGCGGAGACCACGGTGGAGCTGGGTAGCGGCCAGACCTTCGCCATCGCCGGTCTGCTCCAGGACGAGGCGACGCACAGCGTCAGCAGGTTCCCTTTCCTGGCCGAGATTCCCGTGCTCGGGCCGCTTTTCCGCTCAAATGCTTTCCAGCGCCGGGAAACCGAGCTGGTCATCCTCGTGACCCCCATCCTTGCTCGCCCTGTCAGCGACGCCACGGCGCTGCGTCTCCCGACGGATGGCTACACGCCACCCACGGACTTTGAACGGATCCTTCAGGGACGGCAGGTCAGCCGCGGCCAAGGTCCGCGTCCGGCCAGGGTACGCATCCCTGGCGAAGCAGGCTTCATCGTCCAATGAGAGCGTTCCTCCTCACCGTGACGGCTCTCGTGGTCGTCGGATGCGACAGCACGGACCCCTACCGGCGGACTGACGTCTGGGTGCCGACAGGTTCTAATGCCGCCAACATCGCGGCGATGGCTGCCAATCCACGCGACCTCATTCAAGGCCGCAGCGAGGGCAGGACGGATACGCGCGCAGCCGTCATCAACCTTCAGCAACTCTGGCAGGGCCAGTCCAAACCGTTGCCTCAGGCGAGTGTTTCCGAGGGAGCACAGTAGTCATGCCCGACGGCACTTCCTATCAGGGCGGGCCGGCCGCACCGGACGCAGATCGGCGAACGGGTCGGCATGACCGGCAAGCCCTTATTGCCTTCGTCGCTGACGCCGCGTCCGAGAATGCTCTCCGAGAGGGCTTGGCCGACGCCGTGCCAAGCGGATTTGAGGTCAGGCGTGGCGGTGTACGGGCTGCGATCGCTGCCATGCAGAAGATGGCCACGCCTCGCGCCATGGTCGTGGATGTGAGCGGCGAGGAACAGCCGCTCTCTGCCCTGACCGACTTGGCCGAGGTTGTGGAACCCGACGTTTGCATGCTGGTCATTGGTGATTCCGCGAGTCTGGACTTCTACCGAGAGGTCACCCGGAATCTTGGCGCCAATGAGTACCTTCCAAAACCTCTCACGCATGACAAGGTAGCGCGCAACTTCGGCATGCTGATTGCCGGTCGTGAACCGACCACGGAGAACGTGCAGGGCGGCCGTACTGTCGCGATTACCGGAGTTTGCGGCGGTGTCGGCGCAACGACGCTGGCCACGAACCTCGCCTGGCACTTCGGCGTGTCCATGCGCCGGCACACGCTGCTGCTGGACACGGATCTCTATCTCGGCAATGCCGCCTTTCTCCTCAATCTGAAGCCAGGCCCAGGGCTCCGATCGGCACTGGAAGCGCCAAGCCGGATCGACGCCCTGCTCGCTGAGCGGGCGGCGCAACCCGCAACGGAACGCCTGCATGTCCTTGCTGGCGAAGAGCCCCTGACGAGTTCAGTGAACTACGCGCCCGGTGCCATGGATCTGCTGCTCACGGCTCTACGCGCACGGTACAACTTTATCGTTGCCGATGTCCCGTTCCGCCGCACGCCTGCCTGTGACGAGCTGTCTAATCTCGCGAACCAGCACGTGCTCGTCATAACGCCGACCTTGGCCTCTGTGCGGGCGACCTTGCGACTGCTTTCGTTGCACACGGGGAGGAACCAGGCCTCGCGCCCGGTGGTCGTCCTGAATCGCCTGGGTATTCCTAGCGGCCTCCCGCTGCGCCAGGTGGAGGACGCCCTCGCGATGAAGGTCGATGTGGCAATACCAGATTTGCCACGGCAGGTCGGCGATGCGGCCACGATGGGTGAGGTTGCCATAAAGAGCCGGGGCGGGTTTCGTGACGGCATCCTGGCGCTGGCCGACCGTGTGGCATTCGTCCGGCTTCTGGATTCAGCGGATGGCGTGGCACCGGGTCAGGCAGGTGAGCGTGGCCGGTCACGCTGGCGGATCTTCAGGCGCTCGCCGTGAGCATGTCCCGAGAAGCAGTCGCCTTCGGCCGACGCGCTCCAACATCCACCCTGAACGCCACTGCAACGGTGACGGAGCGTGCCGAGCCATTGCAGGCGGCAGACCCGCCCGCCATGGTGGAAGCGCCCTCTCGGATTGCCTCCGAGAGCATCGCGGAAGTCCGGCGTCTCTGCCTCGCACGGCTTGAGCCGGCGGCGATCGCCGCCATGCCGAGCGGCCGCCTCATCGAGCAGATCGGCCGTCTTGTCTCCGAGGTGGCAACCGAGAAGCGGCTGCAGCTCAACGCTCGCGAGCAGCGCGAGCTGGCTGCTGACCTGGTGAACGATATTGTCGGCCTCGGTCCCTTGGAGCCACTTCTCGCCGACGATTCGATCAACGACATCATGGTGAACGGCCCCCACAGGATTTTCGTCGAGCGCCGTGGCAAGGTGTTCCTCTCGGCGGCCCATTTCCGGGACACCGGGCACCTGATGAATGTGTGCCAGCGCATTGCGGCCGGCGTGGGACGCCGCATCGACGAAGCAAGCCCGATGGTGGACGCGCGGCTGAAGGACGGCTCGCGCGTGAACATCGTCTTTCCGCCACTCGCGCTCGATGGTCCTTACGTTTCGATCCGGAAGTTCGGCAAGAAGGTCATGGACTTCGCTCAGCTTGTCGGATTTGGGGCGCTGACGCCACAGGTTGCGCGTGTCCTTGAAATAGCCTCCCAGGCAAGGCTGAACATCATCATTTCCGGCGGTACCGGTTCCGGCAAGACAACGCTGATGAACGCGCTGTCGCGCATGATCGGGGTCGGCGAGCGGGTTGTGACCGTTGAGGACGCTGCCGAGCTGCAGCTCCAGCAGCCTCATGTGGTGCGGCTGGAGACGCGCCCGGCGAGCCTCGAGGGCAAAGGCGAGGTCAACCAGCGCGACCTTGTTCGGAATGCGCTGCGCATGCGCCCGGACCGTATCATCATCGGCGAGGTCCGTGGCGCTGAAGCCTTTGACATGCTGCAGGCGATGAACACAGGCCATGACGGCAGCATGTCGACAATCCACGCCAACACCACGCGCGATGCGCTCTCCCGCATCGAGAACATGGTCCAGATGGGGTCCACCGGGCTACCCTCCATCGCGATCCGCACGCAGATCGTGAGCTCTGTCGACCTGATCGTGCAGGTGGAGCGCCATCACGATGGCGGTCGGCGAATCACGCAGGTGACGGAAGTCGTCGGAATGGAAGGCGACATCATCCAGACCAACGAGATCTTCCAGTTCGAGTTCCAGGGCCAGGGACCGGATGGGCGTCTGGTCGGCCGGTATCGAGTGAATCGGCTGCCCCCGAACTTTCAGGAGCGGCTTGCCTATTTCGGGCTCGACCGGATGTGGGCCGCCGCCCTCGCCGGGGAGGTGACATGAATTCGGGGCAGTCTCTCCTCCTGGTTGCGCTCTCCTTCCTCGGGCTGATCGGGTTCGCCTTCAGCGGCCTGCTGGTTTCACAAGCGGAGGCACGGCGGCAGAAGCGGGCACGGCGGATCCGGGATGCCGTAGCCCCTTATCGGGCGGTGGCGGGCGCTGAGTTGCTCGCCTTTCGCCCGGGACCGCGAAAGGCCACGCTCGCCGAACTCGCGGCCTCCATCTTTGGCTTTCATCCGAGCAAGCGCGACCAGTACCCCCTGCCCTGGTGGGTCGTTCTGGGCGTGGCTCTCGCCGTGACGCGCGCGGCGGCAGGCATTGCGTCGAGTGTCCTCGGGCCGCTTGGCATCCTGACTTGGCCCCTGTTCTGGATCCTGCTGTGCCGGGCCTTCTTCGGCTGGATCACCGGGCGGCGGCAGGAGCAACTGCTCCAGCAATTCCCCGATGCGCTGTCCATGATCGTGCGATCCGTGCAGGTCGGCATGCCCGTGCTTGGTGCGATCGCTGCCTTGTCCCGCGAGGCGCCTGCGCCGACCTCGACCGAGTTCGCCAAGCTGGTCAACGACCTTTCAGTCGGTGTTCCGCTGAACGTCGCGACGGAGGAGATGGCCCGTCGGAACGACCTGCCGGCCTACCGATTTTTTGCGATCACGATCGCTCTGCAGGCTCAGACCGGCGGCGGACTGAGTGAAACACTGGACAACCTGGCCGAGCTCATCCGCCAGCGCCTTGCTCTCCGGGCCCGGGGCTACGCGCTCTCGTCCGAGGCCAGGACAAGTTCCTTCATGTTGGCCGGACTGCCGGTCCTGGTCGGGCTGGGTCTTTACGCGTTGAACCCGGCCTACATGTCAGTTCTGTTCAATACCAGCCTGGGTCAGTTCATCCTGGGCGGTGCTATTCTGTCGCTCGCCTGCGGCGGACTCGTCATGCGCAGCATCATCAAGAGAAGCCTATCGTGAGTCAGGGGTTGCTGCTCGGCCTTGCTGGCACGGCGACATTGCTGGTCCTCGTGCCAGCATTGGTGCTGCTTCGGGTACTCCAACGCCAGCAGCGTCTGAAGTTCCGCGTCCAACTGAGTCGCGGGTTGGCGCAGCCACGTGAGCCCGGCAGCCCCCGCGAAGCGATAGGTCAGGCTTGGACGCGGCTGATCCGGCGGCTCGGCCAGCTCATCCTGCGGACCGGCCTTCTGTCAGCGCGCACCCGCTCGGAGCTCCAGCAGACCCTGGCTTCCGCCGGACTACGCGGAGCTAATGGGCTGGAGCTCTTCGTCGGTGGCAAGATCGCATTGATGATGGGTCTTCCGGTACTCACCTGGCTGGCCGTGCGAGGCACGTCCATCCCATCTTTCTTCGCGATGAGCCTGACAATTGCCGCGGGTCTCACAGGAATGCTGCTGCCGGACTTCATCGTGAAGCACCAGCGCAAGCGTTACATCCAACGCGTTGAACAGGGTCTGCCCGATGCGCTAGATCTGCTCGTCATTTGTGCCCAGGCCGGCTTGGGCCTTACGGCGGCCATTGTCCGGGTGGCCGAGGAGATGCAGCAGGGCAACGCGGATATCGGGCGCGAGCTGGCGCTCACCGCCCATGAGATGCAGATCATGACCGACAGCCGCGCAGCACTGATGCAGCTTGGCTCCCGTACCGGCATCGATGGCCTGGTCCGGTTGTCCAAGACCCTGTCGCAGACGGTGCAATACGGCACTCCGCTGAGCCATTCCATGCGCCTTCTTTCATCCGAGTTGCGTAAGGAGACCTTGACGCGGTTCGAAGCAAGGGCGGCCCGCCTTGGCGCGCTGCTGACTGTTCCAATGATTATTTTCATCCTTCCATGCGTCTTCCTGGTTGTTGGCGGCCCAGCTTTCGTTCAGGTGATGGGCATGGGGAAGTAATGGACGACGAATGCGGATTCCGCTGTTGATTTTGGCGTCATTACTGGCGGCTTGCTCGGGCAAGGACACTTCCCAGCTGCGCGCTGGCCCGCCTGGGTTGAGCGTAGCGCGAGCGGCCCTGGAAAGCGGGGCTCCCGACGTTGCGGCCAGGGTAGCCGAGGGCGTTCTCACCCGGAACCCACACGACGTGGATGCTCTGGTGAGCCATGGGGATGCGACTGCGGCTCTGGGCCGGACCGATGACGCCTTGGCGAGCTACACGAAAGCCCTGGCCATAGATCCGAATTCGGCCGGGGCGAAGATGGGCCTGGGCCGACTGCGCCTTACCTCCGACCCGGCTCAGGCTCAGTTGCTGTTCCTCAGTGTCCTGGAGAAGGAGCCGAGGAATGCGGCGGCCCTGAACAACCTGGGAATTGCGCGCGACCTGCAGGGTGACCACGCCAGCGCCCAGGATGCTTACCGCAAGGCGCTCGGCGCAGACCCGTCGATGCGGGGACCAGAGGTGAACCTCGCTCTCTCCATGGCCTTGAACGGCCAGGCCGCAAATGCTGTTCCGCTTCTCGCCTCGCTCGCACGAAATGTGGATGCTTCGCCGAGGCTGCGCCACAGTCTGGCGGCCGTTCTGATGATGGCGGGCGACAAGGACGCGGCACGACGAATCTTGAGTCAGGACCTCACGCCCGAGCAGGTCGAGCGCGCTCTGCTAGGTTACGAGGCGCTCGGCACCGGCGCGCTTGCACCAGTCGGTCCGTAACGTGATACCGCACGCAAGTGGCTGCTGGTCCAGGGCAATGAGGTTGCTGCCTCGTCGGGCAAAGTGCCTGTTGAGACAGAGGCAAGGCTCCGTCGCGATCATGACCGGGATCATGGCGCCGGTGATGCTCATGTCGGCAGCCATGGGAATCGAGGTGGCGTGGTGGTCTACGAGTCAAGTCGAATTGCAGCGCGCCGCCGACATCGCGGCATGGGCGGGGGCGGCAAATTACGCCCAGAACAGCAATGCCCAGAAAGCAACTGGCACGGCAGCTAACTTGGCAAGGTTGAATGGTGTGGCCGGCGGCACGACGCGCAGCTGGAGCAATGCCGCCAAAACCCTGGTTGACGGCCAGATCAGGGTAGACCTGGTGACCGGTCTGCGGGATGCGCATGCGGACGCAGTCAAAGTGACTGTTCGACGTGCCCTCACGACCACCTTCTCGCGCATTTTCCCAGGCGTCGGCGCCTCGATGACCATCACTGCCGAGACGGTTGCGGAGATCGGCGTCGTGCCAGCCGGGCCACAACCCTGCATGACCGCCCTTGGGGAGGGTGTCGACGGCATCACCACTGGTGACGACGCCACGTTCTCAGGAAATGTCGATGTCACACTCACCGGTTGCTCAATCCGTTCGAACTCCGGGATCAGGAAGAATGGAAACGGCACGGTCGAGGCAGATGCCGGCATCTATGCGGGTGGCACCATATCCGGGATCAATGCGGACAATCGGCACGAGCATGCAGGACAAATTCCGGATCCGTATGAGGATTACGCACCGGTCCAGGATGCCATTGCCCTCCTCAGTCCAGGCTCCGGCTCGAGCCGCACTGTTCAATCGGGGACAGCCTCCTTCAATCCGACCGACAACGGCGTGAGTTCAAGCTGGACGGTGAAGGGGAAGCTGAATCTCGCACCGGGCCGTTACATCGTGAACGGGTCAATTTCCATCGGGGCCGGAGCCGAGATCACGGGCACCGGCGTCACGATTGTCACCACCGGGGCGGTCAATATCGATGGTCATGCGACAGTGACGCTCACGGCTGCCACCACCGCGAATGCCAGTGGTGGCGCGATACCCGGCGTGGTTTTTGCGGGCACTTCCGAAGGAGCCGTGAAGATCACCGGCAACTCGACGACGGCGATTACAGGGCTGGTCTATTTTCCCCAAGGGGATCTTAGCTTCTCCGGGACGTCCGACGCCGGAACAATGGGCTGCCTTCAAGTCATTGCATCAACGATCAAGGTGGCTGGCACAGCCAATCTGGCTTCGAACTGTGACCAGTACGGGCTTCTGGATTATGGAAGCCTGCCAGCAACCAAGACTGTCGCGCTTGTAAGATGACCTGGTTCCGCTCTGCCCTTTGGCCTGACCAACGCGCACTCGCTGCTCTCGAGTTTGCCCTCGTCTCGCCCCTGCTGTTCTTCCTGTTTGGCGCGATCGTCGATTTCGGACTGCTCATCGCCGGCCGAAGCGCGCTGGCGAATGGGATGGCCCAGGGTGTGCAGTACGCCTTGCTGAAAGGCCCCGCCGTATCGCTCACCCTGGTTCAGGAGATTGTCCAGCAGGGCTCGGCCCTGGCAGGACTGAGACCAGGGGTCGATGTCCCCACTCCGGAACTGGCGTGTTACTGCCTCAACGAGATGCCAGCCAGCTTGACGTTCTCCGGTCCCGTCAACACGTCCAATTATACCTGTTCCGGGACCTGTGTCAGTCCCTCCGGGGAAGCGACGCCGGCCAGCGTCTATCTGACGTTCAGGGCGTCGTACACCTTCACCCCGATCATGCCCCTCTACAGCTTCCTGGCGAGCCCGACGGTGGATCAAGCCGTGGCGATGCGTCTGCAATGATGAGACGGCTTGCGGATCTGCGCCGGGCCCGGAGCGGAGCAACGGCGCTAGAATTCGGATTGGTCGCCAGCCTATTCATTCCACTTTGCCTCGCCATCATCGGTGCAGGGTTACTGATGTGGACGCGAGGCGCTTTGCAATCTGTTGCCGCTCAGACGGCACGTTGTGCGGCGATCGAAGCAGCGAACTGCCCGGATATCGCCGATTACGCCGTCAGCGCTGCAGCAAGCTGGACATTCCCCGGAGTGATCAACGCGGATGACGTGCAGCAATCGGTGGTCTGCCGGTCTGCGGTGCCATTCGTGATGGTGACGATTACCTCCCGGTTCTGGGCCGGAAATGCACTGCCCGGACCATTCAGCGGGATTACGCTCAGCTCCGTTGCCTACTTCCCCACCGCCGCACCCAGCTGCTCCTGATCAGGGCAAGGAAAGCATCCTGTTCGCGGTGCCGGGGCTGGTGACGCGAGGAAGGCCAGCAGCGTCGCCGGCAACTCCAGGTCGCCAAACCCGTACCGACGGGAGGAAGGTGGACAGGACGGTCACAGGGTCGGCGGCACGCCGCGCTGGCCTGGCTGGTTCCCGGACCTGATCGCTCCCTGTCCAACTCGCGAACACCCGCGCGCGGTAGGCGCTTCCACGCTCCGGCTCTGCCGAATGGTAGGCGGCGACGGCATCGTTCCAGTTGCCAGTCCGTGCGAACAGAAAGGTCAGGAACTGCCCAGCGTAACTCGCATTTCGCCTCGCGTCGAAACCTTCTTCCACACCGCGGAAGGCGTTGGGGTGGTGTAGCAGGTTGATTTGGAAGCAGCCGATGTCAATCGAGCGGATTCCACGTGCTTGTAGACTCCGGACTTGGTTCACTGCCTCGTCGCGACTTTCAGGAAGCATGCCCTGGCCCTGAGCATTGATTGCCCAAGGCCATGCCGAGTAGCGCCCGGTGCGAAGCTCCTTGCGGCCACTTTCCACACGCCCGATGGCCCGGAGCAGGCCGCGCGGAAGCGCAAAGTCACGCTCGGCCTGCTCACCAGCCTGCTCGCAATCCGCCGCGGCGGCAGCATCCGCCTCCTGCGCAATGATTGCTGGTGCCCTTGGCGCTTCAGCAAAGGCGGGGGAAGCGGAAGCACCGAGCAGCGCCACGGCACCCCAGCAGAGGAATGAACGAACCGGTCGAGAATTGGTCACGGAGGTCGGGGTGGGACGGGTGCGCAGTATCGGCATCACTGAAGGGGTACGCCCCTCACCATCAGTATTGATAGAACATTCTGGCGCGGATAAGTGCGCGCGACAAGGCAGCATAAAGCCGCCTTCCCTGCGGAGAATCAGTTGCGGATCACGGCCGTTGAAGAAGCCGGAACATACCACCGAGTGATTCGGGCAGCGTAATGGGCTCCAGCCATTCCGGATTGTTGCCCGCGCGCAGCCTGGCCTCGAGGCTCCTGGAGTCCATCGGCCCAAGATTCGAGGGGCGGGACTTGGTGCAAAGTAGGATAAAGCTTACCTTCCTGCGTTGAAGGATGCGGAGCGCGTCCTCGTCACGGGCGGCGGTCATGACATTAAAGGTGTCCTGGAACGCCGATCCAGCGCGGTGGTAAGGCGACACCACAAAACGGTAAGGCGTGCGATAGGCCAGTTCAGGAGTGCTGTCCGGCGTGTCGGTAAGAATGATTGCGGGCTCTTGGATGTCGGGCGGAGCGCGGAGAGGCTGGTCATGGAGCCAGTGGGCCAGGGTTGACCAGTCGCAGGCCTTGTCTTTGGCGTTCCCGGTCTCCTTCATCATAAACGCCAAGCCAAGGTAAGGCGCCCCGATCAGTACGACGATGGCTGCTCCGGCAGCAACCGCGCGGAGAGCTTCACGCTTGAACCTGGAGTGCTCCGCGACGAGGACGACCGACCCCGCGCCCAACAGGCCCGCAACGGCAATCAGATCAACGGAAAATCGACGATGGAGAATCGTCGCCAGACATGTTGAGGCCAGGACCGCGCCGATCAGCAGCCCAGCGGGCCATCCCCGATCACGGAGCATCACCAGCACTGCCGGAAACAGCGCCAGGCCGGTTGCATAGACAAGCAGGTCGGGCAGGCTCGCCAAGTTCAGCGGTACCGGGGCCATTTCCCTGACGAAAGGCAGAAATTTCTCCGCCGTGCTCGCGTCAGCCGCTGCCTGCGAGGATGAAAGGACATGCGGATAGAGGACGAGCAGACAGGCTGCTGCGCTAAGTGCCGCAGTTGATCCGGCCAGGAACTTACTCCCGCGATGCGCGCCGGGGGAGATCAGACCGCAGACGCTAAATACGGCTCCGGCGAAAAGTGCCATCAGGGCATGCTGCACAGAAACCTTGTCGTACGCGCCGAGCAGCCAATCGGCAGGGGGGTATTCCACAGCGATCGCGAGCGTCACGACGCCCAGCATGCCGAATGAGATCCGCGCACCTTGCTGCGCAATGGGTCGGCCTGTGTCGAGCAGCCACCAAGACAGGCCAAACGCGCCGAGAACGGGACCGGCAATCAGCAGCGTTTCCGGCCCTATCCAGAGGCCTGCTCCGAACATGCCTCCGGCGATAAGCCCCCAACGCGCCTGGTCCGGGATGAGTATGGCGCGCAATGCGGCACCAATGCCCAGGATGGCCAGGAGAAGCAGCAGCACATGATGGTCGGTGAAGCCAACCGAACCATAAGCAAAGAGCAAGACAGGGTGGCTGAGGACAATGAGTGCGGCAATCCAGGCCTCGCTGCCGGGCCATAGAGCACGTGCCGCCCAGGCGGCGGCGAGTGCAGACGCGATATGCAGTAGTGGCGAGATCCATGCTCCGACCCAGAAGATCGCAACTTTCGAAGGAATCCTCGCGATGATCTCCGCCGCCAGAGCAGGCAGCAAGATCAGGACGTCCAGAGGGCGGGTCCAATGCAGGGAAAGACCCTCCGGCGCGTTCAGCTGCGGCAGATCCGTCTCGTACCAGCGGCCCGTGTCACGCAGACGCTCAACCCTGATCGTCCGAACATAGGCATCCGTGTCGCGGAGTTGCCGGGTCGCCATGATCCCATCTGGCCGGAGCGCAGTTTGAAGGTGGATGGTGATGCCCACGAGGCCAATCAGAAGGCAGAAGAAAACGCTCCGCAACGCAGATGAACCTGACCGCGGTGTCATGGATTTCGGCGACCTTGTGGGTAGGGCATGGGCTTGCTGAGATGGATTGCGGACAAGGAAGCCGGTTGAGAGCCCGGGCGAGCCGATGTGAGCGAAAGCTGAGCGGCTGGATTGTGTCCGGCATTATCGACGGAAAGCTTGGAGGTCCACAAGTGCCGCACAGCGGACACGGACAGTCTCTTGGTGCGTTGCGACTAACAGGGCGCTGAAGCTGGTGGCATCCCACACCGGGTCGCCCACACCGAGGCCGACGAACCAACGAAACTGCCGGCTGAATTAGAGCCGCTCGACCAGTGGCCGCTCTGACCAGATCGAGTAGACAGCCCGCAGCAGCAGCGCACGCAGCAGCCGCTCCGGCGGCATCCCGCTCAGCGCCGCATTGACGATGCCGCGGGTCGCCCGCAGCGGGGGGCAGGGCGAACCCGCTGCTCCAGGTCCACCTAGTGCACTGACTCATTCAGAGGGTGCAGGAAGTCTGGCCAGCTTGGCGAGGATGGTATCGGCAGGCTTGGTCCAGGCGAATGGCTTGGCGGCCCTGTTGTGGTCGCGGATGGTGCGGGTGATGG
>NZ_WWDL01000108.1 GCF_009848505.1 Muricoccus harenae
CCAGCCTCAAAGATTGGGCTCGCATTGCTCTCCGGCGCGACAAGACCCGCCGCAGCTGGATGGGCTTCGCCCACCTCGCCGCCACGATGATCAACCTACGCATCGCAGAGTCCGGTCACAGACCCTAACGGATCGTCCGGGGACACGGCGTTTACGGCCCGCTCGAATGCCGCCCAGGAACTCCCGCACGACCCGGCGCTTGACCTCAATGCTGCGGGAGCGGCGTCGCACAATGGGGATCCATACCTTCGGAAGCCCGGCTCCCCGGTCAATTCAGCCTCGCCGTCATGCCCGGCCCCAGGGACCCACTCCATGAGTTCGGCCGAATTGCCCGCGTTCTCGCCGAGCGCGCCGGGCTGGATCCGGGTGGACCCGGTGGCGGAACTCGGGTGGCGGGTCGGACGCCTGGTCGATGTCGCGCTGAGCTCCCTACACGGCGTCTTCTGTCCGATGCCTACGCCCGATGAACCGCCTTGTTGCGGACACGCGCCACGTCAGCAAGAGAACAGCGCCCCGGCCGCACTCCAATTCTGGGATCACGTGCTAATCTTACTGTGTCATTTTACTCGGTCCTTCCTATATGTGGGTCATGGCGAGAGAGATGGAAGGGGCTGCGGGCCTTCGGCGCGGCGAGGCGCGGTTCGCGGTTTATTTGGGTGAGATCTCGGCGGTGT
>NZ_WWDL01000109.1 GCF_009848505.1 Muricoccus harenae
TGCTGTGCATCCGTTTTGAGCGGAGCTTCCCCGATGTCCCTGCCTGCAGTTCATCAGTGCACCTGTCCGCGGTGTCGGTCGCGCGGCCCACATTCCGACCGCCTCCTGCATGAGCAGATCAATCTCTTGGCCAGCCGGCTCGACGAGCAGCAAAGGCGATGGTTCGTGGCGCTGGAGGCGGCGCGGCTGGGCCATGGTGGTGGACGGCTGCTATCACAGATCACCGGCCTGAGCCCCCATACCATCGGGCGCGGCCGGCGCGAGCTTGAGGGGGGCCTCACCGGCCACCCAGTGGGGCGCGTGCGCGCGGCGGGAGGAGGCCGGCCGCCTCGGGAGGCACAGGACCCTGGCCTCAGGCCTGCGCTGGAGGCGCTGCTCGCGCCCGAGACGGCGGGCGATCCAATGGGGCGGCGGGCGAAGGCCAAGCGTCGTTCCTTGGCTCACCTGAGCGAAGCATTGGCTGCGGCGGGACACCGGGCGAGCCGTCCGACGGTGGCTCGGCTCCTCCGTCAACTCGGTCACTCGCCCAAGGCCAATGCGCGCCGCACCGAGGCACGCGCCTCGCCTCCTGAGCGCGACGCTCAGTTCCGCCACATCGCTGAACAACGTGCGGAGTTCGTTGCAGCAGGCGCGCCGATCATCAGTGTGGATGCCAAAAAAAA
>NZ_WWDL01000110.1 GCF_009848505.1 Muricoccus harenae
AAGGTGCGCGACGTCGTCGGCCTCTACGTCTCGCCACCCGCGCATGCCCTGGTGCTGTGCGTGGATGAGAAGAGCCAGATCCAGGCGCTCGACCGCAGCCAGCCGATGCTGCCGCTGCGTCCCGGTCAGCCCGCACGCCGCAGCCACGACGACACCCGCCACGGCACGACGTCGCTGTTTGCGGCCCTCGACATCGCCACCGGCCATGTGATCGGCAAGTGCTATCCGCGCCACCGTGCGAGCGAGTTCCGCCGCTTCCTCGACGAGATCGAGGCGGCCGTGCCGTCCGACCTCGACGTGCACCTCGTCATGGACAACTACGCCACCCACAAGGCGCCGCTGGTCCGGAACTGGCTGGCCAGGCGGCCGCGCTGGCACGTCCACCTGACGCCCACCAGCTCATCCTGGTTGAACCAGGTCGAGCGCTTCTTCGCACTCCTCACAGAGCGCCAGCTCCGGCGTGGCATCCACCGCAGCGTCGCGGCCCTGCAGGACGCCATCAGTCACTTCATCGATCACCACAATGCCGACCCGAAGCCCTTCCGCTGGACCAAGTCCGCCGACGACATCCTCGCCAGCATCAAGCGCTTCTGCGTCCGAAGCACCCCACCATCCGCTGAAACAGGGCGAACTTCAGATTCGGGACACTAG
>NZ_WWDL01000111.1 GCF_009848505.1 Muricoccus harenae
ACGGGGCTGGATGCCTTCGAGAAGCGCTTCCCGCGCCGGACCTTCGATGTGGGCATCGCCGAGCAGCATGCGGTGACCTTTGCCGCCGGCATGGCCTGCGAGGGGCTGCGGCCCTTCGTGGCCATCTATTCCACCTTCCTCCAGCGCGCCTATGACCAGGTGATCCATGATGTCGCCCTGCAGAACCTGCCGGTGCGCTTTGCCATGGACCGCGCAGGCCTGGTCGGCGCCGATGGCGCGACCCATGCCGGGGCCTATGACGTGGCCTATCTCGGCTGCATCCCGAACATGACCCTGATGGCGGCCGCCGATGAGGTGGAGCTGACCCATATGGTCGCCACCGCCGCCGCCCATGACGCAGGGCCCATCGCGCTCCGCTACCCCCGCGGCGAGGGCACCGGCCTCGAACTCCCCGCCCGCGGCACGGTGCTGCCGATCGGCAAGGGACGGGTGCTCCGCGAGGGCAGCACCATCGCCATCCTCTCCTACGGCACGCGGCTCGCCGAAGCGCTGCGCGCGGCCGACGAACTCGCCGCCCAGGGGCTGTCCTGCACGGTGGCGGATGCGCGCTTTGCCAAGCCGCTCGACACCGAACTCGTCGAGCGCCTCGCCCGCAACCACGCCGTCCTGCTCACCGTCGA
>NZ_WWDL01000112.1 GCF_009848505.1 Muricoccus harenae
CCGCTCGGCATGGCCGCCGTCACCGCCACGATCCGGGGATCGGCCTCGGCCTCGGCGATCAGGGCTTGCGCGAAGACCTTGGTGTAGGAGGGCGGGCCGGGTGGGGCCTTGGCCTGCTCGCCGGTGATGACGTTGAACTTGACCACGCCATGATACTTGTCGGCCGCCGCCTCGGCGGGCTCGTAGCCCTTGCCCTTTTGCGTCACCACATGGAGCAGGATCGGCCCGGCCTCATCGGCATCGCGCAGGTTGCGCAGCACGGGCAGCAGGTGGTCGAGGTCATGCCCGTCGATGGGCCCGACATAGTAGAAGCCCAGCTCCTCGAACATGGTCCCGCCCGTGAGCATGCCGCGGGCATACTCGTCGGCCCGGCGTGCCGCCTGGGCGAGCGGGCGCGGGAAGCGGCGCGCCATCCTGGCCATCACCTCGCGGATGGACAGGAAGGGGCGTGACGAGATCAGGCGCGACAGATAGGCCGACATGGCGCCCACGGGGCGCGCGATCGACATGTCGTTGTCGTTCAGCACGACGATCAGGCGCGACCGTATCGCCCCCGCATTGTTCATCGCCTCATAGGCCATGCCGGCCGACATGGCGCCATCGCCGATCACCGCGATGACGTTCTGGTCGGC
>NZ_WWDL01000113.1 GCF_009848505.1 Muricoccus harenae
AAGGCGATGCTGGCCGGCGGCACCATGACGGCCGCCGAGGTGGCGCGGCAGGTCGGGTGCGCACCGAGTACCCTGTACCGGCACCTTCCCGGAGGACGCTCCGCAGCGGCGGCGCCCACCTGACCGCATCTTCAGTGCAGCCGACTGCGCTGTGGTCACCGCCGGGACCGCATCAGAAGGGGGATAAATACGGGCCCCGGCATAGGGCCGGGGATGTCCCTGAGAACCTCCCATGAGATTGCGCGAGATCACGCCACCCAGCAGCCACCCCCATGTCGCCGAGATCCAGATTGACCCGGCTGATCTGCACCGCCTCGAACGGCTGATCGAGGAGGACCGCACTTTGCGCCTCCTCAACGTGGACGATAGCGAACCTGACCAGTGGGCTGTCCGGATCGGTTGCGCCTCGGTGCGGGTGCGCGAGCGGTTCGAGGACGGCTGGGGCTGAATGGCCGCTGAGGTGCGGAGAGCCGGTACCGCCACGTCCATCGTGGAGGCGGCCTTCCCATCGCGTCGCACTCCAAGAAGGACTTCAGATCGTACCTCCAATCTGGCATCTTGAACGGGCTTGATGCGGCCAAGATCAACTTTCTCAGCCCTTGGTGGCGGGTCCCACCCTCTCCGCCA
>NZ_WWDL01000114.1 GCF_009848505.1 Muricoccus harenae
GGAGGATGGCCCTCTGGGGAGCTTCAACGCCCGACTGCGCGACGAGCGGCTGGTTGGCGAGATCTTCTACAGCCTGGCGGAAGCCAGGATCTGCATCGAGAGCTGGCGGCGGCACCACAACAGCATCCAACCGCATGCCTGCCCCGGCTACAGGCCGCCTGCTCCGGGGGTGATCCTGCCAGCCCCTGCGTGGCGGCTGATCCTGCGCCGCCCCCCCCTCTGACCAGCACACAATCCTTTGCCCCAGGCCAGTCCCAAACCAACCTTCACCCAGGATCACCCAGTGGGGCCGATCAGTTCAAGTCGCAGCTGGTTCAGTGCTGCTCGTCGGGAAGGAACTCGCACTGAGCGACGCCGTAGCTGCGCGGACCGTCTGTGATGATGCGCTGCGGCTCAAACTCCAGGCCAGCCAGCAGCCTTCGATGCGGGATCTGACGGAACCCACCCGCCCATTGCAGCTGACACGCCGCCGTTTCGCCAGCTATTCCTCAACTTCTCCCTGTCCACGCGCAGGGGCCCATTGCAGGTGCTGCCCCCCATCAAGGGCGATCATCTGCCCGGTCATGGCCGGGAAGGAAAGGATGGCCATCACGGCCCGCACCACCTCCTCCGGGCTCGATCCAC
>NZ_WWDL01000115.1 GCF_009848505.1 Muricoccus harenae
GGAGGGGTTTCCCCATTCGGACATCTGCGGATCAACGATCGCTCGCATCTCCCCGCAGCTTATCGCAGCGTGCCACGTCCTTCATCGCCTCTTGGCGCCAAGGCATCCACCGAACGCCCTTTATTCATTTACAATCAAAGCCACCACCAGCCGCACGCAGGATCAAATCGCGCCCCGTAACGAGCGCAGCCTGCATGAGTTAGTAAGAGCTGCACATACGCGCTCAGATACTTCACTCTCGAAAACTACTAACCAATTCCGGATTTACTTGTGAAAGAACACCAATCGCCCCAGCCTGTGCGGAGCACCAGCGGGGCGTGTCCTTTGGAAGCGATCCCGGCAGGCGTATGACAGACGCCACGCGTCCGCCGGGATGATCTCGATGCACAGGCCAGCATCAAACACCTACCGCGCGCGCTTCTCAGCGTGTGCAGCAAGGCAGGATGTCGGGGCATCGAGAGTGGAGAACGGAGCCTGGCGATCGGCTCTATATATCAGGATCGCTTGCAGCCAGGATTGGCGAACCAACCCTACCCCGCAGGCATTCCTTGAAAGGAGGTGATCCAGCCGCAGGTTCCCCTACGGCTACCTTGTTACGACTTCACCCCAGTCGCTGAC
>NZ_WWDL01000116.1 GCF_009848505.1 Muricoccus harenae
GCAGCCCGGAGCTTGGCCTCATCGAGCGCCGGAGGACGGCCACCTCGACGTCCCCTCGCTGCGGCGGCGGCCAGCCCGGCTCGCGTCCTCTCGATGATGATCTCCCTCTCCATGGAGGAAAGTGCGCCGAGGATGCTGAACATGAACCGGCCAGTTGGCGTCGTGGTATCGATGGCCTCAGTCAGAGACCGAAGAGCGATGCCGCGCCGTTGCAGATCCTCCGAGATGTCGATCAGGTGCTTGAGGCTGCGAGCAAGCCTGTCGAGGCGCCAGCAAATCACCTGATCCCCTGCTCGGGCCATCTCCAACAGCTTGGCCAGTTCGGCCCGGTCTGAGCGGGCGCCGCTGCCGACTTCCACGAATACCCGCTCACATCCTGCCTGCCGGAGAGCATCCAGTTGCAGGGCATGGTTTTGCTGATCCGTCGAGGTGCGCGCGTACCCCAGCAGCATCCGAGTCTCCCGATACCCGTCAGGCCCCGCCGTATCGCGAAGGCCCAATCAGGATAGGGTTTCGCGGAAATCCGTCACTCGGATTTTGCTCGCATTCGCACGACGCATGCCGGCCCATTCGCGAGACGTATTCGAGGTCTCCCATGACCACCGATTG
>NZ_WWDL01000117.1 GCF_009848505.1 Muricoccus harenae
CAGCGGCTGATCTCGGCCAGGTGGATGTTCATGGCCTCTACGTTGACCTCGGGCAGCACGACAGCCGCACCAACGGCGCGCTCGGGGCAGACCGCACCGAAGAGCCAGGCCCAGCTATAGCGGTGATCACGCACAGCCCGCGGGCGTGTGCCCCGCTTGGCCCAGATCCGTGTCAGCGTACCCTGCTGGCCCACCCGGGCTTCGTCCATGAACCAGATCTCAAGGGGAGTGCCGGGTGCAACCGCGCCGACAACCTCCTTCACCCGATCAGCGAAGCCCCCCTAAAAGCCGCCTGCGCGGCAGGGTCGCTCTGGGGGTGCTGTGGCCGCACGGAAAGTCGGCGGAAGCGCAGCTTAGCGAGCAGCTTGCCGACCGTGCGCTCATGCAGGCTGACCCGGAACTCGCTGCTGATCCGCTCCTGCAGGTCGCGGCAGCGCCAGCGCACGACGCCGTCCCGCTCCAGGTCTGGTCCTTCCTCAACCCAGCGGGCCACCACCGCCTCCTGCTCGCTCGAGAGCCGTGGAGCCGGACCCGGAGCACGGCGGTTTGCCAGCCCAGCAAGCCCCTCGGCGTTGTAGCGGTGCACCCAGTCAC
>NZ_WWDL01000012.1 GCF_009848505.1 Muricoccus harenae
CGCGCCGCCACCCCCAGCACCTCTGCCTCGACAAGGGCTTCGACTATGACGAGCCGCGCGCCTTGGCCCAGGAGTTCGGCTTCACCTTGCATCTGCGCACCCGCGGCGAGGAGATCAGGGCCAAGCGGCAGGCCAAAGCCAAGGCCAGACGCTGGGTGGTGGAGCGAACGCACTCCTGGCTCAACCGCTTCCGCTCCATCCTGATCCGATGGACCAAGAAGCCCCCCAACTACCTCGCCCTCCTCCACCTCGCCTGCGGCATCATCTCCTGGCGACATGCCCTACCGAGATAGGTTCTTAGCCCGCGTCGAGCTTTGCCTTCAGCACGTCATTCACCAGGGCCGGGTTCCCCTGCCCCTTCATGGCCTTCATCACCTGGCCGACGAACCAGCCGAACAGCGTCGGCTTCTCGCGGTACTGGGCGATCTTGTCAGGATTGGCCGCCAGGATGGCATCCACGGCCGCCTCGATGGCGCCGGTATCCGTCACCTGACGGAGCCCGCGCTCCTCCACGATGGTTCCGGGCGGCTTGCCCGTCTCGGCCATCGCCTCCAGCACCTCCTTCGCCATCTTCCCGGACAAGGTCCTGTCAGCGATCAGGTCCAGCAGCGCGCCGAGATGCTTGGCCGAGATAGGGCTGTCCTCGATCCCTCGCTCCATCTTGTTGAGGATGGCGAAGAAGTCGCCCATCACCCAGTTCGCCGCCACTTTCGGATCGCGCCCGGCCGCAACCTCCTCATAGAAGGCCGCCGTCTCCTTCTCCGCCACCAGCACGGAGGCGTCATAGGCGGAGAGGCCGAACTCGTTCACGTAGCGGGTGCGGCGGGCATCCGGCAGCTCCGGCAGACCGGCCTTCAGCTCCTCGATCCAGGCAGGATCGATCACCAGCGGCGGCAGGTCCGGATCGGGGAAGTAGCGGTAGTCATGCGCATCCTCCTTGCTCCGCATGGAGCGGGTGACGCCACGCGTGGTGTCGAAGAGCCGCGTCTCCTGATCGACCGTGCCGCCCGACTCCCACACCTCGATCTGCCGCCGCGCCTCGGCCTCCACCGCCTGCATGACGAAGCGGATGGAGTTGACGTTCTTCACCTCGCAGCGCGTGCGAAATTCCTCGCCCGCCTTGCGAACGGAGACGTTCACGTCGGCGCGGAGCGAACCCTGCTCCATGTTCCCATCGCAGGTGCCGAGATAGCGCAGGATCTGCCGCAGCTTCGTCAGATAAGCGCCAGCCTCCTCCGGAGAGCGCATGTCGGGCTCCGACACGATCTCCATGAGCGCGACGCCAGAGCGGTTGAGGTCGATATAGGATTTGCTCGGGTGCTGGTCGTGCAGCGACTTGCCCGCATCCTGCTCCAGATGCAGCCGCGTGATGCCGATCTCCTTCGTGCTGCCATCCGACAGCTCGACGGTGATCACGCCCGTACCCACGATCGGATGAGCGAACTGGCTGATCTGGTAGCCCTGCGGCAGGTCCGCATAGAAGTAGTTCTTCCGGTCGAAGCGCGACCAGGGATTCACCTGCGCGTTCAGCCCCAGCCCTGTCCGCACGGCCTGCGCCACGCATTCCCGGTTGATCACCGGCAGCATGCCCGGGAAGCCCCCATCCACGAAGCTCACCTGGCTGTTCGGCTCCGCGCCGAACTCGGTCGCGGCCCCGCTGAACAGCTTGGCCTTGCTGGTCACCTGGGCATGGACCTCCAGCCCGATCACCAGCTCCCAGGGGCCGGTCTCGCCCTCGATGGTGTAGCTCATGCGAAAGCCCTCACCTGCGGCCGCGCCGTCAGATCGGCGGCACGCTCGATCGTCGTGCTGACCGCGAACACGGTTTCCTCGTCGAAGTTCCGGCCCAGAACCTGCAGCCCCAGCGGCAGCCCCTGGCGGTCGAAGCCCGCCGGCACCGTCATGCCCGGAATGCCGGCCAGGTTGGCCGTCACGGTGAAGACGTCGTTCAGATACATCGCCACCGGATCATCCTGCTTCTCCCCCACCGGGAAGGCAGCCGAAGGCGTCGCCGGCGTCAGGATGGCATCCACCTTGGTGAAGGCTTCGTCGAAGTCGCGCTTGATCAGCGCACGCACCTTCTGCGCCTTCAGGTAATAGGCATCGTAATAGCCGGCGCTCAGCACATAGGTGCCGATCATGATGCGGCGCTTCACCTCGTTGCCAAAGCCCGCGGCACGGGTGCGCTCATAGAGGTCCTTCAGATCCTCGCCATCCACACGCGCGCCGTACCGAACGCCGTCATAGCGCGCCAGGTTCGAGGACGCCTCCGCCGGCGCCACGATGTAGTAGGTCGGCAGCGCGTACTTCGTGTGCGGCAGGGAGATGTCGACGATCTCCGCGCCCTCCCCGCGCAGCCAGTTCAGCCCCTGCTGCCAAAGCGCCTCGATCTCGTCGGGCATGCCCTCCAGCCGGTACTCGCGCGGCACGCCGATGCGCAGCCCCTTCACCCCGCGCGCGCAGGCCGCGGCGAAATCGGGCACGGGCAGGTTGGCGGAGGTACTGTCCTTCGGATCATGGCCGGACATGCTCTCCAGCAGGATCGCGCAATCCTCCACGGTGCGCGCCACCGGGCCCGGTGTGTCGAGCGAGGAGGCGAAGGCCACTACGCCCCAGCGCGAGCAGCGCCCATAGGTCGGCTTGATGCCCGCGATGCCGCAGAAGGCCGCCGGCTGGCGGATCGAGCCGCCCGTGTCGGTCGCGGTCGCGCCCAGGGCCAGCCGCGCGGCCACCGCCGCCGCCGAGCCACCGGAGGAACCGCCCGGCACCAGCGTGGTGCCGTCGTCATTCCCGCGCTTCCAGGGGTTCTCGACCCCTCCGAAGGCCGAAGTGGCATTGGAGGAGCCCATCGCGAACTCATCCAGATTCGCCTTGCCGAGGAAGACCGCGCCGTCCCGTAGCAGGTTAGCGGTCACGGTGCTCTCATAAGGCGGCACGAACTCGCCGAGGATCCGGCTGGCTGCCGTGGTCCGCACGCCCTGGGTGCAGAACAGGTCCTTGATCGCCAGCGGGATGCCTTCGAGCTTCCCGACCAGGCCGTCGGAGCGCCGCTTATCGGAGGCCCGGGCGGCCTCCAGGGCGCGCTCGGCCGTCACGGTGACGAAGGCGTTCAGCCGCGGGTTCAGTGCCGCGATGGCATCCAGATGCGCCTGGGTCAGCGCCTCGGAGGTGACGAGGCCCTCGTTCAGCGCCTCAATGGCGCCGCGGATGGTGAAATCAGTGGGGTTCATCACTCGACAACCTTCGGAACGGCGAAGAAGGCGCCGGCACGGTCCGGCGCATTGGCAAGCACCGCCTCCGCCTGGCCACCATCCGTCACCACGTCCTCGCGCATGGGCATGGCCGTGCCCCCGGCGCCGGAGAGCGGCTCCACGCCGGTGGTGTCCACCGACTGCAGCTGCTCGATCCAGCCCAGGATGCCATTCAGCTCGGCTTGCAGGCGCTGGTCCTCCCCCTCCTCCAGATGGAGCCGGGCGAGGGACGCGACGCGCCTCACGGTCTTCAGGTCGAGCGACATGAACGGAAGGATCCTAAGTCAGGGCTTGTCCAGGGGGAGGAAGCCGCCAGCCCCCCCGAAGTCAAGGGGCGTCACCTTCCGACCTGCCCTGCCGACGGGCATTATCGGCGCAGAATGATCAGACCAACGCCTTGCGTCGCAACGCAGCCGGGATGCCCCCGCATGGCCAGCCTCCTCCCGCTCCTTCTCAGCACGCTCCTGGCCGCCTGCGCTGCCCCCCTGTGCCAGCCGGAGGCGGGGGACAGCCTTCCCGTCACCCTGTCCAGCGGGCTGCCCGTTGTGCCCGTGGAAACCAATGGCCGCCGCCTGCCCTTCCTGCTCGACACGGGCGCCAGCGTGACCGTCCTCCGTCAGGAGGGTGCCGCGGCGCTCGGCCTTCCCGTAGACCGGCTACGCGGCACCACCATACGCGGGGTGGGCGGCGACTCTCGCCTGTCCAACGCTTTGCTGGCGCGGATGCAGGTCGGCTCGCGGATGTTGCGGAACCTCACTCTGCCTGTTTCCCAGCACGGCGATCCGGATCACTTCCGCTTCGCCGGCACGATTGGCGCGGACCTCCTTCGGGTCTCGGCGCTGGAACTGGACATCCCCGGATCCCGGATTGCCCTGCACGACGCGCCCGGCTGCGCCACCTCCCCCCCGCCCTGGCCGCTGCAGGCCAGCATCCCGGTCAGGATCCTGCCCAGCGGGCTGGTACTCATCCCCGCCACCCTGAATGGCCGTGCGACCCACGCCCTTTTCGACACCGGCGCCGCCCGCAGCGTGCTGCGTGCAGACCGCATCGCTGACTATGGAATTCCGCCTGAGGCCACGCAGGGAAGGCCCGCCGGCTACGCCATCGGCGCCGGGCCCGGCAGGGTGGACTTCCACATCCACCGGGGCACGACCCTGGAGATCGGCGGGGAAACCATCGCGGACATGCCGATCGTGCTTTCCTCCCTTCCCCCGACCCTGCCCGTGGACCTGGTGATCGGCCAGGACTACATCGGGGCGCGGCGCCTCTGGTTGTCCTATGCCGGGCGACGCCTGGATGTCGCGGCAAGCGCAGGACGCTGAGGCCATGCCCATCACCCCCCTCCCGTCTCTGCGCGCCGCCCTGCCCCGCCATGCGCGGCTGATCGGGCTGGACCCCGGCAGCAAGACCATCGGCATCGCCCTCTCGGACGTGCTGCTGATGCTGGCCACCCCTTATGCCGGCCTTCCCCGGGCCAAGCTGGCCGCCAATGCCGCCGAAATCCGCCGCATTGCGGAGAAGGAGGGCGCCGCCGGCCTGGTCTGCGGCCTGCCGCTGGGTATGGACGGCTCCTTCGGTCCCGCCGCCCAGGCGGCGAAGGACTGGGCCATGGCCTTGTCGGACGCCACCGGCCTGCCCGTGGCGCTCTGGGACGAGCGCCTTTCCTCCTCGGCGGTGAACCGCATGATGATCGAGGCCGACCTTAGCCGCGCCAAGCGCGCCAAGGCCGTGGACGCGGCCGCCGCGGCCTACATGCTCCAGGCGGCACTGGATGCGACCCGTCCCGCAGCGGATCAGCCCGGCGGCTTTTCCATGTAATGGGCCTCCGGGTCGTAGCGCCGCAGCACCGCCTCCAGCGCCGGCTCCGGCACCACCCCGAAGCCCTGGCGACGCCAGAATCCCTGCGTCCCGCCGAGCGCGACGAGCGCCATGGGCAGCCTGCCCGCCGTCGCGGCGAGCTGCCGAATCGCCTCGCCCCCCGCCCCCGTGCCCCGCGCCGCCGGAAGCAGGGCGATATCATGCAGGTAGAGCACCTCGGCGCTCCGGGGCAGCGTGCCCAGTAGCGTGTTGAGCGCCGGCGGACGTTTCCGGTGCCAGGGATGGGCCAAGACATAGCCCGCCGGCAGCCCACCGATCTCCAGCATCAGGCAGCCGGAAGGTGCCAGACGCAGGCGCTCGGCGAAGACCGCATCCGATTCCGGATGGGCGGGATGCACCGCCGCTGCGATGGCCGAGACGGCCGGCAGATCCGCCCCCCGCATCGGCCGCCATCCCCAGGCCACCGCAGCCAGCGCCTTCCCTGGCAACCCCGCCTCCCCTACACAGCCCATGGCGCGACTCCGCGCCGCCCGTTCCTGTCCGCCGCGCGAGGCCCCATGCCCCTCTATCCGCACCGGCACCTCCTCGCGCTGCAAGGGCTCGAGCCTCCCTACATCGCCGAGCTGCTGGACCTCGCCGAGTCCTACGCCCTGCTGAACCGCGGCGGAAAGACGCAGCGGGACGTGCTGCGCGGCCTCACCCTCATCAACCTGTTCTTCGAGGACAGCACCCGCACCCGCACCAGCTTCGAGCTGGCTGGCAAGCGGCTGGGCGCGGATGTGATCAACATGTCCGTCTCCACCTCCTCTGTGAACAAGGGCGAGACGCTGCTCGACACAGCCTCGACCCTCAACGCGATGAAGACGGACCTGCTGGTGATCCGCCACGCCCAGTCAGGCGCCCCGGCCCTGCTCTCCCAGAAGGTGGAGGCCGGCGTCATCAATGCCGGCGACGGTACGCATGAGCACCCGACCCAGGCCCTGCTGGATGCCCTGACCATCCGCCGCCACAAGGGCAGCCTGGACAACCTGACCGTCGCCATCTGCGGCGACGTGCTGCACAGCCGGGTCGCCCGCAGCAACATCCACTTGCTGCTGGCGATGAACTGCCGCGTCCGAGTGGTCGGCCCACCCACGCTGATCCCGGCAGAGGTGGAGGAGTTGGGCGTCGAGGTCTTCCACGACATGAAGGCCGGGCTGAAGGACGCCGACGTGGTGATGATGCTGCGTCTCCAGAAAGAGCGCATGGCCGGCGGCCTCGTCCCCTCCGCCCGCGAGTTCTTCCGCTTCTACGGGCTGGACGCCGCCAAGCTGCGCCATGCCAAGCCCGACGCCATCGTCATGCATCCTGGCCCGATGAACCGGGGCGTCGAGATCGACAGCGCCGTGGCGGACGATCCCACCCGCAGCGTGATCGGCGAGCAGGTGGAGATGGGCGTCGCCGTCCGCATGGCCGTGCTCGATGTGCTGGCGCAGAACCGGCGGCGGAACAGCTGATGACCCTGATCCTCAACAATGCCCGCCTGATCTGCCCGGCCACGGGGCGGGACTCTCCCGGCAGCATCCTGGTCGAGAAGGGGCTGATCGCCTCCCTGGACGGCACCGGCGCGCCCGAGGGCGCCACGGTGGTGGATTGCGGCGGCGCGATCCTCGCACCGGGGCTGATCGACCTCCGCGCCTCGCTCGGCGAGCCCGGCCATGAGCATCGCGAGACCATCGAATCCGCCGCCGAGGCGGCGGCGGCGGGCGGCATCACCACCCTCTGCGCCCTGCCGGACAGCGACCCGGCGCTCGACGAGCCGGCCACGCTGCAATTCATGCTCCGCCGGGGCGAGATCACCGGCAGCCTCTCCATCCTCCCCTATGGCGCCGCCACCCGCGGATGCGCCGGGAAGGAGATGACGGAGTTCGGCCTGCTGCGGGAGGCCGGCGCCATCGCCTTCACAGACGGCACCCGCGCCATTGCCGATGCGCGAACCATGCGCCTCGCCCTCTCCTACGCCCGGGCCTTCGGCAGCTTCGTCGTGCAGCACCCCGAGGAACCGTCCCTCACCCGCAACGCGGCCGCGACCGAGGGCGAGATGGCTACCCGCATGGGCCTCCCCGCCGCCCCCGCCGCCGCCGAGGCCATGATGGTGGCGCGCGATATCGCCCTCGCCCGCCTCACGCGCGGCCATGTGCATTTCGCCCATGTCTCGACTGGCGCCGCGCTGGACCTCATCCGCGCCGCCAAGTCCGAAGGGCTGCGCGTCACCTGCGACACCGCGCCCCCCTATTTCGACCTGAACGAGACGGCGATCGGTGACTTCCGCACCTATGCCAAGCTCTCCCCGCCCTTGCGGCGGGAGGCGGACCGGAAGGCCGTTGTCGCCGCGCTGGCCGATGGTACGATCGACGCCGTCGCCTCCGACCATCAGCCGCGGGACGCCGATGACAAGCGCGTGCCTTTCGCCCAGGCCGAAGCCGGCGGCGCCGGGCTGGCGACGCTGCTCGGCGTCACCCTGGCCCAGTTCCATTCCGGCGCGCTGTCCATGACGCGCGCCCTGGAGCTGCTCACCGCCGGTCCGGCGAAGCTGCTGGGGCTGGAATCCGGCCGCCTCGCCGCCGGCGCCCCGGCCGATCTCGTTCTGTTCAGCCCCGACCGCGCCTGGAAGGTCGAGGCCGGGCGACTGCCCGGCAAGGCGCAGAACTCGCCCTTCGATGGGCGGGCGCTGGAAGGCCGGGTGCTTGGCACCTGGAAGGCCGGGAAGCGCGTTTTCGGATGACCGCCGCCTATGCCGCCATCCTGGGGCTGCTGCTCGGCTCCATCCCCTTCGGGCTGATCCTCACCCGCGCGGCCGGGCTGGGGGACATCCGTGCCATCGGCTCCGGCAATATCGGCGCCACCAACGTCCTGCGGACCGGCAATAAGAAGCTCGCCGCGGCCACCCTGGCCCTGGATTTCCTCAAGGGCGCGGCGGCGGTCTGGCTGGCCGCCGCGCTGTTCGGCCCGGAGGCGGGCGGGATCGCCGCCATCGGTGCCGTGCTCGGCCATTGCCATCCGCCCTGGCTGGCCTTCCGCGGTGGCAAGGGGGTGGCGACGGCGCTCGGCGTGTTCCTGGCCCTTGCCTGGCCCGTCTTCGTGGCCGCCGGCCTTACCTGGCTCGCCATGGCGAAGATCTCGAAGATTTCCTCCGCCAGTGCCCTCACCGGCATGGCCATGGCGGCGCTGGTCGCCGTTCTTTGGGGTGGCTGGCCGTTCTTCTGGCCGGTGGCGGTGATCGTGATCTACGTCTTCATCCGCCACCACGCGAATATCCGCCGCCTCATCTCGGGCACCGAGCCCCGCATCGGCCAGGGCAAGTAGTGAGCCCGGCCGAATCCCTCGCCCGCCTGCGATTGGCACGCACCGAGGGGATCGGCCCACAAAATTTCCGCCGGCTGATGGCGCGCCACGGCAGCGCGGCCCTGGCCTTGCTCGCCATTGCGTCGGACCGGACCGCCGCTTTACCGCGCCCGAGCCCGGCAGCGTGGAGCGCGAGCATGACGCCATCTTGGCCATGGGCGGCCAATGGATCCATCTAGGCGCCCCGGACTACCCGCCACTCCTCGCTTCGATCGAGGACGCGCCCCCGGTCCTGGCCGCCCTCGGCGACGCCACGCTTCTGCCCAGCCGGCAGGTAGCCCTCGTCGGCGCCCGCAACGCCTCCGCCGGCGGCCGGCGCATCGCCGAGGACATCGCGGAGGCCCTGGCGGAGGCCGGCGTCACCGTGACCTCCGGCCTCGCCAGGGGTATCGATGCCGCGGCCCATCGGGGGGCACTGCGCTGCGGCCGCACCATCGCTGTCATACCTGGCGGGCTGGACGTGGCCTATCCGCCCGAGAACCGGGAGCTGCAGGACCGCATCGCCGAGCGGGGCCTCGTCCTGGCCGAGGCCCCGCTCGGCACCGCCCCGCTGGCGCGCCATTTCCCCCGCCGGAACCGGATCGTCGCCGGCCTGTCCCTTGGCGTCGTGGTGGTGGAGGCGGCGCCGCGCTCCGGCACCCTCATCACCGCCAGGCTCGGGGCCGAGGCCGGGCGAGAGATCCATGCGGTGCCTGGCAGCCCGCTGGACCCACGCTGCCAGGGCTCCAACGACGTGCTCCGCCAAGGCGCACACTTCTGTGAACGCGCCTCCGACGTGCTGAAAACCCTGCCCGCGACCGCCGAGGCGATACCGGTCTTCCGCCCTCGCCCCTCGCGCGTGCGGTCGTACCCGCGCCCGCGACGCGCGAGGAATCAACGGCTTCCGACCTCCTCTCACTGATCGGCGCCGACCCGTTGGCTGTTGACGAGGTCCTTCGGCGCTGCCACCTCTCCCCGCCAAATGCCCGTGCCGCGCTTCTGGAGCTGGAGCTGGAGGGCTTGATCGAGGCGCTGCCCGGAAACCGTGTCGTGCGGTCCGGCATTCGGCGCGCAGAGGAATTGGAGGGCTAGCAGGCCCGTAATGACAGACGTCGTCGTCGTGGAATCGCCCGCCAAGGCGAAGACCATCAACAAGTATCTCGGCTCCGGCTACACGGTGCTGGCCTCCTTCGGCCATGTCCGCGACCTCCCCGCCAAGGACGGCTCTGTCCGGCCGGAGGAGGATTTCGCCATGGACTGGTCTTCGGAGGACCGGGGCGAGAAGCAGGTGCGCGAGATCGCCCAGGCCCTGAAAGCCGGCCATGCCAAGCGCCTCTACCTCGCCACCGACCCGGATCGGGAGGGCGAGGCCATCTCCTGGCATGTCCGCCAGATGCTGGAGGGCAAGAAGGCGCTGAAGGGCATCGAGGTCCACCGGATCACCTTCAACGAGATCACCAAGGGCGCGATCCAGCACGCCATCGCCCATCCGCGCGACCTGGATGTCCCCCTGATCGACGCCTATCTGGCGCGCCGCGCGCTGGACTACCTCGTGGGCTTCACCCTCTCCCCCGTGCTGTGGCGCAAGCTGCCCGGCAGCCGTTCGGCGGGCCGGGTGCAGTCGGTTGCCCTGCGGCTCATCACCGATCGCGAGGCGGAGATCGAGGCGTTCAAGGCCCGCGAGTACTGGACGATCGAGGCCGCTTTCCGCAGCCTGGCCGGCGCGCCCTTCATCGCGCGGCTGACGCATCTGGAAGGCAAGAAGCTCGAGCAGTTCGACCTGCCGAACGAGGCCGCCGCCCATCATGCCAGGGCGCTGGTCGAGGGTGGCCAGTTCACTGTCTCCTCGGTCGAGAAGAAGCGAGTCCGCCGCAACCCGCCGCCGCCCTTCACCACCTCCACCCTGCAGCAGGAGAGCAGCCGCAAGCTGGGCTTCGGTGCGCAGGCGACCATGCGCCTCGCCCAACAGCTCTATGAGGGCGTGGATATCGGCGGCGAGACCGTCGGCCTCATCACCTATATGCGTACCGATGGTGTCACCATGGCGCGGGAAGCCATCATGGGCATCCGCGACCATGTGAAATCCGCCTTCGGCCCCGACTACCTGCCCGGTGCCCCACGCGAATACACCTCCAAGGCGAAAAATGCCCAGGAGGCTCACGAGGCCGTCCGCCCGACGGACGTGACCCGCACGCCACAGCAGGTCGCCCGCTACCTGAATCCTGACCAACGCCGCCTGTATGACCTCGTCTGGAAGCGCGCCGTTGCCAGCCAGATGGCATCGGCCGAGATGGACCAGACGGCGGTGGACCTGGACGATTCCGCCGGCAAGGCACGCCTGCGCGCCACCGGCCAGGTCATCGCCTTCGACGGCTATCTGAAGCTGTACCGCGAGGATATCGACGACAGCCGGCTGGCTGCCGATGACGAGAACAAGACTCTCCCCCCGCTTCGCGAGGGCGAGGAGCCGAAGCGCGGCGAGGTCACGGCCAGCCAGCACTTCACCCAACCCCCGCCCCGCTATTCCGAGGCGAGCCTGGTGAAGAAGATGGAGGAGCTCGGCATCGGCCGCCCCTCCACCTATGCCTCCATCCTGCAGACCTTGCAGGACCGCGAATACGTGCGGATCGAGCAGCGCCGCTTCATCCCCGAGGACCGCGGCCGGCTCGTCACTGCCTTCCTCGTCTCCTTCTTCGAGCGCTACGTGGACACGAACTTCACGGCGGCGCTGGAGGAGAAGCTCGACGACATTTCCGGCGGCCGCGCCGAGTGGCGCGAGGTGATGCGCGAGTTCTGGAGCCACTTCCGCGAGGCGGTGGACGCGACCAAGGACCTCAAGATCAGCGACGTCATCGACGCGCTGGACGAGGACCTCGGCCCGCATTTCTTCCCGCCTAACGAAGGTGGCACCGACCCGCGTCTCTGCCCGAACTGCCAGCAGGGCCGGCTCGGCCTGCGCCTGGGCCGGACGGGCGCCTTCATCGGCTGCTCGAACTACCCGGAATGCCGCTACACCCGCCCCCTCGCCGTTCCCGGCGCGGAGGGCGAGGAGGCGGCGAATGACGGCCCGCGCAGCCTCGGCACCGATCCAGTCACGGGCCAGGAGGTTTCCATGCGCCGGGGGCCCTATGGCCTCTACGTCCAACTCGGCGAGCCCGGGACGGATGAAAAGGGCAAGGCCACCAAGCCGCGCCGCGCCTCGCTGCCGCGCGGGATGGATCCGGAAACGCTCACGCTGGAACGGGCGCTGGCACTGCTGAACATGCCGCGCGTCATCGGCCTGCATCCGGAGACGGGCGAGGAGATCACCGCCAATCTCGGCCGCTTCGGGCCCTATCTGAAGATGGGGGCCCTGTCGCAGAGCGTGCAGCCGGGTGACGACATCCTTTCCATCGGCATGAACCGCGCCATGGAGCTGATGGCCAATGCCAAACCGCGCGGCATCGCGCTGGGAACCCATCCCAAGGATGGCGCCCCAGTGGAGGTGAAGCGCGGCCGCTTCGGTCCCTTCGCCCAGCACGGCAACACCGTCGCCTCCCTGCCACGCGGCGTGCAGATGGAGGACTTCACCCTCGACCAGGCCGTCGCGCTGCTGGCCGAGAAGGGGAAGGTGCTGGCGCCAAAGAAGGGGGCGGGCGGCCGTAAGGCACCGGCGAAGAAGGCGGCCGCCACCGCTGAAGCCACCGCAAAGGCCCCGGCCCGCGCGAAGCCCGCGGCCAAGGCTGCCGCGAAGCCGGCTGCGAAGAAGCCCGCCGCGAAGAAGCCGGCCACCAAGAAGGCTCCGGCCAAGGCGGCGGCGAAGCCGGCTGCCGGCAGCAAGCGGTCGGGCTGAGTTGGCGACGCGTCCCCCGCGCAAGCCCCGCCTCGGCGGGCCCGGCCCGGCGGGACGCGATGACCGGCCGCCCGGCAACCAAGGCCAGCGCCTGCCCCGCGCCGGGGCGGACGGCGAGCCCAACCCGCTGCCAAGCCGGGAGAAATTGCGCGCCTTCCTCCGCACCGCCACGGGCCGTGTCGGCAAGACGGAGATCAGCCGCCATTTCGGCCTCTCCACCGATCAGCGCCCTGCCCTGCGCGCCCTGATGGCCCAGCTGAAAGAGGACGGCAGTATCGCTCCCGTCGGCCGCCGCACCGTCCGCCACAGCGCCACCCTGCCCGACATGGCCGCGCTGGAGGTCTTCGGCACCGATGCCGATGGCGAGCCCATGGCCCGGCCCATCACCTGGGAGGGCGTGGAGAAGCCTGTCGTCTACATGCGCCCCGAGCGCCCAGGGCAGCCGGCCCTGGCGCCGGGCGACCGCGTGCTCGCTCGCATCACGCGAGTCGGCGGCAACAAATATGAGGGGCGCACCTTCAAGCGGATCGGCACCGGATCGCCGTCGCGCATCCTCGGCATCTACGGCAACGGCCTCGTCGAGCCCGTGGACCGCCGCGCCCGCGCCAGCTGGGTCATCCCCCCCGGCCAGGAAAACGGCGCAGAGGATGGCGAGCTGGTCCAGGCCGAGCCCATTCCCGGCGGCTCGCGCGAGCGCTTCATGGGGCCGAAGCCCGCCCGCATCGTCGAGCGGCTGGGCCGCATGGACGAACCCCGCGCCGTCTCCCGCCTCTGCATCGCCGCCCATGGCATTCCGGACGAATTTCCGGAGGAGGTCATCCAGGCGGCTGAACGCGCCCGGGCCGTGCCACTCGGCAGCCGCGACGACCTGCGCGACACGCCCCTCGTCACCATCGATGGCGAGGATGCGCGCGACTTCGACGACGCGGTCTTCGCCGAACCCGATGGCGATGGCTGGCGCATCATCGTCGCCATCGCCGATGTCGCGCATTATGTCCGCACCGACGCCCCGCTGGACCGCGAAGCGAAGCACCGCGGCAATTCCGTCTACTTCCCCGACCATGTCGTGCCGATGCTGCCGGAGGCGCTCTCCAACGGCTGGTGCAGCCTGAAGCCGGAGGAGGATCGCGGCTGCCTCTATGTCGAGATGCGTTTCGACCGGGAGGGCACGAAGACCGGCCACCGATTCGGCCGTGGCCTGATGCGCTCCGCCGCACGCCTCACCTATGAGAAGGTCCAGGCCGCGCGAGATGCCGCCGAGGACGCGGGGCTGGAAAAGGACCACATTGCCCGACTCTACGGCGCCTTCGAGGCCCTGCTGGCCGCACGCCTGCGGCGCGGTACCCTCGATCTCGACATCCCCGAGCGCCGCGTGATCCTGGACGACCAGGGCAAGGTGCTCTCCGTCGCCCCGCGCCCGCGGCTCGACAGCCACCGGCTGATCGAGGAGTTCATGGTCGCCGCCAATGTGTGTGCGGCCGAGGAGCTGGAGCGGCTGCACCAGCCCTGCATGTACCGCATCCATGACCGCCCCTCGGACGAGAAGATGGAGACGCTGCGGAGCTTCCTCGGCGGCTTCGGCATCACCCTGCCTCCATCTAACCAGGTGAAGCCGCGCGACTTCGCCCAGGTGCTGGACAGGATGAAGGACGCGCCCGAGTCGCGCCTGATCAGCGAGACCATTCTCCGCGGCCAGTCCCAGGCCGAGTACAATCCGGAGAACATCGGCCATTTCGGCCTCGCCCTGCCGCGCTATGCGCATTTCACCAGCCCCATCCGCCGCTATGCCGACCTGCTGGTGCACCGCGCCCTGATTCGCGGCCTCAAGCTGGGTGACGACGGGCTGACCGACGCCGAGGCAGGCGGGATGCAGGACATCGGAGAGCACATCACCAAGACCGAGCGCCGCGCAGCGCTGGCCGAGCGCGACGCGGTGGACCGTTACCTCGCCGCGTACATGGCAGACCGCGTAGGCGCGCAGTTCTCCGCACGCGTTTCGGGCGTGACACGCTTCGGGCTCTTCGTGACACTGGAGGAGAACGGCGCCAGCGGAATCGTTCCGATGAGTGCCCTTCCGGACGACCAATGGCTTCACGAGGACGCGGCGATGCGCCTGATCGGCCGCCGCACCGGATTGACCTTCACGCTCGGACAGGAGGTCGAGGTGCGGCTGGCGGAAGCCGTGCCGCGCACCGGCAGCCTGACCTTCCAGCTTATGCAGGGCGATCCCCGCGCGACGCGCGGTGCCCGGACGGGCGTGCCGCCACGCGGCCGGCAGAAGATCACCGCGCGCAAGCCGAAGCCGGGCAGCGAGAAGCGCCGGCACTGAGCGCGCCGCGGGACCTCTTCCGCCGGGCACTGCGCTTGGCGCGGCCGCTGCTGGCCGGGGCAGCACTGCTGGCGGCCCTCGCCTCGCCCGCCCAGGCGCAGGACATGGCTGCCACATTGCGGGCCGCCTTCGCGGCCATCGCCGAACGGCATCTGGAGGTCACGGAGCCGCCGCTGGTCGGTCTCTGGGCGCTGAGGGGGCTGGAGTCCATCGACCCCTATCTCTCGGCCACCCGGCGCGGCCAGGCGCTCGTCCTCGCCTTCTCCGACCAGCTCTCGGCCGATCGGCTGGCTGGCAACAGCCCGTACAGCGTCGCCGACGCCGTGGCCGCCCTTTACACGGAGGCCGAGCGGCAATCGCCCGCCCTCCGCCGCGCGGGCCGTCAGGCCATGCTCCAGGCAGGATTCGAGGAGGTGTTCAACCATCTCGACCCCTACAGCCGCTACACCACGGCGGAGGATGCCCGGCAGGGCCGCGAGCGGCGGCTGGGCGCGGCCGATCTCGGCCTCACCCTCGTGCGGGCCGGCCGGAACGGCGTCGCGGTGGGTGAGGTCACGAGGGACGGCGCGGCCGCGCAAGCCGGACTCCGCCCAGGCGATCGCCTGCTGGAAGCGGATGGCATCACCATCGGCGCGGAGGATCTGGGCCAGGCGCTCGCCGTGTTGGAAGGCCCGCCGGGCAGCAGCCTGCTGCTCACCGTCCGGCGCGGGCGGCGGAGACTGGAGCTGCTGCTCACCCGACGTGCCTCGCCGCCTCTTTCGGTCTCGGCCGAGACGCGCGACGGCGTGCTCTGGCTCCGCGTGCCGCTCTTCTCTGCCGCCACCGCCTCGCAGCTGGACCGCGCCCTGGGGGACATTCCGGCCGAGGTCGCGCCGCTCGGCGTGGTGTTGGACCTCCGCGGCAACCGCGGCGGGCTGCTGCAGCAGGCGATCCAGGTGGCCGATTCCTTCATCAGCAGCGGCCCGCTGGCCTTCACTGAGGGACGCCACCCCGATTCGATCCGCCGTTTCAACGCCAGCGGCTCGGATTTCGCCAATGGCCGGCGGCTTGTGGTGCTTGTGGATGGCCGCACCGCCTCGGCCGCCGAGGTGGTGGCAGCAGCGATCGGGGACCGCGGACGAGGGCTGGTCGTGGGCAGCAGCACCATGGGCAAAGGGCTGATCCAGATCCTCGTCCCCCTTCCGAATGGGGCCGAGCTGGCACTGTCCTGGTCCCGCATCCTGGCGCCCCTGGGCTGGCCGCTGCAGATGCTGGGCGTGCTGCCCGTCCTCTGCACCAGCAGGGGCGAGGAGGAGACGGCGCGGAACCTGGCGACGCTGGGCACGCCGGACAGCCCGATGGCGGTCCCCCTCGCCCGCGCCCGTGCCGCGCGGGCGCCGGTGCCGCTGAGCGAGATCGCCGCGCTCCGCAACGCCTGCCCACCCAGCGAGGGCCGGGACGCCGACTTCGCTGTCGCCCGTGCGGTGCTGGAGCGACCAGATCTTTATCACGCCGCCTTGGCCCGCTGAGGCCCCGGCCGGCGCCTTTATGCTTGACGCGCGCGCGTCGGCCGCTAGGTTGCGGCCCCTTCGCGAACCGGCGCCGGCCGGTGAACGCCCCTGTGGAATCGAGTCATGGCCAAGTCCAACACCATCCAGATCCGCCTCGTCAGCTCTGCCGACACTGGCTACTTCTACGTGACCAAGAAGAACACGCGGAACGCGACCGGGAAGATGGAGAAGAAGAAGTACGACCCGGTGGCGCGCAAGCACGTCACCTTCCGCGAGGCGAAGATCAAGTAATTGCCGGGCGGGCCCTCGCCCGCCCTTGCTGCGACTTCCACAGAGACGCCGCGCAGGGGCCTCCCTGCGCGGTTTTCGTGCGTGCGGCCTTCACTCAGGATGGTGGCAGATGGCCTCCACCGGGTTGCCGGCCGGGTCCTTCAGGAAGGCCGCGTAGTCCCTGGGTGACACGCCGGGCGCAGCCCGAGCGCGCCGTGATCCGTTCCGCCTGCTGCCAACGCTGCGTGCCAGAAGGCCTCCACCGACGCACGGCCTAGCGCCTTAACGCACCAATGCCATCCGGGAACCGCACCCGGTGCGCCGGCGACAGGATGGAAAGGTAGCTCCGCCCCGGGTTCTTGCCATCGCCGCATCGTGGAACCGCTCTGCGCGGCCCAACCCCGAGACGGCGACGGAGATGTGGTCGAACATCCCCGGCCCCGGCCCGCGTTCAGGCAGCCTCGGCGCGCAGCACCACCCGGCCGGTTACCTTGCCGTCCCGCAGCCGCTGCAGCACCGCATTCGCCTCTGGCATCGGCTCGGTGGTGACGGGCAGCGCTGCCAGCTTGCCTTCCTTTGCCAGGGCCATGACGGAGCGAAGATCCGCCAGGGAGCCGACATAGGAGCCCTGCACGGTCAGGGCGCGGATGGCCATGAGCGGAAGGGGCAAGGTCAGTTCCCCGCCGAAGAGGCCGACCTGCACCAGCACGCCGCCCTTGCCGAGGGCATCGAAGGCGAAGCGGGCGGTGGCACTGCCGTTCACCAGGTCGATCACCGCCAGCGCCGGCCCGCCGCAGGCAGCCACGATGGCTGCCGTCGCGTCACCCTGCGCCAGGACCGTGTCCGTGGCCCCGGCTGCCTTGGCGGCTTCCAGCTTCTCCGCCGAGAGGTCCACCGAGACGATCCGCTTATGGCCCAGTGCCTTCAACATATGGATGGCGTTCAGCCCCAGCCCGCCCGCGCCTACGAGCACCACCGGACGGTCCGGCGGTATCTTGCCGAGCTTCTTGATCGCCGAATGCACCGTGATGCCGGAGCAGGCATAGGTCGCGGCCACCTCCGGACGGATCCCGTCCAGCGGCACAAGATACTGCGCATCCGGCACCAGCACATGCGTCGCGTAGCCGCCATGCCGGTAGATGCCGAGGGTGCGCGCCGCATTGGGGCACATGTTGTCTTCCCCGGCCGCGCAGCGCTCGCATTTCCCGCAGCCGATCCAGGGGAAGACGACTTTCATCTCCCCGGCCGCGACACCCTTCGCATCCGGCCCCATCGCGGCGACGCGGCCGACGATCTCATGGCCCATGGCCAGAGGCAGGGACATGCCGCGATCCTGCATGGAAAGCCGGCCGCGGCTGCCGAGGTCATAACCGCCTTCCCAGATATGCAAGTCCGAGTGGCAGACGCCGCAATGCGTCACCTCAATCAGGACTTCGGTGCCCTTGGGCTCCGGCGTCGGCCAGTCCAGGGCCTGCAAGGGTTGGCCGGTCTCCACCACTGCCCAGGCGCGCATTCGGTCGTCCTCCTGATCCTTTGGAGGGATGGCACACCGCCGCTCCGGTCAGGTCAAGCGCCGACCCCTGGTGCCGACGGCCCGATGGCGCTACTGCCGCCCGACTATTTCGGAGGAAAACGCCATGGAACGCCGCGCCCTTCTGGGCCGGGCCGGACAGGCCGCGACCCTTGCCGCCGGTACCGCAACCCTCGCCGCACCCGCTATCGCCCAGACGGCGCAGCCAACGCTGCGCTGGCGCTTCACCTCGTCCTACCCCCGTACGCTGGACGCCATCTTCGGCGCCGGCGAGGTCTTCGCCCGGGCCGTGGCGGAGTTGACGGACGACCGGTTCCAGATCCGCGTCTTCTCCGCGGGCGAGATCGCGCCGCCGCTCCAGGCGCTGGATGCGGTGCAGTCCGGCAGCGTCGAATGCTGCCACACCACCAGCTTCTTCTACACCGGCAAGAACGAAGCCTTTGCCTTCGCTACCGGCCTGCCCTTCGGCCTGAACACGCGCCAGCAGAATGCCTGGATGTATCAGGGCGACGGCATCGAGCTGATGAACGAGATGCACCGCAAGTTCAACGTCTACGGCATGCCGCTGGGTGCCACGGGCGCGCAGATGGGGGGCTGGTTCCGCAAGGCGCTCGGCCCCGCGAGCGACCTGAAGGGGCTGAAGATGCGCCTCGGCGGGCTGGCGGGCGAGGTGCTGTCGCGCCTTGGCGGCGTGCCGCAGCAGATCGGCGGCGGCGACATCTATGCCTCCCTGGAACGCGGCACGATCGACGGCGCCGAATGGCTCGGCCCCTATGATGACGAGAAGCTCGGCTTCGTGCGCGTCGCGCCCTTCTACCACTACCCCGCCTGGTGGGAGGGCGGCGCCAGCACCTATTTCTACGTCAACCTGGACCAGTGGAACGCGCTGCCGAAGTCCTACCAGGCCGCCATCCGCACCGCCTGCGCCGAGGCCACCCACTGGATGGTGGCGCGCTACGATATTCGCAACCCGGACAGCCTCCGGCGCCTCATTGCCCAGGGCGCGCAGCTCCGCCCCTTCTCGCGCGACATGATGGACAACTGCCTGCGCGTTTCGCTCGAGATCGAGAAGGAGCTGGTGGCGAAGAACCCGGATTTCGCGAAGATCCACGAGAGTTGGTCCAAGCACCGCGACGACATGCGGGCCTGGCACCGGGTGGCCGAACTCTCCTTCGACAACTACGTCGCCCAGGCCAGCGCACGGCGCTGAGGACGAAGGGAAATCGGGGCGCAAGGGGATCGACTGGCGGGGGGCTGGTGCGGCATGAAGGCACCGGCCCCCAGGCCCAGGGGCCGGATCAGTGCCAGGACGACCCCCGCCATGCCCCGCATCCTCCGCATCGCCGCGGCCCAGATGGGCCCCAACCAGCGCGCCGACAGCCGCGAGGCGATCCTCGCCCGCATGATCGCCCTGCTCGAGGAGTCGGCGGACAAGGGCGCGAAGCTGGTGGTCTTCCCGGAACTGGCCTTCACCACCTTCTTCCCGCGCTGGCTGCTCGAGGGCGCGGAGCTGGACGCCTATTACGAGACGGCCATGCCTAACCCGGCCGTGCAGCCCCTTTTCGATCGCGCCCGTGCGCTCGGGGTGGGGTTTTATGTCGGCTATGCCGAGCGTACCGAGGACGGAAAGCGCTTCAATAGCGCCATCACCACCGCCCCCGATGGCTCGATCATCGCGAAATACCGCAAGGTGCATCTTCCCGGCTCGGTCGAGCCGCGCGCGGGTGACCGGTTCCAGCAGCTGGAGAAGCGCTACTTCGAATACGGCGATCTCGGCTTCCCCGCCTTCCGTGGTCCGGCGGAATGGGGAGCCCCCGTCATGGGCATGCTGGTCTGCAACGACCGGCGCTGGCCGGAGGCCTGGCGCGTTTACGGGCTGCAGGGCGTGGAGCTGATGCTGATGGGCTACAACTCCGCCGCCTATGACCCGAATGGCGGCAGCACCGAGAATGAGGAGATCCGGAGCTTCCACTCGACGCTGGCCGCGCAGTCCAACGCTTATATGAATGCCACCTGGGCGGTGAGCGTGGCCAAGGCCGGCAATGAGGACGGCTCCGGCCTGATCGGCGGCTCCGTCATCGTCGACCCGAACGGGGTGGCCGTGGCGCAGGCGAAGACCCTGGGTGATGAGGTGCTGGTGGCGGATTGCGACCTCGACCTCTGCCGCCAGGGCAAGGAGAAGATGTTCAACTTCGCCGCCCATCGCCGGCCAGAGCATTACCGCCGGATCGTGGATCAGGTGGGTGCAGTGCCGCCGGCCTGAGCCCGCCGAGGCGTCGAGAGCACCGCGAAATCAGTCCGACACAGCGCGGGCACGCGGCGCTCAGGGTCACACTAACTAGTTTACAAAGCTTTCTGACTTCAGACACTGTGTTGCACCGCGTCGCAGCAGAATCGCGCCGCAACGCCTGTTTTGAGGCTCAGGAGGCTTCTGGATGACCAGATTTGGTAAACTTGCCTTTGGACGCCGCGCGGGGCTGACCGGCGCAGCGGCTGCTACCGTGGCGCTTGGCGCCCCTCGGTCCGCGAAGGCCGCGGGCAAGCGTATCTTCGTCCTTGTGCACGGCGCCTGGCATGGCGGGTGGTGCTACCAGCGCGTTGCCGACAAGCTCGCAGCGGCTGGCCACAAGGTCTACACGCCGACGCTCACGGGCCTCGCCGACCGCTCGCACCTCATGCGTCCCGACATCACGCTGAAGACGCATGTGGATGACATCGTGAACCTGATGAAGTGGGAGGACCTTACGGACATCGTCCTGTGCGGGCACTCCTATGGCGGTGCCGTGGTGTCCGGCGTGGCTGAGGTCATGCTGCCGCAGATCGCCTCGATCGTGTTCCTCGATGCCTTCATGCCCGAGAGCGGGCAGACCATCATGGAGCTTTCGCCGGCCAGCCGGGACAACGTGTTGGCATCCCAGGCGCGCGGCGTGATCTCGCTCCCGGCGCCGCCGGCGCGGGTCTTCGCCGTGAACCCGGCCGATCAGGCCACGGTCGACGCCAAGTGCACGCCGCAGCCGATCCGAACCTTCACCGAAGGCCTCACCATCACGGGTGCCCGGGAGCGGGTGCGCAAGAAGACCTATGTCCGAGGCGAGCAATATGCCCGCGACGCCTTCGACGCCTCCTACGAGAAGGCCCGGCGCGACGCCTCCTGGACGGCGCACCGCCTGCCATGCGGCCACGACGTAATGCTCGACATGCCGGACAGGACCGCCGAAATCCTGCTGCAGGCAGCCGCGGATTAGGTAGGGCACGCCGAACGGCAGCCGAGCGGAAGAGGCGGGAGTGGCAGGCGCGGGTCGGCACCCCGGGGGAAAGCCCCTTATCGCGGGCGCCGTCTGCGCCCCTGGGTCGCTACCGCTTCGGCGCCGCCGGGGCGCGCGCCGAGACGAGTGCCCGCCGGATCTCGGCCTCGGCCTCGCCAAGCGCCTTGGTGGCGGCCACCCGGCGCTCGCGGCCTTCCTGCGCAATCCGAAGCGAATCCTCGATCGTCGAGACCAGGGCGACATTGGCCTTCTGCACCGCCTCCAGATCCACCACCCCGCGCTCGATCTCCGTCCGCACTTCGATATTCGCGCGGCGCAGCCCCTCTGCATTGGCCGTCAGCAGCTCGTTCGTCAGGTCTGTTGCCGCACGCACCGCCTGCCCGGCCTCGCGCATGCGCTGTAGTGCGAGCGCCTGCGCCAGCTGCGTGCGCCAGAGCGGAACGGTATTGGCCAGCACCGAGTAGATGCGGCCCGCCAGTGCCTTGTCGTTCTCCTGGATCAGCCGGATCGAGGGCAGAGCCTGCATCGCGACCTGGCGAGTCAGCCGCAGGTCGTGCACGCGGCGGTCCAGGTCCTCCCGCGCCGCGCGGAGGTCCCTCAGCCGCTGCGGTGCCAGGGCGTCATTGGGATCCTCGGCGGCGCGCTCGGCAGCCGGGATGGCCTCGGCATCGGTGCGCGCCAGCACAGCCTCGCCCGCCGCCACATGGTCGGCCAGGGAATGGAACCAGCCCAGCGTCGCCTCATAGAGGCGCTCCAGCCGCTCCACATCCTCCATCAGCCGGGTGCGATGCGTGTCCAGCTTGTCGCCGATCGCCTCCACCTGGCCACGCACGCTTTCGTAGCGCTGCAGGATGGCGGCGGTCTCGGTACCGGCACGGCTGAACAGGCGGGCGATCAGGCCGGGCTTGGAATCCAGTTTCGTCACGTCAAAGCCGCGCAGGGTCGCCAGCAGCTTGGACAGGGAATCTCCCGCCTCGCCGACCGAATCGCTCCGTGCCGCGCCCAGCATCGCATCGGCGGCCGAGGCCGCGCGGCCCTGCGCCTCCTGGCCGAAGCGGGTGATGCTGACGGGGTCGTTCAGGTCGATCCGGCTGGCAAGTTCCGTCACACGTTCCGGCGCAGGTTGCAGCGTATCCTCGCTCACGCGATCCCCTCCTGATGCAGACGGTCCTGAAGGACCTTCACCTGGATCTCCAGCGCCTCGGTCTCGGCGGCGCGCAGATCCTCCGCGGACTGCCGGGCTGCCCTGGTGAGGTCCTCCAGCAGGACCGGCAGCGTCTCCGGCGGGCGGGCGCCCTGGGCCAGGCGCGCGGCGATGCGCTCGAGCCCGTCCACCCCCACGACCAGCACCCGCCGCGCCTGGCCGGCGGCATCGGGGCGCAGCGCCAGCTCATCCAGCAAGCCGCGCATGGCGGTGGCGGGCGGGAGCAGCCGCGGATCGCTGGCCTGCAGGGCGGCGATCCGGGCGCGCAGCGGGTCCAGCGAATCCGGCGGTGGCGCCGGCTGCGGCGGTGGAGGCGGCGCGGCCTCGGTCACCCCCTCGTACAGCAGGCGGGCGCCACCCCAGGCCATGAGGCCGAGCACCACGGCGCCGACCGGTCCCGTACCTCCCGCGAAGCCGGCCGCGAGCCCCGTTCCCGCCCCGAGCAGTAATCCGGCGCGGCGCGCGTCGCCGTGCCGGGCACGGGCGAGCCGCGCCATCGCCAGCCCCACACCTGCGAGCCCGGCGACGCAGCCGCCGATCAGCCGCCCCTCCCCGCTCGCGAGGGCGAAGAAGAAGGCCGGGATGAAGGGCAGCGCGAAAAGGCCGATCGGGATGCCGCGCAAACCTGTCCACCAGCGCGGCAACTTGTCGAACCCCCGGTAGGGGCCGCGGGGCGCGTTCAATCGAATAGCCTCACCAGCACGTGGATGAAGGACAGCAGCCCGGTGAAGCCCAGGCCGGCAGCCAGGAGCGCCAGTCCAGCAAGGCGCCGTGCGGGGGTGGGGAGGAGGACAGGATTCATCGCGCGCCGAAGATCGGCCCGCGGGCGCCTTGCTTCAAGCTCCCGCGAGCACCAGGGCGCCGCCGACCCGCAGCAGCGCGGTTGGCGGCACCTGTTCGCGGCGCGGTGCCGCGGTGGAGGACTGCACCAATAGCCCGGCCCCGGCGGAGGAACGCCCCGCCGGGTTCCGGCGACGGGCTCGCAGCCTCTACAGCTTCACCCGCAGCATCCGGGCCAGCTCACCCACGATGCCGGCACGGAAGGCGAGGACGCAAAGGACGAAGATGCAACCCTGGATGACGGTGACCCAGGCGCCAAACGGAGCGAGGTAAGTTTGCATGCCGACCACGGCGGCGGCGCCGATCACCGGCCCGAAGAGCGTCCCGAGACCGCCCAGCAGCGTCATCAGCACGACCTCGCCCGACATGGCCCAGTGGACATCGGTCAAGGTTGCGATGCCCACCGTAATGGCCTTGGCGCCCCCCGCGATACCGGCGATCCCGGCCGAGAGCACGAAGGCGACGAGCTTGTAGTCATCGGTCCGGTAGCCCAGCGAGGTGGCGCGGGGCTCGTTCTCGCGGATGGCGGTCAGCACCTGGCCAAAGGGCGAGTTGATGACGCGGTGGATCAGCAGGAAGCCCAGCAGGAACAGGCCCGCGATGAACCAGTAGAGGCTCATATCGGCCCGCAGGTCGATCAGGCCCAGGAAGGCACCGCGCGGGATGGCCTGGATGCCATCCTCGCCGTGGGTGAAGGGCACCTGCACGCAGACGAAGTAGATCATCTGGGCCAGCGCCAAGGTGATCATGGCGAAGTAGATGCCCTGGCGGCGGATGGCGATCCAGCCGAACACCAGGCCAAGCCCTGCACCGGTGACGCCGCCGAGCAGGATGGCGAGCTCCGGCGTCAGCCCCCAGACCTTGGCCGCATGGGCCGCGACATAGCTACCCATGCCGAAATAGGCGGCGTGCCCGAAGGAGAGCAGGCCGACATAGCCGATCAGCAAGTTGAAGGCGCAGGCGAAGAGGGCGAAGCAGAGCAGCTTCATCAGGAACTGCGGGTAGAGAAAATAGGGGCAGGCGATCAGAGCCGCCACCATGATGAGCAGCGCGATTCCCTGCGCGCGGGTGAAGCCGAAATAGCCCTGGTGCGTCGCGACGGGCGGGATCCCGGCGGCCGGGACCCCGGGCGGCGCGGTGGTGGCGGATGCCATGATCAGGCCCTCCCGAAGAGGCCGGCGGGGCGTGCGAGCAGCACGATCGCCATAATGACGAAGATGACGGTGGCGGAGGCCTCCGGGTAGACCACCTTGGTCAGCCCCTCGACGAGGCCGAGCGCGAAGCCGGTGAGCACCGAGCCGAGGATGGAGCCCATGCCGCCGATGACCACCACCGCGAAGACGGTGATGATGAAACTCGACCCCATACCCGGGTTCACGGAGTAGATGGGGGCCGCCAGCACGCCTGCGAGCGCGGCCAGCGCCACGCCCCCGGCATAGGTCAGCGTCACCATGCGGGGCACGTTGACGCCGAAGGCCTGGACCAGCGGCGCATTCTCGGTGGCGGCCCGCAGATAGGCGCCGAGCCGGGTCTTCTCGATCACCAGCCAGGTGGCCAGGCAGACCACGAGGGCGGCGACCACCACCCAGACGCGGTACTTCGGCAGCATCATGAAGCCGAGGTCGATCGGTGCTCCGGTGAGCGAAGTGGGGGGTGAATAGGGCAGACCCGAGGAGCCGAACTGGTTCCGGAACAGCCCTTCGATGATCAGGGCAAGGCCGAAGGTCAGCAGCAGCCCATAAAGATGGTCCAGCTTGTAGAGCCGCGAGATCATCAGCCGCTCGATCACCACGCCAAAGGCGCCGACGATCAGCGGCGAGAGGATGAGCGCCCCCCAATAGGGGATGCCCAGCCAGTTCAGCAGCATCCAGGCGACGAAGGCGCCCATCATGAACTGTGCGCCATGGGCGAAGTTGATGACGTTCAGCATGCCGAAGATAACGGCCAGGCCCAGCGACAGCAGCGCATAGAAAGCGCCGTTCACCAGTCCGAGTACGATCTGCGGCGCCGACATCTCAAGTTGGAAAAGCAGTTCCTCGAGCAAGGCGCGTCACCCGTCATGGGCGGGGGGCACGAGGCCCCCCGCGTTGCTGGTCAGGTCCGAACGAGGGAGCAGCCGCCCTCGGCCATCGGGCGGAACGCCTCCTCGGCCGGGGTGGTGCGGATGAGCTTGTAATAGTCCCAGGGTCCCTTGCTCTCCGCCGGTGACTTCACCTCGAAGAGGTAAGAGGGATGCAGCTTGCGCCCATCCTGGCGGATGCTGCCGGCGCCGAAGGCGTCGTCATCCGTCGGCATGGCCTTCATCCGCACCACCGTCTCCGCGCCGCTGGCCTTGGCCTGGGCGACGCCCATCTCGGCCGCCACCTTGAGATAGTGCAGCGCCGCGCTGTAGCAGCCCGCCTGCCACATGGTCGGCATCGCACCACCGAGTCCGGACTTCAGCTTGTTGGACAGCGCACGGGTGCGGTCGTTCAGGTCCCAATAGAAGGTTTCACTCAGCGACAGCCCCTGCGCCGTCTGCAACCCAAGGCTGTGCACGTCGCTGATGATCATCAGCAGCACGGCGAGCTTCTGCCGGCGCGTCAGGCCGAACTCGGCCGCCTGCTTCACGCTGTTGATCGTATCCACGCCCGCATTTGCCAGACCAACGACCTTGGCGCGGGATTGCTGCGCCTGGAGCAGGAAGGAGGAGAAGTCGGTCGTGCCCGGAAAGGGATGCCGCACCGAGCCCAGAACGCGCCCGCCCGCCTTCTTGACCACGTCGCCCGTGTCCCGCTCGAGGGCGTGGCCGAAGGCATAGTCCGCGGTGATGAAGAACCAGCTGTCGCCGCCGGACTTCACCATGGCGCCGCCGGTAGAATTGGCAAGCATCCAGGTGTCATAGGTCCAGTGGATGGTGTTCGCGTTGCAAGCCGGCCCGGTGAGGTCGGCGGTGGCGCCCGTGGAGTTGAGCATGATGTTGTTCTTCTCCTTCACCACGCTGTTCACAGCGAGGGCGCAGGAGGAGGTCGCGACATCGATGATTACATCCACGCCGTCGCGGTCGATCCACTGGCGGGCGATGGTGGAGGCGACGTCCGGTTTGTTCTGGTGGTCGCCCATCAGAACTTCGACATTGATGCCGCGGCCCGTCACGCCGCTGTCCTGCACCGCCTGGCGCACCGCGGCCACCGAGCCCGGCCCGCAGCCGTCGCGATAGGTGCCGGACATGTCGGTGAGCACGCCGAGTTTCAGCGTGTTGTTCGCCTGGGCGCGAGCGCTGCGCCAGGGCAGCGCGCCCAGTACCGGGAGGGCGGCGGCCCCACCCAGGATCGTACGGCGGTCGATGGTCATTCCGGTTCGTCTCCCAAATGCTTCTGCTTGTTATTCGAGGTGCGCGGCGCCTTCAGGCGCCCACCTGCCTAGACCCCGAGATAGGCGTGCAGTCGTTCCAGGCTGCCAGCCATCTCCTGATTCGTGACGCTGTCGACGACGCGCCCATGCTCCATGACATAGTGCCGGTCGGCCACTGTCTGGGCGAAGCGAAAGTTCTGCTCCACCAATAGCACAGTGAAGCCGCGCTGCTTAATCTCCCGGATCATCCGGCCGATCTGCTGTACGATCACGGGCGCAAGCCCTTCCGTCGGCTCGTCCAGCAGCAGCAGTGGCGCCCCGGTCCGCAGGATGCGCGCGATCGCCAGCATCTGCTGCTCGCCGCCCGATAGCTTTGTCCCCTGACTCCGCGCCCGCTCCTTCAGGTTCGGGAAGAGCGCGTGGATGGTCGGGATATCGAGCCCGCCGCTACGCACCTTCGGCGGCAGCATCAGATTCTCGGTGACGTCCAGGCTGGCGAAGATGCCGCGCTCTTCCGGGCAATAGCCGATGCCGGCGCGGCCGATCTGGTCCGGGCTCATCCGGATCGTCTCGCGCCCCTCGAAGACGATCGAGCCACTGCGACGGCCGACCAGCCCCATGATAGCGCGCAGCGTGCTCGTCTTGCCCGCGCCGTTGCGGCCGAGCAGCGTGACCACCTCGCCCGGGCGGATGTCGAGGCTGACCCCGTGCAGAACATGGCTCTCGCCGTACCAGGCCTCGAGATCCCGGATGGCGAGCATCATGTCGGTCGTTATGCCCGGCATGGCGGGCGGCAGGACGTCAGGCATGCGCCGCCACCTCGCCCTGGGATCCGCCGGAGACCGACGGGTCGCTGCCGAGATAGGCCGCGACCACCTCCGGGTTGCGCGAAACCTCGGCATATGGCCCCTCGGCCAGCACCCGCCCGCGCGTCAGCACGGTGATGGTGTCGCACAGCCCTTCCACCACCTTCAGGTTGTGCTCGACCATCAGCACCGTCCGTCCTTGCGCCACACGGCGGACCAGCGCCACGATGCGGTCCACATCCTCATGAGTCATGCCTGCGGTGGGCTCGTCCAGCAGCATCAGGTTCGGATCGAGCGCCAGCGTGGTGGCGATCTCAAGGGCCCGCTTGCGGCCATAGGGCAGCGTGCCCGCCGGGGCCTGGGCGTAGACGCTCAGCCCCACATCAGCCAGCAACTCCATCGCACGGTCGTCATAGCGCCGCAGCACCGCGTCACTGCGCCAGAAGTCGTAGCTGCCGCCCCGCTCACGCTGCAGCGCCACCCGCACGTTCTCGAGTACCGTCAGATGCGGGAAGACCGCCGAAATCTGAAAGGACCGGACCAGGCCGAGGCGCGCCACCTCAGCCGGCTTCATCGGCGTGATGTCGCGCCCATCATAGCGGATCACCCCACGGCTGGGCTGCATGAACTTGGTTAGCAGGTTGAAGCAGGTGGTCTTACCGGCACCATTGGGGCCGATCAGCCCATGGATCGTCCCCCGCCTAATCCGCAGCCCAACATCGGAGACCGCGACAAACCCGCGGAACTCCTTCGTCAAACCCTCCGTCTCGAGGATGTAATCCCGCACTCGGTCCGCCTCATTCCCTGTGCGCCGTCTACGCGGCTGGAACGAAACCATGCCGGGCCGGCCTGGGCCGCGCAAGCGGATTGCAGAAGGGGTGGAGGCGGCAGGGGAGGTGTGGTCGGAGTGACGGGTTCCGGACCGGCGCCGCCCACCGTGCTTGGCTACCCGCCTTTCAGCGAATACAGGGGCTTACCTGCCTTTCGACCAGCCTCTGCGCTGCGCTTTTCTGCGCTTCTGCTCATGTTCAGCAAGGACTCGTTCGTTCCGTCGGTGGCCGCCGGCCGAACCTCACACTGGGTGGTGCCATAGCTTGCCAGCGGCCTTCGCGGAAGTATGTCGCCGCCTTTGGCTATCCGAGCGTGTCGGCTTAAGGCACCGGCTGACGCGCCTTGCCGCGGCAACTGCCGGCCGGCCAGTCAGGCCTCCCCATTTTCGGTCGGGCGGCCGGGCCCCTCGCCCGGAGGCGCACTTCCCGCCTCAAATGCCCCCTTCATATGACAGCAGTTCCATAGCACCTGTGTGGCTCAGCCCGACCACTTGCGAGCCCACTGCGCGAAGATCAGCCTGCCAGGCTGCGTCGGCTTGCGGCAATGCACCAGCACCATCGCAGGATTGCCGACACTTGCTGACACCTCAGTCAGGCATGTCCATCAAGCGGAATGGCCTCTTGGATCGGACTAATCCGTTCGGGCTACCCCCATATTGCTTCTTGGCGTGTCAATGCCATGGCGCAAGATGCAGCAGAACCGTCCGACGCAGGGGGATATGTGGTGCCGTTCCTTCAGAATTCGCGCGGCGGATCTGAGGCTCCGTCGATATCGCTGAGGGATCGGAGTCATGCGACCGAGTGCGCTCCTGGTCTGCATGCGGCGGGAGCCGTCATCGCTGCCCAAACCTCATGCTTCTCGGTCCGCCGGGCGATTACGGGAGGGCACAGACAAACACGGTGCGAGCACCTTTCCACGGTCGCCGCAGCGTCTCGGAGCAACTGGCGGGATCGAGGAGGGCCCATGACACGGCGAGCACCTTGTTGGCCGGAGGCTCGGACACACTCAACCTTCTCGGGCATCGCGTAGATCGATGACGGGATCACGAATAGCTGCACTGCACGGCCGCAGGCCCATCGGACGGCGTCTGACGCCGCCGTTTCGCGTGGACTGCCGCGTGCATCCTGCAGAGGCCGCTCCCAGCTCGCACTGCTGCGCAGCAGCCCTCCAGCTGCCACTTACCCGAGCTGACTCGGCCCGGCACCGGAGGAACGCCGCAGATGTGGGATAAGCCGACATTGATGCGGGCGTCCTGGACCGTGATCGACCAGGGGATCGTCAGTGTCGGAACCTTTCTGGCCAGTATCCTTCTGGCTCGGCACCTTCCAGCCACCGAATACGGGACCTATGCCCTGCTGTTCGGCGGGATGTTCGCGCTGCAGCTCATCAACGCCACCGTTCTGTTTCATCCACTGTCGGTTCTGCTGGTCCTTGCCCATGAATCGGAGCAGCCAAAGTTGCTGAAGACGACGCTTGTGCTGATCACCGGCCTTTCCGCGGTGCTCGGAGCGTTCCTCGGCTTCGCTCTGCTCCTCTTCGGCCGATCCGACCTCATTCTGCCCGCGCTGTCGTGTTTCCTGCTTTGGCAACTTCAGGAAGGCATGAGGCGTGGACTACTCGCTGAATTCCGCCACCGCGTCGCCTCGATCGGCGATGCAGTAAGCTATCTGGGCCAGGTCGCAGTCATCCTCTGGCTGGCAACATGGGCGACGCTCGATCTGACGAATGCGCTCTATGCACTAGCCATAACCTCGGGACTGGCAGCGGCTCTGCAATGCTGGCAACTCCGTATCCGCTTCAGCACCACTCTCGCGCTGCGGCGCACGATGACAGAGTTCTGGGCCGTCGGCGGCTTCTGGGCACTCGGAAACGGGCTTCTGTCGAGCCTCCGCTACCAGATGCTGTCATGGGCGCTGACGATCGGCGCCGGTCCTGCGGCCGCGGCAAACCTGCAGGCCGCCCTCAATATCGTCAACTTGTCCAACCCGCTCATAATGGGCCTATGCAACATCATCCCTCAGGCCGCGGCACAAGCCAGCACGGGCGGCATGATGGCGGCATGGCGGGCGACCAGACGATATCTCGTCCTAGCCGTGCCGCCGCTTCTCGCCTTTGCTTCGGTGGTCTTGATCGCACCCGAGCAGATCCTCCAACTCGTGTATGGGCCGGAGTCGGTGTATCTTGGCCTTTCGCTCCCAGTTCGTCTGCTGATCATCGCCGCCCTCGCCGGCTACTCCACCGACCTGGTCGTTTCCTTCTTGCACGGCTTCAAGGCCGTACCGTTCGCTTTCGCTATCAACGCAATCGGCGCGCTGACGACGGCCGCCCTTGCCCTGGCTTTGATCAAGCCGTTTGGGCTTACCGGGAGTTGCCTTGCGCTGATCGGAGCGAATGCTGCGCGGCTCGTCGCCACGCATGTCGTGTTGACGCGAATAGCCGCAAGCGAAGATCGCCAGCCGGCATGATCACGGACATGTCCCCTTTGTCGAAGACCACGGCTGAATTCTCGGCGCTGGCTCGGGCAAGGGCTAGCACCCTGAGTGCCTCAGCCGGTGCAGGCGAGTACCTCAGGCCCCTCACTCCGTGTCCACCTGACCACGAGGCACTTGGTACTAAACCGGTCCAACTTGCTGAGCCGACGCATTTCACTGGCGAGACCCGCCTCAGCCTTATCACCCCCATTCGATCGCGCAGCCTGCTCGCAGGTTCGCTCGCCCGGAGACGGAGCCGTCGACGACATTGGGAGCCGAGCGATGCATGAGAAGGAAAATTTCATTCAGTGGCTGAGAGCGCTCGCGGCGATGGAAGTCGTGATCTGGCACTCAGATCTCGTGGCGAAGCATTTCTCGCCCATGAAGATTCAAGGCTCGCCTTACGATTATCTCGGCGGCTTCGGAGTCGAACTTTTCTTCATCATATCTGGCTACGTCATTTGCCTCAGTGCACCGCGATACGCGACGGGCACATCCTTCATTCTGGCGCGCTTCGCCCGCCTGGCGCCTGTCTACTGGTTCTTCACCGCGATGGTCTTTCTGGCTAGTTGGATCAATCCGCAGTGGAGCCAGGGGTCGCTCGACTCCTCTGGGACCGCGATCGCGAAATCCCTGCTGTTCCTTCCGCAGCTGGAGATGCCGATTCTGGCGCCGGGCTGGTCGCTTGAGCATGAGATGATTTTCTACGCAGTCGTGGCGCTCTGGCTTATGGCGTTCGGTACGCTGAGAGCCGCAGGGCAGACCGGCGTGGCAATCGTGCTGCTCGCGTTTGGATGCGCAGGCTTCTTTCTCGGCACCGGCTTAGCCAGACGCCTTTGGGACTACCACGTCCTCAGCCCGTACATGCTGGCATTCGCCATTGGCTGGCTTTTCTGTCTGGCACACGCGGCAGTCGGGCGCTCAAAGATGCTGCTGTACGTTGCCCCTTTCGCCATCATGCTGCTGCTTGCGATAGCGCCCATCGAGCTCGGTGAAAGGCCATTACTGCACCGCATCGCGCTCGCAGCAGCACTTTTCGTCTTCGCCTGCAGCATGCGCAGCCTGCTTGAAGCTGCAACTCCGCTCAACCGCATGATGGCGCGAGTTGGGGATGCCTCTTACAGCATCTATCTTTCTCATTGGTTCGGCCTCTCCGTCATCGGTAAATTGCTCGGCTTCATCGGTCCGGCCGGCGGTTTCGATGCGCTGGCGCGATTGCTGGCCGCGCTCGTTTGCGTTGCAGTCGGGCTTGTGATCTTCGAGCGTTTCGAGGGTCCTGTAGATCGCTTTTTAAAGGGCGTGATACGGCCGAAACGGGAGCCTGCTTCGAAGCGGGCCGCTGACACCATTCCCGCTAATGCGGCACATGTGATCATTCGAGGGCCAAGGCCGGCTGGTCCTCCGCACGGTTTGATCGGCAGGGATTACTCCTCGTGAGCTCCTAGCGCGGCTACACTGGACCGGGATCATGATGAATCGCCGGGATCGAGTTATGAAACCAGGGTAAAGGAGTGAGCTTGCCAGGTAGATGTATCCGCTTGCTGACGTCGCAGATGGAAGCTGCGACGTCGCCGGGGGAGGGAGAAAATAGGTGGCTCGTCAGACCGTCCTGAAGCAACAGAAAGCGGCACGCTCACGCCGCTGCCAGCGCCACCGCAGGGAGAAGGTTCAGGTTCATCAACCGCTCCAAGTACCAAAAGCCTAGCTGACCAATGGAAGTTGAAGAACGCCGCTCCCCTTGCACAGCAGTAGTGCGTAATGGAGGAAACAATGCCGAACCACAACAAAAGCCGATCTAAAGGCACAGGAAAGTGCCTTATTCTTGCAACAGGGTCCAGCCTCCAGTATCGGACCCTCAGATGTGCGGCGGCATATTTTGACGAAGCCTATGTACTTGGTACTGCTGAAGCACGGCCACTTTCCTTATCATTCGCCTGCAAAGGCTTTTATGAAACACCGGTCGGTAAAGACCATATCCACGATCTGAGTATTTCCCTCGTAAACAAAATATGCTCGGAGATGAGGATCGGGCACGTACTTCCAAGCGACGGTTCAACAACGCGCTATTTGACTGCCTCCAAGGGTTACCTCAACCCAATATGCTATCCAGTTCCAACCACACAAACCTTTGACACGCTGGACAATAAACTCCTTTTTACTGAGCTCTGCGGAAGCTTGAACCTGCCCTGCCCGGCCACATACTTCGCCGAGAACGAAGCAGCGGTTCTAGAACTGGCTCGGCGAGGAGAGATAACTTCGCCATCCGTGGCAAAGCCCCTCAACATGTTTGGCAGCTTCGGCGTGACCAAGCTTGTTTGGAGTTCACCGACTGACTTGGTTGGACAGGTTACATACAAGCCCATCCTCATTCAAAAATACATCGGCGGCATAGACGTAAGTGCGTTTTTCCTGTGCAGGCAGGGAACAGAAATCGCGTCCGTCCTTTACCGTAAAAATCATCGGCAGCTTGAGTTCATCGAAATTCCGGAGATCATGGATGCATGCAGAAGAATTAACGAACACTTCAGGTATGACGGCGTTATCGGATTTGACGTTCGCATCAGCCCGGATGGGTCATTTTACTTTCTGGAGTGCAACCCGAGGTTCTGGTACAATATGCACGTAGCCTACATCGCCGGTCTTAACTTCGTGGCGCTGGGTTTCGGAAGCAGCTCATCGGCTGCTCCTCCATTAAGCATCAAGGGTGTTTCCGTGATAAACCCAAAGCCTCTGTTGCGAAAAATAGCAACGCCTTGGAAGCTAGATGATCTGGATAGGCAGGCGCTTGGCTACTTCAGGCATGATCTTCTGTCGAACTTGTGGATGCTGCAGCAAAGAATGAGCCGAGATGGACGGGTAGCACATGGGCAGCAACTCTGACGCGGGCATGCCCCTGGCCCTGCGGTAGGCGTGGTCAGGGTAAGTGTCATCTGAGACCTGCGCGCCGCGGCGAGTTACGTCCCCGTTCGGCCGGATCGTTATCGCTATACCGGCACCACCGAGGCTTAGAGCCTCCGCGCTAAGTAGAGGTCCGCTCGGCCGCTAGAACATGCAAGCACTGCGAACCGGCATAGTATCGTTGCCGCAACATCCTTGCTCATCACCGTCTGCATGGAACGTGCGGGCGAATGAACTCCACACAGACCATAATGACGGCTGCTTCCCTGCTCCATCCTAGCATGGTCCCGCTTTACGCTTGAGCACCCAAACCGCTCCTGCTCGCGCTTAGACAATCGGCCCAGACAGACAGGATCTCGGCTGTGCACCTGATCCTTACGGCAGGTCAGCCTAAAGTCGAAGTGTCGCATGTTCGCAAAATGCCAGAGGTCATGTTCGAACGGCGCGCCACTGCTTTGGCGATCTGACGTCCTTCTGGGTGCCTTTTCCGCCGCCGAGGCGCTTCAAGCCAAGTTGGGTGCAGTTCACTACCCGCGCGATGAAATGGCAGACGCAAGATCCTATGGCGAGTCCGCCACAGACCATAAGGGCGCTGGACTCTCCCATCGAAGCTTCTGCGGTGCGACGCCTCCCGACTCATCAGCAATGCACGCCCAGCGCTCGAGTCACACCTGTTGCGTGAGTTCTACAATATTCATCTCGTTTCAGGGGAATGACGCCCCGGTTCTGTTCCTTCTGGTCAGCAGTTCAACGTCAATAGTTCGTGACATCCAACTCGACAATCAAAATCCTTTGATCATCCGTGTCTAAATTATGATACATCAAGGCGTTTGAATTGATCCTGTCTCAATAATCATCACGCTCGCGCCGAAGCGGACCGTCCCAAACGCCCACATCTCTACCAGCACGGGATAAGCGTTCGAACGCGATCATCCAGCGGGGGAATGTCCCGGCAGAAGGCTCAACAGACGAGAGCAGGACAACGCTCCCCTGCTCTGAGGTTGCATTTCATTGTGGTCAATAATTCGTTTGTCGAACGTCCATCGGCGGTTATTGTTTCTCAACGGCAATATCTTCCCCCAAGCCGTTGGCTCGCTCACCACGGACTTCAGACCGTCTGCACGTTCTGATTGAACCTGCTCGTCCATGACGCGCGACCTTTAGCAAGGACTGACCCAGCATGTCCCAAAAGCGTCACACCGAATGGAATGATCCAGAACCCATCAATGCGGTCTTGGTAGCCTCGCAGAGGCTGTTCCGAGAAGCACTCCAACGCATCCTTGAGGCTCCACCACTGACAGTGGTCGGCCAGGGTCCAACCTTGGACGACGCCCTCACCCACCTCCCCCCCGGCACCCCCCTACACCTGGCCATCTATAATTTTGCCTCCGACGCAGAGGCGGAACGCGAGCTGGTGAATGTCCAAGCCTCGCGCGAGCGGCATCCGGGCATGAAATCGATCGTCCTGACTGATTGCCAGGAGCCAACGGTGCTGCTGAAGGCGGTACGCATCGGCGTCGAGGCCTTTCTCTCCCGAAATGTCTCTGTCGACGTTCTGCATCGGACACTGGAACTCGTCCTCCTGGGCCAGTATCTCCTGCCAACCGGCCTCGCCAACTTGCTGCTGGATCCGGTACGGGCGCCCCCCACGCCTGCCCCCCAAAGCGAGGCCAGCCCGCCCCCGCTGGAGCTCGCCCTACCTGATCAGCGGCGTACTACTGCGCTCACCCCGCGCGAGTGCGAAATCCTGCAGTGCATCACTGACGGCCGATCGAACAAGGAGATCGCACGCGACCTCAACCTTACCGAGGCGACCGTGAAAGCGCATGTGAAAGCACTGCTTCGGAAGACACAAATGACCAACCGCACGCAGGCTGCAATTTGGGCAGTCTCGCGGAACTTCAACTTCGGCGGGAATGTGGCGGCCGATGTACCGTCACCTCTCGCTCCTGAACATCAAGCAGTCTTTTCGCCGATGACCATGCCGATCCGCAAAATGATCGACATGGCCTGAACGGAACACTTCACTGCCGACTGCATTTAGATCCGCGCGGTGCCATCAGCACCGCGCGTATGCATCCTCAAGCCGGACGATGTCGTCCTCTCCCAGATACGAACCAACTTGTACCTCGATAAGTGCCAGCGGGATCCGTCCCGGGTTGACGAGGCGATGCACGCAACCGAGTGGCAGGTAGATGCTTTCGTTCTCCCGGAGTAGCACCTCCTCGGTATCCCGCACCACCAGAGCCGAGCCCTCGACCACGACCCAGTGCTCGGCACGGTGGAAATGCTTCTGCAGGCTGAGCATCTTACCCGGCTCGACGACGATCCGCTTCACCTGAAAACGGGATTGCAGGATGAGCGTTTCATAGAAGCCCCAGGGCCGGTAGCAGCGGTTGTGGCTCAGCGCTTCCTTGCGCTGCGTTCCCTGCAGGCGGCGCACAACCTCCTTCACCTGCTGCGCCTGGTCCCGATGCATCGCGAGGACCGCATCCGGGGTGACGACCACAACCGCATCCTTCAGCCCGACGACGGCCGTCAGGATCCCATCACTCCGGACGTAGCAATCCTCCGACTTCACGAGCAATGTGTCGCCGACGGCAACATTGCCCTCCTTGTCCTTCTGACCAAATTTCCAGATCGCGTCCCAGCTGCCAATATCGCCCCAGCCCATATCGGCCGGCACAACGGCCGCATGGCTGGTTCGCTCCGCCACCGCGTAATCAAGGCTGAGGCTCGGAGCAGCGCTGAAGGCGGCGAAGTCAAGCCGGATGAAGTCAAGATCCTGCCTGCACTGCCGCACGGCATCATTGACGCGCTCCGCCACCTCCGGCGCATGCTCCCGCAGTTCCCGCAGCAAGCTGCGGGCCGTGAAGACGAACATGCCGGAGTTCCAGAGATGCCGGCCAGACGCGACAAAGCCCGCCGCGACATCGGCAGGCGGCTTTTCCTCGAACCGCGTCACGACATGGGCACCTGGCACAGCATCGAGCGCCGCGCCGACCTCGATGTACCCGTAACCGGACTCCGGAGCCGTCGGCTGGATTCCGAAGGTCACGATGCTTCCGAGCCGCGCAGCAGCTGCGGCCACTGGGAGCAGACGGTGCAGAGCCTCTGTGTCCGCGATCATGGCATCGGCGGCCATGATCCATATCATCGCGTCCGGATCCTCTTCGGACACCAGCAGTGCCGCTGCCGCCGCCGCCGCCGCGCTGTCACGGCCAACCGGCTCAAGGATGATGCGAGAGTCCGTGACTCCCGCGGCAGCGAGCTGCGCTGCAACCAAGAAGCGATGCTCCTGGTTGCAAACCACGACCGGTGGGGCAAAGTCTACTCGACCAGCCGGATCGGTGCAGGCCCGCAGCACCGTCTCCTGCAGCATGGTCCTGTCGGAGATCAACGGCCACAGCTGCTTCGGAAAGCTCTCGCGCGAAACAGGCCACAGGCGTGTTCCGGAGCCCCCCGACAGGATGACAGGCACGATCCGGGTAGCCACAGGCACGACGTCATTCGTCAGTACTTCGTTAGCCCGAAGCAACTCGAGGCCGAGCTCGTCACTGACCAGCGCCGGATGATGTTGAGAATTCACGTGCATCGATGTGATCCTTGTGAGTGGCTACGAGGCAGCGTCCTACTCGGCGCCAACCGCCAGTTCCGACCGCTCGGCCAAGCGTTCAGCGAAGTACGCAATCGTCCGCCGGAGCCCCTCCTCCAGTGGCACGCAAGGCTCCCAGCCCAGCACCTGTCGTGCTCGGGTAATGTCGGGACAGCGCTGCGTCGGGTCGTCCTCGGGGAGCGGGCGGTTGACGATCCTGGAGCGCGCCCCGGTGAGGGTGATGATCTGCTGAGCCAGGGTCTGCATCGAGATCTCATGCGGATTGCCGAGGTTGATCGGGCCCGTCACATCGTCGTCGGCGTTCATCATCGCGATCATGCCGCCGATAAGATCGTCGACGTAGCAGAAGGCGCGTGTCTGCTGTCCGTCACCATAGATGGTGATGTCCTCGCCACGCAGCGCCTGAAGGATGAAGTTCGACACGACCCGCCCGTCACTGTCGTGCAGCCGCGGGCCATAAGTATTGAAAATTCGGACGACGCGAATCCTCACCCGGTGCTTTCGTGCATAGTCAAAGAAGAGAGTCTCCGCGCACCTCTTGCCCTCGTCGTAGCAAGCGCGCGGACCGAGCGGATTGACGTTGCCGCGGTACTCCTCGGTCTGCGGATGAACATCGGGATCACCATAGATCTCGCTGGTCGACGCCTGGAGAATGCGCGCTCCTACCCGCTTGGCCAGGCCAAGCATGTTAATAGCTCCGACGACGCTGACTTTTGTCGTCTGCACCGGGTCGTACTGGTAGTGCACCGGAGAGGCCGGGCAGGCCAAGTTGTAGATCTCGTCCACCTCCACATAGAGTGGCAAGGTGATGTCGTGGCGGAGCACCTCAAATTGAGGATGCGACATGAGGTGGGCGATATTCTCGCGCCGACCGGTAAAGTAGTTGTCGACACAGAGCACGTCGTGTCCGGCGCCGAGGAGGCGTTCACACAGGTGCGAACCTAGGAATCCGGCGCCGCCTGTGACCAAGATCCGCTTGTGGCCTGTCTTCATGGGGGTCCCTCTGTGGCTGGACTGATATCGTCGCCGGGCGCCAGGATGGCTCCGCCTAACGGGCTCCGCGCGCGCTCAGCACCGCGGGGAAGGTCTTGAGGAAGATGTAGAGGTCGAGCCAGAGCGACCAGTTCCGAATGTAGAAGCTATCGATCGCCTCCTGCCGCGCTAGGTCCGCGTTGCTGCGGTCCGACACCTGCCACAGTCCGGTGAGCCCTGGCTTGACGCTCGCGCGGAGCGCCTGGAATTCGGGATTGAAACGCCCGACATGATAGGCGGGAAACGGCCGCGGACCGACCAGGCTGAGATCGCCGCGCACGACATTCCAGAGCTGGGGTAGCTCATCAAGGCTGCTGCGGCGCATGAAGTTGCCGATCCAGGGGAGCACGCGCGGGTCGTTCGCCAACTTCATGTGGCTGTCCCATTCGGCGCGTGCTTCAGGGTCCCTTGCGAGCAGCTCCGCCAGCAACACATCGGCGTTGAGGTGCATCGTGCGCAACTTCAGCACCGAGACGGTCCGGCCTAGGTGGCCGACCCGCGGCTGGACGTAGATGGCGGGACCTGGGCTGATCAGTCGGATCAGGATCATCAGGATGCCGATTACCGGCGCCGCCGCGAGGAGCATCGGCACTGCAATACAAAGCTCAGCCGCGCGCTTTATGCGGCGATGCGTCGAGGCCTGCGCCCGGTTTGCTACCTCAAGCCCCAGTGCACCCCCGAGGTCCCGTGATCTCACCCGCAGGGCCGGCAGGTTGACGCCCGCAGGCATGGCGATGATGCGTCGGAATGGAAGGTTGGCGACCTCGAACTGCGGGCAATCCGGCGAAACCGCAATCAGGACAGCAGGGCTGCCACCAAGGTTGCGCGCGGCTTCATCGATAGTGCCAAGATAGGGCACTGGCATTCCGCCATCGGTAGGCGGCGCGTCGGCGACAAAGCCGATGGGCCGCAATCCCAAGTTCGACTGACGCAGCAGGGCCTCCACAACACCCGCGGTCGCAGCGCCGTGGCCCAGCAGAATAGCCTGTGTCCCCCACGCCGAGTGGCGGATCAGGAGCGGCCGCAACAGCACTTCGAAGGCGAGCCCGAGCAAACCTGCGAGCAGGCCGCCGATCGCCAGGGTGGGCAGTGCCTCCGTCTCCAGATGGCCTAGTAGTGCGAGGCCGGTGATCGCCAGACAGGGCGCCACCAGCGCGCCAACCACCCGGAGCCTCAGCCGCTCCAGAGAAGCGTGGCCTGCAGTGTCATAGAGGCCCAGCCAAAGATGAACCGTGCCCACAGCACCGGCGAGCGCCAGCACTAGTACCAGCGGCACGACAGAAGAAGGCGGGTCCGCCAAGCTCTGCAGCAGAAAGGCCCCGACCGTGGCAAGCAACACTGCCATCATGTCCGCGAGCGGCAATGCCAGCCAACGTTGCAAGGCACTCCGCCAGCCTGGCTGCCGAAGAAGGTCCAGCAATGGCCGACCGTGTGCGGCGAAGCCCGCAGCCGGCGTCGAATACATCTCACTCATCTGATATGCTCCGGCGCCGGAAGGGACGAGACCTGGCCGATCAGTCGGCCGCGTGCGTCAACTCAGGCTCGCTGTTGCTGACTTCAGCAGGCGCATTTACACGCGAGGAAATCCAGGCGTAGGTTGGCACAATGCCCTCCCGCACCGAACGGCTCGGCTCCCAGCCGAGGATCTCGCGCAAACGGCTGTTATCACTGTTGCGGCCGCGAACTCCTTGCGGCTTGGACGTGTCGTGGCGCTTGCGGACGGACTTACCCGCCACCTCCGACACGATGTCCACCAGCTCGTCGATCGTGACCAGTTCGTCGGTCCCCAGATTCAGCGGCGCGCTGTAACCAGACTCCATGATGCGGTGGATGCCTTCGACGCAGTCATCCACATACATGAAGGAGCGGGTCTGCTGGCCATCGCCCCAGATCTCGAGGTCTTCCCCGTCAGCCAAGCCGGCAATCTTGCGGCAGATCGCCGCCGGCGCCTTCTCGCGCCCACCGTCATAGGTGCCGAGCGGGCCGTAGACGTTGTGGAAACGCACGACACGCGTTTCGATGCCGTGATCCTGCCCGTAGTACTCGCACATCTTCTCAGCGAACAGCTTCTCCAGGCCGTAGCCTTCCTCCGGCGCCGCCGGCCAGGCGTCGTCCTCACGCAGCGGAACCACCTCGGGGCTAGTCTGCAGGTGGTGCGGATAGACGCAGGCCGAGGACGAGTAGAGGAAGCGCCGCGCGCCGGCCTGCTGCGCCGCGTCAAGCATGCCGATGTTCATCAGCGTGTTATTTCGCGCGATGACGGCGTGGTTGCCGGTGATGTACCCGATCCCGCCCATGTCCGCAGCCAGGTGATAGATGTCGTCGATGTCCTGGGCCGCAGCCGCACAGTTCACCGGGTCCCGAAGGTCACCGACGAGAAACTCGTGGGCCAGCGTGTCGCTATACTCCGGGGACTTGATGTCCGCGCCGCGGACCCAGAACCCTTTGCCCACAAGGTACGAAACCAGGTGGTGCCCGATGAAGCCACCAGCGCCAGTAACCAGAACTCGCTTTGCAGCCATGGCGAGAATTTCCCTTTGCCAAGCGTCATGCCTGTTCTCAGGTATACGGCGGTGACGGTTGGGCGCATCGTGAGCAAAGGGAGTATCTCCTATCGAGCCAAGGTGCCTTCATCATTCCCCTGCAGGTATCGAGATGGCATGGCGAGTTGCCCCGCCGCGCGCAGCACGAAGGCCGGGTTATTTCTCAGGTACCGGGCGGAGAGGCGGCGCGGCTCCGACGCCATTCGGAAGAGCCATTCCAAGCCGTTTCTCTGCATCCAGCGCGGCGCCTGCGGAATCTCGCCTGCGATGAAGTCGAATGCAGCACCGACGCCGATCAGAACGGGGGCGTTCAGCCGGTGAACATGCCGGGCCATCCAGCGCTCCTGCTTCGGGGTGCTGAGGCCCACCCAGACGATATCGGGGTTGGCATCGTTGATCTGACGAATCTCCTCTTCGTCCTCTTCTTCCGTTAGGGGGCGGAAGGGCGGCGCGAGGCTTCCGGTCAGTTGCAGCCCCTCGTAGGCACGGGCGAGAGAATCGCTGAGCTTGGACAACGTGCCGGGCCGGCTGCCGTAAAGGAAAATACGGTAGCCCCTTTCGGCCGAAACCGCGCACATAGCGCGCATCAGATCCGGGCCGTATACCCGCTCAACGCTGCGCTGGCCTAGCAAATGCGACATCCAAACCAGTGGCACACCGTCCGGTGTCACCATGCCGGCCGCATTGTGAATGCGCAGCAGCTCCGGATCGCGCTGGCTTTCCATGACCCCGTGAACGCCGGTGACGCACACATACTGGCGATCGCGCGTCAGGATCCATCGCTCGATGGTCGACAGCGCCAGTTGCATCGTCAGCGCGCTAACCCGAACGCCCAGGATGTTCACCCGCGCCGTAGGCTGAAGGCTCTCCATATGCGTCGCTCCCACCGTGGATGCTGCGTTATAACCGATCGGGCGGTGGCGGCATGCCTTCTCCCGCAGCGCAGGAGGATGAGGGTTCAGCCGCCCGGGCGTCGGGATAATCCGAAGGGACTACTCCCAATTCGCGCTTCGGAACGGCGGCTTACTGACTGCATGATTAGGCATCGCCGTTCCGGATCGTCGGACGCTGCAGTGCAGTTTCCGGCGTCTGGCTCCTGGCTCACGATGAGGGAAACAGCGCGGTGGGTTGCCATCCTTTCGATATCGCGCGTGACCCAACACTCCCGCCATGCACGTGATAACAGGACACCCCGATGCGCATCCTCATCACAGGTGGTAACGGCTATGTCGGGCGGCATCTTGTCGATCTGCTTCATGGAGAACACCAGCTCTGCGCCGTAGACCGGCTCCGCTATGGCGGCTGGCGCTTCGCCGAGGATATCCGCCGCACCATCCGCCTTGAGGCGATCGACATCCGAGATGCGGCTGCGGTCGAGCGCGTCATGACGTCCTATGCGCCAGACGTGGTGATTCATCTTGCGGCGATCCATTACATCCCGGAATGCGAGGCCAAACCCGCCCTTGCGGTCTCCACCAATGTCGACGGCACCTTGAACCTGCTGACGGCCTGCCCGGAGGGCGCGCGCTTCGTCTTCGCGAGTTCCGGTGCCGTCTACCGCCCAGAGGACCATCCGCATTCGGAGCTCCATTCGGAACTCTCACCCAGCGACATCTATGGCCTGACCAAACTTCACGGCGAGCACTACGTTCGCCAGATCGCCGCCGGGCGCGGCTTGCAGGCGATCATCGTACGCCTGTTCAACGTCATCGGCCCCGGTGAGACGAATCCCCACCTTCTGCCCGAGATCGTCGCACAGCTGAAGGCTGGGCGCAGCACGATCGAACTGGGCAATCTCGAATCGAAGCGGGACTACATCAGTGTCCGCGATGCGGCAGCCGGCTTCCGAGCGGTTGCCTTGGGCGGGCAGCTCACAGCGGGCGAAACCTGTGTCGTGAATCTCGGGACCTCCTCCGCATATTCGGTGATCGAGGTGATCGAGAAGCTTCGGCGGATCTCAGGGCAGGATTTCGGCATCCGCCAGTCCCGCGGACGTGTCAGGCGCGTCGACCGGCCGTTCCTGGCGGCCGATACGCAGCAGATGGCAAGGCTCTTCGGCTGGTCGCCGTCCTATACCATCGACGATACGCTCGCTGAGCTTTGGTCGGCACCGGACCTCGATGAGGTTCTGGTGGCAAGATACCGGTGAGCGCCGACGTAATGCCCGGCTGGGCCGCGACACATCCGCTGCGGGTCCTTGCGACCGTTGTCGTGCCGCCACATCTCAGTGTAAGCGGCGGCGCGAGGGCTGCAGAGCAGCTGAGTGCAGCGCTCAGCCCGCATTGCGACATCACTTTCGCCAGTATGATGACCGGCACTGGCAGCGGGGCGGATTCGCCGATGCCGCGCCTCCCAGTGCGATCCTGGCTTCCGTCCGGTGTACCCTGGTCGCGCCTGCCATCCCGTTACAGCACCTTGTTCTACCGTTCCGACCTGCCCGGGCTTGTCAGTCGCGGACAGTACGATCTTGTGCATCTGCACAATCCGATGCCGGCGTTGGAATTTGAGCGCACCGCCAGGGCCTGCCTAGCGCGGCGCATTCCTTATGTGATTTCGACCCACGGCTTCAATGAGATCGCCAATGGTGGCGAGATCTACGGTTTTGGTGCCACCAAACGTCTGATCTGGCAGCGCCTTGTGGTCGAGCCGGTAGCGCGGGCGGTGCGGCAGGCGGCCGGCATCTTTGCCCTGTCACCGGCCGACACGGCAATTGTCGCGGCGATGGGATTCTCAGGGCCGGTTACTCTGGTCTCGAACGGCATCACGATGCCGGAGGCGGGCGACGAACACCAGGACCGGGTTGCTCTTGCGCGCCTTGGCATTCCCGCAGAACCGGTTGCCGGCGAGATCACTTGCATGTTCCTGGCGAACCATACGCCAAACAAGGGCCTGCCGCAGCTTCTCAAGGCGTTCAGGAACCTCGATCGACCATTCCTGTTGATCGTCGGGGGCGAGCAACGAAGTGGCATCGACTACCAGGGCGCGATCGATGCGTGTCGCCTAGGCCAGCGGATCGTCGTGACTGGGCGGCTGAGCGACGCGGATGTTGGGGCCGTGTTCCGGCGGTCGGATCTGTTCGTCTTCCCAACCTTGGCGGATACGCTCCCGCTTGTCGTGCTGGAAGCCATGGCGCATGGCCTCGCTGTTGTCGCATCCAGCGTCGGCGGGATTCCGTTCCAGATTGGGGGCGGCTGCGGCACATTGGTGCCGCCCGGCGACAGCGAGGCACTGGCAGCGGCGGTGACGACCTTGGCAGATGATCGTGCGCAGCTCAGTTCCTTCGGTGAGCGGGCGCGGCAGCGAGTGCTTGAACGCTTCACCTGGAGGCGGGCGGCGGACCAGGCTCTGCTCGGCTACGCCAAGGCACTGTATGGGCACGAACGGGCGCCCGTTGAGAGTCTGCCGCTGATGGCGAATCGCAGTGCACATTAGCCCATATTGGGGCGCTTCCGCCGGATGGTCAGCGCTGGCGGCGCCAGCATTACGCCCGCCTGGTGATCACCTGACGCCACGGGATCCGGCACGCATGTTGATGATGTGTAGGCTTTTGGCATTGAGCCGGAAATCTAGCTCGCGGGAGATCGAACAATGATTGTGACAGTCGTGACGCCGACCTTGAACGGGATCGACTACTTGCCGGAGTGCATCGCCTCGGTTCGGCGGAATGAGACACGCGGCATTCAGATGGAACACGTGATCAAGGATGCCGGCAGCACGGATGGCACGATCGAATACGCGGAGTCCCAAGGACTGCGCGTGCTGAAGGGCAAGGACAGCGGCATCTTTGATGCAATCAACAAGGGATCCTTCGATTCGTCTGGGGAGCTTCTCGGCTTCCTCGGAGCGGATGACGTGATGCTCGATGGCGCCATGGAACACGTTGTGGATGCATACCGGCAGAGTGGGCGGCGCTGGGTAGTCGGCGGTATCCGCTGGATTGATGAGCGCGGCGGCGACCTTGGCAAACTTGCCGCACCGCCGAGCTGGATGAACGCGCGGATGCATGTGTGCCTCGGCTGGAATCCGATCATGCACATGGGGACCTACTTCTCGCGGGAGTTTTTCACAGAGTTGGGCGGCTTTGACATCGCCTACCGTGACTCCGGAGACTATGAGATGTTCGCGCGTGCGCTCGCCATTGCCCCCTATGCCCGGCTTGCGCGGCCGGTGGCCTGCTTTCGGCGCACGGGGTTGAATAACAGTGCGGTGAACTCCGTGCGGGCCTCCGAAGAGTGCCGGCGCGTGCTGGAAGGCTTCGGCCCGCGCTCAAACGGCGAGCGGCAGTTCTGGCGGTACGCCCTGAAGGCGTGGTTCAACTTTGCCAATCCTGAGTGGCTGATGTGGAAGATGTCGCAGCGGGTTCCGCTATGGCGCCAGGAAAAGGGCTATTTCTAGGATGGGTCCGGATATGCCCGGCTCGGGCTATGGGCAGTGGGATTACGGCTGTGGCAGCCCTGCCCCTTGAGCGGCCTGGGGACCATGTATTTTGTGACGGATTTCGCCGACCTGGGGCTTCTCCTCCCGCTGGTGGCACTGGTCGCCCTATCGCTCGCGGTAGTAGGGCGAAAAGGCCAGGCTGTGGTTTGGCTGCTGACCGTCACCGGAACCTTCGGCATGATGCTGGTGCTGAAGGTCCTGGCCTTCCTCACCCTTGGTGCGGACGAAGTGCCAGCCTGTTTGCTTTGCCTCAGCAACCCGAGCGGCCATACGGCCGCTGGCAGCGTGGTCTATGGCGGGCTGCTGGTGCTGCTGGGCGAAAGGCTCGCCTCGCGGCGGTCGTTGGCTCTGCTGGCGGGGGCGGGCTTCGGCCTCCTCTTCGGCATCAGCCGGGTGACGCTCGGGGTGCATTCCGTGGCAGATGTGCTGGTTGGAGGAGCGGTAGGGCTCATTGGAGCACTGGCGCTGGCTTGGCTGGCAGGGCTCCGCCGGTCGGAAGCGCCGGCAACTGGGCTCGTTCTCGTCGCTGCTGTCGCGCTCTTCGGGGTGCTGGCCTTTCACGGCAACCGGCTCGGCGCGGAGGAGGCGCTTCGGGCTATCTTAGCCGAGCTGAGGCCAGCTTGACCGGGGCATGCCGCAGCCTACCACCTCCAAATTGTTGTGTCGTCTCCACAATGGACGTTAGATCTGGGCGCAATTCCGAAACGGAGTCGCTGCAACCGCTGCCAAGCCTTGGTATCCTAGGGCTTCGCTGCGGTTTTGGTGGCGATCGTTTCTGCTGCGGGCCATTGCTCTCCCTCAATGGGAAGTCTGTTGGCCCCTGGCCACGGCTTTGTTCTCTGAAGGAGATGCGTTTGTTGCGCATTACTTACGTTGCCGCGGTGGTGCTCTTCGTGGCCGCTACTGAAGCCTCAGCTCAGACGATGGGGCCGGAGAGTGTCGCACGTGGCGTAACGGTCGCCACCCGGCCGCGGCCGGAGTTCGATCCGTTGGGCGTCCGGCTCGGTGGTTTCCGCCTGGATGGCTCGGTTGAAGGGGGGGCAGGCTTCAGCGACAATCTCGTGCCCGATGTGGGACGCAACCGCTCCGGCGCCTTCTTCGATGAAACCGTTCGGCTTGGGTTGAACAGCGATTGGACCCGCCACGCCATCGGCGTCACGGCTTCGCAGGCGACCCGGCAGCACGTACGGGACAGCGACCTCAATTGGCTGGACTACGCGGTGGGGCTCAACGGACGCTATGACATCGGCCGGGCCTCATCTCTCGGCCTCGAATACGACCACATTCGCGGCCATCTGGAAGTGACGGACTTCGACGCGGAGCAAGTTGGACTGACGCGTCCTGTCCCCTTCGATACGGACCGAGTAAGGGTGAACGGCACGGCGGCGATCAATCGCATTTCACTGACAAGCGCCCTCGAATACTACCGCATCCGCTACGAAGAGGAAGAGCGGGAAGGCCTGGGCGGCAGCGGTTTCGGCCGTGTATCCGGCAGGGACTATGAGCGCTTCCTTGGCGAAGCAGGCGTGGCCTACAACTTCTTTCCCGGGCGCGCGGTCACCTTCACCACGCGACTTTCTGATATCAATTACCGGCGAGAGGACCGCTCAGGGGTGAATTCCTTCACCTGGGAGGTACTGGGCGGTGTACGCTACGATTTGACTGGGTTGTGGGCAGTGCGCTTTGCCGCCGGCTACCGGCACCGGGACTATGAGGGCGCGGAGCTTCGGAGCCTATCCGGCCCGGCCTTCGAAGGGCAGATTGTATACCTGCCCTCGCTGCTGACCACCCTCACCCTGACCGCCAGCCGCACCATTGAGGAATCCATTCGCGCCGAGAGTGTCAGCTTCGTTCGGACGCAAGTCCGGCTGGGTGCGGATTATGAACTGCGCCGCAACATCATCCTCAGCGGGGAAGTGCGCGGCGAACGTCGGGAGTATCAGCAGCCGGACGAGAAGGTCACGGATCTTGTCGGGGTTGTCGGCGCCAGATTCCTGCTGAACCGCAACTTGTCGCTGATCGCCAGCTATCAGCATTTCGAACGCCTCCAGGCGCCCGGGGGCGCCCGTGAATTTGGCCAGAACCTCTTCCAGCTGCGGCTGAGATTTGCGTTGTGAGGCCACTTCCCGCCAACCGCCCGCAGGACCTGATGCGGGCCATGAGCACGGAGGCGCCGCAGTGTCCGCGGGTACCGGTGCTCATTCAACGATTCCACCAACGAATGGCGAGAACGCCAGACTGGAGGTTTCATGTCCGCTTCGCCGTCCCATTCCGGCCTCGCCAAGCGCCGCCCGAGGCTGCATCGGGGCGTATTCCGGGCCGTTCCGCTCCTCCTGATGCTCGCCGGCTGCGCTGCTCCGGGTTCTGACCTTCCCGTCCTGGCCGAGGAGTCGGTGGGCCCGTATCGGCTCGGGCCCGGCGACCAGGTGCGCATCACGGTCTTCAACGACCCGCGCCTGACCGGAGAATTCCGGGTGAACGACACGGGCACGCTTGCCCTGCCGCTGGTGGGCTCGGAACCCGCGCTCGGGCGCACCACCCAGGAGACGGAGCGCTCAATCGAAGCCAGTATGTTGAAGCGCGGTCTTTTCACGGAGCCGCAGGTAGCGGTTGAGGTGGTGACCTACCGGCCCATCTTCGTGCTCGGCATGGTCGAGCGTGGCGGGCAGACGCCTTACCAACCCGGCATGACGGTGCTCTCCGCCGTCGCTGTGGCAGGTGGCTTCAACTATCGCGCCGTGACCGACTATGTCGCCCTCACGCGAATCGGGCAGGACGGACGGGCGCAGGAATACCGTGCGGGGCGGAACGCTCTACTCCGCCCCGGCGATGTCGTGAACGTCTTCGAGCGCCGGTTCTGATGGCCCGCTCCGGCGCCTGCAGCAAATGGCCGGCGGCCGGCCTGGGAATGCTGTTCGCAATGCCCTTCCCCGGCCTTGCTTCGACCCAGCCGGCCTCAAGGCCGGCCCCGGTGGATCTTTGCCGCTCGGCCATTGCCGCCGCGGAGACAGCCGAGCGCCTGCCGCCCGGACTGCTGCTGGCCATCGGCCTCGTCGAGTCTGGACGACGGCACCCAGCCTCCGGCACCGTCTCGCCCTGGCCCTGGACAATCAACGTTGAAGGCACGGGCCGCTACTTCGAGACGCGGGAAGAAGCCGTTGCTGCAGTGGATGCGCTGCGCGCAGGGGGGGTGCGACTCATCGATGTCGGCTGCATGCAGGTCAACCTGCATCACCATCCGGCCGCCTTCGCCTCCACGGGCGATGCGTTCGATCCATCACGCAACGCCCTTTACGCCGCCCGCTTCCTGAAGCGCCTGCATGATGCCGCGGGAAACTGGATGACAGCCGTGGGTCGCTATCACTCCGCTACGCCTGGCCGCGGCGAACCCTATGGTGCCCGCGTGGCTGCGGCCTTGCCGGAGGGTCGGCGGGCCGCCGCCGTCGATACCCGGCGCGAGCGCCTGGTGGAGGCCTGGGCCCGGACGCTGGCGGCTAACCGCCAGCTGGCATCAAGCACTGCCGGCGCCCCGGCGCGGCCCGCCGCCTTCCAGAGTCCTGTTGATCGTATGGCGGCGGCTTGGTCTGCCATGCAGCCTGCCGGCGCGTCAGGACGGCCGCCGGCGGGCTCGGCCTCAAATGGACTCTCCCCTGAAATGTGGAGGCGGCCTACGGAGGCAGTTGCACGGCCGCGAACCGGACCGAGGCGTTCAGGATCGGAGGCGCGAAGGATTGGGCAGAGAACCCGGGTGCCGCCGCATCGGTTGATGGAAGTTGCCGGCGACATCCCCGATGCGGCGACGCCAATGGTTCAGGCAACGAGGTGAACTGGCGCGCTGGTGCTGGTTGCCCAAGGCATCAGGAAGACGAATCTCAAAACATCGGATCGGGCCGTGGCGGCCTAATTCAGGATCGGCGCGGCGCGCGTAGAGAGAAGCGCACCCGCTGCCAGGCAGATCGGTTATGGTGCTCTAGCAGGGGCCGCGCCGTTGCCCACCAGCAGTCACCGGAGCAACTCTTTCAGGTAGTTCGGACCAGACCCGGGGATCCACGCTCCTAGGATCACGTGTGATGCCGCGCCGCTGCACAAGCATTCTGCTGCCATTCTCCGAATGGCCCACCACATCCTTCCAGCTTCGCGCCCCTTCGCCGAGTTCCCAATGCATTCCGGATATGGTCGGCACAACGTACTCGTTGTTCTCCCATCGATTGGGCCACTGCAATGCAACCGCCTTGTTGAAGGCGGTCGTGAAGCCGTTGATGCCGCCAGAGTCCAGGTGAACAATGGTGTTGTGAGAAATGATGTTGTTCCTGGTATCCCAGGGGCCCAACACACCCCTTCCCCGGTCGTCATAGACCATGGTGATCCCATTCCCGACGCGGATGCCAACCTCCACATAATTGCATCGCACCCGCACGTTCTGGGAATTCTGAACCAGGATCTGCGATGGCGTGAGATGATCGCGACCGCCTTGGCCATTCCGAAGCACCACATTGCCTTCGATCACCGCATGGTAGGAGATCTCGTGCATGATGCCACTTTGCGCATTCTCCACGACAAGGTTCCCTTCATACCGGGTACCGATCATGTCGATGTCGCCCCAGAGGCCGACGCCGTTGTTGTGGTGCACGTAGTTGCCCGCCATGGTCACGTCGCGGGAGGCTGCGATCTTGACGCCACCTGCCTCCCAATACACGTCGTAACCGGCATAGTTGTTCCCAGAAATTTCGACGCCGTTGATTGTCGCGCCATGCGCCGATCCCCCACCGATCCCGAGCTGCCCATTCTCGTAGACACGCCCGCCCCTCACCACGAAGCCCTGGCCTAGGTTGAGCCCTGCCCCGTGGTTCCAGCGGACGACTAGATTGGTCAGGGTCCAGTTCCTGCCGGCATGGCCATGAACTGCACCGATCTGCGGTGCCGTTGCGTATTTCTCGATGGTAAGATTCTGGATGGAGACGTTCTCGGCATCGCCTCCTATGGCCATCCCCTCGCGGCCAATCTCGATCGTCCGTCCCGATGGATCGATCCCCAGAACCGCTTCATGCGACTGCGCATCGTAGAACCACGTGCCGGGCTTGATCTCACCGGGGGACGCGACGCGCCGGTAGAGGAGGTTGTCGACGAAGAGGTCCTCCCGGAATGCACCAAGTTCCGCACCTGGCCCCATTGGTCCCGTGGGTGCCAGGGCACGTGCCGGCAGCCTTGCCCGCCAAGCGACGCCGCTCCGCCTCCATCGGCCAAGGACGACGCTGCCGCTGAGAACGGCACCAGTTTCACCGACGAGGGTCTGCCCGTCGCGCGGAATAATGCTGCCCAGACGGTAAACGCCCGGCTTGAAGCGAAAGACGCTCCCGGCAGGGCTCGCGCGAATGATCGCGGGAACGTTCTGCGACGGATCCAAGGGAATGTCCACGACGGTTTCCTCGCCTTGATGCGGCAGGGCAACTTGCTGCGGAGGTCCGCCGCCCTGGCTTTTTGTCCGGTGGGCCCGGCGCCTTCATCGCCGAAGGCGCCACACCGTCCCGTCCGGCGCTAGAGCAGATCCCTCACGCAAAGGATCCTTCGGAAGCGCTAGACCGAAGCGTCTGAGGTGACCGGATCATGCTCTAGCTATCTTCGTAGGCTTCCAGGCCATTCCGCGATCTCACTTGCGACAGCACAATGCCGGAGATCGAGGCAGTCGCCTTCGACAGCCGCGCAACGCAATCCTGCACCAGGGCTCGCGGAGTCCGGTTCCACTGGACCACGAGCAAGGTCTGGTCGGCGACCTGCGCGAAGATCTCAGGCTCGGCGGCAACCGTGAGGGGCGAGGTGTCGATGATGATCAGATCGAAATCATGGGTCAGCCTGTCGATCGTCGAGCGCAACAGGCTGCTGCCGAGCAGCCGCTGAATGCCTTGCGTTGATCGCCCGACTCCCAGGAAGCAAAGACCGGAGTCGCCGATCTTGGCGATGACATCATCCAGCTCCCGCGTCTGGTCGAGGACATCAGCCAGCCCGGGGCTGGCCTGCAGGCCAAGCGAGCGAGTCAGCCTGGGCGCACGGACATCGCCGTCGATCACGAGGCACCTGTAGCCGATATGGGTTGCCAGATGCGCCAGCGACAAGCTCACATAGGTCTTTCCCTCGCCCGGCAAGCACGAGCCGATGGTCACGACGGTCCCACGACTTCCCGACTTCCCGATCATGATGCGGCCAAGCAGCATGTCGATGGATTCAGCGAAGCGGGATCGCTGCTCGTCGGACACATGCCCGCCGAAATTCTGCTTCTCGTTGCGGAGCTTGATCTTGGGGATGGCCGACAGCACGCTGATGCGCGTGGCGCGCTCGATATCCTGGATCCGCCTGAACCCGGGCTCGAAATGTACGATAACCCGCAGAGCAAAGGATGCGGCCAGGAGACCTGTGGCGACGCAGCCGGCCATCAGAATGATTGGGCTGAGGCTCGCGGGGTTGGTTGGTGGAACGGCAAGACCGATGACGCGGGCATCCCGCCGCAGGAAGCTCTCCTGAGCGACGACGTCCTTGATCCGCAGCAAGACGTTTTCATAGATGGCGCGGGTAGCGCCGGCATCGCGCTCAAGTGCGCGGAGTCCGATCGTTGCCGTGCGCAGTTCGCCGAGCCTGCGCGTCAGGGCTTCGATCTCCTGCTGAAGGCTGCTCTGCAGCGCCCGCGCGGCTTCCGCATCGCTTTGCATGCCGCCGCGGATACGGGCGGTTTCCTCGCTGATCGACTGCCGGACACGCGCAAGCGCACTCCGCCGGGCGACGAGGGTAGGCGATGCAGCCCCGTTCGTCGTCGCCAGCTCCGCAACCTCCTTGGCCAGTGCCGCTTCCTGAATCCGCAGCTGCTGGATGACCTGGGAGTTCAGCACCTCGCTTGTTCTCTCCAGCGAGGCATCGCTGCCGATCCGGTTCAGTCGGGCGGTGATATCCGCGAGGCGACTGCGCGCCTGCGACAGGGCCAGGTTCGCCTGGCTGAGCCGTTCCCCGATCAGCCCCGTACCATCGCCCTGTGTCAGGTCGTAGCGTGTCCTGTGAGCCTCGATGGACCGTTCCGTCGCGTCGAGTGAGCTCTTCAACTCGGCCATGCGCGTCGCGAGCCAGTCCGCCGTCTCGCGCGTTCCCTCGCGTTTCAGCTCCAGCGCCATCTCGATGTATTCGTGGGCGACCGCATTGGCGACTTCCGCGGCGATCTCGGCGTCATAGGCGCGGTAGGACACCGTGATGACGCGCGAGCGCTCCACCGGCGTGACCGTGATACGTTGCAGGAAGCGCGTGACGAGCGGCGCCTCCGCAGGCTCCTCACTGCCGGAATGCTCTTGCTGCCCCCTGAGGTAGGACAGCGCCAGAAAGATCCCCGTCTTCTTGGGATTGAGGTCTTCGACGACGCGCTCGGGCAAGCGGTCGAGGACACGCTGCGCCAGGTTCGGCGACTTCAAGACCTCCACCTCGCTGCGGACCGATTCGCTATCGAGGGTTATGCCGGCAACCGCGCTTTCAACGTTGAGCCGTAACCGTTCGTTCGGCTCGATAAGCACCCGGGTCGTTGCGACATAGGTGGGGGGTAGCGAAGCCACCAGCCATATCGAGGGTGCCGCGACGAGCGCGAAGACCAGCATGAACACAAGCCAGCGCTCCCGCAGAACGCCGATTATGTCACGCAGGTAGTATGTGTTCTCCGCATGTGGCCGATGCAGCTGCACCACACCAGGACTTGCCGGAAGAGTGACCGAGCTATCCATTATCATGCATCCTGATCAAGGGGGCGGTGCCGAAACTCATCTTTTCCATAACCGGACTTCTCTGCAGGCAAGGGTGACGACCAACAGAGGAAACCAGAACAGGTAGGAAAAGCTGTATTTCTGAAGTATTGGATTGAAGCTGATGAAGGTGCAGAACACCACGATAAGGATGTAGAGCGAGCGGAGCAGAGTGGTCGCCGCACCGTGCTGGGCTTCTTCCGCCACAACCAGGGAACGGCCGATCTGTCTGACCGCACCGAGCAGGCTGAGCGCGAAGAGGCTGTATCCGAGGATACCGCCTTGCCAAAGCATGATCATGAAGTCGGAATGCACCGGGGCTTGGCTGGCCGCTGCCAAGTCCACTCCAACTTCCGCGCCAGTTTCCCACCCATCGATAACGGATCCTACATTAACATTTGTGGTTCCGGTAAAGCCTTGTCCGGTTGCCCAGTGCGACTCCAAGATTGCTTCGCGGGCGAGTTCCAGCACAGCCATCCGGAAGGAATTGTTGCTGGTTGACCCGAGCAGGCCCTCCTTCACCATCGGCTCAATGCCGTAGATAAGATTGGTGAAATCAGGCATCGCAATGAAGATGATGGGAAAGAGCATCAGCACGCTCAGGAGTGCGTTGCCGACGGCCATTGTCAGCACCCGCCGTTGCAGCAGGAAGCCGAAGGCCATGGACAGCCCGATCGCGAGGCCCGCGATGAAAGTCGATGACGGGCGGATCAGCAGGCTGATGACGGTCAGGCTGCCCAGGAAGCAGAAGAGGCGCCAGCGCCCTTGAAGCGCCGACAAACACAGCGCGAAAATTGCGAAGAACGTGTTTTCGTGGATGGTCATGCTGAACCAGTCTTCGGGCACGAATTTCCAGAACAGAAAAACAACCTGGGACATCACGTGCAAGATCAGGAATGCGACCGAGAAAACCTCAAAAAACTTGGTAGTCGCATCGATGTCCATGCGGCTTTGGTCTTCGGGAATGAAGACCACAAGACCAACCAGCAGCATCGGGAATAATGCGGAAGAGTAGCTGATCATCTCGCCATCTGCGCGGCCCGCCACCAAAGCGAATATCGATATGATCGCCAGGATCAGAAAACCCAGCGGGTATAGGGGAAAGGTCGTGATTGATAAATTGACCGAGAACGTACCCGCGGCGACCAGCAAAATGGCCAGGAAGATCCCGTACTTCAGAAAGGAAAGCTGCGGCAGCAGAAGCGTGCATGCCCCGTCGCAAGCCACGACGATCATAAGCACCTTCAAAAGGCGAAATCTTGCGCTTTCCTGAAAATTCGCGGGCGAAACCATGGACGCCTTTCAGGATGACCAGATCACCGGCATTGGAATGAAGGTAATCAGACCAGCTTGTATGTGAGTCCTCAATGCGGCATCTGGTCGCGCGCCTGGAAATTGGGAGTAATATCGCCCCGGGCTTAACCCCAAAGGGGTAGCCACGATGGGTCAGTGGTGATCACGTTGATATTGTGCAGAGCTCGCTCACGGCGTCGCCGCTGTCGATCACCCAGGCCCTGTGTGCTGCGGCGGGCTCTCGTTTTGGGCCAAATCGAAGCGTCGTCGGTTCGGCAAGACAGATGCCGCCGACGCCCCCGGCCCGTAGCCGCAGCTCGGATCATCGCGTGTGTATTTGTGAGGCGAGGGGGTTTTGGTCGGAGCGGCGGGATTCGAACCCACGACCCCCAGTCCCCCAGACTGGTGCGCTACCAGACTGCGCTACGCTCCGGTGCGGCGGGGTCTAGCATCCGCCTGCCCGCCCCTCAACCCCGTTAGGGCCGCATTCGGTGCCGGTCAGCGAGAAGTGGCAAGGGCCTTGAGGCTGGCGGCAATGGATTCGAGCTCGTCGAGGCAGGCGCGAAGTTCCGTTCCCTCCGGCGGCAGTTCTGGCAGCGGCGGCTCATCGCCCTCTCCGGCGGCCTCCACCCCTTCCAGCCCACCCTCGCGCAGCAGGCGCTGCACGCCCTTGATCGTATATCCCTGGGTGTAGAGGAGGTCGCCGATCCGGCGCAGCAGGTTGATGTCCTCGGGCCGGTAGTAGCGGCGGCCACCGCCGCGCTTCAGCGGCTTCAGCTGGGGGAACTTCGTCTCCCAGAAGCGCAGCACGTGCTGCGGGATGTGCAAGTCCTCCGCCACCTCGCTGATGGTGCGGAAGGCATTGGGAGATTTGCGCGTGCGCGCCGGGGCGTCCGGGGCGCCCTCGCTCATCTCCTCAAGGGAGGCCGGGGTGATCTCGCCAAGCACGCTCATGCCGCTCATCGCGCTCCTGCTCAGTCCTCGCCCCGCGGCGGCGTCTCGCCGTTGATGCGGGCCTTCAGCACCTGGCTGGCGCGGAAGGAAAGGACGCGGCGGGGGGTGATCGGAACCTCCACGCCCGTCTTGGGGTTACGACCGATCCGCTGGGCCTTCTGCCGGACGGAGAAGGTGCCGAAGGCCGATAGCTTCACCGCCTCACCTGCCTCGAGCGTGCTGGAAATGCGGTTCAGAACATCCTCGAGCAGGGCCGCGCTCTCATTTCGCGAGAGGCCGACCTGCATATAGATCGCCTCCGCCAGCTGCGCGCGGGTGATGGTGTTCATGCGGCCATGCCCCCTCTCGCCATGGGGGGATTGGACCGTCCGCGCGCCGCGCCGTCAATCGACTCGGCGGCCAAGTGTGGACTCCAGCACGCAGTGTTGCCGAAATACCAAAGTGAGTCGCGTCCACCGGGACAGGGTTCAGTCGGGCGCCAGGCCCGACCGCGTCAGAACCGCGCGAGCGCAGCTCCCCAGGTCAAGCCGCCGCCGATGGCCTCCATGAGAACCATGTCCCCGGCCTTGATGCGCCCGTCCCGCACCGCCTCTGCGAGTGCCAGCGGGATGGAAGCCGCGGAGGTGTTGGCGTGCCGGTCCACCGTCACCACCACCCGCTCGGGTGGCAGGCCGAGCTTGCGGCCCATGGCGTCGATGATCCGCAGGTTGGCTTGGTGCGGCACCAGCCACTGCACGTCGGACTTGGCGAGGCCGTTCGCCGCCAGCGCCTCGTCCACGGCCGAAGCTAGCTTCGAAACCGCGTGGCGGAACACCTCGCGCCCGGCCATCCGCACCAACCCGCCCTCCACCTGCAGGATGTCGCCATGGCGGCCATCGGAATGCAGGTGGGTGGAGAGGATGCCGCGCGGATTGGGGGCACAGCCCGCATCCTCGGCGCGCAGCAGCACCGCGCCGGCGCCGTCGCCGAACAGCACGCAGGTCCCGCGGTCGGTCCAATCCAGGATGCGGGTGAAGGCCTCGGCCCCCACCACCAATACATTGCGGCAGTTACCGGCCCGGATCATCGAATCGGCCACGCCCACGGCGTAGATGAAGCCCGTGCAGGCCGCCGAGATGTCGAAGGAAAAGCCCCGGGTGACCCCGAGCTTCTCCTGCACGCGCGTGGCCGTGGAGGGGAAGGCCGAATCCGGCGTCGCAGTGGCGAGGATGATGGCATCCACCTCGGACGCCTCGGCACCGGCCTGGGCCAGCGCCGCGCGGCAGGCAGCCGTGGCCATGTCGGCGGTCGACTCACCCGGCGCGGCCATGTGGCGGCGGCGGATGCCGGTGCGCTCGCTGATCCAGGCATCGGAGGTATCGAGGTTGAACTCGGCCGCCAGCTCGTCATTCGTCAGGCTACGCGCGGGCAGATAACCGCCCGTGCCAGCAATCACCGCACGGATCATCAGCCGGCCACCGCCTGCTGCTTCTGGCCCAGCAGGGCGACGCCCGTGCGGATGCGGTCGTTGAAGCCGTGAGTCACCATGTCCATCGCCACATCCACGGCATGGGCGAAGCCGAGCGCGTCGGTGCCGCCATGGCTCTTCACCACCACCCCGTTCAATCCGATCAGCACCGCGCCGTTGTAGCGGCGGGGGTCCATCCATTCGCGCAGCCGGTCCAATGCCGGGCGGGCAAGCAGGTAACCCAGGCGCGCAGGCACGGAGGAGTTGAAGACCTGCCGCAGCAGGCTCCCCACGAGCTTCAGCGCCCCCTCCCCGGTCTTCAGCGCGACATTGCCGGTGAAGCCGTCGGTCACCACCACGTCCACCGTGCCGGCGGTGATGTCATGCCCTTCGACGAACCCTCGGAAGCCAGGGCCGATATGGCTCTCGCGCAGGATCTCCGCCGCCTGGCGAATCCGCTCGTCGCCCTTCAACTCCTCGGAGCCGACATTGAGCAGGCCGATGGTCGGCGCGGTCAGGCCTAGCACAGCGCGGGCGAAGGCATCGCCCATCACCGCGAATTCCACGAGGTTTCGCGCTTCGTAGGTGATGTTCGCGCCAAGATCGAGCAGCACCACGTCACCGCGCGCCGAGGGACCGATGGCGGCAAGCGCCGGCCGGTCGATCTCGGGCATGGTCCGCAGAACGATCTTGGCCAACGCCATCAGCGCGCCTGTATTTCCGGCGGAGACGACGCCATCCGCCTCCCCCGCCGCCACCGCGTCGATAGCAAGGCGCATGGAAGCGCGGCGGACGCGCAGCGCGGCCGTCGGCTTCATGTCGCCGGGAATCGAGTCCGGCGCATGGCGGATCGTGCAGATGGATGCAGCGCGCGGGCGGGTCGCGAGGCCGGCCTTCAGCCGCTCCTCGTCCCCAACCAGCAGGAAGCGGGCGCCGCGATGGCGATCCGCCGCCCGCTCAAGCCCGTCCAGCACGGCATCGGGGGCATGATCGCCCCCCATGGCGTCGACCGCGAGCGCGTACCGCTCCGCCGGTCCGGCGGCCCCGGATGCGGCCAATTCCGGCGCTCCTCAGCTATTCGGACGGAACGGACCGGACGAGATCAGGCGCGAACGGCGCCCTTGAGCGGCTTGCCGGCCGCCACGACCTCACGGCCATCATAGAAGCCGCAAGAGACGCAGATGTTGTGCGGGCGGCGCAGCTCGCCACAATTCGGGCAATCCGCATGCGCCTCACGGGGCAACGCCTGATGGCTGCGGCGCATGCCGCGGCGGGAGGGCGAAACTTTTCTTTTCGGAACGGCCATCGGTGCCGGGCCTTTCTATATGCAACGCGTCACGCGAACGGACGGGATTCTCGGGAGGCGCGCGCCTTACCACCCACCATCCGGCGGGGCAAGGGATACAGTGGCCGGGCGCCCGTTTCAGCGGCGTTATGCCGTGATTTCTCAAGGATCCCGGCAAGGAACGGAGGCCCCGCCGCTTAGAGGAGGAGGCTCGGGTCCGGGACGGCCTCTCAATGACGCTTGAGGCCGCGCAGGGCATCGAAGGGCGAGGCGGCGGCGGAGGTGGCTTCTGGCGGCAGCTCGGCATCCGGCGCGCGCGGATAGGGGTCGAGCGCCAGGGCGAGGTCCTGCGCAAGCGCCTCTCCCAGGTCGGCTGAACCATCCGGCTCGGATTCGATCTCGTCAGGCCCGTCGTCGATCTCCTCGGCCGGCTCCTCCCCGGGCGGGAGGATCCGCCAGTCGATGGCGGCCTCCACCGATTGCGGCACCGGCTCCAGCGTCACGACGCAGGCCTGCACCACCTTCGCGCGCAGCATGCCCTTTGCCCGGATCACCCCACCCGGCGCCAGCGAGAGGTCCAGATCCGCCGAAAGCGCGTCCAGCCCGAGCAGACCGAGCCGAGTGGTCAGGGCGGAACGCTCCTCCGGCGTGGCCTCGATATGCTCCGAGCGGCCCCGGGGCCCCACGGCGCCGGGACGCAGCAGGCGGCTCAGCTCGTGGCTCATGCCCGGGTCTCCGCAGGAGCCTCGGATGCAGCCCCAAATTCCACGCGGCCGGCCACGAAGCCCTCAAAGGGCTGCGCGGCCAGGGCTGCATCCAGCGCCACCGCATGATCCGCCAGGCGGAGCACGGCGCCCTCCGGCGGGTCGCCAGTCCAGACATTGCGAGCCAGCGCCGCCTCCAGCGCCGGGCGGTCACCAGCCTCCAGCGCGGCCTCATAGGCCAGCGCCCGGCCATGAAAGGCCTCCCACATGCGGCGGACGCGCTTGCCGATGGACATGTCGCCCACGCCCATCTCCCGCAGGTTCAGGTCCATGTCCGCGAACATCGCATCGAACACCGCCTGGGCCATGGCGCGGCCGCGCGGGTCCGGATCGCGATGCAGGCGACGGACCAGCAGGGCAGCATGAAGGGCAATCAGGTCAAAGCGCCCTTCCAGCGTGTCCGGCACGGCATCCGGCCCGAACAGTCCCGGATTGCGGGCGGTCGAAACCGCGGCGGTGTAGAGGGCGAAGCCGGCTCGCTCATGCTTGCGGCTGCGGAAAAGGCCAAAAAGGGCCATGGCGTTCGTGGGACTTCCCGTTGCGCGTTCCGTTGGAAACCCGGCGGCGATGCGAGGATCGGTTGACCGGGCGGCGGGGTGGTGGCAATCGAACCCGCGAGATGGCCCGCCCGATCGCTTCCGTCAATCCGCCCGCCACGCGCCGTGCCCTGCCGGGGCACCAAGCCGTGCGCGCCGCCCTCCTCGCCTTGGCGCTCGCCGCGCCACTCGGCGGCTGCGCCCTGTTCGGCGCCCCGGAGGAGGTGCGCGGGAACCGCGCCGATCCCGATCTCCTGAAGGAGATCACCCCCAACGTCTCGAGCCGGGCCGATGTCTCCGCCCTGCTCGGCTCGCCCAGCGCCACCTCCACCTTTGACCAGAGCGAGTGGTATTACATCAGCGCGACCAGCCACATCCGCCCCGGCCGGGTGCCGGGGATGGAGAACCAACGCGTGGTGGTGGTGAGCTTCGACGACCGCGGCATCGTCCGGGGCGTTCGGGAGCTCGGCGAATCCGACATGCGGAACGTGCCCGTGGTCGAGCGGACCACGCCGGTTCCGGGCAATGAGCGCTCCGTGCTGCAGGCGCTCTTTGGCAATATCGGCCGCTTCGGCCCGACCACGACCCAGCCGGATAGCCCCGGCCCGTCCGCCCCGTCCCCCTGATCGGCTACGGCTGCTCCGGCAGCCGGCCAAGCCTCATCCAGAGCGGATCCCCGCCGCCCGGCTCCGCATTCCAGGCCGGGCTCATCGTCGGGATGATCCCACGCCGGTTCCACCTGCTTCGTTCGATGGCTTAGATAAAGCCAGAGACATGCCTATAAGGCGGCATGTCCGAGATAGCCCTCAAATCCTCCTCCGACGCTCTGGCACAAGAGCGCGGGAACGTCGTCCGGCTCGCCATCGCGCAGGCGCTGGCCGGCGCAAACGCCACCATCGTCTATGCGACTGGCGCCGTCGTCGGGAACACGCTGGCTCCCGACAGGGCCCTCGCAACTTTGCCAATAACCATTTTCGTCATCGGCATGGCCGCTTGCACCCTGCCGGCCGGAGCCGTGGCACAGCGCTACGGCCGCCGGGCGAGCTTCCTGATGGGAACGGCCTGCGGCGTCCTCGTCGGCCTGATCGCCGCGCTTGCGGTGCTCATTAGCTCATTCTGGCTTTTCTGCGCCGCTACCTTCTTTGGCGGCGCCTATGCAGCCGTTGTCCTGAGCTTCCGCTTCGCGGCGGCCGAAGGGGTGCCGGCCGAACGGCGGCCCCAAGCGATCTCGGCTGTCATGGCGGGCGGAGTGTTCGCGGGAGTGCTCGGACCGCAGCTCGTCACCTACACCATGGACCTCTGGCCCCCGTATCTCTTCGTTGCCACCTACCTCGCCCAGGCGGCGGTGGCCGTCATCTGTGCAGGCGTCCTGCTGGGCGTCCGGCTGCCAGCCCCGAAGCGGGGCGACGCCGGCACCGGCCGCCCGCTCGCGGAAATCGCCCGGCAGCCGCGCTTCGTCGCCGCGGTCGTCGCGGGCGTGATCAGCTATCTGATCATGAATCTCATCATGACCTCTGCCCCGCTGGCGATGCGCCTCTGCGGGCTCTCGCAGAACAATGCGAATCTCGGGCTCCAGTGGCATGTGATCGCCATGTACGCCCCGTCATTCGTAACGGGTCGGATCATCAGCCATTTCGGGGCGCCGCGGGTGGTCATCGCCGGCCTGATCCTCACCGCCCTCTCGGCCGCGGCCGGGCTGGCCGGGATGAGCGTGGGGCACTTCTGGCTGGCCCTGATCCTCCTCGGCCTCGGCTGGAACTTCGGCTTCATCGGCGCATCAACCATGGTCGTCGAGTGCCACCGCCCGGAGGAACGGAACAAGGTTCAGAGCCTGAACGACTTCCTCGTGTTCGGGCTCATGGTGGTTGGCTCCTTCGCCTCGGGCGGGCTGCTGAACCACTACGGGTGGGAGATGGTGTGCTGGGTGGCGTTGCCGCCCTTGCTGATCGCGGCGGTGACGCTTTGGGTCACCGGTTCGTTCCGGCCCCGAGCCATGTCGCACGGCTGAACAACCGCCCGGCCTTCCCGGGGGCCACCAAGGCCCCTGGGAAGCGGGCCGACATCGTGAAGCTGGTCGGCCATGGGGCGGGACGCCCCCCGATCGCGGTTATCCGCATCGGTGTCGGACCGCAAATCCGCGGAAGTGGCTAATTCAAAAGTGGCTCCATCCGCCGCGCGGGAGGGTCATGGCCGTCCCGTCCTTTGCCAGCACGGTGACCTCGGCGAGCCCTTCCGTGAAGCACCCGATGCGTGTGACGGCCGTGCCGGCGGCGCGGGCGGCGGCCTCCACCCGCGGTGCATCCCCGCGACCGGCGGCGAAAAGCAGCTCGTAATCGTCGCCGCCGGTAGCGAGGCGCGGCAGCCAGGACGGGTCCGCCACAACCAGGGCCGTCGCGGCGGAGGAAAGCGGCAGCGCCGCCAGCTCCAGTACCGCCCCAAGCCCCGCCGCCCGGCAGAGATGCCCCAGATCCTGCGCCAGCCCGTCCGACACATCCATCGCAGCCCGAGCCACCCCGCGCAGGCCCCGCCCAAGCGCGAGACGCGGCTCCGGCAGGCGGTAGCGCCGTGCGAGATGGCCCCCGGAATCGGCGGCGACACGCCCCTGCAGCACGGCCAAGCCCAGCGCGCCGTCGCCAATCGTCCCCGAGACCCAGAGATCGTCGCCGGGCCGCGCGCCCTTTCGCCGGAGCGCCGAGCCGGGCGGCACGGTGCCGATGATGGTGAGGGAAAGGCAGGTGGGCCCCGGGGTGGAGACGGTGTCGCCGCCCAGCACATGCAGACCGAACTCGCGCTGGTCGGCCGCCAGCCCGGCGGCGAAGCCCTCCAGCCATTCGGGCCCGGTCGCGCGCGGCAGGGCCGTGGTCATCAGATAGGCGAGCGGCTCCGCCCCCATGGCGGCGAGGTCCGAGAGATTCACCCGAAGCAGCTTGCGGCCGATCGTCTCCGGCGGGTCCCCGGGCAGGTAATGGACGCCCTCCACCATCGCATCAGCGGCCAGCACCAGCTCCCTCCCCTCCGGGGGCACCAGGAGGGCGGCATCGTCCGACAACTCCAAGGCTCCCTCCCCCGCCAACCCACGAAAATGCCGGGCGATCAGGGCGAATTCAGGAGGCAGGCTCACCGGCGCGCGACGGGATCAGGGGCGCTGCTGAAACTCGTCCCCGCGCATCTGCCGGGCGAGCGCATCGAGCACGCCATTGGCGAAGCGCGGCTCCTCCCCGTCGAAGAAGCCGTGGGCGATGTCCATGTATTCGTTGATCACCACGCGCGCAGGCGTGTCGGTGCCGCCCCAAAGCTCGGCGGCGGCGGCGCGCAGGAGGGCGCGCAGCACCGGGTCCAGCCGCTCCATCGACCAGTTGGCCGAGAGATGACCGGAGATGGCGGCGTCGATCGCCTCGGAATCCTTGGCGGCGCCGCGGACGATCTTGCTGAACAGGGGAACGTCGGCCTGCGGCACCCGGCCATCCTCGAAGCCGGCATCGCTGTTCAGCGTGCCGATCCGGTGGCGCACGAACTGGTCAATCACCGTCTCGGCGCTCTCGCCGCCAGCTTCGGATTGGAACAAGGCCTGCACGGCAGCCACGCGGGCGCCGGTGCGGGGGCGGCCTGCATTGGGGCGGGGGTTCCGCTTCGGTGCTTGGCTCATGCGGTCGTCTCCGCGAATCGTCGGGCCAGGGCGATCTGGCCAATCATGGCGTTGGCCGCTTCCACGCCCTTGTTGTGCCGGTCGGGCGAGGAGCGAGCGATCGCCTGCTGAATGCTATGGACGGTGAGAAGCCCAAAGCCGATGGGCGCAGCGGTTTCCACAGAGATGTCCATCACGCCCCGGCAGGCCTCACGGCAGATGTGGTCGTAGTGATCAGTTTCACCCTTCACAACGCAGCCGAAGACCAGATAGCCCTCATACTTCCCCGTGTGGATCGCCATCCGCAGTGCAGCGGGCAGTTCGAAGGCGCCGGCGACATCCACCACCTCCGCCTCGGCGCCCAGCCCGGCTAGAACGGCGAGCGCCCCGTCCACCATGCCGCCCACCACATCGGCGTAATAGGGCGCCTGGATCACGAGCACGCGCGGCGGTGGGCCGGCGAGTTCCGGGGGGGCGCGGAGCGGGGCGTCGGCAGTGCTCAAGGGGCGTCTCCGATCGGGCGGATGTCGGTGATGGTCAGTCCGTAGCCCTCGAGGCCCACCACATGGCGCGGGTGGTTCGAGAGCAGGATCATCTCGCGGACCCCGAGATCGGCCAGGATCTGGGCGCCGATGCCGTAGTCGCGCAGTTCGGGCGCCGACTTCTCGCGGCCGGCGCGCACCCGCTCGGACAGAGCAGTGGCCTTTACGTCGCGGATCAGCACCACCACGCCACGGCCCTCGCGGGCGATCTCCTCCATTGCCTGGTGCAGGTCCTTCGGGCCGTGCCGCCCGGTGATGTCGGAGAGCAGGTTCACCGCATGCATGCGCACCGGCACCGGGCCCGGGCGCGACAGGTCTCCCTTCACCAGGGCCACATGCTCCCCGTATTCCAGCGTGTTGGCATAGATGACCACCCGCCAGGGGCCGGCCGGGGCGTCATCCAGCGTCCCTTCCTCCACCCGGCGCACCAGGCGCTCGGTGCGGCGGCGATGGGCGATCAGGTCGGCGATGGTGCCGAGCTTCAGCCCGTGATGCTGGGCGAAGGAAACGAGGTCCGGCATGCGCGCCATGCTGCCGTCGTCATTCATGATCTCGCAGATCACGCCCGAGGGGTTCAGCCCGGCAAGGCGTGCGAAATCCACCGCCGCCTCGGTGTGGCCGGCGCGGACCAGCGTGCCGCCCTCCCGCGCCACCAGCGGGAAGACATGGCCGGGGGTGACGATGTGCTCGCGCCCCAGCTCGGAATTGATGGCGACCGCCACGGTGCGGGCGCGGTCGGCGGCGGAGATGCCGGTGGTCACCCCGTCCCGCGCCTCGATCGAGACGGTGAAATTGGTCTGGTGCCGGGTGCCGTTGGACTGCGCCATCAGCGGCAGGCCCAGCTGTTCCACCCGGTGGCGCGTCATCGCCAGGCAGATCAGGCCGCGCGCGTGGCGGGCCATGAAGTTGATGGCGTCCGGCGTCGCGAACTGGGCGGGGATCACCAGGTCGCCCTCATTCTCCCGGTCCTCGTCATCCACCAGGATGAACATCCGGCCGCGCCGCGCCTCCTCCAGAAGCTCCTCGGTCGGGCTCAGGAAGTCGGCGAAGCTGGTGGTGCGGGTCTGGGTGCTCACGCGGGGAACTCCCCCATCTCGAATTGGCGAAGGCGGGCGACGTAGCGGGCCAGCATGTCGATCTCGATATTAACCCGTGCCCCGGGGGCCAGCGCGCCCAGCGCCGTCACCTCGGTGGTATGGGGAATGAGGTTCACGCCGAAGGTCTCCCCATCCACCGCATTCACGGTGAGGGAAACGCCATCGATGGTGATGCTGCCCTTCTCCGCCACGAAGCGAGCAAGGCCGTGCGGAAGCCGGAAGCTCCAGCGATGCGAGCCGTTTTCAGGGGTAATCGAAAGGACCTCCGCCACCCCGTCAACATGGCCGGACACCACATGGCCGCCCATCTCGTCGCCCATGCGGAGGGAGCGCTCGAGATTGATCCGCGTCCCCTCCCGCCAGCCGCCGAGCGTGGTGCGGGACAGGCTCTCGGCCGAGATCTCCACCTCGAACTGGTCCTGCTCCAGCGACACCACGGTCAGGCAACAGCCCGCGCAGCAGATGGAGGCGCCGATCGCCACGTTCTCCAGCCAGCCCGGCGGGGTGGCGATGGCCACACGCATGTCCTGTCCGCCGCCCATCGGGTCGAGGCGGCGGATCGTGCCAAGAGCGGTAACGATACCGGTGAACACGGGGCGGGTTCCGTCTGGTGGTGGCGGGCGGAGCAGGGGATGGCCCGCGTGGCGCCATGTGGCAAGGGGTCGGCGGCGCGGGTCAGCTCGGCGCGGCGGAGGCCGGCAGGATATCGGCCTCGATCAGCCAGGATTCACCGGCCGGGCGGCGGCTGGTGACGCGCAGCCGGGGCATAGCCGCCAGCCGGTCCACGCCGAGGGATTCCAGTCCCGACCGCCCATCCCCACCCATCAAGGCGGGGGCGGCGAACCAGGCGAGGCGATCCACCAGCCCGGCACGCAGCAGGGAGGCGCCGAGCACGGCGCCTCCCTCCACCATCAACCGGGTGATGCCCCGCGCGGCCAGGGCACGCAGCAACGCCTCCGGCTCCAGCCCGCCTTCCGGCGCGGCGGGGATGTCCAGGAACTCGGCCCCGCACTGCTCCAGCGCCGCCAGGGCAGCGGGATCATGCCCCGGGACGGTCGCGATCCAGGCCGGCGCATCGGCATTGAACAGCCGGGCGGCAAGCGGCGTGCGGAGCCGCCCGTCGGCAATCACCCGCACCGTGGGCATGGGGGCATAGCCAGGCAGCCGGCAGGTCAGCTCCGGGTCATCGGCCAGCAGCGTACCGCTTCCGGCCATGACCGCATCATGCGATCCGCGCAGCGCATGGGCGAGGCGGCGGGCCTCCGGGCCGGTGATCCACTGGCTCTCTCCCGTGCGGGTGGCGATACGCCCGTCCAGCGTCGTGGCGAGCTTGAGCGTGACCATGGGCAGGCCGCAGCCGAAGCGCTTGATGAAGCCCGCATTGGTCCGGCGGGCCTCCTCCTCCAGCAGCCCGACCTCGACCGTGATCCCGGCGTCGCGCAGCCGCTGCAGGCCCACGCCATCGACGCGCGGATCGGGATCGCGCAGCGCGACGACGACGCGCCCGACGCCGGCGGCAATCAGCGCATCGGTGCAGGGCGGCGTGCGGCCCCAGTGGCAGCAGGGTTCCAACGTGACATAGGCGGTGGCGCCCTTCGCCTGGCCGGCGGCGGCGCGCAGCGCCTCGGTTTCCGCATGGGGACGGCCGCCAGGGCGGGTATGGCCGCGCCCGACCACGCGCCCATCCCGCACGATGACGCAGCCGACCGAGGGATTGGGCCAGGTATTCCCCAGGCCCCGCGCCGCCAGGGCAAGGGCCGCCCGCATATGCTCTTCATCAGACACGGCAGGCCGTTTGCGCGCCCCCTTGGCGCTTGTCCAGGGCCGCCCTCAAGGATCAGCCGTTGTCCAGGGATCCCAGGAAGGCGTGGAAGTCCTTCGCGTCGCGGAAGTTCTGATAGACGCTGGCGAAGCGCACATAGGCGACGGGATCGAGTTCCCGCAGCACCTCCATCACGCGCAGCCCGATAGCCCTCGAGGTCAGCTCCTCCGCCCCTTCCGACTCCAGCCGCCGCTGGATGCCGGTGACAATGCGCTCCACCTGGTCCTCGTTGACCGGGCGCTTGCGCAGCGCCACGCGGATCGAGCGGGCGAGCTTCTCACGGTCGAAGGCGACGCGGCGGCCATCGGTCTTCACCACCGTCAGTTCGCGGAGCTGGACGCGCTCGAAAGTGGTGAAACGGGCGCCGCAGGCATTGCAGGACCGGCGCCGGCGTATCGCGGCGCCGTCCTCCGCCGGACGGCTGTCCTTCACCTGCGTGTCCTCGGACTGGCAGAAAGGGCAGCGCATCCGGCTTGGGCTTCTTAGCTGCGGTAGATCGGGAAGCGGGCGCAGAGAGCGTGAACCGCCTCGCCTGCTTCCTTCTCGGCCGCCGCATTGCCCTCGGGCGAGTTGGCGCGGGAAAGCCCGCCCAGCACCTGCCCGATCAGCCGCCCGACCTCGCGGAACTCCGCCTCCCCGAAGCCGCGCGAGGTGGCGGCGGGGGAACCCAGGCGCACGCCGGAGGTGACGAAGGGCTTCTCCGGGTCGAAGGGGATGGCGTTCTTGTTCACCGTCAGATGGGCTCGGCCGAGAGCTGCCTCGGCGGCCTTCCCGGTCAGGTTCTTCGGGCGCATGTCCACCAGCACCAGGTGGTTGTCCGTGCCGCCGGTCACCAGGCCGAAGCCCTGCTCCTTCAGCTCCGCGGCCAGGGCCCTGGCATTGTCCACCACGGCGCGGGCATAGGTGCGGAACTCGGGACGCAGCGCCTCGCCCAGGGCCACAGCCTTGGCGGCGATGACATGCATCAGCGGCCCGCCCTGGGTGCCCGGAAAGACGGCCGAGTTCAGCTTCTTCGCCAGGGCCTCGTCATTCGTGAGGATCATGCCGCCACGCGGGCCGCGAAGCGTCTTGTGGTTGGTGGTGGTCACCACATGGGCATGGGGGAAGGGCGAGGGATGCGTGCCGCCCGCGACCAGCCCGGCGAAATGGGCCATGTCCACCATGAAGATGGCGCCCACCTCATCCGCGATCGCCCGGAACTTGGCGAAGTCCCAGGTGCGGGCATAGGCGGAGCCGCCGGCCAGGATCAGCTTGGGGCGGGTCTCGCGGGCGATCCGCGCCACCTCCCCCATGTCGATCATCTGGTCCTCGCGCCGCACCGTGTAGGGGGCGACCTTGAACCACTTACCGGAGTAGTTGACCGGCGAGCCATGGGTCAGGTGCCCGCCCGCGGCGAGGTCCAGCCCCATGAAGGTGTCGCCGGGCTGGAGCAGGGCGAAGAACACTGCCGCATTGGCCTGGGCGCCTGAATGGGGCTGCACATTGGCGAAGGCGCAGCCGAACAGCGCCTTCGCGCGCTCGATCGCGAGCGTCTCGGCGATGTCCACCACCTCGCAGCCGCCGTAGTAGCGCTTGCCCGGCAGGCCCTCGGCATACTTGTTCGTCAGCACGGAGCCCTGCGCCTCGAGCACGGCGCGGGAGACGATGTTCTCCGAGGCAATCAGCTCGATCCCGTCCTGCTGGCGCACCAGCTCGCGGGAGAGCACCTCGGCGATCTCGGGGTCGATCTCCGAGAGCGGGGCGTTGAAGAAGCGGTCAGCGCTGGCGGCGGGCGACTGTTCGTTCATGGCGTGCGGGTCCAGTCCGGAGAGAGCTTCAGGACCCGGCGGTCATGACGGCCGCCGGCATAGGGGGTGGCGAGAAAGGCGCGCAGCGCCTCAAGCGCGGGCTCCGGGCCGATCATGCGGGCCCCGAAGGCAATGATGTTGGCGTCGTTATGCTCGCGGGAGAGCCGGGCGCCGGTCGCATCATGCACCAGGGCGCAGCGGATGCCGTGCACGCGATTCGCCGCGATGGAGATGCCGATCCCCGTGCCGCAGACGAGCACGCCGAAGCGCGCCTGGCCGTTGTTCACGGCGCTGGCCACGGCGCTTCCGAAATCGGGATAGTCCACGCTCTCGGGACCATGGGTGCCCATGTCGAGCACGGAATGTCCGGCTTCCTCCAGCGCCTGGCGGAGGGTGGACTTGAGGGCAACGCCGGCATGGTCGGCGCCGACGGCGACGGTGAGAGGGGCGATCATCGCGGCCGTCTACCATGGGTTGCGGTCTGGTTGAAACGGTGCCGCTACTCCTTGCGGGCGGGTCCGCCATGCGGCACTCGTGCCCCGCCATGTGCGGCGAGAAAGGCGGGGACCCGGCGCAGCGTGTCCTCCCGCGCCGCCGAATCCGTGCCCATCCGCGCCATCCCGTCCCCGCGCGCAGTCAGGTCCAGGCCGGACAGGACCCGCTGCGGCATGCCGGGCTGATCGAAGCCATGCGGGGCATCGGGATATTCCACCACCTCCACCGGCCCTGCGCCGGCGGCGCGGGCGCGCGCGGCGGCCAGACGGCAGGGGGCGGCGGGCGTCCAGTCATCCGCCCCGCCCAGCAGCATCAGCACCGGCGCGGCCGGACGCCAGGGCGGCGGCTCCTGCCCCGGCCTGGCGCAGCCGGGATAGAGGGCCATCGCGCCGCGCAGCAGCCCGGCCGGTACGGGCGCGCCAATGGCGGCCAGGGCCGTGCTGCCCCCATGTGACCAGCCCAGAAGGAAGGCGCCGCCCGGCTTCGCCCAGGGTTGGGCCACGGCCCAGGCGGCGGCTGCATGGGCGTCGGCCCGCCGGGTGGTTTCGGGCAGGATGCCATGCTCCCCGCCCGAGCAGACCTGGGTGACGCCACGGCTGCCGAAGCTGTCCGGGAAGATGACAGGATGGCCCAGCGCCTTCAGCCGCGCCGCCCAATCCGCCCCCGCGCCGGCAGGGACAGGGGCGCGCCGGGTCCACCGAGGCCGCCGCAGCCATGCAAGGCGACGACCGGTATGCCGGCCGCCCCATCCGCCGGCCGGACAAGTAGGGCACGCAGCACCACCTCGCCCGGGCCAGGGATGGAGACCGGCTCCGCCGCCCCCGCCGGGGCGGTGGCGAGGATGGCCAGGGGGAAAAGCCATTTCATGCGGTTCCAGCGCCCCTCGCCCGCTCCGGTTTCGGCTTGGCGGCCCCGCCACTTGGCGCGACAAGACGCCATGCGCCACCACGCCCCCTTCCCCACTGCCCGCCCCCGCCGGAACCGCCTGGACGACGCCACGCGCCGCCTAGTGGCCGAGAACCGGCTCTCGGTGGATGACCTGATCTGGCCGATCTTCGTCACCGAGGGACATGGGCAGCGCCAGGCCGTGGCTTCCATGCCCGGCGTCGAGCGGGTGTCCCTGGACCTGCTCGCGGACCATGTCGGACCGGCCGTGGAGCTGGGCATCCCGGCCATCGCCCTCTTCCCGGTGACGCCGCAGGAGAAGAAGGACGCCGAGGGCACCGAGGCGAAGAACCCCGAGAACCTGATGTGCCGTGCGGCACGGATGTTGACGCGCGACTTCCCGGGACTGGCATTGGTGGGGGACGTCGCGCTCGATCCCTATACCGACCACGGCCATGACGGCGTGATCCGCAACGGCTACGTCCATAACGACGAATCGCTTGAGGTGCTGGTCGCCCAGGCGGTGGTGCAGTCCGAGGCCGGGATCGGCATCGTCGCGCCGTCTGACATGATGGATGGCCGCGTCGGCGCCATCCGCGCGGCGCTGGATGCCAGGCACCTCATCCACACGCGGATCATGGCCTACTCGGCGAAATACGCCTCCGCCTTCTACGGCCCCTTCCGCGACGCGGTGGGATCGGGCGGCGCGCTGAAGGGCGACAAGAAGACCTACCAGATGAACCCGGCGAATTCGGAGGAGGCGCTGCGCGAGGTGGCCGCCGATCTCGCCGAGGGCGCGGATATGGTGATGGTCAAGCCGGGCATGCCCTATCTCGACATCATCCGGCGCGTGAAGGACGAATTCGCCGTGCCCACCTTCGCCTATCAGGTGAGCGGGGAATACGCGATGATCGCGGCAGCTGCGCAGAACGGCTGGATCGACCGCGAGAAGGCCATGCTGGAAAGCCTGATGGCCTTCCGCCGCGCTGGCGCAGATGGCGTGCTCACCTATTTCGCGGTGGATGCCGCGAGGCGCCTGCGCGCCGGCTGAACCGGCGCGCAGAACATTTGATCAAATCGCCGGGCGGCGCATCCGCCGCCGCGCCGGCGGGGCCACCACGGCCGGGGCGGCGAAGGCGGCGCGCATCTGCTCGCCCACGAAGGCCTGGGCCTGCCGCGCCTTGCCGAGCACCGCATCGGCGCCGAAAAACTCATGCGTCACGCCGGGATAGAGCACGTGCTGCACCGGCACACCGGCGGCGCGCAGCCTGTCCGCCAGCCGCGCCCCGTCGGACTGCAGTGGATCGATCTCGGCATTCACGATGATGGCCGGCGGCAGCCCCGCGAGGTCCTGGCGACCCGCGACGTTCAGCCGCTGGTCCTGCAGGTCTGCCGGGCCGCGCGTGTAGTTCCGCACGTACCAGAGAAGCGACTCCCGCCCGAGCGGGCGCGCATTCGCGAATTCGTTGTAGGAAGGCGTGTTCACGTCGGTGCCCGCCACCGGATAGATCAGCGCCATGGCGCGCGGAAGCGCGATGCCGGTCTCGCGCGCATAGATGGCGGCGTCGATCGCCAGGTTGCCGCCGGCGCTTTCGCCCGCAATCGCGATCCGCGATGGATCCCCGCCAACCGAGGCGGCATTCGTCACGGCCCACATCCAGGCGACGTTCGCGTCGTCATGCGCCGTGGGGAAGCGGAACTCCGGCCCCTGGCGGTAATGCACCGAGAGCACCAACGCACCGCTCTCGACGCAGAGCGCGCGGGCGGAGGCGTCATAGGCATCGAGGCCGCCGACGACCCAGCCGCCGCCATGGAAGTAGACGATCAGCGGCAGCGGACCGGGACGCCCCGGGATCGGGCGGTACAGCCGCGCCTGCAGCGGCGTCGGCAGCGTGTTAAGGGTCATGTCCTCGAAGCTGCCAATCACACGCTGCGGATTGGTGTTCTGCATCTCGAGGGCACGAGCCCGAACCGCATCGGCGAAGGTCGGCTGCGCCCGCGCCTGCGCGGGGCTGAGCATCTCGACCGGCCGCACGCCCAGGCGCGAATAGGTCGCCAGCAGCGCGCGCTGCTCGGGATCGGCACGCCCGCTCGGGTCGACGGACAGCACCGCCTCCTGGGACGGCTGGACGCAGGCGGAGGTGAAGGCGGCCAAGCCCAGCGGGAGTAGCATTGCTCCACGCCGCGAAACCATTTTCATGTTGAAATCTCCAGCAAGGCCAGATCGGCACTGGGGGCTGGAACGTCACGGCCAGTGGCCGGTTGCCGGAGCTTTCCGCGGTGCAGAAGCCCATGAAAGCGCGTGTGACGGAATCGGCCGGGCCGAGTCGCCATGCCCATGCAAGTGACTGGCGAGGCCGTTCGGCGAGTGGAATGTCCGGCCGCGCCAGGCCGTTGGCGCAGGGGACCAGCACGCTGGCCGGTTTCGAGGTCAGTTTTTCCGACCGGACAGGGGCGCCCGTGGATGCCCCTGCCCGGCCAGTCGGTCAGGCGATGCCGTCAGCCTTCAGCTTGGCCACCTCAGCCTCGTTCAGCCCAAGCCGCGCCAGCACCTCCTCCGTGTGCTGGCCGAGCACCGGTGCGGCACTGCGGTAGCTCGGCGGCGTGGCGGAGAGGCGGACCGGATTGGCGATCACCTGCACGGTCTCGCCGCTGGCATGATCCATCTCCACGATCACTCCGCGCGCCTGCACCTGCGGATCGGCGAAGACGTCCTTCAGCGTGTTGATCGGCCCGCAGCCGATCTTCACCGCCTCCAGCGCGGCCACCCAGTCCTTGGTCGTGCGTGAGCGCATGACGGGGGTGAGCGTGTCGGTGACGAGCTGCCGGTTCTCCACGCGCTTTGCATTGGTGGCGAAGCGCTCGTCGGCCAGCAGCGCCTCCTGCCCCGTCAGCTTGCAGAAGCGCTCGAAGGTCGGGTCATTGCCGACCGACAGCACGATATAGCCGTCCTGCGTCGGGAAGACCTGGTAGGGTACGATGTTCGGGTGCTGGTTGCCGAGGCGCTTCGGGTTCTCTCCGCTTGCCAGGAAGTTCGAGGCTTGGTTCGCCAGCCAGGCGACGCTGGTATCCAGCATGCCGATGTCAATCCGCTGCCCCTGGCCCGTGGCGTGGCGGTGGTTCACCGCCGCCAGCACGCCGATGCAGCCATAGAGGCCGGAGAAGAGGTCCGCGACGGGCACGCCCACCTTCTGCGGCTCGCCCTCGATCTCGCCGGTCAGGGACATGACACCGCCCATGGCCTGGATCAGCGCGTCATAGCCCGGGCGCGGCGCATAGGGGCCGGTCTGCCCGAAGCCGGTGATGGAGCAGTAGATCAGGCGCGGATAGCGGTCCTTCAGATCCTCCCAGCCCAGCCCGTACTTGGCCAGGGCGCCAACCTTGAAGTTCTCCACCAGAATGTCGCACTCGGCGAGCAGCTTGTGGATGATCGCCTGACCCTCCGGCTTGGCGATATCGAGGGTGACCGACTTCTTGTTGCGGTTCACGCCGACGAAATAGGCGCTCTCCTGCGTGCGCGGCACATAGGGCGGCGCGAAGCCGCGCGTGTCGTCGCCGGCGCCGGGGCGCTCAATCTTGATCACCTCAGCGCCGAGGTCGCCGAGCATCTGGGTGCAGGTGGGGCCAGCCAGAACGCGCGTCAGGTCCAGGACCTTCAACCCATCCAGCGCCCCAGGAGCCAATCCAGCGACCATGCTCAGGACGCCTTGGCGACGGCGCGGGGCTTGTCCTTGCGCGATGGCGCGGACCTGGCGGGCACCAGCAAGGCGTCCACCTCGCCGGAACGCACCACCGTACCGCCTCGCGCGAAGGCCTCGTGGTTCCGCTCGATCTCGTCGCGCTCGTAGAGGTAGTTGACCATCAGTCCGTAGGATTCCTGCATGCCGCGGGGCGCCGTGTTGCCCAGCCAGTTGATACGTTCAAGGCGCGCGCCGTTGCCAAGATGGAAGCGCGCCACGGGATCCATCCGCCCGCCCGGATTCGTCAAGTACGCGGCGCAGAGCCGCAGCAGCGGCAGGCGCAGCGCCTCGGCCCGCGCGGGGTCCTTCCACCAGTCGGGCTCGGTGAGCGGCAGGGCCAGCTCGGCATCCGCCGCGCCCTCGGCGATCCGCTTGTCCAGCCATCGGCGGAAGCCCGGGATCGGCGAAAGGGTGGAGAAGCGGGTGAGATGCGGCAGCTCCGCCTTCAGGTCCTCGACCACCTGCTTGATGAGGAAGTTGCCGAAGGAGATGCCCCGCAGCCCATCCTGGCAGTTGGAGATGGAGTAGAAGATGGCCGTATCGGCCTCCGCCGCCCGCGCTTCGGCCCCTGCCTCGCCCTCCGCGTCCAGCAGCGGCTGGACGGCGGAAGCAAGGCCCTGCACCAGCGCCACCTCGACGAAGATCAGCGGCTCGTGCGGCAGCGAAGGGTGGAAGAAGCCGTAGCAGCGCCGGTCGGCCGCCAGCCGCCGGCGCAGGTCGTGCCAGCCGGCGATCTCATGCACCGCCTCGTAGCGGATGATCTTCTCCAGGATCGCCGCCGGGGTCTGCCAATCAATGCGCCGCAGCTGCAGAAAACCGCGGTTGAACCAGGAGACGAAGAGGTGATGCAGATCCGATTCCAGCGGCTGCAACGCCGGCTCATCGCGCACCTCTTCCAGCAGTTGCCGGCGAAGCTCCACCAGCGCCGCCGTGCCGCCCGGCGACATGTTCATGCGCCGCAGCAGTTCCTGGCGCGGCGGCTCGGCGCTGCGCGCTAGGCGGGTGGCATTCTTGGGGCAAGGGTCCGCCAGATAGGCCTCCGCCGCTTCCCGCAGCAGGTCCGGATTCGGCCCGAAGCTGGTCGCCATGAAGAGGTGGAAGGCCGCCCGGTCGGCCGGGGCAAGGTCCCGCAACGCGGACATCACCTCGCGCGCCACGGCCGCGCCCGAAGCCTCGCCGCGCTCGGTCAGCAGTGCCTCCGCCAGGCGCTTCGCGCGCTCCAGCGGGGGCGCGGAATCATTAGGCACGGAGGCGAAAAGCCGCCCGCGGTCGGCGATGGACGACCAGAGACGCTCGATCCAGGAACGGCTGCTGGCGGGGGCGGCGTCAGACGGCGCATCCTGGTCGACGGTGGTTGCGGCCTCAGACATGCCTTCTCTCCAACTCGGGGCGCAGGGGGCTGACGCACCCCTCTCAGATTGGCTGCGCCGCCCCGGCCCGGCAAGGCACGGTTGCGCCAGGATGGCATGCTTTACCGGATGCGCTTGCCGTTCGCGGCGCCCGGAGGCACCCTCCCCGCCCCTTGCCGGACCGCTGGAGGAAACGCCCATGCTCGACCGCCCCCATACCACCCCCGAGGCGCCCACCACGGATCCTTTCGTCCTGGCCAAGGCGCTGTCAGGACTGCATTTTGTCGGCGGCCGCTATGTCCCCGCCCAGTCGGGCAAGAGCTTCGCCGTGGTGAACCCCGCAACTGGCGAGGAGGTGGCCCGCGCCGCCGAGGGTGACGCCTCCGATGTCGAGGCCGCGGTGGCGGATGCCGCCCGCGCCCAGAAGGAATGGGCAAAGATGCCCGCCCGCAAGCGCGGTGCCCTGGTGGCACAATGCGCCGCGCTGATGCGCAGCCATGTGGAGGAGTTGGGCCGCCTCATCGCCCTCGAAACGGGTAAGGCGCTGCGCACCGAGAGCCGGGTCGAAGCGAATACGGTCGCTGACATCCTGGAGTTCTTCGGCGGGCTGGGTGGCGAGCTGAAGGGCGAGAGCGTGCCCTTCGCGCCCGACGTGCTGTCCGTGACGGTGCGCGAGCCGCTGGGGGTGGTCGGCGCCATCATCCCCTGGAACGTGCCGATGCTGCTGATGTCGCTGAAGGTCGCGCCCGCGCTGGTGGCCGGCAACAGCGTGGTGGTGAAGAGCGCCGAGGAGGCGCCGCTCGCGGTGCTGCGCATTTGCGAGCTGATGAACCGCATCCTGCCGCCGGGCGTGTTCAACATGATCTCCGGCTATGGCCCGGAATGCGGCGCGCCGCTGGTCTCCCACCCCAAGGTGCGGAAGGTGACCTTCACCGGTTCGGTCGAGACCGGGAAAATCGTCTACCGGGCCGCCGCCGAGAAGCTGATTCCGGTGACGCTGGAGTTGGGCGGCAAGTCCCCCATGATCGTCTTCGCTGATTGCGACTTCGACAAGACCCTGGCCGGCGCCCTCACCTCCATGCGCTTCACCCGCCAGGGGCAGAGCTGCACCGCGGCGAGCCGCATCTATGTGGAGCGCCCGATCTTCCAGAAGTTCGTCGACGCCATGGCCGAGCGGGTCGACCAGATGGTCATGGGCGACCCGCTGGACGAGAAGACCGACATCGGCACCATCATCTCCAAGGATCAGTTCACGAAGGTCGACGGCTTCATCCAGGAGGGCAAGGCGACCGCCGGCGCCAACGGCCGCGCCTGCTCCGCCATGCCGAAGGACCAGGCGCTGAAGAAGGGATTGTTCATCCAGCCGTACATCTTCACCGGCCTGACGAAGGACAGCCGCCTGGTGCGCGAGGAAATCTTCGGCCCGGTCACCTGCATCTTCCCCTTCGACGATCCCGAGACGGTGCTGGCCGAGGCGAATGACAGCGAATACGGACTGGCCGCGAGCCTCTGGACCAACAACCTGAAGGTCGGGCTGAACCTGGCGCATAAGCTCGAGGCCGGTCTGGTGCAGATCAACCAGAACCTCGTTGTACAGGCGAACCTCTCCTATGGCGGCGTAAAGTCCTCCGGGCTTGGTAAGGAGGCTTCGCTGGAGGCAATGCTGGAGCACTTCACCCACAAGAAGACCATCATGGTGAACATGGGCTGAGCCGACCCTTCGCCGCGGGGGCCCGCCCGAGCTGCATCAGCTCCGCGGCGGGCCCCACGTCACCCGAACCCCAGGGGGCTTGCTCCTCACACCGGGCGGCAACTCAATCCAGCCGCACCCCGCCCCGCTTCACCACATCCCCCCATTTCGCCACCTCCGCCTTCACGAAGGCCGCGAAATCCGCCGGCTCCGTCGCCTCGACGCGAAAGCCCTGCTCCGCGAAGGCTTCCCTGATCTCAGGAGCCCGCATCGCCTTCGCCACCTCGGCATGCAGGCGCGCCAGGATCGCGGGCGGCGTGCCGGGCGGCGCGAAGACGCCCTGCCAGGACTCCGCCAGGAAGCCGGGTAGCCCCGCCTCGGCCACGGTCGGCAACTCGGGCAGCAGCGGGTGGCGCTCCGTCCCCGTCACCGCCAGCCCCCGCACGCTGCCGGCGCGTAGATGCGGCAGAATCACCAGCACATCCGCGAAGGCAGACTTCACCAGCCCCGAAATCAGATCCGTCGTGGCCTGGGCGGAACCCCGATAGGGCACATGCGTCAACTCCACGCCGGCGGCGAGGGCGAACATCACCCCAGTAAGGTGCATAGAGGTGCCGTTTCCCGGCGTGGCATAGGTGATCGCGCCGCGCTCGGCCTTCGCCGCGGCGATGTAGCCCGCCAAGCCGCGAATGGGCAGGCCGGGATTCACCGCAACAACCAAGGGCGCCGACACCACGCGCGAGACCGGCGAGAAGCCCGCGACCGGATCATAGGGCAGGTTCGGGAAAAGGCTCGCGGCGATGGCATTGCTGCCTGTTACCCCCATCAGCAGCGTGTGTCCGTCCGGCGCCGACTTGGAGACGTAATCCGCCCCGGTCGTGCCACCGGCGCCCGGGCGGTTCTCCACCAGCACCGTCTGGCCCAGCGAGGGCGACATGCGCTCGGCCAAGCGGCGGGCCAGGACATCGGTGCTGCCACCGGGCGGAAAGGGCACGACGAGGCGGACTGGCTTCGAGGGCCAGGGCTGGGCGCGTGCGGCCGGCGCGGAGACCAGCCCCAGCGCACCCATTCCCAGGGTACGGCGCGTGACACGAAGGCTCATTCCCCATCCTCTCCTGCTCGGGATCATCCATTTCGCTGCGGACCCATGCAGCCCGCATGCCGTTCACGCCGCGCGCCGGAAACGCGTCGGCGCAAAAGGGGCGAGATCAATCTGCGGCATCCGCCCGGCGACGAGATTTGCCACTTCTCTCCCCGTGCTCGCCGCGCCGCACATGCCGATATGCCCGTGACCAAAGGCGAACCACGCATTCCCCGCGCGCGGTGCGGCGCCGATCACCGGCAGGCTGTCCGGCAAGCAGGGCCGGTGCCCCATCCACTGCGTGGTGCGGGAGGTGTCGAGATGGGGGAACATTTCCTTCCCGCGCGCCAGCAGCACATCCGCGCGCGCGAAGTTTGGTGGCGCCGAAAGCCCCGCGAACTCGACCGATCCTGCGAGGCGCAGCCCCATGCCCATGGGGTTCACCATCATGTTGTGCTCCACCGCCATGACGGTGTGGCACAGCCCGAGGTTGTTGCTCGCGACAGTCACATGGTAGCCGCGTTGAGTCTCCAGCGGGACGGGCGGACCCAGCTGCCGCGCCAGCCGCGCCGACCAGGCGCCGCCTGCCAGCACCACGCCATCACATTCGAGCTCGCGCCCACCTTCGAGCTGCACCGCCGTGACATCGGTTCCGCTCATCCGGAAGCCGGTGGCACGCGCCCGAACCGCCGTCGCGCCATCCACCTCGCAGCGGGCGTAAATGGCACGGGTGAGCGCGGCCGGATCGGTGGTGGAGCCGTTCTCCGGCGCCAGGATGCCGAAGCGGAACCGGCCCTTCAGATCCGGCTCAAGCGAAACCAACTCCTCCTCCCCCACATCGCGCAGCTCGACGCCGAGTGAGCGGCGGACGTCCATCCCCCATTTCCACTGCCGCGCTGCCTCCGGCCCTGAATAGACATAGAGGCAACCGCTACGCGTCATCAGCGAGGTAGCGCCGGCGCGCTGCAGGATCGGCTCGTAGCAGTCGAAGATGGGTGACAGCAGCCCGCGCAGCGCGCCCGCGATCCGGACCACCTCGGCGGGCTCGCTGGCGCGCAGGAAGCGCAGCAGCCAAGGCGCGACCACCGGCGCATAGCGCCAGCGCACCGAAAGTGGGCCGAGCGGGTCCAGCAGCCAGCGCGGCACCCTCTTCCACATCCCCGGCATCCCCACCGGCAGGCAGGCGGAGGGCGAGAGGGATCCGGCATTGCCGAAGCTCGTCGCCTCGGCTGGGCCCAGCGGGTCGATGAAGGTGACGCGATGCCCGTCCCGCTGCAGCCAGGCTGCGCAGCAACTGCCGACGATGCCGTTCCCGATGACCGCTATATGCATCCCTGAACCTTACCCGATCCGCCGCAACGGCCGCGCTATGACCAGCAGCGCCGCCCCGGCCAGGAGCAACGGAATGGCCGTCAGCGACCAGTCGCGCCGGGCCGCCGCCGCGATGGCAATCGGCCCCAGCACTTGGCCGATATTGTTGAACTGGATCACCAGCCCCAGCACCGGCCCCACCAGCGCTGCTTCGGGCACGGCTCGCGGCGCGAGTGCGAAGAGCGAACCGGGGATGAGCCCACCCACCGCCGAGCCCAGCAGAGCGGCCGCAATGGCCAGAGCAGGCGGGAGGGGCGCGGCGAAGGCGATTGCCGTCAGGATCGTCATCGCCGCACCCGCCCAGCCCATCATGGCCGCGGGATGCCAGCCGATGCGGATGAGTGCCGCCGCTGTGAGGTTGCCTGCCATATTGGCAATAGCCGCCGCCGCCCCCGCCAACCCCGCGGCCGGAAGCGAGAGCCCGAAGCCCTGCACCAGACGGGCCGGCAGGAAGCCCGCGATGCCGAAATACAACACCGCATAACAGGCGAAGCTTCCCGCCACGAGAAAGGGCGACCGCGCCTGCCACAGCGCCACAACCTGGTGCCGCAGGCTCGTGGAGGCCGGGGCCGTCCGCCCGGTGTCCCGCGGCAGCAACGCCGCAAGCATCAGTGCCGCGCCGAACGGGATCAGCGCGCAGACAGCCCAGGCGACGCGCCAGCCCTGCGCCTCCACCAGCGGCGCTCCCAGTACTCCGAGCGCGACGCCTGTCGGCATGAACACGCCCCAGCCCGACATCGCCAAGCCTCGGTCAGCTGGCGCGGCGCGGGTGGCGATGAGGGTGGGGGCAGAGACCACCACGGCCAGGAAGGCCGCACCCTCCACGGTGCGAGCGAGATAGAGCGCCGCCACCCCGGGCGCCGCCGCCGCGGCCAGCCCGGCAGTGCCCAGGACGCAGAGCCCCATGAGGAGCGATCGCCTCGCCCCCGCCCGTGACGCCAGCAGCCCGGCCATCACCCCGCCGGCTGCGGCCATCAGCGAGAACACCGAGATGAGCCCCGCCGCCCCGCCTAGCCCGATGTCGAGCGTTTCGCCGATGGCGAGCAGCGAAGGCGCCACTTTGCCGAGCTGGACGGCCGCCGCGATCCCGGCCACGATCAGCGCGCCGATCTCGCGCCAATGAGTGACCTCCGGCGCGGGCGCCTCAGCCATTCCGCCCGGTCGCGAAGAACCAGCCGATCAGCCGCCGCTCCAACCACAGGAAGCCGCGGTTCAGCGCGTAGCCGAGCACGGCCAGCACCAGCACGGCGGCATACATCTCCTCCGCCCGCCCAGCGAACTGCATCAGCACAAGGTAATGCCCCACCCCCTGCTCCCCGGCGATCATCTCCGCGACCACGGTGGTGACGAGCGCAAGCGCCAGCGCCACGCGGAGCCCGGCCATCACATAGGGCAGGATGGCCGGCAGGGTGACGCGGAAGAGCCGCCGCCAGGCCGGCACGCCAAAGGTGCGCGCCATGGCGATCTGGTCCGCCTCCACCGCGCGCAGCCCCTGCGCCGTGTTCGTCAGCACCGGGAAGAAGGCGGTGATGGCGGCAATGGTGACCTTCATCGTGTTGTCCAGTCCAAGGAACAGCACGAGCGGCGGGATGATCGCGGGGATGGGGATCGGCCGCAGCAGCTCCACTGTCGGCCCCAACATCCGCGCGGCGAAGCGGCTGGCGCCGAAGAGCAGTCCCAGCGCCACCCCCGCCAGCGTGCCCGCCGCAAGCCCCACAAACATCCGCGCGAGGGTGGAGGCGACCAGCATCGGCATCTCGCCCGACAGCGTGTCCCTTACCAGCGCCGCCAGCACGCGGGAGAGCGGCGGCCAGTTGGGGCTGTCCACCATGCCGGTGCGGGCCGAGACCTCCCAGAGGAGGAAAAGGCCGAGCACCAGGAACAGACCGGAAGTGGGGCGGAACCGCCGTGGCGCCGCTATGGTCCCGCCCGCCACCTCAGGCCTTCGCCGTGCGGAAGATCAGTTCGGAAGGCGCGGGATAGCGTCCGCCCAGCCCGAAGCGTGTCATGGTGGCGATCACCTCCGCAATCTCCGCCTCGGTGACGTCCTTCACATAGACGGTGAAGCCGCAATCCTTCAGCCGCTCGACCGGCACGCGGGAGAAGCCCGAGATCAGCTCCAGCAACTCCGGCTTGCCGAGCCGCTCGTTCACCCAATCGGTGCCCTTGTGCAGCCCGCGCGCGAAGCGCTCGAACACCTCGCCATTCTTCTCCAGGTCCTCCTTCATGGCGACGTACTGGGCAACGGAGGAAGAAGGTGCCGTCTCCTGGATGAACCAGCCGATGCGTTCCAGCTTGTCGCCATGGGTCTGCAGGGCGGCGGTGACGAAGGGCTCGCTGAAGAGGCCGGCATCGATCTGGCCGCCGGCCAGCGCATCGGCCATCTGCGGGAAGGGCACCTCCACGGCCGTCACCTTCTTCCAGTCGCCGCCGGTCTTGTCGATCCAGGCCATGCCGCGCAGCCAGACGACGTTGTTGCGGGTGTTGGAGGCGACGCGCTTGCCCTCGAGCTGCCTGCCGCTTGTGATGCCAGAGCCCTTGCGGACCAGGATCGCCATGTTGTCCGGCGGCGCCGCCTGGGAACGCACGGCGGCCGCCGCGAAGCGGAAGTCCAGCCCTTCGCGCACGCCCAGCAAGGCCGAGACGGTGTTGGTGAAAGCCATGCGGAACTGGCCCGCGACCACGCCCGGCAGGCCGGTGGCGCCACCCGTGGTGGCGGAGGTGTCGATCTCGATCCCTTCGGCGGCAAAATAGCCATGCCGGATGGCCGCATGCAATGGCGCCACGTCGAGCACGGGAATGACGCTGACGCGCAGCCTGGTCAGCGCCTGGGCACGCAGGGCGGGAGCCATCAACGGTAGGGCGAGGCTTGCGCCGAGCGCGGCGCGACGGGTGATCTCGGTCATTCTCGAAGTCTCCTCGTTTGTATTGGGATCAGTTTCGGGTCTGCCAGTGCAGGGCGCGGGCTTCGGCCCAGGCGAAGACCGCATTCAGCGCGAGCCCAACCAGCGCCAGGATCACGAGCCACGCATACATCTGCCGGATCAGGAAGCTTCGCTGCATGTCGAGGATGAGGAAGCCAAGGCCCCCCTGCCCCGTCAGCATCTCCGACAGCACGGCGATGATGAGGGCGAGCCCCAGGCTTGTCCGCATCCCCGCCAGGATGAAGGGCAGCGAAGCCGGCAGCACCACATGCCAGAGCGCGCGTGCCGTGCTCCACCCATGGGTGCGCGCGGAATCCAGCAGCACGCGATCCACTCCGCGCACGCCCTGCAGCGTGTTCACCAGCACCGGGAAGGTCACAGCCAGCGCGACCGAGGTGATCTTCATCGTGTCGCCGATGCCAAGGAACAGCATCAGCGGGGGCACCAGCGCGGCTTTGGGGATCGGCCGCATCATCTCCACCAGCGGCTCCAGCAGCCGATAGGCCGCGCTCCACCAGCCCATCGCCGTGCCCAGGGCGATGCCCACCACCGAGCCGATGGCAAACCCGATGAACACCAGCCGCAAGGTGGAATAGAGCGGCCCCAGCACATCGCCCGAGAGGAGCAGGTCCCGCAGCACCTCCCAGATCGCCGTCGGCGGCGGCATCAGCGCCCGCCGGACCAGCCCCGCCTGCACCGCCCATTCCAGCCCCGCGATCAGCAGGGCCAGGAACAGGAGCCCCGGAACCAGCCCGAGAAGCCGCTCAGCCCGCATGGCCGCCCCGGGTCAGTAGGGAGTCCAACAATTCATGCCGCAATTCGAGGAACCGGGCCGTCTCGCGCACCTCCACGGCGTCGCGCGGCCGGGGCAGCCCGGTCTCGACGACGCGTGCGATGGTGGAGGGCCGCTTGGTCAGCAGCGCGACGCGATCGGAGAGGGCGACCGCCTCTTCCACGTCATGCGTCACAAGCACGACGGTCAGCGCGCGCTTTTCCCACAGTTCCAGGATCAGCCGGTGCAGGTCGAGCCGCGTCAGCGCGTCTACGGCGCTGAAGGGCTCGTCCATCAGCAGGATCTTCGGCTCGGCCGCCAGCGCACGGGCGAGGGCCACGCGCTGCTGCATGCCACCGGAAAGCTGCCAGGGAAAATGATCCCCGAAGCCTGTCAGCCCCACCGATTCGAGCTGCGCATCCGCCGCCGCGCGCGACTTCGCCCGCGACATGCCGGGCCGGTGCTCCACCGCGAAGGCCACGTTGTCCCGCACGCTGCGCCAGGGCAGCAGGGAGCGCCCGTATTGCTGGAAGACATACACTGCCTCGGGCGGCGGACCACTGACCGCGCGCCCGGCCACGCGAACCGTGCCGGCGCTGGGCTCCATCAGCCCTGCGGCGATCTGCAACAGGGTGGACTTGCCGCAGCCGGACGGGCCGAGGATCGACAGGAACTCCCCCTCCCGCACCGAAAGCGACAGCTTGTCCATTGCCAGTGTCGCCGGGCCGCCGCGAGCGGGAAAGGATTTCTCCACCGCCTCCAGTTCCAGGATCGCCATGTCCCCGCCCCCTGCATCCGCTTCCGGGAACGCGGCTCACGCCTCCGGCGACCGCGCCCTAGAAGAGCTCGAAATACTCCCGCTGCTCCCATTCCGAGACCTCCGCCTCGAAGCGGGCGATCTCGGCACGCTTGATGCGCAGGAACCAGTCTATGAAGCCCCGGCCGAAAGCCTCGCCTGCCGTTTCGCTCCTGTCCAGCGCGTCCAGCGCCTCGGCCAGGCTGCGCGGCAGCGGCGGCGCCTCGGTTTCATAGGGTGTGTCGGCCGGCGGGCCCGGATCGCGGGCCTGCGCGATGCCGTCCAGTCCGAACTGAAGCTGTGAGGCCATGTAGAGATACGGATTGGCCGCCGGCTCGCCGACGCGATTCTCCAGCCGCGTCGCGCGATCCCCCGGCCGCCCGAGGGCGCGCACCATGACGCCGCGGTTGTCGATTCCCCACACCGCCCGGTCCGGCGCCAGCGACAGTGGCCGGTAGCGGCGGTAGCCGTTGATGGTCGGTGTGGAAAAGGCGGCGGCGGCCCGCGCGTGGTACAGCAATCCGCCCAGATAGTGCCGCGCCGTCTCCGACAACAGCGCCCCGCCCTCGCCGACGAAGGCATTGCGCCCGTTGCCAGCATGGGTGAGCGACTGGTGCAGGTGCCAGCCGGAGGACATGACGTTCGGGATGCGTGGCCGGCACATGAAGGTTGCGTGGTAGCCATGCCGCCGCGCCACCTGCTTCACCGCCGAGCGGAACAGGATCGCGGTATCGGCCGAGGCCATGGCGTCCTGCGCATCGAAGGTAAACTCCACCTGGCTCGGCCCGTATTCCACCTCCATGGAGCGCAGCGGCAGGTCGAGCGATTCCACCGCGTTGCGCAGGATCTCCAGCACCGGGTCGATCGCGTCGTAGCGGCTTTCAGTGAGATAGTTGTAGCCCTGGCTCAGCAATGCGACCTCGGGCGGCGTGCCCGGCTGTCCCGCATCCTCCGGCGCCATCTTCGGATCGAGCAGCCGGAACAGGTGGAACTCGAGTTCGATGCCGGTGGTGAAGCCGAAGCCCATCCCCGCCGCCCGCTCCAGCGCGCGCCGCAGCTGGTAGCGTGGCGAGAGCGGCACGGGCCGCCCATCCAGGAAATAGGCGTCGCAGAGCAGCCAGCCCGTATGCGGCGCCCAGGGCAGCACGCGGAAGCTGGCGGGATCCGGCAGGATCAGGAAATCCGCCGCCCCCTGCATTTCCTTCATCCCCATCCCCGCGCCGGCGGTGAAGACCGGCCAGGCGGTGCGATGCGCGCTGTCCTTCAGCAGCATCGTGGTGGTCAGGGCAATGCCGTCACGCAGCGCGCGGGCCGCATCGGCCGCCACCACCGTCTTGCCGCGCAGGATGCCATGCTGGTCGGGCCAGGAAAGGCGCAGCACGCCGATCCCCTCCCCCTCGATCCGCCGGATCACCTCCTGCGCCTGCATGCGGGCCATGTCGTCGCGCAATCCGTGCCGGTCCACGAAGCTCATCGGGCCGATGCCCCCGCCGCCGCGCTCACTCCGCGGCCAGTGCCAGGGCGGGTGGCGACCAGGGCGCGGCGGCCCGGCGGCGGGCCACGGCGGCGCGCCAATGCGCCTCCCAGCCTTCGGTCGGCGCCATGCCGTCAATCGTCGCGGGGCCCGTCATACCCGCCGCCTCAGATGGGCCGACAGCCAGCATCGGCGCCTTCCCTTCCTCCACCGCCGCCATGGCGCGCATCAGCAACCGGCGGTTGGCGGCAATCGCCTTGTCGGTGGAGGCAAGATGCTCCCGCGTGCGGTCCTGGATCGCGCCCTGGCTCTCCACCGCCCACTGGTCATGCGTGTTGATGTCGTGGCCCATGCCCGTATAGGTCTGGCTCGCCTGCTCCTGCGGGTCGTAGCCGTATTCGTTGCGGCTGTTCCGGCGCGGCAGGTAGTCCGGCAGCGCGTAGGTCTCGAGCCTCTGCGCGCGCATCGTCGCATGGTCCACCGGCGCGCCGAAGCTGGTGAAGATCGCGATCCAGTAGCAGCGGGTGTCATCCACCGGCATGTGCCATTGGGTGATGGTCATCTCCGCGCTCATCGGGATGACGAAGGCCTGCGGAAAATACAGGTTGGTCACGCGCACATGCGTGGTCTGGTCGCTGATGCGGCGCAGCGCCGTCAGGCGCAGCCCGTAATCCGTGTTCTCCACCTCGATCTGCGGACGCGGGAACTCGCGGAGCACATAGGTCATCGGCAGGTCGGAGCCGTCCGAGGCGCCGCGGAACTGCTTGCCGTAGGCTTCCTTCTCGTCGCCATCCTCGAAGAAGCGGTGCAGGAAGGAGGCATGCGCGGGATCGATCCCGACCTCCAGCGCCTGCAGCCAATTGCACTCGATCAGCCCCTTGAAGGCGAAGGTGTGCGTGCCGGGCGCGACGAAGCAATCGAAGGCCGGCAGCGCCGGCGCCTCCCCCTCGCCCAGATAGGCGAAGACAATGCCGGAGCGCACCTGCACCGGGTAGGAACGCGTGCGGATGCGCTGGCAGAGCGTGCTGCCCTCCGGCTCCGCCGGGGTCTCCAGGCAGCGCCCGTCGGCGGCGAAAAGCCAGCCATGGAAAGGGCAGCGCAGCCCCCCATCCTCCAAACGCCCATAGGCGAGGTCGACGCCGCGATGCGGGCAGTCGCGGTCGATCAGCCCTATCGTTCCCGCCTCGTCTCGGAACAGCGCGAAATTCTGCCCCAGCGCCTTCACCGGCCGGACGGGCCGCGGACCTTCCAGCTCATCCAGCAGCGCGACGGGTTGCCAGTAGCGGCGCAACAGCGCGCCTCCTGGCGTGCCAGGGCCAACCTGCGTCAGCCGGCGGTTCTGCTCCGCGCTCATCATGGCAGCAGGCCCTCCAAAATGTTCGGTGACCGAACGTTAGTGCGATTGTAGGACATGCTCTTCGCTTGGCGCAACGCAGCCCCGCGATAGAAGAAGGGATGGACGATGCCCAGACTGGGTGCCGAAGCGACCGAGCGGCGTGCACGCGCGGACCATGGCCCCGAGCATTCAGAGGCCCTGGCGCGTGGGCTCGCGATCCTCGCCTCCTTCGGTCCTGACTGTCGCCAGATGACCCTGGCCGAAACGGCCCGGATGGTGGACCTGCCCCGCGCCACCGCGCGCCGCGCCCTGCACACGCTCCTGAATCTCGGCTTCCTCGAAAGCGACGGTCGCCTTTTCCGCCTCACGCCGCGCGTGCTGCGCCTGGCCTCCGGCTATCTCGGCTCCAACGGCGTCTCGTCGCTGCTGCAGCCGCGCTGCGAGCGGATCGCCGCCGCCACAATGGCCGCCTGTTCCGCTGCCATGCTCGATGGAGGAGAAATCGTCTTCGTCGCCTACGGCCAGCCGTCGCGGCTGGTGTCCTTCAACAGCATGGTCGGCACCCGGATGCCCGCCCATTGCACCGCCCTCGGGCGCGTGCTGCTCGCAGCACTTCCCGATGCGGATCTGGACCCCTGGCTTGGCAGCCTGCGCCCAGAGCCGCTTACGCCACGCACCGAGACCGATCCCGCGCGGCTTCGCGCCGCAATCCTTGCGGCTCGCGATTCGGGGTATGCGCTGGTGGAGGAGGAGATGGAGCCAGGCTTCCGCTCCCTCGCCGTGCCGCTGCAGCGCTATGATGGGAAGGTCGTCGCCGGCCTCAACATCGGCGCACCGCTTGCCCTGCACCCCGATGGCGACATGGCGGCGCGGATGCTGCCGCTGCTACGCGAGGAGGCTGCGGAACTGGCGGCGCAGCTCGTCTGAACCGCAATCGCTCCACACCGCCCAACTTGCCGCCACCTGAACCGTTCTTTACGCCACAAGTCATGGTTGTGGAGGATCTGTGCAGCGGCATGCGCCAATGCGGGACGGCCCTCCCCAGACGTCCGGCGGCAGGCCGGAGGATCTGCGGACCGCCCTCGCCGAGGCGCGGGCGGAAGCCGCCTCGCTACAGAACCGGCTGAAGGCAGCCGAGCGGCAAAGTGCGGTCAGCCGCGCCCTCGCCTCCGCCCGCTTCGCCGCGGCGGAAGAGGACGACCCGTTGCTGGGGGCGGCGCTGCAGGACCTCTGGTTCCTCACCGTCGAACTGGAGGAGGCGAATGCCGCGCTCGGCCGCGAAGTGGCGGAGCGGCGCGCCGAACTGGCCGCAATCGACGCCGCCCTGCGTGAAAGCGAGGAGCGCGTGCGGCTCGCCCATCGCTATGCCGGGGCGGGCGCCTGGGACTGGGACCTCACCACCAACGGCGTCACATGGTCGGAGGAATACCGCGACCTGCTCGGCCTTGGCCGCGAATCCGAAGCCTCCTACGAGGGCTGGCTCGCCGGCGTGCTGCCGGAGGACCGCGCCGAGACGGAGCGGGTCCTGCGCCAGGGCATCGAGGAAGCCCAGCCTGAACTCGAGTTGGAGTACCGCACCCAGCATCCCACGCGCGGCCTGCTATGGCTGGCCTGGCGCGGCCGGCTGCAGCGCGCCACCGATGGCACGCCCCTCCGCGTCACCGGACTGTGCATCGACATCACGGCCCGCAAGCGTGCCGAGCTGGCCCTGCGCGATGCCAATGCCAACCTGCAGCGCGAAGTCGAGCGCGAGGTGGCGGCGCGGGAGGCCGCGCAGGCGCGCCTCACCCAGACGTTGAAGCTGGAGGCGCTGGGCCAACTCACCGGTGGCGTCGCGCATGACTTCAACAATCTTCTGGCAGTGGTGACCGCGGGCATCTCCCTCATCGCGCGCACGGAGGATCCGGCGCGGCGGGAGAAGCTGCTTGCCAGCATCGCGCAGGCCGCGCAGCGCGGCGCAGACCTCACCCGCCGCCTGCTCACTTTCGCACGCCGCCAGGCATTGCGGCCCGAGTCCGTGGCACTTGGCCCATGGCTCGGCGAGATCAATGCGCTGCTGTCCCGCTCGTTGCGCGCGGATATCACCGTACGGATCGATGCGCCGGAGGATCTCTGGCCAGTGCTCGCCGATCCGTCCGAGATGGAGCTGGCGCTGACGAATCTCGCCCTGAACGCACAGGACGCCATGCCACGCGGCGGAACACTGCGCATCACGGCGCGGAACGTCACCCTCGCGCGCACGGAGCATGCCGAAGGCCTCAGCGGCCCCTTCCTCCAGCTCGAGGTGGAGGACACTGGCACGGGGATGACACCCGAGGCGCTTTCCCGCGCCTTCGAGCCCTTCTTCACCACCAAGAGCGGCGGGACCGGTCTTGGCCTCGCGCAGGTCTATGGCTTCGCGCGGCAGAGCGGCGGCCTGGCGCGCGTTGTCAGCCACCCTGGCAGGGGAACCTGCATCACCCTTTTCCTGCCCCGTGCCCATGCTCCGTCCGGCGAGGCCGCCGCGCCCGCGGCCACCACAGAAGAACGCCCGCTGCGCATCCTGGTCGTGGAGGATGATGAGGCCGTCGCCGCGCTGGTGATCGACATGCTTCGCCACCTCGGCCATCTGGCGATACGCGCGACCGATCCGGCCGATGCGCTGGCGAAGCTGGAGGACGGGATCGAAGCCGATCTGGTCTTCACTGACGTGCTGATGCCCGGCGGCATGGACGGGCTGGACCTTGCCCAGGCCATCCGGGCGAAGCGTCCGGCGCTGCCGGTGCTGCTCACCAGCGGCTATGGCGGCGCGCCGGCCCGCGTGGCCGAGGCAGGGCTGCCCCTGCTCCGCAAGCCCTACAACCTCGATGCGCTCCGCCAGGCCCTTACCGCCGCGGCAACCGCCCACTGACACCTGGCCGGCTGACACCGGACTGTCATTCCGCCGGCATGGCCAAGGGGCCGGAACCCGGTCCATACCGGGCCATGGTCCTCGCTTCCCGGCACGCCCGCTCCCCCTGGCGCTGGCTGCGCCGCGCGATCCTGCTGCTGGTCGCGATTCCCGTCCTGCTGCTCCTCCTGGCGGCGGGCGCGGTCTGGCTGACTCTGCCGGGCGAACAGGCGGCGCTTCGCCTGGCCGGCCTCTCCGCCCCTGTCGGCATTGATTTCGACGCGCATGGCATCCCGCGCATTCGCGCGCAGTCCGAGCGCGACGCCGCCATGGCCATGGGCGTGCTGCATGCGCGGGACCGGCTGTTCCAGATGGAGATGACCCGCCGCGGCGGCGCCGGACGGCTGAGCGAGCGGGCCGGCCCCTCCACCCTGCGGCTGGACCGCTACGTCCGTACCCTCGGCCTGCGCCAGCGCGCCGAGTCCGACCTCGCCGCCCTGCCGCCGGAGGCGCGGGACCTGCTGGACGCCTATGCTGCCGGGGTGAATGCCTGGACCCGCGCCCGCGGCCGTTTCGCCGCCCCGGAATTCCTGTTGCTGGGCATTCCGGAGCCATGGAAGCCCTCGGACAGCCTGCTCTGGGGCAAGATCATGGGCCTCTGGCTCTCCGGCAATTGGCGACTGGAGACCGAGCGCGCGAGGCTGGCGACGATCCTCCCTCCTGAGCGCATGGACCAGCTCTGGCCCTCGGATGAGAGCGTGGGGCGCCCCGACCTCGCCTTCCTGCCCGAGCCGCGGCGCTTCGCCGACCTGCTGGGTGCGACGCCCCGGTGGGGCGAGGATGCGCCCCTGCCCGAATCCGCCTCCAATGCCTGGGCGGTGGCGCCCTCGCGCTCCACCACGGGCGGCGCGCTTCTGGCCTCCGACCCGCATCTCGCGCTGCAGGCGCCGGTGCTGTGGTACCTCGCGCGGATCGAACTGCCGGGCGGCCGCTTCCTGGCGGGCGCTACCGCCCCCGGCGTGCCCATGGTGGTGATCGGCCGGAACGAGCGCCTCGCCTGGGGCTTCACCACCACCCATTCCGACACGCAGGACGTTTTTGTCGAGCGCCTCGCCGGCCCCGATGCCTATGACACGCCCGACGGCCCTCGCCCCTTCACGCTGCGGGAGGAACGCATCGCCGTGCGCGGCCAGGACGACGTGGTGCTCCGCGTCCGCGAGACACGTCATGGTCCGGTGATCTCAGACCTGGACGACAATCCGCCCGGCGACCGCGTGCTCGCCGTCTCCATGGCCAGCCTCGCCCCGGAGGACAGCCAGGCGGCGGGGCTGATGGCGCTGAACCGGGCCGGTTCCATCGCTGAGGCGCGGGGGGCAGCGGCGCTGATCGCCTCGCCTGCGCAGAACCTGATGGTAGCCGACGCGGTGGGCGGCATCGCCATGTTCCTCACCGGGCGTACCCCGTTGCGCAAGGCGGGCGACGGCACCCTGCCCGTCCCCGGCTGGGACGGCGCCCATGACTGGACCGGCTGGGTGCCCTTCGATGCCATGCCGCATGTCGTGGCGCCGGCCGGCGGGCTGCTCGCCAATGCCAACAACCGCGTGCAGCCGCCCGGCAGCGACGTCTTCCTCGGCCGCGACTGGTTCGGGGACTGGCGCTTCCGCCGCATCGGCGAGCTGCTGCACCAGCGGCCACGCCACGCCCCCGGCGACTTCGCGGCGATGCAGGCCGATTCCGTCAGCCTCCTGGCGCGGGAGATGCTGCCCCTTCTCCTTGCCCCGCCCCGTCCCACGGGACCGGCGGGGATGGCGCGCGACCTGCTGCTCAGCTGGGATGGCGCGATGCGTCCGGAACTGCCGCAGCCCCTGGTCTTCAATGCCTGGATGCGGGAGCTGGGCCGGATGGCGCTGGCTGCCGGTGGCGTGCCGGACGGCGCCTGGAACGCGGGGCCGGAATTCCTCCGCACCCTGGCCACGCCCGGGGGCGCCGGCTGGTGCGGACCGGAGGGCTGCGAGGCCCTCTCCGCCCGCGCCCTGGAGGCGGCGGTGGCCAGCCTCGCCCCGCGCTTCGGCCCCGATCCGGCGTCCTGGCGCTGGGGCGACGCGCATCGCATCCGGCTGGAGCATCCGCTGCTCCGCTTCGTCCCCCTGCTCGGCGACCGGCTGCGCATTGAGGCCCCGACGCCGGGCGACGGCGAGACCGTCAACCGCGGAAGCATGGCGCGGGATTTCTCCAATGTGCACGGGCCAGGGCTGCGCATCGTGATGGACCTCGCCTCGCCCGACGGCGTGGCGGCCGCGATCGCCACCGGGCAGTCCGGCAACCCCTTTTCCCGCCATTGGCGCGACATGACGCCTGGCTGGGTGGCGGGTCGGCTCGAGCCCCTGCCGGCCAATGCGCCCGCCGCGGCCCGTTTGCGCCTGGACCCGCAGGACTCCGCTCCCTAGATCAAGGCAGCCCTGCCTTCGCAAACCCGGGCGGAACAGTGAAACCCCATGCCCGGGCGCCGCGCTTGCGCGATGGCGCGAGACCATGGACGGCGGCGCCCGTTCCGTTGAAACTAGGTTCCACATGCTGCACCGCGCCCAACGCCGACCGCAGTTCTTCTACACCACCGCTCCCCTGCCCTGCCCATACCTGGCCGGGCGGACGGAACGGAAGGTGGTGACCGAGCTCTCGGGCCCGGAAGGGGAAGCGCTGCATGACCGCCTCTCCCGCGCCGGCTTCCGGCGCAGCCACAACATCGCCTATGCGCCGGTCTGCCCGGGCTGCCAGTCCTGCATCCCCATCCGCATCGTGGTGGACGACTTCCAGCCCAGCCGCACCCAGCGCCGCATCCTGCGCGCCAATGCCGGGGTGGTGGCGCAGGAGGTGCCGGCGCGCGCCACCGCCGAGCAGTTCGCCCTGTTCCAGCGCTACCAGCGCGCCCGCCATCGGGACGGCGACATGGCCGCGATGGGCTTCTACGACTACCGCGCCATGGTCGAGGACACGCCGATCACCACCATGCTGATCGAGTTCCGCGAGGCGCCGGACCGGCTGATCGGCGCCTGCCTGACCGATTGGCTGAAGGACGGCCTCTCCGCCGTCTATTCCTATTTCGAGCCGGAGCATGCCAACCGCTCCCTCGGCACGCTGGCGATCCTGCAGCTTGTGGAACGGGCCCGGGAGCTCGGCCTGCCCTATGTCTACCTGGGCTACTGGGTCCCTCAGAGCGCCAAGATGGCCTACAAAGCCGGCTTCAAGCCCAGCGAGATCCTGACCAACGGCGCCTGGCACCCGCTGCGCGAAGGGGCGCCGCCCATGACGGCCCTGGTGCCGGAAAGCGCCGTCTAGGGCCTTCCCGGCAGCGGCCCACAAGCCTTCACGTCGCCCGGGGAGCGCCCCCGGGCCTCGCCTCAGCCGCCGAAGCGGTTGGACTTCGGGAAGCCGTTCGGCGGCATCTTCCCCGCCCCGCCGCGATTGCCGCGCCAGGGGGCCAACGCCGTCTCTGTCCGCGTCCGGTCGCCGAGCTGCCAGGTGAGGCCATCCGCCTTGGCGAAGACCTTCACATCCGCCAGCCCGCCATCGCGATAGCCCTGCAGCGCCACGCCACGTCCGCGCGACATCTCCGGCACCTGCTCCAGCGGGAAGACCAGCAGCTTGCGGTTCTCGCCCACCACCGCGACCGTGTCGCCCTCCACCGGGGCGCAGGCCGCCAGCATGTCCGGCGCATCCACCACCAGCACCTGCTTGCCCGTGCGCTTCTCCGCGAGCAGATCCTCGCTCTTTGCCACGAAGCCGCGCCCGGATGCCGAGGCGAGGAGGAACTTCATCCCCTCCTTCCAGACGAAGGCGGAGAGGATGGAATCCTCGTTTCCCAACTCCACGATCAACCGCACCGGCTGTCCGTCGCCGCGTCCGCGCGGGATGGCATCCGCCTTGATCGTGTAGGCACGGCCGTTCGAGGCGAGCAGGCCGATGCGGTCCGTCGTCTCGGCATGCAGCAGCAGGGCGAGGCTGTCGCCCTCCTTGAAGCGAAGCTCCGCCGCCGGGTCGATGTGCCCCTTCTGCGCGCGCAGCCAGCCCTTCTCGGAAAGGATGATGGTGATCGGCTCGCGCTCGACGAACTGGGATTCGTCGAAGACCACCGCCACCGCCTCGGTCTGCACCGTGCGCCGGTCGCCCAGCGCGCCGGAGCCGAACTTCTGCCGAGCCTCCTCGATCTCATCGCCGATCTTCGTCCACTGCGCCTTCTCGCTGCCCAGCAGGCGCTGCAGCCCCTTCAGCTCCTTGGTCAGACGCGTGTGCTCGCGCCGGATCTCCATCTCCTCCAACTTGCGCAGGGCGCGCAGGCGCATGTTGAGGATGGCCTCGGCCTGGGTATCCGTCAGGCCGAAGGTCTTGATCAGCGCATCCTTCGGATGGTCTTCCTCGCGGACGATGCGGATCACCTCGTCGAGGTTGAGATAGACGATGAGATATCCGTCAAGGATCTCGATCCGTCGCTCGATCGCGGCGAGCCGATGCGAGGAGCGGCGCACCAGCACCACCTGGCGGTGATCGAGCCAGGAGCGCAGCACCTCCTTCAGCCCCATCACGCGCGGCGTGCGCTCGGCATCCAGCACGTTCATGTTCAGCGGAATGCGGCTCTCCAGCGGCGTCGCGCGAAACATGCTCTCCATCAGCATGGCGGGCTCGATGCTGCGGGTCTTCGGCTCCAGCACCATCCGCACCTTGTCCGTGCTCTCATCGCGCACATCGGCCAGCAGTGGCAGCTTCTTCGCTTCCAGCAACTCCGCGATCTGCTCGATCAGGCGCGACTTCTGCACCTGGTACGGGATCTCGGTGATGACGATGTGCCAGGTGCCGTTCTTAAGCTTCTCGACTTCCCATTTCGCGCGCAGCCGGAAGCCGCCGCGGCCGGTCTCATAGGCGTTCAGGATGCTGTCCGCGGGCTCCACCATCACGCCGCCCGTGGGGAAGTCAGGCCCGGGCATATGGGCCAGGAGCTCGGCCGTGGTCGCACCCGGGTTGCGGATCAGTTCCAGCGCGGCGGCACACGCCTCGCCGGCGTTGTGCGGCGGGATGGAGGTCGCCATCCCGACGGCGATGCCGTTCGCGCCATTGGCCAGCAGGTTCGGGAAGGCCGCCGGCAGCACCACCGGCTCCTGCTCCTCGCCGTCATAGGTCGCGCGGAAATCGACGGCATCCTCGTCGATGCCATCGAGCAGCGCCTTGGCGACCTCGGTGAGCTTCGCCTCGGTGTATCGCATGGCCGCGGCGTTATCGCCGTCGATATTGCCGAAGTTCCCCTGGCCCTCGACCAGCGGGTAGCGCGCCGCAAAATCCTGGGCGAGCCGCACCAGCGCCTCATAGACCGAGGAGTCGCCGTGCGGGTGGTACTTACCGATCACGTCGCCGACCACGCGCGCGCATTTCTTGAAGCCGCCCGCCGGATCCAGCTTCAGCTGCTGCATCGCCCAGAGCAGGCGGCGATGGACCGGCTTCAGCCCGTCCCGCACATCCGGCAGGGAGCGCGCCATGATGGTGGACATGGCATAGGCCAGGTAGCGCTCGGACAGCGCACCGGCGAGCGGCGTCTCATTGATCCGGCCGCCCTCGGGGAGCGTCTTGAGGTCGTCGGGCAAGGTGGTCGGCCCTTGTGTTCTATGTTCGTTCAGGATCTTCCGTTCTAGCAGGCCGTGCGGGACGGCGCCAGGGCGAGGCTCCGCCCGTTGCGGTGCGCGGCATGGCGGGGCTAGCACAGGGCACAAGGATCAGGAGGTTGCCACATGGCACAGGCCCTCACTTCGGGACCCAGGGACTGGCCATTATTCCGGCCGGTGGCCATCGGCCTCGCCGCCATACTTGCGGCCTTCCCGCTCCTCCCGGCCTTCGCCGCCCCGTCCGATGGGGTGCTGCTCATCCCTGTCCAGAGTGGCCCCGCGAAGAACCCCGTGCCCCCTCCGGCCACGGCGCGCCCCGCCCCGCAGACAGCCCAACCTCCCTATGCCCTGAGCCCCGAGGAGGCGGCGAGCACCCCGCCGCTGCAGCCCGGCCGCCCGGTGCAGCTCAGCCTCCGCCGGGGTCAAACGGCCTATTTCCGCGCGGCGCCTGAGGCGGGGGAAGCCTGGTCCGTCGTCACCCGCCGCCTGGGCCGCAACACCGACACTGTCCTGGCCGGGCTCGACGAGAATGGTCAGATGGTGGCCGAGGACGACGATGGCGGCGACGAGAACCTCGCCTCCCGGCTCGAGGTCCAGCCTGGCGACGGCGTCCGCACCATCCGCGTCGGCACGCTGGAGAATGCCGGTGGCCGCTTCGAGCTGGTGCTGACCCGCGAACAGCCCCAGCCGCCTCCGGATTTCGCCACCAGCCAGTCTGCCGCCGCCGCCCGCCCGCCGCTGTTCCTTGGCCAGCCCGTGCATATCCGGCTGCGGCGGCATCAGCAGGCCTTCTTCGCCCTGCCGGAGGACCGGCGCGACCTGGTCGCCGCCACCCGCAACCTCTCCCGCAACACAGACACGGCCCTGGCCCTGCTTGATGGCAAGGGCCAGGTGCTGGCGGAGAACGACGACGGCGGCGACGGCCTCGCCTCCCTCCTCTCCGTCTCCCAGGAGGCGACGGGACCGCTGACGCTGCGGGCCAGCCTCGTCGATGGCGGAACGGGCGAGTTCGACCTCGTGCTGGAGCGCGAGGCCCCCGCACCGCCGCCTGACTTCCCCACCACGCTGGAGGCCGCGCGCGCCCGCGACCCCCTGATACCTGGCCAAGTGGTGCGGATTGAGATGGGCCGGAACGGCCAGGCCGTCTTTGCCCTGCCGGATGGCCAGCCGCTGATCCTGTTCACCCGCAACCTGCGGAACGAGGCCGATACCGTCCTCGCCCTGCTGGATGCCCAGGGCGACGTGATTCTCGAGGATGACGATGGCGGGGATGGTCTCGCCTCGCGCATTTCCACCACCGATGCGGGGCGCCCGGCCGCCTTCGTTCGGGCGAAGCTCCTCGACGGCGGGCGCGGTGGGTTCGACCTTGCCGCCGAAGCCGCCGCGGCACCAGCCGCCGGCCAGGAAGTGGCCAACAGCATCGAGGAGGCCGCGCGCCGCCCCGCTCTCATCCTGGGCGAGGCCATGCGCATCCGCCTCGCGCCCGGGGAGCAGGCCGTGGTCGCCCTGCCGCATGACGGCCGCCCGGCCATTGCCATGACCTTCGGCCTCGGCCGGGACGTGGACACGCTGCTCGCCGTGCTGGATGCCGATGGCCAGGAGTTGGCGGAGAACGACGATGCGGAAGGCCTGGCCTCCCGCGTCGAGGTGCCGGCCACGCCGCGGCCCGCCTATTTGCGGGTCGGCCTAGTGGAGGACCGGGGCGGTGCCTTCAGCCTCGTGCTGGTGCGCCCGACCCCCTGATCAGTCCTCCCGCCCCGGCACTTGCACCGGGACGGGTAGTGGTCCGGCCGCGGCGGCCCGTTCGGCTTCGGCCAGCGCGGCCACGCGGTCCGACAGTGCCTGCCGCGCGGCCGGAAGCGGGCGATGGCGCGCCCCGAAGGCGTCGCGCGCCAGGAAATGGCTGGTGAGGCGCAGCGCGTCCAGCCAGTCCGCGGGCCCGCTCGGCAGGCTTTCCTTCCGGAGGAAGGGCGGCAGGCGCAGCATCCGGTCGCCATAGGGAGCGGCGATGTCGGAACGCACCGCGCGCCCCGACTTCGGCGAGACATGGGTGAGATCGCCCGTGTCGCCCGTCATGGCGCAGCGCGACAGGTCCAGCCCATAGCCCAGCTCCGCCAGCAGCAGCATTTCCCAATGGATGTAGTCCGGGATCACCTCGGCCGCGCCGCGCTGGAGGTGGGCGACGACTGGAAGCAGCCCACGAAAAGCGGCGGGATGCGGCTCGCGCTCCGGCAGTGCCTCGGCGGCGACGGCGCAGGCGGAGGACAGCAGCGCCAGCGCGAGCGGGTCCTCCATGGCCAGCGCCGCGGCCGGGTGGACGAGTTCGCCGCTGAGCGCCCCGAGTTGGTCCGACAGCCGCGCGACCCAGCGCGCCTCCACCAGATTGCCCGGCAGCCAGGTGGCAACCTGACCACGGGAGGCGCCGCCCTTCACCAGCCCGGCATGGCGCCCCTGCTGCTCCGTCAGCAAAGTGACGACGGCCCCGCCCTCCCCGAGGGGGCGGCTATCCAGCACGATTCCAGGCGCGGTCCATTCCATGACGGGAAGATGGGCCTCCGGTGGTAGCTGCGCCACTCTCGGGCGGCGCGGACCCCGCCCGGCGAAGCGCTAGTCCAGGTCCTCGAGCCCGAGGGCACGCAGCCGGCCGCGCTCCTCATCCCAGCCCGGCCGGTCCTTCACATTGAGGAACAGGTGGACCGGCCGCTCCAGCAGCTTGGTCAGCTCCGCCCGGGCACGCTGGCCGATCTCGCGGATGCGGGAGCCCCTGTCGCCGATCAGGATCGCCTTCTGCGAGGCCCGGCCGACATAGATGGTGCAGTCGATGCGGACGGAGCCGTCCTTCCGCTCCTGCCAGGATTCGGTCTCCACCGTGGCATGGTGGGGCACCTCCTCATGGGTCTGGCGCAGGATCTGCTCGCGCACGATCTCGGCGGCCAGCATGCGGTCGGTCACGTCCGACAGCTCATCCTCCGGGAAGAGCCAGGGGCCCTCCGGCATCGCCTCGCAGAGTCGCGTGCGGAGCCGGTCCACGCCATCCCCCGTCTCCGCACTGATCATGAAGGTCTCGGCGAAGGAAAGAAGCTCGGTCAGCTCGGCCGTCAGCGGCAACAGGCGCTTGGTATCGAACAGGTCCGTCTTGTTCAGGACCAGCCAGAGCGGCGGTGCGCCCCGGGCGAGCTTGCGGATGATGGCGCGCAGCGGCTCGGTGATGCCGGCACGGGCATCCACCACCAGCATCGCCAGATCGGCATCCTGCGCGCCGCCCCAGGCGGCCGCCACCATGGCGCGGTCCAGCCGCCGGCGCGGGGAGAAGATCCCCGGCGTGTCGGTCAGAACCACCTGCGAGCGGCCCTCGGTGAGGATGGCGCGGATGCGGAAGCGCGTGGTCTGCGGCTTGTTGGAGACGATCGAGACCTTCGCCCCCGCCAGCCGGTTCACCAGCGTGGATTTGCCGGCATTCGGCGCACCGAGCACGGCAGCCAAGCCGGCGCGCGTCGAGCCCTCGGGCGGCGCGGCGGCGTCTGAGCCTTCCTCAGCCACGGGCCAGCTCCGTCAGCAGGGCCTCGGCCGCCAGCTGCTCGGCGGCGCGCTTGCTGTCGCCGCTCGCCTCCGCCGACTTGCCGCAGGCGCGCACCGAGACGGTGAAGAGCGGCGCGTGCGACGGCCCCTCGGTGCTGACCATGGTGTATTCCGGCAGGCCCAGGCCGCGCCCGAGCGAGTATTCCTGCAGCCGGCTCTTGGCCGACATAGGCGGGGTGGCATCTGCCTCCATGGCCACGGTCCACTCCCGCCGGATGAAATCACGCGCCACGTCGAGCCCGCCATCGAGATAGAGGGCACCGATCAGCGCCTCGGTGCCGTCGGCCAGCACATTAGAACGCTGCCGCAACCCGGTGCGACCCTCGGCGGGCGGAATGCGCAGGGCGCTGGGCAGGCCGATGGCCTCGCCCACCTTCGCCAGCGTCTCGGCGGCCACGAGCACGGCGAGGCGCTTGCCCAGCTCCCCCTCGCGCTCCTCCGGGAAGCGTTCGGAAAGCCATTCCGCCATGCAGAGCGCCAGGACGCGGTCGCCAAGAAATTCCAGCCGCTCGTTCGAATCGAGCTGGCGGCGCTTGGGATCTGCGGCGGAGCGGTGGGTGAGCGCCTGCTCCAGCAGCGCTGGATCGCGGAAGGCGTGACCCAGCCGCCCGGCCAGGGCGGCGACAGGGGGCTTCACGGGGACCATGCCCCGGTGCGGAGGCGGCGCATCACCGCACGCCCGAGAAGATACGGGACCAGCGCACGGCAAAGGGCCAGGCCCAGAACTCATACCAGCTCGCCGAGCCGTCCCAGGAGAAGAAGATGAACTCCGCCCGGCCGACGAGGTTATCGACCGGCACGAAGCCGACATAGTTGGTCGCCCGGCTGTCGAGGGAGTTATCGCGGTTGTCGCCCATGGCGAAGACATGGTCGGTGGGGACCACGAATTCCTGGGTGTTGTCATAGGGGCCGTCATCCGAGGCCTCCAGGATCTCATGCGTGCGGCTGGGCCCGTTGGCGCTGGGCGGCAGCGTCTCGCGGTACAGGCGGACGGTCAGGCGCGGCCCGTCCCCCTCCACCGTATAAGGCCCGACGGCGGTGCGCGTCACTGGCTGCCCGTTCACACGCAGGATTCCCTGGCGCACCTGGATGCGGTCGCCCGGCAGGCCGACGATGCGCTTGATGTAGTCGGTGGTGCCGTCGCGCGGCAGCTTGAAGACGGCCACGTCCCCGCGGGCCGGCAGGCTGCCCATGATCCGCCCGCTGAACAGGTTCGGACTGAAGGGCAGCGAGGCGCGGGAATAGCCGTAGGAATACTTCGACACGAACAGGTAATCGCCCACCAGGAGCGTGGGGATCATGCTGCCGGACGGAATGTTGAATGGCTCGAAGGCGATGGTGCGGATGCCGACGGCAATCAGGCCCGCGTAGAGGATCGTCTTCAGGCTCTCCAGCCAGCCGCCGGAGGACTTCTTGCTCATCGTATGCTTGCTCGCGGCCTCACCCGGCCGGCCGAACGCCCCCAAAATCCCACGAAGGGGGCTCGGGTCGGGCCGCCGCAGGGCCGTTGGGTGCGCCAGATGGGGCGGGCTGTCAAGGAAGCGGGGCCGGGAGGGGCACCGCCGAAATGATCACCACGGCCTCCGCATAGGGATATTCGTCCGTCATGGTGAGCGAAACCTGGGCGGCATGGCCGGGCGGCGTCAGGGCCGCCAGGCGCTCCGCCGCCCCGCCCGTCATCCGCAGCGTGGGCTGGCCGGAGGGGAGGTTCACCACGCCCAGATCGCGCCAGAACACTCCGGCCCGAAAGCCGGTGCCGAGTGCCTTTGATGCCGCTTCCTTTGCCGCGAAGCGCTTCGCATAGGTGGCGATGCGGGTCCGCTCCCCCCGCCGCTCGGCCTTGGCGCGCTCCGTCTCCGTGAAGATGCGGGAGAGGAAGCGCTCGCCATGGCGCCCGATGGTCCGCTCGATCCGGCGGATGTCCACCATGTCGTTGCCGAGGCCGATGATCATGCCAAGGGAACCCTAAAGAAGGGGATCACGCCTTCGCCCGCTCCACTTGCTCGATTCCCGGAAGCGCGCGCAGGGCCGCGATCACGCTGGAGAGGTGGCGCAGGTCCTTCACCTCCAGGTCCACGTTCAGCTCCGCAAAGTCCGAGGCACGGTGGAGGAAGCGCAGCGACTGGATTCGCGCCTCCTGCTTCGCAATGGCGGTCGTCATGCCCGCGATGGCCGGGCCTTCGTTGGAGGTGACCACGGAGAGCCGCGCCACATGCTCGCCCGCAGCCCCTGGCTGGGTGTCCCAGTCCACGTCTATGAAGCGCTCCGGCGTCGCCGCGAAGGCTTCCAGCGTATGGCATTCCTGCTTGTGGATGGTCACGCCCCGCCCGGTGGTCACGATGCCGACGATTCGGTCCCCCGGCACCGGATGGCAGCAGCCGGCGAAGCTCACGGCCATGCCGGATACGAGCCCGGTGATGCCATGCGCCACCTCGCGCCCCTTAGTGACCCGGTGCGGCACCGTCGCACCCGGCTTGCCCCGCGCGCGGGTGAGGGCCAACGCCTCCAGCGGACTCGTCGCCGCGCGGGGTGGGCCGCGCAGCTCCGGCACCGCGGCATGGAGCACGTCGCGCGCCGTGATGTTGCCGTTGCCGACGGCGATGCACAGCTCTTCGAAGCCTGGCTGCTTCAGCGCCTTGACGGCCGGATCCGCGATCTTCTCGGAGAAATCCAGCCCTTCCTGGCGGAAGGCGCGGGCGATGGCCTGGCGGCCGTTCTCGCGGCTCTCCTCGCGCTGGCGGGCCAGCACGGTGCGGCGGATGCGGGCGCGGGCCTTGCCGGTGACGACGAAGCGTTCCCAGGACGGATTGGGCGTGCCGCCCCGCGCCGTGATGATCTCGACCTGATCGCCGTTCTCCAGCTGGTGGCGCAACGGCACGATGCGGCCGTTGATCTTCGCGCCGACGCAGCTGTCGCCGATCTGGGAATGAACGTGATAGGCGAAGTCCACCGGCGTCGCTCCGCGCGGCAGGGCGATCAGGTCCCCCTTCGGGGTGAAGCAGAAGACCTGGTCCTGGTGGAGGGCGAGCTTCGTGTTCTCCAGGAAGTCCTGCGCCTCCCCGGCATTCTCCAGGATCTCGAGAAGGTCCTTCACCCAGGGGAAGCGCTTGCGGTCGCGCGAGGCGTTCACCACGCCGTCGGGCCCCTGTTTGTAAATCCAGTGGGCGGCGACGCCGAACTCCGCCACCTCATGCATCTCCGGTGTGCGGATCTGCACCTCGATCTTGGCGTTCCGCCGCTCCGGCACCGTCACGCCGGTATGCAGCGATTGGTAGCCATTGGGCTTGGGTGTGGAGATGTAGTCCTTGAACCGCCCGGGAACGACGCGATAGGCGGAGTGGATCGCCCCCAGGGCCGCGTAGCAATTCGCCTTGTCGTCGGTGATGACGCGGAAGGCCATGATGTCCGACAGCTGCTCGAACTCGACCTTCTTGGAATGCATCTTCAGCCAGATGCCATAAGCGGATTTCTCGCGCCCCTGGATGTCGATCACCGGTACGTCGGCATCGCGCAGGCGCCGTCGCAGGTCCTCGGCGATCTCGGCGATCAGGTCGGCGCCCTGTCCGCGCAGGAAGGCAAGGCGGGCGGTGATGGTCTGGGAGGCATCGGGCTGCAATTCCCGGAAGGCCCGGTCCTCCAACTCGTCCTTCACCGCCTGCATGCCGATGCGCTCGGCCAGCGGCGCATAGATCTCCATCGTCTCGCGCGCGGTGCGGGCGCGGCGGGGCTGCTGCGGCACGAAATGCAGCGTGCGCATGTTGTGCGTGCGGTCGGCCAGCTTCACGAGCAAGACACGGATGTCCTCGCTCATCGCCAGCACCAGCTTGCGGAAGTTTTCGGCCTGCTTGGTCCGCTCGGATTGCAGTTCGAGTCGCGTCAGTTTGGTGACGCCGTCCACCAGCCGCGCGATCTCCGGGCCGAAGTCCCGGGACAGGACCTGCAGGGTGACGCCTGTGTCCTCCACCGTGTCGTGCAGCAGGGCGGTGGCGATGGTGGCGGCATCCAGCCGGTATCCGGCCAGGATATGCGCGACGGCGACGGGATGGCCGATATAGGGGTCGCCATTGTCGCGCTTCTGGTCGCGATGCGCCTTCTCGGCGACGCGATAGGCCCGCTCGATCATGGCGCCATCGGCGCGGGGGTCGTAGCCGGTGACCAGTGCCGCAAGGGCGGCGCCGGGATCGGCGCCCAGCCCGGCATCGCCCAGCGGGTCGATGCCGGTAGAATTGCCCCGGGCTTCGGGCCCCGTGTCGTCGGGCGCCATGCTGTCGGGCGGGCGGGTGGCCACGCCCTCGGGCGCCCGGACGGGGCCCGCAACGGCACCGGGGGGGTTGGGAAACCCGGCGCCGTCGTTCATCGGATGGTGCGTTTCCGCGCGGTCAGCGGCGGCCGCCCAGCTCGGCGGCAATCGCGGCCTCGAGGTCGTCGCCGGACATGTCCTCGACCTGCATGCCGGCCTCGGCCGCCTGCTCGTCGCTGACATCCATGACGCCGAAGATGTTCTCGTCGGTGGCGATCAGGTCGATCACCTCCTCCTCCACCGGCTCCGGCTCCGGCGCGCGCAGCAGGGACTTGATGATGTCCTGCTCCAGCCCGTCCAGCTCGACGGTCTGGTCGGCGATCTCGCGCAGGGCGATGACAGGGTTCTTGTCGTTGTCCCGATCCACCGTCAGCTCTTCGCCGCGCGATATGGCGCGAGCGCGCTGAGCGGCGAGCAGGACGAGGTCGAATCGGTTAGGAACCTGGAGGATGCAGTCCTCGACCGTGACGCGGGCCATGGCGGACTCCGTAGTTGTGTGCGGGCGAACGGGTCAGATAGAGAGACCCGGCCCCGAAGGCAAGTCCGCGTGAGGGCAAGCTTCTCCGTCACCCAAGCCGCCGCATGGGCGCGGGTGGCAGTTCCGACAGCAGCGTATCGATCGTAACCCCCGCCACGGGATGGGTCCAGCCCGGCCAGACCTCCCGCAGGGGCTCCAGCACGAAGCGGCGCAGATGGGCGCGGGGGTGCGGGACCACCGGGTCCGGCGCGGCCCGGATCAGCGCCCCCATGGCGATGATGTCGAGGTCGAGGGTCCGGGGCGCGTTGGGATAGGGCCGCACCCGCCCCGCCGCCGTCTCAATGGCCTGCAGCGCGGTCAGCAGGGCGGCCGGATTGGCCTCTCCCCGCAGCCGGACCACCCCGTTCAAATACCAGGGGCTCCCGGGCGCAGGCGGCTCGGGCGCCGTCTCCCACCAGCCGGAGGTGGCAACCAGGGACAAGCCGCAGATCCCGTCCAACCCGGCGGCGGCGGCGCGGCATGTGGCGAGCGGCGCCGCTCCGTCCGGACCGGGCAGGTTGGCGCCGATCGCGACCAGCGTGTCGCCCACCGGATCAGGAATACCGCTCCTCCATCCAGGGGTCGCCGCGGTCGTGATAGCCGCGCACCTCCCAGAAGCCGGGGCGGTCCTCGGCGATCACGGTGATCCGCCGGATCCATTTCGGGCTCTTCCAGAAATACAGGTGCGGCACCACCAGCCGCAGCGGGCCGCCATGCTGGCGCGTCAGTTTCGTTCCTGCCCAATGGGTCGCGAGCAGGTTCTCCTGCCGGTCGAGATCGGCCAGAGGCAGGTTCGTGGTGTAGCCGTCATGCGATTCCATGGTCACGAACCGCCCCTCGGGCCGCAGCCTGGCTCGCGCCAGCAGGTCGGTGACGGAAATCCCGCGCCAGTCGTTGTCGTAGCGCGACCATTGGGTCACGCAATGGATATCGTTGCGCCGCTCCTCCTGCGGCAGGGCCATCAGTTCCGCCCAGGACAGGGAGAGCGGGTTCTCCACCAGCCCGTCCAGGTCCAGCCGCGCGGCGGCCTCGTCCACGCTCGGCTGAATGCCGAGGTCCAGCACCGGCCAGTCCGTCACCAGCCGCTGCCCCGGGGGCAGCCGGTCGCGCTCCGGGTCCCCGGCCGCGCCGGTCAACAGCCGCCCTTCCTCCGCCCATCGCTGCTTGGTGCGGACGAGCTTCTCTCGGATGCCTTCAGGGTTCGTCTTGTCGGTCATGCCGGAGAGGTGCGCGCGCCCGCGAGCGGATGCAACCGGGGAATCAAGGATGCGCGTCGATCCAGGCGTCGATGGGCGGCCCCCAGACCTCCGGCCCGCCTCGCCCATAGAACAGGTCATGCCCGTCCTTCCCCCAGGCCGGCAGCAGGTGGAAGCGCGACCGTCCGCCTGCCGCGGCATGGGCGGCCTGGGCGTCGCGCGCCAGCGCGGGGGAAAAGAAGCTGTCATTCGCGGTGGCCAGCCACAGCAGCGGCAGCGGCTCCGCCCCCCGCCGCGCCAGTCGCGCCGCATCGGCGACGAGCAGGTCCGGCCGGCAGTTCACCCCGGGCTGGTCGTTCCGATGGCCGCCGCGCCCGGGCGCCACGGCGACGATGGCGGTGACGCCCGGCGGCGGGTCGGCAGCCAGGGGCAGCATTCCCCAACCGCCCGCAGACTGGCCGATCACCGCGATTCCCTCGGGCAAGATGCCTGCCACACCCCGCGCCCGGATGATCGCAGCCCGCACGTCGCGCGCCGTTTCCAGTACGCCAGCGGCATAGCTGGGTGATTCGCAGGAGCCAAAGCTCTCGCTCCAGGCGCCGCGATCGGCACCGTAGCCTCGTCGGAGAGGCGCCAGCACCGCCTGCCCGCGCGGCAGGAAATGCCGGGCTACGGCGGAGCCGCAGGGCAGCAGCCCATAGCGGGCCCTCGCCGCCCGCCCCGCGCCCGGTGATCCATGGTTGATCACGACAAGCCGCGCCGGCCCGGGTCCCTCGGGCCGGCAAAGCCGCGCGGGAATCGAGCGAACCGAGCCGTCCCCGCCAGCCACGATGACGGTCAGCACCTCCTCGCTTCCCCCCGTGCCGGCGCAGCCAGCCAAGGCAAGGAATGCGAGCAGGCCGAGGAGCCGCATCCGGGGGGTACCTCCACGCGGTCCGCGCTGCGATCCGCTGAGGCCTATCATCCCATCGCCGCCATAATCCTGCGCGATGCGTTATCGGTCCGGCGCTGATTCATCAAGCCGGGCCGCCTGCCGCACCGATGCCATGCCTCCGTTCGCTTCTGCGGATGGCGAAGGGTAACGGGGCATGGGCGCGCGGATGATCGGCTCTACAATGGATGGGTGCGAAACCTGACTCCCATGACCCATGCCCCCGCCGTATCGCGCCGGGGCACGAATCTTCTCATGCTTGGTGGATTGCTGGGGAGCCTGCCCATGGCGGGCTGCGCCCTGAAGCCCGATGCCATCCCACCGGTCGCCGCCGGCCCCAACCGGTTCCGCGAGGGCTCCGGCTCCGCGGCCTGGCCGGACCCCATCTGGTGGCGCGGCGTCGGCTCACCGGAGTTGAACCGGCTGGTTGCCCGCATGTCCACGGAGAACCTCGACCTGGCCGTCGCCTCGGCGCGCATCCGGCAGGCGGATGCCTCGGCGCGGATCGCCGGCTCCGCCCTGCTGCCGCTGGTCACCGCCGGCGCCGACGCCTCCCGCAGCGAAACCGGCGGCCGCCGGGGCACCATCACCACCCGCTATTCGGCTGACCTCGCCGCCTCCTATGAGGTCGATTTCTGGGGCCGGAACCGCAATGCGGCGGAATCCGCGCGCCTTTCCGCCGCCGCCGCCCGCTTCAACCTCGGCACCGCCCTGCTGACCGCCCAGGCCTCGGTCGCCAACACCTATTTCACCATCCTCGAAGCCCGGCAGGCGCTTCGCATCCAAGAGGAGAACCTGAGCGCCGCACGCCGGGTATTGGCCGTGATCCGCCAGCAGGTAGCCGCCGGCACGGCGACCGGCCTCGATCTGGCGCAACAGGAAACGGTGGTGGCACAGCAGGAAGCAGCCGTGCCGCCGTTGCGCCAGACGGTGTCGCAGAACACCGCCACCCTGGCCGTGCTGCTCGGCCTCGCACCGGCGGAGCTGGACGTGTCGGGCGAGGGCTTCGAGGGACTCGACGTTCCCTCCCCGACCCCGGGCCTTCCCTCCGAGCTGCTCGCTCGCCGGCCCGACGTGCTGGCGGCGGAGGCGACGCTCGCCGCCGCCAATGCCAATGTGGCCTCGGCGCGCGCGGCGCTCCTCCCAAGCATCACCCTGTCGGCCCAGGGCGGCTTCGAATCGCTGCTGATCGGCACGCTGCTGCGGCCGGATGCGCAGTTCCTCTCCATGGCCGCGAGCCTCGCCCAGACCGTCTTCGACGGCGGCACCCTGCGTGGCCGGGTGGAGCTGGCGCGCGGTGAGCAGGAGGAGCTGCTGGCGAATTATCGCCTCACCATCCTCTCGGCCCTGTCGGACGTGGAGAGCGCCCTGGCCGCGCTGCGCGAGACCACTGAGCAGGAGCGCCTTCTGCGCGAGGCCGAGCGCCGCGCCACGCGGGCCTATTCCATCGCCGAGGGGCAGCTCCAGGGCGGTATCATCACTCTCATCACCCTGCTGACCGCCCAGCAGACGCTGTTCACCGCGCGCCGGAACCTGTCGCGAGGCCGGCTGGAACGTTTCCAGGCAGCGGTGGGCCTGTTCCGGGCGCTCGGAGGCGGGTGGGGCCCCGGCGCATCGCCGCCGGCACCGGAGGTCAGACGATGAAGCGCGGTTTCGCCTGGTTCCTGACCCTGGTGCTGCTGCTGGGCGCCGGTGGTGCCGGCTGGTGGTGGTGGCACGGACGCCAGGGCGCCCAGGACCCGAGCGCGGCGCGCGACCAGAACCAAGCCCAGGGTCCCCAGGGGCGGGGTGCCGGTTCGGGCGGCTCTGGCCGGGCACGTCGGCCGGGCGGCGGCGTCCCCGTGCCCGTCACCGTGGCCGAGGCAGCGCAGCGCGACGTGGCGCTGACGGTCGACGCGCTCGGCACGGTAGTCCCGCTGCAGAGCGTGGTGGTCCGCACCCAGCTCGATGGCCAGCTGATGGAGGTGAATTTCCAGGAGGGCCAGGAGGTCGCGCAGGGCGCGGTGCTGGCCCGGGTGGATGACCGCAGCGTGCGGGCCGCCCTGCAGCAGGCCGAGGCCAAGAAGGCGCTCGACCAGGCGCAGCTCGCCAATGCACGGCTGGACCTGCAGCGCTACGAGGGGCTGGCGCGCAACGCCGGCGTGACCCGCCAGCAGCTGGACACGCAGCGTGCCCAGGTGGCGATGCAGGAAGCGCAAGTGCAGCAGGACCAGGCCGCCATCGACCAGGCGCGCACCCAGCTCGGATTCGCCACCATCACCTCGCCGCTCGCCGGCCGCATCGGCATCCGGCAGGTCGATCCCGGCAACATCGTGCGCTCCTCCGACACCAATGGCATCGTGACCGTGACGCAGATGGCGCCGATCGGGGTCACCTTCACCCTGCCGCAGCAGGAGCTGCCCCGTCTGATGCGGGCGATGGCCGCCGGCACGGTGCCGGTGCAGACGCTGCCCGGGCCGAGCAACGCGCCGGTGGTGCACGGCACGCTGCTGACGGTCGACAATTCCGTGGACCCGACCACCGGCACGATCAAGGCCAAGGCTCATTTCCCGAATGATGACCGCGCCCTCTGGCCTGGCGCCTTCGTGAACCTGCGGCTGCGGATCGAGGTGGTGCCGCAGGCGACAGTGGTGCCGCTGGTCTCCATCCAGCGCGGGCCGGACGGACCCTATGCCTTCGTGGTGAAGCCGGACCGGACGGTGGAACAGCGTCCGGTGACCATTGGCCAGACGACGCAGAGCGATGCCGTCGTCCAGGCCGGCCTGCAGCCCGGTGAGCGGGTCGTGACCTCGGGCGGGCTGCGGCTGAGCGCCGGCACCACCGTCGCTGTCGCGGATGAGAATGCGCCCAACCGTGTCCCGGGCAGCCGCCCGCGCCGCACGGCGGATGCCCAGGGAACCACCAATTGAACATCTCGGCCCCCTTCATCTCTCGGCCCGTGGCGACGACCCTGCTGTCGATTGCCGTGTTGCTGGTGGGACTCTGGGGTTACTGGCGGCTTCCCGTCTCCTCGCTGCCGGAGGTGGAATTCCCGACCATCGAGGTTTCCACCCAGCTTCCCGGCGCCTCACCAGACACGGTCGCGCTGGTCGTCACCGCGCCGCTGGAGCGGCAACTTGGCCAGATCGCGGGCGTCACCGTGATGACCTCCACCTCCGGCCCGGGCACCAGCCGCATCGCGCTGCAATTCGCGCTCGACAAGGACATCGACGAGGCGGCGCAGGACGTGCAGTCGGCGCTGGACGCCGCGCGCGGCACGCTGCCGAGCACCCTTCCCTACCCGCCGAACTACGCGAAGGTGAATCCGGCCGACCCGCCGATCATCACCCTCGCCCTTACCTCGGACACCCTGCCGATCGCGCGGCTATCCGATACGGCGGATTCGCTGCTGGCCCAGAAGCTCTCACAATCGGCCGGCGTCGGCCGCGTGACGGTGCAGGGCAACATGCGCCCGGCGGTGCGGCTGCGGATCGACCCGGCGCGCCTCGCCGCCTATGGGCTTTCGATGGCCAATATTCGCACGGCGGTGAGCGGCGCCAATGCCAACACGCCGAAGGGTTCGCTGGACGGGCCGCGCCAGGCCTCCACCATCATGGCCAACGACCAGATCAGCGCCCCCTCCGAATTCGCCGACATCATCGTGGCCTATCGCAACGAGGCCCCGATCCGCCTGCACGACCTGGGCCAGGCGGTGGAGGGCCTGGAGAATGACCGCAACGCCGCCTGGTTCAACGGTGACCCGGCGGTGATCCTGGACGTGCAGCGCCAGCCCGGCGCCAATATCGTGGACACCGTGGCGCGGATCCGCGCGCAGCTTCCCGTGCTGGAGCGCGGCTTGCCCGCCGACATCCGCATGTCCGTCGTCTCGGACCGCACCGAAACCATCAAGGCCTCCGTGCGGGAGGTGGAGCTGACGCTGGTGCTCTCCACCGTTCTGGTGGTGGGGGTGATCTGGCTGTTCCTGCATTCGGGGCGCGCCATGATCGTCCCCGCCGTCTCCCTCCCGCTGTCCATCATCGGCACATTCGCCGTCATGTCCTGGCTGGGCTTCTCGCTCGACAACCTCTCCCTGATGGCGCTGGTGATCGCGACGGGCTTCGTCGTGGACGACGCCATCGTCATGATCGAGAACATCGTCCGCCATATCGAGGAGGGGATGGAACCGCTCGCGGCGACCTATCTCGGCGCGAAGGGCATCGCCTTCACCATCATCTCCCTCACCGTTTCTCTCATCGCGGTCTTCATCCCTCTGCTCTTCATGGAGGGGGTGGTCGGGAGGCTGTTCCGGGAGTTTGCCCAGACGCTGACAGCCACGGTGCTTGTCTCCATGGTCGTCTCCCTCACCCTCACGCCGATGATGTGCGCCCTGCTGCTGCGCCCTGCGACGAGCAAGCGGAACTGGATCTCACGCGCCTCGGACCGGGTCTTCGACAGCGTGCTGAGCGGCTACCGCCGCGCGCTGGGCGTCACCCTGCGCTTCCAGGCGCTGACCCTTCTGGTGGCGCTGGGCACGCTCGGGCTGACCGTCTGGCTCTACATCATCATCCCCAAGGGCTTCCTGCCGGCGCAGGATACCGGGCTGGTCCAGATCGCGACCGAGGCCCCCGGCGACGTCTCCTTCACCCGCATGTCGGCCCTCCAGCGCGAGGTGGCGGAGGTGGTGCGGAGCGACCCGGCGGTGCAGGCCACTACCTCTGTCGTCGGCGCCGGCACCATCAACGCCACGCTGAACGGCGGCAGCGTGACCGCCGTGCTGCGCCCGCGCGAGGAGCGCTCGGAAAGCGCCCAGGAGATCATCGCGCGCCTCGCCCCGCGGCTGGCGGCGATCCCGGGCATCGTCAGCTACCCCCGCGCCGTGCAGGACATCCAGATCGGCGCGCGGGCCAGCACCACCCAGTACCAGTTCACCATCGTGGACGCGGATGCGGCGGAGCTGGCGGCCTGGTCGCCCCGCATCCTAGCCGCGCTGAGAAACCTGCCGGAGCTGCTCGACCTGTCCAGCGACCAGCAGCAGGAAGGGCTGCGCATCGCCGTGGATGTGGACCGCGCCCGCGCCGGGCGGCTGGGCGTGAGCATGCAGACGATCGACGACGCGCTCTACGACGCATTCGGCCAGCGCCAGATCTCGACCATCTACGCCCAGAACAACCAGTACCGCGTGATCCTGGAGGCCTCGGAGGACTTCCTGACCGATCCCCACCGGCTCGGCCTTCTGCGCGTCGCCGGCAGCACGGATGGAACGGCCAGCGTCGTGCCGCTGTCGGAAATCGCCCGCATCAGCCGCAGCTCCGGCCCGCTGCAGGTGACGCGGGAGAACCAGTTCCCCGCTGTCACCTACTCCTTCAATCTCGCCGAGGGCGTGGCGCTCGGGCAGGGCATCGCGGCCGTCGAAGGGGCGCTCCGGCAGCTCGGCGTGCCCCCCACCATCACCGGGCGCTTCGCCGGGGATGCGGCGGAGTTCAGCTCCTCGTTGAGGAGCCAACCCTGGCTGATCCTGGCGGCGCTGGTCGTGATCTACATCACCCTCGGCGTGCTCTACGAAAGCCTGGTCCACCCGCTCACCATCATCTCCACCCTTCCCTCCGCAGGGATTGGGGCGCTGCTGGCGCTGGAGCTTTTCGGGCTCGACCTCTCGGTGGTGGGCATCATCGGCATCCTGCTGCTGATGGGCATCGTGAAGAAGAACGCGATCATGATGATCGACTTCGCGCTCGACGCGCAGCGCGAGCGTGGCCTGCCGCCGCGCGAGGCGATCTTCGAGGCCGCCATGCTGCGCTTCCGCCCGATCACCATGACCACCCTGGCGGCACTTCTCGGCGCTCTGCCCCTGGTGTTCGGCCATGGCGCCGGCTCGGAGCTGCGCCTGCCGCTCGGCGTCTCCATTGTCGGCGGGCTGCTGCTCTCGCAGCTGGTGACGCTCTTCACCACGCCCTCGGTCTATCTGGCGCTGGAGTGGGTCCGGGCACGGCTGCAGCGCCACCCTGCCCCGGCCGCGGCACCCGCCGAGTGAACCCGCGCCCATGAACCTCTCGGCGCCCTTCATCGCGCGACCGATCGCCACATCCCTGCTGGCGATCGGCATCGCGCTGGTCGGGCTGGTGGCGCTGTTCCGCCTGCCGGTCGCCTCCATGCCGCGGGTGGACATCCCGACCATCGTCGTCTCCACCAGCCAGCCGGGCGCGAGCCCGGAGACCATGGCGAGCACGGTGGCGGCACCGCTGGAGCGCCGGCTCGGCACCATTCCGGGGGTGACGGAGATGACATCCTTCTCCTCCCTCGGTAGTGCGACCATCATCATCCAGTTCGACCTCGCCCGCACGCAGCGGGAGGCGGCGCAGGACGTGCAGGCGGCGGTGAACGCGGCGCGCCAGGACCTTCCCTCTGGCCTGCCCAACCCGCCCCGCATCCGCAAGATCAACCCGGCCGACGCGCCAATCATGATCCTGGCGATGACCTCCGACACCGTCTCGGGCCCCGCCGTCTATGACGCCGCGGACTCCCTCGTGGCGCAGCGGCTCGCGCAGGTGCCTGGGGTGGCGCAGGTGGATGTCAGCGGCGGCGACCAGCCGGCGGTGCGCGTGGCGGTGGACCCCGCCGCCGCCGCCGCCGCAGGGATCGCGCTCGACGACATACGCACGGCCATCACCCGCGCCAATGTCACCCAGGCCACCGGCTATATCGAGGGTCCGGAGCAATCCGCCGCCATCCGCACCAATGACCGCATCGATACGGCCGATGCCTATCGCGAGATCGTGGTGAAGGCTCAGGGCGGTGCCATCGTGCGGCTCGCCGACATCGCGCGCGTGCAGGACGGCACCCGCAGCCGCCGCCAAGCCGGCTATTTCAACGGGCGCCCAGCGATCCTGCTCGTCGTGCGGAAGCAGGCGGACGCGAATGTCATCGAGGTGATCGACGGCATCAAGGCCATGATCCCGCAGGTGGAATCCTGGGTGCCAGCCGGCGTCCACCTGGATGTGATGAGCGATCGCTCCACCACCATCCGCGCCTCGGTAGAGGAGGTGCGGCTGACGCTGGCACTGACCATCGCGCTGGTGGTGGGGGTGGTGGCTGTGTTCCTGCGGCGCTGGGCCCCGATCCTGGCCGCCAGCGCCGCCGTGCCGCTCTCCCTGCTCGGCACCGTCGCGGTGATGTGGTGGATCGGCTACTCGCTGAACAACCTCTCCCTCATGGCGCTGACCATCTGCGTCGGCTTCGTCGTGGATGATGCCATCGTCATGATTGAGAACATGGCCCGCCACCGGGAACGCGGCATGCCGCCCATGCAGGCGGCGCTGGTGGGAGCGAAGGAGATCGGTTTCACCGTTCTCTCCATCACCGTCTCCCTCATCGCCGTCTTCATCCCGCTGCTGGCCATGGGCGGTATCATCGGCCGCATCTTCCGCGAGTTATCCGTTACCCTGGCGGTGGCGGTGGCCATCTCCGGAATCGTTTCCCTCACCCTGACCCCGATGATGGCGGGCTGGATGGAGCGCACCGGCCCCGAGAAGCCGCCGGGCCTCCTCGCCCGGGCCTTCGAGGGCGCGCTGGGCGCCACGTCGCGTGGCTATATCCGCAGCCTGGCCGTCCTGCTGCGTTGGCGCCGGCTGATGCTGCTGGCGACTTTCGGCCTGATGGCCCTGACCGTCTGGCTTTACGTCATCGTGCCCAAGGGTTTCCTGCCCACCCAGGACACCGGCCTCCTCCAGGGAAGTGTGCAGGCCGCGCCGGACACTTCCTTCGCCACGATGGAATCCCTGCTGCGCCGCGCAGTGGACATCGTCGCGGCCGATCCTGCGGTGGCGAGCGTCGGCGCCACGGTCGGTGGCAGCAGCGGGTTCAGCTCATCCAATCGCGGCAACATGTATGTCACCCTCAAGCCAGTGGAGGAGCGCAAGGAGACGGCGGAGCAAGTCATCGCGCGCCTCCGCCAGCCGCTGGGCCGCATCCCCGGCGCCAGCGTCTTCCTGCGCCCCAATGAGGACGTGCGCATCGGCGGCCGCCAGGATGCCGGCCGCTTCTCCTATGTCCTGCTCGGCGGCGATATCGAGGAGCTGCGCCAATGGACGCAGACCATGGTGCAGGCCATCCGCAACGTCCCGGGCATCAACGACGTGACAAGCGACCAGGACCGCGCCGGCCTCGTCACGCGCGTGGAAGTCGACCGCGCCGCCGCCGCCCGGCTGGGCGTGCAGCAGACCGAGATCAACGCCACGCTGAACAACGCCTTCTCCCAGCGCCAGGTCTCGACGATCTACCGCTCCCGCAACCAGTATCGCGTCGTGCTGGAGATCAGCCCGGACCTGCAGCAGGGCCCGACCGACATCTCACGCATCTACGTTGCCGGCCAGGGCGATACGCAGGTGCCCCTCTCGGCCATCGCCCGGGTGGTACCGGCCTCCGCACCCCTGGCAGTGACGCATCAGGGTGGCTTTCCCGCCGCCGCCATCTCCTTCAACCCCGATGAGGGGTTGACGGTGCAGGAAATCCAGCAGCGCCTGGAGGAAGTGCAGCGCCAGGTACAACTGCCCAGCACCATCCGCCCGCAATTCGGGGGCAATGCCGCGGCGGCGCAGTCCTTCACGCGGGACATGCCGCTGCTGATCCTGGGCGCCTTCCTGGCGATCTATGTCGTGCTCGGCGTGCTCTACGAGAGCTACGTCCATCCGCTCACCATCATCTCCACCCTGCCCACCGCCGGGCTGGGCGCGTTGCTGGCGCTGCTGGTGACGAACACGCCGCTGACGGTGATCGCACTGATCGGCGTGATCCTGCTGCTCGGCATCGTGAAGAAGAACGCCATCATGATGGTGGACTTCGCCCTCGCGCATGAACGCAGCGAGGGCGGCAGCAGCGAGGAGGCGATCCTGGCCGCCTGCCGGGAGCGCTTCCGGCCGATCCTGATGACGACGCTCGCCGCCTTGCTCGGCGCCGTGCCGCTGGCGCTGGGCACCGGCACGGGCTCCGAGCTGCGCTCGCCGCTCGGCATCGCCATCATCGGCGGGCTGATCGTCTCCCAGGTTCTGACGCTCTACACCACGCCCGTCATCTATCTGGCGCTGGACTGCCTGCGCTGGCGGGACGCGCCCCGCCCGGTGCCCGCCCCGGCGGAATGAGCCGGGTCTTGCGGCCCGCCCCGAAGGGAGGCCTGCTACAGGCTCCGATCGGAGACGCCGCATTGAACCCCATCGAATCCACGGCCGGCCTTCTCGCCTGGGCGCGCCGTGGCCCTGCCCTGCTCGGCCTGCCGGAGGAGCTGCGCCCCGGCAGCCTGGAAGTGGCCGAGGCCATCCAGCACGAGACCCTGGCCGTGCTGAGCGACCGTGCCGGCGGGTGGAAGCTGGGGCGCCATGGCGGGCACCCGTTCAGCGCTCCCCTCCCGGCTTCCCGCACGCTCCACGCCGGGGAAGAGGCGTCGGTGACGCTGCCGCCCGACAGCCTGATCGAGATGGAGATCGCGATCCGCTTCCGTGCCGCGGTCCCACCCGCCGCCGTCGCGACGCTCGAGGCGGATGCCCTGCTGGGGCTCGCCAGCATCGCGGTCCTATTCGAATTTGTGCACAGCCGCTTTGCGCCGGATGCCGTGACGGGGCCGTTGGACCGAATCGCGGACTGCCTCGCTAATCACGGCGCCGCCGTCCGGACCACGCCCCTGCCCTGGTCCCTTGCGATGCTGGACAATCCGCCGGCAGTGCGCCTCTCGCAGGACGGCGCCGTGATCGCACGCCATGAGGGGCCACATGTCGCTACCCCGGTGGGCGCGCTGATCGAGGCCTGGATCACCCGCCTGCGGCGCGAGACACGCGGCATCGCGGCGGGCGAGGTCGTCACCTTCGGCAGCCTGACCGGGATGCTTCCCATCCCGCCGGAAGGCGCACGCTACGAAGGGAAGATCGAGGGGCTCGAGCCCCTCCGCTGCACCATCTCCATCGCCCCACCAGCTGGCTGAGGCACGGCCGGGTCAGCCCCGGTCGCGCATCACCCGGGCCTTGTCGCGCTTCCAATCGCGTTCGGCGATGGCGTGACGCTTGTCGGCCTTGGTCTTGCCCTCGCCCAGGCCGAGGGTAACCTTGGCCACGCCGCGATCGTTGAAATGGATGTCCAGCGGCACGAGCGTCGCGCCTTCGCGCGAGACCGCGCCGGCCAGCGTCTCGGCCTGCTTGCGGTGCAGCAGCAGCTTGCGGGGGCGGCGCGGCTCGAACTTCGCCACCACGCTCCCGGCCTGCCATTCGGGGATGTAGAGGTTGAAGATCCACATCTCGCCGTCGCGCTCGCCGGCCCAGGCCTCCGTCAGGGTCGCGCGTCCGGCGCGCAGGCTCTTCACCTCCGGCCCAACGAGCACGATCCCGGCCTCGTAGGTGTCGAGGATCTTGTAGTCGAAGCACGCCTTGCGGTTCTGCGCGGCGATCCCGTGGCTGATCAGGCCCTTCTTGCGAGGTTCTGCCATGGGTTCAGTTCAGCAACCCGGCGCCGGTCATGGCGGCGCGCACGCGCTCGCGGCTGGCCTCGGCGATCGGCGCCATCGGCAGCCGGCAGAAGCCGCTGCCCTTGCCGAGCAGGCTGGCCGCATACTTCACGGGCCCGGGCGAGGTCTCGCAGAACATGGCGTCATGCACCGGCACCAGCCGGTTCTGGATCGCCATGGCATCCTTCACGCGCCCTTCCGCCCAGGCGTCATGCATCTCGCGGCACAGCCGCGGCGCGATATTGGCAGTGACGCTGATGCAGCCCACTCCGCCGGCGGCATTGAAGGCCAGCGCCGTGTGGTCCTCGCCCGAAAGCTGGCAGAAATCCTCGCCGCAGGCGGCGCGGGTGTGCAGCGGCCGGGTCAGGTTCGCCGTCGCGTCCTTCACGCCCACGATGTTCGGATGCTTTGCCAGCCGCGCCATTGTCTCCACGCTCATGTCCACCACGCTGCGCGGGGGGATGTTGTAGATGATGATCGGCAGGTCGACGGAATCCGCAATCGTCTTGAAATGCAGGTACATCCCCTCCTGCGTGGGCTTGTTGTAATACGGCGTCACCACCAGCGCGGCATCGGCACCCGCCTCCTTGGCATGGCGCGCCAGCGCCACCGCCTCGGCGGTGCTGTTGGAGCCGGCGCCGGCGATCACCGGCACCCGGCCGCCCGCCGCCTCGATGCACAGTTCCACCACCCGCTGGTGCTCGTCATGCGAAAGCGTCGGGCTCTCGCCCGTCGTGCCCACCGGGATCAGCCCCTGCGTGCCCTCCGCCACCTGCCAGGCGACGAAATCCTGGAAGGCGCGCTCGTCCAGCTTGCCGTCCTGCGTCATGGGCGTGATGAGGGCGACGAGCGAACCCTTGAACATGGCGGCGTTTCCTGCGGGCGGGCGGCGGATATGGGATGCTGGCGCCCCGCGCGCCAGCGTCACAGGGATTACGCGCCAGCAAGAGGCGGAACAAGGGCGAAGCCCCTTTGCCGCCCAGGTCTTGCAGGCGCGGGTCTTGCCAGCGCGGCGGCCTGGCCCGAGTTTGCGGCGCCACCGCCGGAGCCCGCCCATGCCCCTGACGGCCCCCTTCCAGCCTGCCGGGACAATTTTGTCCAGCCGGGTCGTGCCTCGCCTTGCCCTCCTGGTGGGGTTGCTCGCGCCACTCACCACGCCCGCATCCGCGCAGCCCTGGGCCACTGAGGCGCAGCGCTCCGCCGGGCGGGCCGCGCTCGCCATGGCCAATGGGGGCCGCTACGCTGCCGCCGAGGCCGCCGCCGTCCAGGCTGATCCGCTGGTCCGGAAGATCACCCTCTGGCTGCGCCTCTCCGCCCGTGGCCAGGGCACGGGTCCGGAGCTCGCCGATTGGATCGCCGCCAATCCAGACTGGCCGCTGCCGAAAACCCTGGCCATCCGCGCCGAGGAAGCCCTGGCCGCCGATCCGGACGACGCCCGCGCCCTCGCCTATTTCGCCCGCAATCCCGCCACCACGCTGGACGGCGCCCAGCGTCATGCCGACGCGCTGGTGCGCGCGGGCGACCAATCCCGTGCCGCGACTATCCTGCGCGAAGCCTGGGCCGGCGGCTTCGGCGATGCCGCCGCCGAGGCCGGCTTCGCCGAACGCAATGCCGCCCTCCTGACCGCCGAGGACCGCTGGCGCCGCTTCGATCGCCTCTTCCTCTCGCGCGACTTCGGCGATGCCACCCGCGCCGCCGCCTGGCTCGACCCATCCCGCCGAGCCCTGGCCGATTCACGCCTCGCCCTGGCCGGGGAGCGGGCGCTGCCGGTGACGGAGGGTAACGACCTCGGCATCCTCGCCGCCAGCGCGCGCGCCCTGCGCCGCCAGGACCGTGACGCCGAGGCCGCCGCCGCCTGGGCCGCCGCCGCGCCCTACCAGAGGGACCTGGCGCCCGATGCGGCGCGTGCCATCTGGTCCGAACGCAACATCGTGGCGCGCAAGCTGCTGCGGCTCGGCCAGGATCAGCTCGCTTACCAGACCGCCGCCCAGCACGGGCAGGCCGAGGGCGAGTTCCGACTGGACGCGGAGTTCCTGGCCGGCTGGATCGCACTGCGCCGGCTGAACCAGCCATCCCTCGCCGTCCGTCATTTCGCCCTGCTGGGCGACAATAGCGCCAGCGTCATCACCCGGGCCCGCGCCGCCTATTGGCAGGGCCGCGCCCTGGCCTCGAGCGATGCCGGCCGCGCGCGGGCGAAATACGGCGAGGCCGCGCTGCTCGGCACCGCCTTCTATGGTCAGCTCGGTGCCCTGGCGCTGGGCGAGGACGAGGCCCGCCTTTCCGCCCGCATCCGCGCCATCGCCTCGCCACAGCCCACGCAGGAGGCGTCACGCCTCTTCCTCGGGCGCGAGCTGGCCAGCGCCGCCACCGCCCTGGCCGATCTCGGCGACTATCGCCGCGCACGCCTCTTCCTGCTCCGCATGGAGGAACTCTCCCCCGATGCGGCGGACCGCGTACTGATCGCGCGGCTCGGCATGGCGCTCGGCCGGCCGGATTTCGCCGTCTGGATCGCCCGGCGTGCCGGCGCGGACGGGGTGATGCTGCTGCCCGAAGGGTGGCCGACCCCCTACCCGGCCGCGGGCACGGCCGGGCTGGAGCCGGCGATCACCAATGCCATTGCCCGGCAGGAGAGCAACTTCGATCCCGAGGCGGTCTCCGGCGCCAATGCACGCGGCCTCATGCAGCTCCTGCCCGGCACCGCCGCCGGAGTGGCGCGCAAGATCGGCGTGCCGCATCAGATCGCCTGGCTGACCACGGACCCGTCACACAACATACGGCTCGGCTCGCAATACCTGGCCGACCAGCTGGACCGCTTCGGCGGCAATCTCGCCCTCGCCGCCGCCGCCTACAACGCCGGCCCCGGCCGCGTGCAGGAATGGCTCGGCACCTATGGCACGCCCGGGGAGGGCGGCATCGACGTGATCGACTGGACCGAGCTGATTCCGTTTTCGGAGACGCGGAACTACGTGCAGCGCGTGGTGGAGAATGCCGTGGTCTACCGCGCGCGAGAGGCCGCTACGGCTGCCCTGCCGCATCCGCTGAAGCCCTGGATGACCGCCCGATGATGCCAGTGATCCGCCGCGTCGCGGCGCGGGATGGGCTGGTGCTGAACGTGCTGGACTGGGCGGGGGACGAGGCCCGCACGCCGCTGCTCTGCCTCACCGGCATCTGCCGTACCGCCTGGGACTACGCCCTGCTCGCCGAGCGCCACGCCGGCAGGCGCCGCGTCGTGGCACTGGACTATATGGGCCATGGCGACAGCGCCCGCTCCGAGGACATTTCCCGCTACCGGCCCGAGCGGGCGGCCGCCGACATCCTGGATGTCTGCGCCGCGCTGCACCTGCCGCGGGCGGTGGCGGTCGGCACCTCCTTCGGCGGGCTGATGACGATGGCGCTGTCCATACTCCGCCCCACCTTGCTGCGCGGCGCGGTGCTGAACGACATCGGCCCGCGGATCGACTCGCGCGGGCTGGAGCTGGTGGGCAACTTCGCCGGGCATGATCCCGGCTTCGCCTCCATCGAGGAAGCCATCGCCTATCTCCGCACCGCCATGCCGCGGATTCCCCTGCCCGATGACGCCGCATGGCGCCATTTCGCTGCCCTGACCTACAAGCCCGGCGAGGACGGCCTTCTGCATCCGCGCTGGGACACGCGGGTCCAGCTGGCGATGAACGCGGCAGGCGGTGGGGCGCCCGATCTCGGTTCCGCATTCCGCGGACTGCTGCCCATCCCGACCATGCTCATCTGGGCGGAGGCGAGCGAGTTCCTTGGCGCCGACACCGTTCGCGCCATGGTGCGCGACAAGCCGGATCTCGAGCTGGTTACCCTCCCCGGCGCCGGCCATTGCCCGACGCTGGAGGAGCCCGAGGTGGTGCGGCCCTTGGATCATTTCCTGGACCGCATTCCTTGATGCGCCCCGCCATGGCCGTGGCCACCCTCTGCGGGGTGGGTCGGCTGCGCGTCGCGCCCGGCACCTGGGCCTCGCTGGTCGTCCTGCCGGCGGCCCTGCTGGGACCCTGGTGGTGCCTTGCCCTCGGCATCACCTTCTGCCTCGGGGGGTTCTGGGCCGTCTCCAGCCTGCGCGAGGCGCATGAGGATCCCGGCTGGGTGGTGGTGGACGAGGCGGCCGGGCAATGCCTCGCCCTCGCCGCCCTGCCGGCCGGTGCTTCCTTCTGGTGGGTGCTGGCGGGCTTCGCGCTCTTCCGCGCAGCGGATATCGTGAAGCCCGGACCGATCGGCTGGGCCGACCGGATGGGAGGGAGCTTGGGTGTGATGCTCGACGATATCCTGGCAGGAATTTTCTCCTGCGGCGTCCTGCTTGCCGCACGCGCGGCATGGCTTCCCTGATGCTCGCCCCGCCCACCATCGAAGCCGCAGCCGCCCTCCTGGCGCTACTGCGCCAGCGCGGCATGACCATTGCGGCAGCCGAATCCTGCACCGGCGGCCTCGTCTCCGCCGCGCTGACCGCTGTGCCCGGCTCCTCCGAGGCGGTGCTCGGCGGCCTCGTGACCTATTCGAACGCCATGAAGATGAAGTTCCTGGGGGTTCCGGAAGATGTCCTCTCCAGCGACGGCGCCGTCTCGGAGGCCTGTGCGCGGCGCATGGCGTCGGGCACGATGCTCCAGACCGGGGCGGACCTCGCCATTTCCACGACCGGGATCGCAGGCCCTGGCGGAGGCAGCGCCGAAAAGCCGGTGGGGCTCGTCTTCATCGGCCTGGCACGACGCGGGGGCCTTACCGAGGTGCAGCGGCACGTCTTCCCGGGGGATCGCGATGCGGTCCGTTCCGCCACGGTGAACGCGGCCTTCCGGCTGGCAATGGAGGCCATGCGCCAAGTCTGACTGCAGCATTTGCAGAATTGCGTGAAAAATTCGACACATCTCTGCGTCTTGTCGGAATAAGACACGTAATCGTCGTTGAATGTCGAGGCCCTGCGCGGCATACGCGAGTGCTTTGTCTGAGGGGGTGAGAATGCCGGTGACGGATGGCGTAGAGGGACCGATAGGCCGGACACCAAGCCTGGATAAAGCGCGGATGAACCAAGCATGACCCTGGTCGTCCGGCCCGCCACCCCTGCCGACGCAGCCTCGCTCGCCGAACTTCTGGGCGAAATGCAGGCCTATTACGCATCTCCGGTGCCCGAGGCCGATGCGCTGGAAGCGGCGCAGGTTCTCTGCGGCCTGCCGCCCGAAGGTTTCAACCCGCGCACCCTCCTTGCGCTGGAGGATGGTGCCGCCATCGGCTCCTGCGTGCTGAACGTAATGCTGCCGGCAGCCGAGCTGCGCCGCACCCTCTATGTCCGGGACCTTTTCGTTTCCGCCCGGTCCCGTCGGCGGGGCGTCGGCAAGGCGCTGGTCACTAGCGCCGCGCGGCTGGTCCGCGAGGGCGGCTTCTGTGCACTCGACTGGACCACGGATTCACAGAATCTGCCGGCGCGGCGCCTTTATGACGGCATTGGCGGGCGGGTCCTCGCCCGGACCTATTACCGGATCGAGGCCGGCGCGATGGATGCCCTCCTCACGGAGGAAGCGCCTGCCATCCAGCCGCTCAGGCGCGCAGGAGCCGGCGGATAGCCTCCAGGGTCTCGCCGATCATCGGTGAGGCAACATCCAGATGGGTACAGGCGCGCAGGCGCCCACCCAGCGCGCTGACGGCAATGCCCTCGGCCCGAAGCGCGCCCTGCAATGCGGCCGCCGTCATCCCGGCGCCTGCAGGGTCGAAATAGACCAGGTTCGTGTCCGGCTCCTCGACGGCCACGCCCTCCATCTGCCGCAGCCCAGCCGCCAGGGCACGGGCATTGGCATGGTCATCGGCTAGCCGATCGATGTTGTGGTCGAGCGCGTAGAGACATGCAGCCGCGCAGATTCCCGCCTGGCGCATCGAGCCGCCGAGTCGCTGTTTCCAGCGCCAGGCGCGGCCGATGAACTCCTCCGAGCCCGCTAGTACGGCGCCGAGCGGCGCCCCCAGTCCCTTGGTGAAATCCAGCCACACCGTGTCGAAGCCGGCGCACATCTCGGCGGCCGAGAGGTTTGCAGCGACGCAGGCATTCATCAGGCGCGCCCCGTCCATATGGGTTGCCCAGCCCTGCTCATGCGCGATGCCGGTCAACTCGTTCAGCAAGTTCACAGGCCAGACGGCGCCGCCACCAATATTGGCGGTCTGCTCGATCTCCAGCAGCGTCTGAGGCGGCGAGTAGCGGCCGCGCGCGCGAATGGCGCCGCGCAGGGTCTCGGCGTCGAACATGCCGCGCGGGCCACGCAGCGGGTTGATCTGCACGCCGGCAATCGCAGCGTGGCTGCCGCCCTCGCTGGTCAGGATATGCGCACTCTCATGCGCCACCACCTCATCGCCGTTGCGGCAATGGGTGTTCAGGGCCACGACGTTGCACATGGTGCCGGAGGGCAGGAACATCGCCGCCTCCTTTCCCAGTAGCGCTGCCATGCGGTCGCAGAGCGCATGCACGGTCGGGTCGTCGCCGTGCTGCTCGTCGCCGACCTCCGCCGCCATCATTGCGGCCTTCATCGCCTGTGAAGGGCGGGTCTGCGTGTCGGAATAGAGATTGATACGGACGGGCGGGGCGCCGTGCGTCGGGCGTTCGGGGGCGTGGACCATGGAGTAACTCTGCCAGGGCGGCGTGGAGATGGCCAGCATCGCTCAAGCTGATCTATAGCAACCGGAAGACGGGCTAGAGGCGCGGCAGTGACACGATCTGGAAGGCCCCTCTTCCTCCTTCTCGGTGCTTCGGCGCTGGCCGCCGCGCTGCTGATCTTCCGCTATGGAAGCTATCCGTCAGCTTCGGACTCCTGGTCCTACCTGTTTTACGCCTTCCGCTTTCGCATGGACGGCGTGCTGCATGACCTCGGCACGATCCGGACCTATGGCTACCCTCTGCTTCTGATGCCGCTCACCTATCTGGCGGGCTTCGACCATGCGCGCCTCTCGGCGCTGGCCGGCATCGTACAGTACATGATCTACGCTGCGGCCTGCCTATGGCTCGCAGCGTCGTTGCGCGTGCTGTCGTCGCGATGGGCGTGGGCCGCGCTCCTGGCTCTGCTCCTCGGCCCTGTCGGACTGGCGCTCGTGACGGACGCGCTGACGGAGGCGCCCTCGCTCATCATCGCAGTCGTCCTGTCCGCGACGGCCGTGCGATTGGGCTGGCGCTACGCGGCAGGCCGAAGCGAGGGGTTGATTCTTGTGGGCGGGGCGCTGGCCGGTTTCGCGCTCATGGTAAGACCCGCCAACCTGCCGCTCGTGCTTGGTTGGCATGCCGCGATGCTTGCGGCCCTGCTCCTGGTGCCGAGTTGGCGGGAGCACCGCCCGCGGCTGGCGGCGGCGGCGCTGGGCGGACTGCTTCTGGGCGCGCTTTCCTGGTTGCCCCAGGCGATCTACGCCATGCGCGTGACGGGCGAGGCCAGTATCCTGCCCATCTGCCGCCTCGGCGGTTTCCAGGCGACCTTCGGCGTGCTCGCGTGGAAATACGACACCATAATGGGTCAGGGGGCCGGTCCCTGGTACACGCCGAACCCGCTTTTTTCGGGCCACCTTAATTCAGGGGATGGTTGGGGCTGGTACCTGCAGCATCCGCTGCGCGGCACGGCGACGATGCTGGCGCATCTGATCCTGTCCTTCGATGTCGGGAGCCCGTTCGTCTACATCTACGATCGTCTTGCCTGGTACCGGCATGGACTCCGGATCTTCTACTGGGCGGCGGTGGTGCTCGCGGGGTTTCGGCTTGCGCAGCTTTCCCGTGCGGCCATCCGCGGCGGGTTTCGCCAGCCCCAGACCGCAGTGGTAACCTTCCTTTTGGTGTCCTGCGCCGGGACCATGGCGATCAATGCCATCTCGGCCGTCGAAACACGCTTCAACGCGCTTCCCCTTGCGGTCGCCACGATCCTCGCCATGGAAGCGCTTCTAGCCGCCTTGTCAGGCGGACTTGGCTGGACCCGATGGAAGTGGAGCGGCGCGTTGGTCGCGCTGATCCTGCTTCTCGGGCTCTCCTACGCCGCCGAAGCAAGCGGCCGAAGCAGCCTCCCACCGGGAAGCACCTTCACCTTGCCGACCGATGCACGCTGCACCCTTACGCTCGAGGAGGAGAGCCGCGGCCAAGCTGCCGTCATCCGTGAATACGAAGAAAAGCTGAGCCGGCAGCGCGGGAAAGCGCCGCACTAACCGGATGGTCAGAGCCGGGCGCCGATCGGCCTGACTCCCGGACGCTCCCGCCCATAAAGGGCCATCGCCCGGCGCTCAAAGGCGCGCACCATCAGCCGCACGGCCTCGTTGAACACGGTGCCGATCACCGCCTGCAGCAGGCGCGATTTGAATTCGAAGTCGACGAAGAAGTTCACCTCGGTGCCGCCACCCGGCGCCGGGGCGAAGCGCCAGTGGTTGTTCAGGTAGCGGAAGGGACCCGTCAGGTATTCCACATGCACATGGGTCGGCCGCTCCAGCGTAACGCGGCTGCGGAAGGTCTCGCGGAACATCTTGAAGCCGATGGTCAGGTCCGCGATCAGCTCGTTCTCAGTGCGGGAGACCACATGGGCGCCGACGCACCAGGGCAGGAACTCCGGATAGCGGCGTACATCCGCAACGAGGTCGAACATCTGCTCCTGGCTATAGGGAAGCCGCTTGGTTTCCGCATGGGTGGGCATGTCAGGCGGCGGTCGCGGCGCGGCCGAGGGACGCGTCGCGCGCCGCGCGCAGATCGGCGAAATCCTGGTCCGCATGGTAGGATGAGCGCGTGAGCGGCGTGGCCGAAACCAGCAGGAAGCCCTTGGCGCGGGCCATGCGGGCATAGTCCTCGAACTCGGCGGGCTCGACGAAGCGGTCCACCGCAGCGTGTTTCACCGTCGGCTGCAGGTACTGCCCGATTGTGAGGAAGTCGATCTCGGCCGAGCGCATGTCGTCCATCACCTGCAGCACCTCCACGCGCGCCTCCCCCAGCCCGACCATCACGCCCGACTTGGTGAAGATGCTGGCATCGAGCCGCTTCACCTCATCCAACAGACGCAGGGAGTGGAAGTAACGCGCGCCGGGGCGGATCGACGGGTAGAGCCGCGGCACCGTCTCCAGATTGTGGTTGAAGACATCTGGCCGGGCCTCCACCACCACCTCCAGCGCGCCAGGCTTGCGGAGGAAGTCGGGGGTCAGGATCTCGATAGTGGTGCCGGGTGCGGCGGCGCGGATGGAGGCGATAGTCCGGGCGAAATGCTCGGCACCGCCATCCTTCAGGTCGTCCCGGTCCACCGAGGTGATGACCACATGGCGTAGCCCCAGCGCCGCGACGGCATCACCGACACGGCGCGGCTCATCAAGGTCGAGCGCCTTGGGCATGCCGGTGGTGATGTTGCAGAAGGAGCAGGCCCGCGTGCAGATCTCACCCATGATCATCATGGTCGCGTGCCGCTGGGACCAGCACTCCCCGATATTCGGGCAGGCGGCCTCCTCGCAGACCGTGACGAGCTTGTTGTCCCGCATCAACTTGCGGGTTTCGTGATAGACCGGGTGGGTCGGGGCCTTCACCCGGATCCAGTCCGGCTTGCGCTTGATGGGGTTGTCCGGCCGGTTCGCCTTCTCCGGGTGGCGGAGTGGGGCGGCGGCTGTGCTGGGCACGATCCGGGCAATATGGGCCGGCAGGGCCGGCGCCTCGGGCGCAGCCATCAGGGTCGGCTCGGCTGGGACGCCGGCGGCGGTGGCGCCGCCGGCGCGGTGATCCACCAGAATTCGGGTGGCCATAGGTTTCATCCTTCGGCCGCGCCCCGGAAGCGGGGGCATGGCGACAGGGTTTGGAGCGTGAGTCCTGGACGGACTCTGGCCCTAGATGTGGATCACCCGGCCGTGGGCATCAAGCACGGCCTCATGCATCGCCTCGGAGACGGTCGGATGCGGGAAAACGGTGTGCATCAGCTCGGCCTCGGTCGACTCCAGGGTCCGCGCGATGGTGTAGCCCTGGATCAGCTCGGTCACCTCTGGCCCGACCATATGGGCGCCCAGCAACTCCCCGGTCCTGGCGTCGAACACCGTCTTCACCAGCCCCTCGGGCTCGCCCATTGCGATGGCCTTGCCATTGCCGATGAAGGGGAAGCGTCCCACCCGGACCTCATGCCCCATTTCCTTGGCCCGCGCCTCGGTCAGGCCGACGCTGGCGACCTGCGGGCGGCAATAGGTGCAGCCCGGGATGTTCAACGCCTCCAGCGGGTGCGGATGCAGCCCTGCGATATGCTCGACACAGATGATCGCCTCGTGGGAGGCCTTGTGGGCAAGCCAGGGCGGGCCGGCCACGTCGCCGATGGCGTAGATGCCGGGCTCTCCGGTGCGGCACATCTCGTCGATGACGATATGGCTGCGCTCCACCTTCACCTTCGTGCCTTCAAGGCCGAGATCCTCGACATTGCCGGTGATGCCGACGGCCGAGATCAGCCGATCCGCGGTGATCTCCTGCACCTTCCCCCCCGCCTCGACGCTGACGGTGACGGAATTGGCGCCGCGGGTGATCTTCCCGACCTTGGCGTCGGTGATCACGTTCATCTTCTGCTTGACGAAGGCTTTCTGCACGAAGGCGCTGATCTCTGCGTCCTCGACCGGCAGGATACGGTCCACCACCTCGATCAGCGTCACCTGGGCGCCCATGTTGAGGTAGAAGCTGGCGAACTCGCTGCCGATGGCGCCCGAGCCGATGACGACAAGCGACTTCGGCATGGCATCCGGCACCAGCGCCTCGCGATAGGACCAGACGAGCTTTCCGTCCGGCTCCATCCCCGGCAGCACCCGGGCGCGGGCGCCGGTGGCAAGGATAATGTTCTTCGCTGCCAGTTCGGCCACCGGCTTGCCGTCCTTGGTGACCGCGAGCTTGCCGGCCCCGGCAAGCTTCGCGGTGCCGTCATACACGGTCACCTTGTTCTTCTTCATCAGCCCCTTCACGCCCGAGGACAGCTGATTGGCAACGGCGCGGGAGCGCTTCACCACCTTCTGGAAGTCGAAGCGGATGTTATCGGCCGCGAAGCCATAAGCATCCAGCGTGTGCAGCAGGTGGTTGATCTCGCTGGCCCGGAGCAGCGCCTTGGTGGGAATGCAGCCCCAGTTCAGGCAGATGCCGCCGAGATTCTCGCGCTCCACCAACGCGACCTTCATCTTCAGCTGCGCCGCGCGGATCGCCGCGACATAGCCGCCCGGGCCGCCACCCACCACCACCAGGTCGAACTGATCGGCCATGCTGGCCTCCTCCGTGCGGGCGCCGAGGCGCCGCGTGATTCTGTCCGGCGGGGCCGTCAGGCCGCCAGCCGCTACTGGTCGTTCATGCAGCGAGCCGCCGCAATGCCTCGGCGCTCAGGCGCTGGTTGATCCATTGCTTGCCGGATTGTGCCCCGAGCCCCTGGTAGAAGGCGATCGAGGGCTCGTTCCAGTCCAGCACCTGCCAGTCCAGCCGCGTCCACCCCTCCGCCACCGCACGCTGCGCGAGGTAGCGGAAGAAGGCCTTTCCGATGCCGAGGCCGCGATGCTCCGGCTCCACGAAGATGTCTTCCAGGTAGATGCCCGGCTTGCCGGTAAAGGTGCTGACATTGTTGAACCACAGCGCCTGCCCAACCACACGCCCATTCACCTCTGCCAGAACCGCGTGCAGCAGCGGCTTCTCGCCGAAGAGCATGGCCCGGAAGTCATCCTCGGTTCCCACCACCTCGTGCAGAAGCTTCTCGTATTCCGCAAGGGCGCGGACGAGGCGCACCACCTCCGGCAGATCGGCCGGGGTGGCGTCGCGCAGCGCGAAGGCGGTGGAGACCTCGCTCACAGCATCAGGCTCAGCGGGTCCTCGACGATCGACTTGAAGGTAGAGACCCATTCCGCCGCCAGCGCCCCGTCGATGACGCGGTGATCCACCGAAAGCGTCACGGTCATCACCGTGGCGATCGCAAGCTGGTCACCCTTCACCACCGGCCGCTTCTCGCCCGCAGAGACGGCGAGGATGCCGGCCTGGGGCGGGTTGATGATGGCCGAGAAATTCGAGACGCCATACATCCCCATGTTCGAGATGGAGAAGCCGCCGCCCTGGAATTCCTCTGGCTTCAGCTTCCCGGCCTTAGCCCGGGAGGCGAGGTCCTTCATCTCGCTGGAGATGGTCGCCAGCCCCTTCTGGTCGGCCTTGCGGATGATCGGAGTAATCAGCCCATCCGGGATGGAGACGGCGATGCTGATGTCGACGTCGTCGTAGATGACGATCGCATCGTCGGTCCAGGAAGCGTTGGTTTGCGGCAGCTTCCGCAGCGTCGCGGCGGTCGCCTTGATGACCAGGTCATTGACCGAGAGCTTGTAGGCCCCGGCACCTTCCTTGGGCGAACGCGCGTTCAGGTCGGCGCGCAGCTTCAGCAGCGCATCCAGCTTCACGTCGATGGAGACGTAGAAATGCGGAATCGTCTGCTTCGCCTCGCTGAGGCGGCGGGCGATGACTTTGCGCATGGTCGAATGCGGCACGGCCTTGTGCGGCGCCGTGATGGCAGGCGCGGCGGGCTTCGGCGCGGGAGCCGGGGCCGCCGGTGCCGCGGCGGGCTGGGCCTGGGGCGCGGCCGCCGGCTTCGGCGCAGCTTGCGCTGCCTCGATATCCGACTTCACGATGCGCCCGTTCGGCCCCGAGCCCTTTACGGAGCCCAGGTCCAGCCCGGCCTGCTTGGCCATCCGGCGGGCGAGCGGCGAGGCGAAGACGCGCCCCCCCTGCCCGGCCGGCGCAGCCGCGGGCGTTGGCGCCTGGGGCTGGGACTTCGGCGCATCCGCCTGGACCGGCTGCTCGGCGGCACCGGCCACCTTGCCGCCCGCCGCCTGCACGGCCTCTAGCGCCGGGCTGCCGGAGGGCGAGGGCGCCGGCCCCTTGTCGCCGCTCGCTTTCGCGGGCGCGGCATCGCCGGAAGGCACGGCCTCGCCCTCATCGACCATGATGCCGATGGGCTGGTTCACCTTCACCCCTTCGGTCCCGTCGGGCACGAGGATCTTGCCGAGGATGCCCTCGTCCACGGCCTCGAACTCCATCGTGGCCTTGTCGGTCTCGATCTCAGCGATTACGTCGCCGGACTTCACCGCCTCGCCCTCCTTCTTCAGCCAGCGGGCGAGCGTTCCCTCCGTCATGGTCGGGGACAGGGCGGGCATCAGGATATTCGTGGCCATGGCGCGCGCCCCTTACTTGTAGGTGACTTTGCGCGCCGCCTCGATCACCTGCGCCACCGTGGGCAGCGCGAGCTTCTCGAGATTGGCGGCATAAGGCATCGGCACGTCGAGGCCCGCCACGCGGACGGGCGGCGCATCCAGATAGTCGAAGGCTCCTTCGATCACCTGCATCGCGACCTCGCCGCCGACATTGGCGAAGGCCCAGCCTTCCTCGACCGTGACCAGGCGATTGGTCTTCCGCACCGAGGCGAGCACCGTCTCGATGTCCAGCGGGCGGATCGTGCGCAGGTTGATCACCTCCGCCGAAATGCCCGCCTTCTCCAACTCCTCGGCCGCCTGCATCGCGAGGCCCACCATGATCGAGTAGGAGACGATGGTGACGTCCGTGCCGTCGCGCTCGACCTTCGCCTTGCCGATCGGCAGGACAAAGTCCTCCGCCACCGGGCATTCGAAGGTCTGGCCGTAGAGGATCTCGTTCTCGAGGAAGACGATCGGGTTCGGATCGCGGATGGCGGCGCGCAGCAGCCCCTTCGCATCCGCCGCCGACCAGGGGGCGATCACCTTAAGCCCCGGAACATGCGCGTACCAGGAGGTGAAGTCCTGGGAATGCTGCGCGGCCACGCGGGCCGCCGCGCCGTTCGGCCCGCGGAAGACAATCGGGCAGCCGAGCTGCCCGCCCGACATGTAGAGCGTCTTCGCCGCTGAGTTGATGATGTGGTCGATGGCCTGCATCGAGAAGTTGAAGGTCATGAACTCGACGATGGGCTTCAGCCCCGTCAGCGCCGCGCCCACTGCCATGCCGGTGAAGCCATATTCGGTGATCGGCGTGTCGATCACCCGCTTCGGCCCGAATTCATCCAGCAGGCCCTGGGAGATCTTGTAGGCGCCCTGGTACTGCGCGACCTCCTCGCCCATCAGGAACACGTCCTTGTCCGCCCGCATCTCCAGCGCCATGGCATCGCGCAGCGCCTCGCGCACCGTGGTCGGCTTGGTCGGGCCCCAGTCCTTCTCCGGCTGGGCCGTGGATTTCGGCTCCGCGGCGACGCCTTCGCGGCGCTCGGCGCCGCGCGCGGAAACCTGGCCATAATCCTCGGCCTGCTTGGCCGTCTTCCCGATCTCGCCGCCATGCTGCGTGGCGTTGGATTCCGGTTGCTGCACGGAAGCCGCCTTGCTGCCCTGCTCAGCGGGGGGCGTCGCGGCATCGCCCGCCGGGGCGGCGCTGCCGTCACCGCCATCCAGCTCGGCGATTGCGGCATTCACCTGCACGCCTTCCGTTCCCTCGGCGACCAGGATCTTCGTGATCTTCCCTTCGTCGACGGCCTCCACCTCCATGGTGGCCTTGTCCGTCTCGATCTCGGCGAGCACGTCGCCGGACTTCACCTCGTCGCCTTCCTTCTTCAGCCACCGGCTGAGCTTTCCCTCCGTCATTGTGGGGGAGAGGGCGGGCATCAGGATCGTCGCGCCCATATCAGCGGGTCTCCACCAGAATGTCGGTCCAGAGTTCGGATTCATCCGGCTCGGGGCTGGACTGCGCGAATTCGGCCGCGTCCTGGACGATCGCCTTCACCTCGTCATCCACCGCCTTCAGCTCGGCCTCGTTCTTGCCACCCTCCAGCAGGGCCTTGCGCACCATCTCGATGCAGTCGTTCTGCTCCCGCATCTTCTGCACCTCCTCCCGCGTCCGGTACTTCGCGGGGTCGGACATGGAGTGGCCGCGATAGCGGTAGGTCTGCATCTCCAGCAGGTACGGCCCCTTGCCCTCGCGGCAATGCGCGACAGCCCGCTCGCCCGCTTCCTTCACCGCCAGCACGTCCATGCCATTCACCTGCTCACCCGGGATGCCCCAGGGCGCGCCGTTCTTCGACAGGTCCTTCGAGGCCGAGGCGCGCTCCACGCTCGTGCCCATGCCGTAGCGATTGTTCTCGATGATGAAGACGCAGGGCAGCTTCAGCAGGGCGGCGAGGTTGAAGCTCTCATAGACCTGCCCCTGGTTGGACGCGCCCTCCCCGAAATAGGTGAGCGCGACCTTGCCGTCCTCGCGGTACCAGTTGGCGAAGGCAAGGCCCGCGCCGAGGGAAACCTGCGCCCCCACAATGCCGTGGCCGCCATAGAAGCCCTTCTCACGGGAGAACATGTGCATGCTCCCGCCCTTGCCCTTCGAGTAGCCACCGATGCGGCCGGTCAGTTCCGCCATCACGCCGCGGGCCTCCATTCCGGTCGCCAGCATGTGGCCGTGGTCACGGTAGGAGGTGATGACCTCGTCGCCCTCCTCCAGCGTCATCTGCATGCCCACCACCACGGCCTCCTGGCCGATGTAGAGGTGGCAGAAGCCGCCGATCAGCCCCATGCCGTAAAGCTGGCCCGCCTTCTCCTCGAAGCGGCGGATCAGGAGCATCTCCCGATAGGCCTTGCTGAGGATGTCCTGGTTATGTCCGGCCGGGGGCGGGGAATCCTTGCCGCGTCCGCTGCGGCGCTTCGCCGTGCTGTCCGTCCCGAGGGCCATGGGGCTGCTCCTGCATTAGACTGGGCCTGAGGATGGCCTTCCTTCGGCAGATACGGTTGCTTCAGCAGATCGGCAAGTTATAGGACTCGGCTAAGCTATTGATGTTGCACTGCAACATGGCGATTAACCGGAATACGGTTAACGCTCCAGCACGATTGCGCGAGACGGTCCAAAGGGTGCCATGCGCTTGCCCTAGGGTCTGTGACTGGACTGCCTGACAAGCCCTTTCGGCGCTGATCTGGTCTGCGGACGCGCCAGCTTGGACGTTCTCAGGGGTTTCAGGGTGGCACGGTCATGACCAGGACGAGCCTGGACGACGCCCAATGGGTGGCGCTGATGCTGGTGGTGCAGCGGATCCCACTCGCGTGGAAGCATGACGAAGGAGCGCTGCGCCGCTTTGTGGAAGCCGCGCTCTGGATCGGCCGGACCGGGGCGCCGTGGCGTGACCTACCCGAAGCGCTGGGCCTCTGGTCCAGCGTCTACCACCGCTGGCGGCGCTGGTGCCTGCGCGGCTGGTGGGAGTTGGTTTTCGAGGCGCTCCGCCCGAGCCTGCCCGAGGACGGGCTGCTGCTCCTGGACAGCACC
>NZ_WWDL01000118.1 GCF_009848505.1 Muricoccus harenae
TCGACCGCCCGCTGTCGGGGGACTGGCCCTATCTCTGGCTCGATGCCACCTATCTGCGGCAGCGCGAGGGCGGTCGCATCGTCTCGGTGGCGGCGATAATCGCCGTGGCCTGTGATGCTGAGGGGCGGCGCGAAATCGTCGGCCTGCACATCGGCCCGTCAGAAGCCGAGATCTTCTGGGCGACCTTCCTCAAGAGCCTAGTCAAGCGCGGGCTGAAGGGCGTGAAGCTCGTCGTCTCCGACGCCCATGAGGGACTGAAGGCGGCGGTCGCCCGGGTGCTTGGCGCGACCTGGCAGCGCTGCAGGGTTCACTGGATGAGGAACGCGTTGGCGCATGTGGGCAAGGCCCAGCAGTCCATGGCCTCGGCCGCACTGCGTCAGGCCTTCCTCCAGCCCGATCAGGAAGCCGCGCGGCAGACCTGGCGCCATGTCGCTGACCAGCTCCGCGAGCGCTGGCCCAAGCTCGGCAAGCTCATGGATGACAGCGAGCATGACGTGCTCGCCTACATGGCGTTCCCGGTATCACACCGAACCAAGCTGCATTCCACGAATCCGTTGGAGCGCCTCA
>NZ_WWDL01000119.1 GCF_009848505.1 Muricoccus harenae
GCGCCGAGCCTCATCCCGCGCAAGCCCGGCGAGCGGATCAAGACCGATCGGCGGGACGCGACGGCGCTGGCCCGCCTGCATCGGGCCGGCGAGTTGACGCCGGTCTGGGTGCCGGACCCGGAACACGGTTCGAAGCACTGCTTCGAACAGGCGGGACCTGGTCAGGGCGCGGGCGGACATGGTGGAGGCGCTCCGCAAGGCGCGGCAGCGGCTGATGGGATTCCTGCTCCGGCACGGGCGGAGTTACGACGGCAAGCGCTGGACCTGGCCGCACCGGAAGTGGCTGATGGAGCAGACCCTCCCGCACCCCGCCCAGCAGGTCGCCTGCCAGGAATACCTCGACGCGGTGAACGAACTCGAGGCACGCATTGAGCGCCTCACGGGCCGGATCCGTGACCTCGTGCCCTGCTGGAGCATGGCGCCGGTTGTCGAGGCGCTGTTCAGCGACAACCATCTTGGCCGGTGCCGACAGGCAAGTTGGCCGGTGGCCCCGGACGCAGGTCGGGCGTAGCCCGGCCGGAGACCGGGGCCACCGGCGCGATCGTCTCTATCGGGGATGATGGC
>NZ_WWDL01000120.1 GCF_009848505.1 Muricoccus harenae
GCTTATGCCGATCTGCCGGAGCGCTCCGAGCGGTCGGAGCAAGCCATGCCGGCAGCCGAGCCGAACGCCGCGACCCTGCTCGCGGAACTGAGAGCGACCTGCGATCGCCTCTTCGCCACCTTCGATGGCCAAGCCACCAGCACCAGGCCCACCGCTCCGGCCGGTGAAGCCATCGAAGCAGCGCGCCCCGCCGAAAGCCTTGGCCCGGCCGGGCTGAAGCGCATGCTCCAACTCCGTGCCCGCAGGCGCCGCAAGCCCATCGGACAGTTCTTCGACTGGCCCGCCTGGGACATGCTCCTCGACCTCGCCGCCGTGCGCGCCGAAGGCGGACATGTCTCCGTCTCCTCCGTCTGCATCTCCTCCGGCGCCCCACAGAGCACCGCCCTGCGCAAGCTCGCCGCCCTCGAAAACGCCAAGCTCGTCCGCCGCTACTTCCACGGCTCCGACCGCCGGCGCGTCTGCATCGCCCTCACCGATGAAGCCGCCGATATGGTCATCTCCGCTCTCCAGGAAGAACTCGCCTTCTACCAATCCATCAGCGCCGGACGCTGAGGC
>NZ_WWDL01000121.1 GCF_009848505.1 Muricoccus harenae
TAGCTCTTCTCGCGCGCATTCACCGCCTTGAAGCGGCTGCTGTCGACGGCAACCGAAGCCTCCGACAGCAGGTCGAGCTCGCGGCACAGGAGGACGAAGTGCCGGCAGGTCGCCCGGATCGCCTCCCCGTTGTCCTTACGGAAATCGGCAATCGTCTTGAAGTCCGGGACCAGCCGCCCCGTCAGCCACATCAGCTCGAGGTTGCGTCCTGCCTCGCGCTCCAGCCGCCGGCTGGACTGGATCAGGTTGAAATGGCCGTAGATGTAGATCTTCAGCAGCGTCGCGGGGTGGTAGGCCGGACGGCCCGTCCGCTCGGGGGTGACGCCCTCGAAGCCGAGCTCGGCCAGATCAAGCGCCTCGACAAAGGCCTCAATCACCCGGACCGGGTTCTCCTCGGAGACATAGTCCTCAATGCAGTCGGGAAGCAGCGTCACCTGGCCCCGCTCCTCGCCTTCCACGAAGCGCTTCATCCCAGCCTCCCCTCCGAAGGCCATAGGATACTCCGCCCAGCGTTTTCACACGGCCTCCGCCCAT
>NZ_WWDL01000122.1 GCF_009848505.1 Muricoccus harenae
GTTCGGTGTGATACCGGGAACGCCATGTAGGCGAGCACGTCATGCTCGCTGTCATCCATGAGCTTGCCGAGCTTGGGCCAGCGCTCGCGGAGTTGGTCGGCAACATGACGCCAGGTCTGCCGCGCGGCTTCCTGATCGGGTTGGAGGAAGGCCTGACGCAGCGCGGCCGAGGCCATGGACTGCTGGGCCTTGCCCACATGCGCCAACGCGTTCCTCATCCAGTGAACCCTGCACCGTTGCCAGGGCGCGCCAAGGACGCGGGCGATCGCCGCCTTCAGCCCCTCATGGGCATCGGAGACGACGAGCTTCACGCCCTTCAGGCCGCGCTTGACCAGGCTCTTGAGGAAAGTCGCCCAGAAGGTCTCGGCTTCTGACGGGCCGATATGCAGGCCGACGATCTCGCGACGCCCCTCAGCATCACAGGCCACGGCGATTATCGCCGCCACCGAGACGATGCGACCGCCCTCGCGCTGCCGCAGATAGGTGGCATCGAGCCAGAGATAGGGCCAGTCCCCCGACAGCGGGCGGTCGA
>NZ_WWDL01000123.1 GCF_009848505.1 Muricoccus harenae
TGGAGCATGGCGAGGCCGGATCGTGTAGTTCCACTCGCCATGGAAGTTGGCACGGCTGATGTTGATGTTTGCCATCTCTGCATCGGAGACGGTGATGCCCTTGGGATAGGCGTTGGTGTCGAGTTCGCAGCGCACCGTCAGGCCGGTCTCTGTGGTGGTGGCGCTGATCAGGTCGACGATGATGCGATAGCTGACCAGCGGTTTGGCCCGCCAGTTTTGGCTGATGAAGGAGAACAGCCGGTGCTCGATCTTGTTCCATTTGCTGGTGCCAGGAGGCAAGTGGTGGACGGTGATCTCGATGCCGAGTTCATCGGCGAGGCGCTGCAGCTCACGCTTCCATAGCCGCAGGCGCGAGCCGTTGCTGCCACCGCCATCAGCGGTGATGACCAGATGCCGGGCGTTCGGATAGCGTAGGCTGCCGGTGTCGTGCCACAAGCGGCGGATCGTCTGGACCGCGAAGGCCGCGGTGTCATGGTCCATGCCGACACTGACCCAACCCGCATTGGCGGCGAGATCGTAGATGCCA
>NZ_WWDL01000124.1 GCF_009848505.1 Muricoccus harenae
CAAGCAGGACTTCATCTACCTGCCCGAGGTTGACGAGTACCGATGCCCGGCCGGGGAGCGGCTGACCTGGCGTTGCAACAGCGTCGAGAACGGGATGACGATCCGTGCCTACTGGGCCAGCACCTGTTAGACGTGCCCGATGAAAGCGCAATGTACGACCGGCAAGGAACGCCGCATCAAGCGTTGGGAGCATGAGCACGTCGTTGACGCCATGCAGCGACGCCTGGATCTCAAGCCAGATGCCATGCGGGTGCGACGGCGGACGGCTCAGCATCCTTTCGGCACGATCAAGGCGTGGATGGGCGCCACCCACTTCCTCACTCGCGGCCTCCGGCGGGTCAGCACGGAGATGAGCCTGCACGTGCTGGCCTACAACATGAAGCGGGTGATCGCGATCCGCGGCATCGAGCCACTGCTGGCAGCTCTCCCGGCGAGATAGGGACCGAGCTGCGCCTCGCGCAGCACAGCCGCATCCCTCCGCGTGTCAGCCGAACCGGGCAGGCCACTACCAGCAGCGGATTGGAC
>NZ_WWDL01000125.1 GCF_009848505.1 Muricoccus harenae
CTCGGCCTTTTGCATGAAGGTGGCATCGCCTGCCATGAACCACTCGTCCATCAGCAGGATCTGGGGCTGCATGGCGGTGGCGATGGCGAAGGCCAGCCGGATGGCCATGCCGGCGGAATAGCCCTTGATCGGCATGTCGAGGAACTCGCCCAGCCCGGCGAATTCCGCGACCTCCTCCTCCAGCTTCGCCTGCGCGGCGAGGTCGAGGTTCCGGTAGAGGGCACGCAGGCGGATGTTCTCGCGCCCCGTGCTGTCCTGATCCAGGCCGGCGGCCGGGTCGATGAGGGAGCCGACCGAGCCTTCGATCGTCAGCCGCCCGCCCACCGGCTCATAGATGCCAGCGAGGGAGCGGAGCAGGGTGGTCTTGCCGGCGCCATTGCGGCCCACCAGGGCGACGCGCTCCCCGGAATCGATCCGGAAGTCCAGGTCGCGCAGCGCGCTGACCACGACGCGATTCGACTCATCCGTCCGCACCCGCACGGCGGCGCGGGCCAGCAGCTGCTTCTTCAGGCTGCGCGC
>NZ_WWDL01000126.1 GCF_009848505.1 Muricoccus harenae
GCAAACCGTCTGCAACCGCACCGTCTGCGCAGCTTCAAGCGCTCCAACGACCCGGCCTTTGCCAGCAAGGTCGAGGACATCGTCGGCCTCTACATGGACCCACCCTGCCATGCGGTGGTGCTGTCGATCGACGAGAAGAGCCAAATCCAGGCGCTCGATCGCACCCAGCCGGGCCTGCCACTGAAGCCCGGCAAGTGCGGCACGATGACGCACGACTACAAGCGCAACGGCACCACCACCCTGTTCGCCGCCCTTAACACCCTCGACGGAACCGTGGTCGGCCGCTGCATGCCGCGGCACACCCACAAGGAGTTCGCCCGCTTCCTCAACGCCGTCGAGCGCGCGGTTCCGGCCGGCAAGGTGATCCACGCCATCCTCGACAACTACGCCACCCACAAGCATCCGAAGGTGCGGCAGTGGTTGGCTGATCACCCGCGCTGGGTCTTCCATTTCACGCCGACCTCAGCGTCCTGGATCAACGCCGTCGAGGGCTTCTTCTCCGCCATCACCCG
>NZ_WWDL01000013.1 GCF_009848505.1 Muricoccus harenae
TCCCTGGTGACGCTGGCGCACAAGGCCAGGATCACCTTGCGGCAGAACTACAACCGCTTGGCTCCGCGCCTGGCAGCGCAAGCGGGGCGGCACGCCCATGCCCGGCAGTTCCGGCGCATGCGCAAGGTGCTGCGCACGCTAAAGGGCTACACGGGCCGCGTCCTGCGCGACATCGGCCGCAAGATCGGCGCCGTCCCTGACGAGCGGCTGCGGACACGGATCGAGCAGCGCATCGCGCTCGTCACGCGCCTGCTGCGACAGACGCCGAAAGCCCCGAACAAGATCTACGCCCTGCACGAGCCGGAGGTGGACTGCATCTCCAAGGGCAAGGCCCGCATCCGCTACGAGTTCGGCTGCAAGGTCAGCATCGCCACCACGCTCGCCGGCGGCTTCGTCGTCGGCATGCGCTCCATGCCCGGCAATCCCTATGACGGACACACCCTCGCGGACGCCCTCCAGCAGGTCGAAACCCTCACCGGGCGATGCCCCAGCCTCGCTGTGGTCGATCGCGGCTACCGCGGCCATGGCGCCCACGGCACGAAGGTCCTCATCAGCGGCACACGGCGCGGCCTGACGCCGAGGCTGACAAGACTGCTCCGGCGCCGCAGCGCCATCGAACCCGAGATCGGCCACATGAAGACCGACGGACGCCTCGCCCGCTGCGCCCTCAGGGGCACCCTCGGCGACGCCATCTTCGCCGTGCTCTGCGGCTGCGGTCACAACATCCGCAAGATCCTCGCCCACCTCAGAGCTCTTTTGGCCGCTCTCATCGCCAGCCTCATCCAGGCGATCGACCGGGCGAAACGCGACCAGATCACCGCCCACGCAGCCTGATGGGGTTATTCAAGGCCGACGAGCTACACCCCCAACCTTGTCCGGCGCCGCATGGCCCAGGTTGAGGCGAGTGTCGCGCGCTACCTGGCCGCGCTGGAGACGGCAGACCGGCAGGAGGACGAGACGGCTCGGGTGAGGACTGCCCGGCTGGAGGACAGGCTGGCGAGCCTGGCGCGGCGGATGGAGCAGCTGCACGAGATGGAGGAGGCGGTCCGCACCGCACCCGACGGGCAGGTCTCGATCACCGACCCGGACGCGCGGGCGATGGCGACGAGCGCCAAGGATTCGGGGATCGTCGGCTACAACGTGCAGGCGGCGGTAGACACGGAGCACCACCTGATCGTGGCGCACGAGGTAACGAACATCGGCAACGACCGCGCCCAGCTTTCGGGCATGTCGGAGCGGGCGCGGAACGCCATGGGTCACGAGGGGCTGACCGGCCTCGCTGACCGGGGCTACTTCGCCGGCGAGGAGATCCTCGCTTGCGAGAGGGCCGGCATCACGCCTCTCGTGCCCAAGCCACAGACCTCGGGTGCCAAGGCCGCGGGACGCTTCGGCAAGCAGGACTTCATCTACCTGCCCGAGGTTGACGAGTACCGATGCCCGGCCGGGGAGCGGCTGACCTGGCGTTGCAACAGCGTCGAGAACGGGATGACGATCCGTGCCTACTGGGCCAGCACCTGTCAGACGTGCCCGATGAAAGCGCAATGTACGACCGGCAAGGAACGCCGCATCAAGCGTTGGGAGCATGAGCACGTCGTTGACGCCATGCAGCGACGCCTTGACCTGAAGCCAGATGCCATGCGGGTGCGACGGTGGACGGCTGAGCATCCTTTCGGCACGATCAAGGCGTGGATGGGTGCCACCCACTTCCTCACTCGTGGCCTGCGGCGGGTCAGCACGGAGATGAGCCTGCACGTGCTGGCCTACAACATGAAGCGGGTGATCGCGATCTGCGGCATCGAGCCACTGCTGGCAGCTCTCCCGGCGAGATAGGGACCGAGCTGCGCCTCGCGCAGCACAGCCGCATCCCTCCGCGTGTCAGCCGAACCGGGCAGGCCACTACCAGCAGCGGATTGGACCAGGATCGCCAAAGCCCAGATGCCGTGTTTTCACACAGCCTCGGCGCGAAGCGGCCCTGAGCCGTTTCTAGGCCTTTCCCCCACGCGAAGGCGTGACCTGGGGCGTGTGATCAGGACGCGCGCCTTCAGGGCGCGCCGGTGCACGCGCGCTCCACACCAAGGTCAGACCGAGACCAGGCCGTCGCCGTACCCATTGGGCCGGACGAGGGGCGCAGCCCGAGTGCCGCAACACCGTAGGCCTATGCAGAGAGGAACAAGCTTAATAGCCGTCGATATCGATCCCTTCCGCCCCTACCATCTCTCACTTCTTGACCGTCACACATCTATGTCACACATTCCCCACAAGCCGACCTAAGACCCTGAACCAGTAAAAGAATCTCGAAGCCGAGTTGGGGATCCTGGCGACCCAACAGTCAAAGCGGTTCCTTTCTCACCAGTCGCTCGGCACTGAAAAATCGCGGTCTTCTCGAATGTGCAGGTGGGCGAGGTTGACCTCCGGATATGTAAGCCGGGCCAACAACGCTGCCACTGCATGTGCCTCGCGCCCCTTATCATATCGGCATCACCCTCGCCCGTTCCACTGGCGTGGCCGAGGAGATAGCTCAGGCGCAGCTGGTCGGAGTAGTCGTGCAGCTCCTCGCGCAAGCGGGTGTTGACGTTATGGCGAAACGCGTGGGCGCCGGCGCCTTCGCGAAAGACGCCGATGTCCCGACGATACTCCACGAACCACCGCGTGATACGCGGGCCTCGCTTCTGGTCAGCTCCCTGAGGCTCAAGATCGGGGAAGAGCGGATCGGTCGGCTGCGGGGCGATGCGCGCGACATACTCCAGGAAGCCCAGCCGAATGAGTTCCGGGTGGATCGGGACCGCACGCTTCGCGCTGTTGTTCTTCAGACGCCGATGCTCTGTTGTAATCTCCATCTGCCAGACGCCAGCCTCGTTCCTGACGTCCTTCCGACGGAGGTCGGCGACCTCCTCAAGTCGCGTGCCCTCAAAGATGCATAGCAGTGGGATCCAGAACCGGGCGTCGCGAGTGATCGCCGTTCCCGGAGCGGAACGCCGGGAGGGATCACGGCCGGTCCAGACAGCGGAGGAGAACAGCTGGCGTAGCTCCTCTCCTGTCCACTGGTCGCGCGCTTCGCGAGCGTCATCGAGCGAGAAGTCGTGCTCGCCAATGATGTCGTTCCGCTCGGTCAGGGTGAGGTGGCCGCGATCCACGGCAAGCTTGAAAAACACGGAGAGGGCGGAAAGGTGGCGTTTGACTGTCTTGTCCGTCAGTCGCTGTGCGTCAGTCTCGTCCGCGCGCTCGATCAATTCCTGGACCGAGAGGTCCTTATCCTTCGGCGACTTCCCGTAGCGAGAGGGAAGGCGACGCAGGGTATCGAGGAAGGCTGTGATGTCCTGGCGTCTGTACTCCCGCACGGGGCGGTCACCGACGATTTCGAAGAAGAGGCGGAGGGTTGTGCGCTCCTGGGCCATGCCTTGCTGGCGGATTTTGTCGCGCGTCCTTTTGCCGAAGAACGGCTCGACGAGAGAGGAGAGCGACACGGCGGGCGCAGTGGAGGGGGGCGCTGCGGCTGACGGCTCGGCGGGTACCGCAGTTGTCTGGCAAGGCTCCGGCGCCACAGCGGGCAGTGCAGGAGCAGCAATCTCGCCGGGCGCGACCGAGGGTGTTCGCGCCTCCTGCGGGGTGCTCGGATGCAGATGGAGGGCGGCCAGGGACGGGTCCTCTTCCGGAACGCTCTTGTAGATGCCTGCCTCCCGCGCGGCCTCCTCGCGGAACACGCCCTCCAGCACCCGTAGGCCGACACGCTCAAGGAGCGGCCGGACCTCGGGCGTGATCTCGACGCCGGCGGCGGTAGCGGCGCTGACCACCATCTCGCGGGCCAAGGCGCCGTCGTTCACCATGAGGGCGCGCCTGACTACCACGGCGCGGCCGAGGGCCGCCTGGGACCGGCGCAGGGCCCCGGCGAGGGTGCTGCGCCGCATCGGGCGCTCGGGCGGTTGCGCCGATCCGACTGCGACTATGAGCGGCGCCGTCAGGTCGTCGGGAAGGTGAATTGGGCCGCCATCGCGACCAGCGAGACTGAGATGGGAGTCCGTAGGGTCGTCATCGGGGGGTGCGTCCTCCGCCGCGAGGACGAAGTCGAGGATCCTGTTGGCGAGGTCGGGGTCGAGGGAGACCTCAACGTCCCCGCCAGTCGCAAGGACTGGGTCCGGTGCGCGCCGGGCACGCGCCGCCTCGAGCAGCGAGTGCATGTGGTCGCGTGCAAGGCCGGCGAACTGGGCTGCGGTGATCGTCCCGGAAGCATCCATGGCGGCCGTCCTTTCGAGCAGCGCGTCCAGTTGCCGGGCCCGGGAGATGGCTATGCGGCGATCGCGCGTCCGCAAGGATAGCCGGACCGTCGGATTTCCGCTCGCGAGGTTTGTGCCTCGCACGAGGGGGGCGGGGAGGCGGCGGCGCCAGTACCAGATGCCGCTGCGGTGGGTGAGATGGGCGGGAACGAGGTAGGGAGAGCAGGCTCGGCGCGGGGCTGGATCCGGACTGACCTGCGCCGTTGTGGCCCAGTGATGTGTCACAGTTGTGCGTCTCGCCGCCTGGGGTGGGCGCGATCACCAACGTTCACTGTGAGATCAGAAGCTTGTGCCGGAGTGGCTGGGGAACCTGGATTCGAACCAAGACTGCCCGAGTCAGAGTCGGGAGTTCTACCGTTAAACTATTCCCCAACGGCAGGCGGGGCGCCCTATAGCCCGGTGCGGACGGCCCTGCAACCCGCCCCGTGACGCGCGGGTGGAATAAGGGCTTGCCCCACCCCATTTGCAAGCGGATCATTCGTCGACCATTGCCATGCAAACCCGGAACGCCCACCAGCCGCCGGGTGGCAGGCGGGGGGAGGGCCCCCCGGTGCCGCCCACCAGTCTTCCCTCAGGCCATCTCTCCTGGGGGGCGCCGATCTATGCCGCGCTGGATCTGGGCACGAACAACTGCCGCCTGCTGGTCGCCAGTCCCTCCGGACCCGGGGGGTTCCGGGTGCTGGATAGCTTCAGCCGCATCGTCCGCCTCGGCGAAGGGCTGAGCTCCACCGGTGCCCTTTCGGATGCCGCCATGGACCGTGCGGAGGCGGCGCTGGAGGCCTGCGGCCAAAAGCTGGCCCGCCGCCCCATCCAGGTCGTACAGGCGGTCGCCACCGAGGCCTGCCGCCGCGCCACTAACGGACCGCGCTTCATACAGCGGGCGGAAAAGGCCCTCGGCGCGCCCATCCGCGTCATTCCGGCCCGGGAGGAGGCGGAGCTGGCCATGGAATCCTGCGCCCCTCTCTTCCGCCCGGAGGACCGGCGCGCCCTGCTCTTCGACATCGGCGGTGGATCGACTGAAATCGCCTGGATCCGCACCGACGAGCCGGGGCGGCCACGGTTGATCGGCACCATCTCCGTCCCGCTCGGCGTCGTCACCCTGGTTGAGCGCGACGGCGCCGCCTGCTTCGGGGGCGAGGGGTTCGACCGGGTCGTCCAGGAGGTGGCTGCCCGCTTCGAGGCCTTCGATTCGGTCCACCGGATCCGCCAGGAGATGCGTGGGGGCGGGGTGCGGCTGATGGGCACCTCCGGCACTGTCACCACCCTGGCCGGCATCGCGCTGGACCTGCCGCGCTACAGCCGCGCAGCGGTGGACGGGCATGACCTGAAGATGAGCTGCGCAGACCGGGCGCTGGAGGCGCTTCGGGCGATGGGCCGCGCTGGCCTGGCCGCGCATCCCTGCATTGGGCCGGAGCGGGTTGATTTCGTCCTCCCGGGATGCGCCATCTACGCAGCCATCCGCGAGGTCTGGCCGGCGGCTGGCATCACTGTCTGCGATCGTGGCCTGCGCGAAGGGCTGCTGCTGCGGGCGATGCGGGACCGCCGCCGCGCCCGCCGCGGCGCCTGAACGCTACCCAAGGACTGATCCGTGACTGAATCCAGCAAAATGGGGGGCGCCCGCAACCTCACCACGCGCCTGCGCACCGCCAGGGGCCGCACCACCGCCAGCCAGAAGTGGCTCGAGCGCCAGCTGAACGACCCCTATGTGAAGGCCGCCAAGGCCGCGGGCTACCGCTCTCGGGCCGCCTTCAAGATCCTCGAGCTGGACGAGCGTTTCAAGCTGTTCCAGTCGCACCAGCGCATCGTGGATCTGGGCGCCGCTCCCGGCGGCTGGACACAGGTCGCGGTCCGGCGCGCTGGCGAGAGGGGCAAGGTGGTTGCACTGGATATTCTGCCGATGGAGCCCATGAATGGTGCGATCGTCCTGCAGGGTGACTTCCAGGAGGAGGAAGCCGAGCGCGCGGTGCTGGACGCCCTGGCGGGCCAGGCCGATCTGGTGATGTCGGACATCGCGCCCAACACCACCGGCCACAACGCGACCGACCACCTGCGGATCCTTGCCCTGGTGGAGTTGGCGGCGGATTTCGCGCGCAAGGTCCTGGCACCGGGCGGCGCCTTCGTGGCCAAGGTCTTCCAGGGTGGGACCGAGCGTGAGCTGCTGAACGCACTCAAGCGCGACTACGCCACGGTGCGCCACGCCAAGCCGCCCGCAAGCCGCAAGGATAGCGCCGAGATGTATGTGGTCGCGCAGGGCTTCCGGGGCGGGCAGGGGGCTGGGCCGGGACGCTGAGGTAGGCCGCTGAGCCGCAGCCTAGGCCAGTGCCACCGGCTTTGCAGCGCCGGACCGCAACCCAAGCCGGCGGCGGGGGGCAGCCTCTCGCTGGCGTCATGCGGCCGGCCTTGCGGCACGGGCCTCAACAAGCGTAGGAGGGATCGCCAAGGCAGCGCCGCCCCGTCCCGAGAGGCCCCCGCTCAATGGCACCCGATACTACCCAGACTCGCTTCCTCGCCCGCCTCGAGGAGGCCTATGCGTTCGACGACGTCCTCCTCGTCCCGGGCTACTCCAAGGTCCTGCCGAACCAGGCCGACACCCGCACCCGGATCACGCGTGAGATCGGGCTGAACATCCCTCTCGTCGCCGCCGCGATGGACACCGTGACGGAAGGTCCCATGGCCATCGCCATGGCCCAGGCCGGCGGCATTGGCGTGGTCCACAAGAACCTCAGCATCGAGGAGCAGGCCGCCCAGGTCCGTCGGGTGAAGAAGTTCGAGAGCGGCATGGTGGTGAACCCCGTCACCATCCATCCCGAACAGACGCTGGCCGATGTCCGCGCCCTGCAGGAACAGCACCGCATCAGCGGCATCCCGGTAGTGGAGCCGGAGACGGGCCGGCTCGTCGGCATCGTAACCTCCCGCGACGTGCGTTTCGCGACCGACCCGAACCAGCGCGTCTACGAGCTGATGACGCGGGAGAACCTGGTCACGGTCCCCACCGATGTCACGCCGGACAAGGCGCGCTCCCTGCTGCACAAGCACCGGATCGAGAAGCTGCTGGTGGTGGACGACAGGGGCCGCTGCGTCGGCCTGATCACCGTGAAGGACATGGACAAGGCGCAGGCCAACCCCAACGCTGTGAAGGATGCGATGGGCCGCCTGCGCGTGGCTGCCGCGACCGGCACGGGCGAGGATGGCCGCGCCCGCGCCGAGGCGCTGGTGGCCGCCGATGTGGACATCATCGTGGTCGACACTGCCCATGGCCATTCGGCCGGCGTGCTGAAGTCGGTGGAGGTGATCAAGCGCCTCTCCAACTCCGTCCAGATCATCGCGGGCAATGTGGCGACGCCGGAGGCGGTGCAGGCCCTAATCGAGGCTGGCGCCGATGGCGTGAAGATCGGCATCGGCCCTGGCTCCATCTGCACCACGCGCATCGTGGCCGGCGTGGGCGTCCCGCAGCTGACCGCCGTGATGGAATGCGCCGCCGCCGCGCGGGAGCATGGGGTGCCGGCCATCGCCGATGGCGGCATCCGCACCTCGGGCGACATTGCCAAGGCGATCGCGGCCGGCGCCGATTGTGTGATGATGGGCAGCCTCTTCGCCGGCACGGACGAGGCACCTGGCGAGGTGTTCCTCTACCAGGGCCGCTCCTACAAGTCGTATCGCGGCATGGGCAGCCTCGGCGCGATGGCGCGCGGCTCGGCCGATCGCTACTTCCAGTCGGATGTCCAGGACCAGCTGAAGCTGGTGCCCGAGGGCATCGAGGGCCGCATTGGCTACAAGGGCCCGGTGGGCAACGTCATCCACCAGCTCGTCGGCGGGTTGAAGTCGGCCATGGGCTACACGGGCAATGCCACCATTCCCGAGATGCAGACCAACTGCCGTTTCCGCCGCATCACCGGTGCGGGCCTGCGGGAGAGCCACGTGCATGACGTGGCGATCACCCGTGAGGCCCCGAACTACCGCCAGGAAGGGTAGGGCCCTTCGCGCGCCGCATCCTGGCGGTGCGCACCGGCCGCACCACCTCCGTCAGGATGACATGACCCCGCTCGCACGCATCTCCGCCGCCATCTCCCTCCTGGACGCGCTGGAGGCCGCCCCACGTCGTCCCGCCGACGCGGTGGCGAACGACTTCTTCCGCGCCCGCCGCTTCATCGGCGGCGGGGACCGCCGCGCCATCGCCGACCGCGCCTGGGGTGTGGTGCGGGAGAGGGCGCGGCTCGACTGGCATCTCGACCATGTCGGCGCCGCCCCCACCGGGCGGCTGCTGATGGCTGCCTACATGGTCCTCGCCGAAAGTGGGGGCCTGGCCGGGGTGGAGGCTGCCTTCAACGGTTCGCAATATGCCGAGCGGGCCCTGAGCAACGACGAGCGGCGCTTCCTCGCCAAGCTGGAGGGCCGCCCCCTCCTGCATCCGAAGATGGACGAGGCCACACGCCTCAACCTGCCGGAATGGGCGCTGCCAGGCTTGCGGGCCCGCTTCGGCGACGCGCTTCCGGAGGCCGCTGCCGGCCTGGAGGGCTCCGCGCCGCTGGACCTCAGGGTGAACCTGCTTCGCACCACGCGGGAGGCCGCAGCCCAGGCCCTGGCGGCTGAGGGCATTCCCACCACCCCGACACCCATTTCCCCTTGGGGCCTGCGGATTGCGGACCGCCGACCGGTCCTCGCGACCCAGGCATTCCAGGATGGGCTCATCGAGATCCAGGACGAGGGCAGCCAGCTGATCGCCCTGCTGGCCGATGCGAAGCCAGGGATGAAGGTGGCTGATTACTGCGCTGGGGCTGCCGGCAAGACCCTGGCCATGGCGGCCACAATGGGCAACCGCGGCCGCATTGCCGCGCTGGACGTCTCCGCCCCCCGCCTCACCGGAGCCACCAAGCGCCTGCGCCGCGCTGGCGTGGACAATGCCGAGACGCATCTCCTGGAAACCGGTGACCGCTGGGTGAAGCGCCGCGCCGCTACCTTCGACCGCGTGCTGGTGGATGCGCCCTGCACCGGCACCGGCACCTGGCGCCGCAATCCGGATGCACGGCTCCGCACGACCGACCGCGACTATGCGGAGCTGATCACGAAACAGCGCGCAATCCTCGATCGGGCCGCGTCCCTGGTGCGCCCCGGCGGGAAGCTGATCTACGCTACCTGCTCGGTACTTCCCGGGGAGGATGAAGAGCAGGTGCGCGACTTCCTCGACCATCACGTCGACTTCGCCGCGCTGCCCCTGGCCGAGGCCTGGGCGGAGGTTGGGATGCAGGGGCCGCCGCCCGGCGAAGGGCCGCATATGGCCTTGGCCCCCCACAGCCACGGCACGGACGGCTTCTTCGCCGCCGTGCTGCGACGGCGGCCCTGAGCCCGTGACGACCGGGAGTGCACCATGATCCAGGTGCGGCGCGCCCGGCCGGAAGACGCGCCCGCCGTCGGCGCCATCCACCGCCTGGTCTGGCAGGACAGCTACCCGGGCATCCTGCCTGACTCCTATCTCGCAGGGCTGGACCAGCGCCGGATTGCCGCTGGCTATCTGCGGGGCATGCTCGCCCGGCGGGGCGGGGAGGCTATCTTCGTCGCCTGTGCGGCGGACGGGAATGTGGTGGGCTTTGCCTCCGCGGCTCGCGCCCGGAGGGAAGGCATCGCGGAAGGAGAGATCGAAACGCTCTACCTGTTGCCGGATTGGCGGGAGCAGGGGATTGGGCGCCGGCTGATGCGCGCGTCAGCAGCCCATCTCTCCGCCATTGGCTGCAGTTCCGCCATGCTCTGGGTGCTCTCCGCCAATGGCGCGGGCTGGTTCTATCGCCATCTCGGGGGCCGGCCCGTAGGGCGGGAGGTGATCCACTTCGGTGGCTGTTCGGTGGAGCAGACCGCGGTGCTGTGGAACCCAATCGGCCTGCTGCTGGAGGCCACCGCGGCGACGCGGGAGGGGGATGCGCTCGGAGAGGGTTGAAGCGCGGCCCATTCTGTGGTGATGGCCTTCATGGCCGACACGACTCCTCCCTCCGACGCTCCCTATGCCAACCAGCCCGGAAGCGAGCGCCACCAGCGCCTGCTGATCCTCGACTTCGGCAGCCAGGTGACCCAACTCATCGCGCGCCGCCTCCGCGAGGAGGGCGTCTATTGCGAGATCTGGCCCTTCACCGCCGAGGAGGCGCGGATCCGCGCCTTCGATCCCATGGGAATCATTCTCTCCGGCGGCCCGGCCTCGGTCACCGAGGGGGAAAGCCCCCGCGCGCCGCAGGCAGTGTTCGGGATGGGGCTGCCCGTCCTCGGCATCTGCTATGGCCAGCAGACCATGTGCGCCCAGCTGGGCGGCCAGGTGGAGGGGAGCGACCACCGGGAGTTCGGCCGCGCCCATGTGCAGGTGGCCGATGATTGCGCCCTGTTCCACGGCGTCTGGGAGAAGGGCGCGCGCGAGCAGGTCTGGATGAGCCATGGCGACCGGGTAACGGCGCTGCCGCCCGGTTTCCGCGCCGTCGCCACCTCGGAGGGCGCCCCCTTCGCTGCCATCGCCGACGACACCCGCCGCTTCTATGGCGTGCAGTTCCATCCGGAGGTCGTGCACACCCCGCATGGCCATGCGTTGCTGAAGAACTTCGTCCGCAGCATCTGCGGCGCCAAGGGCGACTGGACCATGGGCGCCTTCCGCCATGAGGAGATCGCCCGCATCCGCGCCAAGGTCGGCACGGGCAAGGTGGTGTGCGGCCTGTCTGGCGGCGTCGATTCCTCCGTAGCGGCCGTGCTGCTGCACGAGGCCATCGGGGACCAGCTGACCTGCATCTATGTAGACCACGGGCTGATGCGCGGCGGCGAGACGGAGCAGGTGGTCTCCACCTTCCGCGACCGCTTCAACATCAAGCTTATCCACCGCGACGCGAGTGACCTGTTCCTCGGCGCCCTCGTTGGCGTCACCGACCCCGAGATCAAGCGCAAGACGATCGGCCGCCTGTTCATCGAGGTGTTCGAGGAGGAGCAGGCGAAGATCGGCGGCGCCGACTTCCTCGCTCAGGGCACGCTCTATCCGGACGTCATCGAGAGCGTCTCGGCCACCGGCGGCCCTTCCGTCACCATCAAGTCTCACCACAATGTCGGCGGCCTTCCCGAGGGTATGCGGATGCAGCTGGTCGAACCGCTGCGCGAGCTGTTCAAAGATGAGGTCCGCGCGCTCGGCCGCGAGCTGGGCGTGCCCGAAGCGATCGTCGGGCGCCATCCCTTCCCGGGGCCGGGCCTCGCCATCCGCATCCCCGGCGAGGTGACGCGCGAGAAGGTGGCGATCCTGCAGAAGGCCGATGCGATCTTCCTGGAGGAAATCCGCAACGCCGGCCTCTATGATGCCATCTGGCAAGCCTTCGTCGTGCTGCTGCCAGTGCGCACCGTCGGCGTGATGGGCGATGGCCGCACCTACGACCAGGCATGCGCGCTGCGCGCCGTGACGAGCACCGATGGCATGACAGCGGATGTCTACCCGTTCGAGATCGCCTTCCTGTCTCGTGTCTCGAACCGCATCGTGAACGAGGTGCGTGGCATCAATCGCGTGGCCTACGACGTGACGAGCAAGCCCCCCGGCACGATCGAGTGGGAGTGAGCCCCGGCCGGCCCTGAAGGGCGCCCTGGGAAATGGCGGCGGAACAGGCCAGGATAGGTTCCGCCACCTGAAAGCAGGGGCAGTTCCTTTGGGGGAAACCGACCATGCTCAAAACAATCCTGGCCGCCGGGATGGCGGCGCTTCTCGCCTGGCCAGCCATGGCGCAGCCGTCCCCCGACACGGTGGCTGCCATCCGCGCGCGCGGCGCGCTGGTCTGTGGCGTTACCCCTAACTCAGCGGGCTTTGGCGTGCCGGACAGCCGGGGCGAGTGGCGTGGCATCGACGTGGATTCCTGCCGCGCCATCGCGGTCGCCGTCCTGGGGGATGCCCGCAAGGTGCGCTTCGTTCCCGCCAGCACGGCGCAACGCTTCACCATGCTTCAATCAGGCGAGATCGATGTCCTGGCCCGCGTGACGACCTGGAGCATGTCGCGCGAAGGAGGGCTGGGTCTCGCCTTCGCCAGCATCAACGTCTTCGACGGCCAGGGCTTCCTGGTGAAGACGGAGTCGGGAATCACCTCCGCGAGGCAGCTCGACGGCGCCACGATCTGCCTGCTGCCCGGCACGACGAACGAGCTGAACGTCGCCGACTACTTCCGCACCCACAACATGCGCTTCACCCCCGTGATCATGGACAACATCGAGGAGTTGCGCGCCGCCTTCCTGGCTGGCCGCTGCGACAGCTACTCCACCGATGCCTCGGCCCTCGCAACCTACCGCGCCAGCCAGGGAGCGAATGCCGAACGCTTCCTCGTTCTGCCTGACATCATCTCGAAGGAGCCGTTGGGCGTCGCCATCCGCAAGGGTGACTGGCGCTTCTTCGACATGGCGCGCTGGGCGCATTTCGCGATGGTCACCGCGGAGGAACTGGGTATCGACAGCCGTAACATCGACAGCTTCGCGAACAATCCGAATCCCGATGTACAGCGCTTCCTCGGTCGCTCCGGCGAACTCGGCCAGACTATGGGCATGAGCAATGACTGGGCGGCCCAGATCGTACAGCAGGTCGGCAATTTCGCGGAGGTGTGGGACCGCAATCTCGCGCCGCTCGGTATCCAGCGCGGCATCAATGCGCTCTGGACCAAGGGCGGTCTCCAATACGCGCCACCGCTGCGCTGAGGGGCTGGGCGGGGCAACAAGCAAGCTGTGGATTAGGTGGATACCGGGGGTTGTTCACCCTCACATTAATGTTTCCGTTGTGTGAAACGATGAACTGCAACCGGCGACTCGCTGAATTCGCGCGAGTCGCAGGATGCTTGCTATAGCGGGCCGCCGAGGCGTGTCCCGAGCGCAACGGCAACCCGCTACATCTGGGGTTCGTTTGGTCAATGCCGCGCGATATCTTGTGCGGACCACCCACCCAGAGGCATCCTCCGGTCCGGGGGAATTCAGGGGTTTCTGATCGATGTTCGATGCCATTCAGCTCGAGGGCCATGGCCAGGTTAAGGTCGACCGTTCGCGCGACGCCCTGCTGACTGCGTTCGGCAAGGACACGCTGAGCGACCGCTATCTGCTGCCTGGCGAATCCTACCAGGACCTCTTCGCGCGCGTGGCCAGCGCCTATGGCGATGACGCAGCGCATGCGCAGCGAATCTACGACTACATTTCGAAGCTCTGGTTCATGCCCGCCACCCCCGTGCTGTCCAACGGCGGCACGAAGCGCGGCCTCCCCATCTCCTGCTTCCTGAACGAAGCCGATGACAGCCTCGATGCCATTGTCGGCCTGTGGAACGAGAACGTGGCCCTCGCCTCCAAGGGTGGCGGCATCGGCTCCTACTGGGGCAATCTCCGCTCGATTGGCGAGAAGGTGGGGATGAACGGCAAGACCTCCGGAGTCGTGCCCTTTATCCGCGTCATGGACAGCCTGACCCTCGCGATCTCCCAAGGCTCGCTGCGTCGAGGATCGGCTGCCGTCTATCTCCCGATCTCCCATCCCGAGGTGGAGGAGTTCATCGAGATTCGGCGCCCCACGGGCGGCGACCCGAATCGCAAGGCGCTGAACCTCCACCACGGCATCCTCGTGTCCGACGCCTTCATGCGCGCCGTCGAAGCCGATGAGGAATGGGCCTTCACCAGCCCGAAGGACGGCGCCTTGGTGCGCAAGATCTCCGCGCGCGCGCTTTGGATCCGCATCCTCACCGCCCGGATCGAGACGGGCGAGCCCTACCTGATCTTCTCGGATCATGTGAACCGCCATCGGCCGGAGCACCACAAGCTTGCTGGCCTTGAGGTGAAGACCTCCAACCTCTGCTCCGAAATCACCCTGCCGACCGGCCGCGACCATCATGGCCGCGACCGCACGGCTGTGTGCTGCCTCTCTTCCCTGAACTGCGAGACGTGGTTCGACTGGAAGGATGAGCCGCGCTTCATTCCTGATGTGATGCGCTTCCTCGACAATGTGCTGCAGTCCTTCATCGACACGGCGCCGGACACCATGGCGAAGGCCAAGTATAGCGCCATGCGCGAGCGCTCAGTCGGCCTTGGCGTGATGGGCTTCCACTCATTCCTGCAGTCGCAGAATGTTCCGTTCGAGAGCGTGATCGCGAAGGTGTGGAACATGAAAATGTTCAAGCACATTCGCATACAAGCCGATGCCGCCAGCCGCGAACTGGCCGCCGAGCGCGGGCCCTGCCCGGATGCCGCGGAATACGGCATCATGGAACGCTTCTCGAACAAGATGGCAATCGCCCCGACGGCGAGCATCAGCATCATCTGCGGCGGCGCCTCGCCGGGGATCGAGCCCATCGCGGCCAATGTCTACAACCACAAGACGCTCTCGGGCTCCTTCATCGTCCGCAACCCCTATCTCCAGAAGGTCTTGGCGAAGCATGGTCGTGACGATGAGGACACCTGGACCTCGATCACCGTCACCAAGGGATCGGTACAGCATCTCGATTTCCTGACGCAGCAGGAGAAGGACGTCTTCAAGACCGCCTTCGAACTGGACCAGCGCTGGGTGATCGAGCATGCGGCCGATCGCACGCCCTATGTCTGCCAGAGCCAATCGCTGAACGTCTTTCTGCCGGCCAACATCCACAAGCGCGACCTGCACCAGATCCACTTCCAGGCATGGAAGAAGGGTGTGAAGTCGCTCTACTACTGCCGCTCGCTCTCGATGCAGCGGGCCGACACCATCAGCGAGAAGGTGGCGGTGCAGCCGAAGCTCGGTATTATCGCGAACGACCTGACGGCGCCGCTGCCGCTCGTCGCGGCCCCGGCCCAGAACGCCGCAGATTACGAGGAATGCCTCGCCTGCCAGTGAGCCGATCACGCGCAAGTCGATCACGTGTGATTCGACGAGCCCTCCAGGCGACCGCATTCTGAAACAAGCCCGGTGGACCACGGCCCGCCGGCACCGCTCAAGCCCAGCACCAAGTACCCAGGATCCACGCCATGCCCGACGGCGCCATGAATCGCGACGAGCTGCCCGTGCAGTTCGACCTGCTGACCGCGAACCCCGTCTACAAGCCTTTCCGCTATCCCTGGGCCTATGACGCCTGGCTGATGCAGCAGCGCGTCCATTGGCTGCCGGAAGAAGTGCCGATGGCGGATGACGTGAAGGATTGGCAGAAGAACCTCACGCCCGGCGAGAAGAACCTGCTGACGCAGATCTTCCGCTTCTTCACCCAGGCCGATGTCGAGGTGAACAATTGCTACATGAAGCACTACTCCCAGGTCTTCAAACCGACGGAAGTGCTCATGATGCTCTCGGCCTTCTCGAATATCGAGACGATCCATATCGCGGCCTATAGCCATCTTCTCGATACGATCGGCATGCCCGAACTCGAGTACTCGGCCTTCCTCCAGTACAAGGAGATGAAGGACAAGTACGACTACATGCAGAACTTCTCGGTCGAGAACAAAACCGAGATTGCGAAGACCCTGGCCGCCTTCGGTGCCTTCACGGAGGGCCTGCAGCTCTTCGCCTCCTTCGCCATCCTCATGAACTTCCCGCGCCACAACAAGATGAAGGGAATGGGCCAGATCGTCTCCTGGTCGGTGCGGGACGAGACGCTGCACTGTCTCTCCGTCATCCGCCTCTTCCGCACCTTTGTGCAGGAGAACCCGGAGATTTGGACCGAGGAACTGCGCCGCGACCTCTACCTCATCTGCGCGACCATCGTGGACCACGAGGACGCCTTCATCGATCTCGCCTTCAACATGGGCGGCGTGCAGGGCCTCGATGCGGCGCAGACGAAGGAATACATCCGCTTCATCGCCGACCGCCGCCTGCAGCAGCTCGGTCTCGAGCCGCTGTACCACATTGAGAAGAACCCGCTCCCCTGGCTGGACGAGATGCTGAACGCCGTGGAGCACGCTAACTTCTTCGAGAACCGCTCCACCGAATATTCCCGCGCCTCCACGGGCGGAACCTGGGAAGAGGCCTTCGCCGACCACGCCTTCAACGGCTCGCCGCAGCCACAGGGCGAGATCGACTTGGGCGTTGCGCCGCGCCATTGAGCCCACTGCGTCGCGGCCGCGCCTCCTGGCGCGGCCGTAGGTAGAGGAAAGGCGGAGGGTCTGCGCCTCCAGGTTGCAGCTGGCGGGGTGGCGGCTCGTCCCACGCCCGGTTCGGGCCCGCCACTATCCGAATTTTCGCTGCAATTGCTGCAACACGCGTGGTTTGCTGCCGTTGAGGGATCTGGGACCGTTCACGAAATCGCGCTCCGCGGCTATGCTGTACCCGTGCTCTCCATGCGGGGAGCCGGTCGCCGGAAGTGGGCGGGATTTGGACGGGTTGGGGAGTTGCAAACGGCATGGCCGCGGACGAGCCAGAAGGTTCAAAGCCGCCGGGACGCCCCATGGCAGGGCCCCGGCACACGCGTCGGCTGACGGACAAGATCCTGATCGCCTTCCACCATGCCTGCGATCAGGGTGACTTCGAGGTGGCCGAGGAGATGCTGCGCATTCTTGAGATGATGCTCACGCGACGCACCGTTTCGCCCGATACCAATCGCCGCAAGAACATGGAAAGTCTGGTCGCGGCCCATGAGCGGCTCTGGCTGTTGCGCCATCCGGAGAGCCGCGACTAGCCATGCATCCGGCGGCACAGGGGCCGCCGGTTTCCCACCGGGGCGCTTTCAGCCTGTGTCCCAGCTCAGGGCAGCTCCACGCAGTACTGAATCCGCCGCGTCCGTCCAGCCTTCATTTGCGTGCAGTAGAAGTCCCGGCAGGATCACCGCTGGCGCGCGCGGAGCGCGCCGGGCGCGGATCAGCACCCGCTTCGCCGCCCGCCCCGCACGTGGCCAGAGCGGCATCAGCATGATCCCCCCCAGCCCGGCCTTGCGCAGAGCGGTGATGCCCTCGTCCAGTCGGGCCGCCGGCAGCACCATCCCCGCCCATCCCCCGCGTCCGAGCGATGACGCCAGAAGACCGGCCCAGGGATCGAGCCCGATCCCGCCGCCATGAGTCGCCCCGGCCCGGATGGCTTCGGGCGGCGCCGAGCCTGTCGGCCAATAGGGCGGGTTGCTCACTGCATGGTCGCAGCGGGGCAGCCGCGCGCGCAGCCCCGGGTCCACCACGTCGCCCTCCAACACCTCAACCCGGTCCGCCCAGCCGTTCAAGGCTGCATTCTCCCGCGCCAACGCTGCGAGGGAGGGATCGCGCTCCACCGCCACGGCGCGCACCCCAGGGCAGCGGGCCAGCACGCTCAGGAACACGCCCCCGGGCCCGCAGCCCGCATCCAGCACGGTTTGGCCAGGCCGCGCCTCGACGGCGGCGGCCAGCATTACGGCGTCCAGCCCGGCCCGAAGCCCGCCTTCTGGCTGCCGCAGCCGCACCTGTCCGCCCAGCAGCGTGTGGATGGTCCCGGGATCTAGGCCATCATTCAGGCCGTCCGCCATTCCCCCGCCTCGCGCAACAACGCCTCTGCGGCGGAGGCCTCCTCCTCCGGCACGGCAAGGCGCTGCGGAAAGGCGCCGATGCGGCCCTCCACGGCGCTGATATGGCTGTCCAGCAGCAGGGGCCGCAGCCCGCCGTCGCGCAAAAGAGCCTGGAGGAAGCCCAACCGGACGGGGTCGCCCTCGGACAGCAGCACGCGGATCATGGCACTCCCCCCAGGCGCAGGGGGCGCCGGTTGCCGCCCCTGGACCCCGCCGTTATGGTGCCGCCCCCCATGGACAGGTCAATGCCCGCGTGAGCGTCACCACCGCGCCCGTCACCTCTGCGCGCGATCCCGAACATGCCCTCGAGGCACTTACGGCACTCGTGCGGACCGATCTTGAGGCCTGCAACCGCCTGATCGTGGAGCGTATGCAAAGCCCGGTCGCGCTGATCCCGCAGCTCGCCGCCCATCTCGTCGCCGCGGGTGGCAAGCGCATCAGGCCTTTGCTCACCCTCGCCGCGGCGAAACTCTGCGGCCATCAGGGCCAGCGCCACGTTGCCCTGGCCGCTTGCGTGGAATTCATCCACACCGCGACCCTGCTGCATGATGACGTTGTCGACGAGAGCGCGCTCCGCCGCGGCGCTCCCAGTGCCAATGCGGTCTTCGGCAACAAGCCGAGCGTGCTGGTCGGCGACTTTCTCTTCGCCCGCGCCTTCCAGATCATGGTGGCGGACGGGTCGCTGCGGGTGCTCGACATCCTCGCCACCGCCTCCGCGACTATTGCGGAAGGGGAGGTGCTCCAACTTGTCACCCAGAACGACACGGCCACTACGGAGGAGCAGTACCTGCAGGTGATCGAGGGCAAGACCGCCGCCCTGTTTGCCGCCGCTACCGAGGTGGGCGCCGTGGTCGCCGACCGCCCGCAGGAGGAGGCGGAGGCGCTGCGGGAATACGGCCGCTCGCTTGGCGTCGCCTTCCAACTGGTGGACGATGCGCTGGACTATTCCGCGAGCCAGGCCGCGCTCGGCAAGACGGTGGGCGACGACTTCCGCGAAGGCAAGATCACCCTGCCGATTCTACTCGCCTTCAACTCCGCGGATGCGGAGGAGCAGGTTTTCTGGCGCCGCGTGCTCGAGGAGCGCGAGCAGGCGGAAGGTGACCTGGAAAAGGCGATCGCCCTGATGCAGTCGCGCGGCACCCTGGCTGCCACCATCGGCCGGGCCCGCCAATACGGAAACCGGGCGCTGGATGCCCTCGCCATCTTCCCGGACGGGCCGGAACGCCGCGCCATGGCCGGGATCGTCGAGTTCTGCATCGCCCGCGCGCGGTAGCGCGCCGGGCGGCGGCCCGCACGCCCGCTGGAGCGGGCAGGCGAGCCCGGCCTCCTCAGCCGCGCCCGAGGAAGGGCATCTTCGTGGCCATGATGGTCATGAAGGGGATGTTCGCATCCAACGGCAGCGCGGCCATGTGCGCGACGGCCCGGCCGACATGCGCCACGTCCATCCGCGGCTCCACCATCATTGAGCCATCCGGCTGCGGCACGCCCTTGACCATGCGCTCGGTCATCGGCGTGGCGGCATTGCCGATGTCGATCTGGCCGCAGGTGATGTCATGCTTGCGGCCATCCAGCGCGATCTGCTTGGTCAGCCCCGTCACTGCGTGCTTGGTGGCGGTATAGGCCGCGGCACCGGGCCGCGGGACATGGGCACTGATCGAGCCGTTGTTGATGATCCGCCCGCCCTGCGGGCTCTGGTGCTTCATGATCCGGTAGGCAGCCTGGGCGCAGTAGAAGGTGCCGTTCAGGTTGGCGGCCACCACTCCGGTCCAGTCCTCATGCGACAGCTCGTCGAAATCGACGGCGGGGGCGCCGCGCCCGGCATTGTTGAACAGTAGGTCCAGCCTCCCGAAGCGCTGCTTCACCTGGGCGAAGGCCTCCTCCACCTGGGCCCGGTCGCCCACATCGGCGGTGATGGCGATGCCCCTGGCCTGACCGGCAATGGTCTCCTCCAGCGGCGCGAGGCGGCGGCCGAAAACGGCCACGGTCCAGCCATCGGCCAGCAGCGCCTGGGCCGCGGCGCGTCCAACTCCCGTTCCTGCGCCGGTGACGACGGCATAGCGATCCGCCATGGGCTTCTTCCCCCTCCAAGATTCTGCGGAGGAGCCTGCGTCCCGCGCCGGGCGCTGGCAAGGCTCCACCGCCCCATCTCCTTGAGAGGTGCGCAGCGAGATGGCGCGGCAACTGCCGAATCCGCGCGGCGTTTGTTCCCTCTCATGCCGGAGAGCCGATCGATGAGCGAAGACGAGAACCGGAAGCCCGGTGACTCCCCCGGCGACAAGCCCAACCCCATCCAGGACAATCCGCGTGCCAGGCGGCAGGCCCATGGCCGGCTCAGCCCGGAACGCGGAGAGGACCCGGCGGCGGGCACGGCCGATGAGCCCGTCTCGCCCGGCGAGTTCCAGTCTGGCGACCGGTCCGAACTGGGACAGGCGCTCGGCGGTCCCGTGGACATCTCCCCGGTGCGCGGCCGACGGATGAACGAGCGGCGGGACTGAGCTGACGCAGGAGCGGCAGCCACAGTGTTGCGGCACAGGCACCGCACGACCCTTGGCTGCGGAAATCGCGCAACTGCTCCGCAGCCTCGGCCACTCTACCGCGTTGGCGGACAACCCGAGCAATCGATGAGAGGCGGCGAAGATGAGCGACCGTTCCGACCCCGATGACGAGGTAGATCTCGTCGTCAGCCTCGCGACTATCGCGGGCATCATCGATGCCGCCCGCGCCGTCGGCGAATTGGAAGAAGAAGCAAATAACGAGGACGTTCAGGACGAGGAGGTGCCGGACGAGAACGACCCGGATGCCCTGGCGGATACCTTGAAAGGCCTGATCGATGAGCTGAACGAGGACGAGCAGGCCGCGCTGATCGCCCTGACCTGGATCGGCCGCGGGGATTACGACACCACAGAATGGGATGAGGCGCTCCGCCTGGCCAAGGAGCGTAACGAGAGCGGTACCGCGGCGGAATACCTCACCGGCATGGAATTGTTCGGCGACTACCTCTCGGAAGGCGTTGCCGCCTTTGGCTACTCCATCGAGGAGGTTGCCCGCTGAAACTCGGCGGGGTCGCCTGACCCCGCCTTTCGGCCTTCCGCTCCCGCCCTATACTGCCCGGAACAATCGGTGGAGGGGCGGGTTGAGAAGTACGGGATCGGCTAGCCGGTGCGGCGGCGCGAAGACGTCCGCCTCCTCACCGGCCGTGGTCGCTACACCGACGACCTAGACCCGCCCGGCTGCGCCCAGGCGGTAATCCTCCGCTCCCCCCACGCCCATGCGCGTATCGTCTCCATCGGCACGGCGGTCGCGAAGGCCGCACCCGGCGTCCTGGCGGTGCTGACGGGGCGGGACGCGGAAGCGGACGGTATCGGGCCGCTTCCTACCCTCGTCGACGTGCCCGGCCGCGACGTTCCGCTCTTCGATCCAAAGCGGGCCGTCCTGCAGGCCGCGCGCGTGCGCTATGTCGGCGACCCCCGGCGGGCACGGTGGTTGCCCCCATCATGGAACCTGCAGGCCGCGCGCGTGCGCTATGTCGGCGACCCGGTGGTCCTTGTCGTGGCCGAAACCCGGCAGCAGGCGCTGGATGCCGCCGAGCTGGTGGAGGTCGAATACGATCCGCTGCCCGCCGTCACCAATACATCGGCCGCAGCCGCGCCCGGCGCGCCTGTGATCTGGGAGGGGCGGGCGGACAACACCGCCGTGCTTTGGGACAGCGGCCGCTTCGAGGAGACGGAGGCAGCCTTCGCGCAGGCGCATCGCGTCGTATCCGTCGAGCTGGTGAACAACCGCATGGTGGGCAATCCGATGGAGCCGCGCGTCGCGCTCGGCGAATGAGATGCCGCCGCCGGGCGCTATGTCTTCCACGGCCCGAGCCAAGGTGCGCATCGCGTGCGCGACAACCTCGCCAGGCACGCGCTGAAGGTTCCGCCGGAGATGCTGCGGGTGGTCTCGCCCGATGTGGGCGGCGGCTTCGGCGTGCGCGGCAAGCTGATGCCGGAGAATGCCATGGTGCTCTGGGCCGCACGCCGCCTCGGCCAGTCGGTGAAATGGCTGGCGGGCCGCACCGAGACTTTTCAGTCCGATCCACATGGCCGCGACCAGGTGACGCGGGCGGAAATGGCGCTGGATGAAGGCCCGCTGCCTGGGCGTCCGCATCCGCACCCTCGCCGGAATGGGGGCCCATCTGCAGGACATGGGGCCGCGCGTGCCGACCTCGGGCGGGGCACGGGTCACGGGCACGGTCTATGACGTACAGGCCATCAACAACCAGGTGCGCTGCGTCTTCACCAACACCGTGCCCACCGACAGCTTCCGCGGCGCCGGGCGCCCCGAGACCGCCTATATCATGGAGCGTCTCTTCGATCAGGCCGCGCTCGCCTTCCGCATGGGTCGCGACGAGGTGCGGCGCCGCAACTATGTCCGCCCGGAGCAGATGCCTTACCGCAACGTGGTGGGCAACGTCATCGACCGCGGCGACTTCCCGGCCACCCAGGCCATGGCGCTCCGGATAGCGGATTGGGAGGCCTTCCCGGCGCGCCGTGCCGAGGCGCGGGCGCGTGAAAGGCTGCGCGGCATTGGCCTCGGCTATTTCATTGAGGCGTCGGGTGGGATGCCCAGCGAATGGGCGCGGCTACGGATTGCGCCGGATGGCAGGGCGGAGATCCGCGTCGGTACTTTCAGCCATGGCCAGGGCCATGAGACCGCCTTCGCGCAGATCGTGGCCGAGCGCCTGGGGCTGGACCCGAAGGACATCGTCTTCATCCAGGGCGACACCGACGAGGTCGAGCAGGGCACGGGTACAGGCGGCTCGCGTTCCTCCCAGATGGGCGGCGTCGCCGTGCTGCGCGCGAGCGATGCGGTGGCGGATAAGGCGCGGCGCATCGCCGCACATCTGCTGGAGGCGGCGCCCGAGGATGTGGAGCTGGCGGATGGCTGCTTCCGCGTCGCTGGCACTGACCTCGTCCTCGACTGGCCGCGCGTGCTGGTCGCCGCGCATGATCCGGCGCAGCTGCCGGAGGGCGAGCTGCCCGGGCTGGACGAGGCGCTGACTTATATGCGTGACACCGAATGCAACTTCCCCAATGGCTGCCATGTGGCCGAGGTGGAGGTGGACCCCGAGACGGGCGCCGTCACGCTCGTCCGCTACGCGGCGGTAGATGATGTGGGCAATGTCATCAACCCGATGCTCGTCCACGGGCAGATGCATGGCGGCATCATGACCGGCATCGGCCATGCGCTGATGGAGGAGGCGCGCTACGACCCCGAAAGCGGCCAGTTCCTCACCAGCACATTCCAGGACTACTGCATGCCGCGTGCGGGCGACGCCTGCGACTTCGATCTTGCGCTGAATGTCGTGCCGACCCCGACCAACGAGCTCGGCGTGAAGGGAGCAGGGGAGGGGGACGCCTGCGGGGCGCCACCCGCCATCGTCTCGGCCGTCTGCGACGCGCTGGCGCTGGCACATCTCGACATGCCGCTGACGCCGGAGAAGGTTTGGCAGGCGATTGCAGCCCGCGGCGCGGAGGCCCGGCTGGCGGCGGAATAGCCCGCCGCTCAATCGGCCCGCAGCAGCCGCCTTGCCTGGGTGAAGCGCGACCCCAGCGCGCGGCAATGGCAGGAGACATGCGGGGCCACCGCCTCGCACCATTCCCGCATCCCTGTGTTGAGCCCTGCCAGCCGATCCGCCGCCTCCTGTGCCTGGCGCGCCAGAGCCGCCTCGTCGACGCCCAGCACGCGCCCGTCGCGCAGCTTCCAATCGCCGCCCACCATCACCTCGCGGATTGCCGAGCCGTCCTCGGTCCAGACGAGTTGGTTGGCGGCATCGTTCAGCGGTGCCCAGTTCACGTGTGAAAGGTCGAGGAAGACTAGATCGGCCAGCTTCCCCGGCGCGATTGCCCCGGCATCAAGCCCCAGCAGCTTCGCCGAACCTTCGGTCGCGAGCCGCACCGTCTCGGCGGTGCCGAGCCAGTCTTCCTCCGTCGCGTCTTCCCAGAGGCGGGAGGCGAAGGCGGCCAGCCTCATCGCCTCGAACATGTTCTGGTTATCGGACGAGCCGGAGCCATCCGTGCCCAGACCCACCGTCACCCCCGCCCGGATCGCTGCCCGGGCCGGGGCGATGCCGGAGGCGAGCCGCATGTTCGATCCCGGATTGTGCGAAAGCCCGGCGCCGCGCTCCGCCATCAGTGCGAGATCGGCGTCCGTCAGCCAGACACCATGCGCCACGCTGAAGCGCGGTCCCACCAGCCCCAGCCGGTCCATATGCGCGAGCAACGAGGTCCCATAGCGTTCCAGCCCGCCCCCTGCCTGGTAGCGGGCCTCGGCCACATGGGTCTGCATGAGCATCCCATGCTCGGCGGCGAGATCGCGACAGCCCTCCAGGAAGTCGTCGGAGCAGTGCAGGGGAATGGTGGGGGCGCAGCCTAGCCGCACGTCATCCCCACGCCAGCCGCAGGCGGCGTGATGGATGGCCTCCAGCACATCCTCCCCGCGCATCATGGACAGCCCCGCGGCGCGGGCGCGGAACTCCTCCGGCAGGGCCAAAATCAGGCCGGGCGTTGCCTGGAAGAAGGTGAGGTCGGCCACCATCGGCGCCAGCACGGCGCGCAGCCCGACGGCACGGTAGGCCTCCGCCATGGCCTGCAGCCCTTCCATCGTCGGGCCAGGGAATTCGAAGGCCAGATCATAACCGGCGGTGCAGCCCTTCCGCAGCATCTCCACCGCGGTCAACATGGTGGCGAGGCGCTTCTCCTCCAGCCCGCGATGCCCGCCGATCCAGGGAGCGTGGGTCAGCAGCAACGCCAGGTCCCATTTGTCGCCCATGCCCTTGGAAAGGCCGCCATGCCCATGGGTATGGCCATTGACCAGGCCGGGGATGACCAGCCGGCCGGCAGCGTCGTGCCGAGCAGCATCCTCCACCGCGGTACCGGGCGGCAGCAGGGCGGCGATGCGGCCACCCTCCACAACGATCTCGCGGTGCGGCGCGGCGGTCGCGTCGGGCAGGAGAACGCGGGCGCCGGTGATCAGGAGTCGGTCCATTCCGGCAGCATAGCAGGCAGGGCGCGCGAGGGCGCTCCGCCGGCACGGTTTCCGCCGCACCACGTCGCCGCATCGAGGGCTCCGTGCACGCGCAAGGGTATTGTGAGCGCCACAACCTTCGGTCACATAGACAAAGATGGTGGATGGCCCGATTTCGACTCCTCAAGCCGCGAGCGGCGCGGCTCCTGTGCCGCATGCGGCCTGGACGGCAGCGCGTCGTGACATCCTGGAAGCCTTCGCGGCCGGCGAGCATCTCATCGCGCTCCTCGGCCCAACCGGGGTCGGCAAGAGCCTGCTTCTGCAGGATATCGAGCATTCGCTCCGGTCGCCCGAGTTCCACGTCCAGCGGCTGCAGGGCGACGAATGGACCCATGGCGCGACCCCGGCACAGGTGCTGCTCATCGATGAAGCGGACCGGTTGGACGATGCCGCGCTGAAGCAGCTGGCGTACCGCGTGACGGGCTTTGCCGTGCTCGTCGGCCGGCCGGGCTTCGCCGGAAGGCTGGCATCCCTGCCGCACCGGGTCGTGGAGTTGGAACCCCTGAGGGCGACCGAAATCCCGGCCTATGTCGCCCTTCGCCTCGGCCGTATGGGGCTGGAGCGGAGACGCTTGTCCAAGGGCGCGCTGACCGCGCTGGCGGAGCAGGCCGGCGGCATCCCGGGGCGGCTGAACCTGCTGACCGGGGCCAGTTTCCTGGTGGCCGACATGGCGGGCGCGCAGCAGGTCGAGGCGGAGCACGTGAACGAGGCAGCGGCGTTCCGCGCAGACTTCCCGGCCGACGGGCCGTCGGCGCGAAATGCGGTCCCACCTCCCTCCGAGCAGGCCCCAAGGGCCGAGCCGCCGCCCCCGCCGTCGCGCCGGGAAACCGAGCCTTCGGACGAACCGCCTCCGGAAGGGCCGCCGACCCGCGCCTCGGAACCGCCGATGTCTGAAGCGCCGGTTGGGCGCGGCTTGCCCGGGTCGTGGAACGAGCGCATCGCGGCCGTGGCGGCCATTCTCGTAATCGGCGCCGCAATTGCTTGGCTTGTCTTCCCGGCACGACCGGGCGGACCGGGTCTGCCCCAGGCTCCCGACAGGCCGTTCACCGCGACCGACCGGCCCACAGCGGAAGATTTCACGGCACCGAGGCCGGCCTGGACCGACCCAGGGACGGCGGATGCTGCGCAAGCGGCCGACGCTCCGCCCGGCGGGCTCGAGGCCCCCGAAGGCGCCGGCGGGCAGCAGGCTGCCTCTGCCCCATTGCCCTCCGGCGCCATGGTCCGGGTCGTCATCACCTATCCCCGCGGCACGGCCGAGGCCTCGCAGCGCGCCGCCGACCTTTCCGGTGAGCTGCGCGGAGCGGGTCTTTCCGTCGGCGAACCCTTCCCGATCTCGCGTGCACCCGGGGAGCCAGTGGTCAGCTACTTCTTCCACGAAGATCGCGAGGCCGCGCTGCGGGTCCAGCAGGTTAGCGCGACCCAGCTTGGCCAAGCGGTGCCGCGGCTCGGGCCAGTCGGCGCCACGCTCCCGCGGCCCGGCGCCATTGAGGTGGGCCTGCCCGCCGCGGCGACTGCGCGCGACGAACGTCCGGAACCTGCCGAGGACCCTGATGCGTCCGCACCGGAGGCCGTCACCCCGGCCAGCCCGCCGAATGGTGCGCTGCTGCCCACGGAGGCGGCGCAGCAGGGTATTGCCCTCTCCTGGCGCGCCCCTGTGGAGGCGCGGCCCGGCTGCTGCTTCGTCGAGGTCGTGGCCGTCGAAGGCGGGGGGGGCGCCCCGAGGGAGGTCTTCGCTGCCTATGCGGAGGCGCCGGACCAGCAGGTTGTCCGCCCCAGCAAGCCCGGCCTCTATGCCTGGCGCGTGCTGACGGTTTCGCGCGCCGCGCGCCGGTACACGGCGAGCCCGTGGCAGCACTTCATGCTAGGTGAGGCGCCATCATGAACCGGCCCTCGCCCCTCCTGCTCTCCCTTTTCCTCGCGCTCGCGGCCTGCCAGGCGGCGCCGCCCCAGGCGCCGAGGCGCCCGGTGACCCGTGCGCCGGCACCGGCACCGGCACCGGCGACGCCCGCCGAGGTTGAGGGTGCCTGGTCCTTCGGCATTGTCGGCGACCGCTGCACCGCCCGCGTGGCGCATCGGGACATGACGCTCGGCATCACCGCCGGCCCGGGCCGCCAGGCCAGTTTCTCGCTGAGCGCGCCCGGCCGGAGCCTCCCGGCTGGCGGCCCGCTGCGCCTTGCCTTCAGCGGCGACGGCGGCGGTTGGCAGCTCCCTGGCCGCACGGATGGGCGCCGCGCCGCCTCGGCCAGCATGCCGCTCAACGACGCGGGGGAGGGGCGGATCCGTGACCTGCTTGGCGGCGGCACCGTGAGCGTGATTGGCCGGGGCGTCTCCGCCCCCACGCTTTCCGTGCCGGATGCCGGCGTGTCGGGCCGGGACTGGTATGCCTGCGTGGCTCGGCTGTCGCAGGGCCAGGGGCAGTAGGCGCCTGGCACATGATTTCGGCATGGCGCGCGTGATGCCGGACGACACTGCACGGCAGCCGGGCGGAGCATGCGCGGGAGACTGTGACCTGCTTGCCCACAGAACCCGGTCTCGCGCCGCCTCAGCCCGCAGCGGCCTGCACAGCCCAGCCCGATCCGCTATAGGAGCCGCCCCCGCGCTGCGGGCGTGCGGGCGGAGCGGAGTATGACGATCGGCATCGAATTGGGGCGCACGAATACAGGCGCCGGCGGGATGATGGACCTGGAGGAGCTTCTCGCGACCCGCCTCCTAGTTCAGGGAAATTCGGGCAGCGGCAAGTCCCACCTTCTGCGCCGGCTGATGGAGCAATCCGCCCCCTGGGTGCAGCAGGCCGTGATCGACCCCGAGGGCGACTTCACCTCGCTCGCCGACCGCTTCGGCCATTTAGTGATCGATGCCGCCGCCCATGCCGAGGAAGCCATGGCCGCCGCCGGGGACCGCGTGCGTCGCCACCGCGTCTCGGTCGTGCTGAACCTTGAGGGGCTCGAGACCGACCGCCAGCTCCGCCACGCCGCCGCCTTCCTGGGCGGGCTGTTCGACGCCGAGCGCGACCACTGGACCCCGATGCTGGTGGTGGTGGACGAGGCGCAGCTTTTCGCCCCCGCAGCCGGTGGCGACACCACGGACGACGCGCGCCGCGCCTCGCTCTCTGCCATGACGGACCTGATGTGCCGTGGCCGCAAGCGCGGGCTGGCTGGCATCATCGCGACGCAGCGCCTGGCAAAGCTGGCCAAGAACGTGGCGGCCGAGGCTTCGAACTTCCTGATGGGCCGCACCTTCCTCGATATCGACATGGCCCGCGCCGCCGACCTGCTAGGCATGGAACGGCGCCAGGCGGAGCAGTTCCGTGACCTCCAGCGCGGCCATTTCATCGGACTCGGCCCGGCCCTGTCCCGCCGCCCGCTGGCCATCCGCATCGGCGCGGTGGAGACGGAGAGTCGCGGTTCCGGACCGTCGCTGACCCCGCTGCCCCAGACGGCCCCGGAAGAAGCCCGCGAGCTGATCCTTGCGGCCCCCGGCCCGGTCGCGCCCCGCCCGGCGCGGCGCGCGCCGCCGGCGCCGCCGCAGGACATCCTGGCCCAGCTCGCACAGGCCTCCGCTAATGCGCGTCCCGCCACCACCCGCGTGGCCGAGCCGGAACCCTCGCCGGAGGAGGTGGCCGAGCGGGAGGCCCGGACCCGCGCCATCCTGCACGACATGCTGGCCGAGCCCGATGCCGCCTTCCGGCCCATCGGTGTGCTTTACCAGGACCTCCTGGTGCGCCTTCGCATCCATGCCGTGCCCGGCAAGCCGCCCGAACTGCCCTCCTTCCGCCGCATGCTCGCCGTGGCCCGCGCCGGCGTGCCGCCCGAGGCCGCGAACGACCCCGGCTGGCCCGAGGCCGCCGCCCGGGCCGACAGTCTTCCCGAGGACACGCAGGGCGTCTTCCTGCTTCTGGCCCATGCGGCGCGCCAGGGCCTGCCCTGTCCATCGGATGCGGCCATCGCGCGCGCCTATGGCAGCCGTTCCGCCGGCCGGGCGCGGCGCCTGCTGGGGTGGATTGAGGAACAGGGTCTGATCGTCACGCGCCCGGCGGCCGGCGGAAGGCGCGTGGTGGCGCTGGTCGGCCTGGCCTGGGAGACGGCGCCGGGCGATCCGGCCGCCGCCTAGCTGCGTGCGGCGCGAATGTGACTTGATGCGTGGGCGGAACGGAGGGATAGGCGGCCGCAACCTCCAAGCTGCCTCCAAAGGAAGCCACGCCGTGAAAGTGTCCGCGTTCACCCTGCTCGCTTGCGGCGGGCTGGCCGCCGCCTTCGCCATGCCCTGGCCTGCCGCCGCCCAGCAATACTGGCTTCCGAACGGCTCCGGCGGCACGACCTTCAACAACCCTCAGGGCTCCATGCTCGGCACCGCCAATGAGCGGATGCTGCAGCAGCACATGTTCCGGCAGCAGCAGGGCCGCCCTCAGTCGCCAGCCCCGGATGGCGGCTCCCGGGGCCAGCAGACGGCTGCCGCATCCTCGGCGGATCCGTCCTTCAGGCTCGGCAACAACGGCAAGATCGCGATCCGCGAAATCTACGTGTCCGCCTCCTCGGAATCGAACTGGGGCGCCGATCATCTCGGCCAGAGCATCCTGCCGCCTGGCGGCAGCGTGATCCTCCGGCTGCCGCAGGGCCAATGCGTCAACGATGTCCGCGTGGTCTACGGAAACGGACAGGCGTCCGAGCGGCGGCAGGTCGATACATGCGCTATCACGGACATGCCTTTCCCCTGAGCACCGCCGCGCCAGGGCGGTCCTGCGGCGACGTGACTGGCGGCATTTCCCCGCATGCGGCATCCTGCTTGCAACGAAACGGGGAGCGTCCCATGCGCATCACACGCCGAGGGGCCGTCGCCGGCCTCGCCACCGCCTTCATCGCCCGCGGCGCATCCGCCCAGTCCAACACCATCACCCTCGTCGTGCCCACCGCGCCCGCGGGCACCACGGATTTCGCCGCGCGCCTCCTGGCTGAGCCACTCTCACGCCAACTCGGCCAGCCGGTGGTGGTGGAGAACAAGGCAGGCGCCAATGGCGCGCTCGGCACGCAGGATGTGGCGCGGGCGCGGCCCGACGGCACGCGGCTGCTGGTGCAGTATTCCGGCTATCATGTCGGCTCGCCCGCCATCGTGCCGAACATCGGCTACGACGTGCGGAAGGACTTCGCGCCCGTCTCCCTGCTGCTGGACGCCCCGCAGGTGGTCTTCCTGCATCCTTCCGTGCCGGCGAACACGGTGCAGGAGCTGGTGGCCTATACCAAGGCCAATCCGGGCAAGATGAACTACGCCTCCTCCGGCACCGGCTCGCTCCAGCATCTGGGCACTGAACTTCTGAAGCTGCGTACCGGCACGGACATGACCCATGTGCCCTATCGAGGCACGGGCCCGGCGACGCAGGACCTTATCTCCGGCCGCGTTCAGATGATGATGACCACCCCGCCGCCGCTGATGCCCTTCGTGCGCGAGGGCAAGCTGAAGGCACTCGCCATCACCGCCGGCACCCGTCATCCCGCCCTGCCGGATGTGCCAACCCTGGCGGAATCCGGCCTGCCGGATCTCGAGGTGGTCGGCTGGTTCGCCGTCTTTGCCCCCGCCGGCACGCCCGCGCCTGTGCTGAAGCGCCTGGTGGAGGCCTGCAACGCCGTGGTGGACACACCCGACTTCCGCCGCCGCGCGGAGGAGCAGGGCGCCATCATCCGCATCATGCAGCCCGCCGAAATGCAGGCTCGTGTGCTTCGTGAACTGGATGAATGGACCCGCGTGGTGCGCGAGGCGAAGATTCAGCCGGATTGAGGTGAGGGGCCGCGCCCCTCCCTCACGCCGCCAGGGCGGAGCGCCCCGGGATAGCCCCGCCGCGCACCGCGCCAGGCGCGGTGGTGCCCCATTGCACGGCATGGCCCGCAGGCAGCGCCCGGCTGTTGGACGCGGAGAGCCAGATGCGCATCAGCACGCGGGACGTGCCCGAGGCGGCATCGTCCGCATAGGCCGTGCGCCCGTGATAGGTGACGTGCTGGTTCATCAGCTGGATCTGCCCGGCCTCGAAGGGCAGCTGCAGGCAAAGCTCGTCGGCGATCGCCGCCAGCGCGTCCATCGCCTCGACCTGCTCGGGCCGCAGTGGCGGCACGCCGGGTTCGGCATGGGCCATCTCGACATAGGTGCGCGAATACTGGCTGGTGAAGGCGCCCGTCGGCCCACGCGAGAAGACGGGCATGGTGAAGACGCGGTCGGAATGGCCCTCGCCCTCCTCGTCGGCGGGGCGCATGCGATGAAAGTCCTGGTACAGCACCTCCAGCAGGTCCGGGCGCCGCGCGGCAAGCGCGTCATGGATGGCCACGGTGGAGACGATGCGGCTTTCCCCGCCCGCGATGCCGTTGGAGGCGCAAAGCAGAGCCAGCACGTCGCATTTGTCCGTGTGGAAGCGTAGCGGACCGGTGGAGCGCGAGCGGGCGCGGGCGGAGGGCACGGCGCCTGTGGTATCCGGCCCGGTCACGGCCGCCCCGGTGCCGGTCTCGTCCCGCACTTCGGCCAGGATCTCGCCCTTGGTGTTCTGCGGCAACGGCGTGCCGAGATGGGCGCAGATCCCCCAGAACACGGCCTTCATGTCATCCGCGGAATAGCGCTCAGCCGGCAGGCCGGAAATGCGGACAAGGCCGCGCCCTTCCTCCAACTCCTTCGAGACGGTCTCGAGCAGCGGCTGCACCGTCGGTAGCGGGAAGTCCGCTGCACGAATGCGGGGTAGGGGCAGCCCGCGCGCGCGGATGCCGGCCAACGCCGCGTCGATCTCGGCGATCGCGGGCGCTTCCAGGCGGAAGACCCAGCTCGGGTCGGAGGCGAGGTCGGCGCCGGTCCAGGCGGCGCGGCCGCCGATGGGCTTCAGGAGATCGGGCTGCATGGCGGGACGGTCGCGCGGCAGCGCCCCTCCGGTCAAGGCCGCTCGAACTGCCGCTGGCATGGGGGGTGCATCCCTTGCATCGGCCCCGCATCCTCCCGCCCACGCATGGGCGCGGTTCGGCGGATGCGGCAGAGTGGCGCCCACCGCGCCCGAATCAAGGGATTCCCATGTCCGACCTGCGCCGCCGCGACCTTGCCGCGCTCCTCACCCTTCCGGCCCTGGGCCTCGCCCGTCCCGCCCTGGCCCAGGGCGCCTGGCCGTCCAAGCCCATCCGCTTCATCATCCCCTGGCCGCCGGGCGGGCTGAACGACCTGATCGCGCGCGGCTACAACGACCAGGTCTCGCGCCGGCTTGGTGCCACCATCGTCAACGACTTCAAGGCGGGTGCGGGAGGGCGCATCGGTGTGGCGGAAATCGCGAGGTCGGCACCGGACGGCTACACGATCGGCATGGGCAATCTCGGGCCGCTGACCATCTTCCCGCATCTCTACAGGGAGATGCCCTATGATGCGCGCCGCGACCTCACTCCCGTCGCCATGTTCGCCGCATCGCCGCTCGTGCTGGTGGTGAACAAGGATCTGCCGGTGAATAGCGTCGCGGATCTGATCGCTCTCGTGAAGTCGCGCCCGGGGAAGATGAACGCCGCCTCGGTCGGCGTCGGCACCGCGCAGCACCTGATCTTCGAGATGTTCAAGGAGCGAGACGGCGTCCAGATGGAGCACGTGCCCTACAAGGGCACCAATGAGTCCCTGCCGGCCATGCTGACCGGCGATGTGCACGCCATGTTCGACACGCTGCCGCTCATGCTGCCGCAGCTCAGGGCCGGCGCGATCAAGGCGCTCGCCGTCACCACACCGCAGCGCCTGCCGCAGCTGCCCGACGTGCCGACCATGATCGAATCAGGCTATCCCGATGTGGATGTTGTCACCTGGTATGCCGTGATCACCCCCGTCGGCACGCCCCGCCCCATCATCGACCGGCTCTACGAGGCCTATACCGCGGCAGCCGGTACACCGGAGGTGAAGAAGCTGCTGGAGGAGCAGGGATTGATCTACCTGCCGAACACGCAGGGCCAATTCGCAGAGCGGATCGCGGCTGAGTCGGACCGCTGGGCCCGGATCATCCGCGAGCAGAAGATCAGCGTGCAGTAGTCTTCACCCCGGCGGCGGCACCTCGTTCGCCAGGAACTCCCCTCGCTCGAAGGCCGTGATGCTCTCGAGTGTGGTGGCGCAGATCGTCCCGAAGGCTTCCCGCGTGAAGAAGGCCTGGTGGCCGGTCAGCAACACGTTGGGAAAGGAGACGAGGCGCTGGATCAGATCGTCATCGATGATGTCGCTGGAACGGTCCTGAAAGAACAGCCCTGCCTCCTGCTCATAGACGTCGATCGCCAGCCCGCCGAGATGCCGGCTCTTCAACGCGGCGATCACCGCCTTCGTGTCCACCAGCCCACCGCGGCTGGTATTGAGCAGCAGCAATCCCGGCTTGGCCTGCGCCAGGAAGGAGCCGTTCACGATGTGCCGGGTGGCCTGGGTCAGCGGGCAATGGAGGGTGATCACGTCACATTCTCGTGCCAGCACCTCGGCCGATACGTAGCGGCCGCCCAGCGTCTCGAATCCGGGGTGGGGCGCGACATCATGGCCCAGCAGCTGGCAGCCGAAGCCCGCCATGATCCGCGCGAAGACACGGCCGATCTTGCCCGTGCCGATCACGCCCACGGTGCGGCCATGCAGATCGAAGCCCATCAGCCCGTCCAGCTCGAAATTGCCGTTGCGCGTGCGCTCATAGGCCCGGTGGATGCGGCGGTTCAGCGCCAGCAGCAGGCCGACGGTGAACTCGGCCACGGAATGGGGTGAGTAATCCGCCACCCGCGTCACGCGGATGCCCAGCCGTGCGGCGGCGTGCAAGTCGATCTGGTTGAAGCCGGTGGAGCGCGTGGCGACCAGCCGCGTGCCGCCCGCGGCCAGCGTTTCGAGCACCGCCCCGTCCAGCTGGTCGTTGACGAAGATGCTGACGGCCGGATAGCCGCTGGCGAGCGCGACGGTCTCCGGTTCCAGCCGCGCCTCCTGGAAGGTCAACGCGTGGCCGTGCCCCACGTTCAACTCGCTGAGCATCGCGCGGTCGTAACGCTTGGCACTGAACACGGCGACCTTCATCGGGCAGCTTCCTTCCAATGGCGAAGGCGAGGCCTATCACGCCCGGTGCGCATCGCCAGCGATATTGCGCGGCGACGGGGTGGCGGCCCGGACGGCAGGGGAGGACGGCGGGTGCCGCTGCTGACGAGAGACGATATCCGGCGCCAATCTCCTTTCGCCTGGGCCTGCCTGGCCCTGCTGGCCGCGGTGGCCTGCTGGCTCTGGACGATCGACAAGCACAATGCCGCCTTGGGCAGCGTCGCGGCGCTGGCTGGCTGTCTTGGGCTGATCCTGCCTCCGCGGGAGCGGATGGCGGTGCTGCCCTGGCGGCTTCGTGCCTTGCCACGGCGGCTGGATGCCACCGTCGTGCTGGCCACGCTGGTGGTGAGCCCTGGCTATGGCGTGAACTGGTTCTACGGCGCGAACCCCTATGACGAGGTGGTGCATCTGCTGAACGGGGTGCTGGCCGGGCTGGTCTTCCTGGGGTTGCTCAAGGCGGACGGGCTGGACCGGCCGAAGGCGCGGCTGGTGCTGGCCGGCGCCGCATTCGGCGTCGCGCTTGGCATCGTATGGGAAGTCTTCGAATGGGCCACCCACCTCATCGGGGACTGGATGGACACATGGACCGACGTGGCACTCACCGCCCTCGGCGCCACACTTGCCGCCGCCTTCGTCCGGACGCGTGAGCCGCTGCCGGCCGAGGACCAGGCGCCGGCGGTCGCCGCTGCGCCCCATGGCCCGACGCGGGCCGGTGAGGCGCCGGGCGACTGAGGAAGATGCTGGTCGCCACCTACAACATTCATCGTGGCCGGGGACCGGCCGGCCTGTTCCGCCCGGATCGCATTGCCCGGGTGATCGCCGAGACTGGCGCCGACCTGATCGCCCTGCAGGAGGCGCAGCATTACCTACGGCCTGGAAAGGACATGCTGGACGCGGGTTTGATCGAGCGTGAGGCGGGGCTGCGCCTGCTGCCACTGTCCGAGAGGCCCGGGGAGCAGGGCTGGCGCAGCAACCTCGTGCTTCTTCGGCGGGATGCCAGGGTGCTCCGCCCGGCAGTGGGTCTTCGCATCGCCGGATTGGAGCCGCGCGGCGCGATCCTGGCCGAGCTGGATCTCGGCTGGGGACCGTTCCGCCTCCTCGCCACGCATCTCAGCCTCGGGGCAGCGCGGAGGCGGGCGCAAGCGGCGGTGCTTCTGGAGGCCATGCAGACCGGACAAGGTGCCCGCCTGCCGACGCTGCTGCTCGGCGACCTCAATGAGTGGCGGCCTCATGGCTCGGCTCTCGCGGTGCTGGAGCCGGTCTTCGGCCGTGCCCAGGCCGTACCCAGCTTCCCGGCCTTCCAGCCCTTCCTGTGCCTGGACCGGATCTTGGGCCACCCGCGCGGACTGGTCCGTTCGGTAGAGGCGCATGACACGCCGCTGGCCCGCCGCGCTTCCGACCATCTGCCGCTGAAGGCGCAGATCGATACGGCAAGGCTGGGCGGCCAGGAGTGTTAGCCCCCGGCCGCTCCTGCAAGATCAGGCGATCTTGCGCTCGCTCGCCGGGGGCAGGAACCGCTCGGTGAACAATTCGGCAACCGGGCGGGGATTGGTCACGCCATAGGCCTCGGCATTCACCCGGACCAACGTCTCCGCCCGTCCCATGTCGATGGAGCCGGTTCCGTTCGCACGCACATGCGGCGTCAGGATGGAGCGGTCGCGCGTCATCGCCCAGCGGCGCTTCTCCAGCGCCTCGTCGAAGAGCGCCTCGCGCTTCTTCAGCGCGGCCATCGCTGCATCGGGCTCCGCCAGGAGCAGCTTCAGCCCCTCGATCGAGGCCTTCACGAAGCCGGCGGCCTGCTGCTCGTTCCGCTCCAGCCATTCCTGCCGGACCATGATGGCGGAGCCGAAGATATCGAGCCCGTTCTCGGCATAGGGCCAGGACACGATGTCCTCCTCCTTCACGCCAAGGCCGAGGATGTTGAAATGGGTGGTGAACATGAAGCCCGTCACGGCATCCACCTGGCCCTGGGCCAGCATGGTGTCGCGCAGATTCGCGGCCATGCTGGTCCAGCGCACGGCGGCAGGATCGAAGCCCTGCACCTTGGCGAAGGCCGGGAAGATCATCCGGCTCGCCTCGCCCTCCGGCGCGCCCAGGCGCTTGCCCACCACGCCCTTGGGCTCGGTGATGCCGGACTTGCGCAACGTGGTCAGCGCCGCGGCCGTGCGGTCCAGCACCTGGTAGATGGAGACGAGGCGCTTTACGGGGTTCTCGGCGTTGAACTTCACCGCGGTGCTGACATCGGTGTAGCCGATGTCATAGGCGCCGGACGCGATCTTGATGGCTGTGTCGCCGGAGCCGAAGCCGCGGTCCATGCGCACGGCCAGGCCCTCGCGGCGGAATATCCCGCGGTCCTCGGCCAGGGCGAACATGCCGTGATTGCCCTGCAACGCCCAGTCCAGGACAAAGCGGATCGGCGCCTGGGCGGCCGCGGTGCGGATATGGGGAAGGGCCAGGCCGGCGGCACCAGCGGCCAGTAGGGTGCGGCGGGGAAGGTTCATGACGGGCTGCTCCGGGTCACGCGTGCCGCCGGTGTGGCCCGGCGTGCGCCGCGCGTCCATGCAGGAATGGTGCCGCGATCAACTTTCGGTAAGCGCGCCGGCCTCGCTCATCTCCACTCCGACCGTCACGGAATGCCGCCCGCCGCCCAGGATCACCCCCAGCAGCGGCGACACATCCCCGAAGTCGCGGCCCCAGCCAAGCACGACATGCTCGTCCGCGACGAACAGGCTGTTGGTGGGGTCCATCTCCACCCAGCCTGCCTCGGACCCCATCCAGGCCGCTACCCAGGCATGGGACTGGTCCACCCCCACCCGAAGTGTGCCGCCCGGCGGCGGCCGGGTGCGGATGTAGCCCGAGACGTAGCGCGCCGGGATGCCGAACATTCGCAGCCCCGTGACCATCAGATGCGCGAAGTCCTGGCACACCCCTGCGCGCCGCTTCAGCAACTCCTCCACGGGGGTGGAAACGGTGGTCACGCCGGCGCGGAAAGCCATCTGGCCGCGGAAGCAGGCGATCATCTCCACCGCCGCCTCGCCCACCGTCCGGCCCGGCGCGAAATGCGGGGCGAAAAAGGCTCGCGCCGCCTCCACGGGTGGCAGCAAGGGGCTGGGGAACAGGAACTCCGCCGCCTCGCGGTCCTGTAGCGCCAAGTCGCGGATCGCTTCCCATGCGGGCATCGCGGCAGGGAGGGGCGGAGGCGCACTCACCTCCACCAGGGACTCCGCGGTGACGGTGAAGCGCTTGTGCGGGCGGTCGATATAGAACCAGGCGGTGGGGTTCCCGAAGTAGTCGGTTCCCTCGCTTCGCCGTGTCGGCGTGGGGCCGCTGGTCAGGCTGGCACGCAGGACGGCCTGGCGCGCCATTGGGCGGGGCGAGAGGTGGAGCACATGCGCCGCCATCTCGACCGGAGATTCATAGCTGTAGGCGGTGACATGCCGCAGCCGGTAGATCACGCCGCCCCCCGCACGGGACCACCGCCGGGTGCATCCGCCGTATCCACTCCGAGCAGCCTCGGCGCGGCGATGAGGGTGAAGTAGCGCCGCCCGATCGCGTCCGACAGCGCGCCTACAGATTCCTCCAGAGCCAGCAGACGGCCGGAAAGGCCCGTCGCCGCCGAGGCGCCATCGGCTGCCGCCACGACTTCCGCCGCCATCGCCTCGCCATGCTGCCGCAGGCGCCGTGCCCAGGCCGAAAGCGACGGGTCACCGCCGCCCTCCACCGTGGCGAGCAGCCCTTCAGCGGCCGAAAGCTGGAAGACAAGCCCGCGCGGATTGCCGGGATCCGCCATCACCAGGTCCAGCGCAGGGCCGGGCTGCAGGACATGGAGGTAGCGGGTCCGATAGGTGATGACGGAATCGCAAAGCTCGAGTGCCAGGGCGAGCGCGCTCTCCACCCGCGCCGGGGCTTCGTCCAGCAGGTGGCCGAGCAGCGCCGCCACGCTCGCGCCGCGCTCCAGTCGCCGCCCGAGATCGAGGAAGCCGTGCGCGCCGCCACGCACCATGTTCTCCGCCGCGACACCCGCGACGCCCGAGGCGTAGCGCACCATACCGCCCAGCGCCGCGCCGAGCGCCGCCGGGGTCTTTGCCGCCATCAGCGCGGCGCGGCTGTCGCGCAGCGGCAAGGTGAAGGCGGCGTGCATGTCGCCGGTCAGCCGGTCGCGCGTGCCTTCCACCAGCCGGGCAACCTCGCTGGTCAGCCGGTGCAGCGGCCCGCCCTCGCGCCCAGCACCTAGCAGTGCGCGGCGCAGCGCGGCGTCGTCGCCCGAGGTAGGCACCTCCTCCTTGGTGATGAGCTTCGCATCGAGTAGGCAGCGCGATAGGGCCGCGATCTCCGCCAGGTCGCGCGGCAACATGGGCGCGCGCTCCAGCCGGGCGAGGGCGGCACGCATTAGCCGGGCGGAATCGTCCAGCCGCTCCACATACCGGCCGAGCCAGAACAGGTTGTCGGCCACGCGGGACGGCAGGTCGCCCGCCGCCCGCCGGATGGCCAGGGCCGGGATGTGCAGCGTAGCGGGCCCACGGATCTCGGCACGTTCCTCCGACAGCACCCAGACATCCTTGGAGACGTTGCCGCCCTGTCCGTCGGCATCCACGATGCGGGCGAGACCACCGGGCATGCAGCACCAGCTCTCACCGTCATGCTGGAGAAAGAGGCGCAGCGTTACAGGCCGGGGCTCCAGGACCTCGTCCACAAGGGAGGGAGCAAGGGACGGCACCGTCCTTGCCGAGGCAGCCCAGCCGCGCGGATCACCCTCGATCGCCTCGGCTTCCGCACCCGCGCGCCCGGCGGCATGCAGCGCGAATTCTCCAGGCGTTGCGAGGTAGCGCTCAAGCGCCGCAGGGTTCCCGAGCCAAAGCGTCTCCTGCGAAGGAACCACCAGCGCCTCGCCGAGCAGGGCCTGGCAGAGGGCGGGCAGGAAGGCCGCCATGGCCGGGGCCTCCACCAGCCCCGCGCCGGGATTGTTGTGCACCGCGACCGTGCCGGCCCGCATCGCGTCGAGCAGTCCAGAAATGCCGCTGGCGGGCCGCCCGCCCATTTCCAGCGGGTCCAGGGTGGAGCCCGGCACGCGCGAGAGCAGCACCCGCACCGGCTGCAGCCCGCGCAGGGTCTTGAGGAAGAGCGCACCGCCCCGCGCGGTCAGGTCGCCTACCTCCGCCAGGGCGCAGGAGAGGTCACGCGCCACGGTGACATGCTCCGCCCAGGCCCGATGTCCGACGCCGGGCGTCAGAAGCGCGACCGCAGCCGCCCCGGCAACCTCCGCTCCCGCTGCGCGCTGCAGCACGTCCCGCCAGGTTTCGATGAAGGGGCGCAGGGGCCGCATCTGAACGGCGCGGGCGCATTCGGGCATGCTGCGCGCCATGTGGATGCGGTTGCCCAGGGCCTGGGCTAGCCCGTCCATCGCCACCACACTGTCGCCTGCGACGCGCCACTGCCCGTCCGGCCCGCGGATCAGGTCAGCGGCATAGGCGTGCAGGAAGCGCCCCGACGCGGCGTTGCGGCAGGGGCGCAGGAAAGCGGGGTTGGGGAAGACGAGTTCGGGCGGGACCAGCCCTTCCTCGACCAGGCGCTGCGGCCCGTAGAGATCCACCAGAATGGCCTCGAGAAGCCGCGCGCGCTGGATCAGCCCCTCCGCGAGGCCGGCGAATTCCGCTCCGTTCAGAACCAGCGGCACCGGGTCGAGCCGCCCCGCCGCCCCTCGCGCCGGGGAGGGGAGGAGTCCGGCGGCGCCCTCCTCCTCAAAGGCGCGGTCCAGCAGCCTTGCGCGCTCGGCAAGCCCGCCTTCAGGCAGGCTGGAGAGCGAGCCGAGCAGGCCGCGCCAATGCGGGCGAACCCGGCCGCCGCCATCCACCATTTCGTCCACTGGGGCGCTCACGCCGCCTCCAGCTTCAGCGAGGCGGAGAAGGTGACGCCGCAGGCCTCATGCGTGCCGCTGACCGGCGCCGCCAGCCGGGGATCGGACGCCGCCGAGAGCGGCAGGTGGAACTCGGCGGCTAGCAGGCCGGAGGTGGGATCGAAGCCGACCCAGCCGGCGCCGGGCAGGAAGGTCTCGGCCCAGGCATGCAGCTCGGCCGTGTTCTCGTTCGTGTCCAGCAGGTAGCCCGAGCAGAAACGGGCTGCGATCCCCATGGCGCGGAAGGCATGGACAAGCAGCCAGCCGGTGTCGCGGCAGGAGCCCTGGGCGCGGGAGATCACCTCCTCGGGCTCCCAGATGCCGGGCTCGTCACGCCGGATATAGGCGATCTCGCCGGCCACGCGGCGGGCCAGGGCAAGCAGGGTCGGGATCGTGTCCTCCCCGCCCTCGCACCGCTGCGGCAGCAGGGCGGCGAGGCCGGCCGTCAGGGGAGCGGCCCGCAAGTTTGGCGAAAGTTCGGCTGCCAGCAGCGGGTCATAGGTGAAGGGCCAGCGATCCGCCCCATCCTCCAGGATGAAGGCGAAGGGATTCATCGGCTGAAGCTCCGCCTCCAGCCGCGCGGTGATGGTGAAATGCTCCACCCTGCCATCGAAGACTGCTCGCGCCTCCGGGTTCCCCTGCGGGTCGCGCCGATGGAACAGGCGGTGGTTGCCCGGCTCCACCGACAGCACATGGCGCAGGATGCGCGCTGCCGCATGCGGCGCCGGGGAGAGTCGGATCGTCTGGGGACCCAGTAACACCGGCCTGTCGTAGCGGTAGGTGGTGACATGGGTGAGGGTGACGGCGCTGGCCATACGAGCGGGTTCGGGCCTCTTCAGGCAGGGGAGGGGTGGGGCGAGGTCGCTGGATCGGCTGGCGAGGCGGCGCAGCATAGCCGCCGAGCCGCCCAGGCATAACCCGTTCACGGGAACCCGCCGCCACAGGGACATGCATGGTGGCTGGTGCCGGTGCGCCCGGCCGTGGCATTCAGGGGACGGATCGAGCATCGACGCGGGCATTGGGCCCGCGCACGGAACCGGCATCCTGACGACGGAGACCCACCATGGGCACCAAGTACCGCATCCAGCGGCGAACCCTCCTGGCGGGCGGCGCCGCCCTCTCCCTCGTGCCGGTGCCTGGCGCGCGCGTCTCCGCGCAGACGCTCGACAAGGTCTCCTTCCAAACCGACTGGCGGGCCCAGGCGGAGCATGGCGGCTACTACCAGGCGATCGCCAAGGGCATCTACCGGCGCCACGGCATCGATTGCGACCTGCGTCAGGGTGGGCCGCAGCTCAACCCGGCGCAGCTCTTGGTGACCGGGCGGGTGGACATGATCATGTCGAACCCCTTCCAGGCACTGAACTACGCCCGTGACAGCATGCCCTTCCTCTGCATCGGGGCGATCTTCCAGAAGGATCCCGTAATCCTCATGACGCATGAGGAAGCCGGGATCGACAGCTTCGAGAAGATGCGCGGCAAGCCGATATCGATCAGCGCGGCCGGGCGCGTCACCCACTGGCCCTTCCTGCGCAGCCGCTTCGGCTTCGACGACAGCCAGATCCGGCCGAAATCCGTCAGCCTCCAACCCTTCATGGCGGACCGGAATTCGATCTACCAGGGCTTCGTCTCCTCCGAGCCCTACGCCGCCATGCAGGCGGGCGCCCATCCGCGCGTCCATCTGCTCGCCGATGCCGGCTACGATGCCTACAACACCACCATCGACACTTCCGCCAGGATGGTCGCGGAGAAGCGTGACCTGGTGCAGCGCTTCATCGACGCAACCATGGAAGGCTGGGCCGAGTACATGAAGGGCCAGGACGTCGAGGCGGCCAATGCCCTCATCAAGCGCCACAATCCGGAGATGCCGGACGACCTGCTGGCCTATGGCCTGAAGGCGCTGAACGAACGCGGCATCGTGCGCTCGCACGAGGCCGAGACGCTCGGCATCGGCGCCATGACCCATGAGCGCTGGGACCGCTTCTACGCCACCATGCGGGAAACCGGCGTCTACCCAGCCGGGATCGACATTCGCCGGGGCTATTCGCTGGAATTCGTGAACCGGAAGATCGGCGTCGGCTGAGGTGGCGCAGTCGGTCCTCCTCTCGGGGGTCTCGAAGCGCTACGGCAATGATCCCTCTGGGGGAACGCTGGCCCTGGAGGGCATCGACCTCGCGGTGGAGGAGGGAGAATTCCTCTCCCTTCTCGGCCCCTCCGGCTGCGGCAAGTCCACCCTGTTGCGCGTGATCGCCGGACTGATCCCGGCGAGCAGCGGGCGGGTGGAGGTGCGCGCCGCGCGGCACGGCGAGACCGGATTCGTCTTTCAAGACCCGACACTGATGCCCTGGGCCAGCGCCATTGGGAACGTCATGCTGCCGCTGCGCCTCTCGGGCGTGCCGCGCCGCGAGGCCGAGCCGCGCGCGGCCGAGGCGCTGGCGCAGGTTGGCCTCTCGGGCTCGGAGCGGGCGCGGCCGCGCGCCCTGTCGGGTGGAATGCGGATGCGCGTCTCCATCGCCCGCGCGCTGGTGACGCGCCCGCGGCTGCTGCTGCTCGACGAGCCCTTCGCCGCGCTCGACGAAATCACGCGCCACCGCCTGAACGACGATCTTCTGATGCTGTGGGAGGCGACACGCTTCACCGCGATCCTGGTGACGCATTCGGTCTTCGAAAGTGTCTACCTCTCCAGCCGTGTTGCCGTGATGGCCGCGCGGCCTGGGCGGATCGCCGAGGAACTGCCCGTCGAGGCGCCATTGCCGAGAGGAGCCGAGTACCGCACCTCCACTGAATATGCCGCGCTGTGCCGGCAGGCCTCCCACGCTTTGTCCCGCGCCATGGAGGCGAAGGCGGCATGAGGAAATGGCTGGCCGAATGGCCGCGCGTGGCCGCACCGCTGCTGGTGGCGCTGCTTGTGCTCGGCGGATGGGAATGGGCGGTTCGCGCGAATAACGTGCCGCCCTACATCCTGCCCGGGCCCGCCGCGATCGGCGCAGCGCTGGTGCGGGACTGGCCGCTGCTCTGGCAATCGCTGCTGATGACGCTCCAGGTCACGGCCATGGCGCTGGTGGCCTCGGCAGTGCTCGGGCTCCTGCTGGCGATCATCTTCGCGCAATCGAAGCTGATCGAAACCGCACTCTTTCCCTATGCCATCATCCTGCAGGTGACGCCGATCGTCGCGATCGCGCCGCTGATCATCATCTGGGTGGACCAGGTCTGGCTGGCACTGCTGCTCTGCGCCTGGATCGTGGCGTTTTTCCCGGTGCTGTCGAATACGACGCTCGGGCTGAACAGCGCCGATCCCAATCTGCACGATCTGTTCCGCCTTTATGGCGCCAGCCGATGGCAGGTGCTGGTGCGCCTGCGCCTGCCCTCGGCGCTTCCGCTCTTTCTGGCGGGGTTGCGCATCTCGGGCGGGCTGGCGCTGATCGGGGCGATCGTCGCAGAATTCGTGGCCGGGGCAGGGGGGGCGGAATCCGGTCTGGCCTACCGAATCCTGGAAGCGGGTTACCAGCTCCAGATCCCGCGCATGTTCGCGGCACTCGCCCTGGTTTCGGCGACAGGCATCGCGATTTTCCTGGCGCTGTCGCTGCTGTCGCGCTGGGTGCTTCGCGGGCGGGATTAGGGCGAGATCGCGGACGACCAAGAACAGCCGGGAGTGCGAAACCGTTCCTCAAGAAGATGTTGAAACGGTGGAAGCCATCACAGGCGAGTTTGAGCCGCTGTAGCGCCTACCAGGGCAGGTCCACCCAGGAGAGATGTCCTCCCTTGCCCGCGCCGGTATCCATGAACACCGCCGCCCCACCGCCGGCGCCCAGCTGCATCAGCGGACGCCCGTTCGTGCTCCTCATCTCATGCCCGCAATAGACGGTGAAACCCTGCGGAATCCGGTCCACCCAGTCATGCAGCCGCTCTGGGAAACCATCGTCGCGCATGCGGCTGGTCACGTGGCCGAACAACGCGCGGGGAACGAGCCCCTCCGGCTTGCGGGCGCCGGCATCAGGCGGCGGGGCCGCGTGGAGCATGCGCGGGTGGAAGCCGCCATGCACGAAGAGCCGCTGGTCGATCCGGAGCCAGGCCGGGGCGCGGCCGATCTCAGCCACGGCACGGCGGCGCAGCGCCTCGCGATCCGCGGCGGCATCGATCTGCTCCAGCGTGCGGCCTAGCCCGTTCGCCTCGATGCGGATCGGCGCGCCCTCGAGCGCGCGGCGGAGCTTATGGTCGTGATTGCCAAGCACGAAGATCCCGCGCCCCTCGGCACGCAGCGCAAAGGCGCGCCGTAGCACCCCCGGCGCATCGGAGCCGCCATCTGTCAGGTCGCCTAGCTGGATGAGGAAAAGGCGCTCCGCCGCCGCCCCTTCGACGGCGGCCTGGAAGGCATCGGCATCGCCGTGGACGTCGCCGACCACGCGGATGCCCTCAAAGCGGTGCCGGAGGTCTCTCAAGCCTCCGCCTCCTCGGAAAGTTCACCGCGGCTGGTGGCGCGCAGCGCAGCGAGTGCCCGGACGCGGCCGGCGGAATGCTCGATCACCGGGCGGGGATAGGCTTCGTCCGCCATGCCGGCTGCTCGGCGGATTTCCGCCGGTGCCTCATGCGGGCGGTGGACGAAGCGCGAGGGCATCCGCGCCAGTTCCGGCACCCAGCGGCGGACATAGGCGCCTTGGTCGAGCTTCTCCCCCTGCAACACCGGGTTGAAGACTCGGGAATAGGCTGAGGCATCCGTGCCGCTGCCGGCGATCCATTGCCAGGAGGCGCTGTTGCTGGCCGGATCCGCATCCACGAGCGTATCCATGAACCATGTGGCGCCATCCTGCCAGGGCTGGAGGAGGTGTTTCACCAGGAGCGAGGCCGCAATCATCCGCACCCGATTATGCATCCACCCGATCCGCCAGAGCTGCCGCATTCCGGCATCCAGGATCGGATAGCCGGTGCGCCCTCGCTTCCAGGCCGCAAGCAAGTCCCGGTCCGGCGCGAAGGGAAAGCGGGCGAAAGGGGCGCGCAGGGCCGTGCGCGGCATTTCCGGCCGGTGCCAGAGCAGGTGATGCGAGAACTCCCGCCACAGGATCTCCCGCAGGAAAGGGAGAGCTTCCGCACGGCCCGCCTCCCGTGCCGCGTGCCAGACTTGGCGCGGCGAGACTTCGCCCAAGCGCAGATGCGGCGAGAGACCGGAGGGCCCCTGCCGCCTCCAGCGTCGGGTTGTCTGCCAGGCGCAGGTCATGGCGGAACCAGAGGATGGCGGGCGCGGTCACGCAGCCGAATCCGTGCGCCGCCGCATCGGCGCCATGGGCACGCTGAACAGTCGGTCCGTGCCAAGCATGAAGACGCGGCCCCCGCGCGGGAACAGCCCGCCCAGCGCCGGGTCGCGCACGTCCAGCCCGCCCGTATAAGCTCCGAAGGCTGGCAGGATCACGCGCCGGGCGTCGGTGGCGAAGCAGGGGCGGCTGATTCCGCCCGCCCGCGTGGCCAATGTCGCCTTCGGGTGGAAGTGCCCGCTCAACTCCCCCACCGCACGGGGATCGGCCTCGTGCCGGAAGGTGAGGGAGCCATCCGCGAAGCTGTTCACGGCAAGGCCCGGCAGCCCGACCGGCGCCACCGGATCGTGATTGCCCAGCACCCAGACAACCTCCTGCACCGAGGCCAGGATGCGGCCGAGCGCGGCGCAGTCGGCCGGCGCCATCCGCTGGCAGCCCAGCGCGTCGTGGAAGCTGTCGCCAAGCAAGACCAGCCGGGCAGGGCGGTAGCGCCGCACCACGAGGGCAAGCTTCGAAAGGGTCTCGCGGGTGTCGTAGGGCGGCACGAAGAAACCGCGGGCGGCGAAATGGCTGCCCTTTTCCAGATGCAGGTCGGACACGGCCAGGGTCCGACGCGCGGGCCAGGAGACCACGCCCATCGGATCGAGCATCAACCGTTCCCCGGCCAGGTGCAGCGGGGCGGGTGTCACGGGGCCAGCCCCTTGGCGCTGCGGATGAAGCGGCGGGGCGGCGGGCGACGCTTGCGGTTCTGTCGTCTGGGGCGATCCACCACACCGGAACGCACGCGGATGCCCTCCGTCACCTCGGAGAGTACATCGGCGAAATGCTCCACCCCGCCGGTCGCGTCATCCACCAGCGCGGCGGCCTCGGCGAGAAGTGCATCCTCGGCGCCGCCGGCCACCCATTCCCGCCCCTCCTCGATCAGCGCGGGCACGGCAAGCGGCGAAACACGATCCAGCCGGCGGATGCGGATGGCGCCCTGGATCCGGGCAAGAAGGGTTGCGATGCGTCCAACATCGGTCAGGCCCGTCGCGGCCTCGGCGCGGGTGGCGCGCAGCAGGATGTGGTCGGGCTCGTGCTTGCGCAGCACGTCGTAGATTAGGTCGGCATTCATGCTCATCTGGCGGCCGGACTTCTCCTGGCCCGGGTGGTTCTTCTCGATCAGCCCGGCAATGGTGGCGATGTTGCGGAAGGTGCGGCGGAGCATGGAGGATTCCGCGATCCACTCCTCCAGCTCCTCGCCGAGGATGTCCTCTTCGAATAGCCGCTCGGGGTCAATTGGCTCGAAGGCGCTCCAGGTGGCGAGGACGTAGTCGGTGCCGAGATAGCCGAGCGGGCCATAGCCCATGCGCTCCATGCGCTTGGTCACCAGCATTCCCAACGTCTGATGCGCCAACCGCCCCTCGAAGCAATAGGCGACCATGAACCAGCGGCCGCCGCGCGGAAAAACCTCGATCAGCATGCCGTCCCGCTGCGGCAGCTCCGAACGCCGCTGCTGCAGGCGCAGCCAGTCCCGCACCGGCTCCGGCAGGGTTCGCCAGCGCTTCGGATCGGCCAGAATGGAGCGGACGCGGAAGGAAAGATGAGTGGAGAGCGGCAGGCGCGCCCCCGCATAGGCCGGCACGCGCGGCTCTCCCTCCCCACCGCGCGTCACCACCATGGTGAGCGCGTCGATGCCCTCATAGCGCAGGGTCTGGCCGGCGAAGATGAAGCAATGTCCAGGTTCGAGGGTGGAGGCGAACCATTCCTCCACCTCGCCCAGCACCGGCCCGCCGCGCAGCCGCACCTTCAGCATCGGCGTGTCGACAATGGTGCCGAGATTCATCCGCGCCTGCCGCGCCACGCGCAGGTCCCGCACATGCACCAGCCCCTCGGAGTCCCGGAACAGGCGGCGGAAGCGCTCATAGGCACGCAGCGCGTAGCCGCCATCCTCGACGAAGCGCAGCACGTCGTCGAAGTCGCGGCGGGTGAGGCCGGCATAGGGGCCGGCGCGTGTCACCTCGGCATAGAGGTCGTCGGGCTGGAACGGCGCCTGGCAGGCCATGGCCAGGATGTGCTGGGCGAGCACGTCCAGCCCGCCCGGGCGCGGCGGCTCGCCATCAAGCTCATGCGCCCGCACGGCCTCGGTGGCGGCGACGCATTCGATCACCTCGAAACGGTTCGCGGGCACCAGCACGGCGCGGGAGGGCTCGTCCATCCGGTGGTTGGCCCGGCCGACCCGCTGGAGCAGGCGGGAGACGCCCTTGGGCGCGCCGACCTGGATCACCTGGTCCACCGCACCCCAGTCGATGCCGAGATCGAGCGAGGCGGTGGCCACCACTCCCCGCAGCTTCCCGGCCGACATGGCCGCCTCCACCTTCCGCCGCTGCTCGATCTGCAGCGAACCATGGTGGAGGCCGATCGGCAGGTTGTCCTCGTTCAGCTTCCAAAGGGCGGCGAAGATCAGCTCCGCCTGGGCGCGCGTGTTCACGAAGACGATGGTGACCCCCGCCTGCCGGATGCATTTCAGCACCCCCGGGGAGGAGGCGATGCCCATATGGCCGCCCCAGGGCAGGTGCCCCTCCGGCAGCATGAGGTGGAGCACTGGCTCCGCCCCGCCCTTGCCGACGACCAGCCGCACGTCGCTGGCCCGGGCGCTGGGTGAGAGCCAGGCCCGGAGCGCCTCCGGATGAGCCACCGTCGCCGAGAGCCCAACACGCCGCAGCCCAGGCGCGAGCATGTCGAGCCGCGCCATGCAGAGGGCGAGCTGGTCCCCCCGCTTGGTGCCGGCCATCGCATGGGCCTCATCCACCACCACGGTCCGGAGCCCCGCAAAGAGTTGGGGCGCCTCGGGGGAGGAGAGGAGGACGGCGAGGCTTTCGGGCGTGGTCAGCAGGATCTGCGGCGGCGCCTCGCGCTGGCGGGCGCGGCGGTTCTGGGGGGTGTCGCCGGTGCGGGTCTCGATGCGGATGGGGAGGTCCATCTCCCGCACCGGGTCCATCAGGTTGCGGGCGATATCCACCGCCAGCGCCTTCAAGGGCGAGACATAAAGGGTGTGCAGCCCCTCGCGCGGCTCGGCATGCAGGTCCAGCAGGCTGGGCAGGAAGCCCGCCAGCGTCTTGCCGCCACCGGTCGGGGCGATGAGCAGGGCGCTCTCTCCGGCCTTGGCGGCCTTCCAAAGGGCGATCTGGTGAGGGCGCGGGGTCCAGCCGCGAGCGGCAAACCAGCCCGCGAAGGGTTCCGGCAATGTTCCCATGGGCCCGGCGTATATGGCATGGATTGCCGGCATGGGGAGGCCCGCCCCGCTCGACTCGAACCGAAAGCCCCCGGATGGCCGAACTGACGACGCTACTTCCCGTGATCCTGGCTGGTCTGGCGCTGCTGGGGGTGCTCGTCATCCTCCTGCGGCGTCCATCGGGTGGTGGCGATGCGCTGGCGACGCTGTCGGGCAAGCTGGACGCGCTCGGGGCGGCGCAGGACCGTCAGGCCGCCGCCGCGGCAGATCGGAGCGCGGCGGCCGAGCGCGCCATGGCCGACCGGCTGGCCGAGACGCGGCTGGCGACCGATGCCGCCCTCGCCGCCCAGCGCGAGCGGCTGGGCACCACCGAGCAGATGCTGGCCGACCGGCTGGGCGAGGCGACCCGCGCGATGGCCGAGGCGCTTTCCGCCCAGGGGCTGGCCGCGGCGAACAGCTCGGCGGCCCAGAACGAGCGGCTGGCGGCGCAGGAGAACATGCTGTCGGAGCGGCTCTCGGCCTCGACCCTGGCGCTGACTGAGACGCTGGCAAATGCCCTCGCCGCCCAGAACGAACGGCTGGCGGCGCAGGAGAAGGCCCTGGCGGACCGGCTCGCCAGCACCCAGGAGTCGCTCGGCGCGGCGGTGGCCGCGCAGAACGAGCGGATCGGCCGCATCCTGAACGAGAACGCCCTGAAGGCCGAGGAAACTGCCGGCAAGATCCATGAGCGGTTGGCGGTGATCGACGCCGCCCGTGCCAATATGGAGGCGCTGGGCGCGCAGGTGGGCAGCCTCGCGCAGATCCTGGGCAACAAGCAGTCTCGCGGCGCCTTCGGCGAGGTGCAGCTGCGCCAGATCGTCGAGGACCGGCTGCCGCCGGATGGCTTCGTCTGGCAGCACACCCTGGCGAACCGCACGCGTTGCGACGTGCTGATCCGCCTGCCGAACCCGCCCGGCCCCATTGCCGTGGATAGCAAGTTCCCACTCGAAGCCTGGCTCGCGGCAAGGGATGCCACGGACGATGCGACCCGCCTCGCCGCCACGAAGCGCTTCGCCGCCGACATCACGCGCCATGTGGACGATGTGGCCGGCAAGTATATCTGCCCCGGGGAGACCGCGGACGGCACGCTGATCTTCGTGCCCAGCGAGGCAATCTACGCCGACCTGCACTCCGCCCATTCACCGGTCGTGGATGCGGCGGCGCGGAGGGGCGTCTACATCGTCTCGCCCAGCACGCTCTGGGCCGTGCTCGGGACCATGCGTGCGCTGATGCAGGATGTCCGGATGCGGGCGGAGGCCGGGCAGATCAAGATCCAGGTCGCCGAGCTGGTGAAGGATGTCGGGCGCCTGGACGAGCGGGTGGGCCGGCTCCGCAAGCACTTCGTCGACATCCAGAATGATGTGCAGCAGATCGAGATCACCACCGGCAAGATCGCCCGCCGGGGTGTCGCGATCGAGGCGGTGGAGCTGAGCGATCTGCCGGCCATCGCCGGGCCGGGCGCCACGCTGTCCCCGGCCGCCGACTGAGCGGCCGTCTCGCGGGCCTAGACGGGCGGAACCCCGCCCACGCGCATGAGGTGCTGCATCCCCACCTCCTCCGGCCGCTGGCAGCCGAGGAGGGCGAGGTTGCGGTCCACCTCCTGCGAGAGGATGGAAATGGCGTGGCTCACCCCAGCCTCCCCGCCCACCGCGGCGGCATAGAGGAACGGGCGCCCGACGAAGACGAAATCCGCGCCCATGGCCAGGGCCTTCAGCACATCTGCGCCGCGGCGGATGCCGCCGTCCATCATCACGGTCATGGTTCCGGCTGCCGCCTTCACCTCCGGCAGGGCGCGGAACGCGGAAATGGCGCCATCGAGCTGTCGTCCGCCATGGTTGGAGACGACGACGCCGTCAGCACCTTCCTCGGCGGAGCGGCGGGCGTCCTCGCCATGCAGGATGCCCTTCACGATCAGCCGGCCCTTCCAGCGCTTGCGGATCTGGGCGAGATGCGTCCAGTTCAGGTGGTCCCGCGCGCTGAAGTCCCGCTCCACATGCCGCGCGATGATGGGGGCGCCGCGCGTTGCGAAGGAATTCTCGAAATGCGGCATGCCGTGGTGGCGCAGGGTGCGGAACATCGTGTCCAGCAGCCAGCGCGGGCGGATCGCGCCATCCCAGGCAAGGCGCAGGTTGGGCTTCAGCGGGGTGGAGAAGCCGCTGCGGACGTTGTTCTCGCGATTGCCCATGGTGGTGGTGTCCACCGTCAGCAGCAGCGTGCCGAAGCCGGCGGCCGCCACGCGATCCACCAGCCCCGCGATCCGGTCCGAGTCACCCGGCAGATAGGCCTGGAACCAGCTACCGGGCGCTTCCTTCGCAACCTCCTCAAGTGGGATGAGCGAGGATCCGCTCATGATCATCGGGATGCCGGCATCCCGTGCCGCACGGGCGAGCACCAGGTCGCCGCGATAGGCCATGATGGCGCTGATCCCCATCGGCGCGATGCCGAAGGGGGCGCTGTATTCCTGGCCGAACAGGGTGGTCGCCATGCTGCGGCGGGAGACGTCGATCAGGTAGCGGGGGCGGAAGGCCCATTCCTGGAAGACCTCCCGATTATCCTTCAGCGAGGCATTCGTCTCGGCTGCACCAGCAATATAGCCGAAGAGCGGCCGGGGCAGCTTCCGCCGCGCCGCCGGCTCGAAATCGTCGAGCGCCAGGATCGAGCGCAGGCGGCGCGGCAGGTCCTTGGGGACGCTGCGATAGACGCTCCGCGCCGGGGGAGGGACTGGGGCGGCGCCGTTGGTGTCGGGGGGGCTCATGCGAGGCGCTCCAGCACGCGGTCCACGAAGAGGCCGGCGCTTCCGAGATAGGTAGAGGGATCGGTGATCCGCCCGATGGCCGCCGGATCGAGGCGGGAGGAGACGGCCTCGGCTCGCCCGAGCGCTTCGGCGAGCGGGATGCGCTCGGCCAGCGCGACATCGCAGGCATGGTGCACGGCGTCATGCGCCGCACCGCGCCCGAGCTTCGGCGCGAGACCCATCATCACAGCTTCCGCCATGATGGCGCCGCCGGTGGCATCAAGGTTCCGCCGCATGCGGGCGGCATCCACCGTCATGCCCTGAGCGATCTGCCGCGCCTGATCCAGCGCGCCATGGGTCAGCAGCAGCGCCTGGGGGATGGCCAGTGGCTCGGCCTGCCAGGGACCGGTGCCGCGCTCATGGTCCAGCGCCATGGCGGACATCACCTGCGGCACCAGCGCATGAACGCCGCGCGCCTGCGCCAGCACGTATTCGCAGGCGATCGGGTTGCGCTTCTGCGGCATGGTGGAGGAGCCGCCGCGCCCGGCCTCATGCGGCTCGAACACCTCGGCGACCTCGGTCTGCATCAGCAGCATGACGTCCGTCGCCATTTTGGAGAGCGTGCCGCAGAGGATGCCGCACCAGCACACCGCCTCTGTGACGGTGTCCCGCGCCACATGCCAGGGGATCTCCGGCACGGCGAGGTCCAGCTCCCGCGCCAGCGCATCGGCCACAGCCGGTCCCTGCTCGCCGAGGGAGGCGAGGGTGCCGACCGCGCCGCCGAACTGCACGCGCAGCAGGCGCGGCAGCAGGGCATCCAGCGTGTCCCGCGCATTGATCAGCGGCGCCAGCCACGCGGCGCATTTATAGCCGAAGGTGACGGGCAGGGCGTGTTGCAGATGGGTGCGCCCGGCCATCACCGTGCCGCGGTGTTCCCGCGCGCGGGCGGCAAGGGCGGTGATGGTGGCGTCCAGATCGGTGCGGATGAGGGAGAAGGCGTCACGCAGCGCCAGCACCAGGGCGGTGTCCAGGATGTCCTGGGTCGTCGCGCCCCAATGGGTCCAGCGCGCCGCCTCCTCGCCTGCCAGAGTGCCGAGCTGCTTCACCAGCCCGACCACCGGATAGCCGGTGTTGCGCGTGGCGGCGGCGAGCGTCGGCAGGTCCAGCCGCTCCACCCGGGCCGCGGCCGTAATGGCCCGCGCGGCCTCCTCCGGGACGATGCCGAGCCCGGCCTCGGCGCGCGCAAGCGCCGCCTCCACATCCAGCATGCGCTGGAGAAGCGCCATCTCCCCCACCACGCTGCGCATGGCGTCGGTTCCGTAGAGGACGCCCCAGACTGCCCCGTCCGCCGGATTGACGCTCATGCCTAAACGGCCATCCAGACGGTCTCGCCCTCGCCCTGGAGGCGAAGATCGAGCGTCCAGGTGCCGTTCCCGGCGGGCTTCGCGATCATCGTGCCGCGCCGCGCCTCAGGCACCGCCTTCAGCACGGGGTCGGTGGCGTTCAGCGGCTCGCCCTCGAAGTACAGCCGGGTGGAAAGGTGCTGCAGCAGCCCGCGGGCGAAAATGGCCAAGGCAACATGAGGCGCCTGCATCGCATTGCCGCCGGCATGCGGGCCGACCGGCACGGGGCCGGGCTTCAGTGTCACGAAGCGGAAGCGCCCCTGCTTGTCGGTGGCGCAGCGGCCATAGCCCTGGAAGGCAGTGGGATCACCGTTCTGGTCGGGATAGCGGCCGGATGGATCGGCATGCCAGATCTCCACCAGCGCATCCGTCACCAGCGCACCCTTGCCGTCCTTCACCGTGCCAGCGAGGGTAATGCGCTCGGCCCCCTCAGGCAGCCTGTCGGCGAAGTGGCGGGTTGTGTCGGCCCATTCCGGGAAGTCGACGAGGTGCCAGTAGGGGCCGGCGGTCTGATGGGCCGAGGCGACCAGCGCGTCGGAGGGCGCCAGTTCCGGGGTCGCCTCAGTCATGGTGACCATCCTCCATCGGTGTGGCCTCGCGCCCACGCAGCACAATGTCGAAGCGGTAGCCCAGCGCCCATTCCGGCTTTGTCATCTCAAGGTCGAACTTCGCGACGAGGCGGTTCCGCGCCGCCTCATCCGCCACCGTGTTGAAGATCGGATCGAGCGGCAGCAGCGGGTCGCCCGGGAAGTACATCTGGGTGATCATGCGCTGTGCGAAGCCCGAGCCGAACAGGCTGTAATGGGTGTGGTTCGGCCGCCAGGCGTTCTGATGGTTCCGCCAGGGATAGGCACCCGGCCGGATGGTGACGTAGCGGTACCAGCCCTCATCATCGGTGAAGACGCGGCCCATGCCCCGGAAATTGGGGTCGAGCGGCGCGTCATGCGTGTCGCCCTCATGGTTGTAGCGCCCGGCGGCATTGGCCTGCCATACCTCCACCATCGCGCGGCGGATTGGGCGGCCATCCTCGTCGGTCAGCCGGCCGCCGACGATGATGCGCTCGCCCATCGCCTGGCCCTTGCCGTTCTCCAGCACCGTGAGGTCCGTGACCTCGGGGTAGCGGGCAGGGGTGAAGATCGGGCTGCTCGTCTCGGTCAGCGTGTGCGGCAGTTCGAGCAGCGGCTGGGTCGGGTAGCGCGCATGGGTACTGCCGTAGGAAGGCGAGTTCAGGGGCGGCTGGGTTGCGGGATTGGGACGGCGATAGCCGTGGACGACATCGCTCATGACGTCTTCTCCATGTCCGCCACAATTTCCTTGGCGATCTTCAGCGCATGATTGGCCACCGGCACGCCGGCATAGGCGCCGACCTGCAGCAGGACCTCCGCAATCTCCTCTGGCGACACGCCGGTGTTGCGCGTCGCCCGGACATGCAGGCCGAACTCGCCCTCCCGCGCCAGGGCGGCCGTGACGGCCAGGGTCAGCAAGGAGCGCGTGTGGCGTGGCAGGCCCGGCCGGGTCCAGATCTGGCCCCAGACGTTGCGCGTGATGTAGTCCTGGAACGGCGCGTCCAGCGGCGTGACATTCGCCTGGGCGCGGGCGACATGGGCCTCGCCCAGCACCGCCTTGCGCACGCCCATGCCAGCGGCGAGGAAATCATCCTCCGCTCCCTGGGCGAGATGCGCCTGAAGGGCGGCGACGATCGCGTCCGCGGCTTCGAAGGTCGGGATGTGGGAGACGCCGGGCAGCACGATCAGGCGGCTGCCGGGAATGGCGTCGCGAATCGCCTCGGCGGCGGAGACGGGAGAGGCATGGTCCAACTCGCCCACCACCACGGTCGCCGGGCCGCGGAGCCGGCCCTGAAGCGGCGCGGCGGTGGCGTCGCGCAGCGCAGCGCAGGCAGCGGCATAACCCTCGGCCGGGGTGCCCATCAGCATGGCGCGCAGCGCGCGGGAAGAGGGGGAGGCCTGGTCGACCACCCAGCGTGCCATCACCCCCTCGGCCACCGCGGCCATGCCACCGGTCCCCACCGCCTCGATGCGGGCTTGCCAGTTGGAGGGCGGTGTGAACTCCAGCGCGGTGTCGAGCAGGAAGAGGGAATGCACGCGCTCCGGCTGGGCGGCCGCCATCTCCATCGCGATTCGGCCGCCAATCGAGATGCCGGCGACATGCGCGGCCTTCACGCCGAGCGCGTCCAGAAGGGCCAAGGCGTCCTCGGCCAGTGTTGCGATGGTCGTCTCGCCAGGGACGAGGCTGGTCAGCCCGTGGCCGCGAAGGTCGCAGCGGATGACACGATGGGTGCGGGCCAGCGCCTCGGCCTGGGGATCCCAAACATGAAGATTGGTGCCGAGGCTGTGCAGCATGAGAAGCGCCGGGGCGCCGGGCGGGCCCTGGACCTGCACATGCACCGATAGGTCGCGGAGCGCGATGAACATCCGGCCGTTATTCTCCCCTGGCGATCCCGCGGCCCCCGCACCGGCCGGGCGCCGTGGCGGAAGGGGGAATACCGACCAGAAGCCCTATCATGGCGTTCCCGAGTAGGGAAAGCCGGGTAGGGGCGGGCGGTTAAACCCCCGCCACCGAGACCTGACCGGAATCCCGGCCCCGCATGGCCCAGCCCGTGGTGCGGTTCTCGATGGCCACGGCCACCACATACATCACCACCCCCATGACACCGGTGATGATGAGCCCGGCGAAGACCAGCGGTACGTCGAAGCGGGACGAGGCAAGCATCATCAGGTGCCCGATTCCCTTATTCGCCGCCACCGTCTCCGCCATGATCGAGCCGACGAAGGCGACGGTGATCGCGATCTTCAGCGATGCGAAGAAATAGGGCATCGCCCGCGGCAGGCCGACCTTGCGGATGATGTCGGTGGGCCTGGCGCCCAGGGCTCGCAGCACGTCCCGCAGTTCCGGCTCCACGGTGGCAATGCCGGTCGCGACATTCACCACGATGGGGAAGAAGCTGATCAGGAAGGCGGTGATCACCGCCGGCACCGTGCCGATGCCGAACCAGATCACCAGGATCGGAACCACCGCGACCTTCGGCACCGAGTTGAAGGCAATCAGCAGCGGATAGAGCCCGTGGTACAGCAGCGTGGAGGAGCCGATCGCGACCCCCAGCAGCAAGCCGAAGACAATCGCCAGGGCGAAGCCGATCAGTGTCGTCATCAGCGTCTGCCAGGCATTGTCGAGCAGCGGCAGCCACCACTTCACCATGCTGGCACTAATGGCGGAGGGCGCCGGCAGGATGAACTGCGGGATGGCGAAGGCCTGGCAGCCCAGCTCCCAGACCAGGAGGGCGCCAATGATGATCAGCCAGGGCAGCGCCGCCTGGAGCCTGCGCCGGCGCCGCGCGGCGGTGGCAAGGGCATCAATCCGGCATTGGGCGGCGGTGGGCGCGGTGGAGGGGGTGGTGTCAAGCGGCATGGGTGGTCTCCTGGCCGAGCCCGGCTGCCTTGCCGGCGATCTCCTCGCCGCGCCGCGCGGCGCTGATGTGCTCGCGCAGGTCGTGGACCAGTTCCTGGAAGGGCTGGGTATAGGTGATGTCGAGGGCGCGGGGCCGGGGGAAGGGAACAGCCCGTTCCGCGATGATCCGGCCAGGGCGCGCCGACATGATGAGGACGCGGTCCGCCAGGAACACAGCCTCCTTCAGGTCATGGGTGACCAGGATCACGGTGGGCTTGAGGATGTTGCACACACCCTGCAACTCCACCCAGAGGTCCTCCCGGGTGAAGACGTCCAGCGCGCCGAAGGGCTCGTCCAGCATCAGCAGCTGCGGGTCGTGCACCAGGGCGCGGCAGAGGCTGGCGCGCTGCTGCATGCCACCGGAAAGCTGGTGGGGCGTCTTGTCCTCGAAACCCTTCAGCCCGACCAGCTCCAGCAGCTTGCGAGCCTTGTCCTCATACATGGCGCGCTCGGAGCGCAGGCGGCGGCGATGCGGCTCCACCACCTCCAGCGGCAGCATCACGTTCTGCAGGATCGTTCGCCAGGGCAGCATGGTCGGGGCCTGGAAGGCCATTCCGGCGATGGAGAGGGGGCCGTCCACTTCCCTTCCGGCCACGATTACGCTGCCGGCCGAGCAGGGCCAGAGGCCGGTCACCAATCGCATCAGAGTGGACTTGCCGCAGCCCGAGGGGCCGACCACCGCCACAAACTCCCCCTTGCCGACTCGCATGGAGGTGTTGCGCAGCGCCAGCGTGCCATCCGTGCCCCCATAGCGCATGGAGACCTCGTCGATCTCCACGAAGGGCTTCTCGAACCCCGTCATCGCCGCCCATCCCCCCACGCACTCGTTCGCAGCCCTGGCATCCACAACTCTCGCATCCCCAGCGTCTTGCAAGGCTCATTGCAAGGCTCGCGCCATCGTCTTGCACGGCTCGCACCGCGTCGGAACCGCAAATCGGTGCCGTCAGCCCGCCGGGCCTTGGCACCCGGGCGGCGGGAACCCAATCTGCCGGGCTACATCAAGCGAGGACGCGCCCATGCCGGTCGAGGACATCTCCCCCCAGGAGAGCTATCAGGCGCTGAAGAGCGATCCCGACACCATCCTCGTCGATGTCCGGACGGATGCCGAATGGAACTTCGTCGGCATCCCGGACCTCTCGGAGGCGGGAAAGCAGCCGGTGCTCATCCCCTGGCAGCTCTACCCCTCCATGCAGGTGAACGGCGCCTTCGTCGAGCATCTGCGCCGGGCGGGCGCCACGCCGCTCAGCAAGCTGTACTTCCTCTGCCGCTCCGGTGCGCGGTCCCTCGCCGCCGCCCAGGCCGCGCAGGCGGCGGGCTTCCCCAGCTCCTACAACGTGGCGGATGGCTTCGAGGGGCCGGTGGATGCGGAAGGCCACCGCGGCCGGACCGCCGGCTGGAAGGCCTCGGACCTGCCCTGGCGCCAGCGCTGAGGGGCGATGCCAGGACCGGGGCGCCAGGACCGGGGACCGGGGGCGTCACTCCACCCGGATGTTCGCCCGCTTCGCCACCTCGCCCCAGCGGCGGGTCTGGTCGGCGACGAAGTCCCGGAACTGGTCCGGGGAGAAGGTGCCGGCGGTGATGCCCAGCTCCTCGTAGCGGGCCTTCACCTCCGGGCTCGCCAGGGCGGCCAGCGCCTCGCGGTTCAGCCGCTCCACGATCGGGCGCGGGGTGGCGGCGGGGGCGAACAGGCCATGCCAGGATACACTCTCGAAGCCCGGCAGGCTCTCGGCCAGGGTGGGCACGTCAGGCGCCTGCGGGACGCGCTGCAGGCTGCCCACGCCGATGGCGCGGACACGCCCCTCCTTCGCGTGCGGCCAGCCGGAGGAGAAGTTGTCGAAGGCCATGGGAAGGGTGCCGCCCAGCATGTCCGTCATGATCTGACCGCTACTGCGATAGGGGACATGCACCGCCTGGGTGCCGGTCAGCTGCGTGAACAGCTCCCCAGCCAAGTGGATCGAGGTGCCGACGCCGGAGGAGCCATAGTTGATCTGCCCCGGCCGCGCCTTCATCAGCGCCACCAACTCCTGTACCGTCCTGGCCGGGATGTTGTTCGCCACCACCAGCATGTTCGGCTGGCTGCCGAGCAGCGCCAGCGGGGCGAAGTCGCGCAGGTTGTCGAAGGGGATGCGCGGGTAGATCGAGGGGTTGATCGCATGGCTGCTGATCGTGCCCATGCAGATGGTGTAGCCATCCGGCGGCGCCTTCGCGCAGGCCTCCGCGCCGATATTGCCGCCCGCGCCCGCGCGGTTGTCCACCACCAGTGGCTGGCCAAGGCGCTTGGACATCTCGGCGCCCACCAGCCGGCCGATGAGGTCAGTCGTGCCGCCAGCCGCGAAGGGCACGATCATGCGAATGGAGCGGCTTGGATAAGCCTCCTGGGCGAGGGAGGGAACAGGCGCGAGGGCAATGGCGCAGGCCATGCCCATCAGGGCGCGCCTCATCTTGCCGGATCCGGGCATGGTCGTTCCTTTCATGGACCGCCCTTTCGGCAGGGCGTGTAGTTTCAGCTGGCAGGCTGAGCGCGCGGCCGGGAAGGCGTCAAGCGACGCGGCCTATGCCTCGCCCGCGTCATGGACGGAGCGCGGATGGCGGTTCCCGCCACCTGTCCGGCGCTGGCCCGTTGACGGCCGCAGGCCCAGGACCTACTGGCGCGCGCCCTGCTGCCCGGATGTCCTGTCGTGATCCCCCGCCTCGTCATCTTCGATTTCGACGGCACCCTCGCCGACAGCGCCGCCTGGGTGATGCGCACGCTGAACGAAGAGGCGGACCGCTTCGGCTATCGCCGCGTCGATGAGGCGGAGATCGCCGCGCTGCGCGGCCAGGACAATCGCGCCATCATCCGGGCACTTGGCGTGCCGATGTGGAAGCTGCCGATGATCGCCACCCATATGCGCCGGCGCATCACCGAGGATGCCGGTAGCATCAGGCTCTTCCCCGGCACCGAGACGATGCTGCGGGCGCTCTCCGCGCGGGGCGCGACGCTGGCCATCGTCACCTCCAATGAGGAGGCGGTGGTGCGTCGGGTGCTTGGGCCGGAGCTGGCGGATCTCGTCGCCTTCATGGAATGCCGCGCCTCCATCTTCGGGAAGGCGCCGCTGCTGCGCCGCGTGCTGCGACGCGCCGGACTGCCCGCCGAGACGGCCATCGCCATCGGCGACGAGGTGCGGGACATCGAGGCGGCGCGGAAGGCGGGCATTTCATCCGGCGCCGTCGCCTGGGGCTATGCGACGCCGGAGATTCTGCGGGCACGGAACCCGGCGCGCTTCTTCGCGCGGATGGAGGAGCTGGCGGACGCGCTGTGCCCGCGGGGCGCGGCCTGACTCAGCCGCGCCCTGCCACCGCGCGATTCTCCAGCCGCGACAGCAGCCGCACCACCGGCCAGAGGATGATGAAATAGGCCAGGGCCGCCGCCACGATGGGCGAGGCATTGTAGGTCACGCTCTGCGCCTGCCGCGCCTGGAACAGCAGCTCGGGCAGCGCCACCACCGAGGCGATGGAGGTGAGCTTCACCACCTCCAGCGTGTTGGACACGAGGTCCGGCATCACGTTCCGCACCGCCTGAGGAATCACGACCAGCCAGAGCGCGAGGGATGGCCGCAGACCAAGGGCACGCGCCGCCTCCATCTGCCCGGGATGCACGCTGTCCAGCCCCGCGCGCAACACCTCGCCGTAATAGGCGCCGGTGTTGAGGAAGAAGGCGAGCGCGACCGCGCCCCAGGGGCCGAGATCGACGCCGAGGAAGGGCAGCCCGGCGTAGAGGAAGATCAGCAGCACCAGCGGCGGCAGGGCGCGGAAGGTGTCGGTCCAGATGGCGAGGGGCCAGCGCACCCAGCGGGTCTTCGCGCGGGACAGCAGGGCAATGGCCATGCCGCCACCCAACCCCAGCGGGATGACGATCGCGGCAAGCAGCAGCGTCTGCATCAGCCCGCGCCAGAGGATCGGCATGGCGCGGAGAATGATCTCCAGGTTGAGGAAGGAGTCGACGAAATCCTCGAACACGGCTTAGCGGCCCTCGCTCAACGGCTAGGAATGGCGACGCGCCGCTCGATCCACCGCCCGAGCCCGACCACGGGCAGGAACAGCAGCGCATAGGCGATGGCGCCCAGCGTGAGCGGCGAGGGATTGCCCGAGAAGGCCATGGCCGATTGCGCCGCCCCCAGGATCTCGGCCACCCCCACCACCGAGGCGAGGGCCGTGCCCTTGGTGATGGCGATGGTGCGGTTGGTGAGCGGCGGCACCACCATCCGCACCGCCTGGGGCAGGATGATGTGGAACAGGATGGGCAGGAAGCGCAGCCCCAGCGCCTTGCCGGCATCCCACTGCCCCTTTGGGGTGGCAGTGATGCCTGCCCAGAAGATCTCCTCCGAAAAGGCGGCGAGCACCAGGGTCAGCGACAGCCAGGTGGCCCAGAAGCCGGAGAGGGAGATGCCCATCCCCGGCAAGCCGAAATACAGCAGCACGATGATCACCAGCGGCGGCAGCGCGCGGAACACGTCCACCAGCAGGATGATCCCCCAGTTCACCACCCGCAGCCCGAAGGCGCGCAGCACCGCCAGCCCCAGGCCGAGCGCCAGCCCTGCCGCGACGATCAGCGCGGCAAGCGCCACCGTCAGCACGAAGCCGGAAGCAATCTTCGGCAGCCACTCCGCCATCACCTTCGCGTTGAGGAAGGTGATGGCGAATCCGTCCAGCCCACCCATGCCAGTTCAGGACCCGCGCCGGCTCAGCTGCAGCGCGGCTCGTGCGGCGTGGCGTCATGTCCCGGCAGGCCGGGGACGCCATAGCCGGGGAAGATGGTGTTCTCGGCATCGTCCGCCGCCGGCTTGGCGCCGAACCACTTCTCGGACAGGGCGGCGAGCGAGCCGTCCTTCTTCATGCATTCCAGCACGTTCTCGACCGCATTGCGCAGCTCGGCATTGTCCCGGCGGAAGGGGGCGGCCCAGTGCGCGCGCGTCTCCCGCAGGGAGAAGTCCGGCACCAGGTTGCGCTGCTGGCTGGCGGCGTATTTCACCACCGTGTTCCCTGCCAGCACCGCATAGGCGCGGCCGGAGATCACGGCCTGCACCGCATCCGGGTTCGTGTCATAGGTCTGGAAGGTGAAGCCCAGCCGCTCGGCATTCGCCTGGGCCCAGGCGTCATAGGCGCTGCCCTTGTTCACGGCGATCACCTTGCCGCGCAGGTCATCCGTGCTGCGGATGGAGGCATTGCCGCGGCGGATGCCGAACTGGAACTCGGTATAGAGATATCCCTCGGCGAAGAGCATCGACTCCGCACGCTCCTTCGTCACCGTGACCGGCGCCGCGAGGAAGTCGTAGCGCCCGGCGTTTAGCGCCGGAACCAGGCCGGAGAAGGAGGCGCTGTCGATGGTGATCTCGCGTCCCATGCGGCGCGCGACCTCGCGGAACAGGTCCACGTTGAAGCCTTGCACCCCGCCCTCCATCCGCGGGAAGGCATGCGGCGCGAAGGTGCCGTCCACCGCCGTCCGCAACGGCGGGCCGCCCTGGGCAAGGGCGGGGAGGGAGGCGGCGGGCAGGGCCGCCAGGGCGGCGGCGAGCAGGAGGCGGCGCATGCGGGTATTCCTCATGGGATTCGGCGGTGATGCGAGCCTTGCATGCAAGCCTTGTGCAGGGGAGGGGATTTGCCTCGATAATGCCATGTTCTGGGCAAGTCTTCGCCCTGCCGGAGGCGTTTAAGGCCTTGCCGGCAATCATGCCGGCTAAGGAGCCTCGCCATGGACCGCATTGCCCTCGCTGCGATCACCTTTGGCCTCGTCCTGATCCTCGCCATCGTTGGCAGTCTGGTGAACGGCGTGTCTTCGGACAGCCTGCCCATCCTGGCAGCCGTCGGCGCCACGCTTTCGGGCGGCGCCATCGTGGCCGGCCTCACGGTCCTCGAGCGCCGTGCCTTCTCCCCCGCCCGCCAGCTGACCTGAGCGTTCAGGCCTTCTCGGGGTAGAGCCCGGCCAGTCCCGCCTCGCTCGCCTCGCAGCGTCCCCTCTCCGTGATCAGGCCTGTCACCAGCCGGGCCGGAGTCACGTCGAAGGCCGGATTGGCGGCCGGGGTTCCCTCCGCCGCCACTCGTACCGTCGCTACGCTGCCATCGGGCAGGCGCCCGGTGGCATCCGTCACCTCGGATCCGGACCGCTCCTCGATCGGGATTTCCACCAGCCCGTCCCGGACCTTCATGTCCAGGGTGGAATGCGGCAGGGCCACCCAGAAGGGAACGTCGTTATCCTTCGCGGCCAGGGCCTTGAGATAGGTGCCGATCTTGTTTGCCACGTCGCCCTGACGGGTGACACGGTCGGTACCAACCAGGACGATATCCACCAGCCCCCGCTGCATCAGGTGCCCGCCGGCATTGTCGGCCACCAGCGTGTGCGGCACGCCATGCGCGCCCAGCTCCCAGGCGGTCAGCGCCGCGCCCTGGTTGCGCGGGCGGGTCTCGTCCACCCAGACATGCACGTCCATGCCAGAGTCATGGGCTTGGTAGATGGGGGAAAGGGCGGTGCCGAAATCCACCGTCGCGATCCAGCCCGCGTTGCAATGCGTCAGCACCCGCACCGGCTCTCCCGCCCGGCCTTGCCGCGCCTTGCGGGCGGCAATCTCCTGCAGAAGCGGCAGGCCGTGCTCACCGATGCGGCGGTTGGTCTCCACGTCGTCGTCGCAGATAGCCGCCGCCTCGGCATAGGCGGCATCGGCCCGACGCTCGGGCGGGTGGTTACGGGTGGCCGCGCAGATCCGGTCCAGCGCCCATTTCAGGTTCACGGCCGTTGGGCGCGTCTCGTTCAGCATCGCCGCCATCCGCTCCAGATTCTCGATGGACGGATCCCGGCGCAGGGCCATGGCAAGCCCATACGCGCCCACGGCGCCGATCAGTGGTGCGCCCCGCACCTGCATCGAGCGAATGGCCTGCGCCACCTGCTCCTCATCGGACAGGCGCAGCGTCTCCACGGCCCAGGGCAGCTTCGTCTGGTCGAAGATGCAGATGAAATGGCCGTCCGTGTCCAGCCAGACGCTGCGGAAGGGCTTGCCGTCAATCTTCAAGGTGTCAGATCCGTTGGTGCAGGGCGCAGACCAGGGTGAAGAGGCGGCGCGCGGTCTCGAAATCGAGTGTCACACGGCCATCCAGGCGCTCGCGCAGCAACTCGGCCGCCTCGTTGTGCAACCCGCGGCGGCCCATGTCGATAGCCTGGATGCGGGCTTCGGCCGCACCCTCTGTCACCGCCTGCTCATGGCCGTCGATGACCATCTGATAATCCTTGATCAGCCGTCGGAACGGACCAAGGGCGAGCAGATAGGCGTGCAGTGGTGCGTCAGCCTCGTCCCGGATGTCCAGGACCAGCCGGCCGTCGCGCAGCGCCAGGTGCAGCACATAGGGGCCCGGCGGCAGGCCGGTGGGGGAAAAGCGGTTGCCAGCCAGAAGGTCCGCCACGGCCTGTAGCCGGTCTGCCTCCGCAAAGGCAGAGGGGAGGGGCGCGTGCTCCTCAAGCTCGATCCGCACGATGTCACGAGACGCCACGGCAGGTTCGGCCAGCGCGAGTTCAGCCATCGCGGGAGGTGCCGGTGTCGGCGGGCCAGCTGTGCGGGCTGTCCTGGTCGGCAAAGCCCAGCTTCATCATCCAGCCGACCACGGCCCCCTTCGCCGGGCGCAGCAGCAGTGTGCAGACGACGGCGAAGAGCGGCAGCCACACCGCCATCTGCAGGAGCATCGGCGGCTCATAGGCCTTTTCAATCCAGAAGATCGGGGGGAAGAGGATATGACCCGTCAGGAAGATGACGATATAGGGCGGCGCGTCATCCGCCCGCAGCTGGCCGAGCGGCGCATGGCACACCTCGCATTCCGGGACCACTTTGAGGAAGCCCCGGAAGACCTTGCCCTCTCCGCAGTTCGGGCAGCGGTTCAGCATGCCCCGCCGGACCATGGTGAGCATGGAGGGCAGTTCGGCCTCTCCGGCCGCGGCGCGCGCGGAAGCGGACCGCCAGGTCGTCACGGTTGGGGGCACTGCTGGCGGGCTGGGCATGACGGCGGTCCTCCAGGGGCTTGCGGCATAACGCTGCCCCAGCATGCTTTGTTGCGGTGCAATATGGGCGGCCGGGGACGGGACGGCAAGCGTCCATGGGCTTGCCGTGCGCGGGGCCGGCCGCCACCATCGAGGAATGGAACGCCGCATCCTCGTCATCAACCCGAACAAGGATGCAAGCTGCACGGCCGGCATCGCCGCGGCGCTGGAGCCCTTCGGCCGTCCCGGCCAAGCCCGCTTTGACACCATCCAGCTTCGGGAAGGCCCCGATTGCATCGCCAGCTGGCAGGACTGGTACGGCGTGGCCCTGCCGCTCTGCGCCGCCGTCCAGGCCGAAGCCGCCGATGCCTATGTCATCGCCTGCGTATCCGATCCAGGGGTCGAGGCGGTGCGGGAGGTAACGGACCGTCCGGTCATCGGCCCGTTCCGCTCGGCCGTCCTGGCCGCCATGGCGCGGGCGGACCGCTTCGGCGTCATCGCCTTCGTGGACGCCAGCAAGGAGAGGCAGCGGCGCGTGCTGCTTTCCATGGGCGTGGAAAACCGGCTGGCGGCGACCGAGGCGCTCAACTTGTCCATGTCCGCGCTGACCGACCCGGAGGCGCCCCGCGCCGCCCTGGTGGCTGCCGGCCAGCGGCTGGTTGAGGCGGGAAGCGCCGCCGTGGTTCTGGGCTGCACCGGCATGGCGGGGCACCGGGCCTATCTGGAGGCGGAGATTGGCGTGCCGGTCATCGAGCCCTGTGCCGCAGCGGCGGTCCAGGCGCTGCTCGCGGTGACCTGAAAAAGCGAGCGCCCGGCCCCTGCGGACCGGGCGCGATGCAGGGGAAGCGCGGCGCTCAGCGCGTGGCGACGGTCTGGGTCGATGCATCGCGAGCCGGCCCGTTCCGGGCCAAGCGGTTCCGTTCGCGCTCCCAGTATTCGCGGCGAAGGTTGCGAGCCTCGCGCTCGCGGTCCTGAAGCTCTGTCCGCGCCGTCGGCTTCACCTCGGAGGCTCGACTGAAGCCGCTGAGGAAGCTGCCGAAAATCCCGTCATCGGCATGTGCCAGGGAGGGCGCGCCCATGGCGAGCCCGGCGATGGCGAAGGCGGCAAGAACTGGGCGGGGCATGAATGGGTCTCCTGCCGGCTACAACGCCTGCTTGTGCGGCGAAGTTGCCGGCGGAGGGGCCGCAGGCCGCCTGCGGGGAAGGCTGGGCCTGCGGCGCTCAGCCGCTCTCAGCGGCGCCGGTCCCCCTCCGCGCGCCGCCGCTGCTCGTCCAGCCGGCGCTGCTGCTCATCGATCTGCCGCTGCTGCTCGGCCAGTTGGCGGTCGCGATCCGTGCGCTCGCGGTCTCGACCGGGGCGGGACCTTTCGTCATCGCCGAAGCGTTCGCCACGGCTCTCGCGGCGCTCACGGTTGCGCTCCGACGCCTCGCGACGGCGCTCTGACTCCCCCCGCTCATCCTCCATGCGACCGCGACCACGCTCCCCGGAGAGGCTGCGGTCGTCATTGCGGTCGCGGCGCGCCTCTTCCCTCCGGCGGCGCTCCTCATCTTCGGCCCGGCGGCGGTCCTCCTCCGGATTGCCGCCGAACTGGCGTATGGCGCCGTCCAGCAACTGATTGAGATTCTGCGCGCGAGCGGATGCGGCGCCAAGCGCGACCAGGGCAAGGCTGCCGGAAATCAGGAATTGGCGGCGCATCGGGTTCTCCATCTGAGTGGCTCCAGGTGGAGCCAGCCGTCGGAAAGGAAACGCAGCGCCGGTGGCACTGTTGCGGCTCGGAAAAGGCCGCTCCGGGGCAGGGTGGCGAGATGGCAGCCGCCTCCGCGCTCACGCCTCAACGCTGCGGATTGTCGCTGAGCAGCGGGAGGGTGGTGCCGGCCCGGACCCGCGGTGTGCTTATTTCAGCATCGCGGCTGGTGGGCGCGACCGTCGGCCGCTCCCGGTTCATGTCATCCACCACGCCTGCTGTGCTGCGCGCGCCGCCTGCCTCCAGGTCCCGCGCCACATCGGTTACGCGGTCGCGCCGCTGGTCGCGCTCCAACTCCTGCTGCGCCTGGCGCTGCGCGGGGCTCTGGGCGATGGCAGCCGGGGCTGCCAGAACAATGAGGGCGAGGGCGATGCGGCGCATGGGATACCTCCATGGCCTCAACGCGCCCCGCCCACGAAGGGTTGTCAGCCGCCCTTCGGATGCCATTCTGCCGGAGCTTCGGCGCCGGTCTGGGCGGTGATGCGCCCGTAGGCCTCCACGCGGCGATGCGCGGCGAAGTTGAAGATCGTCTCGCGCCCCAGCCGGCACATGTCGAGGTCGCAATCGGCAACGATCAGCTCGTCGTCCCAGGAGGTGGCCTGGGCCATGATCTCGCCCTGCGGGTTCACGATGATGGAATGGCCGAACAGCTCATGCCCGTCCTCCGTGCCGCCCTTTGCGGTGCCGACGCCGAAGGTGGCGTTCTGGTAGCAGCCCGCCTGCAGCGAAAGGTGGGAGTGCAGGACGCGCAGGTGGTGGGCCTCGAAGCCGCGGTTGTCCATGTTCAGGCTGGGCGTGTTGTAGCCGATCATCACCAGCTCCACGCTCTGCAGCCCCAGCACGCGCCAGGCTTCCGGCCAGCGGCGATCATTGCAGATCAGCATGCCGAGGTTCACGGGCCCAGCCCCACCGACCGGGGCACGCACCACGGGGAAGCCGAGGTCACCCACCTCGAAGTAGCGCTTCTCCAGATGCTGCACCCTCCGGATCGGGTCGTATTCGGCGTGCCCGGGCAGATGCACCTTGCGGTACTTCAGCACGATCTCGCCCGAGGGATCGACGAAGACCGCCGTGTTGAAGTGCCGCCCTTCCGGCGTCTTCTCGGCATAGCCGAGATGGAAGGCGATGCCGTATTTGCGCGCCGCCTCAAACAGCGGGGCGGTCGCGTTCGAGGGCATGGAGGTCTCGAACCAATGGTCTGCCGCCGCGCGGTCCTCCTCGTACCAGCGGGGAAAGAAGGTGGTGAGCGCGAGCTCCGGAAAGACCACCACCTCGGCGCCGCGGCGATGTGCCGTCTCCATCAGCCGCACCATGCGGCCCACGGCGACGTCGCGGCCCTCTGCCTTCTGGATGGGGCCGAGCTGGGCGGCGGCGACGGTCAGGCGACGGGACATGCGATCGAACTCCGTAGGTCAGGTGAAGGGAAGCAGGCAGCGCGGGCCTTCCGTTTCGGCAAGAGGCCTGCCGCGAGGGTCAGCGCTTGAGGAGAGAGCCAAGCACGCCGCGGACCAGCGCGCGGCCGACCTGGCTGCCCATGCTCCGCATCGCGGACTTTGCCATGGCCTCCACAGCCCCCTGACGCCGGCCGCCGCCGCCGGTCAGCACATCCGACAGCACGCCGCCCCAGCCGCCCGCCTGGCCGGCCGGTGGCGGAGCGGTGCGTCCCGCGCCGCGCGAGGCGGTTGGATCGGTCGGCACCGGCATGCGGCGCATGGGGGGCAACGACGGCGGGACGGAGCCGCCCCAGGGGCTTCCGGGCATGCCGGGTGGCGGCGAGGGACCGCCCCAGGGACCGGGGCTGTTGGCGCCGCCCGCCACGCCACCCCAGGAGCCGTCCATTGCCGGGTCGGGCGAGGTGTCGCCCATGCCGGCGGTGCGCGGCGCGGTATCCTCCGCCACCGTGGTGGCCCGGCCGGAGAGGTGTTCATAGGCGGAGACCCGGTCAAGCGGCGTGTCGTATTTCGCCCCGATCGGACTATGAGCCTGAATGACTGCGCGTTCCTCCGGCGTGATGGCGCCCATGCGCGAACGCGGCGGCAGGATCTTCGCGCGATCCACCACACCCGGCTGGCCCCCGGGCTGCAGAGTGGAAACCAGCGCCTCGCCGACCGAGAGTTCCATGATGGCGGTGTCGGTGCGGAAGGCAGGATTCGGGCGGAAGGTTTCGGCGGCTGCGCGCACAGCCTTCTGGTCGGCCGGCGTGAAGGCGCGCAGGGCGTGCTGCACGCGATTGCCTAGCTGACCCAGCACTGTGCCCGGCAGGTCCAACGGGTTCTGGGTAACGAAGTAGACGCCGACGCCCTTGGAGCGGATCAGCCGGACCACCTGCTCGATCTTCTCCAGCAGCGCCTTTGGCACGTCCCGGAACAGCAGATGCGCCTCGTCGAAGAAGAAGACGAGCTTGGGCTTGTCCAGGTCACCCACCTCCGGAAGCTCCTCGAACAGCTCCGACAGGAGCCAGAGGAGGAAGGTCGCATACAGGCGTGGGCTGCCGGCGAGCTTGTCCGCGGCGAGAATGTTGACCGAGCCGCGGCCGTCCGGCGTCAGCAGCATCAGGTCGGTCAACTCGAGCGCCGGCTCGCCGAAGAAGTGCTCGGCTCCCTGCTGCTCCAGCGTGAGCAGGCGCCGCTGGATGGTGCCGATGGTGGCCTTGCTGACATTGCCATAATGCGTGGACAACTCGCCCGCACGCTCCGCCACATGGGCCAGCAGCGCGCGGAGATCCTTGAAGTCGAGCAGGAGAAGGCCCTGGTCATCGGCCAGGGCGAAGGCGATCGCCAGCACGCCCTCCTGGGTGTCGTTCAGGTCGAGTAGCCGGGCGAGGAGCAGCGGGCCCATTTCCGCGACCGTGGCGCGCACCGGATGACCTTGCTCGCCGAACACGTCCCAGAACACCACGGGAGAGGCCTGCCACGCGAAGCCCTCGGGACCGAGGCTTGCCGCACGCTCGGCAATCTTCGGATTGGGCTTGCCGGGTTGGCTCAACCCGGCGAGGTCGCCCTTGATATCGGCGCAGAACACCGGAACGCCCGAGCGGGAGAAGCCTTCGACCAGGGTCTGCAAGGTGATGGTCTTGCCGGTTCCCGTCGCGCCCGCCACCAGCCCGTGCCGGTTGGCCAGGGCAAGATGCAGGTACTGCGGTGACGTACCCTTGCCGATGAGGATCCTGTCGCTCGCCATCTCAGTCATCTCCCCAGGCATGGCGCCACCATCTTTTGCGGGGAGCGGAGAAGTGCTCCCAGTCGGGTCCTCTATACGCCCCACGGCGTCTGACCGACGCGGCGGATCGTGGGCCGGCCATGCATCGCCATTCCATCCATATAGTAGAGTGTGGAGTCATTCCGGACGATCAGGCTTGCGCCAAGGCACTGGATCGGCGGGCGGTGGCACGCGGCGGCCGGTCAGTGGCGGCGGGGCCGTGTAGCGCGCCTCGAGCGGGGCGTCGTCGCCCGGCGCATTGCGCGAGACCAGCCACCAGGCGATGCGGCCACACAGGATGCCACAAACCAGTGCAAGCAGCGCGTTCGGGACGGAAGTCCCGGGGCCCGTCAGCCAGACCCAGAAGCCGAAGCCCGCCAGCCCGGCAGGAAGCGCGACGATCAATGGCCGGTTCATCGCTTACCCTTCATCATGGCGAAGCCAGCGCCCACCAGCGCGATGATCGCGCCAGCCATATAATGCGCAAGCCCAACGCCGCCCCGTCCCATGTCCAGCACCACGAACAGGGCCAGTCCCAGCCCTGCCAGGGTGATCAGCACGACAAGAAGGGGCGGCGGACGGTTCATGCCAGCGCGATCGGCATTGCGTGCTGGCGCGGCACGAAGCGGCCGTCTCCGGGCTTCGCCAGCACCGTCTCGCCATCCCAGATGCGGGTGCCGCGCAGATAGGTGGCAGCCACCCGGCCGCGAAGGGCCCGGCCGTGATAGGCGGAGTGCTGGAATTCCGGCCGGTCGAGGATCTTCGCCTGATCGAAGGTGAAGTCGCCGCGTTCGATGATGCAGAGATCGGCGTCGCTCCCGACGGCGATGCTACCCTTCTTCGGATTTAGCCCATGGTAGCGGGCGGGCTCGGCGGCGCAGTACTTCGCCATGAGCGTCAGCGGCAGGCCGCGTTCCTCCAGCAGGGTAAACATCACCGGGGCGAAGCTCTGCATCCCCGTCAGCCCGGCGCCGAGGGCGAAGATGTCGCCCTTGTATTCCTTCCGCTCCCGCTGCCAGGGCGCGTGGTCGGTGGAGATATAGGCAACCCTGCCGTCCAGCAGCGCCGTCCACATGCGCTCCACCTCATCCTTCGTGCGGAAGGGTGGGTTGCACTTGCCGAAGCCCTTGAGGCGGACGATGTCCTCCTCGGTCATGCAGAAGTAGTGCAGGCAGGCCTCGCCGGAGGAGCGGGCGCCGGCGCGGCGGAAGTCCTCGGCGATGGCGAAGCCGCGGGCGAGGGAGGAATGGGCGATATGGACATGCGCCCCCGTCTCCAACCCGATCTCGAAGATCGCGAGATTGGCCAGGTTCTCGGCCAGGGGCGGGCGGGTGCGGCAATGCATGATGGGATCGGTCTGGCCGGCCGCCTTCGCCTCGGCGGTCAGCTTCATCACCAGTTCCTGGTCCTCGTTATGGACCGCGACCATCAGGTTGGTTTTCGCGATCTCCTCGAAGGCCTCGCGCATCAGTCCCGGGTCGATCCGGGGAAAGCGCACCGCATCGTATTCATAGGTGGAAAACTTGAAGGAGCAGGCGCCGGCCTCGGCCAGGCCGGCGATGGCCTCCACGCCCCCGTTCTTGCGGATGGTGCCGTAGAGGGCGACATCCACATGCGCCAGCCGGTGCAGCCACTCCACCTTTTCCTTCAGGATGGCGGCATCGGTGACGGGAATGGGGATGTCGTAGGGCATGTCGACGCAGGTGGTCACGCCGCCGGCGGCTGCGGACAGCGTCGCGCCCTCGATGCCCGGCCAGCCGATGGCGCTGGCGGTGTGCATGTGGCCATCCACCAGCCCGGGGAAGACGAGGCGGCCCGAATGGTCTTCCACAGCCGTCGCGGGCGGCGGCGCGCCCTGGCCGATGGCGGCGATCGCCTCCCCGCGCACGGCGACATAGCCGCCCTCCAGCACCCGGTCGGGAAGCACCAGATCGCCGAGGATCACGCGGTCGAAGGGAAGCTGCATCGGTCGGGTCCTGCCTGTTCGGCGGGAGGCTAGACCGGATCGCGTCGCGCTGGAATTGCGTCCGCCGCACCGGCTGCATCGCAGCGGCGCGGCGCCATGGACGGGCGCGCGATCCGAGCGCAAAAACGGCCATGCGTCCGAAATCAACCTGGGGAGAACGCCGTTGCAGTCGCATTCCGTGAAGGTCCATCCCTCCAAGGCCCTGCTGAAACGCGAAGACCAGCTCGCCTGGAAGATCGCCGGCGTTGCCGCCGATTCCGTGCCGGTGCCGGAGGACACGGCAGCGATGATCATCAACCGGGTGATCGACAATGCCTCCGTGGCGATCGCCGCCATCAACCGTTCCGCCCCCACCTCCGCGCGCCAGATGGCGCTGGGCCATGCGCGGGAAGGCGGTGCCACCGTGTTTGGCCTGGACCCGTCGAAGCGCTTCTCGCCGGAATGGGCGGCCTGGGCCAATGGCACGGCGGTGCGCGAGCTGGACATGCACGACACCTTCCTCGCGGCGGACTACTCCCATCCCGGCGACAACATCCCGCCCGTCCTGGCCGTCGCCCAGACCATGGGCAAGTCGGGCGCCGATCTCCTGCGCGGGATCGCCACCGGCTACGAGATCCATATCGACCTGGTGCGCGCCATCTGCCTGCATGAGCACAAGGTGGACCACATCGCCCATCTCTGCCCGGCGGCGGCGGCCGGAATCGGAACGCTGCTGGGGCTGGACCAAGCGACGATCTTCCAGGCGGTGCAGCAGGCGCTGCATGTGTCCGTGACCTTCCGCCAGAGCCGCAAGGGCGAGATCAGCTCCTGGAAGGCCTTCGCCCCCGCCCATGCCGGCAAGCTGGCAGTGGAGGCGGTGGACCGCGCCATGCGCGGCGAGGGCGCGCCGAGCCCGATCTACGAGGGCGAGGATTCCGTCATCGCCTGGGTGCTGGCCGGCCGCACGCAGCGCTACCAGGGCGACGTCTATGGTCCTGTCTATTACCAGGTGCCGCTGCCGGCGCCGGGCGAAGGCAAGCGCGCGATCCTCGACAGCTACACGAAGGAACATTCCGCCGAGTACCAGTCGCAGGCGCTGATCGACCTCGCCTTCCGGATGCGGGAGAAGATTGCGGATCTCGAGCAGGTGGAGAAGATCCTCCTCCATACCTCCCATCACACGCATTATGTGATCGGTACCGGCGCCAACGACCCGCAGAAGATGGACCCGAAAGCCAGCCGCGAGACGCTGGACCACTCGATCATGTACATCTTCACCGTCGCTCTGCAGGACGGCCGCTGGCACCATGTGGACAGCTACGCGCCCGAGCGCGCCGCGCGCCCGGACACCATCCGCCTCTGGCACAAGATGGAAACCCGCGAGGATCCGGAGTGGACGCGCCGCTACCACTCCCGCGACCCGAACGAGCTGGCCTTCGGCGGCCGGGTGGAGATCACGCTCAAGGATGGCACGGTGCTGACCGACGAGCTGGCGGTGGCCAATGCGCATCCGCTGGGGGCGAAGCCCTTCGGCCGCGCCGACTACATCCGCAAGTTCCGCATCCTGACCGACGGGATCATTGATGCTGCCGAGGCGGATCGCTTCATCGCCACGGCAGAGAACCTCGCCTCGCTGAAGGCGGGGGAGCTACACCAGCTCAGCGTGCGCCTGCCCGAGGGCAAGCTGGCGGTGGGCAAGCCCGGCATCTTCTGACCGCGTTGCGCGCCGCCGGCTTCCTCCGGCGGCGCGCCCGACCATTCGCTGCGCCTTCCGGCAGCTTCTTCCATCTTCTCTTCGCGACGCTGCGTCGGCCCCCACATTTCGCTCGCCGCCGCCGCCGTGCATCGCTCCAACGCCTCGACCTGCCGGTTCGCAGCATCACCTCTGCCGGCGCGGCGGTGTGCGGCACCGCCGCGCCGAAGGGTCCACAGCGGTGGTGCCAAGGAGGCGACGATGCCGGTCTGGACTGGCGAGCCGGCACACAGCTGAGGCTACCTCAACCTTCGCCTAGACATGCCGCTTCATGCTGAGATCTTCGTCTTCGCCGCGTCACCTGGCGTGCAGCGAAAGCGGTCGACGAGCCCGCGGAGAACAGCCTGGCCCAACCCGCTCCGGCGTCATGCAGGCGCGGAGCCGCGGCTTCGGATCGCGGCGAAATTCGGGCAGGACGCTTGCTGCAAGGCGTGAGCGCGAGCTATTGCTCGACGTCGCAACGCATCATGTCGGATGATGGCGCGGCGCAACGCGCGATCACACGGTTCGGCTGCATGCGAAATTCGGTGCGTGCGTGAAGTCTTTTTGTTGACATGCAGCATGCGCGTGCAGATAGCGTGGCTCGCGCATGAACCGTCCCACACGATTCGCGCGCGATGCTGTCAAGCACCCTGTGCAGTTCGGATGCACCCGGCGGGCAGCGACGCGACGAACAGAAGGGATGGTGATCGGCGCGACGCAACGCGGAAGGACGGTCATTGAACCGTGGGCGAATGCGAAAGACGGGCTTCGGAAACGGCTCCCGATCATCGCAAGCCGGACCAGGCGCTATCCTCGGAGGGCAGAACCCCCGATGCGCGCCGGCGACGGATGCCCCACCTCAACGCGTAGCGGTGACCGACCCAGTGACGCCTCCCTCCCGACAGGTGGGCGCGTCGGCGGGTCAGATTTGGCCCATGACGTGACCCATCCGGCACGAACCATTCAGGAGATTCAGCACGTGAGCGAAGAGACCACCCCCCGAGCGGCCGCCATGGCCATGAGCACGACGCGTCGCAGCGCCGGCACACGCAAGGCGAGCACCGCCGGCCGCGCCAAGCCGGCTGCCAAGACCGCGACCAAGGCCAGCGCCGCGAAGAAGCCCGGCCCGAAGAAGGGCAGCGCGACAGCGAAGAAGGCGACCGCCACCGCCCGCTCCGCGAAGAAGGCCCCGGCGCGCAAGACGGCCGCGAGCAAGGCGACCACCGCGCGCAAGACCAGCACCGCGCGCAAGACCAGCACCGCGCGTAAGACGACGACGGCCCGCAAGCCCGCCGTTGCCAAGAAGGCCGCTCCGGCGCGCCGCACCGCCGCCACCGCGAAGCGCACCCCCGCGAAGCGCGCCACCACCGCCAAGACGGCCGCCAAGTCCGCCACCGCGCGCCGCCCGGCCGCGAAGCGCACGAGCACGGCCGCGAAGCGCACCACGGCCACCACGGCCCGCAAGGCTCCGGCCCGCAAGGCCGCGACCACCAAGCGTACGACGGCCGCCAAGCCCGCGGCGAAGACCGCCACGCGCAAGGCTCCGGCCGCGCGCGCCGCCGCGACGCGCAGCACCGGCGCCCGCAAGAGCGCCGCGACCTCCTCGCGCAGCGACGCCGCCAGGAAGGGCGCTGCCACGCGCGCCCGTAAGAAGGCTGAGGCTGCCGCCGCCGCCGCGACCGAGGCGGCGACGGAGATCACCTCCGCGACGGAGGGCGACGCGACCTGATCGCGCTGCGGCTTATCGAAAGGGGGCGCCTCGGCGCCCCCTTTTTTTATGTCTGGCGTCAGGCTTCGAAGGCGCGCAGCAGCATGTCGCGCCCGCCCGATGCGCCGGGTTTGAGCGCGAGGCGAAGCCCCGTCTCCGGCACTCGGCACCATGGCAGTCCGGGGTCGATCTCCGCGCCGACACGCATCTGCCGGATGCCCAGGCGCGCCACCACCGCCGCCGACGCGGCCTCGCCTGCGACCAGTAGCCGCCTGACGCCCTGCGCGACCAGCGCCTCCGCCAGCGCGGCGAGCATCTCTGGCATGCCGGACGCATCGGCCCGAACGGGCGCAGCGGCGATCACCAATGGCACGTCCTCCGACAGCCGCGGCAGAGCCCAATCCAGGACTTCCGCCACGCTCGTCGCCCCTTCAATGTCGAGAGTTGGGCAGTGCAGCCGCGCCAGCCCAAGCTGCGCGATGGCGGCACGCGCGCCGGAGGCGGCCAGCACCACGCCGGGGCCGCTGGGCCTTTCCTCTTCCGCCCTGGTCAACGGCACGCGTTGATCGGGTCTCGCGGACAGCCCAAGCGCCAGGTTCGGGCCGCCAACCAGCAGCGCCTGCGCCGCAGCGGCCTCGCCCAGGGCGACCAGGTGCTCGTCCGTCAGCGAGTCCACAATGGCGTAGCGCCGCCCTGCCTCCGCGAGGCGCGACATTTCCCGCCGGATGGCCGCGCTGCCTTCCTCCATGATGCGGAAGGGGATGAGCGCCACCGGCGCGTCGGTCTGCGCGGCCAGGCGGCGCGGCAGGTTCGGCTCGCCGCCCGCCAATGCGGTGCCGATGAAAAGATGGCCGAGATAGACACTGCGCCCGGATGAAGGCGCGCCCGGCGCGATGGCGGTGAAGCCCGATTGCAGCCGCCGCAGCAGCGCATCCGCCACCGGCCCGATCGCCGCGTCCTCGAAGCCGGGATCGACGAGCTGCACGATCTGCCGCGCACCTCCCGCCAGAAGCGACTCGCAAGCCGCAAGGCTCTCCGCGACGGCGCGCCCGGCCGGCGCATCGCGCGTCGCCAGAGCGACCGCCACGGCCTCTGCTTCCGGAAGCGCGGCATCGGGCTGGCCGATCACAACCGCAGTCTCGACGCCGCCGCGACCCATGAGTGCGCCGAACTCAATGGCGCCCGGTAGATCGCCAGCGATAGCGCCGAGCCGCGCCACTTCGGTCAGCCTCCGCGCGTGGCGGGCAAGGCCAGAAGGTCGGAATGCCCGACCACCGCCCGCAGCCGTCCACGCCGCGCCTGCACCGTCCGTGCCGTCGCCCAATCCGTGATGGCGGCCCCGCTGCGCGGCGCGTGGCGCATGGCGGCCTGTGCATGGCCCTGGGCGAGGTCGGACAGCATGCGTGTCTCATGCGTCCCGATGCGCCAGGGAGAGGGTGCGGTCGCCACGCGGAACCCACGCGCGCGGAAAGCATCCGCCATCGCGCGGGTGGCGCCGGAACCGAGCGCCGGGCCGTCGAAGCCCTTGTCGCGCAGCTGGTCGCGCCGGAAGCTGCGCGCCACAAGCCCGTCAACCGGGTGCGGCGGCAGGAAGCGCGCATCGCCCTGGACGTTCAGCGCCGAGTAGAAAGGCAGGCGCAACCCAGCGGCCATGCGCGACACCCAGAACCGCGAAACCAGGTCGCAGAGCGCCGTGCATACAACGCCATCGGCGCGGCCCAGCGGCAGGCCCTGTGGCGCATCGGCCAGGTCCATCACCAACCCTTCCACGCGCCACGCCCCGGACGGGGTATGCACCAGCAGCGTGCGCTTGTTCGGTGCCGAAACCTCGAAGCCAACCGCTACCGCACGGTCCGCAATGGTGTCGAAGGCGAATTCGATCAGCGTCACATCCGCATCCACCAGGGTCCAGGCCTGCGGGCGGTTCAGGATGGGGGCGAGCCAGCGGAACAGGCTGCCCGTGCCGGCGCCGAGATCCAGCAGGCGCGGCCGCGCGGGTAGGGCTGCGGACAGCGCCAGCGCCAGGCGCAGGTCTCGGGCCCTTGCATCGGGCGGCTCACGCAGTTCGAGCCAGTCGGGGTCGAAGCTCTCGGTCATGATCTCTCGGCAGTGGGAATGTCGGCGGCTTCGATCTCGCGGGCGAAGGCGGTGGCGCGGTCGGACCAGCGGGGCAGCCGCTGGCCCGCGCGCCAGGCGGCGTCGGACATGGCCTGGCGCAGGCTGGTATCGTAGATGGGGCGCCGCATGGCGCGCGAGAGGCTGTTGTGGTCCCCGGCCGCACAGATCACGGCGGCATCGCGCGGCGCCAGCTCGGCCAGCGCACCGCCATCGGTCAGCGCCAGTGGCAGGCCGCGCGCGAGCGCCTCGGCCACGGCCATGCCATAGCCTTCCCACCAGCTCGCAAGGGCGAACAGGTCCGAACGGGCGTAGAGGGCGTCCAGCGCGGCTCGCTCCACCTCGCCGGCGAAGGTGATGCGCTGCGCGATGCCGAGCTGCTCGGCAAGCGCCTGCAGCCCCTGCAGATGCACCGCGTCGCGGACGTCACCGACGATCGTCAGGCTCCAATTGATGTCGGTCAGGCGCCCAAGCGCGCGCAGCAGCACGTCATATCCCTTGCGCGGCACAATGGCGCCGACGGACAGAATGGCACAGCCAGGGCCGCCGGAGCCGGTGGCGCGCGGTGCCTCGTCGGTGCCGGGCTCGACCGTGCCGATGCGTGCGGGATCGGCGCCGAACTCCGGCACGAGGCGCTCGGCGGTGAGTCGGGAGGTGGTGACCAGCCGCGCCATGCGGTGGAAGATCCGGCGCTCGCGCTCACGAAGGGCGTCGCGGTCCTCCTCGGGGAATCCCTTCTCCAGCGCGGTCGGATGGTGGATCAGACCAATGGCGCGGCGCATCGCCTCCTGATGTGCGAGCGGCGCAAAGGCGGGAAGGCCGAGCCCGTCCACCACCAGCACCTCTGTTGCCGTCATGCCGGCGAGCACCTCGCCTGCCGCGGCCTCAGCCGCCGCGTCCGGCAGCGGGTGGCGTCCGGCCATCTCCTCCACGCGCAACGTGTGGCCCAACTCACGCAGCCCGGCCAGGATCCGCCGGTCATAGCCGTAGCCGCCACTGATCGCCTCCAGCGGCGCCGGCACGGCAAAGACGATGTTCATGCGGCCGCCGCTTGCCCCGGTACCTCGGCCTCATAGGCCGCCCATGCGAGGGGGCTTTCCCGCAGCAGCACCTTCACACTGCGCACATCCTTCCCGCCCGCCCCCAACTTGCCCTCTGCAAGGGCGGCGCAAAGCAGGCCGTGGACATGGAAGCACAGGAACTCGGTGGTGGTGTTCTGCCCGGCGAAGGCGGGCAGCGTGTCCAGGTTGTTGTAGTCGAAGCTGTCCAGGATGCGGCGCAGCTCCACCCTGGCGGCGGCGATGTCCACCAGCAGGTTGGCATCATCCAGCCGCGGCGCCCGGAACTCGGCCTCCACGACGAAGGTGGCGCCATGGACGCGCTGCGCCGGGCCGAAGCCCTCGCCGCGGAAGGAATGGGCGATCATCACGTGATCGGCGACGGTCAGGCTGTACATGCGTCTCTCATTCATAGGTGACGACGGGGCAGAGCGGCGCCGCCTGCTCCTCGGTCGGGTCACCGAGCAGCGACGGCATGACGCGCGGAAGCTCGGCGAAGGCGACCATGGGGCCGCACAGCGCGTCCAGTGCCGGATCGGCCAGAAGCGATAGGGCCAATTCCATCCGCTGCGTATGGGTCCGCCGCCCGCGCATGGGCCCCGCGATCTGCCCAACCTGGCTGGAGCGGATGGTGACGCGGTTGGCGTGAAAGGCTCCGCCCAGTGGCAGGGTGCATTCGGTGGCACCAAACCAGGAGGCCTCGACGATGCGGCCTTCGAAGCCGGCGCAGCGCAGAGCGGTGCGCAGCCCTTCGGGATTGCCGCTGGCATGGATGATCAAGTCGCGGTCGCCGGGCGCGTCCTCTGGCGTGACGAGCCGCAGGCCGAGGCGTTGGGCCACCGCCGCGCGCAGTGGATCGGGATCAGCCACCACAAGGTCGATCGCGGGAAAGCGCGAGAGCAACCAGGCCGTGAGCAGCCCTACCACGCCGGCGCCTACAACCAGCGCGCGCTCACCCGGTAGCGGCTGCGCGTCCCAGCTGATGTTCAGCGCCGTCTCCATGTTCGCGGCGAGCACCGCGCGCCATTCCGGCACGCGGTCGGGCACGCGCGCACATAGAGAGAGTGGAGCGACGAAGCGGTCCTGATGCGGATGCAGGCAGAAGACGCGTTGGCCGATCCAGTCTTCCGGCCCGTCCTCCACCAGCCCCACGGCGGCGTAGCCGTATTTCACCGGGAAGGGGAACTCGCCCGCCTGCAGCGGCGCGCGCATCCGCGCCCATTCGCCCTCGGGCACGCGCCCATGGAAGACAAGACGCTCAGTGCCGCGACTGATGCCGCTGGCCAGGCTGCGCACAAGCACCTCGCCTTCGCCGGGCGCGCGCAGCGTCTCGCCATGGATGGCACCCTGGCCCGGGCCGGTGGTCCAGAATGCGGTGGCTGTCAGCGCGCTCATGCGCCCTCGCAGACGCGCGGACGCGTGCGGCGGAGTGGAATATCGAAGAGGATGTCGCCGCCCTCCAGGGGATAAGGTGTCCAAGCGAAGCGCAGCCCGTCTGCGATGCGCGCCGCCTCCGGCAGAATGAAGGCCGCGCGGCCGGAGCCGAGGATGACCGGAGCCACCGTGACATGCAGCCGGTCCAGCAAGCCCGCGGCCAGGAAACGCGAGACGGTCACGCCGCCGCCTTCCACAAAAAGCCGTGACAGCCCGCGCGCATGGAGGGCGCGGAGCAGGGCGGCTAGATCCATGCCGTCCTCGCCGCGCGGCAGGCGCAGCACCTCCGCGGCGCCGTGCCGCGCGCCGCCCGGCACATCCTCAAGGCAGGCGAGGAGGGTGGGCGGCCCCCCATCGCTGAAGACGCGCCGCTCCACCGGCAGGCGGCGGGAAGGGTCCAGCACCACGCGGATCGGGCTTTCGCCCTCCACCTCGCGTGTCGTCAGCCGCGGATCGTCCTGGTCAATGGTGCCGGCGCCCACCAGCACCCCGTCGCATAGAGCCCGCAGCCGGTGCGTGTGCAGGATGTCGCCGCGTCCGCCGATCCACTGGCTCGATCCGCCGGCGGTGGCGATCCGCCCGTCCAATGTCTGCGCCAGCCGGCCGATCACCATGCAGCCGTCACTCGCCTCGCCCTCCGACAGCACTGGGCCGAACAGGTCGTGGAGCGGGTGGGACGGCCATGGCGCGGCCTCGCCGGCACGCCGCTTCAGCAAAGCGGCCCAGGCCTCCGTCGTCGCGCGGTCTTCGGTGTCCGACGTGGCGTCCATCCGCCTGAGCTATGCCCCAGCGGCGTGGACCGCGCCAGCAGGGGAGGTGACGAATGGCGCCCGCTGTAACACCCACTTCACGAGGAGGTTGTCTGCAGAAAGGATCGCGGCGGCGCAGGGTGGCGCGAACACTCGTGCCGACGCGGCGGTTCAGGCCCGCGCCGCCAGCGCCAAAGAGGGCGCCTGCCGCGGGATCGCACGCTGGCCCATGCCGCCATAGGTCGTCGGCCGACTGGCCGGGATGGCAGCGCTGGCGATGGTCTCGATCACGCGAGATTGCAGCGCGATGGCACGCTCCAGCAGCCGACGATTCTCCTCCGACAGGTCGCGCAGCCGTCCGGCCAATCGCTCCGCAGCGTCGCGCAGGTCGCCTTGCGCGGTACTGCCGGTCTTCGTCGCGGCGCCGTAGGCCGCGGCGAAGGCATCGGAAGCCTGCAGCTTCGTGGTCGCGAGGGTCGCGGCGCGCGAGAGGTCGAGCCGGGCGAGCGCCTCGTTCTCTGCGCGCAGTGCTTCCGCGAGATGCTGGCCGGCGTTCAGCAGCGCCTGGATCATCGGGACATGGCTCATGGGGAAGTTCCTTCCGAATGGGGTGGCGTCGGCTGCGTGCCCTGCACGCGCAGCAATTCGCGGAGGACGGCATCGGCGATGCCCACGCCGCCCCTGTCGGACCAGGAGCGGGCGTAATGCTCGACCAGCATCGGCCGCCACTGCTCCTCCGCCGCCCCGCCGGAGAGCAGCCCCTTCGGCGCCTCCCCGAAGACCGGCCTGAGCAGGGCGCCGAGGGCCTGCGCCTCGAAGCGTCGCGCGACGCGGGCGAGGGCGGCGGGATCGGAGGCGGCGATCTGCATCAACGCACCTCCAGCTCCGCCTGGAGCGCACCGGCTGCCTTGATGGATTGCAGGATGGTGATCAGGTCGCGCGGCCCGACGCCCAGCGAGTTCAGCCCCCGAACCAGCTCCTCGAGTGTGACGGAGCGCGGCAGGATGCCCATGCGGCGCTCGCGCTGATCGTCCACCTCTATGTTGGTGCACGGCACCACCACCGTCTCGCCGCGTGCCAGCGGGTTGGGCTGGCTCACCTGCGGGGTCTCGGTGACGCGGATGGTCAGGTTGCCCTGGGCAATGGCCATAGTGGAGACACGGACATTCGCGCCCATGACGATGGTGCCTGGTGCCTCCTCGATGATGACGCGAGCAGCCTGGTCGGGCTCCATGCGCAGCTGCTCGATATCGGTAAGCAGCCGCGCGATGTCGCGATGCCCGGTCATCAGCACCACGGTGCGCGGATCGGTGGCCGTCGCACTGCCGGCGCCGATGACCCGGTTGATCGCGGCCACCATCCGCTGGGCAGTGGTCAGATCGGGGTTGCGGAGGGAGAGGCGGATCCGGTCGCGCCCTGCCAGCTCGAAGGGCACCTCCCGCTCCACCACCGCGCCGGAGGAGATGCGAGCGGATGTGGGCACCCCGCGCTGCACCGAGGACCCCTGGCCCCGCGCACCGATCGCGCCCGTGGCTACCGCGCCCTGCGCCACGGCATAGACCTCCCCATCCGCTTCCATCAGCGGCGCGACGAGCAGCGTCCCCCCGGTGAGGTTCGAGGCATCACCGAGGGAGGACACGGCGACATCCAGCCGGCTGCCCGGCCGGGCGAAGGCGGGCAGGTTTGTGGTGACCATCACGGCCGCGACATTGCGCGTGTCGAGCTGCTTTTCCTGGTCCCGCGTGTTCACGCCGAGCCGCTCGAGCATCCCGACCAGGGATTGCCGCGTGAAGATGGCCGAGCGAAGCCGGTCCCCGGTGCCCGGCAGCCCCACCACCAGCCCGTAGCCGACCAGTTGGTTGTCTCGCACGCCCTCGATATCGCCGATGTCCTTGATCCGCACCTGTGCCGCGCCTGGTCCTGCCCAGAACAGGGCGGCGAGCAGGAGGAAGCAGGGGATCAGCGCGGCCTTCGTGCTTCGGAAACCGGTCTGGCGCAATGTGACCTCCAACAAGGCACCTCCCGGAGCGCAATGCCCGTGCCAGGGCAGGGCGGGGGAGGGGCGGCAGGACCTGCCGGTCAGGGGCGGCTTTCGCCGCAGGGGCCGGCAGGATCGGGCGGTGAAGCGGCAGGAGACGGCATGGCAGGCATGGACGGAATCGGCGGCGTCGGCCGGGCAGGCCCGGCGAATGGGCCGCGCATCACGTCACGCGGCGGCGGTTTCCGCCTGCCCGCGGGCGCGAAGGAGTCCACGGAAGCCGCCGCGGCCCAGGCGGCTACCCCCCTCGGGCTCATGGCGCTCCAGGAGGCCGAGGACGCGGCTGCCCGGGACCGGTGCGGCGCGGCCAGGGCGCGGGACATGTTGAAGGAACTGTCGTCGCTACAGGCTGAGATGCTGCGGGGAGCCGCGGACCCGGCGCGGCTGGAGCGCCTGGCCCGGCTGGCGGAGGGGGAGGCTCCCGCCGACGCGGTGCTGGCAGACGCCCTGGCCAGCATTGCCTTGCGGGCCCGAATCGAGCTGGCCCGGCGGAGCGTCGCCGCACGGTAACCGGAGCGGTAAAATGATCCGCCTTGGAACCGAATCCATGCCTCGGAAGTGCACCGAAACGTGGCATTCAGGTTGCCAGAGCATGAAAGGCCGCCGGTTACACCGCTCTGGAGGGGGACTCCCCTTGTTATGAGACCGGCAGCATCGTTATACGCGGCTGCCTGCCAGGCCGGGGGGACCGGAGGGGTCGGGCCAGGCCATCGGGATGCAAGCCATGCTCATCACCCTGCCGCCGGACTACAAGCCCTCGGATGACGAGGCCTTCATGAACGCACGTCAGCTTGCTTATTTTCGGCAGAAGCTGCTGAGATGGCGCCAGGACCTCCTTCGGGAGGCGGGGGAGACCCTGAGCTCCATGGGCCAGGGCGGGATCGTCGAGGCCGACCTGACCGACCGCGCGAGCGTCGAGACGGACCGGGCCCTGGAGCTCCGCACCCGAGATCGCGCCCGAAAGCTGATCAGTAAGATCGACCAGGCGCTGGAGCGTGTGGACAACGGCACCTACGGCTATTGCGAGGAAACCGGCGAGCCGATCGGCCTCCGTCGCCTGGAGGCCCGCCCCATCGCTACACTCTCCATCGAGGCGCAGGAGCGCCACGAGCGGATGGAGCGGGTGCATCGGGACGACTGAGAGCGCAGGGCCCTTCAGCCCCGCAAGGCCGCCTTCGCGCGGCGTATCCATTCTATTTTGGAGGCCGACCAGTGGACGCCCGTTCCCAATGGCGGACTGTGCCGGGCTCCCGTGCCTGCCAAAGGGTTGGTTTGGCGGGCTTGCCCCTGGAAATCGTTGGACTTGGCTCGTCGGTGAGTTCCCAACCGGTCCCGTCGAGGGGATTCGCGGATCGCCCCGCCCCAGGTCTGAATGCCAGAGGCCTGAATGCGAGGGAGCCGGCTTCTAAGCCGGGATTTGGTGCCCCGAGGCCCTGGAATCGTGTCCGGGATGCCGCAGGCGGCGCCGCAGCGTCCGGGAATGCTTGCAAAATGCCGCCCGGCAGAGCATGTGTCCGCCCGCAGCACGGACGCGGCAGCTGCGCCTTGCGGCATCAGGCAGACCGGATCGGGGAACGGGCGGAGCGGCGATGCCGCGTAGGCCCGCGCAGCCGCATCTGGAATGCTTGGCTGACGGCCACCGGACGGTCTCCGTCACGAGGTCAGGGCGGCGCAGCTGCGGCACCCATGCGGCGCATTCGCGGTAGGCACCCGCGGCGCGTCGCGTAAGACAACCCGCGGTTCGCGCCGCGAAGCAAGTAGGCGGCTCCGCCGCAGATGAACCCCACGGTCCCGGCCGTGACACTCCCGCGGCCTTGGCCGTGACACCAATGACGCGGCCCAGCCGCGACATCACCGCGCGGCCTAGCCGCGACACCATTGCGCGGCCCAGCCGCGACCGACGGAGGCCCAAGTGGCGCGCACCCCCCTCGATCGTATCCGTAACATCGGTATCACGGCGCATATCGACGCCGGCAAGACGACCACTACGGAGCGGATCCTCTACTACACCGGCAAGTCCCACAGGATCGGTGAGGTCCATGAGGGCAACACCACCACCGACTACATGGAGCAGGAGCGTGAGCGTGGCATCACGATCACCTCCGCCGCCGTGACCGCCGAGTGGAAGGACCACCGGATCAACGTCATCGACACCCCAGGCCACATCGACTTCAACATCGAAGTGAACCGTTCACTGCGCGTGCTCGACGGCGCGGTGTTCATCATCGAGGGCGTGGCCGGTGTGCAGCCGCAGTCCGAGACGAACTGGCGCCTGGCGGACCGCTACAACGTCCCCCGCATCATCTTCATCAACAAGCTGGACCGCACGGGCGCCGACTTCTACCGCGCGGCCGCGACCCTGACCGAGAAGCTCGGCATCAACTGGGTCACGCTCCAGCTGCCGATCGGCATCGAGGACACCCTTAAGGGCATCGTCGATCTGGTCGAGATGAAGGCCTATATCTGGGAGGGCGACGAGCTCGGCGCCAAGTACCACGAGACCCCGATCCCCGACGACCTGAAGGACAAGGCCGCCGAGTACCGCCAGATCCTGCTCGACACCGCGCTTTCGGTCGATGACGCGGCGATGGAAGAGTATTTCGACAAGGGCGACGTGGATGTCGCGACGCTGAAGCGCTGCATCAAGCGCGGCACGATTGACGGCACCTTCCGCCCGGTCTTCTGCGGCTCGGCCTTCAAGAACAAGGGCGTGCAACCGCTTCTTGACGGCGTGATCGACTATCTGCCGTCCCCGGTCGACATCCCCGGCATCAAGGTGGCCGCGGAAGAGGGCGAGGACGAGGCGGCCGAGCGCCGCATCATCCCCGCGAATGTGGATGCGCCCTTCGCCGGCCTCGCCTTCAAGATCGTCAATGACAAGTACGGCAACCTGACCTTCGTCCGCGTCTACTCGGGCGTGCTGAAGACCGGCGACACGGTCCTCAACACCACCAAGGAGGGCAAGGAGCGCGTCGGCCGCATGTTCCAGATGCATGCCGACAAGCGCGAGGAGATCAAGGAGGTCACCGCTGGCGACATCGCGGCCTTCGTGGGCCTGAAGGACACCGGCACGGGTGACACGCTGGCCTCCGCCGAGGATCCGGTTGTGCTCGAGCGCATGGCCTTCCCGGTGCCGGTCATCGACATCTCCGTCGAGCCGAAGACCAAGGAGGGTGTCGAGAAGATGACCCTCGGGCTGCAGAAGCTGGCCGGCGAGGACCCCTCGCTGCGCCTGAAGACCGACCAGGAGACCGGCCAGACCATCCTGTCCGGCATGGGCGAGCTGCATCTCGAGATCATCATCGACCGCCTGAAGCGCGAATACGGCGTGGACGCCAATATCGGCGCGCCGCAGGTCGCCTATCGCGAGACGATCACCAAGTCTCACACCGAGACCTACACCCATAAGAAGCAGTCGGGTGGCTCGGGCCAGTACGCCGAGGTCAAGATCGTCTTCGAGCCGAAGGAGCGGAACACGGGCATCGAGTTCGTGAACGCCACCGCCGGCGGCTCGGTGCCGAAGGAGTACATCCCGGCAGTCGAGAAGGGCATCAAGGTGCAGGCCGATACGGGCGTGCTCGCCGGCTTCCCGACGGTGGACTTCAAGTACTCCCTGGTGGACGGCAAGTACCACGACGTCGACTCGAGCGCGCTCGCGTTCGAAATCGCAGCCAAGGCCTGCTTCCGCGAGGGCATGAAGAAGGCCGGCCCGGTCATCCTGGAGCCGATCATGGACGTGGAGGTCACCACCCCCTCCGACCATGTCGGTGACGTCGTGGGCGACCTGAACCGCCGCCGTGGCGTGATCCAGTCGCAGGACATGGCGTCCACTTCGGTCATCATCCGGGCGCATGTCCCGCTGAAGGAGATGTTCGGCTACATCTCCAACCTGCGCGGCATGACGAAGGGGCGCGCTTCCTTCTCCATGCAGTTCCACCACTATGATCCCGTCCCCCGGAACGTGGCGGACGAGATCATGAAGGCCTCGGCCTAATTTCCCATGCGGCTGCGCTGGACGCGGGGCCGCACGGACGATCCGGGTGACGGGGCCAGCCGGCTCCGCGCCCGCGAATGGGTTGGTTGCGACGACGCGGGCGAGACCATCGCCCGCGTCGTTCGCGTTCATGGGCCACTCCTGACCAACTGGCGCCTGTTCCACGCCGTGGCGCTGGACGAGGAGGCACGGGTGGTCGAGCTGCGGCCCTCCCTGCCGGGCGACCGCTGGCTGGTGGTGGTGAAGGACCGGGTGGTGGACCGTGCGCCCCTGGCCATGGCCGCCGTGCGGCGCGCCGAGGCGGCGCTCGCCGCGAACTAGTCCGGCTTCGGGGAGTCTAGCGCCGCAGGTGGTGCAGCCCCGTTGCGTCCAGCACGATCACCCCATCTGCCACCCGCGTCGCGACATAGCGCAGCCGGGCGGAGCCGCGATCCTTCCGCGCGCGGGAGTGGGTCACCTCGACCACCTCAAGGGTCACCACCACCTCTTCATCCGGGCGCAGCGCGGCGGGCCAGCGGATTTCCATGGCGGACCCAGCCAGGCTGATGTCGCGCAGCAGCGGGCTGGCCATCAGCATTCCGAAGCAAGCCGAGAGCGTATGTAGCCCGGCGGCCACCACCGTGCCGAAGATGGACTCCTTCGCGGCCTCCACGTCCAGGTGGAAGGGCTGTGGATCGTAGCGCCTGGCGAAGGCGCGGATCTCCTCGAGCGAGAGCGACAGGCGGCCTAACTGGTAGCGGTCGCCGGGATGCAACTCGTCGAGGGAGCGGAGGCGGGGCAGCGTCATCCGCTTTCCATACCGCCGCCGCCCGGCCCCTTGAAGCCATGCCTCCGGATGGCGACATGCCCCGTATGACCCAGGACCCTCACAGGCCCCCCGTTCTCGATATGACGCCCGAGGGCGACTTCCGGGAAACCCAGCAGCGCCCGCTGGCTGGCGGCTCGTGGCTGGATCGCGCGCTGCTGCGCCTGGGCGGTGTAGCCGTGCTTGCAACAGCCGTAGCGGGCGGGCTGGTGCTCGCGGCTGCGGCGGCGCTGATCCTCGGCCTGCTCATTCCCGTGGTGATCGTGGCGGGGATGGTTGGCTTTGCATCGCTTTGGTGGCGCATGCGGCGGGCTCGCCGCAACGGCATGCCCGCCTTTGTTGTGATGCGCCGCTGAGCCATCGCGGTGGCCCCTCGGGGGTTCACGCCCGATCCTGAACGGCTCTACGAGGTGGGCCGGGATGGAAAGCCGTATACCGTCGATCCCGATCCGCCCGGCTCAGCCGAAGCGCTTGAGCTTCGTGCCCGCCGCTGGTGGGTGGCGGCCGTCCTCCTGAATGCCGCCAGCATGGGCGTCGCCGCGGGCGGGGCGATGATTGGCCCGCGGGTGCTCGCGGCCTGGCTGGGGCTCCTACCGGTCCTGACTGCGCCGCTGCTGCTCGTCGCACCCATCCTGCGCCACCGAGGACGCCGGGCGCCCAGGCGGGTGCATCGGAGCCGCCCCGACCGCTTTCCGCCGCCTGAGCTGCCCTGAGACGAGCTCCTAGCCGGGCTGGTCGATGCCGTAATTGGTCTTGCCCGGCGACTCGGAGACGGGGCTGGGTCGGTGCTCTCGCTCGCCCTTGCCACCCTGGGCCTTGGCGCGGCTGCCATGCGGCCCATCCTGCTCCTGGCCGAGTTGGGTCTTGGCGTCCGGGTCCAGGGAAAGGCGCTGCTGCATCTCCGCCTCGTCGATGCAAGCCTGCTTCGCCTGTTCCGCGGGCAGGGATAGACGGACCATCCCGCCATCCAGCCCCGCGACGGTGGTAAGCGGTATGTAGCGGTGCACCCCGCCCGAGGCCGGGTCGGTCTTGGTCAGCTTGATGAACTCGCCCTCGACATGATCCACCATGCCGAAGGGCTGCCCGTCGCTGCCGATGACGGGCATGTGGTCCTGAATCTCGCCGGCGGCGAGCTTGGCCGCGTTGACCATGCGGTGTTTCTCCATTCCTGTCCGGCAGGGCGCCGGGCGCTTCGGCTCAGCTTCCGCGGGCCGAACCCTGGTCCGCCTTGGAAGTCTGGCCGCGCTTGCGGTTGTCGGGGGAGGGATCCTCGCCCCGCAGCCGGGCGTTGCCGACGATGTCGACCTCGGGCCCGCCCGGCTTGCTATTGCCGCCACCCTTGCTGTTGCCGGCGGCCGGCATCTCGCCGGCCTTCTCCTGGTAGGCGCTCTTCTCTTTGTCAGCCATCGCCAACCTCCTGCGCTTGGCTGTTGCCACCGCGTCTGAACGCGCCCGCGCCGCGAGGTTTGCGCCTGGGCTCGATGGTTCTGTCATCGGGGACGGAAAAGATGAGTGCGTCGCTCTCGAGCGACGCTGGCGATTGCTGCGTGTAAAGCGGGGCGGCCGCACAACCTACTTCCACTTGCGGGAAGGCGCCGCCGCGTGAAAGCCTCCCGCGCTGGCCGCAGAGCCGCAGGAGGAAGACGCCATGCATCGCCGCAGCCTCGGCCAGGGGGCCATTGCCGCCGCTCTTGCCCAAGCCATCATCCCGGAGGCCCTGGCGCAGTCCACGCCCTCAAGCGGTGCGCCGGGCGGCCAGACCTGGGTGACGAGCTGGGCAGGGTCAGTTCAGGGTCCTTATCCGGTCGGCAACCCCTCGGCCCAGCCGAACCAGGGCTTCATCTTCCCGGATCCGGCTGAAGGGGCACGTGACCAGACGCTGCGCCTCGTCCTCCGCCCGTCCATCTGGGGCCGGCAGGCGCGGCTTCGCTTCTCCAACGCCTTCGGTACCCGTCCACTGACGCTGGATGGCGTGCATGCGGGGCTCCATCATGGCGGCGCCACCCTGGTCCCGGGGACCAACCGGCCCGTGCGCTTCGGCGGGGCGGAGTCCGTTACCATTCCACCCGGCGGGCAGGCCTGGTCGGATCCGGTGGAGCTTCCCTTCGCCGCCGAGCCCGATTCACCGCTGCTGATGGGGCGGAAGCTCGCCGTCTCCTTCCATGTGGCTGGCGCAAGCGGTCCGATGACCTGGCACGCGAAGGCGCTGCAGACCTCCTATGGCACCGCACCGGGTGCGGGATCGAAGGGCGCGGAGGAAGGGGAGGCTGCCTTCCCCTTCTCGACCGCCTCCTGGTTCTTCCTTGATGCCGTCGACATGACGGCACCCGCCGGCACGCCGGTGATCGTCGGATTCGGCGACTCCATCACCGATGGTACCGCCTCCACCATGAATGGTGACGACCGATGGCCGGATGTGCTGGCGCGGCGGCTGAACGCGACGCTGGGGAACCGCGTCTCGGTGGTGAATGCCGGCATTGGTGGCAACCAGGTCGTCGGCCCGGCGCAATACGGGCCGGACCGGCCTTTCCCCGGCGGTCCCTCGGCCCTGGCCCGGCTGGAGCGGGACGTGATCTCCCTCTCCGGCGTCACTTCCGTGATCTGGCTCGAGGGCACGAACGACTTCAGCCGCAACGGCAACGCCTCGCTGGAGGCGGTGCAGAACGGCATGAAGGAGGGCGTGCGGAAGCTGCGCGAGGCGATTCCCGGCGTGCGGGTGATCGGCGCGACTGTCACCACCGCCCTGGGCAGCACCAGCGCCGCCCATGGTCATGCGGAGCAGGACGAGAAGCGAAAGGGGCTGAACGCCTTCATCCGGGATGGCGGGCTGTTCGACGCCGTCGCTGAGTTCGACCGGGCAACGCTCGACCCGGCCACGGGCGGGTTGCGGCCGGAGATGGTCCCGGATTCGACCACCGGCGGCCCGGGCGACAAGCTGCACCCGAATCGCGCCGGCTATCTGGCGATGGGGTCCTCTATCGACCCCGCCGCGGTGCTGCCCGCCCGGCGCCAGGGCGGATAGAGGGACTGGCATCGGTCCCGCGCCTGGGCGCGGGACCGACCCGCCCGATCAGGCGGCCTTCGCCGCGCCCAGATCGGCCCGCTTGTCGAAGCGCGCCACGCGGGAGAGCAGGTAGTCCACCTCGGCCTTGGCGGTGGCGCTCAGGCCGAGGCCCGGGCGGCGCTGGGCGTCGCTGGCCAGCACACCGCGGCGCATCAGCACGTATTTCCGCACAGCCAGTCCCGTCGGGCCCTGCTGCTGCTCATAGCGGAGCAACGGGAGGTGAGCGTCGAACAGGTCATGCGCCTGGTCGCGCTTGCCCTCGGCCTGGAGCTTCACGAGTTCGGCCAGCATGTCCGGGAAGGCATAACCAGTCATGGCGCCATCGGCCCCGCGCTCGCATTCGAAGTCGATGAACAGGCCTCCATTCCCACACAGGATGGAGATGTGCTTCATCGACCCGTCCTTCTCGAAGCCGCGCAGGGCGGAGATCTTCTCGAGACCGGGCCAGTCCTCGTGCTTGACCATCACGCAGTTCGCGTTGGCCTGGACAATCCGGCGGATGACGGCGGGGGTCATGATGACGCTGAAGGTCTGCGGAAAGTCCTGCACCACGAAGGGCACGTCCGCCCCGATCGCCTCGGCCGCCTGGGCATAGTAGGCGACGATCTGGTCATCGGTGCGCAGCGTGTTCGGCGGCGCGATCATCACGCCGGCGGCGCCCGCGTCCATCACTGCCTTGGTGAGCGAGGTCATGGCCGCGAAGCCAGGGGCGGAGACGCCGACGATGACGGGGATGCCCGCGCGCTTGATCATGCGCGAGGCGAGGGAGACGCTCTCGGCCATGTCCAGCTTCGGCGCCTCGCCCATCACACCGAGGACGGTGATGCCGGTGCAGCCGCTCTCCACGCAAAAGTCGGTGTAGCGGTCGTTCGAGGCCTCATCGAGCCTTCCGTCCTCGTGGAAGGCGGTCGGGGCAATGGCATAGACGCCCTTGGCGGCGGTCAGGTCGGTCATGGGGTTCAGCCCTTCTTCCACGCTTCGTAGCGCGCCTTGTTCTCGGCATTGGGGGGATAAAGGCCGGGGAGTGCGGCGCCCTTCTCCACCTCCGACATGATCCAGTTCTCCTGCCGCTCCTGCTCGACGGCGGCCTCGGTCACGGCCTCCAGCAGGGCCTGCGGGATCAGCACGGCGCCGTCTTGGTCCACCACCACGACGTCATCGGGGAAGACCGCCACGCCGCCGCAGCCGATCGGCTGCTGCCAGGCGACGAAGGTGAGGCCAGCGACGGAGGGCGGGGCCGCGGCGCCGTTGCACCACACCGGGAGGCCGGTGCCGAGTACCCCGGCGATGTCGCGCACCACCCCGTCCGTGATCAGGGCGGCGACGCCCTTCTTTGCCATGCGGGCGCAGAGGATGTCCCCGAAGATGCCGGCATCCTGAACGCCCATGGCATCCACCACGGTGATGCAGCCCTCCGGCATCGCCTCGATGGCGGCGCGGGTGGAGATGGGGGAGGACCAGCTCTCGGGCGTCGCCAGGTCCTCGCGGGCCGGGACGAAGCGCAGGGTGAAGGCGCGGCCGACCAGGCGGGGCTGGCCCTCGCGGATTGGCTTGGTGCCGCGCATCCAGACGTTGCGCAGCCCCTTCTTGAGCAGCACCGTCGTCAAGGTGGCGGTGGAGACGCCTTCCAGCGCCGATTTAATCTGGGGATCGAGGTCCAAGGCGGTCTCCTCCGCAAAGCTGGCGGTTCCAAGCGGCTTCGCCCGCCGGCGGGAGCGCGTCAAGCGTCCCTGGGGTTTGTCTCGGGGCCAGGGCTCACCATCTGCGGCGGCATGAAGCGTTCATGCTGGATGAAGGCGCTGGGCGCCGCGGCCCTGATCATGGGCGTGGCGCCCCCGCTGGCCGAGGCCCAGGCCCAGCAGCGGCAGGTATTTCAGGTGTCGCCGGGCCCCAGGATAGTCACCCAGGAACTGCCGGGCCTGAACGACCGCGCGGCGATCCAACGCTGGCTCTGCCCGAATGGGGGAAGGCCGATGCGGGGCCGCCCCGGCCGCTGCGACGGGCGCGGCGTGGCACGGCGTGGTGGCGGCGCGGATACCGAGGTGGCCGGCTGGCACAACGACCTGCCGCCGGCCTCCCACCGGCAACTGGCCTGCCCCGAGGGGACCGTCCCCACAGAGGCCCGGGCCAACCCCGGCACCGTGCGTTGCATGCCAGGCGCGGCGCCCGCTCCGGAAGCCGCAGCCGCTACTCCCGAAGCCCAGGTGGCGCGGGCAGGTCCTGAGGATCCCTGAAGACCTGGCGGATTCCCCACCACCCCGCCGCCAGGGCGGCGGTTGCCACCCCCAGGATCAGCACCCAGACGGCCGGGCGGTATTCGAACTCCAGGTCGAAATTGGCCGCGAAGATCATCGGCGCCGGCAGCTTCGTCGCCAGGGCGTACCAGAGGTATTCCAGTCCCGCCGTCCCCGCCGCTGCCAGCAGTGCGATCGGCACCAGGGGCAGGGGATTGCCCCGCCAGCGCGCCGGCAGGAGCCGCCAGAACATCAGCCAGAGGAAGAGGCCGCTCATCAGCGCGGGCTCGGAGACGTTGATCTTGGACTGCATGTAGAAATGCAGGATGCCGAGCGCCGCCAGCGGGTAGACGAGTCGGTGCAGCGGCTTCCACTCCCGCCCGAGCTTCCGCAACCAGCCATCGGTGGAGGTCCAGCCGAGCACCGCGAGCCCGATCAGTGCGGTGAAGCCAGTGGACAGATACGGCCGCTTCACGATCTCCAGCAGCACATGCCAGAGCCGCAGGTGCTCGTTCCCCACATAGAGGGCGAGATGCACCACGGCATAGCCGAGCGCTGCGAGCCCCAGCATCCTCCGCAGTTGCAACCCTTTCGGCCAGTCGAACACCCAGCGCACCGGGGTGATGGCAAGGCTGATGAGGAGGAAGCGCACGCACCAGTTGCCGGTCTGATGCGTGGCTTCCGTCAGCGGCTCCGGCCCCAGCCCGTCGCTTGTCCAGAGCCACGCGAGCCGAAGCAATGGCACGCAGCACCCGAGCAGGACCGCCGCCTTCATCCAGGAGAAGCGGCCGCCGCGGTCGAGCCAGGGCCATGGTCCTGGCTTGGGCTGCGGCGGTCCCTCCCGCCGCGACCGGCGCGGGCGGATGGCGGAAGGAGAGGGAAGGGCTGCCTCGCTCACATCGGGGGTACCACGCCGTCCCGCGCCACGGTGACGCGGGCGGCGGTGAGGGTGCCATCCGCCCCCTGGGTCGCGGTGAGGAAGACCTGGGCGCCCGGCTTCAGATCCACCATGGCGGCCGGGATCAGCGTCACCACCGGCACATCCGGCGGCACCATCACCCGGATCTGCTGGCCGCGCGCCGTGAGCGTGAGGCTGCGCCCGTCATTGCCCTGCACGGCAGAGTCGACCGTCGCGTTGGTCATGGTGGAGCTAGGGGTGAGGTCCCAGGCGAAATGTCCCTCGCCCGTACCGCGCATGGCTTCGGGGAAGACCAGCACCTCCAAGGCGCGCCAGACACCGTCCGGGCCCGGCTCGGCGGCCGTGCCGATGAAGCTGCCGGGGGTGATGCTGGAAAGCTCCAGGCGCCGCAGGGCCGATACGCCGGCGTTCTCGGCCAGGCGCACGGTGACCTTCTGGCCTTCCCGCGTCGCGATGGAGAGATCGCGGCCGGACAGCCCGTCGATCGTGCCGCGGATGCGGCGCGGCCCTGCCTGCGCTTGGGCCAGGGCGGGTGGACCCAGGGCGAGTCCTGTGAGGGCCAGGAGCATGCAACGCCTGTTCATCGCGTCTCTCCATTCCCCGGCGGGAACGCGCCGGGCCGTCATCCGTGCACGATGCCCCTTGCGCGAAGCCACCACGGCTCCTCGACGCCGGGCGCGGCGCAGCGACTCCACCAGTATGCTCCCGGCGCCGGGGCGGCGCATGAAGGCTCCGGGAGGATGATGATTCGCCCTCCGGCGTCTCCACTGTCGCCATTCCGGCGCCGCCGAGGGGCGGCGTCGGCTACATTTGGGGGCGGTATCGCGCTGCACCAGACCACCCGCGCCGCTGGCGCCGCGGCGGCAGGTGCAGCGGACCCCGCTCACTCGATGCGGATGTTGCCCTTGGACGCGACCTCCCGCCACTGGGCGAGGTCTCGCTGCAGGAAGGCATCGCCCTCGGCGGCGGAGAGCGGGGTGGGGAGGGCGCCTTCGCTCTCAAGATAGGCCGCGAGCCGGCCGCCGGAGAGCGCCTCGTTGGCCACCGCGTTGATGCGGTCCCGGATCGCGGGCGGCATGCCGCGGCGGGCGAGCAGCCCCCACCAGATGCCGGCCTCGTAGTCGGGAAGGCCGCTCTCGCGCGGGGTTGGTGCTTGCGGACCGCTTGCCGGCCGGTTCTCACCGGTCCAGCCCAGCACCTTCACCCGCCCGCTGCTGATCACGCCGCGTGCTGAGGGGATGGTGGTGAAGATGACCTGGATCGTGCCGGCCGCGAGATCCGTCGTGGCCGGGCCCATGCCGCGATAAGGCACGTGCTGCATGTGCAGCCCGCCCGCCTTCTGGGCGAAGAGCTCGGCGCCCATCTGATTGATGCTGCCGGGACCGGAGGAGCCGTAATCCACCTTGCCGGGGTTCGCGCGAACATAGGCCGCCAGCTCAGCCAGGTTGTTCGGCGGGAAGGATGGCGCGGCGACGACGACAAGCGGCGCCACCGCCGCCATCGCCACCGCCTCGAAGTCTCCCGAAGGGTCATAGGGCGTGCGTTGCACCGCCGCGCTGGTGGAGAAGGTGGAGGAGGTGACCATCAGCGTATAGCCATCGGCCGGCGCGCGCGCGACCTCTGCCGAGCCGATGGTGCTGCCGGCGCCCGGGCGGTTCTCCACCACGAAGGGCTGGCCAAGCCTGGCCTGCAGATGCTCGGCGAGGGGACGTGCCACGGCATCGTTGCTGCCGCCGGGCGGGAAGGGAACGACGACGCGCACCGGCCGCGACGGCCAGCTGCCTGCATTGTTCCCCTGGTCATTCCCTTGCGCCCGCGCAACCGCCGGCAGCGCCAACGCGGCCGCGCCCAAAGCCCGCCTCGTGATCACGCCCATCATGTCCTCCGTTCCCGTTTCTCTGTTCGCATGCCGGGCGGTCCCCGTGTCCACGCCCCGTCAGTCAACGCCCCGTCAGTCCGCGCCGGGCAGCCGAAGCTTCCGCGCGAGGTCGAGCAGCATCTCGGCGCCGACGACGAAAGGTGCATCTACCATGCTGCCATCCACCAGAAAGGCGCCCATTCCCGCCGCGATCTGTTCGCGCCCCACCTCGACCACGCGCTTCGCGCGGGCGATCTCCGCGGGCGTCGGCTGGAACACCTCGTTGGCGAGGGCGATCTGCGTCGGGTGGATGCAGCTCTTGCCGGCGTAACCCATGCGGCGGGCGGCTGCGGCCTCGGCGCGATACGCATCGAGCTGGTCGACCTTGGCAAAGGCGCCGTCATAGGCGGCCACCCCGGCCTCGGCAGCGGCGAGGCGGATCTCCATTCGCACATGGGCGAGCATGGCTGCATCCATCCGGTCGAAACCATAAGGTTCCAGTAGGTCAGCGTAGCCGATCTGCAGCCCGGTCACGCGGGGATGCGCCGCCGCGATCTCATGGGCGAGGCGCAGGGCGCGTGGCGTCTCGATGTTGCAGAGGATGCCGATGGGCTGAGTCACGCCGTTGTCGCGCTCGGCCTTCTCCAGCACCTCGGCGGCCTGCACAACCTCGGCGGCGTCGCGGATCATCGGAAGGTTGATCATATGCGTGCCGGGGAGGGCCACCGCCGCAACGTCGGGCGCGAAATGCGGCGTGTCGATCCCGTTCACCCGCACGACGATGACCTTTCCGCCATGCGCGCCACCGTGCAGGAAGCCCGCCAGCATTTCCCGCGCCGCATCCTTGCGGTTCGGCGCCACCGCATCCTCCAGGTCGAAGGAAAGGGCGTCAGCTGCCGAGGCAGAAGCCTTGGCGAAGAGCTCCTCCCGCGAACCGGGGACGAAGAGCTTGCTCCGCATGGGCGGGATGACCGGCCGTTCTGTCAGGTGTTCCATGGGGCCGAGGTTAGACGTGGCGCGCCCGCCGTGGAACGCCTGCGTCGATCACGATAGGGGGCCGCGCGGTCACCGCATCCCCCCGAAGGTCGGCAGGGCGGCCCGGTACCATGCCGGCCTCAGGATTCGCGGCGCGGAATGATGGAGATCGTGCCGCTGACCTCGAGCACCGCCAGCTGGATGTCCTCCATCCGCATCAGCCCTTGCACCTCCCGCGCGCTCTGCAGCACCTCAGCCTCGCTGATCCGTGCCTCGCGCATCCGCTCGTGCAGTGGCTGCCCATCCGCCACGAGAATGGTGGGCAGCCCTTCCATGACCCGGTCCGTCTTCTGGTGGTTAGCCTTCAGCCAACGGACGGTCACGTCGAGGCCGAGCAGAGTCGCGATAGCCAGGATGCCGTTGGTGAGCGAGAAGTCCTCTCCCAGCAGCGCCTGCTGCGTTGCCTCTCCGACCACGAGCAACAGTACGAAGTCGAAGGTGGTGATGTGGCTCATGCTGCGCCGGCCGGTGATGCGGAACATCAAACTCAGCACCACATAGATCACCAGCGCCCGGATCACGCTTTCCAAAAAGTCGCCCTCTTCATCGGATCACGGCATCACGAAGAGGCGCAGCGGCAGGACGGCTTCGCCCAGCGCCAGTTGTCCCTCAACCATGCCCGGGCGGGAGGAGCGGAGATTCAGCAGGATTTCGGCCGCATGTCCCTCCGCCGGCGGATCGAAGCGCAGCCAGATCCGGCCCGGGGCGCGGGACTCGCTGGCAGGTTGAGGTTCGATGGCGAGGAGCGCCAACTCGGTGAGTTCGCCTTCCAGCCGCAGGATGAGCGAGCCGGATGGGGGCCCGGTGGTGCGGATGCGAAGTCGACTGTCACGGCCGATGCGCTCGATCCGCTCCCACTCCATCTCGACTGTGCCGTCGTCGCTGCGCAACCGCGCCTGGGCCAGGGGCCCGCCGCCGAAGGCCCCCAGTGCGCCGAGCAGCACGAACCCTGCCATCACGGCCCAGCCGATGCGCTGGAAGCGCCAGACCCGGCGCTGAAAGGCGAGATCCTCCCCGACCAGTCGGGAGGCCTCCTGCAGGATGGGGCTGACCATGGGGACGCAACGCTTCCAGGCTACTCCCGTTGCTCCAGCACTTCACGCGGGCGGCGGCTCATGCGAAATCAACCGAATGCGCATCCATATCCAGAACCCCTATAACGATCCGCATTTCGCCGTGACCGAGGCGCAGTGGCAGGCCGCCCTGGCCCGCAGCCCGGACATGACGGGGCTGGAGGTCTCCTTCGCCAGGGATGACGAAGGCTTCGCCCGCGCGATCCCCGAGGCCGAGATCCTGCTGACTTGGTCGCGTGCGCTGCGCAAGCGTTTCCCGGCGGGGGCGCTGCCCGGCATGGCGCCGAAGCTGAAGGTGATTGCCTGTACCTCCGCAGGCGTCGATCCCGCCCTGCCACTGCAAGATTGGCTGCCGGATTCCATTGCCCTGCTGAACAACAGCGGCACCCATGCCGACAAGGCCGGCGAGTTCGGCATTATGGCGATCCTGATGCTGCAGTCGCATATGCCCGCCTTTGCCGACCAGCAGCGGCGCGGCGAGTGGAAGGCGCTCCATGCATCCACCCTTGAAGGGGAGCGCGTGGTGATCGTCGGCGTCGGCTCGCTCGGCGGCGGCATTGCCCGGCGCGCGAAGCAGTTCGGGATGCATGTCATCGGCGTGCGCAACAGCCCCGGCGCGCATCCGGACTGCGATGAGACCTACACAACCGATGCGCTGGATGCCGTACTGCCGGAGGCGGATTTCCTCGTCCTTGCTTGCCCGCTGACGGACCAGACCCGCAATCTCCTCTCGCGCGAGCGGATCGCGCTGCTGCCGAAGGGAGCGCGCCTCGTGAATATCGCGCGCGGCGCGGTGTGGGACCAGGACGCGGTCTGCGATGCACTGGACTCCGGCCATCTGGGAGGCTGCGTCACCGATGTGGCCGTGCCGGAGCCGCTGCCGGCAGACCACCGCCTATGGCGCACCCCTGGTATGGTGGTGACGCCGCATATCTCGGCGGATGACCGCGCGCGCTACAACGACCGCACCCTGGACATCCTGTTCCGGAACATCCGCGCCCTGCGCGAGGGGAAGCCCCTTCCGAACCGGATCGATCCCGCCCGGGGGTACTGAGGAGGCGACGCCGCCCCGGCAGGGACGGCGCCGCTGCGCATCAGCGCTGCTGCGGCATCGGCCAGGCAGCCTCGCGCAGGATGCGCGCCGCGGCTTCGCGTGAGTCGCCGAACCGCGCCACCGGCGTCGTGTCCCAGCGCGGACTGCCCAGCACCTGCGCCCTTTCCGGAACGGGTACGCCGGGCAGGATGGGATAGAAGATGCCGCCGCCGAATTCGGCCTGCGCCTTTTCCGTCATCAGGTGCTCGATAAAGCGCACCGCGTTCTCGCGGTTCGGCGCACCGCGCAGCAGGCCGACGGCGGTGACGTTGATCATCGCCCCCGGCTCGTCGGCGCCCTGGTCGGGGAAGACCGCGCGCAGGCGCTTTGCCGCCTCGCGCTCCTCCGGCTTCTCCGAGGCCGCGAGGCGCAGCAGGTAATAGTGGTTGGAGATCGCTACCGCGCAGCGCCCCGCCGCCACCGCCTGGATCTGCACGAAGTCCGAAGCGATGGGCACGGCGGGCGCGAAATTCGCCGCGACGCCCTTGGCCCAGCTCGCCGCGCCGGCCTCGCCCAGGTGCACGATCATCCTGCCTGCGAGGAACTGGTTGTAGGTAGTCGGTGCGGTGGGGCAGACCGCGCCGCGCAGCCTGGCGTCGGCCAGGTCGGCGAAGCGTACCGGCGGGTTGGCGGCATCATCCCGCACCACCATCACCCGTGCCCGGGCGGACACGCCCGTCCAGAGGTTCTGCGGGTGGCGCAGATGCGCCGGCACGCGCTGCGTGGCTGGGGAGGAATAGGGCTCGAAAATGCCGGCGGCCTCGAGCTGCGCCAGGGCCACGGCATCCGTCCCAAGCATCAGGTCACCTGGCCCGCGAGGGGTGGCCGAGAGAGCGGTGACAGCAGCATTGCGGGCATTGGGCAGGAAGTTGACGAGGCTGCCGGTTTGCCGCGCGAAGCTCGCAAAAGGCTCCTGATCCGGGGAGCCGGGGCGTTGGGCGATGATGTTCAGCTCGCCCTGCGCCAGGGCGGGCATGGCGGCGAGGGGCGCGGCAAGGACGCTGGCGGCCAGCAGCAGGCGGCGCGCGACGCTGGGCATCGGGATCTCCTCCAAAATCGGAGCGAAGGGCATAGCCCGGATCCTTGATTATGAGAATGCAAGTTGTTCGCAGAGTCTCGCTCATCCTTTCGGGGCCTAGCGCTCGCCAAACCGGGGTGCCCGGCCGCGCGTTCAGCCTTCCATGCGAATTCACGCCATCGAATGCGGTTCCATGCGCCCCTTTGGCGGGCGGCTCTGGGATGGACACACATCGGGCTTAGGACCGGCGCATCTGGCCTGCCGATGCCTGTTGGCCGAGACGGAGGCGGGGCTGGTGCTGGTAGACACCGGCTTCGGTCTGGATGACGTCAGTCGCCCTATCCTGCGCCTCAGCCGTGCCTTCTACCATGCCGATCGCGTGCATCTGGAAGCGGACGAGACCGCCGTCTCACGCCTGCGCCGCATGGGCTTCGACCCGGGCGATGTGCGCCACATCGTCATGACGCATCTCGACTTCGATCATGCCGGTGGCCTGACGGACTTTCCCCATGCGCGCGTGCATGTCGATGCGCGGGAAGCCGCCGCCTCGCGCCGGCGCTTCACCCCGATCGCACGGGGGCGCTACCGCCCGCCGCAGCTCGATCATCCAATGCGGGAATACGACGCCCCCGGCGCGCCATGGTTCGGCCTGCCCACGCTGCGGGGGCTGGAAGGCTTGCCGCCCGGCATCTTCCTCGTCCCGCTGCCCGGGCACACGGAAGGCCATTGCGGCGTGGCGCTGAATACGGGCGATGGCTGGGTGCTGCACGCAGGCGACACCGTCTTCATGCATTCGGAACTTCAGGAGCCGCTCCGCATGCCGCCCCTCGTCGATGCCTATGCCCGCGTCATGCAGGTGAACCAAGAGGCGCGGCTGCAGAGCCGACGCATGCTCCGCAAGCTCGCCCGCGAACATGGCGAGGAGGTGACGATCCTCTGCACCCATGACCCGTCGCTGCCCGCGGGTGCGGAGCGACGGGTTTCCGCTTGAGGCGGGGAGGGATCAGCCCTGCTGGAGCGCGGCAACGCCCGGCAGGGTCTTGCCTTCGAGCCACTCCAGGAAGGCGCCGCCGGCGGAGGAGACATAGGTCATCCGCTCGGAAACGCCGGCATGGCGCAGCGCCGAGACCGTGTCGCCGCCGCCGCCGATGGACTTCAGCCCGGCAGACTGGGTGAGCCCCGCGACGCTCTGCGCCACGGCCACCGTCGCCGCATCGAAGGGCGGCGTCTCGAAGGCGCCGAGCGGACCGTTCCAGACCAGGGTGGAAGCCTTGCGCAGGCGGTCCTCGATCATGTCCACCGTCTCGGGTCCGACATCGAGGGCCATCATGTCGGAGGGCACGGCATCCACCGCCACGGTGCGGGTGGCCGGGTGCGCCTTGAACTCGGCGGCCACGACCAAGTCCCGCGGCAGCAGGATCTCGCAATTCGCGGCCTTGGCCTCGTCGAGGATGCGCAGCGCCGTCGGGTGCATCTCCGCTTCCTGCAGGGAACGGCCCATGTCGTAGCCCTGGGCGGCGAGGAAGGTGTTGGCCATGGCGCCGCCGATGACCAGCACATCCACCTTGCGCGAGAGGTTGCCCAGCAGGTCCAGCTTGGTCGAAACCTTGGCGCCGCCGACGATGGCGACCACGGGGCGCGACGGCGTGCCCAGAGCCGCCTCCAGCGCCTCCAGCTCTGCCTGCATCAGACGGCCGGCATAGGAGGGCAGCAGCCTCGCCACGCCTTCCGTGGAGGAATGGGCGCGGTGGGCGGCGGAAAAGGCGTCGTTCACATAGGCATCGCCCAGCTTCGCCAGCTCGGCCGAAAGCGCCGGGTCGTTCTTCTCCTCGCCGGCGTGGTAACGGGTATTCTCGAGCAGCAGCACGTCTCCGTCCTGCAGCTTCGCAACGGCCGCCGCGGCCTCCGGCCCGATGCAGTCATCGGCGAAGGCGACGGGCTTGCCGAGGGCGGAGGAAAGCGCCTCCGCCAGCGGCTTCAGGGACATCTCGGGCACGCGCTTGCCCTTCGGCCGATCGAAGTGGGACAGGATCACCACCTTGGCGCCCCTGTCCGCCAGATCCCGGATCGTGGGGCAGAGCCGCTCGATCCGGGTGCGGTCGGTGATGGCCCCATCCCGCACCGGGACGTTCAGGTCGGCACGCACGAGCACGCGCTTCCCCTTCGCATCGAGGTCATCGAGGGTACGGAAGGACGCCATCGGAGCTATTCCTGAAAGGGGCCGAAATAACCGGAGGCGCCGAAGCGCCCCCGTTCAGTCTCAGAGCGAGCCGAGCAGGGCTGCGGTGTCGCTCATCCGATTCGAGAAGCCCCACTCATTGTCGTACCAGGACATCACGCGGACCAGCCCGCCATCGACCACCTGCGTCTGCGTCGCGTCGAAGGTGGAGGAATGGGAGTCGTGGTTGAAGTCGATGGAGACCAGCGGCGCCGTGTTGTAGCCGAGGATACCCTTCAACTCGGGGGACTCGGAGGCCTCCTTCATCGCCGCGTTGATCGCCTCCTTGGTCAGGCCCTCGGTCTTCGCGGGCACGAAGTCGAGCGAGACGAGAGAGACGTTCGGCGTCGGGATGCGGATGGCGGTGCCGTCCAGCTTGCCCTTCAGCTCCGGCAGCACGAGGCCCACGGCCTTGGCCGCGCCCGTCGAGGTCGGGATGGCCGAGACAGCCGCGGCGCGGGCGCGGTGCAGGTCCTTGTGCAGCGTGTCCACGGTGTTCTGGTCGCCCGTATAGGCGTGGATCGTCACCATGTAGCCGCGCAGGATGCCGAACTTGTCGTGCAGCACCTTGGCAATGGGCGCCAGGCAGTTGGTGGTGCAGGACGCGTTCGAGACGATCTGGTGCGACGGCTTCAGGATCTTGTGGTTCACGCCATAGACGATGGTCGCCTGGGCGGAGTCATCGGCATGCGCCTCGGCCCAGGTAACGGGGGCGGAGACCAGCACCTTGCGCGGGCCGGACTGCAGCAGCAGCGCCGCCTTGTCGGAATTGGTGAAGATGCCCGTGCACTCGGCCGCCACATCCACGCCCTGCCAGGGCAGCTTGGTGGGATCGCGCTCGGCCGTCACCTTGATCGGCTTGTAGGTGCGGCCAGCGGCCGAGATCACCATCGTGTCACCCTCGACGCGCACCTCGCCGGGGAAGCGGCCATGCACGCTGTCGTAGCGGAATAGATGCGCATTCGCCTCGACCGAGCCGAGATCGTTGATATGCGTGAACTCGACGTCGTCACGGCCGCTCTCAAGCGCCGCGCGCAGCACGAGCCGCCCAATGCGCCCGAAGCCGTTGATCGCTACCTTGACCGCCATATCCGTCCCTTCCGTTCGCTCAGTTCACGCGGCGCTTGACCGCCGCCACCACCGAATCGGCGGTGATGCCGAAGTGCTTGTACAGATCGCTCGCCGGCGCGCTCGCCCCGAAGCCCTGCATCCCGATAAAGATGCCGTCAGGACCGAGCCAGCGCGACCAGCCGAACTCCAGCGCCGCCTCGATCCCCACCCGCAGCGCCGTGCCGAGTACCGTCTCCTGCCAGGAGGGATCCTGCAGCTCGAAGACCTTCCAGCAAGGCATCGAGACGACGGCCGTCGGGATCCCGGCCTCCTCGAGCGTCTCGCGCGCTGCCATGGCGATCTCCACCTCGGAGCCGGTGGCGATCAGCGTCGCCTTCCGTTCCGCCGAGGCCTCGGCAAGCACATAGGCGCCGCGCGCGGTGCGGTTCTCGCCGACATCACTGCGCAGCGTCGGTAGGTTCTGACGGGAAAGGGCCAGCACGCTCGGCCCGTCGGTCCGCTTCACCGCCATCTCCCAGGCCTCCGCCGTCTCGATGACGTCGGCCGGGCGGAAGACATAGAGGTTCGGGATGGCGCGCAAGGCGGCCAGGTGCTCGACCGGCTGGTGCGTCGGGCCATCCTCGCCGAGGCCGATGCTGTCATGCGTCAGCACATGCACCACGCGCTGCCGCATCAGCGCCGCAAGGCGGATGGCGGGGCGCATGTAGTCGCTGAACACGAGGAAGGTGCCGGAGTAGGGGATCACGCCCCCATGCAGCGCCATGCCGTTCATGGCCGCGGCCATGCCGTGCTCGCGGATGCCCCAATGGACGAAGCGCCCGCCGAAGTTCTCAGCGGAAAGGGCAGGGATGCCTTTCACATTGGTGTTGTTGGAGCCGGTGAGGTCCGCGGAGCCGCCGATCATCTCGGGCACGGCCGGAACCAGCGCCTCCAGCGCCTTCTGCGAGGCGACGCGTGTGGCGATCTTCGGCTTCTCGGCGGCCGCCTTGGCCTTCCACTCGCCGATGGCCGCGTCCCAGCGCTCCGGCAGCTTGCCGGCCATGGCGCGCTCGAAATCCGCGCGTTGCGGATGCTTCGCCAGCCGCTTCAACCAGGAGCGGCGCGTGCCGCCGCCGCGCTTGCCGGCCGATTCCCAGCCTTCGCGGATCTCGGCCGGCACTTCGAAGGGACCGGACTCCCAGCCCATCGCCGCCTTGGCCGCGGCCGCTTCCTCCGGGCCGAGCGGCGCGCCATGGCTGCCCGCCGTGCCGGCCTTCTTCGGCGCGGTGAAGCCGATGATGGTGCGGCAGGCGATCAGCGTCGGCTTGCGGGACTTGGTCGCGGCGTTCAGCGCCGCCGCCACAGCCTCATGGTCATGCCCGTCCACGCGGCGCACGGCCCAGCCATAGGCCTTGAAGCGTGCCAGTGTGTCCTCGGACACCGAAAGCGCCGTGTCGCCGTCGATGGAGATGTGGTTGTCGTCCCAAAGGACGGTCAGCTTGCCCAGGCCGAAATGCCCGGCGAGCGAGGCGGCCTCGTGGGAGATGCCCTCCTGCAGGTCGCCATCCGAGGCGATCACCCAAGTGCGGTGGTCCACTAGGCTCTTGCCGAAGCGCGCGGCGAGGTGCCGCTCCGCCATAGCCATGCCGACGGCGGTGGAGATGCCCTGCCCCAGCGGACCGGTGGTCGTCTCGATCGCCGGGTGCTCGCCCGCTTCCGGATGGCCGGCGGCAGGGGAATGGAGCTGGCGAAAGCGGCGAAGCTCTTCCACGCCCATCCCGGCATGCCCGGTCAGATGCAACCAGGAGTAGAGCAGCATCGAGCCGTGGCCCGCGCTCAGGACGAAGCGGTCGCGGTCCGGCCAGCGCGGATCGGCGACGTCATGCTTCAGGAAGCGGGTGAAGAGAACGGTTGCGGCATCTGCCATGCCCATGGGCATGCCGGGATGGCCGGATTTCGCCGCCTCCACGCCGTCGATCGCGAGGGCGCGAATTGCATCCGCCATGCGGCGGATGGGCGTCGCAGGGCGCGCCAGAATGGCGTCCTGCAACACGAGCGCCGGGCTCCGCTCAGGCGTCGGAGGCTGCTTGTCAGGTTCGGTCGTGGCCAAGGAAGGGGGTCTCCGCGGCGTCGCTGGCTGGCGCACGGCGTCGTCGGCCGATCGCATGCATTTCAGTCGCGCGCTGGCCGCTATAGAGGCGGGCCGCCGCCGTGCCAACCCTGCGGCGGCAGCCCGTGTGGGGCGGGGGCCACGGCAATAAAGTGTTCCGCGAGCGAATCATCGTTTCGGACGTGACCAAACCTGTCATATTGTCTAAATAAGTGTTCCAAGCGCCGCCTGGGGCCGTCCAAGAAGGGCTTGCGAACCGGATCTGAAGAACGAACGGGAATGGATCGCTGATGCCGCCCGAAGAGGCCCCGACGCGTCGCCTCCGGCGCGCGATCGCTCTGGGGGGCGGGCTCCTCCTTTGCTGCGCGGCAATCGCTGCCGCCATCAACATCCTGCTGACGCCCGCCATGGCGTTGCCGGCGGTGACGGGGCTGCTGCTGGTTATGGTCACCGCCCTCCTGCTGGCGGGAATCGCCGTCTGGCCGCGCCTACGTCGTGCAGCCCTTCTCCGGGAGGCAGTGGACAGGACCGCCGTGCGCTACGCCGTCTTCGCGCGCGACCGCACGCTGCTGGACCGTAGCCCGGGCTATGACCTGCCAGGCATCGATCCGCGCCCGGTGCCGCCCGGGGCGAAGCTCGACGACCTGCTCGCCGCCTCCTATGGCCGGGAGGATGGCACCGCTGCCGAGATGGCCCAGCAGATCCTGGAGCACGAGGACGACTCCCGCGCCGAATACGACCGCTCCCTGCCGGATGGCCGAATCCTCCAGGTCAGCAAGCGGCGCCTTTCGGGCGGCGAGGTGGCGCGTTTTGCCCTGGACGTGACGGGCTCGCGCGCCCGGGACCTTCGCGCGCGCGCGATTCACGAAAGCGTTCCGGCCGGCATCTGGCACCTGGATCCGGAGGGTCGCACGCTCGCCGCCAATTACCGCCTCGCAGACCTCTTCGGTGGCCGCCTGCCGGCGACCCTGATGGAATCTGGCCTGCAGCAGCTCGGCCATCCCGGCAGCGGCCCCTTCGGCCTGCAGCCCGGGCGGGAGGTGGAGGGGGTGCTGCCCGCGCAGGATGGCGTGCCGGAGCGGCGGGTGATCCTCGTGGCCTCGCCCTGGCTGCCGGGGGAGGGCGGCGGGCAGACACAGGCCGTGCTTATGCTGCTCGACGTCACCCGGCTGCATGCGGCGCAGGCGCAGGCCCTGCACTTCGCCTGGCACGACCCGCTCACCGGGCTGCCGAACCGCTTCCGTTTTCAGCAGGCCCTGGCGCAGCTTATGACGCAACCGGATGGCGGCTCGCTGCTCCTGCTCGACCTGTCTGGGCTACGGGCGGTAAACGATGCGCTCGGCCAAGTGGCCGGCGATGCAATGCTGCGCGAGGCCGCGCGACGCCTGCGTGACCAGACCCGCCCCTTAGACCAGGTCTTCCGCCTTGGCGGGGATGAATTCGCCTTGATCGCCACGGGGCTCCGCACGCAGCAGGCAGCCGGTGCGATAGCCAGCCGGATCCAGCGTGCCCTGGCGGCGCCACTCGATCTCGGCACCGGACCCAATCCGATCCGGGCCAATATCGGCCATGCACATGCGCCCGAGGACGGCGAGGATGCGGATGCCCTGCATCGCGCCGCGGCGCTCGCCTTGGCCCAGGCGAAGCGGCAGGGCAACGGCGCCGTGGTTCCCTATGACCCCGCGCTCGGGGAACGCGTCGCGCGCCGGCTCGCCCTGCGGCAGAGGCTTTCGGGTGCCGTTGCCGGGGGCGAATTCCAGCTCGCCTGGCAGGCACAGGTCGACGCACGCAACGGCTCACTGCGCGGCGCCGAGGCGTTGCTGCGCTGGCCGGGCGGCCCGGGCGGCAGCAGCGTCTCCCCGGCCGAGTTCCTGCCCGAGGCTGATGCGGCCGGACTCATGCCCGCGATCGATGCCTGGGTACTGGATGAGGCACTGCGGCAGAAGGCCGCCTGGATGGCGGCCGGGGAGGGCCCGGAGATCGTGGGCGTGAACATCTCTCCTACTACGCTGCGCGACCCGGAGTTCCCCGCCCGCGTCAGGGCGACGCTCGCCCGCTACGGCGTGGCGCCGGAGGCGCTGGAAGTCGAGATTCCCGAGGATGTGGCGGCGCGAGACCTCGATGCCATCGCCCCCGTGCTGCATGAGCTCATCGCAGACGGCGTTCGCCTTTCACTGGACGATTTCGGCGGCGGCCGCTCGGCACTCGCGCATCTGCTGCGCTTGCCGGTAGATCAGGTGAAGCTCGACCGCTCCATCGTCGCCGGCCTGCCGGGTGGGGCGCGGGAGCGCGCTATCCTCCGCGCCGTCACCATCCTCGCCAAGGGCATGGAAATCCCGCTCCTCGCCGAAGGCGTGGAGACGGAGGCGCAGCGCGAGGCCCTCCTCGAGGAGGGCTGCGTCGTGATGCAAGGCTGGCTCTTCGGCCGGGCCGTATCGGCGGGAGACCTGGTTGCCCGCTGAGGCGTCCCTCAGCGGGGGTGCCTGCCCTCAGGCCGGGCGATTGGCGCGCGCCAGGATCGCTTCGAACAGAACCTGGCAACCATCAGCCGCCTCCTCCGGAAGAATGCTCTCCGCCTCGTTGTGGGAAAGGCCGTCCTTGCATGGAGTGAAGATCATCGCCGTGGGCACACAGCGCGCAACATAGACGGCATCGTGCCCGGCGCCCGAGATGATCTCCCGCGCCGGTAGTCCGAGCCGGGCCGCCGCATCTCGCACGAGCCCGACGCAATCCGGGTCGAAAGGTTGGGCAGGGATGCGGAACAGCTCGCGCAACTCCAGCACAAGCCCGAGTTCTTCCGCGATCGCCTGGGCCTGTGCCGGGAACTCCGCCGCCAGCATCTCGATCTCATCGCCGGAGGGGTGGCGGAACTCGACGGAAAACCGCACCTCGCCCGGCACCACGTTGCAGGAATTGGGGAAGACCTGCAGCCGCCCGACCGTGCCGCGGCCGTCTTCGCCCCGTGCGCGCATCATCCCATCCACCAGCGTCACGGTCCGCGCCGCGCCCAGCAGCGCATCCCGCCTTGCGGATGGCGGGGTGGTGCCGGCATGGGAATCCTGACCGGTCAGCACCGCCTCATACCAGACCTGCGCCTGGCCGCCGGTGACGATGCCGATGCGCTTGCCCTCGCGCTCGAGGATCGGCCCCTGCTCGATATGCAGCTCGAAATAGGAATCCGCCTCGAAGGGCCGTGCGGGATGGTCGCCCTTGTAGCCGATGCCCTCCAGCGCCTCGATCACCGACACGCCCTCCGTGTCCCGTAGCGCATAAGTCGCGGCCTGGTCGTAGACGCCCGACCACACGCCGCTGCCCATGAGGGAATGGCCAAAGCGGCTGCCTTCCTCATCGGTCCAGTTGATCAGCTCGAGCGGTGCCTCGGTCTCGATGTTCAGGTCCTGGAGCGTACGCATCACCTCCAGCCCCGCGATCACCCCCAGCGCGCCATCGAACTTGCCGCCCGTCGGCTGGCTGTCGAGATGGCTGCCGAAAAGCACGGGCTTGCGCTTTGGGTCGCGGCCCGGCCGACGGGCGAACATGTTTCCCATATGGTCCATCCGCACGGTCAGCCCGGCCTGTTGGCACCATTGCGCGAAGCGGTCGCGACCGGCGCGGTCCACCTCGGTCAGGGTCAGCCGCTTCACGCCGCCTTTGGGCGTCGCGCCGATTTCGGCCATGGCCATCAGGCTGTCCCACAGGCGCGGGCCGTCGATGCGCTGGTTGGTCCCGGACATGGGCGCGTCGCTCCATCGTGATGCAGCGCGATGAATGCGGCCCCGCGGCCGGACGGGCAAGGGCCCGGCGCCATCCGCGCGATGCTAGGCCGAGAGTTCCCCCCGCACAGTGGCCAGGATCTCGTCCGAGAGGGGATCATCCCCGATGGCGCGTGCGATAGAGACGGCGCCGATCATCGCTGCCATGGCCATCAGCGCCCGCTCGCGCCGCCGGCGCTTCACCGAGGCGGGGAGCAGCCCCTCGAGCGTCTCCGCGAGGCCGCGGATGCCGTTGGCATAGGCGCGACGCACCGCGCCACCGGGCACATCGCGTGCCGCCTCGGCGGCAAAGCTTGGCGCGGCGCAGCCGCTGCCCGGGGAGTCGCGATGGGCAGGGCTGAGATAGTGCCCAAGCAGGGCGTCCAGTCCTTCGCCCGCTGGCCGCTCGGCCAGGCTGCTCCACCGTGTCCGGTTACGGCCGAAGGCCTCGGAGCAGGCCTCCGCGGCCAGCGCCTCCTTCGAGTCGAAGTGGCTGTAGAACCCGCCATGGGTCAGGCCGGCGGCCGCCATCACCTCCGCCACGCTCACCGCCTCCACCCCGCGTTCCCGGAACAGCCGCGACGCCACCTCCAGCACCGCCTGCCGCTTCTCCGCCACCTCTGCCCGCGACGACCGCGCCATGTTCTGCCCTCCCTGACCCCGCACCGGACAGCATCCGAATAGCGGATTGGCTTTATCATGACGACTGTCATGTTCAATCATGATTACCATCATGAGACGACAGATGGTTCCGCGGCGCCCCGATGCCAGCCCGTCCGTCGCCGCAGGCCAGGGAGTTTCGTGATGCTCGCCGCCTCCCTCAATGCGCGGCTCGCGCCGTGCGGCATCCACTATGGCTGGGTGATGGTGGGGCTCACCGTCCTCGTCTCCCTCTCCTCGGACGGCGCAATGGGGTACTGGGCGCGCTGCTTCTGTCCTTGCAGCGCGAGACAGGATGGGAGACCGCCTCAATCTCCCGGGCCCTTGCCCTATGGCTGCTCCTCTGCGGGCTGACGGCGCCCTTCGCGGCAGCCATCCTCCAGCGCTACGGGCTGCGCCGCAGCATTGCCATGGCACTGACCCTGGTGATCGCGGGCTGCCTCGCATGACGCAGCTTTGGAAGCTTTGGCTGTTCTAGGGCGTCTCTACCGGCCTCGGCATCGGCATGGTGGCGATGGCGCCGGTCCTCCTCGCCTATGGCGCCGCTGGAGCGCTGATGCTGCTGCTTGGTCGCGACCGGCCCGGGGAACTCGGCCTCCGCGCATTCGGCGAAGCGGAGGCGGGCGCTTGCGAGCACGGCGGCTTCTCCCTCCTCATCCTGCCGATGAGCAGCTTCTCCCTCTATGGGCTGTCGCTCTTCGCCGTTTTCTACGGCCTGGGCTGGATTGCGACGGTCCCGCCGACCGCGATGCTCGCCAGCCAGGCCTCTGGGGGGAAAAGGCACCACTGGTCTTCGGCTGGGTCTTCACCGGCCACCAACTCGGCGCCGCCCTCGCGGCTTTCGGTGGCGGTCTGAGCCGGGACGTGCTCGCCAGCTACCTGCCGGCATTCCATCTCGCCGGCGCCGCCTGCCTCCTGGCCGCGCTGCTGGTGCTCGGCGCCCGGCCCGCGCCGAAGACGCAGCCCGCCGCCACCTGAGATGCCCGGGCGGGGCAGCCGTGCTCCGCAGGACGCACCCGCGGCGCACAACGCGCCGCGGGACAGGTGAGCCGCTCGTCACCGCTTGCGGTCCGGCCCGGTCGGCGCGACTTTGCGCGCGCCTCGAAGACCGGAACTCGCCATGGCGCAAGCGCTTCCCTCCGCCCCGAAGCTGCTCCGCAACAGCAGCCTCAACACGCCGGAAATCCGGCAGGCACGAGTGGACCTCGCCGCCTGCTTCCGCATGGCCGCGCGGCTGAACCTGCAGGAAGGGATCTGCAACCACTTCTCCGTGCTGGTGCCCGGCCGGCCGGACCTGATGCTGGTGAACCCCTATGGCTGGGCCTTCTCGGAGATCACGGCCTCCCGCCTGCTGATCTGCGACTTCGAGGGCAACGTCCTGGACGGGGAGGGCGTGCCGGAATCGACCGCCTTCCACATTCATGCCCGGCTGCACCTGCGCCATCCGCGGGCCGTCGCAGCCTTCCACACCCATATGCCGAACGCCACGGCCCTTTCGATGCTCGAGGGCCCGCCGCTCGTCTGGGCGGGGCAGACGGCGCTGAAGTTCTACGGCCGCACCGCGGTGGACGAGGAATACAACGGCCTTGCCCTGGACTCCGAGGAGGGCGATCGGATCGCGGCGGTGATGGCGGAAGCCGATATCGGCTTCCTGAAGAATCATGGCGTGATGATCGTCGGCCCCTCAATCGCCGAGGCCTGGGACGACCTCTATTACCTGGAGCGCGCCGCCGAGGTGCAGCGCCTCGCCCTCGCCACGGGCCGTCCGCTCAAGCCCGTGCCGCCCGAGGTGGCGGCCCGCACCTATGCCCAGATGCGGGAGGGCGGGGACGAAAGCGCCCGGCTTCATTTGGAGAGCGTAAAGCGCATCCTCGCCCGCGAGGAGCCGGATTATCTCGACTGAGGTGGCCTCGGCGGTGGTGGCGCCCGTGGAAGCTGCGCGCGCGCGCCGCCTCGGGCTGTTCTGCATCGTCGTCACCACGCTCGGCTGGGGCCTGAACTGGCCGGTGCTGAAATTCCTGCTCTCGGAAGTGCCACCGCTGACTGCCCGTGGCTTCGCCGGGCTACTGGCCGGCTTCGCGCTGGCTGCTTTCGCGCTCCTGCGCGGCATCCCCATGGGGGTTCCGGCGGGAAAGCGCGGAGCGCTGCTGCTTTCGTCCCTGCTCAACGTCACCGCCTGGATGGGAATAGCGACACTTGGCCTGCAATATGTCGGGGCGGGCGAGGGCGCGATGATGAGCTACACCATGCCGGCCTGGGCCGCGCTGATGGCATGGCCGGTGCTGGGGGAACGCCCGACCCTCGGACGGATCCTCGCGCTGGTTTTCGGCCTGTCAGGCGTGGCGCTGCTGGTGACCGGCCAGGGCGTCGAACTGAGCTGGGCCAAGCTGCCCGGCGTCGTGCTCCTGCTCCTCTCCGCGATGCTCTTCGCTCTCGGCACCGTCTTGTTCAAGCGGCACCAGCTGGGGCTGAATCCGGTGGTGTCGGTGGCGTGGCAGGTCGGGCTCGGCTGTCTGCCGCTGGCCATCGCCTCCTTCTTTGTGGAGTCCTTCAACCCGGCCGCGGTGAGCATTCAGGCCTGGGGCGCCTTCTTCTACATGGCCGCGATCCCGCTCTGCCTCTGCTATCTGACCTGGTTCACAGCGCTCTCCGTTCTGCCGGCCGCGGTAGCGGCGATTGGCACGCTCGGTACGCCGCTTGTGGGTGTCCTCTCAGGGGCCCTGCTGCTCGGGGAGTCGCTCGGTTGGCGCCAGGCGGCGGCGCTGGCGCTCACCCTGGGGGGAATCATGCTGGCGGTCCGCGCTCCCGCTCGCTGAACGCTGCGCCGGGTACGGGATGCGCGGAGCGGCATTCCGGCTTATGCCCGCCCTCATGTCCGACATGCCCCTCATCCGCCTCCTGCCCGGCCGCGACCGGCGCGCCAAGGCGGGCCATCCCTGGGTCTTCTCCAACGAGGTGGCGATGACGCCGGCGGCCCGCGCCATCCCGCCCGGCACCCCGGTGCGGGTGGAGGGCGATGACGGCGTCCGCCACGGCATCCATCATTTCAACCCGCATTCCCTGATCGCCGGCCGCCGGCTCACGCGCGACGCCGCCATCCCGATCGACGACACCTTCTGGCAGGGCCGGATCGCCGAGGCGCTGGCGCTCCGCAGCCGTCTCTTTCCCACCCCGCATTACCGGTTGGCTCATGCCGAGGCCGACGGGCTGCCCGGCCTGATCCTGGACCGCTACGGCGACCTGGTGGCGCTCCAGGCGAACACGGCGGGGATGGAGATGGCGACCCCCGCCATCCTTCGCGCGCTCGACGCCCTGATCGCTCCCCGTGCCGTGGTTGCACGGAACGAGGCCGGGGTACGCGCGCTGGAAGGCCTGCCCGAGGCCACCACCCTGCTCCGCGGCACCGAGGCCACGGGCACGGTGGAGGAGGGCGGCGTCTCCTTCTCGGTCGATCCCCTGGGTGGGCAAAAGACCGGTTGGTTCTTCGACCAGCGCGAGAACCGTGCCCGGATCGCTAATCTGGCGCGGGGCGAGACGGTGCTGGACGCCTTCTGCCACACCGGCGGCTTCGGCCTTCAGGCCGCAGCCTCTGGCGCCGCGCGGGTGACGCTGCTGGACCGCTCTGAACACGCCCTCGCCACCGCCATGGAAACCGCCCGCCGCAACGGGCTGGCGGATCGAGTGGAGGCGGTGCGCGGCGAGGCCATGGAGACGCTGGAGCGCCTGGGGCGGGAGGGCGCACGCTACGGCGTCGTGGTGGCCGACCCTCCGGCCTTCGCCAAGGGGCGGAAGGACATCCCCGCCGCGATCCGGGCCTATTCGCGCCTGGCGCGGCTCTCGGCGGAACTGGTGGCGCCGGGGGGCATCCTCTTCATCGCCTCCTGCAGCCACCATGTCGCCGCCGGCGAATTCGCGGACACGGTGATCGCCGGGCTCCAGCGAGTGCGGCGGGATGCACGGATACTGGCGATGACAGGGGCGGGACCGGACCATCCCATACATCCCATGTTACCTGAAAGTGCCTACCTTAAAGCACTGACTTTGCAGCTTTCCTGATAGTTGGGCGCATCACAGGAAGCGCGCTCGCAGATCGACGCTGTCGCGCCGCCCCAGCGCCTCCCGGTTCTCGGCCAGCCAGGCATCCGCCGCCGCCCTACCGTCCTCTCGAAGACTGTTAAGAAACCCCCGGTTGCCATTGTATTTGGTGGACATTCCGAGCTGTCGCATCTGCTCCTCATCCTCGATCAGATGGATGAACAGCCGCTGATAGCGGGGCGGCTTCAGGATTCCCTGGTCGACCAGCCGCTGCACGAACTCAATGGCCCGCATCTCGTACATCAGGGAGGCGTTGAAGCCGATCTCGTTCACCCGCGTGTTGATGTCCTGCACCGTTTGCGGGATGTCCGGCCGGGAGATGGGATTGATCCCGACCAGCACGATGTCCTGCGGGCCCTTGCCATCATAGAGCGGCCAGAGGGCAGGATTGCCCAGGTAGCCACCATCCCAATAGGCCTCGCCATCGATCTCCACGGCGCGGAATACGTTGGGCAGGCAGGCAGAGGCGAGCAGCGCCTCCCGCGTTACCTCGTGCCGGGCGAAGACGCGGGGCTTGCCGCTCCGCACATTGGTCGCGGTGACGAAGAGCCGCGGCGCCTCCGGATGGGTGCAGAGCGTGCCGAGGTCCAGCACCTCCTCCAGAACCTGCTTCAGCGGGTTCATCTCAATGGGGAAGGGATTGAGTTGATAAGGCGAGAAGACCCGGGTGAGGGCGTCAAAGGCCTGCCAGGCGAAGCTGTGGCTGAGATCCGGGCCCCAGATCAGCTCCTCAAAGGGATTGTTCCGCAAGGGGCTGAGGGCGTAACGCCCCCCGATCGCACCCCAGAGCCGGTCCAGCAGCGCGGCAGCGCCGGCCCGGCCGCCCTCGGCGATGCCCTGCGCGAAGGCGGCACCGTTGATGGCACCCGCGGATGTGCCGGAGATGGAGGCGACCTCGATCGACTCCTCCTCCAGCAGCCGCAGCAGCACCCCCCAGGTGAAGGCGCCATGCGTGCCGCCGCCCTGAAGGGCGAGGCTGACCCGCGCGGGCCCGGCCGGCCGCGCGACCGCCGGGGTAGCTGGCGTGCCCTCGATCGGCGGCAGCCCCTCCGTGCCGGGCTTGGGCTTCCCGCCGGCGGCTTCCGCGCTCAAGACGCCGTCCAGCCGCCGTCGATGGAGAGGGCTGAGCCGTTCACCGCGCCGCTGTTGGGTCCGCAGAGATAGACGGCCATGGCCGCCACCTCAGGCACCTCGACCCAGCGCTTGCTGGGCTGCTTCTCCAGCAGGAAATCGGTGAGGGCGACCTCCTCCGATACGCCGTGCTGTTTGGCCAGCGGCCCGACCTGTGCCTCGGCCAGCGGTGTGCGGACGAAGCCGGGGCATATGGCATTGCAGGTGATGCCGGTGCGCGCGACCTCGATTGCGACGGTCTTGGTCAGCCCCACCACCCCGTGCTTGGCGGTGACATAGGCCGCCTTGAAGGGCGAGGCGACGAGTCCGTGGGCGGAGGCGATGTTGACGATCCGCCCCCAGTTCCGTGCCCGCATCCCGGGCAGCAGCGCCTTGATGGCGTGGAAGTTCGAGGAGAGATTGATCGCGAGGATCGCGTCCCACTTCGCCTCGGGGAATTCCTCCACCGGGCTGGTGAACTGAATGCCCGCATTGTTCACCAGGATGTCCACCTGGCCGAGCGCCGCGGTGGCATCCTCGCACATCTTCCGAACCGCCTCGGGCTTGGAGAGGTCCGCGTCTGAATAGGGCGTCTCGCCGCCCTGGACAGAAGCGACCTCCGCCCGCGCGGCGGCGATCTGATCTGGCGGGCCGAAGCCGTTCAGCATCACCCGCGCCCCTTCGCGCGCGAAGGCGAGGGCGATGGCGTGGCCGATGCCGCTGGTGGAGCCGGTGACGAGGGCCGTGCGGCCCTGCAGGGATTGTGTCATGTACAAGCTTCCGGGTCTGCTCCGGCGCAGGAGAGGCCTAAGGCAGGCGCTTCGCAATCCCTGCCAGCCAGCGAATGGCCGGGCTGGCGAGCATCGGTGCCCGTTGCTCCAGCGCCGCCCGGGCAATTGCGGCGGAGAGGGACGGATGGGGCAGGGGAGCGGCGGCCAGTTCCGAAACCGGCCGTCCGAGGCCCAGAGCAAGCATCCCCGCCATCTCCAGCCCGCCCGGCGCGAGCAGCCCCGCCCCAGCCAGCCGGCCCTTGCGGTCGACCGAAAGCTTCACCAGCCCTTCATTGATGCCCTCGGCTGCGGCGCGCGCGGTATCGGCCAGGGGCCAGCGCAGGATTTCGGTGCCGTCCCCCCCGGCCGGGGCGCCGATCTGCACCAGCGCCGGCTCTGTCCGGACCGCCAAAAGGGGAGGCGGCGCGTCCGGCCTCCCCGGGGCGCGGAAAAGCATGCTGCGGGCCAGAACGGCCACATCCGCGGCCCCGGCCCGTCCGATCACGCCACCGGCCGCCCAGATCCGCCGGCTCCCAGCGAGGCGCAGCCCGCCATCCACCGCAAGCGAGCCCACCGGCGCCGGCAGGCCGGCCGCGGTGAAGTCCAGCCCCGCCAGGCGCGGGACGCGGCCGAGCGCGAGCAGGAGATGCGACCCCTCCACGCGCCTCCCATCCGCGAGCAGCAGCGAAAAGCCCGCGGGTCGGCGTTCCACCCGCACGGCGCTGTGGCCTTCCAGGAGAATGACGCCGTCCCGCCGGAGGGCCCGGGCGAGGCCCTCGACCAGTTCGGGATCGGCGCCTGCGGCGATCCGCACCGCTTCCTCGATGAGGGTGACGCGTGCACCGAGGCGGGCATGGGCCTGGGCCATCTCGAGCCCGAATTCGCCACCGCCGAGGACGACCAAGTGTTCCGGGCTGGATTCCAGCCCGTGGATCGTCTCGGCCGTGAGATAGGGAATGCTCTCCAGCCCATCGAGCGCTGGAATTACCGGGGATGCGCCGGTGGCGATCAGGGCGCTCCGGAAGCGCCATTCCCGCCCGGCGGCGCCGATGGCGTCGGGTGCCGTGAAGCGCGCGGCGGCCCGGACCACCTCCACTCCCATCGCCTCGAATCGGGCCTGGGTGGAATCGGGAGCGGCCTCGGCATCTGCGGCCGCCAGATGGGTGCGCAGCGCCAGCCAATCGACGGGGGCGTCGCCGCTGCCGATTCCCAGCCGTGCCGCATCCCGCATGGCCGCGGCACGCGCGGCGCAGGCGCGCAGGGCGGCCTGGGCGATCTCCGGGTCCGGTGCCTCCCCGCCCATGGGGCCACGCTCGAACAGCGTGACGCGCAGCCCCAGCGCGGTCGCCAGTGCCACAAGGCCCCGGCCAGCCTCGCCGGCGCCGATTACGGCGATGTCGGTCTCAGGCATGCTTCCCCTTCCGGCCGTCCTGCGCCCTGGATAACGCTCCGCGCCAGGAAGGGTAGGGGTCATGCTTCAGTTGACGTGGGTATGAGGGGCTTTCTATACAGCGCCACCCGCGCCGGGCGTCCCGTCGCGGCCGCTCGCGTCCGCGTGCCCGTTCCTGGGGCCGGGAACCGAATGGCCGGGACGCCAGGCGATAACCGGGGCGGCGGTGCCGCCCGGGACATACCACCCCACCCCGCCGCCCCATTTCGTGCCGGGCCGGCCTGAATTGATACGGAGCGCCTTGCCGTGAAGCGTACCTACCAGCCCTCCAAGCTCGTCCGGAAGCGCCGGCACGGGTTCCGCGCCCGTATGGAGACGGTGGGCGGCCGCAATGTGATCGCCAACCGCCGCTCCAAGGGCCGCAAGAAGCTTTCGGCCTGAGGCACGCTTCCGGGGCGCAATGCAGTGCCCCGCCGGCGATACACGCCATGAAGCTGCCCCGGATGAAGAAGCGGCGCGATTTCCTGCGCGCCGCGCAGCGCGGCAAGCGCGCCGCACGGCCGGGGCTGGTGATCCAGGCCCTGCCGGGGACGGGTGGTCCCCTGCGCCTGGGCTTTACCGTCACGAAGAAGGTGGGCAACGCCGTGGTGCGCAATCGCACCAAGCGGCGCCTGCGCGAGGCCGCGCGCCTCGTCCTGGGCGATTCGCCGCCCGAGGGTTGGGATATCGTGCTGATCGGCCGCGACGAGACGCGGAGCCGCCCTTTCGCCCAACTCCAGGGCGACCTGCGAGGGGCGCTGAAGCAGACGGGCGTGGCGCCCGTCGCCCAGTCAGTCGCCCCCCAGTCAGGCGCCTCCCAGTCAGTCGCCTCGTCATGAGTCCCGCCGCCCATGCCCTGAAGATCGGCGTGCGCGCCTATCAGTTCACGCTGCGCCCCTTCATCGGGGCGCATTGCCGATTCCATCCTCATTGCAGCGCCTACGCGATCGAGGCCCTGACGGAGCACGGAGCGCTGCGCGGCAGCGGCCTCGCCGCTCGCCGCATCCTGCGCTGCAATCCCTGGAACCCCGGCGGCTACGACCCCGTGCCCGCTGCCAAGAACACCTGAACGCCGGACCCGATGGACAACAAGCGACTCCTTGCCGCGATCGCGATCTCGATTGGCATCCTGCTGCTCTTCGACCTGTGGAACCGCCCGGCGCGGGACGCCCTGCGCCAGTCCGCCCAGCATGTGGAGCAGAGCCAGACGAGCGGCGTGCCGCTGCCGCAGGCGAACACCGCGCTGAACCCCGCTGGGGTCGCCAGCACGGGGCCGACCGATGGAGCGCCCACCACCCCGGCGCCGCGCCTGCGCATCGAGAGCGCCCGCGTGCAGGGCAGCGTGAATCTGCGCGGCGCCCGCATCGACGATCTGGTGCTGCGCGACTATCGCGAGACCATCCAGCCCGGCAGCCCGAATGTCCGAATCCTGGCCCCGCGCGAGGACAGCGCGCCCTATTTCGCGCAATGGGGCTGGACCTCTGCCGATCGCCGCACCGCCGTGCCCGACAGCAACACCGAATGGACGAGCGAGGGCGGCACGCTGACCCCCTCCACCGCCGTGACCCTGCGTTGGGAGAACGGCACCGGCCAGCGTTTCGAGATCGTGCTCTCCCTCGACGAGAACTTCATGGTCACCGCGGAGCAGCGCGTGGTGAACACGGGCGCCGAAGCCGTGCAGGTCCTTCCCTGGGCCCGGGTGCGGCGCGAGCACACGCCGCAGGTCGCCGGCTACTACATCCTGCATGAGGGCTTCGTCGGCATGATCGACGAACGCCTGCGCGAGGAGAAGTACGCCGACGCCAAGACCGAGGCGCAGCGCCGCAATGGGGGCCCGGCCTTCGAGCAGGAGGGCGCCGGCGGTTGGGCCGGCTTCACCGACAAATACTGGCTGGCAGCCCTGGCCCCGGTCGACCAGTCCGCCCGCAACCGCGTGGCCTTCCGCGCGACGCAGGAGGGCGGGCAGGACCGCTGGCAGGTGGATTTCGCGCCGCCCGCGCCGGTGACCGCCGCGCCTGGCGCCACGGCGGGCTTCGCCACCCGGCTTTTCGCCGGCGCGAAGGAGGTGCATCTGCTCGACGCCTATGCGACCAAGCTCGGCATCACCGGCTTCGACAAGGCGATCGATTTCGGCTGGTTCTATTACATCACCAAGCCGTTCTTCTATGCGCTGGACTGGCTGTACAAGCAGGTCGGCAACTTCGGCGTCGCCATCCTGATCTTCACGGTGGTGCTGAAGATCCTGTTCTTCCCGCTGGCGAACAAGTCCTACAAGTCGATGTCCCGCATGAAGGTGCTGGGGCCGAAGATGCAGGAGCTGAAGGAGCGCAACAAGGACGACCCTGCCAAGATGCAGCAGGAGATGATGGCCCTCTACAAGGCGGAGAAGATCAATCCCGCCGCGGGCTGCCTGCCCATCCTGCTGCAGATCCCGGTGTTCTTCGCGCTCTACAAGGTGCTGTTCGTCACCATCGAAATGCGGCACGCGCCGTTTTTCGGCTGGATCCGCGACCTATCGGCGCCGGACCCGACGAATCTGTTCACCCTGTTCGGGCTGATCCCCTGGGACGCACCGGCCTTCCTGCACATGCCGGCCTGGGCGATCATCATGGGCATCACCATGTGGGTGCAGTTCAAGCTGAACCCGACGCCGCCGGACCCGATCCAGGCGAAGCTGTTCAGCTTCATGCCGATCATCTTCACCTTCATGCTCGCCAGCTTCCCCGCCGGCCTGGTGATCTACTGGTCCTGGAACAACCTGCTCTCGGTGGCGCAGCAGTACTACATCATGCGGCATGACCGGGCCGAGCGCAGGGCCGAGAAGGCCGTGGCGCGGACGTGACGACGCCCGCGCCCCAGGCCGCGACGCCGGACGGGCTGTCGCGGGAGGAGGCCGCCCGGATCGAAGCCGGGCGTCTTCTCTTCGCGCGACCCGTGCGGTTCTTCTTCGCTGCACAGAAGCTGGAGGGGCTGCCGCCCACGGATGCGCCCGAAGTGGCCTTCTGCGGCCGGTCCAACGTGGGCAAGTCCTCCCTCATCAATGCGCTGGCGGGGCATCACGGCCTCGCCCGAGTTTCCCACACCCCGGGCCGCACGCGGCAGCTGAATTTCTTCGCCGCGGGCGAGGATACCGGCCCAAGGCTCACGCTGGTCGACATGCCTGGCTATGGCTTCGCGGCCGCCAGCAAGGCGGTGAAGGCGGACTGGCAGGGATTGATGTTCGACTACCTGCGCGGTCGCCCCACATTGCGCCGCGTGATCCTGCTGATGGATGCCCGGATCGAGACCAAGGACGGCGACCGCGCCGCCATGGACCTGCTGGGCGAGGCCGCCGTGCCTTTCCAGATCGTGCTGACGAAGTCTGACGACACCAAGCCGGCCTCGCGCCTGCTGAAGCGCCAGGAGGAGATGGCGGAGATTGTCCGCAAGCGGGTGGCCGCCCATCCGGTGGTGCTCACCACCTCCTCGGCCAAGGGCACGGGCATTCCGGAGTTGCGGGCAGCGCTGGCGGAGATCGCGGCGGCGGGCTGAGGCCATCGCCCCTCGAATTGACTGGCCGCGGCTTGACCGCGCATGAACCCGCCCCTTACGACCGCCGCCGATCCGCGCGGATCACGCCCATTGGGAAGAGCCATGACCACCGACGCGCATGACCAGATGGCGATCCTCGCCGGCGCGCTGCCCTATCTGAAGCGCTATGACGATCAGATCGTGGTGGTGAAGTATGGCGGCCATGCCATGGGCGAGGAGGAGGGTGCTCTCCGATTCGGGCGTGACATCGCGCTGCTGGAGCAGGTGGGCGTCAGCCCCGTGGTGGTGCATGGCGGCGGTCCGCAGATCAACGCCATGCTCAAGCGGCTGAACGTGCAGTCCACCTTCATCAACGGGTTGCGCGTGACCGATGCCCAGATGGTTGATGTCGTGGAAATGGTGCTCGCGGGCAGCGTGAATAAGCAGGTGGCGGAGGCGATCACCCGCGCCGGCCTCATCGCCGTCGGCATTTCCGGGAAGGACGGTAACCTGATCCGCGCCCGGAAGGCTGAACGCACCTATCGTGACCCCGACACGAACGAGGAGCGTGCCCTGGATCTCGGCTTCGTCGGCGAGCCCGAGGTGGTGGATACTAAGGTCCTTGAACTGCTGATCGGGGCCGACATCGTCCCGGTGGTCGCCCCCGTGGGTGTGGGCGCCGATGGCCAGACCTACAACATCAATGCTGATACGGCCGCGGGCGCCATTGCCGGTGCGCTTCGGGCCGCGCGGCTGCTGATGCTGACGGATGTGCCCGGCGTGCGTGGCCCCGACGGGATCCATATCCCGGAGATGACGGTGGCCGATGTCCGCGCGGGCATCGAGGCGGGCTGGATCTCGGGGGGCATGATCCCGAAGGTCGAAACTTGCATCTATGCCATCGAGCAGGGCGTGCAAGGCGCGGTGATCCTGGACGGCCGCGTGCCGCATGCCGTGCTGGCCGAACTGTTCACCGAGGCGGGCCCGGGCACCCTCATCAAGCCCTGATGTCCTTTAGGCGGTGACGAGCAGGCCCTCCACCAGGGCCTGCATCGCATCCGTTTCCAGCGCCCAGACGCCGCCTGGCAGGATCAGCAGCTCCTCGGGCGGGCTGCCGACCAGGCGCATCTGGGCGAAGGCGGCCGCCCGGCCGGACAGTCCGGCCTTCCAGCACAAGGCTACGAGGACCGGTGCCTCGCGCAGCGCAAGGGCGCGCGTCACCACCCCCGCGGGGAGACCACTGAGCGCCGCCAGGATCCGTGCGCAATCCGGCAGCTGTTGCAGCCGGGCGGCCGCGATAAAGCTTTCCTCATTCATGCCAAGGGTGCCGGCGAGGGCCGGGCGGGGCTGCGGGCCCTCGGGGCGATGGGCGGCGAGCACCGCCATATCCAGGTCCGTCCGGGTGAGAAGAACGCGCACCGCCTCCTCGGCCAGCAGGCCCAGGAGGTTCTGCAGCACGGGACCGGACAGCTGGGGGCGCCGGACGATGGCGGATTGCCAGGCCGCATTGCCGGCACAGCCAGAGGCGATGGCGAGCAGGGTCGCCTCCCGGATACGGGCCGAGGCATTGGCCAGGAGCGCGGCGACGGCCGGACCATCCGCCCGTGCGGCAATGGCATCCGATGGACCCTCGGGCAGGTTCGGACGACGCGCGATGGCGCCGAGGGTCTCCGGCGATGGTGGGTCGGCGATCAGCTGCAGCAGGTCCGTCTCGTCGAGCAGCGGGGAGCCGCGCAGCACCGGCTCCGCCACCGCCATCGCCACGTCATGTGCCAGTCGCAGGATGAGGGGGCGCGGCACGTCCGGCTGCTCGGCCACCAGCTCCGTGACGGCGGCACGGACCGCCATGACGTCGTCATCGACGAGGAGGCGTAGGGTTTCCCAGCTGATCCGCCTCTGGCGGTCCGTGCTGTCGGGATCGAGCAGCGGGGCGAGCGAGGCGAGCTTGCGCGCCAGAACCCGGCGCACACCCGGCTCGGCGTCGCGCGCGAGCACGTGGTCGGCCAGGGCCGGGGTGGCCGCATTGGCGGCGACCGCCGCACGCACGGTGATGGCCGAGTCATTGGCCAGGAAGAAGAGCATCTCGGGCGGCGTATCAGGCCGCTCCGCCAATCGCACCCGCGTGGCATCGTCCATGCGTCGGGGCGAGGCGGCCGTCTTGGCATCCATCGTCGCCTCCTGGGAGGTCAGGGGCTGCGCGCCGCGCCAGGACGGGCGGTGCGGAGCCAGGCTGAAGGCCGCAGGCTGCTCCCCAAGGGTGAAGGAATGCTGAATCCAGCGCGGTGGCTCCGTAAATCGCCCGGCGGTGTTGGAATGGGCGCGTTGACAGCCCGCCGCCGCCGCGCGATGGGGTCCGCCCCGACGCAGGACGCCCCGATGGAACTTTCCGCCCTCCAGCCCCGCATCGAAGCGCTCTGGGAGCGCCGCGCCGAGCTGACCCCCGCCACCAAGGGCGAGGACCGCGACGCCGTGGAGGCCGCGCTGGAATCCCTCGATTCCGGCAAGTCCCGGGTGGCTGAGCCGGACGGGCAAGGCGGCTGGCGCGTGAACCAGTGGCTGAAGCAGGCGGTGCTGCTCTCCTTCCGGCTGGAGGACAGCGCGCCGATGGACACGGCTGCCGGCGCCTATGACAAGGTGCCGCTGAAGTTCTCCGACTGGGGCGAGAACCGCTTCAAGGAAGCCGGCTTCCGTGCCGTGCCGGGCGCCGTGGTGCGCCGCTCCGCCTTTATCGCGCCGGGCGTGGTGCTGATGCCCAGCTTCGTGAACCTCGGCGCCTATGTCGACAAGAACACGATGGTCGACACCTGGACGACCGTCGGCTCCTGCGCGCAGATCGGCAAGAACTGCCATCTCTCCGGTGGCGTCGGCATCGGCGGCGTGCTCGAGCCGCTGCAGGCCAATCCGGTGGTGATCGAGGATGACTGCTTCATCGGCGCCCGTTCCGAGGTTGCGGAGGGCGTGATCGTCGAGCGCGGCGCGGTGCTCTCCATGGGCGTCTTTCTCGGCGCTTCGACGAAGATCATCGATCGTGCCACGGGCGAGGTCTTCGTCGGCCGCGTGCCGGCCTATTCGGTCGTCGTGCCCGGCACGCTGCCCGGCAAGCCGCTGCCGGATGGCTCGCCCGGTCCCTCGCTCTATTGCGCGGTGATCGTGAAGCGCGTCGATGCGCGCACGCGCGAGAAGACCTCGATCAACGAGCTGCTGCGCGACTGATGGCCACCGATCCCCTTCCCATCGCGCGGGACCTGATCCGCTGCGCCTCGGTCACGCCTGCGGATAACGGCGCCATCGCGGTGCTGGAAGGGGCCTTGGCGCCGCTCGGCTTCGCCTGCACGCGGCTGCGCTTCGGGGAGGTGGAGAACCTCTTCGCCATCCGCCGTTCCGGCGGGAACGGCCCGCATCTTTGCTTCGCCGGCCATACGGATGTGGTGCCGCCGGGCGAGGGATGGCGCCACGCACCCTTCGACGCGGCGGTGGAGGGCGGCGTGCTCTACGGGCGCGGCGCGGTGGACATGAAGGGCGGCGTCGCCGCCTTCGTGGCCGCTGCCGCCGATGCCGTGGCCGAAGGCACGGCAGATCGCGGCACGCTGTCCTTCCTCATCACCGGGGACGAAGAAGGGGTCGCGACCGACGGCACCACGCGCGTGCTCGATTGGATGGAGGAGAACCACCTCGTCCCCGACATGTGCCTGGTGGGCGAGCCGACGAGCAAGGAACGGCTGGGCGACACCATCAAGATCGGCCGCCGCGGCAGCCTTTCCGCCGAGTTCACCGTGCACGGCATCCAGGGCCACGTCGCCTATCCTGACCGCGCGGACAACCCGATCCACCGGCTGACACGCGTGCTGCACCGCCTCACCGCCGAGCCGCTGGATGCGGGCACGGAGTGGTTCCAGCCGAGCACGCTGCAGGTCACCACCATCGATGTCGGCAATCCGACGAACAACATCGTGCCGGCCAGGGCCTTCGCCCGGCTGAACATCCGCTTCAACGACACGCATAGCGCCGCGAGCCTGGAGGCCTGGATCAGGGGCATCCTCGCGCAGGATGCGCCGGAGCACGAGGCCTCCTTCTCCTGCTCCGGCGAGGCCTTCCTGACGAAGCCCGGACCCTTCGTGGACGCGCTGCGCCGCGCGGTGCGGGCCGAGACGGGAGAGGACGGCACGCTGGACACGGGCGGCGGCACCTCCGATGCCCGCTTCATCACGCGGCTCTGCCCGGTTGCCGAGCTGGGCGCCGTCGGCACGACCATGCACAAGGTAGACGAGCACACCCCGGTCGAGGAGTTGCGCCGACTTTCGGCGCTCTATGGCGCGGTGATCCGGGAGTGCCTCGGCTGAGCGAGTCCCGCGTCAGCCTCGAGGTCCAGATCCTCGGTGGGCTTCGCGCCGCCGTGCTGCTGGCTCAGGGCAAGGAGGGGGGGCTGCGCTTCGCGCATCTCTCCATGGAGGGAGCCGTCCGCTCCTTCTGGGCGGGGGCGATCTGCCTGGTTCCCTTCTTGCTGATCCGGGCCCAGGGCAGCGACGCGCTGGTCCATGCGGGCCTGCCGCTCGAGCTGGTCGGCTATCTCCTGGGCTGGGTGGTGTTTCCCCTGGCCTCCGTCTCCATGGTGGATGCCTCGGGACGCGGACCGCTCTGGCCCCTGTTCATCGCCGCCTGGAACTGGGCCAATCTCGCGCAATACGCGGCGCTGCTGGCGGCGACGGTGTTCGGTCCCCTGCTGCCATCCGGGCTCAGCGCCGGCCTTACCCTCGCCGCCTTCGGCTATGCGGTCTGGGTGGAGTGGTTCGTCGCCAAGTCGGCGCTTCGGATCACCGGTCTGCGGGCGGGGCTCTTCGTGCTTGCGGACATGACGATCGGGCTGTTCATCGCCTCGCTGGTTCAGCGGCTGGCCGGCTGAACGGATCGCCGGCGCCCGCGACGCAGGATCAAGGCAACGTTTATTAGCCCTGCGCCTCGCCACGGTGGCGCGTCGGCTTAGGGGGGGCCGTGGGAAGACCACGACCGGCCCGCACCGTGCCCTCGCCGAACTTCGCCCGCAAAATTTCCATGGCTTCCCAGCGGGCGGCGCGGCGGGGCGCGTCCGGATCCGCCAGGTCGCCGCGATCGGCGCCCGCGCCTTCCACCAGCGGCTGGGCACCGATGCCGATCAGCCGGAAGGCCGTGCCATCCGCCTCCCGCGCCAGCATGGGCTTCGCGGCGGCATAGATCGTCTCGGGCACCGCGCTGGCCCCGGCCAGGCGTGCATGGCGGGTGCGCAGGGCGAAGCGGCTGGTCTTGAGCTTCAGCACCAAGCCGCCAGCTGCGAAGCCCTGCTCCCGCAGTCGGCGCGCCAGCTTCTCGCAGAGGCGCCAGAGGATCGGCTCCATCTCCGCTGGAAGGGTGAGGTCGCGCGGGAAGGTGGTTTCCGCGGAAATGGACTTGGTGTCGCGCTCCGGCCGGACCGGGCGTGAATCCTCGCCACGGGCCCGGGAAACCAGCGTCGGGCCGTCCTCCCCGAAACGCCGCATCGCCTCCCGCGCCTCCAGGCTCTGCAGCTGCCCCAGCGTGGAGAAGCCCATGGCGGCCAGCTTCGCCGCGAAGGCGGGGCCGACGCCCGGCAGGATCGTCACGGGCTCGGAGGCGAGCAGCGAGGCGGCCTCCTCCACGCCGATGCAGGCCAGGCCGCGCGGCTTGTCCCGTTCCACAGCGATCTTCGCCAGCAGCCGGTTGGGCGCGAGGCCGATGGACACGGTCACCCCCACCTCCCGCTCCACGTGGGCTGCGAAGCGGGCGAGGGCGGCCGCCGGTGGGGCGCCGTGCAGGGCTTCAGTGCCCGAGAGGTCGAGCACCGCCTCGTCGATCGACATGGCCTGCACAAGCGGCGTTAGCCCCTCCATCAAAGCTCGGATCTGCCGCGATGCGGCGACGTATTTCTGGAAGTCCGGCTTGATGACCACCGCATCGGGGCAGGCCGCCAGAGCCTTGAACATCGGCATGGCCGAGCGGACGCCGCGCGTCCGCGCCACGTAGCAGGCGGCGGATACCACCCCCCGCTGCCCGCCACCCACAATCACTGGCCGGCTGGCCAACTCCGGCCGGTCGCGCTTCTCGACGCTGGCGAAGAAGGCGTCGCAATCGACATGGGCGATGGCGAGGGAGAATAGTTCAGGATGGGACGTGACGCGCGCGGAGCCGCATTCCGCGCAGCGGCGGAACGCCTGGTCAGTTCGTGCGAAGCAGTCCCGGCAGAGCGAGGGCATGGGCGGGTTCTAGCACGGAACGGGAACGGGTCCCGAGTCGCCGGACTGAACCCCGGGCAATACAGGGCGTTCGCCGTGTAACGACGGCAGGAGGTCATGATGGCGGAACGGCCGGGAATCGCGCGGATCTGGCGGGGCAGGGTCCCCGCGGAGCGGGCGGATGAATATGCGGCCTATCTCTATGAGAAGGGCATCCGTCCATTGGAGCAGAAGGCGCTCGGCGTGCAGCAGCTGCGGGAGGACCGGGAGGGGGAGAGCGAGTTCGTCACCATCTCCTACTGGCGGGACGTGGACTCGATGTCCTCCTTCACCGGCGGAGATCCCACCCGGATCCACCACCTGGAGCGGGACCCGGAATTCCTCATCGAGTTGCCGGAATTCGTGCAGGTCCTGCGGATCACCAGCTCCAGCGGGCACACCGGCGGCGGCTGAGCCGGCGGGGGTTCAGCGGTCCCAGAGCCGGGCCGCGCCGAAGACGCCGGAACTGTCCCCATGCTTGGCGCGGACGAGGTTCACCGCCTTTGTGTCCCCGAAGATCCATGGCGCCATAAGGCCCGGCACGTCGCGATAAAGGTGGCCGAAGTTCGAGACGCCACCGCCGAGCACGATCACGTCCGGGTCCAGCACGTTCACGATCATGGCGAGGGCTCTGGCCAGCCGGTCGGCATAGCGGGTGAGGGCGGCCTGGGCCGCAGGGTCACCCGCGAGGGCGCGGTCCTCGACCTGCTTCGCATCGCGATGGCCGGGGCCATCCGTGTCCTGCGCCAGGGATGGGCCCGAGAGGAAGGTCTCCAGGCAGCCATGCTGGCCGCACCAGCATTTCGGGCCGGGAAACTCATCCGGCTTCATCCAGGGCAGGGGGGTATGCCCCCATTCGCCGGCCACACGGTTCAACCCGTCCAGCGGCCGGCCCTGCACCACCCAGCCGCCGCCCACGCCGGTGCCGAGGATGGCTGCGAAGACCACCTGGTGGCCCATGCCCGCGCCGTCGGCCGCCTCGCTCATGGCCAGACAGTTGGCGTCGTTCATCACCCGGACCGGCCGACTGAGGGCCGTGGCCAGGTCGCGGTCCAGCGGATTGCCGTTCAGCGCCTGGGAGTTGGCGTTGCGCACCAGCCCGGTCAGCGGGTTGATGCTGCCAGGAATACCCACGCCCACCGTACCCGCCATTCCCAACTCGGCCTCGGCCTCCCGCACCAGGGAGGCAATGGTCTCGATGATGGCTGGATAGCCCTGGCTGGTGGGCTTGCGGCGCCGCAGCAGGACCTCGCCGGCCGGGTCCAGGGCCACGATCTCCGTCTTAGTTCCGCCGAGGTCCACGCCGAGCTTGATCGTCATTCGATGATGAATGCCGATGCCTCCTGGCGCCGTCCAGCGGGCGCGCGGTCACAGGAGTGTCGATAGAGGGCGGCGCCCCGGCTGCCGCGCTGGACTTGCGGCGTTCCAGGTGGTGGATTGGCTGGTCTGATGGCCGCCACTCCACACCCCCCCAAGTCCGCCGCGCCCAAGCCGGCCGCCAAAGCCGAGACGGTCCTGGACGTCCAGGGCCTGACCTGCCCCTTGCCCGTGCTGAAGGCTAACAAGGCCCTGCGCGGCATGCCCGCCGGCGCCCGCCTGACCGTGCTGGCGACGGACGCCGCGAGCGTCGCCGATTTCCAGGCCTTCTGCCGCGAGACTGGCCACGCCCTCGTCTCCTTCAGCGAGAATGCCGGGGTGTACCGCTACACCCTGCGCAAGCGGGAGGAGGCCGCCGCCGTGCCGCCCGGCCCGGCCAGGGGACCGGCGGCAGGCTGATGCTCCTGCTGACCCACCCGGCCTGCCTCCGCCACGAGAACGGGCCGCACCATCCGGAATGCCCTGACCGGCTGCGGGCGGTGATGCAGGCGCTGGAGGCGCAGGAATTCTCCACCCTGGTCCGCGCCGAGGCGCCGGAGGCGACGCGGGAGCAGCTGCTGCGCGTGCATCCAGCCACGCATGTGGACCGTATCCTCGGGACCCGGCCGGCCGAGGGCAGCCGTATCCAGCTGGATCCGGACACCGCCATGAACGCCCATTCGGCCGAGGCTGCGCTGCGCGCCGCCGGCGCCGGGGTGGAGGCGGTGGATTGCGTGATGCGTGGGGAGTTCCCCCGCGCCTTCTGCGCCGTGCGCCCGCCCGGCCACCATGCCGAGCCGAGCTCCCCCATGGGTTTCTGCCTGTTCTCCAACGCCGCCGTGGCCGCGCGCCATGCCCAGGCCGCCCATGGGGTGGAGCGGGTGGCAGTGCTGGATTTCGACGTGCATCACGGCAACGGGACCCAGGCCGCCCTCTGGGATGAGCCGAGTCTCATGTTCGTCTCCTCCCACCAGATGCCGCTCTACCCCGGCACGGGCGCGGCCTCCGAGCTTGGGATGGGCAATATCCTGAACGCGCCGCTGGAGGCCGGGACGGATGGCGTGGTCTTCCGCCAGGTCTGGGAGCGGGAGCTCCTGCCGGCCGTGGAAGCCTTCTCGCCCGGGCTCATCATCGTCTCCGCTGGATTCGATGCCCACCGGCTCGACCCGCTGGCCGGACTGCGGCTGGTGGAGGAGGATTTCGCCTGGATCACGGAGGCAATCGGCCAACTGGCCAACCGCGTCTGCGGTGGACGGGTGGTCTCCATGCTCGAAGGCGGCTACGACCTCGCCGCCCTCGCACGCTCCACGGCCGCGCATCTGCGCGCCCTGATGCGCGCCTGAAGACTGGAGCGATCGCATGTCCGAAACCGATGCCCCCGAGGTGGAGAGCCTGTCCTTCGAAGAGGCGATGGCCGAGCTGGAGGCTATCGTGAAGCGCCTCGAGGGTGGCCAGGCAAAGCTGGAGGAAGCGATGGATTCCTACGCCCGCGGCACCGCCCTTCGCGCCCATTGCGAGCGCAAGCTGGCCGAGGCCGAGGCGCGGGTGCAGGCCCTGGTACATGGCGCCGGCGGCCCGACGCTGCGGGACGTCGAATGAGCGAGGACATCGTCATGGACAGCCTGGATATGGACAGGCTTCTGACTGCGATGCGCGAGGCCGCCTCGGAGTTGGACGAGGCGTTGGATGCGTTGTTGCCGGCGGAGGAGGGGGAGGAGCGGTCTCTTTTTGCGGCGATGCGTTATGCGACGATGGGTTCGGGCAAGAAGTTGCGTGGGTTTTTGGTGTTGGAGGGGGCGCGTCAGTTCGGGGTGTCGCGGCAGTCGGCCTTGCGGGTAGGGGCGGCGGTGGAGATGCTGCACGGCTATTCGCTGGT
>NZ_WWDL01000014.1 GCF_009848505.1 Muricoccus harenae
ACTGCACGACGGCTTCCAGCAGCGGCAGCATCGGCTGCAGCTGGGAGAGCTTCTTCTCGTGGATCAGGATGTACGGGTTCTCGAGCTCGGCAATCATCTTCTCCGCATTCGTGATGAAATACGGGGAGACGTAGCCGCGGTCGAACTGCATGCCCTCGACGACGTCGAGCTCGGTCTGGATGCTCTTGGCTTCCTCGACCGTGATGACACCCTCGTTGCCGACCTTCTCCATCGCCTGGGCGATCATCTCGCCGATCTCAGTCTCGCCGTTGGCGGACAGAGAACCGACCTGAGCGACCTCGGCGGAGGTGGTGATCTTGCGGGTCTTGGCCTTCAGGTCAGCCACGATCACGGCCACGGCCTTGTCGACGCCGCGCTTCAGATCCATTGGGTTCAGGCCGGCGGCAACCGCCTTCGCACCCTCGCGGATGATGGCCTGGGCCAGCACGGTCGCGGTGGTGGTGCCGTCACCGGCCAGGTCGTTCTGCTTCGAGGCCACTTCGCGCACCATCTGCGCGCCCATGTTCTCGAACTTGTCGGCCAGCTCGATCTCCTTGGCGACGGTCACGCCGTCCTTGGTGATCCGCGGCGCGCCGAAGCTCTTGTCGAGCACCACGTTGCGGCCCTTCGGGCCCAGCGTGACCTTCACGGCATCGGCCAGGATGTCCACGCCGCGCAGCATGCGCTCGCGGGCATTGGCGCCGAACTTAACGTCCTTAGCAGCCATCTATGTGTTCTCCTGTCTCTCGTTCTTGCTCAGGCGGCCTTGGCGGTCGTGGCAGTCTTCTCGACGATGCCCATGATGTCGGACTCCTTCATGATCAGGAGCTCCTCGCCATCGAGCTTCACCTCGGTGCCGGACCACTTGCCGAACAGGATGCGGTCGCCGGCCTTCACGTCCAGGGCGACGATCTGGCCCTGCTCGTTGCGGGCGCCGGCGCCAACCGCCACGACCTCACCCTCCTGGGGCTTTTCCTTGGCGGTGTCGGGGATGATGATGCCGCCAGCGCTCTTCTCTTCGGCCGTCACGCGACGGACGAGAACGCGGTCGTGCAGGGGACGGAACTTCGTCATACGGTCCTCTCCTGAGCCTTGATCTTGGGTTGAACCCGGCCGGCCTGAAGTGCTTTTGGCACTCACTTCCAGCGAGTGCTAGCGATCTAGGGGATCACCCCCTATCCCGTCAAGCCCGGCAGCACTCTCATGCGTAGAGTGCCAAAGCATTGATATGCAACAATTTTTGTCTTCCGCTGTTGATTTTGCGTGGCACCATTCGCCCCAGGCGGCGCCCGTGCCGTCTGGCTGAGGAGGAAAGGACATGCATCTGCGGGGTATTGAGCACGTCGTCCGCATCCCCGACTGGCATCTGACCACCGCCGAGATCTTGTACCACCTGCCGGACCATCCCACGGTCCTGCAGAGCTTCATCTGGCAGAAGATCGACCGCGCTCCGGGCTTCCCCGAGTTGCACGGTTTCCTGGAGTTCTGGCGCAGGGATATCGAGGGCCCGCTCCATTCCGTGCGGGTCGCCTCCGCCGCCCTGTGGAAGCCTGCCGAGTTCACCTATGCGGAAGGCGAGTTCCGCCTGCACTGACCCGACCGCGACGTCGCCTGCCGGGCTTCCCCCGCCGCCCCCAAGGGCGGCGGGCTTCACGGCGCGAGGTCGCCAGCCTGGGTTATCCAGCCCAGCAACAGGGTCAGCGTGATCACGGAGGCCATGGTGCCCAGCAGCACTGCCGCCCCCGACCGCTCCATCCCCAGCGCGTAGCGGCGCGACATCAGGAAGGCATTCGCCCCCGTCGGCATGGCCGCCATGATCACCGCTACGGCAAGCTCCAGCGGCGGCAGCGCCAGCAGCCGTCCAAGCCCGAACACCGCCAGCGGCAACAGCAAGAGCTTCAGCGCGCCGATCGTCGCCGCATCCAGCCAGTCCCGCCGGACCTGGAAATCCCGCAGCGAGGCGCCGAGGCAGAACAGCAGCAGGGGGCTCGTCCCGCCCCCCAGCAGCTCCAGCAACCGCCGCGCGAAGCCGGGCACCGGCAGCCCGAAAAACGCCCAGAGATTGCCCAGCACCACCGCCATGACGATGGGGTTCCGCAGAACCGAGCGCAGCGTTGTCCCCAGCACCCGCCGCAGCGAGGCCCCCGCGCTCATTCCCATCTCCGCCACCACCGTCGTCAGCGGCAGAAGCACCAGGGAATAGAGCCCGACGATCGCGGTGGCGGGCGGGATCCCCGCCGGGCCGAAGGCGGCCAGGGCCACGGGCACGCCCATCATCAGCGTGTTGCCGAAGGAGCAGTTGAGGGCGAACAACCCCGATTCCGCGAGCCCCCTTCCCGCCACTAGGCGCGATAGCAGCAGCGACACGCCATAGATGATCAGCACGCCGGAGAAGAACGCCAGCTCCAGCCGCCCGCCATGCGCGACACCCCCGCCCAGCGCCGCCGAGACGAAAAGCAGGGAAGGCGCGCAGAGCCAAAAGGCGAAGTCGTTGATCCCCCGCAGCCCCTCATCCGAGATCAGGCGCCGCACCCCGGCGACATAGCCCATGGCGATCAGCAGGAAGACCGGCGCGACGAGTCCCAGCACGCCGAGCACGGCGTTATCCCATCCTAGCCACGAAATCCCCGAGCCAGGGATTGCGCGACCGCGCCGTCCGCGCCGCCCGCAGGATGGTGCCGACCGTGTCCACCGTCTCCGCGAAATCGGTGTTGATCAACACATGATCGAATTCGCGCCAGTGCGAGGCGTCGTCCCGCGCCTTGCCCATGCGGCGGATGATCTCCTCCTCGCTGTCCGTGCCGCGCGCGCGCAGCCGCCGCTCCAGCTCCGCGATGGAGGGCGGCAGCAGGAAAATGCCCACCACATCCTCCGGCATCGCCGCCCGCAGCAGCAGATGCCCCTGCCAGTCCACGTCGAAGAGCACGTCCCGCCCCTCGGCCAGCGCCGCTTCCACCGGGGCGCGCGGCGTGCCGTAGCGCTTGCCATAGACATGCGCGCTCTCGAGCAGCAGCCCCGCGGCCTCCATCGCCTCGAATTCCTCGAGGGTGTGGAAATGGTAGTGCACCCCATGCACCTCACCCGGCCGTGCCAGGCGCGTGGTGGCGGAGATGGAAAGGGACAGCGCCTCCTCCCGCTCCAGCAGCGCGCGCGAAACACTTGTCTTCCCCGCCCCGGAAGGCGCCACGAGAACCAGGCAAAGACCGCGCCGCTTCATTGACGTTGTCATTCCACGTTCGCCGCCTGCTCGCGCAGCCGCTCGATGGCCGCTTTCAGCTCCAGTGAGATGCGCGTCAGCGCCATGCTGCCCGATTTCGCGCCCAGTGTGTTCGATTCGCGCCCGAACTCCTGCGTCAGGAACTCGAGCTTCCGCCCGATCGGCGTCGTCTCCGCCAGCAGGGCGCGCGCAGCCTCCACATGCGCGCCCAACCGGTCCAACTCCTCGCGCACGTCGGACCGTGCGGCGAGCAGTGCCACCTCCGCCGCTAGGCGCTCCTCCGGCACGCGCCGCTCCCCGTCCAGCAACTCGGCCAGGGCGGCGGAGAGCCGCGCCCGATGCGCTTCCGGCTGCCGCGCCGCCTCCACCACCGCCTGCTCCCGCAACGCCGCGATCTCGTCCAGGAGCGTCGCCAGGATAGCCTGAAGCCGCGCGCCCTCAGCCGCCCGCGCGGTGAACAGATCGGCCAGGGCCTGCCCGAAGCCCTCGGTCACCGCCGCGCGCCGTGCAGCTTCCGCGCCCTCATCCGGCACCTCGATCTCGGTCCGCAGCACGCCCGGCAGGGCCAGCACCGCCTCAGGCCGCGGCGCGGCCGCCCCGGGCATGCGCTCCGCCAACTCCCGCACCAGCGCCATTGCCCGTTCCAGCGCCGCCTGGTCCAGTACCAGCTTCGGCGCCCGTTCCTCCCGCTTCACCGTGAGGTTGGCCGTGACATTGCCGCGCGAGAAACGGGCACCGGCCGCCTCCCGCAGGGGCGTCTCCAGCACGTCCATGCCCGGCGGCAGCCGCAGGCGCACATCCAACCCGCGCCCGTTGACGCTGCGGAGTTCCCAGGTGAAGGGGGTACCATCCGGCATCGTGCCGGTGGCGCGCGAGAAGCCGGTCATGGATCGGATGGGCATGCGCGGCCTTCTGCGGCGGGAGACGGCGCGATGCAAGGCACCGGCAACAGCTGGCCATGGACCCGCGTGGCCATCACCGGCGCCTCCTCCGGCCTTGGCGCCGCCCTGGCGCAGGAACTCGCCACGCCGGGCAGGATTCTTCACCTGGCTGGCCGTGACGCTGCCCGCCTCGCTGTCACCGCCGCCGCCTGCCGCGGGGCGGGCGCCAGCGTCATCGAGGCGGTCTTCGACGTCACCGATGCAGAGGCCGCCGCCGCCTGGGTCCGCGGCATGGGCGGGCTGGACCTGCTCATTGCCAATGCCGGCACTTCCGCCGGCACGGGCGGCACCAGGGAAGCGCCCGAACAGGTCGCCCGCATCTTCGCCGTGAATCTCACCGGCGCCCTGAACACGATGTTGCCCGCGCTGGAGATGATGCGCGCCCAGCCGCAGGGCCCGCACGGCCTCCGTGGCCAGGTCGCCGCCATCGCCTCAATCGCCGCCTTCGTCGCCTCACCAGGCGCTCCGGCCTACGCCGCCTCCAAAGCCGCGCTGCAGCGCTGGGTCGAAGCCACCGACGCCACCGCCCGGCAGGACGGGATCCGCCTCTATGCCGTCTGCCCCGGCTTCATCCGCACGCCGATGACCGCGCCGAACCAGTTCCCCATGCCAATGCTGATGGAGCCGGCGGAAGCCGCGCGCCGCACCCTCGCGGGCATCGCGCGCGGCAAGGCCAGAATCATCTATCCCTGGCCCATCTATGCGGCAGCGCGCCTGATGGGCGCGCTGCCGCCCGCCTGGCTCAGCCGGCTTCCCGCGAAGGCCGCCCCGCCTGATTCCGCACCGGCGGATCCAGCGCAGCCTCCATCGCCGCCGCCTGGGTGAGCGAAGCCTGCCCCGGGGCCGCGACCGTGGAGCTGGTCGGGCTCACGGTGCGCCGCACATGCGACCGCCGCGCCCAGATGTTCAGCCCCTCCACACCGGCGGCGAAGGCCATGGCGACATAGACAAAGCCCTTCGGCACATGGAAGCCGAAGCCTTCGCCCAGCAGCACCATGCCGATCATCACCAGGAAGGCGAGGGCCAGCATCACCACGGTCGGGTTCTTCTCCATGAAGTTGGAGAGCGCATCCATCGATAGCAGCATGACCGTGACCGATACGAGGATCGCCACCACGATCACCCACATCACCTGGGTCAGCCCGACGGCCGCCAGGATGCTGTCCACGCTGAAGACCAGGTCGATCAGGATGATCTGAACCACGGTGGTGCCGAAGCCGGCCGTCACGGCATTCGCCGCCTGGGAATGCGCCTGCGATTCAGGGTCCACCCGGTGGTGGATTTCCATCACCGCCTTGCCGATGAGGAACAGCCCGCCCGCGATCATGATCATGTCCTTGCCGGAGAAATCCATCCCCAGGACGGTGACGAGCGGTTGGGTGAGGGTGATGAGCCAGCCCACCCCGGCGAGCATGACGAGGCGCAGAATGACCGCCAGGCCAAGGCCGATCAGCCTGGCAGACCGTCGCCGGTCCACCGGCAGGCGGTTCGTAAGGATCGCGATGAAGACGAGGTTGTCGATACCGAGGACAACCTCCATCCCGATCAGGGCAAGAAGGGCAATGAACACCTCAGTTTCCACGGCGAGAACATGTCCTTTTTGTAATCTACCCGCTTGTATGGGGAGGCCAGGGTTCCGCTGGAAGGCCCTCGGCCACGCCCGTGTCGCTTTCCTCCAAGGAAAACCTCTGCGCTCGGCATAGAACGCCACACAGCGCCAGAAATCATGTGAACATGTCTCCCGGCATCGCCCGGTTCCGCCGGTCTGGAACGGGACTTGCTCCGCTCCCGCAGCCCCGGCGATCTTCGAGAGGACAGAGCGGCATGGAAGTTGGCGTCTTCATCCCGATTGGAAACAACGGCTGGCTGATCTCCGCCAATGCGCCGCAGTACAAGCCGAGCTTCGCGCTGAACAAGAAAATCGCGCAGAAAGCCGAGCATCACGGGCTCGACTTCCTGCTTTCGATGATCAAGCTTCGCGGCTTCGGCGGAAAGACCGCGTTCTGGGACTACAACCTCGAGTCCTTCACGCTGATGGCCGGGCTGGCGGCCGTGACGGACCGCATCCGCCTCTTCGCCACCGCCGCTTCCCTGGTGCTGCCCCCAGCCATCATGGCCCGCATGGCCGTCACCATCGATTCCATCGCGCCGGGACGCTTCGGCGTGAACCTCATCACCGGCTGGCAGCGGCCGGAATACTCCCAGATGGGCCTCTGGCCGGGCGACGAGCATTTCAGCCGCCGCTACGACCACCTCTCGGAATACGCGCAGATCGCCCAGGAACTCTGGGCAACGGGCAAGTCTGACTTCCGGGGCGACTACTTCCAGATGGACGACTGCCGCCTGCTCCCCATGCCGCAACAGGGCATCCCCATCGTCTGCGCCGGGCAGAGCCAGGCCGGGCTGGAGTTCATGGCGAAATACGCTGACTACAACTTCTGCCTGGGCCAGGGGATCAACACCCCAAAGGCCCTCGCCCCGGTGACAGCCCGTGTGCAGGCCGTGGCAGCACAGACCGGGCGCAAGGTCGGCTCGCTGGCCCTCATCATGGTCATCGCCGCCGAGACCGACGAGGCAGCCATGGCGAAATGGAAGCACTACCAGGACGGCGCCGACCGGGAGGCCCTCTCCTGGATGGCCGATCAGGCCGCCGCCGATACGCGGTCCGGCGGCGACACCAATGTGCGGCAATATGCCCTGCCCGAAGGCGCCATCAACCTGAACATGGGTACGCTGGTGGGTTCCTATGCCTCGGTGGCACGTATGCTGGACGAGTATTCCGAAGTGCCTGGGCTGGCCGGCGTGATGCTGACCTTCGACGATTTCCTGGAAGGCATCGATGCCTTCGGGGAGCGCATCCAGCCGCTCATGCGCTGCCGCCAGCGCGTCGGCGTGCCCGCCTGACCCGGGCCGGCTGGGCTCAGCCCCGCCGCTCGCCCCCGCTGGTCGCCAGCCATACCCCGAGCAGCACCACCACCCCGCCCAGCAGCACCCGCGGCTCCGGCAATTCCCCCAGCAGCAGCGCCGCGAAGATCGCGGCGAAACCGGGCTGCAGGTATCCCGTCATCGCGGCATCCGTGGCGCGCGCGCGCTGCACCAGCCAAAGGAACAGCGTCAGCGGCACGGCCGAGGCGAACAGCCCCACCCAGGCCACGGACAACCAGACCGGCCAGGGCTGGTCGAAGCTCCCCACCGGGTCGAAGCTGAGGCTCAGCATCCCCGCTCCCATGGCCGCGCCCATCTGCTGCCCGGCGGAAAGCGCCAGCACCGAGCCAGGTCGCGTCCGCCGCACATAGACAGTGCCGAGCGCATAGGAGAGCGCCACCACCAGCATCACCGCCCCGGCCAGCATTTCCGCGCCCGAGAGCGCCTGCGGCCCGAGCACGATGGCAATCCCCACGAAGCCGAGCGCCATCCCCGCCAGGGTGCGCGGCCCCGGCCGCTCCGCCGGCAGGAAGGCCATGGCGAGCATCGCCACGAAGAGCGGCGTGCTGGACTGGATCAGCGACACAGAGGCGGCGCCGAGCGAAAGTAGCGCCACGGCCGTGAGGCAGTTCGGCAGCCAGCCATTCACCGTGCCCAGCACCAACCCGTGCCGCCAGAAGGCCAGCCGCAGCCCGCGGAACGCGCCCGTGGCGAAGGCGACGCCCAGCACGACGATGCAGGCTACCACGCCCCGGCCAAAGGACAGGGCGAAGGGCGGCATGGAACGCGCGGCATGGCGCACCACCGGGAAGGCGCTGGCCCAGAAAGCGGAGATCACCAGCAGCCGCCACCAGAGCGGCCAGCCCTTCAAAAGCGCTGGTGCGCTCAAGTTAACCGCGCGACGCGGCGCCTCACCGCATGGGCGCCGCCGGCGCGGCGCCGTTCTGCGCGGGCGCTCCCCGGCTACGCTCCACCTCCCGCCACCGTGCCACGTTGCGGTTGTGCTCTTCCAGCGTGCGGGCAAAGGCGTGTCCGCCGCTGCCATCGGCCACGAAATACAGAAGGTCGGTCGCCTCAGGCCGAGTGACCGCCCGCAGCGCCTCCTTGCCCGGGGAGGCGATCGGGCCCGGGGTCAGTCCCCGGTTGCGGTAAGTGTTGAAGGGATGCTCCCGGTCCAGGTCGGCCCGGGTCAGTGAACGCTCCAGCGGCGCACCATCAGCCGCGGCATAGGCGACGGTGGGATCGGATTGCAGCGGCATTCCCCGCCGCAGCCGGTTGATGAAAACCGAGGCGACGCGCGGCCGCTCCACCGCCACCGCCGTCTCCCGCTCCACAATGCTCGCCAGCACCAGCGCCTCGCGCGGGGAGGAGATGGGCAGGTCCGGGGCGCGCGCGGCCCAGGCTTCGCGCAGAGCATTCTCCATGGCCGCGGTGGCGCGGCGCACGATGGCAGCGCGGGTGTCGCCCCATTGATAGGTGTAGGTTTCGGGCAGCAGTTCGCCCTCGTCGATCGGCGGCGTTTCGCCCACCAAGCCCTCGGCCCGGTCGATCACCGCCGCGATCTGCTTGGCCAGTAGCCCCTCGGGAATGGTCAGCCGCCGCTGCACCGGCCGCGCGGTCCGCAGCACATCCAGTACCTGCGCCAGCGACGCCCCGGCCGGGAAGGCGAATTCTCCGGCCCGCAGCGCCCCCTGTCCCCGAGTGGCCCAGGCAGCGACAAGGAAGGCCCTGCCATCGGCCACCACCCCGGCCTCCTGCAGTGCCGCCCCAATCGCCTCCGTGCCGCCGCGTGGCACCACGAGCTGCGCCGGCGCCGTTAGGGGGCCGGGCTGCTCATAGACATGGCGTGCATATAAAAAGGCCCCGCCCCCGGTCAGGCCGAGCAGCAGCACGAGGACCAGCAGGATGCGGATCGCTCGACTCATCGGCGGGCGGTCCCTTCGATGCCCGGGGGCCGCGGCCCCCGGAAGGGGTCTCTACACCCGGGCCCCATGGCACTGGGCGTCGGAACGGATCACCGCGGTGGGGATCCGCTCCTGTCGGGCTGGGCCGCGCGGAGCGGCCCGGAATTCAGGCGGCGGCCTTGAACAGGATCGAGGCGTTGGTGCCGCCGAAGCCGAAGGAGTTGGACAGCGCCACCTCGATCTTCCGCGGCTGCGCCTGGTTCGCCACCCGGTCGATGGGCGACGGATGGGTCGGCTCGTCCAGGTTCAGCGTCGGCGGCGCCACGGCGTCGCGGATCGCCAGCAGGGAGAAGATCGCCTCCACCGCGCCGGCCGCGCCAAGCAGATGCCCGATCGCCGACTTGGTCGAGGACATGGCGACATTCTTGGCATCGTCCTTGAACAGCCGCTCCACCGCCTCGAGCTCCAGATCGTCGCCGAGCGGCGTGCTGGTGCCATGGGCGTTGATGTACTGGATGTCGCCCGTGCCAATGCCGGCGGACTTCAGGCAGGCGGTCATGGCACGGAAGGCGCCCTCATGGCCCTCGGCCGGGGCAGTGATGTGATAGGCGTCACCGGACATGCCGTAGCCGATCACCTCACCATAGATCTTCGCGCCGCGCTTCTTCGCATGCTCGTATTCTTCGAGCACCACGACGCCGGAGCCCTCGCCCATGACGAAGCCGTCGCGGTCCTTGTCCCAGGGGCGGGACGCCTTGGCGGGCGTGTCGTTGAAGCCGGTGGACAGGGCGCGGGAGGCGGCGAAGCCCGCCATGCCCAGCTCGCTCACCGCCGCCTCGGCGCCGCCGGCCACCATGACATCGGCATCGCCGAGCGCGATCAGCCGCGCGGCATCGCCCAGCGCATGCACGCCCGTGGCGCAGGCCGTCACCACCGAGTGGTTCGGCCCCTTGAAGCCATACTTGATGGAGACATGGCCCGAGGCGAGGTTGATCAGCGCCGAAGGGATGAAGAAGGGCGAAAGCCGGCGGTGCTTGCCTGCGGCGATCTGCAGGGAAGCCTCGTAGATCGTCTGGAGGCCGCCGATGCCAGAGCCGATCATCACGCCGGTGGCGTGGCGATCCTCCTCCGTCTCGGGCACCCAGCCGGAATCCTCGACCGCTTCCGTGGCCGCCACCAGCGCAAGCTGGATGAAGCGGTCCATCTTCTTCTGGTCCTTGATGGGGATCCACTCCCCAAGGTCCAGCCCGCCATCGGCCTTCGTGCCATTCGGTACGGTGCCGGCAATCTTGGCGGGCAGGTTCGAGACGTCGAAGGCCTGGATGGCGGTGATGCCGGACTCACCGGCTAGCATCTTCTTCCAGACATTCTCCACGCCGAGCCCCAGGGGGCAGGCGATGCCCATCCCGGTGATGACGACGCGGCGCGGGGCCGTGAGCTGACCGAACACTCTCGCTACTCCCTCCCGCGCCTGCCCCGCACTGGCGATACGGAGAGGACGGCTCCGGACCACCCGAAACCGTCCTGCGCGTCATTAACGGACGGCGGGTCGGTCACGGACCGGCCCGCCTGCGGCCTCTCAGGCCGTCTTGTGCGCGTCGATATAGGTGATCGCGTCGCCGACGGTGGTGATCTTCTCCGCCGCGTCGTCCGGGATCTCCACGCCGAAAGCCTCCTCAAAGGCCATCACCAGTTCGACCGTGTCCAGGCTGTCGGCGCCCAGGTCGTCGATGAAGGAGGCCTCCGGGGTCACCTTGGCCTCCTCGACGCCGAGGTGCTCGACCACGATCTTCTTCACCTTCTCGGCGGTTTCGCTCATCGCGCTTGCTCTCTCCTGATGGCGGTTGACCGCCGAAAACCATCTCTATGACGCTGGGCACGCATCATCGCACCAGACCCGAGCGCAGGGCGCGGGCCTTAGCACGGCTGTTTCTCCTGGCCTAGACCGACACGGCCCAGACGAGAGGACATGCCCAGAAGGATGGGCCCCGTGCAACACAGATCAAGGACCCGCTCCTTCGCCTTGGCTCACCGCCCCTGCTTCGGCGGCCTCAGATCATTGCCATGCCGCCGTTGACGTGCAGGGTCACGCCCGTCACCCAGGCCGCCTCGTCCGACGCCAAGTACGCGACCGCGGCTGCGATATCCTCCGAGGCGCCCATCCGACCCATCGGGATGCGACCCATCAGCGCCGTCTTCTGCGCGTCGTTCAGCGCATCGGTCATGGCCGTCTTGACGAAGCCGGGCGCCACCACGTTCACCGTCACGCCGCGAGGCGCGACCTCCTGGGCCAGCGCCTTGCTCATCCCGATCAGCCCCGCCTTGGCCGCGGCATAGTTCGCTTGCCCCGGATTGCCGGTGACGCCGACGATGGAGGCGATCGAGACGATCCGACCGCTGCGGCGCTTCATCATCCCGCGCAGGCTGGCCCGGGCCAGACGGAAGGGGGCGGTCAGGTCCACCTCGATCACGTCGGACCAGTCCTTGTCGCCCATGCGCAGCGCCAGCCCGTCCCGTGTCAGCCCGGCATTGTTTACCAGGATGTCCAGTGCCCCGAACTCGGCCTCCACCTTCTCCACCAGCATGGCGGGGGCGGCGGGGTCGGACAGGTCCGCCGGGGCCACGAAGGCGCGCTCCCCCAGCTCGGCGGCCAGGGACTGCAGCTCCGCCTCGCGCCGGCCGGTCAGGGCCACCTTCGCCCCCTGGCCATGCATCGCCCGGGCGATGGCCGCGCCAATCCCCCCCGTGGCTCCGGTGACGAGGGCGGTCTTCCCGGTCAGGTCGAACATGCGGATACCTCCAGCGGCGCGCCGTCGAGGCGCTTAGCAAGCGTGAATCGGGTGTGGCCCGGCGGGAAGTCGCGCAGCGTCCCCACCACGGAATAGCCCAGCCGGGCGTAGAAGCCGGGGGCCTGGAAGGACATGGTCTCCAGCCGTACCCCGATGCAGCCCCGCTCCGCCGCCTCGCGCTCGGCCATGGCGAGGATCTCCCGCCCCAGCCCGGCGCGGCGATGCGCCTCGGGGATATGGAACAGTTCCACATAGAGCCAGCCGGCATAGCTGCGGCCGATCAGCCCGCCCAGCGGCGCGCCCGCCTCGTCCCGCAGCACCACCCGCAACGGGCGGGAGTCAAAGGAGCCGGGGCCGGAGTGCAGCTCGTTATAGGCACGCAGCCCCGACCAGACCGCCTCCTGCGCCTCGGGATCGGCGGCTTCCTCAAGGGTGATACGGGTCACGGCGGCGGTCACAGAGCCTTCAGCACCGCCTCAATTTCGGCCGGCGTGCCGCAGGCCCTGGCGCTCGCATCCGGCGCGTTGCGCTTCATCAGCCCGGTCAGCACCTTGCCGGAGCCCACCTCCAGGAAGGTGTCGCAGCCCATCGCGACCATGGCGGACACGCATTCGCGCCAGCGCACTGTGCCGGTCACCTGGCGCACCAGAAGGTCGCGGATCATGTCGGGATCGGTGGCCTTGGCCGCCGTCACATTCGCCACCAGCGGCACGACCGGAGCCTTGGGCGGGTCGCGGTCCAGCGCCTCACCCATCGCATCCGCGGCGGGTGCCATTAGAGGGGAGTGGAAGGGCGCCGAAACCGGCAGCAGCATGGCCCGGCGGATGCCCTCGGCCTTGGCGAGTTCCACCGCCCGCTCCACCGCCGCCTTGTGGCCGGAAATCACCACCTGCCCGCCGCCATTGTCATTCGCGGCCTCGACCACCTGGGTCTCCCCCGTGACAGGATCAGTGGCGGCGCGCTCGCAAATCCCGCGGACCTGCTCCATCTCGGCGCCCAGCAGGGCCGCCATGGCGCCAATGCCGGCCGGCACCGCCTTCTGCATCGCATCCCCGCGCAGCCGCAGCAGCCGGGCCGCTTGCGGCACGTCGAAGGCCTGCGCGGCAGCCAGGGCGCTGTACTCGCCGAGCGAATGCCCGGCCACCAGCGCCACCTTGGACTTGAGGTCGAAGCCCCCCTCGGTCTCCAGCACCCGCAGCACGGCGAGGGAGACGGCCATCAGCGCCGGCTGGGCATTGGCGGTGAGGGTCAGCTCCTCGGCCGGCCCCTCGAACATCAGGCGGGAGAGATGCTGCTTCAGCGTCTCGTCCACTGCCTCGAACACCTCACGCGCGGCGGGAAAGGCGGTAGCGAGGTCGCGGCCCATGCCGACGGCCTGGCTCCCCTGGCCTGGAAAGACGAGCGCAAGGGCCATAATGACGCGTTTCCTGCCTGTTGACCGAAGGGGGCACCGCTACCCCGCGGTGGCGCGGCGGGGTAGCGGTGGCGTCACCGAACTGTCAACCGGAGGCGTTAGTAGCCGCGGCGCGGCGGGCCCACCCACACCCGTCGGCACTGCTGGCGCTCCACCCTGACGGGGCGGCCACGCCGGTCGCGGCGATGCACCACCACCGGACGGCAGCGCTGCACCCAGCGCACCTCCTGCAACATGTCCGCCTGGCTGCCGAGGGTCGCCACCCCCAGCATTGGCGCGGCTGAGGCCGGCGCCGCCTGGGCTGGCGCGGAGAGACCACCCATGCCGGCCACCAAGCCGGCGATCAGCGCGAAACGCGAAAGCCAAGACATTAGGGACTTCCCTTCCTCTTCCTCCGGCCAAGCCGGGACAGGTACTCGTCTGGACGCCCAGCGAGGCCGCGTAGCGGCAGGAACAAGGCAAACCAGGGCAGCAAGTTGCCGACCCGCAACGCCGTGACTCCTTCGGTAACCGCGAATCACACGCATTCTTGACGCGACTCCAGCCCCGCAATTAAGAGCGACTCTCATTAGCAGTATCAGTGGGGGATTACCGGACAATGAGTCGCGCAACCAACCGGAGCCTGTCGGCGCCAAATACGGCGCTGGTCGCTGGCCTGAGCCTCGGTGCCGCCATGGCCGGCGGAATGGCCTTCGCGCCGATGTCCCTCGCGCAGACCGCCGATACCGCCGCCCCGGTCGTCGTGCCAGAAGTGTCGGTCACCGGCGCGCGCCCGGCCAACCAGCTCCGGGCCCCCACCGGCAACACCCGCCTTCCCGGCTCCATCCAGGACACGCCGCAGACCATCAACGTCGTGCCGCAGGAGGTACTGCGGGAACAGAATGTTACAACCCTTGAGCAGGCCCTGCGCAACGTCCCCGGCATCACCTCCACCATCGGCGAGGGCAATGGCGGCGTCACCGGCGACCAGTTCCGCATCCGTGGCTTCTCCTCGCAGAACGACGTGTTGGTCGATGGCCTGCGCGACTTCGGCTCCTATGTGCGCGACGCCTTCACCTATGAGGACGTGCAGGTGCTGAAGGGCGCCTCCGGCTTCGCCATCGGCACGAGCGCCATCGGCGGCGGCATCAACATCAACAGCCGCATGCCCAGCCTCGAGAACCGCTACTCCGCCGTCGCCACCGGCGGCATGGGCCCCTTCGCCCGCTTCACCGCCGACATCAACCAGCGCATCAGCGAGACCATCGCCATGCGCCTGAACGTCATGGGCCAGAGCAGCAGCCTGGTGGACCGCGACGACCAGGACACGCGCCGCTGGGGCGTCGCCCCCTCCATCACCTTCGGCCTCGGCACCCCCACCACCTTCTCTGTGGAATACCTGCATTACGAGGACCGGCACACGGTCGATAGCGGCATGCCGATCGTCTATAGCGGCCTGGGAGCCATCGGCCGCCCCGCCTCGGAACATGGCGTGCGCCGCTCGAACTTCTACGGCATCGAGAACGACCGCGACGAAACCACGGTGGACCGGCTGACGGCGCGCTTCGCGCATAGCTTCGGCAACGGGCTGACCATCAACAACGACACCCGCCTGATGCGCGTGGACCGCGACACCGCGCTGACCGCCGCCACCTGCGGTACCGGCGCCACGCGCACCGCCTATCTCGCCTCCTGCTCCGGCCAGTTGTTCCGCGGCCTGAACCCGACCCTGGCCTATGGCGGCGGCAGCAACGCGCCCTACAACCAGGTGAACGAGGCGATCCAGAACATCACCACCGGCACCGCCCGCTTCACCACCGGTCCGCTGCGCCACGAGCTGACGGCCGGCATCGACATCGCCCATGAGACGGTGGACCGCACCGCCTCCCCCTACTTGCCTACCCGCCCGACCGTGAACCTTCTCACGCCGGAGACCAACAACGCGCTGCTGCTCGGCACCGGCGCCGCCAATAACCGGCGCCAGACGGAATCGACCAATCTCGGCCTGTTCCTGAACGAGCGCCTGTGGCTGACGCAGCAGCTCTCGGTCTTCGGCGGCTTCCGCTGGACGAAGTTCAACCTGGATTACGAGGCGGGCACGCCCGGCTCCGCCCCCAGCCAGAACTTCAACATCAGCGACAACTTCTGGGATCCCCGCGCTGGCGTGATCTTCGAGCCGGCGCCAAACCAGACCTTCTACTACTCCTACTCCACCTCGACGACGCCGCCGGGGACCTTCTTCACGACCTTCCCCGCCTCGGCCGCCAACTTCAACAGCGGCTTCGAGCCGGAGCGGAACACCAACCACGAGATCGGCGCCAAGATCGGCCTGTTCGACAACCGCCTCGGCCTCACCGCCGCGCTGTTCCAGGCCGAGAAGGGCAATGCCTTCGTGCAGGATCCGGACGACCCCACCTCGGTGGTGCAGTCGGGCGACCGCCAGCGCATCCGCGGCGTGGAGGTCGGCGTGACCGGCCGCATCACGCCGGAATGGAACATCAACGCCGCCTACACCTATCTCGACAGCAAGACGACGGAATCCTCCACCGCTGCCAATGTCGGCCGGCGCCTGCAATACGTGCCGGAGCACGCGGCTTCCCTCTGGACCACCTACGACATCGCGCGTGACACGCCGTACAATGTCACGCTCGGCGCCGGCATCACCTGGCGCAGCCAGGTCTTCCTGAATGCCGACAACACCGCCGAGGTCCCGGCCAATTTCAGCTTCGATGCGATGATCCAGCACCGGCTCAATGACAAGCTGACTGTCCGGGTGAACGGCTACAACCTGACCGACCGCACGAACTACGAAGCCCTGTTCAGCAACCGCGCGGTGGTGTCCGCCGGCCGCACCGTGCTTGTCTCCCTGGCCGCCGACTTCTGACGGCCTGACTTCCTTGGGGCGCGCGAGCCGCGCCCCGGCCTGACGGCGGGCGGCGGGGATGGCAGGATGCCACCCCGCCGCCCGCATCTTTTTGCACTCCGGAGCGCCCCGATGCTCGTTCGCATCCCCCAGGTCCTGACGCCCACCGAAGTCGCCTATTGCCGCGAGCGGCTGGAAGCCGCGGCATGGGTGGACGGCAAGTCCACCGCCGGCGAGCAATCCGCCAAGGCGAAGTTCAACCTCCAGGTCCCCGTGGATTCACCCGAAGGCAAGGAACTGGGCGACCTCGTCCTGCTCGCCCTGGGCCGCAACGCGATCTTCGCTACCGCCGCCCTGCCGCTGCGCGTGTTGCCGCCCATGTTCAACCGCTACGACGTGGGCATGACCTTCCAGGCACATGTCGACAACGCCATCCGCGCCGTCCCCGGCACCGGCCAGCGTATCCGGGCCGATGTCTCCTCGACCCTCTTCCTCACCCCGCCGGGCGAGTATGACGGCGGCGAGCTGGTGGTGCAGGACACCTATGGCACGCAGGAGGTGAAGCTCGATGCGGGGGACATGGTGGTCTATCCCTCCACCAGCCTGCACCACGTCAATCCGGTTACCCGCGGCAGCCGCTGGGGGTCCTTCTTCTGGACCCAGTCCATGGTGAAGGACGACGCCCAGCGCCAGTTCCTCTACGACATGGACATGGGAATCATCGCCCTGCGCCAGGATCTGCCGGATGACCATCCCGGCGTGCTGGCCATGACCTCGGGCTACCACAACCTGCTGCGGCGCTGGGTGGAGATTTGAAGCACGAGCTGCCTGTTCAGGCGGTTCCCTGCACCGCCCAGGCCCGGGCCGAGAGGTGGATGCTGCCGTCGGGCTCCGCCGGCAGCAAGGCACGAAGCCTCTCCCGCAGTGCCGCGCGGCGGTCCTCGGCAAGCGACATGCAATAGGCCGGCGCGGGCGCCTGGCCGCCCAGGAATGGCGCCCAATAGTCATCGAAGTCGCGGAACACCGTCGGCACCTCGATCGCCGACACCTCCACCTTGCGCAGCCCGGCCTCCTCGAACAGCACGCGCAGCGGGTCCGGTCGACAAAGCTGGAAGCGCAGCGCCTCGTCCTTGCCGCCTGCCCCTGCAGGGTCCAGCGCGGCGGCCGCGTCCCAGAAGCAACGCATCATCTGCATGCCTTGGGCATAGTCCCAGACATAGGCTGCCACCTTGGCACCTTTGCGGGCGGCGCGCCGCATTTCCGCTGCGGCCCTCGCCTGATCCGGCACGAAGTTCAGCACCAGGCCGCTGACCACGGCGTGGAAAACCGCGTCGCCGACCGGCAGCGCCTGGGCATCGCCCCGGACGAACTCGGTTTGCCCGTCCGTCAGGCGGCGGGCGTAGGTCAGGAAGCCCTCCGACGGGTCCACCCCCAGGACGAAGGCCGGGGCATAGCGGCCGGCGATCGCGGCGCTGAGCGCACCGGTGCCGCAACCGACATCGAGCCAGCGCGCGCCAGCCGGCACGCCGAGCCGGCTCAGGAACTCCACCGCGACAAGGCGGCTCCAGCGCCCGACATAGGGCTCGTAGACCTCGCCGGCCGCCCACATCCTGCCCTGGCCGCTTCCCGGCCCGGACTCGCTTCCGGTCGCCATCCGCGCCTCCCCGGACCCGCATGGGCCGTGGTGCCCCTGATTAGCACAGGCGGATGGGGCGGCGGCAGAGGATATGGCACGGGGGGAACGCCAGGGCCCGCCCCAGCCCGAAGCCGGCCGCCGCGCCGGGAGGAGGTGGCATCGCGTTCCAAGCAATGGCTTGCTCCCTCCCCCACGATCCCTTATACGCCCCCGCCACCCTGCCGGGCGCGAGGCATCGCGCGCGGCTATGCCCATTCCGCCATCGCATCCCGCGCCGGCCCGGGCTGAGACATCCGAAGGGATAAAGATGCCACTGTATGAAACCGTGCTCATTGCACGGAACGACCTGACGCAGGCGCAGGTCGAGGCCATCGCCGACCAGGTCGGCACCATCATCGGCGAGAGCGGCGGCGAAGTCCGCAAGCGCGAGTACTGGGGCCTCCGTGGCCTCGCGTACAAGATCAAGAAGAACCGTAAGGCCCACTACATGCTGCTGGGCCTGGACTGCGCGCCGGCCGCCGAGAAGGAGGTCACCCGTCAGCTCGGCCTCCACGAGGACGTGCTGCGCCACATGACCCTGCGGATCGAGACGATCGACGACGCCCCCTCGGCCATCCTGGCCAAGCGCGGCGACGACCGTGAGCGCGACCGCGGCTTCCGCGGCCCCCGTCCGGCCGGCCGCTTCAGCTCCGGCCGCGGCCGCGAGCGTGGCGACGACCGTGAGGAGTTCCGCGCCCGCCCCCGCGACGACCTCGATGGCAATGGCGGCGAGGAGTAAGATCTCATGTCCGACACGACTGACCTGACCCCCGCCGCGCGCCGCACGGCCGTCGGCGCCCGCCGGCCCTTCTACCGCCGCCGCAAGTCCTGCCCCTTCTCCGGCCCGAACGCGCCGAAGATCGACTACAAGGACGTGCGCCTGCTGTCCCGCTTCCTGAGCGAGCGCGGCAAGATCGTGCCGTCCCGCATCACGGCGGTCTCCGCCAAGAAGCAGCGCGAGCTGGCGAATGCCATCAAGCGCGCCCGCTTCCTGGCGCTGCTCCCCTACGTCATCAACGACTGATCGGGAGCGCCACGCCATGATCGACGTCATCCTGATGCAGCGGGTCGAGAAGCTTGGCCAGATGGGCGACACCGTGAAGGTGAAGCCCGGCTATGCCCGCAACTTCCTGCTGCCCTCCGGCCGCGCCATCCGCGCGACCGCGAGCAACCTGGCCCGCTTCGAGCAGGAGCGCGCGCAGCTCGAGGCCCAGAACCTCAAGCGGCGCGAGGAGGCCGAGCGCGTGGCCGAGCGGATGGAGGGCCTCACAGTCGTCCTGATCCGCTCCGCCGGCGAGAGCGGCGCGCTCTACGGCTCCGTCTCCGGCCGCGACATCGCGGACGCGACGAAGGAAGCCGGCCTCACAATCACCCGCGACCAGGTCATCCTGGAGCAGCCGATCAAGACGCTGGGCCTCACCACCGTCCGCGTCGCGCTGCACCCGGAGGTCTCTATCCCGGTGATCGTGAACATCGCCCGCTCCCCGGAAGAAGCCGAGAAGCAGGCGCGTGGCGAGGACCTGCGCGCCGAGCAGGAGGCCGAGGAGGCCAGCCTCGAGGCCGAGTTGGCCGCCGAGCTGTCCGAGCTGGGCGCCGCCTCCGAGTAGCCTCGGAGTTCATGCGAGTAAGGAATGGCCGCCTCCCACAAGGGGCGGCCATTCTCATCTCTGGACGTTATTCAACCCGATTCAGATCATCACGCCTTCGTGATGTTCACCTCGACTGATTGCGCCCCCTGGCGCGGAGGCACAGCCTTTCCAGCAAGGAGACCGACCTTGCTGATCGATTCCCTTCTCTCCCGTCTCGTCCGCCAAGGCACCCTCAAGCTCCGCCACCCGGACGGCACCACCAGGATCCTCGGCGGAACCCGCCCGGGACCCAGCGCAGCCCTCGCGCTGACGACCCCAGAGATCACCCGGCGCCTTCTCTGGAGTCCCTCCCTCGCCTTCGGCGAGGGCTACATGGATGGCAGCATCGAGCCGATCGATGGCTCCACCATCTATGACGTGCTGGATCTTTTCATCCTCAACCTGGCCGAGGGCAGCAGCCTTCCGGCCATGCGCCTCAACGAAGGGGTGCGCTGGGTCAGCCGCCGGCTGATGGACCTCAACACCGCCAGCCGCAGCCGCCGCAACGTTGCCCATCACTACGATCTGAACGGGACGCTCTATTCCCTCTTCCTCGATGCGGACCGCCAGTATTCCTGCGCCTACTTCCCGACCGGGACGGAGACGCTGGAGGAGGCGCAGACGCTCAAGAAGCGCCACCTCGCCTCCAAGCTGAAGCTGGACCGTCCCGATCTCGAAGTGCTGGATATCGGCTCCGGCTGGGGCGGCCTGGCGCTGACCCTGGCCCGCGACCACGGCGCCCGCGTGACCGGTCTCACCCTCTCCGAAGAGCAACTCGCCGAGTCACGCGCTCGCGCCGAGGCGGCCGGCCTTTCGGATCGCGTGCGCTTCGAGCTGAGGGATTACCGCAGCTGGAACCAGCCGATGGACCGGATCGTCTCCGTCGGCATGTTCGAGCATGTGGGCATCAACCACTACACGGCCTTCTTCCGCACGGTGAAACGCGCATTGAAAGAGGATGGCGTGGCCCTGATCCACGCCATCGGCCAGTCCGAGGGGCCCAGCACAACCAATCCCTGGATCACCAAGTACGTCTTCCCCGGCGGCTATTCCCCCGCTTTGTCGGAGGTCGTGCCGGCGGTGGAGAAGGCCGGGCTCTGGATCACCGACATTGAGATCCTGCGCCTTCACTACGCCATGACCATCGCCCATTGGCGGGCCCGCTTCGCCGCCAATCGCAATGCCATCAAGTCGCTCTATGACGAGCGCTTCTGCCGCATGTTCGAGTTCTACCTGGCCGCGTCGGAGCTCGCCTTCCGCCGCTGGGGCCACATGAACTGGCAGATCCAGCTGACCCGCAAGGTCGACACCCTGCCGCTGACCCGCGACTACATGTTCGATGCCGAGCGGGCGGCGACATATCCACATGATCCACCGCCATCCACAGGATCCCGCGGTGCGGTGAGAGAGGACGTGGAGCGCGCCGAGGGCTAGACTGGCCCGATGAACGCCTTCGACAGCCTCGCAGAGCCGGCCGGCAGCGGGATGCTGGGCCTTTCCCAGCGCCTGCCCCCCTCGAATGCCGAGGCGGAGCAGGCGCTGCTGGGCGCGCTCCTGGCCAACAACAAGGCCTATGAACGCGTCTCGGAGTTCCTGGCGGACGAGCATTTCGCCGACCCGATCCATGGCCGGATCTACAAATCCATTCAGCGCCGGATCGAAGCGGGCCAGTTGGCCGATGTCGTCACGCTGCGCGCGGAGTTCGAGCACTCTGGTGTGCTCGACGAGGTGGGCGGCCCCGCCTATCTGACGCAGCTTCTCACGGCCATGGTCGGCATCATCAATGCCGGCGAATACGGCCGCGTCATCCATGACTGCTTCCTGCGCCGCCAGCTGGTCGATCTCGGCGAGGTGGTGGTCAACCGTGCCTTCGGCGCCGAGCCTGAGCTGGACGGCAAGGCCCAGCTCGAGGCGGCCGAGCAGGCGCTGTTCAACCTGGCCACCGAGGGCAGCTCGGAAGGCGGGCTGATCAGCTTCGACAAGGCGCTGACCGCGGCGGTAGAGCTGGCGGCACGCGCCTTCAGCACCCCGGGCGGCGTCTCCGGCCTCTCCACCGGCCTGCGGGACGTGGACAGCAAGCTCGGTGGCCTGCACCCGTCGGACCTTCTGATCCTCGCCGGGCGCCCCGCCATGGGCAAAACGGCGCTGGCCGTGAAGATCGGCTTCGGCGCCGCCAAGGCGGTGATCCGGGAGGCGCTGGAGAAGGACCCGAATGCGGTGGTCCGCGGCGGCGTCGCCATTTTCTCTCTCGAAATGAGCGCCGACCAGCTCGCCACCCGTATTCTTTCGGAACAGTCGCGCGTCTCGGGTGACCGCATCCGCCGCGGCGACATCGCCCAGCGCGACTTCGACAAATTCGTGGAGGTGAGCCGCGAGCTTGCCACCCTGCCCCTCTTCATTGACGACACCCCGGCCATCACCATCTCGGCGCTGCGCACGCGTTGCCGGCGCCTGATGCGAACCAGGGGGCTGAACCTCATCATCGTGGACTATCTCCAGCTGATGCGCCCGGCCGCCGGCACCCGGCCGGAGAACCGGGTGCAGGAGATCAGCCAGATCACCCAGGGGCTGAAGGCGATCGCGAAGGAACTGTCCGTTCCGGTCATCGCCCTCTCCCAGCTCTCCCGCCAGGTGGAGCAGCGCGAGGACAAGCGGCCGCAGCTTGCCGACCTCCGCGAATCCGGCTCGATCGAGCAGGACGCCGACGTCGTGATGTTCGTCTATCGCGACGAGTACTACCTCGCGCAGCGCATGCCGAAGGAGCTGTCCTTCGACAACCAGGAGAAGTTCTCCGAGGCGTCGGAGAAGTGGCAGAAGGATATGGAGCAGGCCCACAACAAGGCCGAGCTCATCATCGCCAAGCAGCGCCACGGCCCCACCGGCACCATCCGCCTGTTCTTCGAGGGCGAGTTTACCCGCTTCGGCGATCTCGACCAGACCCACGACCAGGACGATTATGGCTGAACGATCCGGGCTGCTGACGGTCGATCTCGACGCCATCGCCGCCAACTGGACCGCTCTCCACGCCCGCCATACGGAAGCCGGCGGCACCGATCTCGGGGCCGCGGTGAAGGCCGATGCCTATGGCCTCGGCGCGAAGCAGGTTTCGGCGGCCCTGGCCGCCGCCGGATGCCGCCACTTCTTCGTCGCCCATGTGGAGGAAGGCGTGGCGGTGCGGACCGCTCTCGGCCCGGGTCCCATGGTGGTGGTCCTGAACGGCTTCCGTCCCGGAGAGGACGAGAATTACGACCTCACCCCCGTCCTGAACACGCCGGGCGACCTCGCGGCCTGGTCCAGCACCGGCCGCGATGTCCTGCTGCATATAGACACCGGCATGGCGCGCCTTGGCCTCTCCCCGCGCGATGTCGATGCCCTGGCGGATGACCCTTCGCTCCTCCAGGGGGTGAAGCTCCGCTACGTCATGACCCATCTGGCCTGCGCGGACACCCCTGCCGACCCGCTCAATGTCCAGCAGGCCGCCCGCTTCGCGGCCGCCCGCGCCCGCCTGCCCGCCGCCCCCGCCTCCTTCGCAAATTCCGCCGGGCTTTTCCTCGGGCATGACTTCGCCTCGGATCTCGGCCGGCCTGGCTGCGCACTCTACGGCCTCAACCCCATTGCGGAGCGGCCTAACCCCATGCGCCCCACGGTGCGGCTCGCCGCTCCGGTGCTCCAGGTGCGGGACATTCCGGCAGGCGCCCCGGTGGGCTATGGCGCAACCTGGGTCGCCAGCCGCCCTTCCCGGATCGCCACCGTTGCCGTGGGCTATGCCGATGGCTATCTGAGGTCCCTGTCCGGCCGCGCCCTTGGCCGTCACAACTGGCAGGAGGTTCCGCTTGTCGGGCGGGTATCCATGGACCTCACCACCTTCGACGTGACCGATCATCCCGCCATCACGCCCGGTTCGATGATCGAGCTGATTGGCCCAGGCAATTCCCCCGATGACGTCGCCGCCCGCGCCGGCACCATCGGCTATGAGGTGCTGACCGCCCTGGGCTCCCGCTATCGCCGCAGCTATGTGACGGCCGCGTGACCCTGGCCCCGGTGGACTGGGTGGCGGCCCTCGGCCGCGCCGCCCTCGACCTCTGCCGCACCATCGGCGCGGTGGCGCTCTTCGCCCTGGAAGGGTTGAGCCATGTGCTGCGCCCGCCCTTCCAGCCGCGCCTCTTCCTCCGCGCCTTCCTCGAAGTCGCCTACTTCTCCCTGCCGGTGGTGGGGCTGACCGCGGTCTTCACCGGCATGGTGCTGGCGCTGCAATCCTATTCCGGCTTCTCCCGCTTCGGCGCGGAGGGGGCGGTGGCCAATGTCGTCGTCCTTTCCATCACACGGGAACTGGGCCCGGTGCTGGCAGGGCTGATGGTCTCCGGCCGCATCGGCGCGGCCTTCGCCGCCGAGATCGGCACCATGCGCGTCACCGACCAGATCGACGCCCTCACCACCCTTTCCACCGATCCGATGAAGTACCTGGTCGCCCCTCGGCTGCTGGCTGCTACCCTGGCGATGCCGCTGCTGGTGATCGTGGCGGATGTGCTGGGCGTGATGGGCGGCTATCTGATCGGCACTTTCAAGCTCGGCTTCTCCGGTCCCGGCTATCTCAAGGCCACCTTCGACTTCCTGCAGGTGATGGACGTGGTCAGCGGGCTGGCGAAGGCGGCGGTCTTCGGCTTCGTCGTGGCGCTGATGGGCACCTGGTGCGGCTACACCTCGCGCGGCGGCGCGCAGGGCGTGGGCGCGGCCACCACCACGGCGGTGGTCGCCTCCTCCATCCTTATCCTCGCCCTGGACTATGTGCTGACCGAGGCCTTCTTCGCCCGATGACCCCGCGAATCCGTCTTCGGGAGCTGCGCAAGTCCTTCGGGCCGAAGACCGTGCTGGATGGGGTGGACCTGGACGTCATGCCCGGCCGCTCCATGGTCATCCTCGGCGGCTCCGGCTCGGGCAAGTCCGTCACCATCAAATGCATCCTGGGCCTCATCGAGGCGGATTCCGGCCTGATCGAGATCAATGGGCGGGACGTGCTGGCCATGTCCGCGCGCGAGCGCGAAGAGGTGCTGGATCACACCGGTATGCTCTTCCAGAATGGCGCGCTCTTCGACAGCCTGCCGGTCTGGGAGAATGTCTGCTTCAAGCTGCTCGCCCAGAAGCGCATCACCCGGGCGCAGGCGCGCGACAAGGCGGCCGAGGCGCTCGCCGGCGTCGGGCTCGATGCCAGCGTCGGTGCCCTTTCCCCAGCCGAGCTTTCGGGCGGCATGCAGAAGCGGGTGGCCCTCGCGCGCGCCATCGCCTCCGAGCCCCGGATCATCTTCTTCGACGAGCCCACCACTGGGCTCGATCCGATCATGGGCGCCGTGATCGACGGGCTGATCGTCGATTGCGTGCGCCGCCTCGGCGCCACCGCCGTCACCATCACCCATGACATGGCCAGTGCCCGCCGCATCGGCGACGATGCGGCGATGATCCACAAGGGCCGGATCATCTGGACCGGCGCTGCCGCGACGCTCGGCGAAACCGGGAACGCCATGGTGGATCAGTTCGCGCGCGGGGAGCGCGAGGGACCGATCACGATGGAGCTGCGGAAGTAGAAAAGGCTTCCCGCCCCCTCCCGAGGCCATGCCCTCATGCCGAGGAGGCCCCTGATACAGGGCAGCGCAGGTCAGGCGACGCGAGGGGTGAGCGCAACCTTCCCCCTTGGGAAGCTCGTTAGACGGTTTCACCCCGAAGGGAGAGCCGTGATGGACGCCTGCATCCGCGCATGCCTCGAATGCCACCGCATCTGCCTGCATTGCGTGATCCACTGCCTTACCAAAGGCGGCAGCCATGCCGAGGTCGGCCATATCCGGATCTTGATGGATTGCGCGCAGATCTGCGCCACCACCGCCGACTTCATGATTCGCGAGTCGCAGCACGGCAAGCATCTCGCCCGCGAATGCGCCGAGATCTGCCGCCAATGCGCCGACTCCTGCGGCAACCACCCGGAGGCGGACGACCACATGAAGAAATGCGCCCAGACCTGCCTCGATTGCGCCGCCGAATGCGAGAAGATGGTGGCCTGAACCCCGCCCCCTGAAGCGGGTCGGGCGGACCGGCCCCTTCTAAGCGGGCCCGCCACGCGCTACATCCTGGATGTCCACGTTTCGTTCTTGATCGGGCATCCATTGGCCAAAGCCACCCACCGTTTCGTCTGCCAGTCCTGCGGCACCGCCCACGCGAAGTGGCAGGGTAAGTGCGAGGGCTGCGGCGAGTGGAACACCCTGGCCGAGGAGGTGGTGGAGGCCCGCAGCCCCGGCCCGGCCAAGGCTGCGATTGGCGGCCGCCGGGTGGAGTTCGTCCCCCTCAAGGGCCATTCCGCCCCACCACCCCGTACCCGCACCGGCATGGCGGAGCTGGACCGCGTCCTCGGCGGCGGTTTCGTGCCTGGCTCGGTGGTCCTGGTTGGCGGCGACCCGGGCATCGGCAAGTCCACCATCCTGCTCCAGGCCGCCGCCCGGGTAGCCGAGGCCGGCAAGCACACCCTCTACATCTCGGGTGAGGAGGCGATCGAGCAGGTCCGCCTCCGTGCCCTTCGCCTGGGCGTCTCTGGCGCCCCGCTGGGGCTCGCCGCAGCCAGCTCGCTCCGCGACATCCTCGCCAGCCTGGAGCAGGAGCGCGATGTCGGCCTGGTCATCATGGACTCCATCCAGACTGTCTGGCTCGACAGCCTGGATTCGGCTCCCGGTACCGTCAGCCAGGTCCGTGCCTGCGCGGCCGAGCTGGGGCGGCTGGCCAAGTCGCGCGGCTTCGCCCTGGTCCTCGTGGGGCATGTCACCAAGGAGGGCACCCTCGCCGGCCCCCGCGTGCTGGAGCACATGGTGGACGCCACCCTTTATTTCGAAGGCGATCGCGGACATCAGTTCCGTATCCTCCGCGCCACCAAGAACCGCTTCGGCGCCACGGACGAGATCGGCGTCTTCGAGATGACCGAGACGGGCCTCGCGGAGGTTCCTAACCCCTCGGCCCTCTTCCTCGCGGAGCGGCGCGGCAATGTCTCCGGCTCGGCGGTCTTCGCGGGGCTGGAGGGCACGCGCCCTGTGCTGGTGGAGATCCAGGCCCTGCTCTCCCCCGCCTCCGGCGGCAGCCCCCGGCGGCAGGTGGTGGGCTGGGACTCGGGCCGCCTCTCGATGCTCCTGGCAGTGCTGGAAAGCCGCTGCCGGCTCAGCCTGGGGCAGAACGACGTCTATCTGAACATTGCCGGCGGCCTGCGGATCAACGAGCCCGCGGCCGACCTGGCGGTGGCCGCCGCCCTGGTCAGCGCCGCCACGGACCGCCCGGCCGCACCGGACATGGTCTTCTTCGGCGAGGTCGGCCTGTCTGGCGAAATCAGGCAGGTCGCCCAGACCGAACTGCGCCTCCGCGAGGCCGCCAAGCTCGGCTTCGCCTCGGCCACCCTGCCCCGCCGCGTCGCGCGCGGCGGCCGGGCCCTCTCGGCGCCCGAAGGGCTGCGCCTGAGCGAGGTGGGCCATCTGGCCGATCTGGTAGCACCCTTCGCCGCCGGAGCCACCCGCAAGCCAGCCCCCAGGGAAAAGCCGAAGCCCGCCCCTGCCGAGGCGGAGGAGACCGCGTAACCCTGCCTTGCGCCCGCCGCGCGTGACGCCGCGGCGCAGCATCGTTATATCCCGCCTCCGATGACCTGGGTCGATGCCGTCTTCCTCGTGCTGATCGCCATCTCCGGCGTCATCGGATACATGCGCGGGCTCGTCCGGGAAGTGCTGGGCGTTGGTGCCTGGGCCGGGGCCCTCTTCTTCGCCTTTTACATGCTGAACGGCACCCGCGGCCTGTTCGCCAATATGTTCCCCGCCGAATGGATGGCCGATGTCGCGGCCTTGGCGGCCGTTTTCATCGTCACCCTCATCATCCTGAAGATCATCATCGCGCTGATCGCCCGCGCGGTGCGAAACTCCGTCCTGGGCAGCGTCGACCGTGCATTGGGCATCGTCTTCGGCCTCGGGCGGGGTGTCATCGTGCTCCTGGTTGCCTATATCGCGGCTGGTGCCTTCGTACCGGCCACGGAACTCTGGCCCGAGCCGGTTCGCCAGGCCCGCAGCTTCCCGCTGATCGCCGATGGCGCCGCCTGGCTGAACCAACAGCTGCCGGCCCAGTACCGCCCCCGCCTGCCCGATCCGCCCTCGGGTCGGGCCCCCACCGCCGAGGAGCTGTTGCGCCCTCCCGCGCGCAACCGGATCTGACCCCCATGACGGATGTCACCACCAACCCGCACGACAGCGACGACGACGGCTTCCACGAGGAATGCGGCGTCTTCGGGGTCTGGAACTCCCCCGATGCGGCGGCTCTCACCGCCCTCGGCCTCCATGCCCTGCAGCATCGCGGCCAAGAAGCGTCCGGCATTGTCAGCCTGGGCGAGAAGGGCTTCCGCAGCCACAAGGGCCTCGGGCTGGTCGGCGACATCTTCGGCGACGCCCGGGTCATGGCCGGCCTGCCCGGCCGCGCTGCGGTCGGCCACAACCGCTACGCCACGGCCGGCGAGACGGCGCTGCGCAACGTCCAGCCGCTTTTCGCCGACTTCGCCTTTGGCGGCTTCGCGGTCGCCCATAACGGCAACCTCACCAATGCGCTGGCGCTTCGCCGCCAGCTCGTCCGCCGCGGCTGCCTCTTCCAGTCCTCCACGGACTCGGAGGTCTTCGTCCACCTCATCGCCATTTCGCTCTACGCCACGGTGCTCGACCGGCTGATCGACGCGCTGAAGCAGGTGGACGGCGCCTATTCCCTTGTCGCCCTGCATGACGGCGCGCTGATGGGCGTGCGCGATCCGCTGGGCGTGCGCCCGCTGGTCCTTGGGCGCCTCGGTGCGGACCAGAACAACGCCTGGGTGCTGGCCAGCGAGACCTGCGCCCTCGACATCGTCGGCGCCGACTTCGTGCGCGACGTCGAGCCGGGCGAGATCGTCATCATCGACGATGACGGCGTGCGCAGCGTGAAGCCCTTCGCCCACACCTCCAGCCGCTTCTGCATCTTCGAGTACATCTACTTCGCCCGCCCCGATTCCGTGGTGGAGGGCACGCCCGTCTACGAGACGCGCAAGCGCATCGGCCAGGAGCTGGCGCGCGAGAGCGGCGTCGAGGCCGATGTGGTGGTGCCGGTGCCGGATTCTGGCGTCCCCGCCGCGATGGGCTATTCCAAGGAAGCGGGCATTCCCTTCGAGCTGGGGATCATCCGCAACCACTATGTCGGCCGCACCTTCATCGAGCCCACGGACAGCATCCGCCACCTCGGCGTGAAGCTGAAGCATTCGGCCAACCGCCCCATGCTCGAGGGCAAGCGGGTGATCCTGGTGGACGACTCCATCGTCCGCGGCACCACCAGCAAGAAGATCGTCGAGATGGTCCGCCAGGCCGGCGCCAAGGAGGTGCATATGCGCATCTCCTCGCCGCCCACGACCCATTCCTGCTTCTACGGGATCGACACGCCGGAGCGGGAGAAGCTGCTCGCGGCCAATAACGACCTGGAGGAGATGGCGCGCATCATCGGCGTCGATAGCCTCGCCTTCATCTCGCTGGACGGTCTTTATCGCGCCCTCGGCCGCAAGGGTCGTGACGCGAAGGATCCCGGCTATTGCGATGCCTGCTTCACCGGGGACTACGCCATTCCGCTCACCGACCTTGAGGGCCATGCCGAGCGCAAGCCCGCCCTTCTGGCGCTGAACGGCGTATGAGCAACGTGATTCAGGGTCCGCTCCAGGGCCGCGTCGCCTTCGTCACCGGCGCCTCCCGCGGGATCGGCGCCGCCACCGCGATCGAGTTGGCTCGCCTGGGCGCCCATTGCGTGCTGACCGCGCGCAGCCAGGGTGGCCTGGAGGAAACCGACGACGCGATCCGGGCACTCGGCGGCAGCGCCACCCTGCTGCCCTTCGACCTCGCCCGGGATGTCGACAAGCTCGATCCCCTCGGCCCCTCAATTGTCGAGCGCTTTGGGCGACTGGACATCCTGGTTCACGCGGCCGGCGTGCTCGGCACCCTCACCCCGGTAGCGCACATCACCCCGCGAGACTGGGCCGATGTGATGGCGGTGAACCTCACCGCCGCCTGGCGCCTGATCCGCACCCTGGACCCGCCGCTGCGCGCTTCGGATTCCGGCCGCGCCGTCATCCTCACCACGGACCGCGCCCGCGACCCAATGCCTTATTGGGGCGCCTATGGCGCGTCCAAGGCTGGCCTCGAGCACCTTGCCAGCACCTGGGCGGCCGAGGTGGCGACGACGCCGCTGCGGGTGAACCTCTACGATCCCGGCCCGGTGAACACGCGCCTGCGCGCTACCGCCATGCCGGGCGAGGACCCCGCCAGCATCGCGCAGCCGGGGGATGTGGCGCCGCTGATCGCGGCCCTTTGCCTGCCCGAAGAAGCCCGCAGCGGCGAGGTCGTGCGGGCGGCCTGAAGGGACAGCCGGGGAAGGCGACTCCCCCGGCGTTCCCAGGCGTCAGCCGACCGGCTGGCGGGCCACCAGGATGTTGCGGACGGAGTCGTCCATGGCCTGCGCCAGGATGTCGCCATCCACGGGCGTGAGCCCGGAATCGGCGCCGATGTCTCAGAAGCGGAAGCCCAGTTCGCGCAGCATGCCGATCACGACGGCCGGGCCCACGCCATGGCCGTTCAGCATCACAGGGGCGAACTCCATCATGATGCGCACCCCGGGCGACCGCGCCAGCAACCCGCGCATGCCCATCAGGGCGCGGCCCTCCGTGCCCTCCACATCCATCTTGATCAGGTCCACGGTGATGGCCGGATCGGCGAAGAAGCCGTCCAGCGGCAGCACGCGGCAACCCACCCCAGGCTCCTGCGATCCCGCCGCCACCACATGGCCGCCGCCGGGCCAGGCATTGTCGAAGGCGAGATGCACCTCGCCGTCAACATCCCCGACGGCCGCCTCATAGACCATCATGCGGCCCGAGAAGCCGTTCACCGCAGCGCTGCGGCGCATGAGTTCGCAAAGCCGTGGATTGGGCTCGAAGGCCGCCACCCGGGCGCCGGCAGCTGCGGCCAGCACGGCATAGACGCCATGGTTCGCCCCAAGATCCAGCACGAGGTCATTTGGGCGGATCAGCCGCTGGAACAAGCTCGTATAGGGCGTCTCCCATACGCCCTGCATCAGCAGATGCGGCGCGATGTCGATGCCGCGCGTGTCCACGAACAGCATGTGCCGCCCGTGCAGCATGGCTAGCGCGGTGTGGTCGCCGAGATAGACCGCCTGGTGGAAGTGCAGCGGATGGGCGCGCTGGATGAGATGGTTGGTGGTCTCCTCCAGCTTCGCCGGAAGCGCCTCCACCCGTGCCTCAAGCGCCAGCGAACGCTGGACCAGCGCCTGGACCGTTCCTGCCCCGCCCTACTCCCGGCGCCCGCCCGGCCAGAGGCGGTCGAACAGCGAGGCCCATCGGGACATACGGGATTCCTTGACGATGTCGCCGCCGCGCCGGAACACGCGGCGGTTCGCGGGGCCTCGCCCCCGCTCATTCTCAGCCCGCCTGCGGCGAGGTCAAATGCGCGGGGCATTGCCCGGAAGGCGGATGGTCGCCGCAGGGCTAGTCGTCGGAATCCGCGTAGGGATTCTCGGTGCCACGCAGGTTGATGCGGATGGGCACACCCGGCATGTCGAAGGCCTCGCGGAAGGAGTTCACGAGGTAGCGCCGGTAATCCTCTGGCATCATCTCGGCCCGCGTACCGAAGATGGCGATCGTCGGCGGCCGCGCCTTGGGCATGGTGGCGTAGCGCAGTTTCAGCCGCTTGCCCTCCACCAGCGGCGGCGCGTGGCGGGACAGCGCATTCTCAAACCAGCGGTTCAGCGCGCCCGTGGGGATGCGGCGGTTCCAGGTCTCATAGGCCTCGCGAACGGTCGGCATCAGCTTGTCCACGCCGCGGCCGGTCGCCGCCGAGAGCGGCACGACCAGGATGCCCCTCAGCTGCGCGAGGGAGGCCGTCAGCACGTCCTCGACCTTGCGCCGGGCCGCATTGCGGTCCTCCACCGCGTCCCATTTATTGAAGGCGACGACGATGGCGCGCCCCTCGCGCTCCGCCAGACGGGCAATGCGCAGGTCCTGCTCGTCCATGCCCTGCACAGCATCGACCACCAGCACAGCCACCTCGCATTCCTTCAGGGCGGCGATGGTGGCGGCGGTGGACATCTGCTCCAGCGCCTCTGTGATGCGGGCGCGGCGGCGCAGCCCGGCGGTGTCCACCAGCCGCACCGGCTTGCCCGTCTCGTCCATCCATTGCACGGCAACTGAATCGCGGGTCAGGCCGGGCTCCGGCCCGGTGATCATCCGCTCCTCGCCCAGCAGGGCGTTCAGCAGGGTCGACTTGCCGGCATTCGGGCGGCCGACGATGGCCAGCCGCAGCGGGCGGTTCGGGTCGTCCGTCTCCTCCTCTTCCTCCGGCGGCTCGGGCGGCAGGGCGGCCCGGATCTCGTCATGCAGCTCGCCGAAGCCGTCGCCATGCTCGCCCGAGACGGGTAGCGGCGCACCCAGGCCAAGCTCATAGGCCTCCAGGGAGTTCGCGGCGCCCATCCGCCCCTCGGCCTTGTTGGCCAGCAACAGCACGGGCTTGCCCTGGCGGCGCAGCCACTGGGCGAAGGCGCGGTCAGCCGGGGTCAGCCCGGCGCGGACATCCACCACGAACAGGATCAGGTCGGCGGTGCGCAGCGCGGCCTCGGAGCTGGAGCGCATGCGGCCAGGGATGGTGTCGGGCGGCGCCTCCTCCAGCCCGGCCGTGTCGACCAGCAGCACGTCGCGGCCCGCGATACGGGCCACCGTCTCCTTGCGGTCTCGGGTAACGCCGGGCGTGTTGTCCACAATGGCGATGCGCCGCCCGGCGAGGCGGTTGAAGAGGGTGGACTTGCCCACATTGGGGCGGCCCATCACGGCGATACGAGGAAGCATGGAGCGGAAGAGCACTCCCCACGCCGCAGGGTCAAGCGCGGCGTGGGTGGGTCTCCCCTGCGGATAACGTTTCGGGCCGGATTAGGCCCCGCGCAGCGCTACCAGAGTCCCGTCATCGGTGATGAGATAGACCGTCCCCGCCACCGCAATCGGCGGCAGGGTGGTGCCGCCCGGCAGTCGGATGCGGCCGGCGATGCCGCCCTCGGCCGGATCGACCAGGACCGCCTCGCCAAGGGAGGATGGCACCAGGATCTGCCCACCCACCACCAGCGGCGAGCCGAAGATGGCCGGCGTGCGTCGGCGGTCGCGGGTGGAGCGCTCGTCCAGCAGGGTCAGCCAGCGCACCCGGCCGCTGTCGCGGCCCATGGCGACGAGCTGGTTCTCGGGGGTGACGATGAAGATCCACTCCCCGGCCACGGCCGGCGACTGGCTGCTGCCCACGTCCCGCTCCCACAGGCGGCGACCGGAGCGCAGGTCCACCATCAGGGAGGTGCCGGCCTGGCCGGCGGCGATCACGCGCCCGTCGGAGATTACCGGCAGGCCGGACACCCCGGCCAACTCGGCGATGCCGCCGCGGCGCGCGGCCTGGCCAGCGGCGAGGCTCTCGGTCCAGATGACGCGGCCATCCGCGGCCCGCAGCGCCGCCAGCTCGCCCGAAGGGAAGCCGGCCACCACGGTCTCGCCCTCCACGGCCGGGGCCGGCAGGCCCAGCGGCACGGCGGCCACGGGCTGGCCGCGATAGGTCCAGAGGCGACGCCCGTCCTCGGTGGAAAGCGCCAGGAGATGGTTCTCGACCGTGGGCACGAAGATGCGGCCGCCCGTGACGGTCGGCGCCCCGCGCGTCGGCGCGGAGACGGAGGCGCGCCAGCGCACCTCGCCGGTGCCGGGATCGAGGGCGAGCACCTCGGCCATGCCGGTGGCCGCGTAGAGCACGCCATCGGCGAAAGCGAGGCCGGCACCGACCGCGCCGACATCGTCCTTATCCGGCGTCGTCTCGCGCATCCAGCGACGGCCACCGCGATCGGCATCGAAGGCCGAGACGGTGCCATAGGCATCGGCGGTGAAGACGGTGCCATTCGCGAGGATCGGCCCGGTGGTGATGCGGCGGCGATAGGAGGAGCCGGTGCCGATGCTGGCGCGCCACACCTCACGCAGCCCCGCGCCCGCCGAAGTATGACCGGGATCATGGGCCAGGTTGCCGCCGGCCTGCGGCCATTCGGCCATGGCGGTCGGGGCCGGCAGCGCCACCGGGCGGGCGGCCTCGTTCGGATCGACCGAGAGCTCCCGGTCCGCCTGGATCACCGGCAGGCGCTCGCCCGGCAGGGGCGTCTTGCTGTCGCCGAAGATGCCGCTGATGGTTTCGCAGCCCGAAAGCGCGATGGCGGCGCCACCCAGGAGCAGGGCACGTCGGGAGTGGCTCGGCGTCACTTGCGTTGTCCTCTCAGGCATTCGGCAGCTGCGCCAGGGTGCGGCCCGCGCGGTCCCGCAGAGCCTGGGGCGCGGTCGTGTCGGTGGAGAGCGCCTCCAGGATCCGCCGCGCCTCGGCCATCTGGCCCTGGCGGATCGCCACCAGCGCCTGCAGTTCACGCGCCGAGGCGCGCCAGGGATTGCCCTCTGCGGCCAGGGGCGTGATGCGGGCGGCGAGCATCGCCGGATCCTGCGTGTCGAGCGCGTGCAGCACCCAGTTCAGGCTGGCCAAGTCGCGGTAGAGCGGATCGGCCGCGCTGTCATTCGCCACCGCATCCCATTCGGCCAGGGCGCCGGGCAGGTCGCCCGTCTCGGACTTCAGGGCCGCGGCGCGGAGCCGCGCCAGGGTGCGGTAGCCGACCGGCGCCTGGGCCGCGATGGAGTCGAACTTCTCCGCCGCCGCCTTCAGGTCGGCGCCCTGCTGTTCCGTCTCGCGGTGGACGACGAGGAAGGCGTTCGCCGCGGCCTCGGATTCGCGGGTCTGGTACCAGCGCCAGCCCTGCCAGCCGCCGATGGCGATCAGCGCCACCAGGGCCACTGCAGCGAGGATGCCGCCGTAACGCATCCCGAGCTGCCGGGCGCGTTCGGCGCGCAGATCCTCCTGCAGCTCGTCGAAGATATCGGGCAAGCGGGTTCCTTCCCAGCCAATGGGACCCTGGCGAGAGACAATCGGGGCCGGGGTATAGCCGGACCGTCACGGGGCGTTAAGCCCGCCCCGTGTCTCATGGCCCGATGCGGTCCCCTGCCCCCCTCGCCCCGTTCCTTTTTCTGCTTATCGCGGCCCTGCCCGGCTGCGACGCTCTGGGACCGATCGTGGCGGTGAACGGCGTTTCCCTGATGCTGACGGGGCGGGCGGTGCCAGACCTGCTGGTCTCCGGAGTCTCGAGGCGGGATTGCTCCATCGCCTATCTGGATGCGGGCGAACGCTATTGCCGGACGGAGCCGGAGCCGGTGGCGGCGCCGCGCTGCACCCGTAGCCTGGGATCGGTGGATTGCTGGGTCGGGCCGGTGCCAGGCAACCCGCCGCCGCGCGACGTGGGGGATGCCAGGCCGGCGGCACCGGTGGAACCCTGGCCCGAGCGGGTGCTGTAGGGGCGCCCCGGCCGATTGTCAGGCCTCGGGCACGGTCAGCGGCGGCCCGCTTGGATAGCGCTCTGCTACCTTCGGCCTGCTCGAAACTGGCAGCCTGCTCGAAACTGGCGGCCTGCTCGAAACTGGCGGCCTGCTCGAAACTGGCGGCCTGCTCGAAACTGGCGGCCTGCTCGAAACTGACGGCCTGCTCGAAACTGGCTGGCCCGGCTGCATGGCCGTGATCCGCACCGGGACGGACTTGGCCGCCGGCGTGTTGCTGCGCTCGTCACGAGGCGCGAGGGGCAGGAGGGCGTTGGCCTCGGGGTAGTAGGCCGCGCAGCAACCTTCGGCACGTCGTCGGTGACGACCTTGAAGCCGTCCCACCCGCCGTTCGATGCAATCCTCGAAGCCGGCGGTGACAGTGAAATCCGCTGCCCCCGGCCAGGAGGCAGCTTCATCCATGACGCTTCCAACTTACGATGCGCGCGTCCCCTCGAAGCGCACCGGCTCGCCGCCCGGCGCCCCAATCACCTCGTCCTCGCGCATCACCGCACGCCCGCGCAGCACGGTCATCACCGGCCAGCCCTGGCAGCGGGCCCCGATGAAGGGACTCCACCCGCAGGGCGAGACGAGCCAGTCGGCCTCAATCACCCGGCTCTTGCCCATGTCCACCACGGTGAAGTCGGCATCATAGCCCGCGGCGATCCGCCCCTTGCCGATCGCGCCATAGACCCGCGCCGGTCCCGCGCCCATCAGCTCCGCCAGCCGGGAGAGCGACAGACGACCGGCCGAGACATGGTTCAGCATCAGCGGGACGATGGTCTGCACGCCGGTCAGCCCGGCGGCGGTGGCCGGCCAGGGGCGTTCCTTCGCCGCGCGGGAATGCGGCGCGTGGTCGCTGCCGACCGTGTCCACCGTACCATCAGCCACCGCGGCCCAGGCGGCCTCGTAATGGCGCCTGTCGCGGATCGGCGGGTTCATCACCGCATAGCCGCCGAGCGCGTCATAGGCATCCGGCGCCCATTGCGTGAGGTGGTTGAGCAGCACCTCCACCGTGCCGACATCGCGGAAGTCCTTCATGTACTCCAGCTCGTCGGCGGTGGAGACATGCAGGATATGGGCAGGCCGGTTCGTCTTGCGGGCCAGCGCCATCAGGCGCCGCGTGCCGAGGAAGGCGCATTCCACGTCGCGCCATTCGGCATGAAGCTTGTGCGGCCCACCGCCCTCGAACATCGGCTTGCGCGCCTGCAGCCGGTACTCGTCCTCGGAGTGATAGGCGATGCGGCGGCCGCCATTGCGCATCACGCGCTCCAGCGTTTCGTCATCCTCGATCATCAGGTCACCGGTGGAGGAGCCGGCAAAGACCTTGATGGCGCAGACATTCGGCTCGCGCTCCAGCGTGCCAAGATCGCCCACATTGCTGCGCGCGCCACCGATATACATGCCGACATCGCAATAGGCCGTCTCGCGGATATGGCCCCGCTTCCAGTCCAGTTGTTCCACCGAGGTGATAGAGGGCTGGGTATTCGGCATGTCGAAGACAGCCGTCAGCCCGCCCAGCACCGCGCCCTTGGTGCCCGTGCCCATGGTCTCCACCGACGGGTCGCCCGGATCGCGGAGATGCACATGGGGGTCGATCAGCCCAGGCAGGACATGCAGCCCGGCGCAGTCGATCACCTCGGCGGCCTCGGCGGTCCGCAGGTCGCCGATGGTGGCGATCCGGCCGGCACGCACGGCGATGTCCGTCACCGTCTCGCCCCAGGGCAGGACCACGGTGCCGCCGCGCAGGATCAGATCATAGCTCGCCATGTCGAGGCCGCACTCCCTTCGAGGAGGGTCGGTGATACCGCAGCCGCCGGCGGGGCGGGAGGGGCCGGCTTCCCGGCCCCTCCCGCCCCTACCAGGTCAGCTCGGCCACGCTCACCCGGTTCTCGGCCAGGGGCCAGGCCCGGGCCGCCAGGCGTTCCTCGTTGAACAACCCGACCACGGAACGCCCGATTTCCGCCGCGGGCAAGCGCGCGATGGTGGTGGCCCCCGCCGCGACGCCGCGGGGGATATCCGTCGGCTCCTTGCCGTCGAGCAGCACCACGTCCCGCGGCAGGCCGAAATAGCCGCGGGGACGATTGAAGCGCACCACCGCGCCCGCCGCGCGATCCGCCTCTGAGGGCGGCGGCGCCGGGCGCAGATTCACCACCGAGGAGGAGCGCGGGAAGGGCGAGCGGTAGGAATGCGTGATCGGATGGCGCGGCGCGGCCACCACGATCTCCAGATGCCAATCGGGCGAGACGGTCACCGGGCCCCAGTGCCCATCCTCGCCGGTGGTGCGGCGATGGAGCACCTCCCCCATTCGTTCGCCGGTCCCGGCGGAAACCCGGAACAGCTCGACCACCGCCCCGGCCATCGGCCGGTTGGTCTGCACCCCGCCCGGCGTGCCCGTCACGCGGCCATCCAGCACAGGCCGCGCTTCCGGCAGGACGGAGAGCCGGTCCGGCTCTCGCCCCGCGATGAAGCGAAACATCTCTCGGAAGGCGCGGGCGGAGTAGGCGGTCTCGCGATGGTCCACTCCGGGGAGGACCAGGTTCGTCGCGCCTCGCAGGGCGGGACTGTCATAGCCGACGCCGGTCGGCACGCCGGGCCGGCCAGCGTAGCGCCCGTCCGGCTGGGCGTAGAGATCGTTCAAGTCGGAGCGCAACGTCAGGAAACCCGTGCCCGGCACCACCTGCGATTCGCCGGCATTCAGGCGCCGCAGCAGCGCCGAGCGCGCGCTGAATTCCCGCCCCGCCGCGGCATCCCAGTCATAGATGCCGTTGTTCGGCGTACCGCAGAGAACGGCATGCGAGACCTCGGGCCCGCCGCCATGGAGCTGGACATGGTTGCGGATTGGGTAGCCGCCGCGGGAATTGCCCACCAGCGCGACTCGTTCCGCGCCGGTGCGCGCCCGCAATGCCGCGATCTCGGCCGCCAGCTCCCGTCGCACATCCTCGCTGGAGGATCGCATCGGCTGCGCCACCGCATCGTCGTCCCGCGCCAGCGGGTTGGTGAAGTCCAGCGCGTACAGCCGCTCGCGCGGCCAGCCATTGCTCTCGAACCGCCACAGCGTCGTCATCCACAGCGCCGAATGGTCGCCATTGCCATGCACGAAGAGGATGGGGGTCAGGGGGGCCTCCTGGGCCTGGGCAGCGTGCTGGAGCCGGGCATGGGCCAGCATGGGGAAGATGGCCATGGCGCCCAGCAGGGCGCGTCTGTGCAATCCGATCTGCGGCATGTTCTCGGCTGTCCTCCTTGTCGAAGCATCATAGCTCGTGCTGCGGGATGGAACATGCCCCGGCCGCGCCACGGCCCCGCCGTATAGGCGCCCTTGGTTACGGGGAATCTTGCCTTATCTTGCAACGAGAACGACCGAGGACCGGACATGTCCGCATCGGATACACCCGCCCTGGATCAGCGCGCCGCCGATATCCCCCTCCTCTGCGCGACCTATGTCAGCGAGAACCTGGTCACCGGCTCGATCGCCGGCTGGGCGGCAGAAATTGAGGACATCCTCCATTGTTCCCGCCGCTGGAACACCCTGTTGGGCGTTACTGGGGCGCTCCTCCTGACTGAGCGGCACTTCGTCCAGGTGCTGGAAGGCCCCTCGCCATCCCTTCGCCTGACGCTGGACCGGATCTGCAGCGATCCGCGCTATCGCATCCTGCGCAGCGAGCTTCGGCCGCTGGACGGCCGCAGCTTCACCGGCTGGTCCATGGGTTATGTCGAGCCCTGCGCAGGGAACGCCGGCAGGATTACCCCGCTGTGCCGCCTGTCCTGGGGGGAGGCGACACCACCCCCGGCGATGTTGATGATGCACAGCATCCTGGCGCGTGCCGCCACCGCATGACATCTCCGCCCGGCCTGGCCGCATTTAACCGCGCTTCACGCCGAGCCGTCCAAGTCTCACATTCCCGACGGGCCGGCTCCGTGAAGAGAAGTCCTGCACTCAGTTCATTCGAAAAAGCCGGAGTGCACACCCTCGCGCCGATCGGAATGAACAGAGCCGCTACCGCGAGGCCAGGGCCTCGAACACGTCGCCCTGCATGCGACGCCGCTCGACATGGCGTGCATGCCACAGCGCCCAGAACAGCAGGTGCCAGGCCGCGAAGCCTTCGCGCTTCCCCGCCGCCGCGCGGAACAGCGGCAGGATCCGATCCGGCCGCGCGATCTCGGTCACGCCCGGCTGGGCGGCCACCAGCGGCGCCAGCCGCTCCGCCGCCCCCGCGATCCAGGCCCCCACGGGCACGGTGAAGCCCTGCTTCTTCGCGAAGGGGTCCGAGGCCGGGAACTCGCGCGCCAGCCATTGCCGCAATAGCCACTTGCCGCGGCCGTCCCGCACCTTCATCCCATCCGGCAGGCGCCAGCAGGCGCGCGCCACGCCCTCGTCGAGGAAAGGCACGCGGCCTTCCACCCCATGCGCCATCAGGCAGCGATCGAGCTTCGTCAGCAGGTCGTTCGGCAGCCAATCGGCGATGTCCAGCGCCTGGGCAGCCTGCAACCGCGTGCGGCCGGGCGTCGCGACTCCGGCCTCCGCCGCCGCCAGCCCGTCGCGCCAGGCGCGCGGCGCCTCGCGCAGCACGTCCAGCCGATCGAAGGCGCCATGGGCGCGCATCGCCTTTCCACCCAGCCACCAGGGGCGCATGGCGCTGCGATGGCGGCCATAGCCGGCGAGAAGCTCGTCGCCGCCCTCCCCTGACAGCACCACCTTCACCTCCTCCCGCGCACGGCGGGCCAGGAACCAGGTGGGGATGATGGCGTAATCCGCGGCAGGGTCATCCATGCAGCCGACGATCTCCGGCAGGTGCCGCCAGACCTCGGCCTCGCTTACCGTGATCGTCTCGTGCTTCGCCCCCGCAGCCTTGGCAACATGCGCCGCGCGCTCGCGCTCGTCGGCGGCGCCACCCTTCTGAGAATTGGGAATGTCGAAGCCGGCGGTATAGGCAAGCACGGGCCGCTCGTTCAGCCGCGACATCATCGCCAGCACCGCAGCGCTGTCCGTGCCGCCCGAGAGGAACATGCCATAGGGCACGTCGGATCGCTGGTGGAGATCGACGCTTTCATGGAAGGCGGCGCCGAAGCGGTCCAGCGCGTCCGCCTCCGTCACCGGCTCCGGCCCGCCATCCGGCAGGGCGGCGCGACGCGCCCGCTCCAGCACCGCGCCATCCCCGAGCAGCAGCGCCTCGCCGGGCAGGATGCGGCGGATGCCCTCGAAGATCGTCTCGGCGCCTGTGGTGAACTGCAGCTGCAGCAACTCCTCCCGCGCCTCCGGGCGGATGCGCGGCTCGACCAGCCCGGTGGCGAGGATCGCGGCCGGCTCGGAGGCGAAGGCGATGCCGCCCGGCACATGCGCGACATAGAGCGGCTTGATGCCGAACGGATCTCGCGCCAGCACCACGCGCCGCGCCGCGCGGTCATGGATGGCAATGGCATACATGCCGCGCAGCGCATCCACGAAGCGCAGCCCGTCGCGCCGCCAGAGATGCAGCGGCGGCTCGCAATCCGACCCGGTGCTGCAGACCAGCGCATTATCCGTGCGCAGCTCGCGGTAGTTATACACCTCGCCATTGCCAATCAGCGCGGCCGGCCCGGCAAAGAGCGGCTGGTCGCCGCCCTCGATGTCGATGATGGCAAGGCGCGTGTGCGATAGCGCCACCTGCCCCGCCACATGATGCCCGTGCCCGTCCGGCCCGCGATGCGCCAGCGCGCGCGTCATCCGGTCCAGTACTGCCAGATCCGGCGACTGGCCGGGCTTCAGGACGATTCCCGCAATCCCGCACATCGCCTAGCGCCTCGCCTTCTGTGGCCGGAGTTGCGGCAGCAGCGCCCGCCATCGCGCCAGCACCGGCGCCTCCCCGTGATGCGTCTCGAAGGCAGCTCGCCCGGCTTCGGCAAGCGCAGCGGCGCGGATGGGATCGGCAATCAGGCCGGACACGGCGCGGGCGAGCGACTCAGGATCGTTCACCGGCACGATCAACCCCGTCTCCCCATCCGCGACCATCTCCAGCGGCCCAGGTGTCGCCGTGGCGATCACCGGCACCGCGGCGGAAAAGGCCTCCAGCACCACATTCCCCAGCGGCTCGTGACGGGAGGGACAGATGAAGAGGTCACAGCCGGCCAGCAGCGCGGCCGTATCCTCCCGCCAGCCGAGGAAGGCGACGCGATCCGCCACCCCCAGTTCCCGCGCGAGACTCTCCAGCGCCGCCTGTTCCGGTCCTACCCCCGCCAGGGAGAGATGCGCGCCGGGCACCAGGGACAGGGCGCGCAGCAACGTGTCGAAGCCCTTGTTCACATGCAGCCGACCCAGGGCGAGCAGCTTTACGGCCCCCGGCGGCGCGGGAAGCCTGGCGGGTTCGGCGCCGGAGAAATCCGGCACGAAATTGGGCAGGTGATGCACCCGCGCCGGATCCCAGCCCTGGGCGGTGATCCAGCGCACCAGGTCCCGCGTATTCGCCACCAGATGGTCGCAGTGGCGGTAGTGGCGCAGGTCGTAATAGCCGCCGAGCCGCCCCACCAGCACCCATGGCCCGGGGCGGGTGAAGCCGGTGGCGCGGTTCATCCAGGACACGACCACATCCGGGCGGAAGCCGCGCAGCACCCGGTCCAGCCTGGGGGCCGTAAAGAAATCGAAGGGCCCGCCGAAGCACAGCTCGGCCGGCTTCAGCCCGGCGGCACGCAGTCGCCCTCCGCGGCCGAGCTCGCGCCGGATCACCGGCAGCACTTCCTCTCCCGTTCCATGCATGGCCGTGCACAGGCGCTCGTAGAAGGTCTCGGCGCCGCCCATGCGCGCACCCGCGATGACCTGCGCGATCCTCATGCCGCCAGGAGCCCAGAGGGCTGGGCAGGGAAGGCGGAAACGGCGGCGAGACAAGCCAGGACCGGGACGCGCCTCACGCCGGAACCGCGCTCGGCAACAGTGCCCGGGCAGCATCCAGCACCTGCGCTACCTCCAGCCCCTGCATCGTGGCATCCGGCGCGACCACTGCCTGCGCCGCGCGGCCAACCGGCGCGTATTCCCCGGCCGGCGTCGGCCCGAATAGACCCAGCGTCGGGGCCCCTGTGGCCGCCGAGAGATGCATGAGCCCCGAATCATTCCCCACGAAAAGCCGCCCGCGCGCGAGCAGGGCCGCCGCCTCCGGCAGGGCGAGTTGGCCAACCAGATCCAGCGCCTCGGGCAGGGCCGCCACCACGGGCGCGGCCATGATGCGCTCGGCCTCGCCGGGCCCGCCCAGCAACACCGGGCGGGCACCGGCCAGCGGGGAACCCGGGGCGAGCAGGGCCCGGGCCAGCGCCACGAAGCGCTCGGCCGGCCAAACCTTGCCATCCCAGTTGGCGGTCGGGCCGAGCGCCAGGATCGGCCGGTCGTCCCCTAGCAGCGACGCAATGCGTGCCATGTCCTCCGGCGCGAACCAGGCAACCGGCTTCGGCGGCTGGTCCAGCCGCAGCACCTCGGCGATATGGCCCAGCCGGTGTCCGGGGCGTCGCCCGCCGCGCATCACTGCCCGCCGCCGCGCCGGCACCAGCCAGCCGAGCGCCGAGCCGCGCAGGTCCACCACCAGGTCCCAGAAGGTGGTCGCCACCTGCGCCCAGAGATGCAGCCAGTGCATCGACCAGGGGCGCTTGGCCACCACGATGGTCCGCTCCCGCTGCGGCATGCGCGCGAAGACCCCCTCTGCGACCGGACCGCAGGCGACGGTGATCCGCGCATTCGGGTAGCTGCGCAGCAGGTGGTCCAGCAGGCCGGTGGAGAGGACGGCGTCGCCGATCCGCGTGGAGGTGACGAAGAGGATCTGCATGGGCGCGGGGTGTGTAGCACGGCGCGGGCGGGATAAGGCCAGCCGCCGCTTGCGCATGGCAGCTTGCACGGGACGCGCCGGCATCCGATGTCCTCCCACATGCCCAGCGCCCTCCTTCCCGATCGAGGCCTCGTGGAGGTCTCCGGCCCTGACCGGGCCAGCTTCCTGCAGGGCCTCGTCTCCAATGACGTGGCGGCGCTGGGCGAGGGCATGGCCTGGGCCGCCCTCCTCTCCCCTCAGGGTAAGTGGATCAGCGACTTCCTGGCCTTCGAGGCGCCGGAGATCGCCCCGGACGCCATCCTGCTGGACTGCGTGCGGGAGGATGCGGCCATGGTGGTGGAACGCCTCTCGCGCTTCCGCCTGCGCTCCAAGGTCGCGCTGCGGGACCGTTCAGGCGAGGTGGCGGTGGGTGCCATCTGGGGCGGGGAGCCACCCCTTGGCGCGCTGGCGCGCCGGGATCCGCGGGTGGCGGAGGCGGGGTGGCGGGTCTATGGCGCGGCGCTCGGCGGCGATCCAGCGGATTACGACCAACACCGGCTGGAGCTCGGCCTACCCGATGGCGTGCGGGACCTCGACCGGGACAAGACCGTGCTGCTGGAGGCCGGCTTCGACGAGTTGCACGGCATTGCCTGGGACAAGGGCTGCTACATGGGCCAGGAGCTGACGGCCCGGACCCGCTATCGCGGCCTGCTCAAGCGCCGCCTCGTGCCCGTGACCATTGAGGGCCCGGTGCCCCCGCGCGACACGCCGGTGATGCGCGATGGCGCGCTGGTCGGTGAGATGCGATCCGGCCGGGATGGGCGTGGCCTAGCCCTGCTGCGGCTCGAAGCCGTGCCGACACGGACGCTGAGCTGTGGTGACGCGGTGCTGCGGCCACGGATCCCCGCATGGATGCACCTGCCGGCCACGGCTTGAGGCCGGCGAAGGCGCGTCAGCGCCTATCGGGGCGGCGCATGCCCCAGGCGCGCGGCGGCGGCTTCGGGCCCATCACCTCGTCGATCTCGGCCTTGGCCTGGTTCACCAGGTCGATCAGCAGCGGCGAGTTGGTCTCCGGCTTCACCTCACGGGACCGGCCCAGCCGCGCAGGCGGGTGAACCACGACGGAGCAGGTGCCGTTGCCACGCTCCTCGATCTCAAGGACATGCTGCCGGTAATCACGGGTTGAAACGATTGTCAGACGGGCCATGGCGGTGGCTACCGCAAGATACGGGCCACCGGAAGCCTCGATCCGTCCTAGGCCGCCACCCGGTCGACCTGCGGCAGGCCGGCGAAGCGCGTACCGACGTCGATACCGGCAATTTCCCGCGCAATCTTGCGGCGCACGGCGCGGTCGAAGGCCTCGAAGCCCTCGGCCACCACCAGGAAGGCGCCCGGACCACCGATCACCTCATCGCGGTAGTATTCCTCGAGCGCAGCGGCCCCGTTGCCCGGGCCGGGCGCGCGGTCCAGCACGGCGAGGCCGTTCATGACGATGCCTTCCTCGAGCATGCGGGTCCGAACCCCTTCCAGCCGCCGGCCGGAGTTGTTCATGCCGTCGCCCGAGATGTCGAGCACGCGCCGCGTCGGCTCGAAGCGGTTCTGGCCATAAAGCTGCAGCGCATGCTCCATGGCGCCGGAGATGGAGGTGTAGCTCCAGGTGCGGCGGGGCGCGGCGTCGATGGCAGCGGCGAAGCGCTCGGCGGAGGCCTCGCCGTCGATCCGCATCCAGGGGACGAGGTCCTCCTGGCTGTCGGCATCCGACCAGGTGAAGAGCGAGCAGCCGATAGCGCCGATCTCGCCCCCCATGATGGAGCGGATAACATCCGGGTCGCGGAAGGCGGCCGCATAGCCGCGCATCTGCGTCTCATGCTCCTCGGCATCGATGGAACGGCTGACGTCCACCGCGAGGATCAGTTCGACATCGACGGGATCGGGCGTGGCTGCCCGGGCACCGCGGATGATGGTCGGGGCGCAGAGCACCCCAGCGCCCGCTAGGCGCATAAGTTGGCGTCGCTGCATCGGTCCCATCCTTGTGGAAGGTCCGTGGCCGGCTGTTATTGCCCGACTGGGGACTGGTTATTGTGCAATGCAACATAAAGGCCACCCCAAGCACTCACCAGACCGGGTGCCACATTTCTGCCTCGCTCTACGGGAATGGGTCAGTGGCTGTGGCCAATATGCCGCAAGTAATCGGGCAGCAGGTCGGACGAAACGAAGAGTGCTGCCTTGGCCCGCAGGGAGGCGTGCCCTGGCCGCTTTGTCAGGCCTGGATCAGCCCGGCGAAAGGGCGGACCGGGACGGTATCGGGAAACACATCCGCCACCGCCGGCCGGGGGAATTGCAGGTGCTCCACCAGCACACCGGCCAGCACGGCGCGCAGGTCAGTGGTGGGGCGCAGGTCCCGGTCCTCGTTCAGCTCATGCGGTGCAAGGCCCGGCCAGTCCGCCAGCACGCGCCCGCCCTTCAGCCGCCCGCCCAGCAGCAGCGCTGCCGTGGCCATGCCGTGATCCGTGCCGCCCGTGCCGTTCAGTCGCGCCGTGCGGCCGAACTCGGTGACCACCACCACCACCATGTCCGACCAAACCGGCCCCAGCCCGTCCCGCAGCGCCGCCAGCGCATCGTCCAGCGCGGCCAGGCGGTTCGCCAGGACGCCCCGCGCGGTGCCCTGCTGCGCATGGGTGTCCCAGCCGTTCAATCCCAGCGCTGCAACGCGTGGGCCATCCGGCCGGGCCATGATCCGCGCGGCGGCCGCGGCCTCGCTGGCGAAGGCGGGCCGACCGGGAATGCGCTGGCCGGGGGCGCCGGGTGGCGTGGCCCGCATCAGCCTGTCCAGCGAGGCACCGGCCCGCAGCGCCTCCGCCAGGCGCGGGTCGCGCGCCTCGTAAAGGTCGAGGAGCCGCGTCACCAACTCGTTGTCGGCATAGCGGAAGCTCTGCAGCTGCCAGGTTTGCACCGGGGCCGGGCCCTGCATGATCACCGGCACCACCGGCGCCACCGCCAGCCCCCTGGGCGGCGCCACGCGCTCGCCCCGCGGCAAGGCGGTCAGGGCGCGGTTGAGCCAGCCGGTGCGATCCCCCGTGGTGACGCGGGGCAGGCCGCTTTCCAGCATGTCCTGCCCGTCGAAATGGGAACGGCCACGATAGGGGGTGTGGGTGGCGTGCAGCGCCAGCGCCTCGCCCTCGCGGAACATCGCCAGCAGTTGCGGCATGCTGGCATGGAGGGAGAACAGGCTGTCCAGCGGCACGGCTTCACCCGCATCGGCTCCGCGCAGTGCGGCGAAGGCCGGATCGCCCACCGGCTGAAGCATGGAGATGCCATCCAGCCCGCCGCGCAGGATCACCACCAGCAGCCGGGGATCGCGCCCGGTGGCGGCGGCCAGCCGCGGCGCATAGGGCCAGGCGAAGAGCGCGCCGAGGCTGCGGAGGACGGCGCGGCGCATTACGGAATGGGTCATCGCCTCTGGAACTCCGGCGAGAGGAGGAGAAGGGCCAGCGCCTGGCGTCCCTCGGAGGCGCGTGCCACCGCCTGCCGCGTCTCGGCGCTGGCGGCGGGGCCGAAGGCGGCATCGAGCAGGGCGCGGGCATCCAGCCCGGGCGGCAGGCGGGTCGCCAGCTCGGCGGCCCAGTCCAGCCGGGTCTTGATGGCATCCGGCGCCGCCCAGGCTTCGTCCTCGGCCGGCCAACCCTTGGGGGATGGCGGGGCACGATAGGGCTGGCCCATGGCGCGCAGGGAACGGTAGGGCGCCGGCCGGGGCGGCAGGCCCCCGAGCAGCCGGGCCGTGGCGAGGATCAGCTCCAGCGGGGAACGCAGCTTGCGTGGCGGGCCCCAGGCTTCGTCATCGGCGATCAGGGCGCGGGTGACGGCGCCGAGGTCGCCATCGGTGCGGCGGAAGACCTCCGCCATGCGCGCCTCCAGCCCCGGCAGGCCATGGCCGACGAAATGCCGCACCAGGCGGCGTGCCACATGCCGCGCGGTGGCGGGATGGCGGGCAAGGTCGTCCAGCACGGCCAGGGCCTGCTGCGGCCCCAGCCGCGCATAGGTCTTGCCCAGGATCACCTTCACCCCCGGCTCGTGCCGCTCCGGGAAGAAGCGCACGCGGCGCGGCTCCAGGCCCGCAGGCGATAGCTCCACAGACCAACCTGTCAGCGCCCTCGCGAAGGCGATGACGTCCTCCTGGGTGTAGCCGCCATCGACGCCCAGCGTGTGAAGCTCCAGCGCCTCCCGCGCGAGGTTCTCGTTCAGCCCCCGCCGGCCCCGCCCGCGCAGTCCCGAGGGCGAGTTCGGGCCGATGGAGGTGCGGTTGTCGAGATAGAACAGCATCGCCGCGTGCAGGATCGCGGCCTTCGCCAGATCAGCGAAGCGGCCCAGGAGATGCGGGCGGATCGCCTCGCGTTCATAGGCTTCGCTCAGATAGGCGGCGGCGCCCGATGTCGCGCTGGTCGTGAAGTGGTCGGCCCAGAACAGGGCCAGGCGCTCCTGCAGCGGCGATGGCGTCCGGGTCGCCAGTGCGATGCGGGCCTGCAGGGCTTCACCAAGCAGGTCGCCCGGGCGCAGGAAGCCCGCATCCTCTTGCATCATCCCCTCCCCGGAGGGGCGCAGCATCGCCTCGCGCCGGGCCATGATGAGGGCGAGGCCCGCATCGGAATCCGCCCCCTGCACCGGCGCCAGCGCTTCTGCCGGGCGGGCGAGCGCCGCCTCCGCCCAGCCGCGGGGATCGCGCGCCACAAGGGGCAGTTCGTCCGGCGCGGCACCGAGTCCGAAGCGGTTCACCGCCCAGAGCGCCATTTCCGCCTGTGCAGCCAAGGGCGGCTCCCTGCAGATTTCCGGAGTGTCCCCGTTAGCGAGCGCCCCGGCCGATTGACAGTCAAGAAATGCGTAGGGCCGCGGCGCCTTCTCCGGTGGGCAGGCCCGCCTTCAGAGGTAGTGATGCGCCATAAAGGGTGCGTCATGCTGACGGCAGAAGCCCAGCTCCGCCTGGACCTTTTCCGTGAGCGCCGCAACCGTCTCCGGCTTCAGGTCACGGCAGAAGCGCCCGGGCATCACATCGGCGCCCTCTCAGGCGCCGCCCCCCTTGAGCCAGCGGTCATTCCCGGTAACGGCTTCCGGCCGCTCGCTCCGCAGCACCTCGGCCACTTCCGACGGCGCGCGGCCGAAGACGCGGCAGAGATTGTCCATCATGTAGTCAAATGCCGAGACAAGCTGGTTGTAGGACGTCCAGGTGACGCCCTCCCCCATCGGCCCGTCGGCAAGGCTGCGCATCAGCTTGTAGATCGAGGCGTTGTTGCGGCCGAGCACGTACCGGTCGATCCCCATCTCCAGCACCTTGCGGCGCTTCTCCTCGGCCACCTCCGGCGGATCGTCGTTCGGGTGCTGCAGGGCCCACCAATACTGGTTGTAGGCCAGGTCACGCGGATCGCGGAAATGCCCGATGATGCGGAAGGCCGAGAGATCGAGCGTGGGGTCCCAATTGCGCGGTCCGCGGAACCAGTAGAGGACCTCCCCGGCCGTCGGATCGAGGAAGGTCACGCCTTCGCGCTTCTCAAGCGATGCCGGCGCCGCGGCCGCGTGCATCCTGATGGATTTGCCCCGATCTTCTGGAGGATCCGCAGCATTGATCCAGTGCCGGAGTTGGGCGAGCAGAAGAAGATGTAGGCCATGGCTGCTGCTACCCCTTACGGCGCGCAGGTGCCAGGGCTCCGCGGCGATCGTGAAGTCCTCGCTTCCTCGCGATGGCGTGGCGCAGGGGAGGAACGCGGTGACCATCCTGCGGCCGCATCGCGCTCCGGCGGCCGGGCCATAGCAGGGCCCGGAGCCTGGCCAGCAGCCCCCCTGGCTGCAAGGCGACGGAACTTGGAGAGCAAGGGGGCCATCGCCGTCCAGGCTGGTCCGGGACATGCTTGCGCCCTTGGCAGGTCAAGCGCCCGGAGGCGAGCCGATTGGTCGAGTTCCGAAGTCTGGAGGTGTTTTACTGGGTGGCAACACTGCGCAGCTTCGGCCGCGCGGCGGAGCGCCTCTACACCACCCAGCCCGCCGTTTCCCAGCGAATTGCCGCGCTGGAGGAGGAGTTCGGCGGCCGCCTGCTGGAACGCGCGGGTCGCGGCGCCGTGCCCACTCCCAAGGGCCGACTGCTGCTGGACCATGCGGACCGGCTGCTCCGCATGCGCGCCGAGATGATCCGGGCGGTTGCGGCGCCGGGGGTAGTGAGCGGACTGGTGCGGCTGGGCGTGTCGGAAACCATCGTGCAGACCTGGCTGCCGGAGTTCATCGAACGCGTCAGCCGAGAGCATCCCTCGGTGACCTTCGACATCGAGGTGGATGTGACGCCGCGCATGAAGGCCAGCCTGCTGCGGCAGGAGCTGGACCTCGCCTTCCTCGTGGGGCCGATCGCGGAGCCGGACTTCGTCGACCTCGAGCTCTGCGCCTTCCCGCATGCCTTCGCCTGCAGCCCCCGGCTGGGGCTGGGCCCAGGGCGCGTGCCGGCCGAGGCGCTGCTGCGGCGCGCCTTCATCACCTATCCGCGCAGCACGGCGAACTACCAGCATCTGCAGCAGGCCTTCCGGGAGCGCATGACGGCACGGCCGCGAATCCATGTCAGCTCCTCCATCGCCACCATCATCCGCATGGCGGTGGACGGAATCGGCATCAGCATGATTCCCGAAGCAGTGATGCGCCCCGAGCTCGCGCGGGGCGAGCTTCATCTGCTGGACACCGGGCTGGAGCTGCCGCCGATCCAGTTCACCGCCACCTATCGCATGGCGCCGGATGCCACGCTGATCGCGATGCTTGCCTGCATCGCAGTCGAAGTGGCGCGATCCTTTGCACGGCCCGATAAGCTGGAATGATGGAAAGCGGTTCGATTTGATGATTTGATCCGTATCGCGGGCCGCGCCCTACTGCGCGGACCAAAACGGGACCGCACGCCAGAAGGACGGCCCGACCATGCCAGGCACCGCGGCCCCCAACGCCCTGGAGGACCGAGACGCATGATCCGTCGCAACCTGACCCGCGCCGTGGTGGCCTGCCTGGCCCTGGCGGCAGGACCCGCGGGCTTGTCCCAGGCCTTCGCGCAGATGCCCGAAAGCCTGCCCGCCGGTCCGGCCCTGCGCATGTCGGCCGTCACGCAGCCCTTGCCCACCATGCCGCAGTTCACGCGGGTGGATGTGCCCTATCTGCGGGAGGCGCTGTCCCAGCGCTCGAACGGGCGGATCACCATGCAGCTCTCCTCCCATGCCGAGCGCAACCTCGGGGGCAACGAGATCGTGCGGCTGGTGCGCTCCGGCCAGGTGGATATCGGCGCCGGCACACTTTCCACCCTCTCGGGCGACGTGCCGATCCTGGACGGCATCGACCTGGCAGGGCTGAGCCCGGATATCGAGCAGGCGAAGAAGATCGCCGAGGCCATCATGCCGGCCGCCAACCGCGACCTGGAGCGTTTCGGCGCGCGGATCATGCTGATCTACCCCTTCCCCGCGCAGGTGCTGTTCTGCCGCCAGCCCTTCACCACGCTGGGCGACCTGCGTGGCCGGAAGGTGCGCACCTTCGGCAATTCGCTGAACGACCTGATGACCACCATCGGTGCGCAGCCCGTCAGCATCGGCTTCCCCGAGGTGTACAGCGCACTGGAGCGCGGCGTGGCCGATTGCGCCGTGACGGGCACAGGCAGCGGCGCCTCCGCACGCTGGCCGGAGGTTTCCACCCATATCTCCGACCTGCCACTTTCCTGGTCTCTCGCCGGCTATATGGTCAATCTCACCTGGTGGAACCGGCTGGATCCGACAGTGAGGGCCTTCCTGGAAGGCACCTTCCGCGAGATGAACGATAAGCTGTGGGAGCTCGGCGCCGCGGCCACGCGGGACGGCATCGCCTGCAACACCGGCGTCGCGGCCGAGTGCAAGCTGCATCCGCTGGCCCCTCGCCCGATGACCGAGGTGCGCGCGACCGAAGCCGACCGCGCGCTGGTGCAGACCACCTTCCGCAACGTCGTGCTGCCAAATTGGGTGCAGCGCTGCGGCGCGCGCTGCGGCGAAACCTACAACCAGATCGTCGCCCCCATCGGCGGCGTGGAGTATCGCCGTTGAGCGACACCACCCCCGCGCCACTTCGCGTGGCGCGGGGCCTCACACGGGTGGTGACGCGTATCGCGGCGTTGATGGCCTATCTGGCCGGGTGGAACTACGTGGCCTGCGCCGCCCTGATCACCTTCGACGTGGTGGGGCGGAGCCTTCTGGGCTTTTCCAGTGCCGCCACGGTGGAGATCAGCAGCTACATGCTGGCCTGCGGCATCGCCTGGTCGCTGGCGCATACGCTGGCACGGCGTGCGCATATCCGCGTGGACGTGCTGGTGAACCGCATGAGGCTGCGCAACCGCGCCTGGCTGCATGTGCTGTCCCTCGCCCTGCTGGCGGGTTTCGCCGGCTTCATCGCCTGGGCCGGCTGGCAGGTGCTGGAGGAATCCATGCTGTTCGACGCGCATGACAACAGCGCGCTTCGCATCCCCATCGACATTCCTCAGGGTATCTGGGCCTTCGGGCTGCTGTCCTTCCTGGTGATGTCGCTGGTGCTGCTGCTGGAAGCCAGCCTTGCCCTGGCCTTCGGTCGCGTGGAGGAGGTGGATGCGCTGCTCGGCTCGCGCTCCGTTAATGATGAGACACAGGAGGCGCTGGAGGCCGTGGCCATGGCGCGGGAGGAGCAGCCGGCATGATCGCGATCGTCTTCCTCCTGAGTCTCCTCGCCGTGCTGGTCTTCGCGGCGGCAGGCACGGGGCAGTCCCTGCCCATCGCCGAGATCCTGGGGTTGATTGCCGTCTTCGTCGTGTTCTTCGGCGCGGGCGTGCATGTGGCGGCGGTGCTGGGCATCCTGGCGGTGCTGACGGGCTTCATCTTCTCCGACCGCCCGTTCTGGCTCTTCGCCGGCCAGACCTTCTGGGGGCCGTCGAGCAACTTCGTGCTGATTGCCGTGCCGCTGTTCCTCCTGATGGGCGAGATCCTGCTCCGGGCGGGGCTGTCGGACCGGCTCTATAAGTCGCTGAACGTCTGGCTGAACCGGCTGCCGGGCGGGCTGCTGCATACGAATATCGCCTCCTGCGCGCTGTTCTCCGCCATCTCCGGTTCCTCCGTCGCCACCGCGGCGACCATGGGCTCGGTCGCCCTGCCCTATTTCAACGACACGAAATACAGCCAGCGCATGGTGCTCGGCTCGCTCGCGGCCGGCGGCGCCATGGGCAACCTGATCCCGCCCGGGATCACCTTCATCGTCTATGGGCTGATCACCGAAACCTCAGTCGGCGCGCTTTACGTCGCGGCGATCCTGCCGAGCGTGCTCGTCACACTGCTCTTCGCCGGCGTCATCACCGTGCACGGGTTGCGCAACCCGCTCGACCGGCCACCATCGCTGCCGCTTTCGGTGAAGCTGCGCTCCCTGGCCGGGTTGGTGCCCACCATGGCGCTGATCGTCATGGTGCTCGGCTCCATCTATGGCGGCTATGCCACCCCCACCGAGGCGGCGGCGCTGGGCGTGGCGGGGGCGCTGTTCTTCGCCGCCATAGAGGGCAAGCTCACCTTCCACATGCTCAACGCCTCGGCCGAGGCGACGGCACGGAACACGGCGCTGCTGGGGCTCATCATCCTCGGCGCCTATCTGCTGAACTACATCCTGACGTTGATCAACGTACCCCAGGCGCTCGCCGAGATGATCTCGCACCTGCCAGTGCCGCCCTGGGCGATCATGCTCGCGATCATCGGCATGTACTTCGCCCTCGGCACCTTCATGGAGGGCTTCTCCATGATCATCACCACCGTGCCCGTGGTTTTTCCCATCGTCGTGGCGCTGGGATACGACCCGATCTGGTTCGGCGTGGTGGTGACGATGCTGGTGGAGATCGCACAGATCAGCCCGCCGGACGGCACCGTGATGTATGTGCTGCAGGGCATGCGTCCCAAGGGCGGGCCGATCACCGATGTGTTCGCGGGGGTGATGCCCTTCCTGCTGGCCTATCTCCTGGCGGTCGGGCTGCTGCTGATCTGGCCCGCCATCGCCCTCTGGCCTCTCCACTTCATGAGCTAGGCGCTCCACCCGCCGGCACGTCCGGCGCTTCGACGACACCACTCGCCCCGCGCCCCGCAGGGGCACGCCGCCCCCATCTTGCCCGGAGTTCCCGCACACCATGGAGCCCTTCATCCGGATCGGCATCGACATCGGTGGTACCTTCACCGACCTGCAGATCCTCGACGAACGCAGCGGCGCGCTGCGCAGCCTCAAAACCCCCACCACCCCGGAAGACCCGTCCATCGGCCTGCTGACGGGCATCGGGGAGGCCGCCACGCGCTTCGGCTTCTCCATTGCCGACATCCGCATCCTGCTGCACGGCACGACCATTGCCACCAATGCCGTGCTGGAACGCAAGCTGGCGCGCGGCGTGCTGCTGACCACGGCGGGCTTCGAGGATGTGCTGGAAATCGGCCGCCATGGGCGCCGGGACATCTATGGGCTGAAGCCGCATCAGGAGCCGCCCCTGATCGCGCGCGACCGCCGCCTCGGCCTGGCCGAGCGGATGCGCGCCGATGGCAGCATCGAAACCGCATTGGCAGCCGGAGCAGTCGATGCCGTCCTGCCGCGTCTCGATGCCCTTCGGGCGGAGGCGGTCGCCGTCTGCCTGCTGCATGCCCATGTGAACCCCGCGCATGAGCAGCTGGTTGCGGAACGGCTGCATCTGCTGCGCCCGGACCTGCCCGTTTCCATCTCCAGCGAGATCAGCCCGGAGATCCGGGAATACGAACGCTCCTCCACCACGGTGCTGAATGCGTTGCTGATGCCGGTCGTCGGCAATTATCTCAGGCGGCTGACGGCCCGCATGGCGGAAGCGGGGCTGACCGCCCGGCTGCTGCTGGTGCAGTCCAATGGCGGCGTGTGCAGCCCGGATGTGGCCCGGCGCCAGCCCGCGCGGCTGCTGCTGTCCGGCCCCAGCGGCGGCGCCCTGGCCACCTTGCGCATGGCGGAGACGCTGGATCGCCCGAACCTGCTCGGCGTCGACATGGGCGGCACAAGCTACGACGTCTGCGTGGTGCGCGATGGTGCCGTGACGCAGATGACCCAGGGCGAGATCGACCACCTGCCCGTTCGCCTGCCGATGGTGGAGATCCGGACCATCGGCTCTGGTGGCGGCTCCATCGCGGCGGTGGACGAGGCGGGACGGCTGCGCGTCGGCCCCCGCAGCGCCGGATCACGCCCCGGACCGGTCTGCTACGGGCGCGGAGGCACGGAACCGGCGGTGACGGATGCCGATCTCGCCCTCGGCCGACTCGATCCACGTTTCTTCCTCGGCGGCGCCATGGCGCTGGATCGCCTGGCTGCGGCCGCCGCCATCGCCGCGAAGGTGGGCGAGCCGCTCGGGCTCGGTACGGAGCAGGCGGCGGAAGGCATCCTGGCTGTCACCGATACCGGCCTCGCAGCCGCCGCGCGCCTCAGCCTCTTCGAGAAGGGCCTTGATCCGCGTGACTTCAGCCTTCTCTCCTTCGGTGGCGCCGGCGGGTTGCACGCGGTGCCGGTGGCAGAGGAGTTGGGCATCCGCGAAGTGGTTTTCCCCGCCGATGCCAGCACCTTCTCCGCCTTCGGCATCCTGCATTCGGACATTGTGCATGACCTCGCCCGCTCCCGCGTCATGCCGCTGACGGCCGATGCACTGCCCTGGGTCGGGCAAACCATGTCGGCGTTGCGTGTGCAGGGAGAAGCGTTGCTCGCCGCGGATGGTGTGTCTGAGGCCGACCGGCGCTTCGCCGTCTCCGCCGATCTGCGCTATCGCGGGCAGGCCTTCGAACTGGTGGTGCCCTGGCCGGAGGCACCCGCCCTCGATCCCCTGCTGGCGGATTTCCACGCGCTGCACGAGGCGCGCTTCTCCTACGCCAATCCCGAGGCTCCGGTGGAACTGGTCGCGCTGCGCATGGCCGTCACCGGCCTTCTGCCGCCCGTGCATGCCGAGCGAGCCGCCGGCCGGGGCGCGGACCGCGAGCCGGAGGCGCGCGAGACCTGGCTCGCCGGCGCCTGGCGCCGCATCCCCGTGCATCAGCGCGAGCGGATCACCGGCCCCGTCGACGGCCCCGCGCTGATCGAAGAGGAATACACCACCATCTTCCTGGCCGAGGGGTGGCGCTGCGCCCCCGGCCCGGCAGGCGCGCTGATCGCCCGGAAGGAGGCTGCATGAGCACGATGGATCCGGTTGCGCTGGAAATCCTGCGCAACGCCCTCACCGCCACTGCCGCCGAGATGGACGTGACGGTCTGGCGCACCAGCCGCTCCACCGTGGTGCGGGAACTGCTTGATTATTCCACCGCCGTCTTCGACCGCGGCGGTCAGAACGTCGCCCAGGCCGCCCGCATCCCCCAGCATCTGAACTCCATGGGCAGCGGGCTGCTGACCGTTCTGCGCGACCACCTGCCGGTGGAGCAATGGGAGGATGGCGACGTCATCATCACCAATGACCCGTATTGCGGCGGCCAGCATATCCCCGACATCCTCGCCTTCCGGCCCGTCTTCGTGGATGGGGTGCGGGTGGGGATCGTCGGGACTCTCTGCCATCATCTCGACATGGGCGGCATGGCCGCCGGCTCCTATGCCGCCGCGGCGACGGAGGTGTTCCAGGAAGGGCTGCGCATCCCGCCGCTGAAGCTCGTACGGCGCGGCGTGCTGAACGAGGACATCCTGGCGATGATGCGCCAGAACGTCCGCCGCCCGGACATGCTCTGGGGCGACCTGCAGGCGCAGCTCGCCTCGCTGGCGGTGGGCGAGGCAAATCTCCGCCGCCTCGCCATGCGCACGGGCACTGACACCTTCGTTGCGGCCTGCGCCCAGATGCTGGATGGCAGCGAACGTGCCATGCGCGCCATGATCGGCCGAATTCCCGACGGCCGCTACGAGTTCGAGGACTTCCTCGACGATGACGGCATCTCCCCCGATCCCGTCCGCATCCATGCGGCGGTGGAGGTGCGCGGGGAGGAGATCACCATCGATCTCTCCGGCTGCGGCAAGCAGGCGGTGGGGCCGATCAACGCCACCCTTGCCTCAGCGCAATCGGCCATCTCCTACAGCGTGATGGCGGTGTCGGATGCGGAAATCCCGGCCAATGCGGGCTGCTACCGCCCCATCCGTACCATCGCGCCGGAAGGGCTGATCGTGAACGCCCGGCATCCGGCGCCCGTAGCCAACCGCGTGGCCGTCACCCACCGCCTCGCCACCACCATCCTCGGCGCGCTGCACCAGGCGATCCCGGGGCGGGTGCCCGCCGCCTATTACGGCGTTTCCTATGTCTGCTCCTTCCAGACGATCGGGGCAGATGGAGAGCGCGGCGTGCTGGTGGAGATCGAGGTGGGCGGCAGCGGCGCCTATGCCGATCAGGATGGGCTCTCGGCCTATACCTTCGGCATGCACAACAACTCGAACATCCCGGCGGAGATGATCGAAAGCGAGATGCCGCTGACAATCGTAGGCTATGGGTTGCTGCCCGGCTCAGGCGGTGCGGGGCGGCATCGCGGCGGCCTCGGCCTGTTCCGCGAATGGCGCATCGACAGCCCGGAGGCCATCTTCACCGCAAATCTCGAGCGCTTCACCCACCGCCCCTATGGGTTGGAGGGCGGCGAGGCAGGGCGCGAAGGCCGCCTGTTCATTATCAGCAACGGCGAGCGCCGCGCCCTGGGATCGAAGGTGAACAACCTTCGCCTGAAGCGCGGCGACATCGTGCGGCTGGAGACCTCGGGCGGCGGCGGCTATGGCAGCCCGGCGGCCCGGCCGGCCGAGGCTCGCGCCCGCGATGCGGCCCTGGGCTATGCCTGAGGCCGCGCCGCCTGGGCACTACATCGCCCGTGCCGGCGGCCGCAGGAAGTCCTCGATCGCCTGGAAGAAGATGGCCCGGTTCTTCGACAGGTAGGAGACATGCGCCATTCCCGGGATCATCACGAAGCGCCGGTCATTCGTGCCGAGTTTCGCGAAGTAGTTCAGCAGGTCCTCCTCCGTGGCGATGCCGTCATGCTCGCCACGGACAATCATCACCGGGCAGCGCAGTTTCTCCGGCGTCACGACGGGAAGGTTGGCACACATGTCGAGATAGGTGCCGGTTGGCAACGTGTCCCCTAGCGCCAGCTCGGCATCCGCCAGCGCATCGGCGATCCCTTCCTCCGAGGTACCTGGCAGGTCCCGGTTGAAGATGGAATGGAAGAAGGCCCGGTCCGCCTTCCGCACATGGGAGGAGCGCCATTCCTCCAGGCGCTCACGCCGCTTGATCAGCGTCGGGGCGCCCTCGCCGGTATAGACGAAGGCATCGAGGATCACGCGTTCCACCCTATCCGGATAGGCCTCTCCGAACAGCGCCGCACGCAGGGCGCCGGAGGAGGAACCGTAGAACATCGCCGTCCTCTTGCCGGTGACCTCGAAGACCACATCGGTCGCCGCGCGCAGATCTTCGGCCGCCATGGAGAGGTTTGAATTGGACTGGGTACGGGAGGAGCGCCCGTACCCCTCGAAATCCATGGTCCAGACATCGAAGCCGCGGCGTGCGAACTCCTCCATGAAGGAGTAGCCCGGCTTGCCCGGCACATCGAGATCGAAGCCCGACTTGCCGCCAAAGGAAGAGCCATGGACGAGGAAGAGGATCGGCTGATCCCCTGCCCTGGCCAGGCGCTTGCGATAGACGGAGAGGCGCACATCACCCTTCTGCGCCCAGTGGTCCGTGGCTTCGATCGTGCCGCCCATATTCGTATCCATGTCCGTTCCTTTCCTGGAGGGTGCGCGCATCACTCGGGGCGCAGCCCGGCGTCGCGAATGAGGTTGCGCCAGCGCGGCACGCTTTCTTGCACCAGCGTGCCAAGCCGCTCCGGCGGCCCGCCGACGATCTCGAAGCCGGATTCCAGCAGCGTCTGTCGCACATGCGGCTCGGCAAGCACGGCATTCGACCATTCGTTCAGCCGCGAGACGATCGGGGCAGGCGTGCCTGCCGGGGCGAAGAGGCCATACCAGTTCGGCACGTCGTAGCCGGGCAGCGCCACCTCGGCGACCGTGGGAACATCCGGCAGCAAGGGGAAACGCCGTGGCGTGGTGATGGCCAGCGGCACCACCTGGCCGCCGCGGATCAGCCCGATCACCGCGCCCAGGGTGACGAAGGCTGCATCCACATTGCCCGCCATCAGGTCGTTCACAGGCGTAGAGCCGCCGCGGTAAGGAATGACCGACCAGCGCGCCCCCGTCTCATGCTGGATGACGGCACCGGAAAGATGTCCGCCGCTGCCGAAGCCGGAGATCGCGACCTGTAGCCGATTGGGATCGCGCTTCGCGATCTCCATGAACTGCGCGAAGCTCTTTGCCGGCCCGTTGCGATGGGTGACCAGAACATGCGGGATGCGCGCCATCAGATTGACGGGCGCATAGGCCGTAGTCGGATCATAGCCGGCATCACGGAACAGGCTGGGATTCACCGTGAGGGAATCCACCGCGACCAAAAGGTTCAACCCGTCCGGCGGCGATTGCGCCACGAGCTGGTAGGCCAGACTGCCCCCGGCGCCCGGCCGATTCTCCACGAAGAAGGACCCACGCCCCTTCTTCGTCAGCTCATCGGCCAGCACGCGCCCTATCGTGTCGGTAGAGCCGCCAGGCGCGACGGGCAGCACGATCCGCACAGGGCGAGAGGGATAGCCCTCCGCCGACTGCGCCCAACCAGGCCGCGCCGAGATCAGCCCAGTCGCTGCCAACGCCGCCAGACGGCGGCGCCCCATAGCCTGATGCATGTTCGTTCACTCCCACTCACCCCGTCTATTGCGGGCTTTTTGGCTGGGCGCGTCATGGCGCAGCATCCAGCACGCTCGGATGGAACAGGTCCTCCGGCGCGATCTCCCGCGCGGCGAGGCCATCGGCAACGGCGAAGCGGATCATGGCGGCCACCTCGTCGCGGTTGCGGCGGAAGCCGTAGGGCCAGGGGTCTCCGCCCATGATCCTCGTTTGCGCCTCCGCCTCCGCGGCAATCCAGGGCAGCGAGGCGCGCAGCACGTTCACCAGCGACAGGTCGGCCACCGCCATGGCACGGGCCCTGGCAAAGGCACGGAACAGCTCCAACGGCAGCCAGGGATGCGCCGCCGCCAACTCCTTGCGCAGGGCGACGCAATGCATGATCGGGAAGAAGCCGGTCGCGCGGAAATACGCCTCCTCCTCGCTCCTGTAGTCCGGGTAGAGGCGGTCCACGGGCGCGGAGCGGGCGACGAAGCAGGACGGTGGCCGCGGCCCGACCACGGCGTCGATCTCACCAGAGGCCAGCAGTCCGTTCAGCGTCTCCGTCGGACCAATCGGCTTCACGTCCAGATCGGCCGGAAGCTTCAGCGCCACGCGCTCGCTGCCGCCTGCCTCCTCCATCCCGCCGGTGCGCCAGGCAATGCCGCGCGTGTCCACGCCATAATGCTCGCGCAGGATGCCGCGCACCCAGAGCGCGGCCGTCTGCTGGTATTCCGGCAGGCCGATCCGCTTGCCCGCCAGATCCGCGGCCGTGCGAATGCCGCGATCCGTGCGGACATAGATGGCCGCATGGCGGAAGGCGCGGGAGGGGAAGACGGGAATGCCGATATAGGGCGCGTCGTCCCGCGCCGTGGTGACGATATGGCTGCCCATGGACAGTTCCGTCACGTCGAAGGCGCGGTCGCGCAGGGCGCGGCGGAAGATGTCCTCCGGCTCGCCCGGCAGCACGGTCAGGGTGACGCCGGGCACCTCCACGCGTCCATCCAGGATCGGGCGCGTGCGGTCGGAACTGGTGCAGGCCAGGGTGAGGCGCAGGGTATCGGGCAAGTTCGTCATTCCATGGCGGCAGCAAGGTTGTCGGGCGTGAAGGGCATGGCGCGGGGCCGGATCCCGAGGGCGGCATGGATGCCGCTTGCGATGGCGGCGATGGTGGGGCCGAGCGATGGTTCCCCCGCCCCCAGCGGCGGTGCATCACGAGGGCCGATCAGCCGCACCTCCACCGCCGGCACCTCCGAGAAGCGCAGCACGGGGTATGCGTCCCAGCTGTCGGTGGTGACGTTCAGCCGATCGAAATGCACAGCTTCCTTGAGGGCGATGGAGGTCGCCTGGATGGCGCCGCCCTCGATCTGGTTGATCACCCCGTCCGGATTGATCGCCTCGCCCACATCGGCCGCGATCCAGAGGCGGCGGCAGCGCACCACCTCGGCAGCTTCCACCTCCGCGGCCACCGCACACCAGCCGCCCGTGCCCTTGTAGCGCGCGACGGCGATGCCGGTGCCCACCCCTTCCCCGGCAGAGGCGCGCGGCCAGCCGCACATGGCTGCCACCTCGCGCAGCACGGCGGCGGCGCGTGGATCGTCTTCCAGATGGCGCAGGCGAAAGGCGACGGAATCCTGGCCGATGCGTTCCGCCAGTTCCTCCATCACGGATTCCGTGGCCCATACATTCAGCAACGCCCCCAGACCGCGCAGGGCGGAGCTCCGGATGGGCATCTCCAGCAGGCGGTGCATCGAGACGTCGAGCGACGGCACGCGATAGCCCGGCACCGAATTTCGCTGCCCGCCACCACCGCCCGCCATCGGTGCATCGATCGCGACGGGATAGGTGAAGGGCGGATCGATATAGGCGGAGGACAGCAGCGTGGGATCCTTCGCCCGACCAGGCCGCGAGGAATGCCCATTGCCGCGCAGCACCGTCTGCCAGCGGCAAAGCATTCCCTCGGCATCCACCGCGGCTTCAATCTCTGCCAGCGCGGCGGGGGAATGCGGAGACCAGGCCAGTTCCTCCGCCCGGCTCCACAGCACGCGCACCGGGCGGCCAGGATGGGCGCGGGCGACCAGCGCGGCATCCAGCGCCACGTCGTCGGCGCCATTGTGGCCGTAGCAGCCGGCGCCCTCCACATGGCGTACCATGATCCGCTCCGGCTCCAATCCGAGCACGGTCACGAGGTCCGCCCGCAGGTTGTAGATGCCCTGGCTGTGCGTCCACACCTCCACCGCGCCGTCCTGCCAGCGCGCGACGGCACAGGATGGGCCGATCGAGCCATGGGCGAGGAAGGGCCGCTGGAAACGCGCGGAGACCACATGCGCGGCTGCCGGCGCCGGATCGTCACGCCGCGCAACCTCGCTGGGCTGGGCGGGCGTGGCTTCGATCCATGCGGCAAGTTGGCCCTCCTCCGGCAGCGACTCCCGCACATCCCAATGCGCGCGGGCAGCGACACGCGCGGCCGCTGCTTCGGCCACCCATTCCTCGGAGGCGATGATGGCCAGAAGGTTGCCCTGCCGCAGTACGGACGCATCGCCAGGCAAGGGCCCGTCGCGGAGTTCCACCAGCGTCGCCACGCGCGCCGGCGGGCGCACCATCCGCGCATGCAGCATCCCGGGCAACCGCAGGTCATGCAGGTAGCGGGCTACCCCGAAAACCTTGTCGGGCAGGTCCAGCCGCGCCACCGGCTGCCCCGCGATCCAGCGGGCAGATGCCGATTTGGGCGGCACGTCCCCCCGTGCCTCGACGTCCAGCAGCACCTCTTCGGCCTGCGCCCAGTAGGACCCGACCGCTTCTCCATCCGGGCGCTTGAAGACCCCATCCTCCACATGAAGCACCTCCGCCGCCACGCCGGCGCGTTGTGCGGCGAGGCGGAGATGAAGCGCCCGCGCCTCGGCGCAGGCATGGCGGATGGCGATGCCGCTTTCCTGAATGGACAGGCTGCCGGAGGTCACCCCTTCATTCGGGCTGCCGGGCGTGGAGGCAGCCAGGATCCGGACGCGCTGCGGCGCGATATCCAACTCATCTGCCGCGATCTGCGCCAGCGCCGTCAAAATGCCCTGGCCAATCTCCACCTTGCCCGGCGTCACCGCCACGCTTCCATCGGCGGAGAAGCGCAGCCAGCGGAACAGGCGCGGCTCGGCGCGCAGGCTGCCGGGCAGGTCCGGGGCATTGCCCCCCTTCCCCATCGGGAAGCCGAAGGCGAGGTTCACGCCACAGCCCCTGCGCGCATCTCCCGCGCCGCGCGGTGCACCGCGCGGATCATGCGGTTCTGCGCCCCGCAGCGGCAGAGATGCGGCTCCAGCGCCGCCCGCACCGCCACCTCATCCGGATCCGGATTCCGCGCCAGCAGCGCCGCCGCGCTGACCAGTATGCCAGAGAGGCAATAGCCGCATTGCCCCGCCTGCTCCGCCAGGAAGGCTGCCTGCAGCGGATGCGGCGCCTCGGGCGTGCCCAGCCCCTCCACCGTGCCCAGGTGTCGTCCCGCCACGGCCTCCACCGGCAACGCGCAGGACGGGCGCGGCTCGCCATCCACAGTCACATAGCAGCAGCCGCAGGCCTCCTGCCCGCAACCGAAGCGCGGGCCGCTCAGCCCGAGTGGCCCGCGCAGCGCATGCAGCAGCGTCATGCCCTCCGCCGCCTCCACCTCGGCCGGCACACCGTTGAGGGTGAAGGCGACCCGCATTTAGTTAACCTCGATCCGGGCCATGCGGACGTAGTTGCCCTGCGTCTCGACATCCTTGCGCAGGAAGCTGTCGAACGCGGCGATCGACATCGCCATGGGCTGCGCGCCCTGCTTCTCCATCGCGGCTTTCGTCTCGGGCCGGGACAGCCAGGCATTCACCGCGCCGTTCAGCTTCTCCACGACGGGGCGCGGCGCCTGCGCCGGCACCATAAGCCCGAGCCAGATCGAGGCCTCGTAACCCGGCAGACCGGCCTCCGCGACAGTCGGCAACTCCGGCATCAGCGGGTCGCGCCGCGGCCCGGTGGTCGCCAGCGCCTTCGCCCGCCCGCCCGCCACATGCGGCTGCATGGTGGGAATGGCGTCGAACATCATCGGCACCGTGCCGGAGATGAGCGCCGTGCGGGCCTCGCCCGAGGAGCGGAAGGGAATGTGCTGGATCTCGATGCCCGCCATGGCGCGGAACACCTCGCCCGCGATGTGATACGGCGTGCCGGGGCCGGAGGAGGCGTAGTCGATCTTCCCAGGCTCCGCCTTTGCCTTCGCGATCAGCTCCGCCACGCTGTTCACGCCGAGCGAGGGGTGCACCGCCAGCACGTGATGCGCCACATTCACCGCCGCGGCCGCCCCCAGGTCCCGCAACAGCACATAGGGACGGTTCCGGATCAGCGTCTCGTTCGCCGTATGCGTGTTGGACATCATCAGGATCGTGTAGCCGTCGGGAGCCGCCTTCGCGACGGCATCCGTCCCGATCACCGCGCCTGCGCCGGGCCGGTTCTCCACGACGAATGGCTGGCCGAGGCTCTGCGACAGCGCTTCCGCCACGTTGCGTGCGGCAATGTCGGCGGAACCGCCCGCGCCGAAGGGCACGACGATCCGCACCGGCCGGTTCGGCCAGCCCGCATCCTGCGCGAGCGCGGGTGTGGCGAGGGCGCCAGCCGCGAGCGCCCCGAGCCCCCGCCGCGTAATGATGCCATTCATTGTTCCGTTCCTTCCCCAGCCCCTTGCGGGCCTGCTATTCGACCTTGCCGATCCGCTGCACGGCACGAACCAGCCGCGCGCTGTCCTCGCGAAAGAAGCGCTCGAACTCGGCGCCGTCCTGGTAGGCGATGGGGCTGCCAGCGGCCTCCATGGCGCGCTTCAGCGCATCGTCCTTCTCACAGACCTGGCGCAGCGCCTGACGCATGCGGTCCTGAACCGGCGCCGGTGTCGCGGCCGGCAGGAACACGCCCGCCCAGATGTAGAACTCCACATCCTTGTAGCCGAGCTCCATGAAGGTCGGCACATCCTCGAAGCCCTTGAGGCGCTCGCTGCCCCAGCTGGCCAGGGCCCGCAGGCGCCCTTCCCTCACATGCGGCACCGCCGGGCCGGGACCGGAGGACAGGGCGTCGATCTGGCCCGCGAGCAGCGCCGTCAGGGCTGGGCCGCCGCCCTGGAAGGGCACATGCAGCAGGTCCAGATCGGCCGCGCCGGTGAACATCGCCATTGCGACATGCAGGGTGGAGTAGTTGCCCGCCGAGCCATAGGTGATGGCGCCCGGCCGCTTCTTCGCATCTGCCACGAATTCCTCGACCGTCCGCCAGGGCGAGCTCGCCGGCACGAGCAGCACGGTCGGGTCGGCATTGATCCGCGCGATCGGGGCGAGCTGGTCTACGGTATAGGCCGGCGTGCGGCCCATGATCCGCTCGCTTTCCGGCAGCATGGCGAGGGAGGAGAGCGCCATCAGCGCCGTGTAGCCATCGGGCGCTGCCCGGGCCACGCTGGCCGTGCCGACGATGCCGCCGGCGCCCGGGCGGTTCACCACCGGCACGGCTTGGTTGAACACCCGCTCCAGCGCCGCCGCCACCGGGCGGGCCGTCACATCGGCCTGCCCGCCGGGCGGAAAGGCGACGATCATCTGGACCGGCCGCGTGGGCCAGGCGCCCTGCGCATGCGCCGCGGGGATCAGCCCGACGGCACCCAGGGCCGCCATCAGGTCACGACGAAGCAGCACGACTATCCCTCCTGCGGATGGCCGGCCATCCGCCTTTCCCGAACAGCGGGAGACTGGGGTGGTCTTTTGCCAGCCCTCGATCTCCCTTTCCTCAGCCGATGGCGCGCCATATCGGCGCGCCGGCCGTCACGCGGCGCCGCGCAGCGCCGCCACGTCCACCTTGCGCAGCGTGTTCCGGATCCGGCCGATGCCCTCGATCGCGCATTCCACGACATCGCCATCCCGCAGGAATCGCGGCGGCTTGAAGCCGATGCCCACGCCCTCCGGCGTGCCGGTGGCGATCACGTCGCCCGGCAGGAGCGCCATGCTGAGCGAGATCGTCTCGATCAGGGTAGGGATGTCGAAGATCAAGTCGTCGGTAATGGCGTCCTGGCGCTTCTCGCCGTTCACATGGCAGGTCACGCGCATGCCGCGCGCATCCAGTTCGTCCGCGGTCACGATCCAGGGACCCATCGGGCAGAAGCCGTCAATGCCCTTCCCCAGCAGCCACTGCTTGTGCTTGCCCTGCAAGTCGCGCGCGGTGACGTCGTTCACCACCGTGTAGCCGAAGACATGCGCCATGGCCGAAGCCTTCGGGATGCAGCGCCCGCCGCGCCCGATCACCACCGCAAGCTCCGCCTCGTAATCCACCTCGGCGTCCAGTCCAGGCACCAGCGGGATGTCGTCCCAGGGGCCGGAGACGGAGGTGAAGGGCTTGGTGAAGATGATGGGTGCCTTTGGGATGGCATCCGCCGCACTGGTCGAGGAGGAGTCGTAGCCACTGCCGGCAAATTCCCGCGCATGGGCATGATAGTTCTTGCCGACGCAGAAGATGTTGCGGGGCGGGGCTGGCAGCGGCGCCAGAAGCATCGCCTCGTCGAGCGCCTCGCCCTCGCCCTTGGGCTCCGGAAGTGTGGCGCCGCCGGACAGGGCGGCGATCAGCGCCGTCATCTCCGTCGGCAGGTTCGGGGCCAGCGTCTCCACCGGCCAGAAGCGGGTGCCCGTGGCATCGACGCGCACCAGGCGCGCTGCGCCACCCTGCTTCACCATCGCGAGCTTCATACCGGCAATCCTATACCAATTCCGCTTTTATGTGATCCAATTCTTCGTTATGGTCCTCTGATTGGTTGGACAGGTCAATACCTTTGGATGATATGCCCGCCCCCGCTCTAGAGAGCGTTAAGGACCTCCGCGGCGCCGCGGCCCTTCGCGATGTGCTGGGAGAAGAGCTGCGCGCCGATCGCTGGCGCGTGGGCGAGAGGCTGCCGACGGAACGCGAGTTGGGCGCGCGCTACGGCGTTGCCCGCAACACGGTGCGCCGAGCGCTGGCCGCGCTGGAATCCCAGGGCCTGATCCACCGCCATGTCGGCCGCGGCACCTTCCGCAGCGCCCCACCGGGCGCGGCGCCGACCGGTGATGAATCCCTCAGCCCCTCCGATGTGGTGGAATGCCGCTTGATCTTCGAGCCGGAGATGATCTCCCTGGCCGTCGCGCGTGCCACCCAGGCCGATATCGCCCGCATGGCTGAATGCCTCCGTGGCACCGACGAAGCCACAGATCTTACAGCCTTCGAGCATTGGGATGCCGAGTTGCACGATGCCTTCGCGCTCGGCACGCATAACGGCGCCGTCCTCGCCATGTCACGTTCCCTCGGACGCGTGCGAGAGCGGACGGATTGGGGTCAGCTCAAGGCGCGCGGCAACACGGCCGACCGGCGCGCGGTCCTTCAGGAACAGCACCATGCGATGGTGGACGCGGTGCGCCAGCGTGACCGCGCGGCGGCACGGCGCGTCATGCGCGAGCATATCCTCTTCGTGCAGGGCTATATGTTTGGGGATTAGCCGAAGAGCGCGGCGATCCGGTCGATCAGGGCCTCGTCGCGCAACAGCGTGAAATGGTCGGCCCCTTCCACGACCAATTGCTCCGCCTTGTTTCCGGCCGCCGTCCAGGCCTGGTGCATCCGCGCCGTCTGGTCACGAAATCCCGGCGTCTCCCCTCCCCCGACCGCAAAGAGCGCGGGCGGCAAGCCGCCCCGCACGCGCCACAGCGGTGAAACAGCCTTGGCGGTCGGACGGTCCAGCCCGAGCCTCTCGTTCAGCGGCGTGTCCAGCAACGGTTGCAGATCGAACACACCGCTCAGTGCCGCAATGGCGGCCACGGGTGATGGGCCGGCCCAATCCGCCATCGCCAACTCTGCGGCGATCTGCCCGCCGGCCGAATGCCCGGCCGCCACAAGGCGCTCTCCGCCCCTTCCCAGGCTGGCCGCATGCTGCAGCACCACCGGAACTGCGCGGCGGGTCGATTCCAGCAGGACGGGCAGCGTTACATCCGGACAGAGCGGGTAGTTCACCAGCGCCACATCCAGCCCGTGCGCGAGGAAATGCGGCGCAAGGAAGCGGAACTGCGCCTTGTCGCGCGATTGCCAGTAGCCGGCATGAAAATAGGCCAGCGTGCCGCGCCATGGCCCGGATACCGCATAGAAGTCAAAGCGCTCACGCGGATGCTGGCCATAGGTAACATCAAGCTCCGGGCAATAGGCCGCGAGGGATTCATCCCCCTCCCGCTCGAAGGCGGCGATCAGCGCGCCATGCCCGGGGCGGAACTGGCCGGTCATGTATTGCTGGACCGGGTCGTCCGTCATGCCGGCTTGGCCACGGCGAAACCTGCCAGCTGCGCGTAGCCGCGGACAATCCCCTCCAGCTCCTCGGCCGTGGCCACATCGCCGATCCGGGTGAAACCCTTCGGCGCGCGTTCCGCGATCACGTCGACGACGCGCTCCGGACCGCCGACGCGGTTCGAACGCACCACCGCCGCCGTCGCCGGCAGACGCTCCGCCTCATAGGCGGCAAGCGCCTCCGCCACCGGCATCCGCGTCAACAAGTCTGCCAGGCAGCGCGCATCGAGGATCGCCTGGGACGCGCCGTTGGAGCCCACCGGATACATGGGATGCGCCGCATCCCCGAGCAGCGTCACGGCGCCCTGCGTCCACCAGGGCAACGGGTCGCGGTCGCACATCGGGTATTCGAAGATCTCGGCCGTTGCCCGGATCATGGCGCCCACATCGATGAAGGGCAGGTCCAATCGCTCCACCAGATGCCGGAAATCCGCGTACTGTCCACGGCGGGACCAGTTCTCCCGCTTCGGCGGCGGCTCGCCCGGCTGGCCGGTGCGGGCATAGATAACCCAGTTCGTCAGCCGCGTTTCCGGCGTCCCGCCCAGCGCGATCGGATAAAGCACCAGCTTCGCCACAGCATCGCCGGCGATGACCATGGACTCCCCATCCCCGAAGGCCGGCCAGTCCAGCGCGCCGCGCCACATCTGAATGCCGTTCCAACGGATGCCCGGATCCTCCGGATGCAGCGTTGCGCGCAGGGTAGAATGGATGCCATCCGCCCCGATCAGCGCATCGCCGATCTCCTCTGACTCGCTTCCATCGGCGGAGCGGAAACGCGCGACGACCTTGTCGCCATCCGGCGCAAAGCTCACCAGCCGGCGATCGGAGCGCGGCGCCGCCTCCCCGAGCCGTTCCATCGCGGCCTGCCACAGCATCGCCTGCAACCTGCCGCGATGAATGGAGAATTGCGGGACCTCATGTCCCGCATGCAGCCCGCGCGCTTCCGACCAGATCTCCTGGCCGAGATGATTGGCATAGGTGAGCCGGCGCGTGCGGATCGCGATCTCGTCCAGCCGCGGAAGCAGCCCCAGCGCGGCCAGCTCCCGCACCGAATGCGGCAGGGCGTTGATGCCGACGCCGAAGGGGCGCACCTCCGCTGCCGCCTCGAGGACCTGGCCCTCGATGCCCTTCTCCCGCAGCATCAGCGCGAGCGTCAGCCCACCAACGCCGCCGCCCGCGATCAGGATCCGCATGCTCGCCCCTCAGCCCCCGGGTCTCAGGCTTCCGCCGGCGGGGGCAGGAAGTGGATGTTGTGCTCCGCCGAGATGCGCACAACGTCCGGCGGGTTGGTAAGCCCGTCCAGCTTCACAAACAGGTCGTAGAGCCGGCGCGACGGAGCAACCCAGAACAGCGCCCGCGTGTTCGCGCCACTGTTGTTGAAGATGCCATGGGTGGAGCCCATCGGCATGCGGATCAGGTCACCCGCCTTGGCGTGCAGCTTCTCGCCATCCAGCATCAGCTCGAACTCGCCCTCGAGCACGCGGATAAACTCGTCCTGGTCCGGGTGGATATGCGGCGGCACGAAGGTGCCAGACGGAAAGAGTGTGTCGAAGGCGAACGAGGACTCGGAAAGCTGCACAGGCTTGTAGGTCTGGCCCATGATGTTCCACGAGACCCCTTCGAGCCCTTCGCCCGCACGGGTGATTCCAGCTTCGGCTGCCATGATGCGTTCCTCTCAGATATGCAGATGGGTGTCGCGGATATCCGGCGCCGCCGCCAGCTCCGCACTCGTGCCGGTCCAGACCGTGCGGCCCTTCTCGATCACCACGTTGCGGTCGGCCAGACGCAGCACCGCGGAGAGGTTCTTGTCGATCAGCAGAATCGACTGCCCCTCCCCCTTCAGCTTCGCTAGCACCGACCAGATCTCAGCCCGGATCACGGGCGCCAGCCCTTCCGTCGCCTCGTCCAGGATCAGCAGCGACGGGTTGGTCATCAGCGCGCGGCCGATAGCCAGCATCTGCTGCTCGCCGCCCGAAAGCCGGCTGCCCAGATTGCGCCGCCGCTCCTTCAGCCGGGGGAATAGCGACCAGATCGCCTCCAGATCCCAGCGCGGCGCCTTGCCTCCGCGCGCGGCGGCGGTGGCGACCAGGTTCTCCTCCACCGTCAGCGTCGGGAAGACCTGCCGGCCCTCGGGCACCAGCCCCAGCCCGCGCTGCGCCACGCGATAGGGCGGCATTCCGGCGATGGAGGCGCCGGCGAAGGCCAGCTCCCCACCCCAGCGCGGCACCAGCCCCATGATGGTGGAAACGGTGGTCGTCTTGCCCATGCCGTTGCGGCCGAGCAGCGCCAGCACCTCACCTGCAGCGACGGAGAGCGAGACGTCAAACAGCACTTGGCTTTCGCCATAGCCTGCGGAGAGGTTCTGAACGTTCAGCATCAGGCCATCTCGTCCTCGCCGAGATAGGCGCTGCGCACCTCCGGATGGGCGCGGATCTCCTCCACCGTGCCGGTGACGACCACGCGGCCATAGACGAGCACCGAGATGCGGTCCGCCAGGGCGAAGACCGCCTGCATGTCATGCTCTACCAGCAGGATGCCGTAGCGCTGCCGCAGAGACCGCAGCAGTGCGATCAGCCGCTCCGTCTCCTCCGGCCCGGCGCCGGCCAGGGGCTCGTCCAGCAGCATCAGGCGCGGCTCGGTCGCCAGCGCCACAGCCAGTTCCAGCTGCCGCTTCTCGCCATGCGACATGCTGCCGGCCATTACGCCAGCACGCTGGCCGAGGCCCACGCTGTCCAGCGCCGCATGGGCGGCGGCGTTCAGTGCCGCCTCGCTCCGCGCCGGACGCAGGAAGCGGAAGGAAGAGCCGCTGCGGGCCTGTACTGCCAGTGCGACATTCTCCAAAGCGGTGAAGCCAGGAACGATGCAGGTGATCTGGAAGCTGCGCGCCAGCCCGGCCTTGGCGCGGCGCGGGAAGGACCAGCCTGTCACATCCTGGCCAGCGAAGATCACTGCGCCCTTATCCGGCTGCAGGGTGCCGCTGATCTGGTGGATCAGCGTCGTCTTGCCCGCCCCGTTGGGGCCGATCACGGCGTGGATCTCGCCCGGCAGCACGGTCAGCGACACGTCGTCGGTGACGGTCAGCCCCCCGAAACGCTTGCGCAGCCCGCGCAGTTCCAGCAGCGCCTCAAGCATCTGCTTCCTGCCCCAGTGCAGCCGGCTTTCCGGAGGGCCGGCGCCGCTTCGGCATGGCGGTGATTCCCGCCAACCCGTTCCGCAGGAACAGCACCGACAGGATCAGCAGCGGCCCGAAGGCCAGCCGCCAGTATTCCAGCAAATGCGAAAGCCACTCCTCCAGCAGCACGATGGCGAGCGCCCCCAGGATGGCGCCATAGAGCTGTCCCGCCCCGCCCAGGATCACCATGAACAACAGCTCCCCCGAGCGGCCCCAGGCGAGGGTGGCGGGCGAGACGAATTCGGTGGCATTGGCGAGCAGCGCCCCCGCCACTCCGCAGATCGCCCCGGCCAGGGTGTAGGCGACAAGCCGGTAGGGATAGGGCGGGAAGCCCACGGCCTGCGCCCGCAGCGCATTTTCCTTCGAGGCCCGCAGCACCCGCCCGAAGCGGCTGTCCAGCAGGGCGGAGCAGAGCAGCCAGGTTCCGGCCAGCAGCGCAAGGCAGATGAAGTGGAAGGCCAACCGGTTTTCCAGCAGCCGTGTGCCCAGCCATTCCGTGCGGCCATAAAGCGTGTAGCCGTCATCCCCACCCAGAGCGGAGAGCGATGAGGCGGTGAAGAAAGCCATCTGTCCGAAGGCCAGGGTGATCATGATGAAATGCACGCCGCTGGTCCGTAGCGACACCGCGCCGGTGAGCAGCGCGAAGAGCCCGGCCGCCAGGGCGGCGACGGGGAAGACGATCAGCGCATCCGTAACGCCGGCGGCATCGAGCGAGGCGACGGCATAGGCACCCACACCCAGCATGGCGGCATGCCCCATGCTCACCAGCCCCGCCCCGCCAACGAGAAGCGAAAGGCTGACCGCCCCCATGCCGAGGATCATCGCGCGCGACAGCACCGTATAGGCGAAGCTGCTGTCGAAGCCGAGGAAGGGCGCGGCGGCCAGCGCTGCCAGCACGACCAGCGGCAGAATCAATCGCAGGCGGGCTCTCATCCGCGGCGCACCGGGAAGAGGCCGGCCGGGCTGAAGAACAGGATCGCCGCCATGACGATATAGACGAGCATGGAGGCAAGCGCCGCCCCGGTCTGCCGGGCGGAGGAGGCATCCATCACCAGCCGCAGAAGGTCTGGCAACATGGCGCGGCCGAGCGTGTCGATCAGCCCCACCAGCACCGCTGCGATGAAGGCACCGCGGATTGAGCCGATGCCGCCGATCACGATCACCACGAAGGCGAGGATCAGCACCGCATCTCCCATCCCCGGCGTCACCGCGAAGACCGGTCCCGCCAGCGCGCCGGCGAAGCCCGCCAGCATGGCGCCGAAGCCGAAGACCAGGGTGAAGAGCTTGCCGATATCCACCCCCAGCGCCGAGACCATCGGTGCATTGCTCGCTCCGGCCCGCACCAGCATCCCGGCCTTGGTCCGGTCCACCAGCAGCCAGAGCAGCAGCGCCACCAGGAGACCCACCACGATGATGGCGAGGCGGAAGGTGGGATAGGTGAGGCCAGGCATGATCTCCACCCCGCCAGTGAAGCCTTCCGGCTGCGGCACGGGCAATGGAGCGCTGCCCCAGATGGCGCGCACGGCATCATCCACCGTCAGGATCACGCCGAAGGTCGCGAGCACCTGCGACAGGTGATCGCGACCGTAGAGATGCCGGAACACCAGCCATTCGAGCACCAGCCCGATGAGCAGCGACACTGGCAGAGCCAGCAGCAGCCCCAGCCAGAAGCTGTTCGCCCAGACGCCCAGGGAGGCCGCCACATAGGCCCCGAGCATGTACTGCACGCCATGGGCGAGGTTGATGAAATCCATCACCCCGAACACCAGCGTGAGCCCCGCCGCCACGAGGAACAGCAGGATGCCCAGCTGTGCCCCGTTCAGCAGCTGCACGAGAAGCAGGTTGACCGACACGTCAGCAATGCCTCAGCGCATGCGGCACTCGGCTGCATGGGGATCGGTGTCGTTGGTCAGCACCTTGCGCACCGTCTCGGTCGCGTACTTGCCGTCCGGCCGCTTCACCACCTTGCACAGGTAGAAATCCTGCACCGGGTAGTGGTTCACGCCGAGGCGGAAGTTGCCGCGGAGAGACGTGAAATCCGCCTTCTCCAGCGCAGCCCGCACCGCCGCCTTGTCGCTCATCCGCCCGCCCGTCTTCTTCACGGCGGAATCGACGAGAAGCGCCGCGTCATAGGCCTGGGCGGCGTAGTTGCCGGGCACATAGCCATAGGCCGCCTCGAAGTCCTTCACGAAGCGCTTGCTCTGGTCATTGGCGAAGTCCGGCGCCCAGGTCGCCGCGGTGTAGAAGCCGAGCGCCGCATCCTGCTGCGCGGGAAGTGTCGCCTCGTCCACGGTGAAGGTGGAGAGGAAGGGAATGCTCGCCAGCCCGGCCTGCCGGTAGGCTCGCACCAGGTTCACGCCCAGGCCGCCCGGCATGAAGGTGAAAATGGCATCCGGCTTGGCCGCCGCGATCTTCGCCACCTCGGTGGAAAAATCGAGCTGGTTGAGCGGGACATAGATCTCGTCCACCACCTCGCCCTTGAAACGGCTCTTGAAGCCCGCAACCGCATCTTTGCCGGCCTGGTAGTTGGGCACGAGGATGAAGATGCGCTTGTAGCCCTCGTCCTGCGCCACCTGGCCCATGGTCGCGTGCGGCTGGTCGTTCTGATAGGCCGTGGTGAAGAAGTAGGGATTGCAGCCGCGCCCGGCATAGGTGGAAGGCCCGGCATTGGCGGTGATCAGGAAGGTCTGGCTCTCCGTCACCGGGCGGAACACGGCCTGGAGGATGTTGCTGAAGACAACACCCACCACCGCGTCCACCTTGTCCCGCTCCAGCGCGGCCCGCACCTTGGTCAGCGCCACATCGGGCTTTAGCTCGTCATCAATGACGAGCGTCTCGACCGGAACGCCGCCCAACTTGCCGTCCAGATGCTTCACCGACAGCAACCAGCCATCCCGCAACTGATTGCCGAGGGTGGCCGCCGGGCCGGAAAGGGTGGCCAGGAAGCCCACCTTGATCCCAGGCGCCTGGGCACGGACGAGAGAAGGCATGGCGCCGGAGAAGCCAGCCGCGGCGGCAGTGCCGAGCAATGCGCGTCTGTTCATGGTCGTCGAATCCCCTTGGGTCGCGGTCTTGGACGTGGGTCTGCAGCAAGCGTGCCAGGAGAGGCGGCCCTTCGCCAAGCCGGGTCCTGGCCGGCAAGACGCGGAGGCCAATCGCGCCCAGCCCTTTCCACTCGGTGCGTCCGCGGCCCGTGGAGCTTACCCGCCCGGCCGCCGCCCCGCCGCTTGCCCCAGGGCGGAGGCAAGCCGCAGGGCCCAATCCTCGATCCTGGCAGGATCGCCGAGGAGGTCCTGCCGCACCTCAATCAGTACAGCCTCCAGCCCACGCGTATCGCCATGCACCGGCACGGTGTAGTCATGAATGCCCGGCTCGATCCGGTAGGGCTCGTTCTCCCCCACCACCAGCTCCGCCCCAGACCGGATCGCCGCCGCCAGGGTGCGCCCGAACACCTCCGCCGCGCCGAACAGCACCCCGGCATGCCAGGCGCGGGCGACGCCCTGGAAGTGCGGCGTGAAGCTGTGGATGCCTATGACCAGAGTTGGCACGCCACTCGCCTGCCGCCGGTCCAGCAGTGCGGCGACTGCCTCGTGGAAAGGATGGAACCATGCGGCCTCGCGCGCCGCGCGTTCCGCAGCGCCGATTCCGAGATTGCCCGGAATCACCGTGTCCTCGCTCCGCTCCGGAATGCTTGTCGGCACGCCCGGCGGCCGGTTCAGGTCGATCAACAGCCGCGAGGCGCCAGAGAGGAACAGCGGTGCGTCCAGCAGCGCCGAGAGCCGCCGTGCCAGCTCAGCCGCCCCGATATCCCAGGCGATGTGCCGCTCCAACTCCGCCGCCGGCAGGCCGAGCGCGCCGTAGCGCGGCGGAATGTGGTTCGAGGCATGCTCGCAGAGCAGCACGAAGGGCGAGGCACCCTCCAGGTTCAGCGGCGTGACGGGCACGGGATCACTCACGTCCCGGGCAACTCATCCGTCACCACGTTGAAGCGAACGAGGCTGCAGGGGCCGAAGGTGGTGGTGATGGCCACATCCGTCGCATCCCGCCCGCGCGCCATCAGGATGCGGCCGATGCGCGGCGTGTTGTGGCGCGCATCGAACGTGTACCAGCGGTTGCCGAGATAGACCTCGAACCAGGCGGAGAAATCCATCGCCGCATCCACCGGCGCCACGCCGATATCGCCGAGATAGCCGGTGCAGTAGCGCGCCGGGATGTTCATGCAGCGGCACAGGGCCACCGCCAGATGCGCATAGTCGCGGCAGACGCCAACACGGTCGTTGTTGCCGCTGAAAGCGGTGCGGAACACATCCGCATGCTCGTAGCCGAAACGGATGCGCTCATGCGCATAGTCGCAGATCGCCTGCACCCGTGCCCAGCCCTGCTCTATCCCGCCGAAGAGCGACCAGGCGAGGTCCGATAGCCGGTCCGTCTCGCAGTAGCGGCTGGCAAGGAGAAAGACGAGCACCTCGTCCGGAAGCTGGTCCACCGGAACCTGCTGCGCGTCCGGCGCCACCAGGTCCGGCGCGCCGCTGTCCATGACGTCGAAGCGGGTGGAGATGGTCAGCCGCCCGGCAGGCGCGACGATGCGGTGGCAAAGATTGCCGAAGTCATCGCTGTACTCGCGGACCGGGATTGGCGGATCGAAGCCGATCTGGTGCGGCCCGACGACGCCGGGCATGCGGGATGGGTGCACGCTCAGTGCCAGGATCATCGGTGTCGGCCGCGGGCATTCATAGGTGATGTCGTAGCCGGCGTGGATCTTCATCAGGGGAGGGCCTCCGATCCTGGAATGCAGGATGCGTCCTGCGGCGGGAATGGAACAGCTCGGCATCCGTCACGCGCCCGGCAGGGCCGGGAAGCGGTGCGGAGGCGGGGCATCCTCGCCCTCGGCCGAGACCTCCACCGACACATCCATGCCGAGGCTATCATCCGGGAAGCCCTTCCACCGCCCGTGCAGCGGCACGGCCTGGGCAGGATCGCGCGCCACCGCCACGCGGATCAGGTCGCGGTTGCCGACGATGCCGTTTGTGGGATCGAACTCCACCCATCCTGCACCAGGCAAGTAGACGCGCACCCAGGCATGGGTCGCACCGCCGCCGACATGTGCACGGCCGTCCTGCGCCCCGGGTTGAAGGGCCGGTGAATAGAGGTATCCCGAGACGAAGCGTGCCGCGAGGCCGAGGGAGCGCACCGCCTCCATCATCAGCAGCGCGAAATCGCGGCAGGTGCCGCTGCCCAGTTCCAGCGTGCGCCACGGCTCCTGGATGCCGCGCATGCTCCGGGAGATATAGGTGAAGTCCCGCTTCACCGCGCGGGTGATGGTGGCGAGCAGGTCCAGCGTGGCGGCTGGCCCGTCCTTGTTCAGGAAGCCTCGCGCCCAGCGGTCCACGACGCGATCCGGGTCCGCGTGGTGGCGCTCGATGGAGCGTGCCAGATCCGGCATCTCCTCGGTGGAATAGGAGAAGGGAAGGCTGCGCGCATGGTCCTCAAGCCGGAAGTCCAGATCTTCCACGGGGTTATGGTCCAGGCGCATGGTGCTCTCGAAGCGCAACTCCCGCGCACGGGCGGCGAAGCGGGCCACGCCCACGCTGTTGCCGAACACGTCATGCACCCACCAGAACTCCGAGGGCTCCGGCTGGATGTCGATCCGCGCCTCCAGCAGCCGTTGGTCATGGCTGTCGCGTGGGCGCAGCATCATCCGGTGCTCGCCGAAGGAGACGGGCTGGCGGTAGCGATAGGTCGTCACGTGTCGGACAGTGAGGATCGGCATGGCTTCAACCTCGTCGGTCCGGAGCTCCAGGCAAGGAACGGGCCGGAGGCGGCGGGGACCCTTCCCCGCCGCCTCCGGCCCGCTCGTTATGCCTGGGGGGCAGGAACGCCCGCCCCGCCCATCCGTTTCCTCGGCGGACGAATTTCTTGCCCTGCGCGTGAGCCGCCCGGCGGCGGATGGCGGGCTAGAACAGCCCGTCGATCCGCCCTTCGGCATCCAGCCCGATCGTCTCGGCCGCCGGGTGGCGCGGCAGGCCGGGCATGGTCATCACGTCGCCGCAGATCGCCACCACGAAGCCGGCACCCGCGGAAAGCCGCACGTCCCGCACCGGCAGTACATGGCCCGATGGGGCGCCGAGCAGCGCTGGATTGGCGGAGAAGGAATACTGCGTCTTGGCAATGCAGACCGGCGCCTTGCGGAATCCTGCCTCCTCGAAGCGCGTCAGCCGTGCCGCCAGAGCCGGTGGCAGCGACACGTCGGAGGCGTGGTAGACCTCCCGCGCGATGGTGGCGATTTTGTCGGCCAGCTTCATGTCGTCCGGGTAGATCGGCTTGAAGCGGGCCGTGCCGCCCGCGATCAACTCCTGCACCGCCCGAGCCAGCTCCGCCGCGCCGGCCGCGCCATCGCCCCAATGGGTGCAGAGGATGGCGCGCGTGCCCGCTGCCGCCATCGCCTCCCGCACCGCCGCGATCTCCGCATCGGTGTCGGAGGTGAAGCGGTTCAGCGCCACCACCACGGGCAGGCCGAACTTGCCCATGTTCTCGACATGGCGCTCGAGGTTCGAAAGCCCGCGGCGCACCGCCGCCACATCCTCGGTTCCCAGCGCCGCCTTCGCCACGCCGCCATGCATCTTCAGCGCACGCACGGTCGCCACCACCACGCAGGCGGCGGGAGAAAGCCCCGCCATGCGGCACTTGATGTCGAGAAACTTCTCGGCGCCCAGGTCGGCGCCGAAGCCGGCCTCCGTCACCACCACATCGGCCAGGCGAAGCCCCAGCCGCGTCGCGATCACGCTGTTGCAGCCATGGGCGATGTTGGCGAAGGGCCCGCCATGCACCAGGGCCGGGCTGCCCTCCAGCGTCTGCACCAGGTTGGGCATCAGCGCGTCCCGCAGCAGCGCGGCCATGGCGCCATCCGCCTTCAGCTCATGCGCCGTCACGGCCCGGCCATCGCGCGCCTGGCCGATGATAATGCGCCCCAGCCGCGCCCGCAGGTCGTCCAGGTCCTTGGAGAGGCAGAAGATTGCCATGACCTCGGAGGCAACGGTGATGTCGAAACCGTCCTCGCGCGGGAAGCCGTTCGCCACGCCGCCCATGCCCACGGCCGAAAGCCGCAGCGCCCGGTCGTTCATGTCGATGGCGCGCTTCCAGGCGATGCGGCGCGCATCCAGGTCCAGCGCATTGCCCCAGTAGATGTGGTTGTCGATCATCGCCGACAGCAGGTTGTTGGCGGAGGTGATCGCGTGGAAGTCGCCGGTGAAATGGAGGTTGATCTCCTCCATCGGGGCCACCTGCGCCCGCCCGCCACCGGTCGCCCCACCCTTCACCCCGAAGCACGGGCCGAGGGAGGGCTCGCGAAGGGCGATCATCGTGCGGGTGCCCAGCGCATTCAGCGCATCGCCCAGTCCGATGGTGGTGGTGGTCTTGCCCTCGCCGGCGGCAGTCGGGTTGATCCCCGTCACCAGCACCAGGGCACCCTCGGGCCGCCCTTCCTGCGCGCGGACGAAATCCATGCCCAGCTTGGCCTTGTACCGGCCATGCGGCTCCAGGGCGTCAAGGGGGATGCCGGCGCGCTCCGCAATCTCGGTGATGGGGCGCAGCGGTGTGGCCCGCGCGATCTCCAGATCCGTCGTCATCCATGATCCCCAGGGCTGATCCCTGGGGGTTAAGGCAGGCACTGACGCTCGGCAAGAAGGCAAGGCTTGGCCTGTGCAGTCCGGGGATGCCATGCTTCCAGCAACGAAAGATCCGGGAGGACGAATTATGCCCCATTCCGCCCTTAAGGCGACCCGTCGGAGCTTGCTGGCCGCGCCCGCCCTGCTCCTCGCCCGGCCAGGCCTGGCGCAGGCGCAGGCGCCCGAGGGCTGGCCGAGCCGTCCCGTCACCATGCTGGTGCCCTTCGTGGCGGGCGGCCCATCGGACATCGTGGCGCGGGCTGCCTCGAACACCATGACCCAGGCGATCGGGCAGACCGTGGTGGTCGAGAACCGCCCGGGCGCGAATGGCGAGATTGCTGCCCGAGCCGCCGCCCGCGCAGCGCCGGATGGGCATACGCTGATGATCGGCTCGATCGGCGTCTGGGCGATCAACGCCGCGCTCCGTCCGGAACTCGGTTATGATCCCATCCGCGACTTCACCCCGCTGGTGCTTGCCGTCACCACGCCGAACGTGCTGGTGGTGAACGAGAAGCATCCGGCCCGCGATATGGCCTCGCTTATCGCCTGGCTGAAGGAGCGCGGCGGACGCGCCTCCTACTCCACCTCCGGTGTCGGATCCTCGGATCAGATGACGACGGAGCTGTTCAAGCTGCGCACCGGCACGGAGATCACCCATGTCCCCTATAAGGGCGGCGCGGCCGCGGCGACGGACCTGATCGCCGGCAATATTGACCTTTCCTTCCAGAATCTCGGCACGGTGGCCACCCATATCTCGGGCGGCCGGCTGCGTGCGCTCATGGTCACCAGCGAGAATCCTCATCCCGTGCTGCCGGGTGTGCCGACGGCGAAGCAGGCCGGGCTCAATGATTTCGTCGTCACCTCCTGGCAGTCCTTCATGGGTCCGGCCGGCATGCCCATCCCGCTGCGGGACCGCGTGGCAGGCGCTCTGCGCGACGCGCTGCTGCATCCCGATACCAAGCCGCGCCTGGAAGCCATCGGCTTCGATGTCGTGCCCAGCACGCCCGATGACTATCGTCGGTTCCAGGAGGCGGAGATCAACCGCTGGCGCGAGGTGATCCAGGTCGCGCGCATCACAGCGAGCTGACCCGGCGTGCGGCCCGGCGTTGACGCAGGTCAACGCCGCGCACCTCCGCGACCGGTGCCCGTTTTCGCACGGCGGCACGTGCCATGGGAAAGCGGGAAGCCCCTCTCGATCAGGATCGGTGCACGGGCCGCGGCTCTTATGAGCCGCACCGCGCTGGCGCCGTTCCTGCCCAGAGGACTTCCGCGGGATCCGGCAGCCGCCCGTGCGCGGCAACCCATCAGCAACCGCGCCAGCTTCGCCCCAGGATCATCAGTGAGGGCGTCGGCTACCGCTTCTGACCGGCCACGGAAGCGTTGCAACGAGGCGCCGGAAACAGGCGCCCCGCATGGGCCGGATCAGGCGGCGACGCGCGGCGCCACGCCCATTTCCGCCAGCACCTCGCCCATGGCCGCCACCGCGCCCCGCATATCGTCCGGCGTCACCGCCCCGATGCAGCCGATGCGGATGGTGGGTGTCTTCGTCGTGAAGAAGTTGCTGATCAGCACGCCGCGCCGCTTCAGCGCATCGACGAAGCCCTGCAGCGTGAAACCGGGAGAATCCGGCTGGTGCAGCGTCAGGATGATGGGCCCCTGGTGCGCGGCGTCGAGATAAGGCCGCAGCCCCAGCCGCTCCACCCCGGCGCGCAGCACGCGCATGTTCTCGGTGTAGCGTGCCAGCCGGGCCTTCTGCCCGCCCTCGGCGACATAGAGATCCATCGCCACGCCAAAGGCATGCAGCGCCTGCACCGGCGGCGTGAAGCGGAAGCTCCCCCAGCCGGACCGCTCGGCATGCAGCAGCACGTCGCCCAGGTCGAAGCACCAGGACCCCGCCTTCCCCGCGCGCTCGCGCGCCCGCTCCATCGGGCAGATCGCAAAACCGATCCCGGGCAGTCCCTCAATGCACTTGTTGGAGGTGAAGAGCACCGCATCGCATTCCGGCTGCGCCTTCAGGTCGAAGGGCAATGCACCGAAGGCGGAGACGGCATCGACGATCAACCTCCGCCCCGCCGCGCGCACCGCAGCGCCGACCTCGGCCGGATCGTTGATGATGCCGCTGCCCGTCTCGGAATAGACCATCCCGACATGTGAGATCGTCGGATCCGCCGCAAGGGCCGCCGCCACCTCGTCGCCGCGCACGCGGCGCGTATCGGGCACCGGCATCGGCACCGGGTTGCGCCCAGCCTCGCGCGCGAGGCGGATGATGCGCTCCGCATAGGCACCGTTGCAGGGCACCAGGATCCGCCCGCCCGCCGGCACGAAGGTCCGCAACGCGGCCTCCACCATGAAATGCCCGGCACCCTGGAGCGGCAGCGTCGCATGCACCCCCGCGACGCCGCCGGCGAGGTCGCGCACCCGCTCCCGGATGGCGATGTATTCCACGCCGAAGTCGCGGTCCCAGGGGGCGATGTCCACGGCCATGGCCGCGCGCGTCTCGGGGCGCGTCTGAACGGGGCCGGGGGTGAGCAGGAGCATGCCGGGTGACCTTGTGTGGCGGCGTCGAAGCCCGCACAAACTGCACCCCCCCGCAGGCCGGGACAACCCGTCACGCCGTCAGCGCGCCCCGCAGCTCCCGTACCAGCTTGCGCCGGATAGCCTCGGCGAAGGCGGCGTAGTCGCCGCATTCCATGACGAAGGCACCCGGCCCGCCGATCACCTCGGCCGCGTAATGGGCGGCCAGGTCCGGCTCCTCGTTCACGACGGCCAGGGCATTGATCGTCACTCCCGCCGCCACTGCCGCGTCCCGCACAGGGCCGGAGGCGATGCCGGCATTCCCCGCCCCGTCGCCCGAGACATCCACCACCGGCCGAGCCGCATCCCCCGGGAACTCCGCCAGCAGGCGCAGCGAGGCCCTCAACCCCTCTCCCAGCGCGGTAGCGCCGGCCGGGACCAGCCTCGGGGCGGAATCCACCTCATCGGCCAGGGCAGTGGCGCCCTCGACATCCGCCAGCAGCATCCAGGGCACGGCCACGGCCTGGGCCTTCGGTCCCGACCACAGGATCACCGCCACGGCCGCCGCCCCGCGGGGCCCGCCCATCGCGGCCGCCACCACCGCCGGATCGCGGAAGGCCGCGGCCAACCCGCCCATCATCAGGCCGAACTCGTCATGATCGACGGAGGAGGAGGCGTCCACCGCCAGGCAGAGAGCGATGTCCACGTCCCGCATCCGGCGCAAGTTGGGGCACCCGGCGGCGACGGGCAATGCACGCCTCGCCAGGCATGGCACGGCCCGAGCCACATAATGGCCACTTCCCTGCAGTTGAATTCGTGCTTGCGGGCGTGCATCTGCTGGCTTCGCCTGAGCGCTGAGCCCAGGATCAACAATGCGCGCTGGCGTTGGCCCCTCCGGGCATGATGCCGGCGGAGCCCCGCCAGTGCTGCGATGTCGCTTCCATTCAACACCTAAGCAGGGGCAAAGTTCGGACTTCATGGACGGCACGATGAACCTGCCCTCGCCCGGTCTGGGCGAGACCCCGGCACATGAGGCCCCCATTTCCCGCATCGTGGCCGAGGTTGCCGCGACCTTTCCGGGCGAGCGCATCACGCTGGGGGAGATGGCCGAGGCTTTCGGCGACCGCGCCTTCGGCCTGCTGATCCTTCTGCTCTTGCTCCCTTCCCTTCTGCCCGGCATGGCCAGCGTCTTCGGCCTCCCCATGCTGGTGCTGGGGGTGCAGATGGGTCTCGGCCGACGCGTGCCGAAGCTGCCCGGCTTCATGGCCCGGCAATCGATCAGGCGCACCGACCTGCTGCGCTTGGCCGGCGCCTCATCCAAATGGCTGCGCCGGATCGAGAAATATGTCCGCCCGCGTCCCGGCCCCTTCACTTCCCCCTTCGGTGACAGGCTCTTCGGCTGGCTGACCGTCTATGTCTCCATCATGCTCATCCTGCCCGGCCCGGGCACCAACGGCCCGCCCGCCTTCGGCAATATCGTCATGGCCCTGGGGCTGGTGGAACATGACAGCAAGACGATGGGCTGGGGCATCGCGCTGACCGTGCTTGGCTGCGCCTTCGCTACCGCCGTGCTGGGCGTGCTGTGCTGGCTAGGGGTGGAGGCGCTCGGCTTCGTGTTCTGAGGAACACACCGGGGAATGCATCGGGGCCACTGCCCCGCGGAACCGGCCCTGGAACCCTCGCGACCCGGCCCACCCTGCGTTACACGCCACGCCATGCGCCGGTGGCCCGCAAGGGCTGAAACGGGAATGCGCGACGTGCTGCCATGCGGCACCCATCCGCAGCTGCCCTCGCAACTGTAGGCGGCCGATCCGGCCCCCAACGCCATTGTGGCTGCCCTCATCTGGAAAGGGGCCATGAGAAGGCGGGGGCCCATCCCGAAAGGGCGGCCGCGAGCCAGGAGACCGGCCGGCGCAGAGCTGTCTCGCGCGTGCCGGGCGAGGTGCACCGGCGCAACGGACCTTGGACAGGGGGCGACACGCCCCTTCCGCAGGCGAGAACCGCGTCCACCCGCCGCGCACCACATCCGGCGCGCGGCCGATCGAGACCGCTCCGCCGGGGATATCCGATGCGACGCCTTCTTCTTTCCTTCACCGCCCTCGCACCCGCCGCCCTCGCCCAGCCCACGCCGCCCGTCACCCAGCCCAGCGCGGCCGTGTCGGAGACGGTCGTCACCGCCACCCGCGTGCCCACGCCCATCGAGCGCGTGCCCGCCGGCGTCACGGTGATCGACCGCCAGACCATCGAGGAACGCGGCTACCAGACCCTCGGCGAGGCCCTGGCGACGGTGCCCGGCCTCTCCCTCCTGCAGTCCGGCGGCATAGGCCAGCCCTCCAGCGCCTTCATCCGCGGCACCGCCTCCCGCCACGCGCTGGTGCTGCTGGACGGCGTGCCGATCAACGACGCCGCCGAGCCCAATGGCGCCTTCAACTTCGGCAATGAGCTGCTGGGGCTGGACGTGGAGCGGATCGAGGTGCTGCGCGGCCCCGCCTCCTCCCTCTATGGCTCCGGTGCCATCGGCGGAGTGGTGAACATCGTCACCCGCCGGGCACCGAAGGATCGCAGCTTCGCACCCTATGGCGAGCTCGCGGGCGGCAGCAACCGGACGCTGCGCGGCGGCGGCGGCATCGCCGGCACGGTGGGCGAGTTCGACTACCTGCTTTCTCTCCGCAGCCTCTCCACCCGCGGCACGGACGCCACTCCCTCGCGCTTCACCCGCGACACCGGGGAACGCGACGGCTTCCGCAGCACTGGCGCCACCGTCCGCCTCGGCTGGACTCCGAGCGAGCGCTTCCGGCTCGAAGGCCTGGCCAACTGGCGTGAGAACCATGGCGGGCTGGACGACGTGCCGAATGACGACCCGAACTACTCCTTCGAGGATCGCCGCTACACCGGCCAGATCCGTGCCGAAGCCCGCCCCCTCAACGCCTGGACGACGGGCTTCCGCATCGCCCGCACGGTGGACCGCCGCCGCTACAGCAACCTCGCCGACAGTCTCTCCCTCTCCACCACCGATGATCTCTATCGTGGCGAGCGCACGGTCTTCGACTGGGGCAACCAGCTCCGCCTGCCCGATGCCGGCCTGATCGACCAGAGCCAGCTGTCCTTCGGCGTGACCCATGAGCGCGAGGAGGTCCGCCAGGCCTCCGGCGACGCCTTCTTCCGCACCACCACCAATGCCGATGCCGGCAGCACCGGGGCGCAGGCCGGATACCAGCTGCGGCTGTTCCGGCGCCTTGATCTCTCCGCCGGCATCCGCAACGACGATGCCGAGGATTACGGCACCCACACCACCTATCGCCTCGGCGCCGTGCTGGCAGTGCCGGAGATCGGCGCGCGCCTGCGCACCGCCTATGGCACCGCCTTCAAGGCGCCCTCGCTCTACCAACGCTACGGACGCATTGGGGACTTCTTCCAGGGCAATCCGGATCTCCGCCCTGAAATCTCCGCCGGCTGGGAGGCGGGGGCCGAGTTCGACATTCGGCTGGCAGGGCAAAAGGACTTCGCGACTCTCGGTGCCACCTATTTCGACAACCGCATCCGCGACCTGATCAACTACGACGCCTCCTTCACCTCGCTGGAGAACATCGACCGCGCGCGCATCATGGGCGCCGAGTTCACCGCTACCCTGCGCCCCGCACGCTGGCTCACGGTGAACGCCGCCTACACCATCACCGACGCACGCGATGCGCGCAGCGGCGAGCGCTTGGCCCGTCGTCCCGAGCAGCAGCTGGCCATCAACGCCAGCCTCCGCCCGATGGAGAACGTGACCATCGCGCCGGAGGTGATCCTGTTCGGCCGCTCGCGCGAAGGCGCCTTCGCTTCCTACCGCGACGACGGCAGCGCCTACATGGCCGCGCGGGACAACAAGGCCGGTGCCGTCTTCAACCTGACGGCAACCTGGCAGGTGACGGAGCCGGTGGCTCTCTTCGCGGAAGGCCGGAACCTGACCGACAGCGACTTCGAGCCGGTGAACGGCTTCGCCATCCCCGGGCGGACGGTGCTGGTGGGGACGCGGTTCCGGTTCTGACGGCGCCGTTGGCCCCGGAGGCCCTGCCTCCGGACCTCCGCTGGGGTGGCAGCGGCCACCCCGGACCCCGCGTCCAATTATCAGGGGATAGGGGCGGACAAGGCGGCGCCGCAGGCAGCCGCCAAACCGATTGCAGGTCCAGGGGCAAAGCCCCTGGCGTCACAGCGTCTCCAGCAGCCCCGCGATCACCTGCCCCCGAGGCGCCAGGTCCCGCCACAGGATATGCTCGAAGGGCGCATGCGCGCCGGCGCCGGTGCAGCCGAGGCCATCCAGCGTCGGGATGCCCAGGGCAGCGGTGAAGTTGCCATCCGACCCGCCGCCGCGATGCTGCTTCGGCAGTTCGTAGCCGGCCTCGCGCGCCAGCGCCCGCGCACGCTCGTAGAGGTTCAGGATATCTGCGTTCTCGGCGAAGGGTGGGCGGTTCATCCCGCCCTCGGCGGTGATGGTGATGCCGTCCTGGGTGCCGGCCAGGCCCAGGATCGCCTGTTCGAGCCGCTCGCCATCCGCCTCGGTGGCCACGCGCAGGTCGATCTCGCAGCCGGCCTCGGGCGGGATCACGTTGGGGCGGGTGCCGCCCCAGACCGGAGCCACGTTGGTGGTGGTGCCACCGGCCAGGTCGACCATGCCATGGACCTTCTGGATCAGCCCGGCCAGCGCCACCACGGCACTGCGCCCTTCGGACCAGTTGCCGCCGGCATGGGCCGAGACGCCCTGGATCTTCACCACGAAGCGACCCACGCCCTTGCGGGCGGTCACGCAGCTGCCGTTGGGGCCGCCGGCCGGCTCAGGGATCAGCACGGCGCGGGCGCCGCGGGCCTCCTCCTCGATCAGCGCGCGGGAGGTGGGGCTGCCCACCTCCTCATCCGGGGTCAGCAACAGGGTGATGGGGCTCTTCGTCGCCACCTTCTGGCGCAGGATTTCGCGCACGGCGTTGAAGGCCAGGAATGACCCAGCCTTCATGTCGTAGATGCCGGGACCGAAGGCCTTCTCGCCCTCCACCTTCCAGGGCATCGAAGTGTCGAGCGTCTTATGGTCCCACACCGTGTCCAGGTGGCCGGCGATCACCACGGGCTTGCCTGTGCCTGGGGTGCGGGCAACCAGGTTGTCGCCATAGCCGTCGCGCCCGGAAATGCGGGTGATGGCGGCGCCCACCTCGCGCAACCCGGCCTCGGCCTTGTCCATCAGCCCGTTCACCGCCTTCGGATCGGTGGTCGGGGTCTCATGCAGCACCCAACCGCGCAGCTCCTCCAACAGGGCCTCGCTGGTACCGACCTGGGTAACTGGCATGGGCAGACGTCCTTTTTCCTTGGCGCCACCGGGTTCTCGCGCCAGGGCGGGGGGCTTGTCCATGCCCCGAAGTCGGCGGCGTTCCTACGCACCCGGGGACCCCGGGCACCATCTTCAGCAGGCATTCAGACTCGCGCGGCATACTAGGCCGGCAAGGCTGGAGAAGTGGGATGGACGGCGGCTCCTTCGGTACCATGAGCACCGCCGACCTGTCGGCACGAACGCCGTCTGGCCTCCCAGCCGCGACGCCGGAACGCGTGGTCGAGCTGGCCGAGACGGCTGCCACCCTGGCCGCGGCGAAGGCCCGCGCTATCCAGGCCATCACCGGCCAGACCCGCATCCTGGCGCTGAACGCGACGATCGAGGCCGCGCGGGCCGGCGAGCTGGGCCGCGGCTTCGCCGTGGTGGCTGGGGAGGTGAAGGCCGTCTCCGCCGAGGTGGCACGGCTGGCGGCTGAGATGGAAACCGAGCTGCGTGGCGCGCTGGAGGAGTTGCGGAATCTCGGCACGCGCATGGCCGCGGAGGTCCGCGGCCAGCGCCTGACCGATCTCTGCCTCAATGCCATCGAGATCATCGACCGCAACCTCTACGAGCGCACCTGCGACGTGCGCTGGTGGGCCACTGATTCCGCCATGGTCGATTGCTGCACCAGCCCGGACGCCGCCCGGGTGGCGGAGGCGGAATCGCGGCTGGGCGTGATCCTCTCGGCCTATACGGTCTATCTCGATCTCTGGATCGCTTCTCCGGAGGGCCGGATCCTCGCGCATGGGCGCCCGGGTCGGTATCTGGGCCTGCGCGGCCTCGACGTCTCGGGCGAGCACTGGTTCCGCGAGGCGCTAAAATCCGCCAGCGGCGACGATTTTGCCGTGGCCGATGTCACGCGCTGCGCCGCCCTGGGCGGCGCGCCGGTCGCCACCGATGCCGCGGCCGTTCGCGAGGGCGGGCAGGCCAACGGGCGGCCGGTCGGCGTGCTGGGCATTCATTTCGACTGGGAGCCACAGGCACGGGCGGTGGTGGATGGCGTGCGCCTCTCGCCTGAGGAGGCCGCGCGCTCCCGCATGCTGCTGCTGGATGCCCGCGGCCGGATACTGGCCTCCTCGGATGGCAGGGGCGAGCTGGAGGAGAACCTGGCGCTCGACCGCCGGTGCGCCGTAAGCGGCGTAAGGGCCCAGGGCGGGGGGCTGATCGCCTTCCATGTGACCCCTGGCTACGAGACCTATCGCGGCCTGGACTGGTCCGGCGTGCTTCTCCAGGCTCCGCCGGGGAGGTGAGGCGGAAGGCCGGGGCGGGAATGGCCGCCAGGCCGCCTTGCGCGGGGGGCAGGGCGTGCGAAGCTGGCGGCAACTGGGCTCCGCTGGCGCGCCGGGGGAAGGGGAACCGGAATGGACGGGCTAAGCTTCGAGGACCTATCGCTGGGCCAGTCCGCCCGCTTCGCCAAGACCATCACGGAATCCGATATCCTCCTCTTCGCCGCCGTCTCCGGCGACAACAACCCGGTCCATCTGGATGCCGAGGCTGCCGCGTCCTCCTTTTTCGGGGAGCGGGTGGCGCATGGGATGCTCACCGCCTCCCTCATCTCCGGCCTGCTGGGCACCAAATTGCCGGGGCCGGGGGCGGTCTATGTATCCCAGACCCTGCATTTCCGCGCCCCGGTCCGCATCGGCCAGACCGTCGCCGCCACAGCCGCGGTGACGGCCCTGGACCCTGATCGCCGCCGGGCCACCCTCCGCACCTGCTGCACGGTCGCCGGAGTCGTGGTGCTGGAGGGTGAAGCCGTCGTGATGCTTCCTCCCCTCCATGCCAGAACCGAGCCCGTCCCGGCTGGATAGTGCCATGCCGCGGTGCCACATTCGGTCCATGAACACTGAAATGAAGAAGGTCTGTGTCTTCTGCGGCGCAAACCCTGGGACCAACCCCGCCTATGCCGAAGCCGCCCGCGCCCTGGGTCACGCCATCGCCGCCCGCGGCCTTGGACTGGTCTATGGCGGCGGCAAGGTCGGGCTGATGGGGGTGGTGGCCGATGCGGCGCTGGAAGCCGGCGCCGAGGTCGATGGGGTGATCCCCGAGCATCTGGTGCAGCGCGAGCTGGGCCATGGCTCGGTGACCCGCCTGCACATCGTCGATTCCATGCATGAACGGAAGGCGCTTATGGCCAAGCTTTCCGATGGCTTCGTGGTGCTGCCCGGCGGCTTCGGCACGCTGGAGGAGGCCTTCGAGGTCCTCACCTGGTCGCAGCTTGGCCTGCACAAGAAGGGCACGGTCTTCCTGGACGTGAACGGCTACTGGTCCCGGCTGAACGACATGCTGGATTCCATGGTGACCGAGGGCTTCGTGAAGCCCGAGCACCGGATGCTCTCGATGACGGCCGTGATGCCCGAGCAGTCCCTGGACATGCTCGCCGCCTTCCGTCCGCCGGCGCTGACGCGCTGGATCGAGCGCGTCGCCCAGGCCTGATCTTCCATCCATGGCCTTTCAGCTCTGGACCGACTGGCACGCCCTGCCAGAGGCAGCCCGCGGCGGCACCGTCGCGCTGGGCAACCTGGATGGGGTGCATCGCGGCCATCGCGCCGTCCTGGCCGCCGCCCATGCCGGTCGCCCGGACCTACCCCTGGCCGCACTGACCTTCGAGCCGCATCCGCGCGAGCATTTCCGCCCGCAGGACCCTCCCTTCCGCCTGACCCTGCTGCCTGCCAAGGCCGCCGCCCTGGCCGCCGCCGGCTGCGTTCATGTCCACGCCATCCCCTTCGATGCCGCCCTGGCCGCCATGGAGGCCGAGCAGTTCTGCGACACCGTGCTGCTCCGCGCCCTGGGCGCGAAGCATCTGGCCTGCGGGGCGGATTTCGCCTTCGGCCACCGCCGCGGCGGCGATGTGGACTTCCTCGCCCGCTGGGCGGAGGCGCGCGGGATCGGCCTTTCGGTCGTGCCGCATCTCTCGGATGCCGCCGGGCCGATCAGCAGCACCCGCATCCGCCGTGCGCTGCAGGATGGCTATCCGGAGCGCGCCGCCGTCCTGCTCGGCCGCGACTGGGAGGTGCGGGGCGAGGTCTTCCATGGGGACCGGTTGGGCCGCGAGCTGGGCTGGCCGACGGCCAATATCTGGTTGGGCCGGCATTTGGAGCCGGCACGCGGCGTCTATGCCGTCTTCGCCGCGCTACCGGACGGTTCGGTGGTGCCCGGGGTGGCGAATGTCGGCCGACGCCCGACTCTCGGAGGTGATCCGGAGACGCGACTGGAGACCCATCTTTTCGACTGGTCAGGCGATCTCTATGGCCAGGAGATTGGCGTGCGCCTGCACCATTTCCTGCGCGAGGACGCGGTCTTCGACGGGCTTGATGCGCTGAAGGCCGCGATCGCGGCCGATGCGGCGCATGCGCGCGAAATCCTGGCCAAGGCGGCGCCGCAGCGCCTCTGAGGCGCCTGTCGAGGACACGCCCGTCGGCCCGGTCCGAACCCACACTCGACCCGCGCATTTCTTAGGGGTCTGACCCGTTAGGCACGGGGCGGACGCATCTTGTCCCATTTCCCAGGGGGATCTAACTAGGGAGCACATAATTAGCACCCTATCGTTTAGGCACCCATGGTTTCCTCTTCCTCCCCGGTGCGCGCCGGCTTCCTCGCCGAGCTTTCGGTTGCAGGCCGGAAGGTGCGCACCCTCTTCGATGCCGCCATCCGCACCCGGGGTCTGACCCTGGCCCGTGCCCGGCTGCTCCTGCACATCTCGCGGAACAGCGCCGTGAACCAGGCGGAGCTGGCGGCGGTGCTGGACCTTGAGCAGCCCACCCTCGTCCGCCTGCTCGACGGGCTGGAGGAGCGCGGGCTGATCCGCCGCTGCGCCGTCGACGGCGACCGGCGCGCCAAGCAGGTCGCGCTCACCGACAAGGCGCGGGCCGAAGTGGTCGAGCTGGAGCGCATCTCCGGGCTGATGCAGCACGCCGTGCTGCGCGACATCGCGGAGGAGGATCTCGAGGTGGCCAGCCGCGTGCTGGGCAGCCTCATCCGGAGCATCGAGGGGCAATCCGCCGCCACCCTGCTGGATGCAGGCAGCGACGAAGCCGGGACGAGCGACAATGTCCGGCGCTGACACTACGGCCGCCACGCCGCCCCCTCCCCCGCCTGCGCCGGCCACGGTTCCGCTCCGGCGCATGATCGCCTGCATCGCGGCGTCGATCCTGCTGTGGACGACGCAGGGCCTGGGCATGAACCTGATCGCGGCGAACACAAGCCAGATCCAGGGCGCGCTCGGCGCTACCCTGACGGAGACGAGTTGGTTGATCGCCGCCTATATGGCGCCGAATGTCAGCTTGACGATCCTGTTGGTGAAGATCCGGACCCAGTTCGGCCTCCGCCTCTTCGCTGAGGTCGGCATCGCCGTCTTCGTCCTTGCCTCGACGCTTCACCTCTTTGTCTTCGACCTGCAATCGGCCGTGGCGGTGCGCTTCGTGGCGGGCTGCGCCGCATCCCCCATCTCGACCCTTGGCTTCCTCTATATGCTCGACGCCTTCCCGCAGGCGAAGAAGCTAACCTGGGGCGTCTCCCTCGCCCTCACGCTGAACACCATGATGCCTGTGGTCGCGCGGCTCATCTCGCCCTACCTGCTCGATATCGAGCCCTGGCGCGGCCTGCTCATACTGGAGGCCGGACTCGCCCTCTCCTCGCTGACCTTTGTCTATCTGCTGCCCCTGACACCGGTGCCACGCGCCAAGGTGCTGCACTGGCTCGACTTCGTCAGCTATCCGCTCCTTGCCATCGGCTTCGGGGGGCTGGCCGTCACCATGTCGCTCGGCCGGTACTATTGGTGGTTCGAAGCGGACTGGATCGGGATCCTGCTTGCGCTCTCCATCCTCTGCATTGCGCTTGCCGCCGCCATCGAAGTGAACCGTGACGCGCCGATGCTGTGGATTCCGACGATGTCGGCCGCCTGTTCCGAGGCGAAGTCGGCCACGTATTCCGACGTCATGTCGGCCGGCCATTCCGATTGATGTCGGCCGGGTGGCTGCTCGTCTGCGGGCGGGTGGTTGTCTCCATCGGGTAGGCGGTTCAGGTCAAGCGTCCGGTGTTGTCGGTGCAGCCCGCCTCCGGCGCAGGCTGTCGCCGCGCAGCTGGATGCGGTGGGCGTTGTGGACCAGGCGGTCGAGGATGGCGTCGGCGAGCGTTGGATCGCCGATCAGGTCATGCCATCGGTCTACCGGGACCTGGCTGGTGACCAGGGTGGCGCCGCGGCCATAACGCTCCTCCAGGAGCTCCAGCAGGTCACGTCGCTGCTCCGGGCCGAGCGGCTCGAGGCCCCAGTCGTCGAGGATCAGGAGCTTCACGGCGCCGAGGGTGCGCATCAGCCGGGCGTGCCGGCCATCGCCGCGGGCCAGGCCAAGGTCGGCGAACAGCCGCGGCACGCGCTGGTAGAGCACCGAGTGATTGTCGCGGCATGCCTTCTGACCGAGGGCACAGGCTAGCCAGGACTTCCCGACGCCGGTCGGGCCCTCGATGATGAGGTTCTCCCGCGCCTCGATCCAGCCGCCGAGCGCCAGCTTCTGGAACAGGGCGCGGTCGAGGCCGCGGCTGGTTCGCCAGTCGATGTCCTCGACACTGGCCTGGTGGCGCAGCTTGGCGAACCGTAGCCGGGCCTTGAGCCGGCGGTCGTGCCGCTCGGCGATCTCGCGGTCGAGCAGCAGCCCGAGCCATTCGGCAGGGGCAAGGTCGCCGCCGCTGCGGCTCTGCAGGTCCTCAAAAGCCCGCGCCATACCCGCAAGGCCGAGCTGGCGCAGTTGGTCGAGGGTGGGATGGGTCAGCATGATCTGTCTCCTCTCAATGGTAGTAGCCGGAGCCACGGATGTTCGGGTGCAGCAGCGGAAGCTCGTCCTCCTCCCGCGTCCGGCGCGGCGCTGGCTGGCGGTCGAGGCCGTGCTGCAGGATGGATTGGATGGAGCCGTAGGAGCGGGCGCCGATCTCTAAGCCCCGCGTGCACGCCGCCTCCAGCCGATCCCGCCCATAGGTCCGCAGCAGCCGCAGGATGCCGAGGCAGGCGCGGAACCCCTGCTCGGGATGCGGTCGGCTTTCGAGAATGATTGCCGTCAGCGCGGTAGTGGACGGGCCGATGGCGACGGCCTCGCGCCCGATCCGCTCGATGGTCCACTCGGCATAGCGCCGGTGTGCCTGCGGCATGTGCTCGGCCAGGGTGGTGTGCCGGCCGCGCAGCCCGCCACGGACATGGACCGCGACGCGCTCGCCCTTGTGGAACAGCTCCACCGTCCGGGCCGTCAGCCTTGCCTCGACCTGCTGGCGCAGCAGCCGGTGCGGCGCCGAGTAGTAATGGCCCTCGACATCGACATGGTAGTCGAGCCCGACCCGGCGGATCCTCCACTCGGCGTGGACGAAGGGTTCCGCCGGCAGCGTTGCCAGTGCCGGACGGTCCAGCTCCTCGAACAGCTGCCGGCGGCTGACACCCAGACGGCGCATGGGCCGGGTGTTCAGGTCGGCGAGCAGCGCGGCGACCGCCGCGTTCAGCGCCGCCAGCGAGCCGAACCGCTGGTGACGGAGCCGCGCCAGGATCCAGCGCTCCACCACCAGCACGCCGGCCTCGACCTTGGCCTTGTCCCGCGGCCGCCGGACCCGCGCCGGCAGGATGGCAGTGCCGTAGTGGGCGGCGAGATCGCGGTAGGTCGGGTTGAGGCCGGGCTCGTACCAGTTGGCCCGTAAGACGCCGCTGCGCAGGTTGTCGGGCACGATCTGCCGCGGCACGCCGTCCAGGAATTCCAGCGCCCGGACATGGGCACCGATCCAGTCCGGCAGCGTCTGGGTCCAGACCGCCTCGGCATAGGTGTAGCTTGAGGCCCCCAGCACCGCGACGAACACCTGCGCCGTGCGCACCTCACCGGTGGCAGGGTCGATCACCTCCACCGCCTGCCCGGCGAAGTCGACGAACAGCCGCTCCCCCGCCGGGTGCACCTGCCGCATCGTCGGCGACAGCCGGCCCTCCCAGCCCCGGTAGAGCTCGCACCAGCGGCTGTACTGATATCCATCCGGCTGCGCCTGCCGGTACTCGTCCCACAGCAGCATCAGCGTGACGCCCGGACGCCGCAACTCCCGGTGCACCTCGGCCCAGTCGGGCTCGGCCTTGCGCCGCTGGCCCGCCGGCGCGCCAGGCCCGGCAAACAGCAGCGCCTCCAAGGCCCCGTCCGTCAGCGTCTCCGGCAAAGGCCAGGTCAGCCCTGCGGCCGCCACCCGGTCCAGGCACAGCCGTACCGTGCTGCGCGCCACACCCACCGAGTGCGCAACCGCCCGGTCGGAGGCGCCCGCCTCGTACTTCAGCCGCAGGATCTCTCGCACGCGTCGCATCGACACTCTCTCGGCCGGCATCCAGCTCCCTCCTCGCGCCCATCGCGAAAGGGAACCGGGCCCCGCCCGGCGGTCGAGCAACCACCCACCCCCGACAGGGTGGCCGACTTCAAATCGGAATGGCCGACTTCATCCCGGAATCACCGGCCGACTTCAAATTGGAACCGGTGGCCGACTTCCGTCGGAATCCGCACCGATGCTGAACATCCAGTGGCTGACGAGCCGCGAGATCGTCCACTTCGCCGCCATTATGCTGGTCTTCCGCCTCGCGCTTTCGGAGCAGAGCGCGGGTGCCATCGGCCTGTTCCAGACGCTTGGCCTGCTCAACGAACAAAGCCAGGAACTCTACCTCGTGATGTTGGCGGCCTCCATCGCCGGCGGCATCACCTGCGCACTGGTCCTGAAGCCAGACCGCGTGCCCGCCATCCATGCCATGGCACTGGTCTGCATCGCGACCGGCGCCTTTATGGATAGCCATGCGACCAACCTGACGCGCCCCTCGAACATGTATCTGAGCCAGGCGCTGATCGCCTTCGGCGGCATGCTCTTCCTGCCGCCGGCGCTGCTGGTCGGGATGACGAGGACGCTGCAGCGGGGGCCGACCTTTCTGACAAGCTTCTTCGCCGTGTTCCTGTTCACGCAGAGTCTCGGTGGCCTCATGGGATCGGCGCTTTTCGGCACTTTCGTGACGTGGCGGGAGAAGTTTCACTCGAGCCATCTGGTCGAGCACCTCACCCTCACCGATCCGGCCGTCGCAGGGCGGATCCGCCAGCTCGCCACAAGCTATGGCCGGGTCATCACCGACCTCCAACTCCTCAATGCCGAGGGCGCGGCGCTGCTCGCGCAGCAGGCGACGCGTGAGGCAAATGTCCTGGCCTATAACGACGCCTTCCTGATGATCACCGCGCTCGCCACCGTCGCGCTGATCGCCCTCATTCTCCATGCCCTCTACGGCAGGCTCCGGTTGCGGCTCGCCGCACCACAGCCCGCCGCGGCCAACTGATCCCAGACCACAGGCCCATGAAAAAGATCCTTCAGATTACCCGCGCCGGACTGATCGTCCTCGCCGGTGTCGCGGGTGCGCTGCTCGTCCTCTACGCCTGGCGCCTGCCGCCCTTCCGCACATCCGTGGAGGTCACCGAGAACGCCTATGTCCGCGGACAGGTGACCATCATCGCCCCGCAGCTCGCCGGCTACATCACCGAGGTGCCGGTGCAGGACTTCCAGCAGGTCCGCACCGGCGACCTGCTCGCCCGCATCGATGACCGCATCTTCCAGCAGCGGCTCCGCCAGGCGCAGGCGACGCTCGCCATCCAGCAGGCGAATCTGGGGAATGCCGATCAGACCCAGCGCTCCGCCCAGGCTCGGATCGAGGCGGGCCAGGCCCAGGTGGCCGGAACGCGGACCGCGCTCGAGACGGCTGAGGCGAATGCCCACCGCACCGAATCCCTGGTCGCGAGCGGCATCTCCACCCGCAGCGCGGCGGACCAGACCCGCGCCGCCCTTGCGCAGGCGCAGGCGGCCTTCCACCAGGCGGAGTCCACCCTCCAGGTGGCACGGCAGGAGCTGCAGACGGTGCTGGTGAACCGCCACTCCCTGGAAGCCGCCGTCGAGAATGCCGAGGCTGCCGTCCGACTTGCCGAGATCGACCTGCAGAACACGCGCATCGTCGCACCGCAGGACGGGCGGTTGGGCGAGATCGGGGTGCGTCTCGGCCAGTATGTCGCCGCGGGCAGCCAGCTCGCGGCGCTCGTGCCCGATCGGAAATGGGTGATCGCGAACTTCAAGGAGGATCAGCTCTACGGCATGCGCATTGGCCAGCCCGTCACCTTCACGGTGGATGCCTTGCAGAATGCGCGGCTGGCGGGCCGGATCGAGCGCTTCTCACCCGCCACCGGATCGGAATTCAGCGTGATCCGCCCGGACAACGCCACCGGCAACTTCACCAAGGTGGCGCAGCGCTTGCCGGTGCGGATCGCCATCAACGAGGGCCAACCGCTGGCCGGGGACCTGGCGCCGGGCATGTCGGTGGTGGTCAGCGTGGACAAGGCGGCCGGGGCTGCACGGCGGGCCGCCTCGGCCGATCCGGAGCCGCTGCGGCTCAGCGCCGCGGCGCCGTAGCGAAAGGGAGGCGGATCACGGCTGATCCGGCTCCGTGCGGGCGCGCAGCACGAGCATCCGTGCCGCGCCCTGCTCCCGTTCCGCCACAACTTCCCAGCCAGGTAGCGGCGGAACCGCCTCGTCCCGGCCAACTTCCAGGCAGGCGAGGGCGCCGGGGGCGATCCAGCCCGCCCCGCCCAGGGCCTTGAGCGCCGCCGGCCCCAGCTCCTTCCCATAGGGAGGATCGAGGAACAGCAAGCCGCAGGGCTGCTCGGCCCGGGGCGGCCGCAGCACATCGGCCGCCACCACCCGCGCCTCGTCCCCCGCCTTCAGCGCGGCGATATTCGCCCGCAGCGCGCCCAGGGCCGCGCGGTCCCGCTCCATGAACACCGCCCGCGCCGCACCGCGGGACAACGCCTCAAGCCCCAGCGCCCCGGTTCCGGCGAAGGCGTCGAGCACCACCGCGCCCTCGATCGCGCCGCGTCCGGCCCAGGGCGCGTGCCACAGCGCGTCGAACAGGCCCTGGCGCACGCGGTCCGCGGTGGGGCGCGTCTCGGCTCCAGCTGGAGCCTGAAGCGCCCGGCCCCGCCAGCGGCCTGCCACGATCCTCATGCGAGCGCCGCGGATCCGAAGGCGCTGCCTCGCCCATATCGAGGAGGGAGCCCTCGGGTAGCGGGCATACCCACCGGCGCGCTCAACCGTCCTTGCGGGGCTTGGCGCCCCAGGGCGTCAGATGCGGGTCTCCGGCCCGGCGCGCGCGGGGGGGCCGGGCACGGGTCGGCGCCGGCTCGGGCGGCGCGGCGGTGCGTTCGACTCCGCGCTGGATGCGGGGCGCGGAGCCGACGCCGAGCTGGTCCCGCATGGTCCGGGCATTCACCTCTTCCACCGCGCCAGGCGGCAGGGTGCCGAGCTGGAAGGGGCCGTAGGCCACGCGGATCAGGCGCGTCACATGTAGCTCCAGATGCTGCATGACACGGCGGATCTCGCGGTTCTTGCCTTCCTGGAGCGACACGGTGAGCCAGGCATTCGTGCCTGCACGGCTATCCAACCCGGCCTGGATGGGGCCATAGGCCACGCCATCCACCGTGATGCCCCGCGCCAGCCAGGCGAGGGCGCCTTCGTTCACCCGCCCATGCACGCGCACCCGGTAGCGGCGCAGCCAACCATTGGAGGGCAGTTCCAGCTTGCGGGCTAGGGCGCCGTCATTGGTCAGAAGCAGCAGCCCCTCGCTCGTCAGGTCCAGCCGGCCGACCGACACCAGGCGCGGGAGGCCGGCGGGCAGCTTCTCGAAGACGGTGGGGCGGCCCTGGGGGTCCTTATGCGTCGTCACCAGCCCGTCGGGCTTGTGGTAGCGGAAGAGCCGCGTCGCCTCCGGCGCGCCCACCAGGCGGCCGCTCACCGATACCGCATCGCCCGGGGAGACGAAGGTGGCCGGGGTCTCCACCTTCTGCCCGTTCAGGGTGACGACGCCCTGGGCAATCAGCTGCTCCGCATCCCGCCGGCTGGCGACGCCGGCGCGGGCAAGCCACTTCGCGATGCGTTCGCCGCGTTCAGCCTCGGAGGCCTTCTCGTCCTCGCTCATGCTGCGGCCCGATGGCGGCCGGTCTGGCTGGCCGCCTCCACGAAGGCGTCCAGGATCGCCTGGTCGCGCGCATCGACCCCGTATTCCGGGTGCCATTGGACGCCGAGGCAGAAGCGGTAGCCGGGATGCTCCAGCCCCTCCACCACCCCATCGGGCGCCCGGGCATTGACGATGGCCCCCTCCCCCGGCCGGTCCACCGCCTGATGATGGGCGGAGTTCACCGCCATGGAGGGCGCGCCGACGATATGGGAGAGCAGCGTGCCCGGCGTCAGCGCCACCTCATGCCCCGGCTCAGTGCGGGGGTTGGGCTGCTCATGCGCCAGGGCGTCCGGAATGCTGTCCGGAATGTGCTGGATGAGGGTGCCGCCCAGCGCCACGGCCAGGAGCTGCTCGCCGCCGCAGATGCCCAGCACGGGGATGTCCCGCCGCAGGGCGCCACGCAGCACGGCGATCTCGAAGGCCGTGCGGCCTTCCTTCAGCACCACCGTGTCATGGCGGGGGCCGCCGCCATAAAGGGCGGGATCCACGTCGAAGGCGCCGCCGGTGACCAGCAGGCCGTCGATGCGGTCGAGGTAGTCCTCGGCCAGGGAGGCCTCGTGCGGCAGGGCGATGGGGAGCCCACCGGCTGTCGCGACGGCGCCAAAGTAGTTCCGCCGCAGGGCGTACCAGGGCAGTTTGGAATATCCACCCGGTTCCTCGGCATCGAGGGTCAGGCCGATCAGGGGTCGTCCGGTCATGAGGGGGTTGGTAGAGCGAGCATGCCCGCCCCCACAAGCGGAGGTTGGATGCGATAGGACGATTCTGGATGGCGGATGCTTCGCCGATGGCGCTGGCGCTGGACGAAGCCCGGGCGGCGGCGGCCCGGGGGGAGGTGCCGGTGGGCGCCGTGGTGACCGATGCCACGGGCCGGGTGATCGCCCGGGCCGGGAACGAGGTGGAGGCGCGGCACGATCCCTCCGCCCATGCCGAGGTGCTGGCCATGCGTGCCGCCGCGGCTGCGCGGGGGGAGAAATGGCTGGCCGACTGCACCTTGTGGGTGACGCTGGAGCCCTGCCCGATGTGCGCCCAGGCGGCCTCCTTCTTCCGGATGCGGCGGGTGGTCTTCGGTGCCTATGACCCCAAGGGCGGCGGGGTGGAGCATGGAGCGCGGATCTACGCGGCCTCCTCCTGCCACCACGCGCCCGAGGTGGTGGGTGGGGTGCGGGAGAGCGAGGGAGGGGGGCTGCTGCGGGCGTTCTTCGCGGAGCGCCGCTAGACGGATCGGCTGTTGTGAGGCCCCCCACCGGGACCGGACCCCGCCCGCCAACGAATGTCCGCACTCAGGCGACGCAGCCCGCCTTGATCCCAAGCTCGAAGCCACATGGCAATCGGGACTCGTGAGAATCCGGTCGAAGATCCGCTCTGCGGTCTCGGTCGCAAGCATCGGACGGTCAGGGTTCAGGTGAGAGTAAAGGTCCTGGAGCGGCGCGAGGTCTGACGGGATGGTCCGGCGCAGGCTACGCATGGGAACGGGTTAGGCGCTTCCGGGCAGGGGCAGAAGGCCCGGGCGCGATGTGCCCAGGTCCTTCCCAGGCGCGATCGGGTCAGAGGAAAATGAAATCGGCCGGCTGCTGTGCCTGGAGGGCATAGACGTCGCCAAGCACCTCCGAGGGATCAACCCCGCTTGCCTGGGCCACGTCGTTCAGCCACGCAGCCGCCTGCATGGCCTCTGCCGTGTTCAGCCCCGAAAGCCCGTTCCGATGTTTTCCAGCGCATTCCCGCTGGCCTGGGCGAGTTCGCCTTGGGAAAGCAGCTCGAGGCTGTCGGCAGCCGCCAGTTGCTCGATCATCGCCAGGGTCGCGCCACCGGCGTAGAGGCTTGCCTGAGCGTCCAGCCGTCCTTGATTGACCACTTCGATGCCCCGGATCAGCGCGGCGTCCGCGGCTGCCTGCTCCGCTGTGGTGCCGGCCAGGGCCGATGCCTGGTCATGGAACAGAAATTCCTGATCGAGTGCATCGACGGGCACCGGATCGAACTGTGTCAGGTCAGGATTGGCGATGAACACGCCCTGCGAATATCCCGCCCCACCGAAGTTCCCGTAGGTCGGAAGGGGAACTCCTGAAGCGGCTGGCTGAAGCGTGGCGGGATCGACGTGGAACGGCTGATCCCAGTTGATCTGGGCCATGACATCCTCCCCGAAGGATGGCTGCCCCTGCCGGAGGCCGGGGCAGACAGCGAAGCAAGACGCGGGGAAATCGCCGCGGATTTCCCGCGGCAAAACGCACTGGGGTCAGGAATGCTTCGGCAGGGTGGCCATCAGCCCATCACGAAGGGCGACTATGGCGAGGGTCAGTGGCTCATCGCCGGAACGGCAGGATAGGGCGAGGCCACCGCTGCAATCGGGAGGAACAGCCGCTGCTTCTCCGCCTCGAGGACGGCAGCCTCGAAGCCGGCCGCAATGATCGAACGAAGCCGCATGGTTTCCACCGGGTCGGACGCATATTGCGCGGTGCTCAGCGTCTCCAGAAGGGTGCCGCGCAGCCTCTCGAGGGCTTCGAGCCTGCGGAGCTGCGATGCCCGCTGCCGGGCGAGCCCCGCCATCGCGGAGAGGAACACCTTCTTCACCAGGTTCAGGTCAAAGTGACGATCTGCGTTCACAGAAGCCTCGCGCCAGCACCTGGATCGTTCCGCGGGGATGCGGCGCATCGGGTGCTGCCGAGCCTATACACGACTTCGTGAGCGGTTGCTCACAAGATTTTTATACCCGACATGCGTGCGGAGAGGGTCTGCGTTGCAACCTTCGAAATCCTACTGCAGCTTGAAGGTCGGCCCGGCGGCCCGCCGCCTATCGGAGCAGGGCTAGCGGTACTGATCCTCCTTCACGAGGAACTCGGTCACGTACCGCCGGACCCCCTCCTCCAGCGAGGTCATTGGGGCATTGTATCCGGCGCCCCGCAGCTTCGACATTTCGGCCTCGGTCCAATACTGGTACCGGCCGCGAAGGTTCTCCGGCATCGGCACGTATTCGATGGCAGGCGGCTTACCGAGCGCGGCGAAAACCGCCTCGGCGAGATCCTTCCAGCTCCGGGCCTTTCCGGAGCCGATATTGTAAAGCCCCGGGGGCGCCGAGCCCCGCAGCAACCAGAGGATGATGTCGCAGATATCGTCCACGAAGACGAAGTCGCGCGACTGGCCGCCATCGGCGTAATCCGGGCGGTCCGAGGCGAAAAGCCGTGCCGGCTCGCCGCGCAGCGCGGTCCCGGTGATGTTGAACACGCCGCTGCGCATATGGCCCTTGTGGTATTCGTTCGGCCCATAGACGTTGAAGAACTTCAGCCCGTACCAGCGCGGCGGCACGGGCCGCCCCTGCTCCACGTCGCGCGCGACGCGCCGGTCGAAGACATGCTTGCTCCAGCCATAGAGGTTCAGCGGCTGGAGGGTGGCGAGGAAGTCGGGGCTGTCCTGGTCGAGGAAGCCGGCTTCGCCATTCCCATAGGTCGCGGCGGAGGAGGCGTAGATGAAGGGCGTGCCCGTCCTGGCGCAATGCCGCCACAGCATCAGCGAACAGGCAAAGTTGTGCTCCATCACCTCGTCGCCATCGGCGGCCGTGGTGTCCGAATTGGCGCCCAGATGGATGACGCCTTCCAGCGCCGGGGCGCCGGGCAGCCAGTCCTTCAGGGCATCGATCGGCACGAAATCCGTGAATTCATGGTTGCGCAGGTTGCGCCACTTGCCTTCGCTGCCGAGCGCATCGCAGATCACCACATCGGTGATCCCGGCCTCGTTGAGCCGGGCGAGCAGGTTCGATCCGATGAAGCCGGCTGCCCCCGTCAGCAAAATCAAGACGCGCTACTCCTGAAGGTCTCTCTGTCCCGGCCAGGCGGAAGGGCCGGCATGCCCCGGCGGCATCCTACAGCCTCGCCAGGGGACCGTCAGCCAGGGGCCGGGCCCGAATGCGGGGACCTATCCGGCCAGTGGGCGCATCCCTAGAATGCCGTACCTGCCGCATCCCTGCGGCGCAGTTCACCCGGCTGGCCAGAGCATCATGAACGAATCCCTGGGCATGGCCGATCCGGTGCTGGCTGCCTCGGAGGCCGCCCTGTCCTGGCTGCGTGACTCGGCCTGGCCCCTCTGGCTGGAGCATGGCGTGGACTGGCCACGCCGCGGCTTCCACGAAAGCCTCGCGCTGGACACCCTCCACAGCCCTGCCGGTTTTCGTCGCCTTCGTGTCGTCTCGCGTCAGGTCTATGTCTTCGCCGAGGCCCATGCGGCGGGCCTGCCGCGCGCCGCGGAGGCGGTGGAACTCGGCATTTCCTTCCTGCGGGAGAGGGCCCGCGAGGCGGATGGCGGCTACGCCCGGTGCTTCGACCTGGACGGCCGGATCATCGACCACAGCCGCGATCTCTACGACCACGCCTTCGTGCTGCTGGCCCTGGCCAGCGCGTCCCGGACCCTGCCGCCGGAGCGGCTTCGCCAGGACGCCCTGGCCCTGCTTCATCATCTCGATTCACGCTTCGCCCATCCGCGGGGGGGCTATGCCGAAAGCCTCTCCTCGCCCCCTGCCCTCCCGCGGCGCCAGAACCCGCATATGCACCTGCTCGAGGCCTTCCTCGCCGCGGCAGAAGCCTTTGGTGACACGATCTTTCTCGACCGCGCCGGCGCCATGGTCCGGCTCTTCCTCGACCGCCTGTGGGACCCGGCTTCCGGCACGCTGCCCGAATTTTTCGACGACGCGCTGGCGCCGCTGCGCGAACAGGGCCGCCACGTCATTGAACCCGGCCATCACTGCGAATGGATCTGGTTGCTCGACTGGTACCGGCGCGTTGCGGCCAGGCGGAGCGTCGCGCCGCCGGACGCTCTGGCCGAGGCCGGGCGTAGCCTGCTCGGCTTCGTCGACCGCCACGGCGTCAACCCGCGGCTCGGCACCGCCTATGACGAAATCTGGAGCGATGGGAGCCCGAAGACCCTGGGGTCGCGCCTCTGGCCGCAGACGGAGCGGCTGAAGGCGGAGGTGCTGCGGCCGGACGCCACATCGGCCGGCGTGGCCCGGGCCTATTCCGCCCTTCGCCGCTATCTCCCTGTCACCCCCCGGGGCCTTTGGTTCGAGCGGCTGGACCAGCAAGGGATGGCCTCCACGGAGCCGGCGCCCGCCAGCAGCCTCTACCACCTGACGGCGGGAATCCTGGGGGCGCATCGGCATCTGCGACGATCCGGTGCAAGCCGATGACACGGCCGTAGTGCTGCAGTGCAGCAGGACTCGCCGGTCGGCGGAGCGAGGCGTTGTTGCGGAAAACTCGTGGGTGATCGGCCATGAGGAAGGATGCGATGGGGCCTGAGCGGCCGAGGAAGCGCTATCGGATCCGGAACTGGCGCGAGTACGACCGTGGCCTGATTGGCCGTGGCGACCTGACGCTGTGGTTCTCGCCCGATCTGGCCTGGCATGCACCGGATGGCACGGGGCAGCGGGGCCGGCCTCGGGTGTTCAGTGATGCCGCCATTCAGCGTGTAGTGACTCTGAAGGTGCTCTTCGGGCTGCCGCTGCGGGCGGCGCAGGGATTGGTGGGAAGTCTGCTCCGCTTGGCCCGGCTCGACTGGCCAGCGCCGCACTACAGCACCCTCTCGCGCCGGCAGCGGGTCCTCACCGTGGCTATCCCCTGCCGCTCCCGGGGTGAGCCGCTGCACCTCGTCGTGGACAGCACCGGGGTGAAGGTGCTGGGCGAAGGGGAGTGGAAGGTCCGCCGGCACGGCGCTGACCGGCGCCGGGTCTGGCGCAAGGTGCACCTGGCCGTCGATGCCGGGAGCCACGAGATCCGTGCTGTCGAGATGACGGACCACCGGCACGGTGATGGCGAGATCCTCCCCGACCTGCTGGCGCAGGTACCGGAGGAGGAAGGGATCGCTTCCGTCACCGGCGACCGCGCCTATGATACGCGCTCGGCTTACGAGGCCGCGTCCGCTCGGAACGCGGCCCTCCTCGTGCCACCCTGGCGCAATGGCAAACCGTGGAAGACGCCGGCCATAGGGGCAGGCCAGCGCAACGAGACCATCCGCGCCGTTCGGCACCAGGGCCGACGCCTCTGGAAGCGCTGGAGCGGCTATCACATCCGCAGCCTCGCCGAGACCGCGATGTCGCGCTTCAAACGCCTCGGCGAGCGGCTGGCCGCGCACGATCCCGCCCGTCAGGTTGCTGAGGTGCAGATCCGCTGCGCCATCCTCAACACCTATAACCGGCTCGGCATGCCAGACACCGTCGCCATCGCCTGATCAAACCAGAACAGAGGGGCCGTCGTGCCCGTCACCTGAATTCTGCAACTGTGAGTGTACCGCACCCGACGCCGACGTCATCATCGGCGTCGACACCCACAAGTCCACCCATGCCGCCGTCGCGATCAGCGCACTCGGGGCCCGCCTCGGCAGCCTGACTATCCCAGCCAGCAACAGAGGCTACCAAGCCCTGCAGGCCTGGGCGCGGTCCCTGGGGCCAATCCGTGCGATCGGCGTCGAGGGCACAGGGTCCTACGGTGCTGGCCTGTCCCGGTTCTTGTGCGAGCAGGGGCACACCGTACTCGAGGTGAACCGTCCCAATCGCCAGTTGCGACGGAACAAGGGCAAGGACGATGTGCTCGACGCCGAGAGTGCCGCCCGTAGCGTCCTGGCAGGACAAGTCACGGCACGGCCGAAGTCCGGCACCAGCACGGTCGAGATGATCCGTCATCTCAAGGTGGCCCGCGACACCGCCGTCAAGGCGCGGAGCCAGGCCATGCTGGCACCCAAGGCCATCATCGTCAGCGCACCCTCGGCTCTGCGTGAGCAACTCGACCAACTCACCGGCAAGATGACGCTGCTCCGGCATCTTGCCGCGCTGCGTCCAGGTCCTCTCACCTCGACCACGGCATCCGCCAAGACCAGCCTGCGAGGCATTGCCCGGCGATGGCTGGCCCTCAACACCGAAGTCAGAGACCATGACGCCAGCCTCGGGCAGCTGACGCAGCAACTCGCACCCGACCTGATGCAGGCCCACGGCATGGGCACGGGCACCGCGGCTGAGATGCTCATCCTCCTCGGCGATAACCCGGAACGCATCCGTTCGGAGGCGGCCCTGGCCAAGCTGTGCGGCGCCTGCCCCATCCCGGCCTCCAGCGGCAAAACCAACCGGCACCGCCTCAACCGTGGCGGCAGCCGGAAGGCCAATGCCGCCCTCTACCGCGTGGTCATCGTCCGCATGCGGGGGCACCAACCCACCCTCGACTACGTCAAGCGCCGTACCGCCGAAGGAAAGAGCAAGCCCGAGATCATCCGCTGCCTCAAGCGCTACGTCGCCCGCGAGATCTTTGGCTATCTTTGCCGCCCGACCCGTCCACTCGAGGCAGCTACGGCGGCCGCTTGACCGCTATAGGAGCTTCAGCACCCCTTCCAGGCCGAAAGCTTCGCGAGCCTCGGCTTCGACGCCATGTCCTATGTCACCGCCATGCCGGCCGAACCGCCGCTGGTGGCACCGGAGGCGATCGCGGAGATTATCGGGGCGAAGCGCGCCGCCTGCACGGCGCATCGTCAGGAGATTTTCCCCACCCAAATCGCCGAGATGTGGCAAAGCATGTTCAATCCGGACCGTGCGGCAACGCGTGAGGAGATCGACTGGCTCTGGCGGTTGGTGATGGACCGCCTCCCGGCCGACGAGGCGTATTACGAGCAGAATGTTGGCCAGCGCACGATCCAGCAGATCCGTCGCTCCCTCCTGCGCAGCCGTGAGGCGCAGGGCAAGGGCTTCTACATGGCCTAGCACTCCGGCGGGTCCTCACCCTCCGACGCGCAGAACCCCGGCCGGGCTGGCCCACCGAACAGAAAGATCGGGCATTCGATGGCGACACTTGCTACTCCGACCGGCGTGACCGACACCCAGGCGCAGCCTCCGCTCACCACGGCCGAGGCCTTCCCGCCCGGTCCCTCCACGGCCACTACCGGGACGCCGCGGCTCGACCTCGGCCGTCTGGTCGGCCATGCGCTGCCGGACCGGCTAACCGTATTCATCCTCTCCTACCTCACCCTGCCGGGCCTCCTGTTCCTGGGCGGCTGGGCGGCGCCCTGGGCTGCGCTGCCGGCAGTGCTGGCCGGTGCCGCGGCGCTGGCCATGGCCCCGGGCTGGCGCAAGCCCTGGCCGCTCACCCCGGGAATGACAGCGCTCTGCCTGGCCCTCGGCCTGCTCTGGGCGGGGGCGACCGGCTCGCACCATCTCGTCTACAGCACGGCGGACTGGCAGATCCGGGATGCGGTCCTGCGCGACCTCGCGACTGGCCCCTGGCCCGTCGGTTACCTGGACAGCGACACCGGCGACCACTGGCTCCTGCGCGCACCGCTCGGCTTCTACGTGCCGGCCGGGCTGGTGGGCCATGTCGCCGGCATCTCAGCCGCGCGGGCGGCGCTCTGGCTCTGGACCGGCCTCGGCCTCAGTCTGGCGCTCATGGCTATCGCGCTGCTGGCGCGCGCGGTGTCGCCCCAGCGGCCCGGGCGGGGCTTCGCCGTGATGGTGGGCTTCTTCGTCCTGTTCCATGGGCTCGACCTGCTGCCAAACATCTGGCTGGACTGGAGTTTCGGCACCGGCCCCTTCGCCAGCTGGGGGCGCGGCGGCGAATGGTGGCCGCGGCTGTTTCAGTATTCGGGCCATGTCACCGCCATCCTCTGGGCACCGAACCACGCTATGCCGGCCTGGCTGCTGGCACTTCTGCTTCTGCGGCACTGGCAAAGCCCCGGCTTTGCACCGAGCCTGGCGCTGCCACTCGCGGCCGGCGCCTTCTGGAGCCCCCTGGCCAGCGCCGGCGCGGCCGCGCTGGCTGTCGCCATGCTTCTCCGACAGGGTCTGGGCGTGGCTTGGCGGGCGCTCTCCCTCCCGAACATCCTGGCCGTCGTCTTCGCCTTGCCGATCTGCCTCTATCTCGTGGCCGGCACGACCAAGGTCCCGCACGGACCGCTGCTGATCCTGCATCCGGTGGGCTATGCGCTGGGCGTCTGGGCGCTCTTCCTGATCCTGGAGGTGCTGTGCTGGGTCGTGCCGGCGGCCATCCTGGTCCGGGGCTGGGCCCTTTGGGCGGCGGCCGGCCTGCTCTGCCTGCTGCCCGGTTATGTCTTCGGCCCTGGCAATGAGATGACGGCAAGGGGTGGAATGGCGCCGCTCGCCGTGCTGGCCATGGTCTCGGCCGCCGCGCTGCTCGTGCCGGCCGTGGGGCGAGCGCAGCGTGCCGCCCGGGCGACACTCATGATCTTCAGCGTCCTGGCCCTGGGCGGGGCGGCGATGGAGGCCAGCCTGCTCGTGACGAAGCAGCCCTGGCCCGCCAGCGACCGATGCCCCCTTCTGGAAGCCGCGCACCAGTCGGTCTTCAACGAGACCACGGAGTGGGCGCATTACCTGGCGCGATGGCCCAGTGAGACCCTGGCTGGTTGGATGAAGGAACCGCTTCTGCGGCCAACCGAGAAGACCGGCCAGGAGACACCGTGCTGGCCGCTGCGGGGCCCGTGAAACGAGCGCGGCGCGGGTCTATGCCCGCGCCGCTGCGGCGATCAGTCGTCGACGCGGATGTTGCTGCCTTCCACGACCCCCCGCCACCGGGCCAGCTCCGCATGGAAGAAGGGCGTGAACTCGGCATGGCCGGAAGGCGCCGGCTCCAGCCCCATGCCACGGAGCCTCGCCTGGGTCTCGGGCTGGCTCGCCACCTCTACCAGGGCGCGGCTGAGCGTGTCCCGCACCGGGTCGGGCAGGCCGCGCGGTGCGAAGGCGGAGGCCCAGCTGGTCACCACGAAGTCCGGCACGCCGCTCTCGCCCATGGTGGGCACATCCGGCAACTGCCCGACGCGGTTCGCGCTGGTCACCGCCAGGATCCGGACGCCCCCCGCGTTGATGGCCGGCAGGGCGGAGGGCAGGTTCTCGAACACCATCTCGATCCGCCCGGCCCGCAGGTCGGTCAGCGAGGCGGCCGCGCCCTTGTACGGCACATGCTCGAAGCGCGTGCCCGTCGCCATCATGAACAGCGCCGCGGTGAGGTGGTTAGAGGCGCCGACGCCGGTGGAGCCGAAATGCAGCTGCCCCGGGCGCGCCTTGGCCAGGGCGACGAACTCCTGCACGTTCCGCGCCGGAAGGTCGTTGTTGACGACAAGGGAGTTGACGAATTCCGCCACCTTCGCGACCGGCACGATGTCCTTCGTCACGTCGAAGGGGAAGTTGCGGTTCACCAGGGCCGGCAGCACCTGGCCGCCAAGCCCGCCCATGATCAGCGTGTACCCATCCGGTGCCGAGCGCACGAGCTCCTGCATGCCGATCACGCCATTGCCTCCGGGGCGGTTCTCCACCACCACCGGCGTGTTCAGCCGTTCGCGCAGCCGCTCCGCCAGCACGCGGGTGAGAAGATCGATCACGCCGCCGGCTGGATAGGCGACGATGACGCGGATAGGTCGCGTAGGAAAGACATCGGCCGCCATGGCCCCAGCCGAGGTGAAGGCCGCGAGCAGCAGCCACATAAGCCACTTCATGTCCGAAATCCTCCGCTTCGATACGCCGTGTGGTCTGGCGGCCTCCCCTTTCCTTCCGGACTCAGAAGAAGGTGGTGAGGTTCTTCGCCAGCAATACGCTCTGATCGAGGCGGATTTCGCGGCGGCTGATGCGCCAGCCGCCCTCCTCCCGCCGCAGATGGTCGAGCCGCTTCCCGGCGAGGATGTCGGTCTCGTCATGGATACGGTTGCGGTAGAGGAGGAAGCGGCTGCGCACCTCCACTTCCTTTGCGGAAGCCGCATCCGGCAGGGCCGAGACGATGCGGATATTCGTCAGCAGATGCGCGGTGCGAGACCGCGGCTCCTCCGCCCAGTGGATGCCGGTCTGGAGCTGCTGCACCCGCTGGCGCAACGTCTCCTTCCCCTCGTCGAACCAGCAGCTGTCCTGCTGCTCGCGCGTGTATTCCAGGGCGGACTGGTCATGGCGCACATTGCGCGTGATGGGCATCCAGTAGCGGACATCCTCCGCCAGCAGGTCCAGCCACTCGGGGAAGCGCCGGTCATCCAGCAGATCCGCCTCCGCATGCAGGAAGCCGCGGATCTCGTGCTCCAGCAGCATGGCGGAGAGACGGTCGTCGGCCATCACCTCACCCATGGGCCGGCTCCATCGCCGCATGGCTTCCTGGGGCCATCAACGCATCCCAGTCGCCGCCCTCCATCAGCTGCTTCCAGCGGCCATAGAGGACACGGGCATTCTGCTCGGAATACTCGCCCCCGTCGAAGCCGCCGGGCAATTCGGGGATCGGCTGCGAATGGCCCGCGCCCATCTGGTAGTTGTAGGGGAAGCGGCGGGCCACCGGGCCCATGCTCGCTTCCGTGGCATAGACCCAATTCTCCATGTCGTCGGATTCGGTCATGCCTCCGGGACCGGAGTAGCGAAGATAGTAGTGCCGGGCGACATCCTTCACCACCTGCGGCGCATCGCGGTCGACCAGGTAGATGCGCCACATCTCCATCTCGGTCGGGCTGATCGGGTGGAACACGGCGATGGTGCGCGGCTGGCGCCCATGGAAGGACATGTTGGGGAAGATCGTGCCCGTGCCGGTCGTCACGCGGAGCCGGTCGCCGAGATTCCGCACGCGCGCCTCATGCACCTGCCGGTAGTATTCCTCGACCTCCGGGTGGTTGCGGTAGGTTGCGACATAGTCCGGCTCGGCATGATGCGGCAGCTCGGCCAGCCCGCCGTGGCCGAGGCCGGGAAAGCCGATGGTGGTGCGGCCGCGCGGCCGATCCCGCCGCCCCTTCCCTCCGCTGGGACCGATGCCCACCAGATCCACTGAGCGGTGGCTGATGTCGTGGTACAGGTCCCCGATGAAGTTCTCGGCAGCGAACTTCCAGTTGCACTTCACGCGCCATTTCTGCACGCCGCCGACCATCTCGGATCCGCCCTCGCGCCCGTCGCGATGATCCAGCGCGGCGTCGAGATAGATGCGGAAGCCGCCGAGGTAATCCTCGAAATCCGGCGCCTTCGCGTCCCAGCTCGCCCAGATTGTTCCCTTGTAGTTCACCACCCGTGGGCAATGGACGAGGCCCCAGGATTTCTTGTCCAGCTCGCCGCGGTAATGCGTCGCGAAGCCGGGCACGCCCACCAGCTCACCGGGCGTCTCCACCAGCCGGCCATCGGTGGAATAGCTCCAGCCATGGTAGGGGCAAGTGAAGGCGCGGGTGTTCCCCCCATCGCTGCGGCACAGCTTCATCCCGCGATGCATGCAGCTGTTCAGCAGGACATTGATCTTGCCCTGCCGGTCCCGCGTCAGGATCACGGATTCGGTGCCCATGCGGGAGACGAAGAAATCGTCCGGCTTCGGCACGAGGTCCTCATGCCCCACGAAGAGCCAGGCGCGGCCGAAGATCCGCTCCAGCTCCTGTCGGAAGATCTCGTCGTTGACGAAGATCTCCCGGCTCACCGTGCCGGCCTGGAGGTCGACCAGGCTGTTCAGCGTGTCCATCCCCGCTCCTCTCGCTTCATTTCCGGCTCCGGAGCCGCCTGGACCACGGCAGCGCCGCGTATCCGGGCGATCCGCTCGGCATTGTTGGCGACATGCAGGCGTGCGGCGGCGCGCGCGGCTTCGGAATCACCATCGGCGATCGCGTTCCGGATCGTGCGGTGCTCCGCCTGCGCCTGCGCCTCGGCCGGCGGGCCTTCGGCGAAGCGGCGCCAGGAGGCGGTGATGTTCTCCCGCAGGAAGCGGTCGATCGAATTGAAGAAGGAGACATAATAGGCGTTGTGCGTCGCGGTGCTGATCGCCCGGTGCAGCCGCACATCGGCATCTACCTCCCGCGCCAGGTCGCCCGCCGCGATGGCGTCGCCGATCGCCTCCATTGCCGCATCCATCTCCGCCAGATCGGCAGCATCCCGGCGCCGGGCGGCCAGCGCCGCGGCCTCCGCCTCGAAACCCATTCGCAGCTCGCAGATCAGCAGCACCTCCGCGACATCGGCATGCGAGGCCGGGTCGATCTGGAAGGCCTCCGGCGGCTGCTCGGCCGCGACGAAGACGCCAAGGCCCTGGCGGGTGGAAACGCGCCCCTCCGCCTTCAGCCGCGAGATCGCCTCGCGCATTACCGTGCGACTGACACCGAAGGCATCCGCCATCGCTTGCTCGGAGGGCAGGGCCTCGCCAGCGCCATGGCGGCCGGACAGGATATCGGCGCGCAACGCATCGGCGACGCGCTCCGTCAGGCTGGGCCCGAGACGCAGCGCCCGGGCACCCATGGGGCGGGCCGTCACCGCGCCCTCACGGCAACACCTCGACGACGTCATTTGCGAAGACCGGCACATCCTGCGCGTCCGGCGGTGCATCGGCGGCGCGGCAGAAAATCCAGGTTCCGTCGCCCGGATTTCCCACAACCTCCACCACCGATCCGTCCGCGAGCGCGAGCCGGCTTCCCGCAGGGATGTCCAGGAGGTTGATCGACTGGCGTTCCATCGGCCCGGCTCAGCTCGCCTGTTCTTCCGGCACGCGAAGCGTCAGCCCATCCAGGGCGGGCGTCAGGACGATCTGGCAGCTCAGCCGGCTCGCGCCGTCGCGGCCGGGGGCGAGTTCGAGCAGCATGTCCTCCGTCTCCGTCGCCCCGCCCGCGATCGGCAGCCATTCGGGCTCCAGATGCACATGGCAGGTGGCGCAGAGCGCGCCGCCGCCGCATTCCGCCAGGATGCCTGGCACTCCGGCCTCGCGCGCGACCTCCATCACCGTCCAACCCTCCTGCGCATCGAGGCTGCGCCGGGTTCCGTCGGCCAGGATGAAGTGGATGGCAGGCATCGGGATCCTTCTCGTGATTTCAGGCGGCAGGCAGCTCGACGGCGCGCTGCCCGATCAGGGAATGGGCGCGCACGAAGTCGCGGGGGCGGTTCACGGCCTCCACCGTGCGCAGGACGCCATCCTGCACGCGGTACACAGCGAAGGCGCCCGTCGGATCGCCGACCAGCGTGTCGTCGCAGGGCATGCGTGGATCAGCGAGGCCCGCGATCTGCAGCTTCGCGTCGTGCTGCTCCGACCAGAAATAGGCGGGCCGCGGCGTGGGCAGGGCTTTGCCGAGAATGGCGGCGGCGGCGCAGCGCGCCTGCCAGGTGGCGCTCTGGACAGATTCCAGCCGCACCGGACGACCGAAGCGGGGATCGTCCTGCCGCGCGCAATCACCGATCGCGTAGAGGTCCGGAAAGGCGGTGCGGCAGGCCGCATCAACGCGAATTCCATCATCACAGGCCAGGCCGGCTGCCTGTGCCAGCGCCACCTCGGGCTTGGCACCGATGCAGGCAAGCACCAGCGATGCGGGCAGGAAGGCACCATGGGCCAGCGTCACGCCATCGGCACGCACGCTGCCCTCGATCCGCGCGACCTGCCGGCCCAGGAGCAGGCGCACCCCTGCCGCCCGGTGGCGGGAGGCCAGCGCCTCGGCCGTGATGGCGGAGGCGCTGCGATGAAGAAGAGCGGGCTGCGCCTCGATGATCGTCACCTCGGCCCCGAGCTTGCGGGCGCTTGCCGCCACCTCGAGCCCGAGATAGCCGCCGCCCACCACCACCACTGGAAGGCCCGGCACGATCGCCGCGCGCAGCTGGCGCGCATGCTCCAGGCTGCGCAGCAACAGGATGCCGGGCAGGCCGCCGCCGGGCACTGGCAACGGACGCGGCTCCGCGCCAGTGGCGAGGATGCAGGCGGCGTAATCCACGGCCACGCCGTCATTCAGCACGACGCGCCGGTTCGCAGGATCGAGTTGCGATACCTCGCGCCCCAGCACCAGCCGGATACCCGCGGCCTCATAGGCCGCGGCGCTGCGGAAGATCAGGCGTTCTTCGAGAATGGTTCCAAGGAGGAAGCCCTTTGACAAAGGCGGTCGCTCGTAGGGCGACACCGCCTCACGGCCGAAGAGATGGACCGGCCCAGGAAAGCCACCTTGGCGGAGCGCGAGCGCTGCCTCCGCCCCCGCCTGCCCGGCCCCGACGATCACCACCGGCGCCGCGCTTTGCGGCGAGAACTGGCCAGATTCGAGTGGCATAGGGCAGCAAGGTCCCTTCCCGTCAGTCATATGGTTGTCATACAGGCGGGGAGGCGTCAATCTTCGTTTCGGCACCCGCTACAATCGCCGCCAGCCATTCCAGGGAGCACCTAGCCATGAAGCCACGCCTCGTCCTTGCCCGCCTGATGACCGATGCCGTCATGGACCGCATCCGGGCCGAGTTCGACGCCGTGCTGCCACCCGCGGCCGGACTCTCCCTGGACGAGGTCGTGGACGCGGCGGAGCGGCACGCGGCAGAGGCAGTGATGGTGACCGCCGGCACGCGCCTTGATGCCGCCGCCCTCAGCCGCCTCCCGGAATCCGTGCGTGTCGTCGCCACCTGCAGCGTCGGCTACGACCATATCGACGTGCCCGCGGCCCGCGCGCGCGGCCTGGTCGTAACCAACACGCCGGACGTGCTGAACGCTGCCACCGCCGATCTCGCCTTCATGCTGATGCTTTGCGCCGCACGGCGGGCGAATGAGTATGCCATCGTCATGCGCGATGGCTGGCGCCGCTCCTTCGGCATGACCGACATGTTGGGCCATGACCTGGGCGGCAAGACGCTGGGCATCTTCGGCATGGGCCGCATCGGCCGCGCCGTCGCGCGCCGCGCCCGCGCCTTCGACATGAACGTCATCTACTACAACCGCACGCGCCTGGCGCCTGAGTTGGAGGAAGGCGCGGAGTATGTCCCCAGCTTCCACGACATGCTGCCGCGTTCCCAGGTGCTGTCGCTGCATGCTCCGGGCGGCGCGGGCACGGCCAAGGTGATGAACCGCGAGACCTTCGGGCTGCTGCCGCGCGGCGCCATCTTCGTGAACACCGCGCGTGGCAGCCTGGTGAACGAGGACGCACTCCACGACGCCCTCACCAGCGGCCAGCTCTACGCGGCCGGGCTGGACGTCTTCGCCCAGGAACCGGCCTTCGACCTGCGTTTCGCGCAGCTGCCGAACGTGTTCCTCACCCCGCATGTCGCCAGCGCGACGGTCGAGACGCGCAGCGCCATGGGGAATCGCGCGCTGGACAACATCGCCGATGTGGCCGCTGGCCGCCCGGCGCGTGACGCGCTCGGCTGATATCCGTCGGGGCCCGCCGGCACCAGCGCAGAAGCCGGCGGGCCATCACCGCAGGTGGGTCTAACGAAGCGCGGCCGCGCGTCCGGCGCTGGCCCGTACTGCGGGGGCACCGCGTGCCGGGCGCGATGCTGCGGGCCCGCTCAGCCGCATGACATTGCGCCGGAAGGCCGCGATATGGCGGCCCATCGCCTGCGCCGCCGCCGCGGGGTTCTGCGCCGCCAGCGCATCCAGGATGGCGCGATGTTCCTGTAGCACGGCGGGCTGATGCGCCTCCCGCTCCAGCGAGATGAACCAGAAGCGTGCCGCGCGATCGTGCAAGTTGGCGAGCAGCGCGGCGATAATCGAATTCCCCGCGGCGCGGGCAATGATATCGTGGAATTCGCGGTCTAGAAGCGTCAGCGCCTCCGTGTCGCGCTGCGCCAGTGCCGCCTCGGTCCGGCGCAGCACCTGCTTCATCGCCGTGACCTGCGCGGCGGTGATCCGCCCCGCGGCCAGCCGCGCTGCGAGGCATTCGTTCACCGTGCGGACCTCGATGATCTGGAGCAGCTCCTCCGGATTGGCAGGAGGCACCTCGATCCCCTTGCGGGGAAGAATGGTCACCAGTTCCTCCAGCCGCAGCCGCGCCAGGGCATCGCGCACCGGCATGCGGCTCAGCCCGAGCGCCTCCGCGACCTGCGCCTCGTTCAGCCGCGCGCCCGGGGCGAAGCGGCAGGTGACGATGTGGTGGCGGATGGCCTCATAGGCCTGGTCCTTCAGGGGCAAGGGACGACCCGGCGGGCGCTTCGGCTGGGACGGCATGGGAGTGCTGCCTCTTCCTCGCTATGCGCCGCCCGGAAGGGCGGCCGGCGCGACGCCGCGCCGGCCCATCCTTCCTAGCGGCCTTGCCGGATCAGTCCAGGCCCGATCAGTCCAGGCTGGCGCCGGAGACGCGCACAGCTTCGCGCCAGATCGGCGCATCGGCCGCCATGGCATCGCGGAAGGCCGCGGGCGTGCTGCAGACCGGGGTGGTGCCCAGACGCTCCAGCGAGGCGCGGAACCCCGCATCCTTGCAGGCATCGCCCAGCGCCTGGGCCATGCGGCCGACGATCGGCTCCGGCGTTCCGGCTGGGGCGACGATGCCATTCCAGGTCTCGGCTCGGAAGCCCGGATAGCCCTGCTCCGCCACGGTCGGCACACCCGGCAGGCTCGTCAGCCGCTCCGGCCCGGCGATCGCCAGCACGCGGATGCGGCCGCCGTCAAGATGCGGGATCATGTCGGACGGATTGCCGAAATAGGCGGCGACCTCACCCGCCAGCAGCGCCTGCACGGCGGGCGCGCCGCCACGATACGGGATATGCTGCATCTGGATCTCGGCGCGGCCCAGCAGCAGGCCCATGGCGAGATGCGTCGAGGAGCCGGTGCCGGCGCTGGAATAGTCGAGCTTGCCACCCTCCCGCTTCGCCAGGGCGATGAACTCGGCCAAGTTCTTCACGCCCAGCTTCGTGCTGACCGCCAGCACCATGGGATTGCTGGCCACGATCGAGACGGGCGCGAAATCCTTCACCGGATCGAAGTTGATCCGCGTCAGCGCCGGCAGCATCACCATCTGCGACGCGCTGGCGGTGAAGAGCGTGTAGCCATCCGGCGCGCTGCGGGCCACGGCCTCGGCGGCGATGGCGCCATTGGCGCCACTGCGGTTCTCCACCGGAGCCGGCTGACCGAGCGCCTTGGACAGCCATTCGGCGCTCAGCCGCCCGACCGCATCCGTCACGCCGCCAGGCGCGAAGGGCACCAGCACGCGGATGGGCCGCTCTGGCCAGGTCGCCTGTGCAGTGGCCGTGCCCGGCGCGGCAACCAGCGCCGCGAGGCCCATCGCCATCGAGGCCAGCAGCGCGCGGCGCGCAGCCTTCCGCGCCATCCGGGGCCCTTGGGCCTGTTCCATTCGAGTCATCGTGCAGCCTCCAACTTCAATGGATCACCCCGCTGGCGCTCTCCGGCGCCATGCCCGGGGCAGGCCGTGTGTGCCGTCCCGTGTTCCGTGAACCTGCCCGAAGGCAGATCAGGCCGCGCTTTCGTCGTAGTAGTGGATTTCGAGCAGGGTGCAGCCGGTCTCGGACTTGAAGGGGCCGTGATAGGCGCCCGGGGGGCGGCAGGCATAGGCGGCCTGGTCGTAGGCTTCGCCGCCCTGGCCCTGGGC
>NZ_WWDL01000015.1 GCF_009848505.1 Muricoccus harenae
CGTAGCGCAGGTCCGCGTGGTGTCCAGGGCTGGCGATCAGCCGCAGGACCCGGCCTGCACCATCGGCGCAGGCGTGCAGCTTGGAGCAGAGCCCGCCACGACTGCGGCCAAGCGCCTCGGCCGAAGGGTAGCCATCCGGCGTAGGCCGCCTTCCCAGGCGCGTGTGTCCGCTGATCTTACTGACGATCTTAAGTGCGTCGGTAAGAGCAGGTTGGGGACGGCGGGATGGAGATCATCACCGGTGTGGAACGTCGGCGGCGGTGGCGGGCTGAGGAGAAGCTACGGATCCTGGCGGAGATCGACGGCGGCGCGAAGCTGAACGACGTGGCGCGTCGGCATGATGTGAGCCGTCGCCTGATCTGGCAGTGGCGCGAGGCGCAGCGACGGGGGCGGCTGGTCGAGGAGGCGGCGGTGTTCGTGCCGGTGCGGGTGATGGCAGAGGTGCCGGCGCCGGAGCCGATGGAGGTCGCGGCGGCGCCAGTTTCTCCGCCCTGCGGTGAGTGTGCAGCTGAGGCGGACCGGCCCGTTGAGATCGTGCTGCCGGATGGCACAATCCTGCGGGTCGCGGAGGGGGTAAGCCTGCTGGCGCTGAGGCGGCTGATCACGGTGATCCGGGGTTGATCCCCACCCCCTCTGGCATGCGCGTCTGGCTCGCGGTCGGGCACACCGACATGCGGCGCGGCATGAATGGGCTGGCGTTGCAGGTGCAGGAGGCGCTCGGTCGCGACCCGCACGCCGGCGATCTCTATGTTTTTCGTGGGCGCAGAGGTGACCTGGTGAAGATCCTCTGGCACGACGGGATCGGGATGTCCCTTTATGCGAAGAGGTTGGAACACGGGCGGTTCCTGTGGCCGAGTGCGACGGAAGGCGCAGTCTGCATTTCCGCCGCTCAGCTGTCCTACATGCTCGACGGAATAGATTGGCGGAACCCGCGCTACACCCACAGGCCACAGGTCGCGGGGTAGACCACGTGATGACGTTTCTGCTGGCAGCGCGGTGCGTCGTCTGATTCACTTCTCCCGTGATCAGCGCGCCGCAACCAGGAGATGATGTCGAGGCTCTTCGCGCGGCGCTTGCCGCGGAGCGCGAGGCCCGTGTCGCGGCCGAGGCGCGCGCGACGGGTGCGGAGGCGATGATCACGCACCTCAAGCTCGTGATCGCGAAGCTCCGGCACGACAAGTATGGGGCATCGTCCGAGCGCGGGCGCAAGTTGTTGGATCAGCTCGAGCTGGAACTGGGTGAGCTGGTCGCCACGATGGCGGAGGACACGGCGAAGGCGGAGACGGCAGAGGGCAAGGACGGGCCTCGTCCGGAGGCGCCGGTGCGACAGAAGCCCGTTCGCGGCCCGTTGCCCGCGCACCTGCCGCGCGAGCGCGTCGTGGTCCCCTCGCCGTCAGCCTGCCCCTGCTGCGGTGGGGTGCTCTCCAAGCTGGGCGAGGACATCACCGAAACCCTCGAGGTGATCCCTCGCTCGTGGAAGGTGATCCAGACGGTGCGGGAGAGGTTCTCCTGCCGCTCCTGCGAGACGGTCACCCAGCCTCCGGCCCCGTTCCACTCCATTGCCCGCGGCCGGGCGGGGCCGAACCTGCTGGCGATGATCCTGGAGGCCAAGTATGGCCAGCACCTCCCCCTGAACCGCCAGGCCGAAACCTACGCCCGCGAGGGCGTGGAGTTGAGCATCTCCACCATCGCTGACTGGGTGGGCACCTCAGCCGCGGCACTCCTCCCGCTCCACGCCCTCATCGTGGCCCACGTCCGGGCGGCGCAGCGCCTGCACGGGGACGACACGACGGTGCCGCTCCTGGCGAGAGGCAAGACCGTCACCGCCCGGGTATGGACTTACGTCCGCGACGACCGGCCCTTTGCCGGGCCAGACCCACCGGCAGCCGTGTTCTACTTCTCCCGCGATCGGACGGCCGAGCACCCGAAGGCCCACCTCGCCGGGTATGCGGGCATCCTCCAGGCCGACGCCTATGCCGGGTTCGCGGACCTCTATGCCGCTGACCGGCAGCCCGGCCCGATCACGGAGGCGGCCTGTTGGGCCCATTTCCACCGGAAGGCGTTCGAACTCGCCGAGGTCGCCCGCAGCCCTCTCGCCGCCGAGGCGGTCCGGCGCATCGACCGGGTATTCGACGCCGACCGGGAGGTCACCGGCAAGGACACTTCCGAGCGCCTGGCGCACCGCGCAGCCGTCGTCGCCCCACTCGTGACCGACCTCCACGCCTGGATGGTCGAGGATCGCGGCAAGATGTCCCGCCACAACGACCTCGCCAAGGCTCTCGACTACGCCCTCAAGCGCTGGGCAGCGTTCACCCGGTTCCTCGCTGACGGGCGGATCTGCATGACGAATAACGCTGCCGAACGCGCGCTCCGCGGCGTCGCCCTCGGTCGCCGCTCATGGCTCTTTGCCGGAAGCCAGCGTGGCGGCGAGCGGGCCGCGACCATCCTCTCGCTCATCGTGACGGCGAAGCTGAACGACGTGGACCCCCGCGCGTGGCTCGCCGACGTCCTCGCCCGCATCGCCGACCACCCGGCATCCCGCCTCGACGAGCTGCTGCCATGGAACTGGAAGTGCTCGGCCGCCGCGGCCATCGTGAAGGCGGCCTGACGATGGCCGCCATCAGTTTCGTCTACACCATCGCACGTGTTGCCGAGATGCTCGGGGTGGACGAGGAGCGCCTCCACGAGATCTCCCTCGGCCTCGACCCAGAGGACGGCAGGCTCTGGGTCTACGGCCCCGGTGAGGACGCAACCCTCGCGTTCACCCGCGAAGGTGTCGAACTGCTCGAGCAGATCATCGCTGACACCCAGCGCTGAGCCCCTCAACAGCGATCTCCGCGTCCCTCACCGGATGGATACGAAATACACTTCGGCTTGGTTACCGCTTCATCATCGAACGGCCGCGCCCGCCGCGCTTGCCACCAGCTTTGGCGCGGGCTGGCCATCGGCAACTGTGAGGCATCTTGGGATCTTCTGAGGACCACCCATGTGCGGCGTTGGATACATGCCTGTTGCTGGGCAGCTTCAGGGTTAACTGGCATCGGAGCCATCACCCCGACGGCAGACCCGAGGACCAGTTGGAAGTTAGGCTCGGAGCAGGCCGCCTTGGAAAGGTGGCATGTTCCCAGTCTTTCTTGCGCTACTCTGATCGGCCGGTCGCAGAGCCGCCCTCTATCAGTGATGTGCCTGAGTGACCATGCACGAATGAGGGCCGGGTCCAGGCCATGTTCGGCGGTCGCTCCGAGCCGGTCCGCTATGGCTCGAGCAGGAAGGCCAGGGCGTCCGCGCAGGGCTGCTCCACCTTTAGAGCCAGCAGATCGTCGGCACGGGTTCGACCCAGATTCACTGCCGCAATCGGCTTCCCGGCACGGGCGGCTGCCTGCACAAAGCGGAACCCCGAATACACCATCAGCGAGGACCCGACGATCAGCATTGCATCGGCCTGGGCGAGTGCATGGCGAGCTGCGTTCACCCGGTCTCCCGGCACGCTCTCGCCGAAGAAGACCACGTCGGGCTTCAGCAGGCCACCGCAAGCCGGGCATGGCGGAATGCCAAATGTGGAGAAATCCAGCCCCTCAAGGTCGGCATCGCCATCCGGTGCCTTGACGGCTTCGAGCTCCGCCCAACCCGGATTTAGCCGAATCAGTCGCTCCTGTATGGCCTCGCGAGCGATGGTCTGCCCACAGCCCATGCAGCGGACCTCGTTCAAACGCCCATGGAGGTCGATGACACGGGTGCTTCCGGCGGCCTGATGCAGGCGGTCGACGTTCTGGGTGAGCAGGATCTCGCTCTTGCCTAGAACCTCAAGGCGCGCGAGCGCTTGATGCGCCCGGTTCGGTTTCACCTGGCCGAATACCCGCCAGCCGATCAAGCTGCGCGCCCAGTAGCGCTGCCTCGCTGACTGGCTGCCCATAAAGGCCTGGAACGTCATGGGTTGCGCCCGCTTCCACTGGCCGTCGACATCGCGGTAATCGGGAATTCCTGAGTTCGTACTGCAGCCGGCCCCGGTCAGCACGAACAGCCGATTGTGGCGGCCGATGAACTTTTGCAGCTCTGCACATTCGATCATTCGCAAGATTTAGGTCAGGAGGCCACTGGCTGCCATAACCTCTTTGACGACGCCAGCCACGCGAACTTGGAGGTTGCCAGTCTCGCGATTGAGGGGGGTCAGCGGGGACATCCTTGCCATTCAGCGTTCGGGCTAACCGTCCCGTGCAAACTCCTCCACCACGCTAAACCCTCTGGTCGCGACCGCGATGAAGTTGACCCATAAGACCCGGGAGAGTGCTTGCAGGTCCCTGTCCTGTCCGCTGCGCTCCTCCGCTTGGGAATAGGCGGACATCCACTCCCGCATGGCGAAATTATCGCGAACTCTGCCGGTGAGGCCATGCTCCTCGCTCTTGAGCATGATGCGTGCGGCCACGACGCTGCGGCCCCATTTCGCGCGCTGCTCCGGTGTCCTGCGATGCCATTCATCTGAGGCGTAGAAATCGACAGGGATCAATGGCCATCCTCCCATCTGCTGCCTGAGTTCTGAACCGGCACGTTGCTTCGTCCTTCCGGCTGCAGCTTACGACGGCTGCCCGGCTTGTGGTGGGTCACACGCCATCTACACGGGTTTGTGTCAGCGTCCGCCTCCGACGCGTGGATCAGGCGGCGAACCGGACCCAATCAAAGTCCGACCAAGTCACTGAGATGTAGAAAGAACGGGCAGTGGCGTGGGACGCCGACGGCCCTAATTGCGTCAGATCCAGCTGCCCGAAAAAGAAGTTCCCGTCATTCCGATATCAGACGCGGCGGGCGCACCCTCTTTTTGCAGAGCCAATTCTCTGAAACGTTTGCATTTGCAGCAGCCGCCGCATTCCTCCAAACTTTTCGCGCGACGCACGCCGCCAATGAAACCAGGAGGAAACGCATGAATCCGTCTCGCCGACATCTCGCCCTCGCTGCTGGAGGCGGCCTCGCCCTGCTCGCCGTGGCGCCCGCCAAGGCCCAATCCGCCGACGAGAAGGCGGTGGCCGATGCCGTCGAAATGCTCCGGCAGGCCATGATTTCGGCAGACCGGGCGAAGCTGGAGGCCGCAGCCGCGGATGCCCTCACCTACGGCCATTCCTCTGGAAGATTGGAAAATAAGGAGCAGTTCGTCGCCGCCATCGTGGAAGGCCGTAGCGTCTTCCGCAGCATCAATCTCTCCGAGCAGACCATTCACGTCTCGGGCGATGTCGCCGTGGTCCGTCACCTTCTCACAGCCGGTACGTCGGATGGCGCCCGGCCTGCCAATGTGCGGATTGGCGTGCTGCTCGTCTTCCAGAAGCAGGGCGGCGCCTGGAAGCTGCTCGCGCGCCAAGCGGTGCCGCGCCCGGCTTGATCCTGGATAGGCGCGGCTTCATCCCACTAAGGTGAAGCCGCGCCTATCCACATTGGAAAAGCTCCACCGCACCGGTACGATTTCTCACCTGTCCGCGGCGAGCAGCTCCATCAGTGGCCCTGGATCCGGGTTTCCACCCCAAGCGGAGCTGCCGAACCCAGAATAGCGCCTGGCGCGCCGGCGGCCAGCTCCGCCCCTCCCCCCATGCGTCTCAGCTGCTTGTTAGCTTGCTGGGTATCCACGAGTCGTCCTTCCTGGTGAACAACATGTCCAGTTGGGGCACCGGCTTGGTGACCACGGCCTCGACCACGCGCTCGATCAGTGTCTGGGCGGCATGGCAGCGCTCGGCCCACTCACTAAGCTCGTCAGGCCTGGACGGCACCTCGGCCCGGCTGAGGCCTGTCCGGGAGGGTTTGAGCTTGGTCACCGAGAAAACCGCAAGCCCATTCCCAGGTTCTCCGCACCAGCCGACCTCCCAGGTCCCATGCAGTAAGCTGTTCCGCGTCTGCTGGATCGCGTCGAACTCGCCGGCAATCTGGTTCATCACGGATAGGATGTCCTGACCCTGCAGCTTCGGAAAGCCGAACTCCTCGTCGGTCACGATCTGCCCCACCACGGCGCGGAAAACCTGGAACAGCGGCCCCGCCGTCATGACGCTGCTATGGAAGGCAATGTTCACCAGCTTCTCATACCGGCGGTTCGAGGCAAGCATCCCGACTGTCGCGGTGCGAATGAGGTTCACCGTATCCTCGAAAACAGTGACGAAGCGTCCGAGAGCTGCGTATTGTTCGGACATCTCGGGACTGCATACTTGATCGATGGCGCCTTCGCTCATCCGTTCTTTCCTAACGGGCTGCACGTTTTGAGTAGAACTCCTCTCCCGGCGTTTGGTCCCATTCCCAAGCAGAATTCTTCTCGTCACGCGGGTATATCGGAACGGAGACGAAGTACAGCTCCAGATTGGATCGCGCGTTCATTGGTCCCGAAAGGCGATCGCGTTGCGCAGCGCATGGGCGATCTGCTCCATCCGCCGCTCGAAGCCTGCAGCTGCGGCGGCCCGCCCCTGCGCCTCAGCGCCGACGACACCGCGCAGGACCGAACCCTCAAGCTGTGCGGCCATGCCCTCCATGGCACGTAGGGCCGACGCCGAACCGCCGCCCTCGACCGCCGCTCGCAAGACGGCGATCTCGCCAAAGGCAGCCGCAAGTGCCGTCTCCAGGGCGACGATCTCGCCCCGCAGCTCTTCCGCTTCGTCTCCCGGCATCACCTGCCCCCTCAATAAGCAGACCACAAGCAACGCATGAAGCGGAGGCAAGTCGTTGCTCTGCTCCTTCTGGGAGCCGAAATCAGCTCAGCCCCAGCCGGCTGCTCTGCGCGCGGTGGCCGGAACGAAGCCTACGTGGGCCGAATCGGATACAGATCGAGCGCGGGGCGCACGACGAAGCTCGAAATAGAAGCTTGGGAGCACTTCCGCTGCCCGTCCCGGTCGGGATCGACAACGCGGTTCCGGTCCAGATCTCCCACGAGCGCAAGTGGCGCCGCCTGCTGCCGAATCCCGAGCGTCGGCCGAGCCCTCTTGGCCATTTCATCCGGGCAGCCCCGCGGCCGGATGAGGGCCGCGCCCGCCCGGTTCGATCACAGGATTGTAAAGAGTGTTCCGGAGCGCTCCAGCCGATCCTGGGACCGAGCCGTGCGACACGACGCGGCATAACGCGCCCGGCCGGCCTACCTGCGGAGAGACCGAGAGCGCTGGAACCGGAGGGAAGGCCGTTGCTGCTATCGGATCGGGTGACTGGCGTAGGTGTCGCGACGCTCGGAGCCTTCGCCGTGTATGGCGGCTTGCAGCAGCCCGGCGTGCCAGGACAGGACGTGGGACCGAGCGTGTTTCCCACGGTCATCGGCCTGGGCCTGCTGCTATGCGGCGCGCTAGTGGCGCTGGGCGTGGGGCGCGGCTTCGAAGCGCCGGCCGAGGCTGCGGGCGCCGAGGGGCCAAATACGGTGCATCCCTCGCCGCCACGCTTCGGGGAGCTACGCGCCCTTCTGCCACCAGTGCTGCTGGTGTTCTACGTGCTGGCTGTCGACCGCCTCGGCTTCCTCCTCACCGCCGGGCTGATCGCCTTGGCACTGTCACTCGCACTCGGCGCCCGTCCGCGCCTTGCGTTGCCCATCGCGGTCCTGGCGCCGCCCTTCATCCACATCGTCTTCAACGGCTTGCTGCGCGTCCCCTTGCCCGAAGGGCTCCTGGCGGCGCCGTGGTGAGCCCCCGATGAAGGACATTCTCGAGGGCTTCGCCCTGGTTGCGCAGTTCGATGTCCTGCTCGCGATCCTGGCCTCCGCCGTCTACGGCTTGGTTGTCGGCTCGCTGCCCGGCCTGTCTGCCACCATGGCCACCGCGCTGCTGGTACCGGTCACCTTTTACCTGTCACCGATCGCTGCGGTAGCAACAATCATCACCGCCTCCGCCATGGCCATCTTCTCGGGCGATATCCCAGGCTGCCTGCTGCGCATTCCCGGAACGCCCGCGTCAGCCGCCTATACCGACGAAGCCTACGCCATGACGCGCAAGGGGCAGGCCGAGCTGGCCCTGGGCACAGGGCTATGGTTTTCGGCGCTGGGCGGAATCGCGGGAACACTTTCCCTAGTCGTGATGGCGCCGCTGCTGGCTGAGCTCGCGCTGAACTTTTCGTCGTTCGAGTACTTCTGGCTCGCTGCCTTGGGGCTTATGTGCGCGACGCTGGTGGCGCGCTCCTCACCGGTGAAGGCGATTGCCTCGATGCTGGGTGGGCTGCTGGTGTCCTGCGTGGGAATGGAAAACCCGGCCGGAGCACCACGCTTTGTTTTCGGAATCACTGACCTCCTCGGCGGCATCGAGCCACTGCCGGCACTGGTTGGCGTCTTCGCCGTATCTGAGGTGATGCGCGCCATGGCCGCCGCCGAGCCGCCGCCACTGCCACGCCGCCGCTTCGGGCCGATCATGGCCGGCCAATGGGAACTGACCAAGCGCTATCAAAAGCCGATGTGGCGCGGCAACGTCGTGGGCATCATCATTGGTGTGCTGCCCGGGGCGGGCGCCGATATGGCGGCCTGGGTATCCTATGCCATGTCCAAGCGCTTCTCGAAGGAGCCGGAGAAGTTCGGTACCGGCCATCCAGAGGGGCTGGTGGAGGCGGGGGCGAGCAATAACGCCAGCCTCGCCAGCGGTTGGGTACCTTCGCTTCTCTTCGGTGTTCCCGGGGACACGATCACTGCCATCGCCATTGGCGTGCTCTACATGAAGGGCCTAAATCCCGGGCCGACGCTTTTTACTGAGCGCGCTTCAAGCATGTATGCGCTCTACATCATCTTCGCTTTGGCCAACATCATCATGATCCCGCTGGGCATCGTGATGATTCGCCTCGCCGCCGGCGTGCTGCGTGCACCACGCGCGGCGGTCATGCCCGTCGTGCTGCTGCTCTGCGCAATTGGCAGCTACGCCACCGGCAACAACCTGTTCTCCGTACTGTTGGTAGCGGGCTTTGGGGTGCTGGGTTACGGCATGGAACGCTGCGGCTATCCGGTGGCCGCCCTGGTGCTCGGGATCGTCATGGGCTCGATGTTCGAGCAGACATTTGTCACATCACTCATTAAATCCGACGGAAGCATCCTGCCCTTCTTCGAGCGGCCGGTATCAGCCGTGTTGGCGGCGATTACGCTCGGCGCTCTGCTGTGGCCACTAGGGGTTTGGGCGTGGCGGCGGTTTGCACGCTCCAGTGGGAGCCGGAAGGCTCGACAGCTAGTGGGATAACTCAGCAACGAGCCGAAGCCTGCGCCCCGCCATCGCGGCGCTTGCAGTTCGGGGGATGCGGCCGTTACCCTGACTTTCAAGTAAGCCAAGCAGGGCCGCCAAAGGCCCCGTCCAGGGAAGGGAGCATAGATGGCTCACTCGACGCGCCGTGGCCTCGCAGGCCTTGCGACCGCCGCACTCGCCCACTCGGCAACTCTGCGGCAAGCCCAGGCCCAGGCACGCTATCCTAGCCGCCCATTGCAGATGATCGTGCCATGGGGCGCCGGCGGCGGCACTGACGCGACCGCGCGCATTGTCGCTGCCCTGCTGGAGAAGGAGCTGAAGCAGCCGGTGAACGTGGTCAACCGTACCGGTGGTTCGGGCGTGGTCGGCCATGCAGCAATCGCGAGTGCCCAGCCGGACGGCTACACGATCGGCATCATCACGGTCGAGATCGCGATGATGCATTGGCAGGGTCTCACCGAGCTGACCTACGCCAACTACACGCCGCTGGGGCTGGTGAACCGTGACGCGCCGGGCATACAGGTCAGCAGTGCCTCCCCCTACAAGGACATCACCGCGCTGGCCGAGGCTATCAAGGCAAGCCCGCCTGGCCGGCTCAAGGCGTCAGGAACCGGCCAGGGCGGCATCTGGCACCTGGCCCTTGTGGGCTGGCTGCAGGCCATGGGTCTGAAGCCTGACCACGTGCGCTGGGTTCCCTCCAACGGCGCGGCGCCGGGGATGCAGGACCTCGTCGCCGGCGGCGTGGATATCGTGCCTTGTTCCATTCCAGAGGCGCGGGCGATGATCGACGCAGGCCGGGCACGCAGCCTTGCCATTATGGCTCCGGCGCGAGACCCGCAATTTCCCGATATTCCCACACTGAAGGAGACCATCGGTGTTGACTACAGCACGGCGGTTTGGCGTGGCATTGGCGCGCCGCTGCGCCTGCCGGCGGAGCAGGCGGCGACCCTGACAGCGGCACTCAAGCGCGTCTACGAGTCCGCCGAGTACAAGGACTTCATGCGCTCTCGTGGCTTCGGAATGGACTGGGCCGACGGCGCTGGCTTCAGGTCCGTAATGGCCGAGACCGATAAGGCGATGGGGGAAGCAATGCGCGCGGCGGGACTCGCAAAAACCTGAGCCCTGGTTGTGCGGGGCGGAGTCAGCACCCCAGCCGGGTCTCAGCCGAGCGAGGTACCCCGGAACAGGTAGTCGCAACGGCCGTTGTTTGCGCCGTCCAGCGCCAGCTCCGGGGCGTCAGGCGGCCCGGCCACGGTCTGGCGCAGCACGCTTTCCCGGGTCACCACGAAGCCCGGCTCTTGGAGCAGCAGGCGGAAGCGCCTCTCCCCGATCGGGTCAAGCACCGTTCCGACCAATGGCGCGCAGACGGCTTCGCCACCCCGGGTGAGCTCCGCGCGAAGGGCATAGGGCACCGGCGGTGCGCCGGGGATGCCGACGATGAGCGTAGCCGCTGGCGTGGTCGGCGCACGCACCGGCACCTCTGCCATCGGCGCAGGCGGCATGTCTGGCGAACAGGCGGCCAGCCCGACTAAGGCGAATGCGGGGACCAGGCTGCGCATCGTGTCCGTTCCTTCTTCGATCCTCCCGGCAACGCGCTAACCGGTGCGCGGCTTCAGCCCGTTGGCTGGGTTCCGCTGGCAGGTTCCGCCTCAAGCCAGTATCCGAGGCCGCGCACGGTCTGATTCAGCACTCCCGCCCCAGCTTGTCCCAGCCGGGTGCGCAGGCGGTGGTGGGTCGCCGACCATGGGCGCGGCGTGCCGGAGACCGAGCGGAAGAATGCCTTTCGCCGCCACCGGCAGGCGCGGGATGTGCATCGTCGTGGGCATGGCCTGGGCCTGTCGACCGCCGAGCGGATCGAGCACGCCCATGGCGGCGTGGCAGATGTGGGAGCGGCGCCGTGGGGCGGCGGCGCCTTCTCGCTGCACCTGCCATGGCCCCGGCACTGGTGGGCGCCGCGCAGCCGTCCGGGGCCACGGAGTAGTCCGGCGCCCCAGGGCGTTCCCGCCCGGATCAGTCCTGTGCCGCACGATCTATGAACAGAGCACCGCCAATGACCGCGCGCGAGCCGGCGCCCAGTCCATCCGTCACCTGCACCATGCCGTCGGACTGCATCCCGGTGCGAACGGCGCGCGTGACGAAGCGGTCGTCGCCCAACGCCTCCCGGAGCGAGGTGGCGGCGCCGCGGTGGATGAGAGCGCCGGCAGGCAGCGCGGCGGACTCGCTTGCCTCCTCGGCCGCGGCACGGACGGTCAGGCGGCGCGAGACCGGGTCAGGTGCGTTCGCCCCTTTTCGATGCGGGCGTCGAACTGGCGGCCTGGCAGCACGTCCACGTTCACCTGCAGGCTTGGCCGGGGCGGCCCAGCGACGCATCCGTCCCCCGCACCCTGGCCACCAGCCACATCTGAGACAGGTCGGCGAAAGTGTAGATAGGGTCCGCGCCGCCAGCGTTGAGCCACCGGCTCGGCCCCCTATGTCCAGGCCCGCTCCCTGCTGGACCTGACGGCTCTGCGCAGGGCGGAGGAGGCCTATCACTCGACCGAGGCCGCCAATCTTGCCGGCATGCGGACCCTGCTCGACACGCTCGATGCGCTGCGGACGCTGGACGCGACCCGCGTGGCCGCCAACGCAGCGCGAGCAGTCTTTTTCGCCGCTTTGGCCGGCTTGGAGCAGGCCAGCGGGGTGGAGGGCATCGGACCTAAACTCTAGGCGGCTCCAAAACCACACTTTCTCGGCTTCCGGCAGCGGAAGGCGTAATTTCGCTCACGATCCGTCGACAGGATGTTGCGGAGAGTTAAGCTAACCCTAACGGCGAGTGGGGTTTCGGATCATGGGGGAACGATCGGGCGGAATATCGGGTCCATCGGCTTTCCACCCGTTCTGGATTGTCGCGGCGCTGCTCCTGACCCCTGCCCCTTTGCTCGCCCAGCCGCTTCCGAGCGCCGTCGTGCCGCCGGGCGGAACGCCCATCCCGCAACTGGCCCCAGTGCGCCCGCCGGCCGTTGGGCCTGGAACGCGCACCGGCCCGGAAGCCCCGAACCCCGTTCCGGCCGATGCTGGCAGCGTTCCCATCCGTGCCGTGGCCTTCGAGGGCGCGACCGCCTTCTCCGATGAGCGGCTGAGCGCCACCACCGGCCCCCTCACCGGCCCTGCCGTGCCGGTCGCCGCGCTAGAGACGGCCCGCGCCGCCATCGTCTCCCTCTACCGCGAAGCGGGTTACCCATTCGTCACTGCCGATGCGGTCGTCGGATCCGATGGTGTTCTGCGTTATCGCGTCACGGAAGGTCATGTTACCGAGGTGCGGCTGGAGGGGGATATCGGCCCCGCCGGCACCCAGGTGCTTCGTTTCCTCAACCGGCTGGTGGGAACGCGGCCGCTGGACATCGCCACCATGGAGCGGCAGCTCCTGCTGGCGCAGGACATGCCGGGCGTCTCCATCCGCACGGTGCTCCGGCCGGCGGGTACCGAGCCCGGCGCGCTCTCCCTCGTGGCCCAGGTGTCGCGCCGCGCCGTCACCGGCTTTGCGACGGCCGACAACCGCGGCTCCCGCTTCACCGGGCCGGAGCAGGCCTTGGGTGCCGTGCAGTTCAACAGCTTCACCGAGCTCGGCGAGCGCACGGAGCTGGCACTGTTCTACGCCAGCGGCAACACGCAGCTCTTCGGCCAGGTGTCCTCCGAAGCCTATATCGGCGGCTCGGGCCTGCGCGTGCGGCTCTATGCCGGGCGCGGCCGGGCGCGGCCCTCGGGCGTGCTGAACGCCCTCGGTTATGAGGGCGAGACGACGGTCGGCGGCATCGCCGTCACCTATCCGCTGATCCGCAGCCGCTCGCAGACCCTCAACCTGGTCGGCGCCTTCGACGCGATCGAAAGCGAGATCAGCATCGACGACGCCGCTGGCCGAAGCACGCGCTTCAGCCGCGATTCCCTGCGGATCATCCGCCTCGGGGCGGATTGGGCGGTGTTCGACCTGCTCGCCGGTGAGACACGACCGGCGAGCAACCTGCTCTCCGTCCGCCTCTCCCAGGGCATCGACTGGTTGGGCGCGGAAGCAGGAGATGGCCCGGACGCCTCCCGCGCCGGGGCGCGCAGCGACTTGACCAAGATCGGCATGGAGGCGACGCGCACGCAGTCGCTCCTCTCCTTCGGTCCCCAGACCGTAGTTTCGCTCCAGGGCACCCTGGCCGGACAATGGACGAACGACGTGCTGCCGCCTTCCGAGAAGTTCTATCTCGGCGGCGCGCGGCTCGGCCGCGGCTTCTACACGGGAGAGGTGACGGGCGACCGTGCCATCGCCGTCTCGGCCGAACTGCAGCTCTCCACCACGGTCGAGACCGAGGCCTTTGGCTTCGCGCTGCGCCTCGACCCGACCTATTACGCCTTCTACGATTACGGCCGGACCTTCGAGAAACTCGACTCCGACCCGGACCGCCATCTCTCCTCCCTCGGGATCGGCGTGCGGATGGCGATCAACCAGCGGGTGGAAGCGCAGCTCGAGGGCGTGCGGCGCCTCACCCGGCGCCCCGGCGGTGCAAATCTGCCGGAGCAGAAGGAGGATGCGCTCTTCTGGCGCGTCCTCGTGCGGTTCTAGACAGGAGGTCCGGGCGCATGATCGGCACTTCGCAATTCCGCGCCGCGCTGCTCTGCGGCACCGCGCTCGTCCTGCCCATGGCGGCCGCAGCGCAGGCCCCGGGCGCGCGGCCGCAAGGCGGGCAGGTCGTGGCCGGCGGCGCCACCATCGCCCAGGACGCCGCACGCACCCAGGTGACCCAGTCCACCGACCGCGCGGCGATCGACTGGCGCTCCTTCGACATCGGGCGCGACCACAGCGTCCAGTTTCAGCAGCCCTCCGCCTCCTCCGTCACGCTCAACCGCGTGACGGGACCAGATCCCTCGCAGATCGCGGGCCGGATCACGGCAAATGGACAAGTTGCGATCGTCAACCAGTCCGGCGTGGTCTTTCACCAGGGCGCGCAGGTGGATGTGGCGGGGCTGGTCGTCTCCTCCGCCAACATCACGAACCAGGCCTTCATGCGCGGCGGCCGGATGGAGTTCAACCAGCCCGGCCGCCCGGATGCGCGCATCGAGAACAACGGCAGCATCACGGTGCGCGAGGCCGGGCTGGCGGCACTCGTCGCGCCTCAGGTGGCCAACCACGGCACCATCGCCGCCCGCATGGGCCGCGTGGCCCTGGCCGGCGCCGAGACCTCCACGATCGACCTGCATGGCGACGGGCTCCTTTCGCTGGAGGTCACCTCCCCCGTGCGGCAACGCCCCGCGAATGGAGAGGCGCTGGTCAGCAATACCGGCACCATCACCGCACAGGGCGGCACGGTGCTGCTTACCGCCTCTGCCGTGGACGGCATCGTGCAGGACCTGGTGCGTGCGGGCGGCGCCGTTTCCGCTGACACGGATGCCGCCGGACGCACCGGCCGCGTAGTAGTGAGCGGCACTGGCGGCGCCGTGCGCATCGAAGGCCGCGTTTCCGCCACGGGCACCGCCGCGAATACACGCGGTGGCTCGGTGGAGGTGGTGGGCGACCGGAGCTGGGTGGCTCCGGGCGCACAGGTGGACGCCTCGGGCAGCGCGGGGGGCGGCCGGATCAACATCGGCACCAATGGGCGCGGCGCCGCCGCGACGCGGCTTGCGCGGCGGACCGGGATCGCCCAGGGCGCCACGGTGCGCGCGGATGCGACCACGCAAGGCAGCGGCGGCACGGTCATCGTGAACTCGGCCGATTACACGGCGCATGGCGGCGAGATCTCCGCCCGGGGTGGTCCAGGGGGTGGCGATGGCGGCTTCGTGGAAGTCTCCGGCCAGAAGGGCCTTGACATCACGGGCCGGGTGAATGTCAGTGCCGGCCTCGGCGGGCTGATGGGCACCTTCCTGATCGACCCAACCAACCTCACCATCGTCGCGGACGCCGATTCGCGCGTGAATGTCAGCTCCGCCACTTATTCGGATGGCGTGCTCTCTGCCGCCGAGCCGCCGACTGGCGATGCCTTCCTTGGAGCCGGATCCGTCGGTGCCTTCGTCGGCAACCTTCAGTTGGAGGCCTCAAACAACCTCACGGTTGAAGCCGGCATCGACAAGCAGCCTGGCGACCTGGCGCTCGTCGCCGGCGGCACGCTCACGGTCACGCCGTCCGGCTCCATCCGGCTGCGCGCCGGCAATCTGGGCCTGACAGCGTCGAATTTCGTGCTGAACGGCAATGTCGAGGTCCCAATCACAGGCGGCGTGATCACCCTCACGGCTGCTGCAGGGGGCGCGTCTGTCACCCAGGCAGCCGGCGCCGCCATGATCGGTGGCGAGCTCACCCAATCCAACCCCGGCTTCTTCTCCAATGTGAATTTCGGCTCCGGCAATAACCAGCTCGTCAGCATCAACGGGCTGAGCGGCGGGTTGATTGGCGGGGGCAGCCTGACGCTCCGCAACATCGTCCCCCTCACCGTCAACGGGACCACGCTGGCCGAGGGAGCTCTGCGCATTGACGTGTTGGGCGGCGACCTGTCGCTCAACGGCAACATGCTCGCGACGGGCGGGCCCATTGTCCTCCGTTCCTCCGGCAACATGACGCAAGCCGCCGGGACGACGATCCAGGGCCCTACCCTCTTCCTCCAGGCTGGAACGGATTTCGCGTTGGACGTCGTAAACCCCGCCTCATCTTCCGGCCTGACCCTGGCCGGCATCCTGCTCAGCGGCCCAACGACAAGCTACAGCAGCCCCACCAGCCCGATCTCCCTGAGCGCCGGCCTCGGCGGCATCACGCAGTCCGGCGGGCGGCTGGAGGCGACGACGCTCGACGTCAACACACCCGGAAGTGCCTCCCTCTCCAGCACTGCCAACAGCGTCAGCACACTTGCCAACTCCTCTGCGGGCGGGGACCTCACCCTCGTTACGCAGAGTGGCGCCAGCTTCGACCTGTCGCTGGACGGCGAGATCCGCAGCGGCGGCACGCTCAGCCTCCTCCAGCAGAACGGCAACATCATCCAGCTTCCAGGCTCAGTCCTGGTCGCGCCACGCCTGGACGTGCGGGCCGATACCGGCGGCATCACCCTCGGCGGAGACAACCGGATCGGCGACATCCAGCGGCTGCAGGCGGAGTCGCCACTCACCTTCCGAAACATCGGCGCAACGATGATTTCGGGCACCGTGAGCGCCGGCAATACTGCCGCCACGCTGGATATTGTGGGCGATCTCGACGTCACGGGCAGCATCCTCGTCCACGCGGGCGCCACGTTGCGCGCGACCGGCAACATCAACCTCGCCGCCGGCAGCGTGCTGCAGAACACCTTCTCCTTTTCGCAGCTGTCGCTGCTGGCCGGCTACGATGCCAACCTGGGCGGAGTGAATCCGGCCTCCAGCGCGGGGATCACCACCGCAGGCCACATCGGCAATGAGGCCGCCCGCGCCCCTCTCGTCCTCGCTGCGGGAACCGGCGGCATCCGGCAGACCGGTGGTCAGATCGTTGCCAGCACACTCGCCGTCACCTCGGCGGGAGACGCGCTGCTGGACGGGGCCAGCCCGACCACGCCGAACAGCGTGAACACGCTGCGGCACTCCTCGGCTGCGGGCAGCTTCATCCTCGACAACGGGAACAGCGACCTCTTCATCGACTCCCCCGATTTCAGCACCGCGCTGGTGGGTGGGCACGAGATCACCGCCCGGATCTTCGGCATTCGCACGGCCGGCGACCTCTCCCTCGACGCCGGCGCGGATATCCTGGCGACGGAGCGCGCCTCCTTCCGTGTCGGGCGCATCGTCCTCTCGACCGGCACGTCGAGCTTACCGCTGGCCCCCGGCAGCATCACCGCACCGCTGGTGGAATACGCGCCCTATAACCTGCAATCAATGAGCGTGAACCTGACGGGCGCAGACGACTTCACGGTCCACCCCACCCTGTTGGCCCAGACAACCGCCGACACACTGCGTCTCGGCGCTACCACCTTCCGCGACGGCACCACCACCACCGCCACGGATATCGGCTTCTATCATTCCTACAGCTTCGGCCATCTCGACCTGCGGGCACTGGGCAACATCACCCAGGATCCGGATGCGACGCTCAATGCAACGCAGCTGCAAGGCGCCGCGGGCGGCTCGGTCATGCTCACCAGTGCGGGCAATACGGTTTCCGCCCTGAGCGACTTCTCCGCCGGCGGGAGTTTCGACCTGGCCACCGACGGCGACCTCGTCCTGCGCGGGTCCATTCAGGCGCCCTCCGTCATCCTCTCCACGACGGGCAACCTGACGGAGGAGGGAGCGGGGCGGATCGGCGACGGTTTCCTGACCCTCCAGACCGGCGGCAGCGCCATCCTTGGCGGCGCCAACAGCATCACCGGCCTCGGCCCCTCTACCGTTGGTGGCGACCTGCGACTGAACAATACCAGCGCATTGCTGGAAGTGCCGGTCGGCCATCTGATCAACGCGGGCGGCGTGCTCGAAATTCTGCAATCCGGCGACCTGACGGTGGATGGCACCGTCACTGGTGCCACGACCCATCTTTCGAGCCCGACCGGCACGATCCGGGTAAACGGCAATTCCGCCATCGCCCGGCACGGCGATCTCGCGATCGAGTCGAATGTCTTCGCCCTGGCAGGGCTGCTCCAGGCCGCTGGGGAAATTCGCATCCATGCGGGCACGCTGGCGAGCCTTGCGGGACGGACCGTCGCGCCGTCCCTGCGAGTTGCCGCTCCCACCATCCGCTTCAGCGGGCTGGATGCGAGCAGCGCCTCGGTGCAACTGGACCTGGGCAATACGGGCCAGGCCAATGGCAGCCTGGATGCCGGCGGGCTGCTCGTCGTCGGTGGCGTCCGCACTGGGCTCAGCGGCACCATCGCGGGCATCACCGGCGGACCGGCCGCGGCGGCCGGGCAGCGCGCCACGGCTGGCGGTCTGCCGCTGCAGGAGCCGCTGCCATCCGCCTCCCAGTTCCTTTTCAATGACTGCCCGATTGGCGCCGCCTCCTGCGCGCCGCCCGCCGTTCCGCCGCTCACCACGCCACCGGCCGCGGTGCCGCCAGTCCCCTCGCCGGAACCCATGCCGGTGACGCTGGAGATTCCGGTCCGCGCGACCGTGGCCGACAACCCGCTCGCGGTTGTCTCCGCGTTGGATCCGGCCGCGAGCGTCGTGGCCGTGGAGCGCCTGCGGCCGCCGGTGCCGAACATCGCGGTCAGCATTGGCCGCGACCGCTCTGAAGAGGAAAGTCTCGCGCCACCGAGCATCCGGCGGGAGGATTACTGACCGTGCGCCACCGCATCGCCCTCCTTCCCGGCCTGGTTGCCCTCGGCCTTGGCGCCTGCACCACGCCGCCCCCCTCCGCCTATGTGCCCGCCGCCGCGGGCGGAAGTTCCGTGTCGCTCGGCCGCAATCCGGCGGGCGAGGAATGCCGGATGGCCAGTTCCGGCAGCGGCGCCGATATATGGTGCGGCGAGTGGAGCAGCCCGAGCGCCCGGCTGCGCGAAGTGGCCGTCAGCTCTCCCATGCAGGCTGCCGAGGCCGCGCGTGCCGGCATGGCGGCACGGCTGGACTGCACCGCCCCGCGCAACACCACCGTCCTGGGTGACCAGCCCGCCGCGCTGATGGATTGCCGCCGCCGCGCCGGCGGCTGGCCCGCCTTCGCCCTGGCCGCGCAATCCGGCAACCGTGCCTGGGTGATTGAGGGCGTGCTACCCGCCTATTCGTCCGCCGAGCGCGGTCTGGGCGTGTTGAGCGGCCGCCTAACCCCGGAGGCGACGCCCCTCGCCTCCGCCGCGCTCGATGCCATGGCCTCGCGGCTGGCACGCGAGGCCGTCTCCAGCGGCGACATCAACCAGTATGAAACGCTGATGTCGATAGGGCGCGACGCCAACCAGGCCGAGCGTTTCGTCGCTGCCGAGACCGCCTATCGCGCTGCCCTTGCCCTGCAGGAGCGTGCGCTGGGCGTGAATTCGCCCGACCGGTTCCAGCCCATGCTGCTGCTGGCGCTGCAGCTTTCCAACCAGGGCCGCTTCCCCGAGGCCGAGGCACTGTTCACCCGCGCCGCCACCCTGACGCCACGCGCGGCCGATCCGCTGGCCGATGCCATGCTGGCCCATTACCGCGGGCTGCACGAGGCCAACCGCGACCGCAAAGGCCCGGCGCTCGCGCTGCTGGAACAGGGATACGCCGCCTATGGCCGCTCCGTGCCGGCCGAGATGCGCGTCGCGTCCCGCCCGGGCGGTCCGCCGCCCCTGATGGTCGATCCCATCGCCGCCCGCGCCCTGATCGGCATGGTAGAGACCCGGCGCAACACCGCCGCCGTGCTGCGCGCCAGCGGCCGCAATGCCGAGGCCGAGCAGGCGGCCGCCGATGCGACCCGCCTGGCCGCTGCCGCCGGTAATCCGCAGGGCGCCGATGTGATCCAGGCGCGCCTGGCCCGCACCGGCGGCGCCGTGGAGGCCGCGGCCGGCGATCTGGCAGGCGCGGACCGCAGCTTCAGCCGCTCCGCCCTTCGCTTCGCCCGTGGCGTGCCGCGTTCCCGCCCCTTGGCCGACACGCTGCTGCTGCGCGCCGCCGGCACCAACCCATCCGGCGCCATCGAGGCCTGCCGGGAAGCTGTTTCCATCCTGCGCAACCTGCGGGAAGGCACGACCAGCGATCGCATCGCCCCCTGCGTCGACGCCTTTGCGGCCAGCGGCACGCCAGAGGGATTGGCCGAAGCCTTCGAGGCGGCACAGATCGCCCAGGGCGGCGTTACCGCAACCCAGATCGCGACCGCCGCCGCGCGCCTTACCGCCGGCGCCCGCAACCCGGCCGTGGCGGAGGCGCTGCGCCGCCGCGAGACCGCCGATCGTGCCCTCTCGGTCAGCTACCGCGAGCGCGACGCCGCCGTGGCCGAGGGCGGGCGCGCCGACCTCGATGCCCTGAACGCCCGCATCGCCGAGGCGGAGACCGCCGCCGCCGAGGCCGATGCCGCCGCCCAATCCGCAGCGCCCGGCTATGCACAGCTCGTGCAATCCGTGGTGCCGGCGCGGGAGGTCTTCGTCGCCCTCGCGCCCGGCGAGGCGCTGGTCGCCACCACGCTGCCAACCACACGGCGCGGCTGGACCTTCCTGCTGATGGACGGCGCCATCACCGCCGCCCGCGTCGGCGCCGAAACGCGGGAGGTGAACGCCCTGGTCGCCCGACTGCGCGCCGGCGTGGAATCGGGCGATGGCAGCAAGCCCTTCGATGCGGCCGCGGCCCATGCCTTGCACCAGGCGGTGCTCGGCGGCGTGGCGTCGTCGCTGGAGCGTGCCACCGGGATCGTCGCCTCGCCCGAGGGATCGCTGCTCTCCATCCCCTATGGCGTGCTCGTCACGGCCAGGCCCCCGCGCCCGAACTCGCATGAGGGCGCGACCTTCCTGCTGGCGCGGCTGCCGGTCTCTCATGTGCCGTCGGCCGCCAGCCTCGTCTCGCTGCGCCGCGCCGGTCGCTCCAACGCGCCGCGTCCCTGGTTTGGCTTTGGCGATCCGCAGCCCGTGCCGCTCTCCTATGCCGCACGCTCCTTCCCCGCCGCGCCGGAATGCGGGCGCGGCCTCGCCTCCCTGGCGCGGCTTCCCGCCACGGCGGTGGAGCTGGCTGCCGCGGCGCAGGTCTCGGGCGCCACCCAGGCGGACCAGCGCACGGGCGCGGCCTTCACCGCGGCGTCGGTGCGCGGCACGCGGCTGCGCGACTACCGCGTGCTACATTTCGCGACGCATGGCGTATTGCCCTCGGACCTCGCCTGCCTCACGGAACCCGCCATCGTCGCCTCAACGGCCCCGAATGGGCCGGACGCCACCCAGGCGCTGCTGACCTCAGGCGTGGTGCTGGATCTGGACCTCGATGCTGATCTCGTCGTGCTCTCCGCCTGCAATTCCGGCGGCGGCGCGGCGGCTGGGGAAAGCCTGTCCACCCTGGCGCGGGCCTTCTTCTTCTCGGGCGCACGTGGGCTGCTGGTGACGCATTGGTATGTGAACGACGTGGCGGCCGCGCGTGTTGCGGCTTTCACCTTGCGGAACATCCGCGCGGGTGACGCTCCGCCCGAGGCGCTTCGCAAGGCGCAGCTGGACTTGATGCGCGTGCCGGGCGCGTCGCATCCGGGCCTCTGGGCACCCTTCGCCCTGCTTGGTCCCGGCCCTGGCGCCGGGCCGGCGCCGGCGCGCTCCGCCTCCGCCGCTGGCGGCGCGACCGGCTGAGCGCCCGCCGCCGACGATGCCCGATGCGACGTTGATGCTGGAACACCGGCCGGCAGCGCCATGGGTGCTGCCGCATGCGCCGGTCTTCCGCTCAGGCATCGCCTGCACCGGGCTGATGGCCGCCCTGCCCTGCCATGGCGGGCTGCTGACCACCGCCACGCTCCGCGGACTGCTCGAGACGCAGCGCGCCATGCTGACGCTCGGCCTTCCCTTCGCCTGCGCGACGCTGACGAATGAAAGCCTCGTCACCCGCGCGCGGAACCGGCTTGTTGCGCGCTTCCTCGCCTCCGACGCCTCGCACCTCCTCTTCATCGATTCGGATATCGGCTTCGGCGCCGATGCAGTGCTGCGGCTGCTCGGCCATGGCCGAGAGGTGATCGGCGGCCTGTACCGCAGCAAGCGGGCGGACCGGGCGGAATGGGTGGCGGACCTCGCGCCCGAACCGGACGGCACGCTGCGGCGCGATCCGGAGACCGGTGCGGTGGAGGTGGGGCTGATCGGCACCGGCTTCCTGATGATCCGGCGCGATGTGCTGACGCGCATGCGCGATGCGATGCCCGGCACGCGACATGCCACGGAGGATGGGGTGATCCATGCCCTGTTCGACACGGCCATCGAGCCTGGCACCGCCGACGCGCCCGGCCGCTATCTCAGCGAGGACTATCTCTTCTGCTCGCGCTGGCGCGCCCTCGGCGGCACCGTGTGGTGCGATCCCTCCATCCGGCTGGAGCATCTGGGGAATCTGCCGCTGACGGGCGACCCCATGGCACTTTTTGCAACGCAATGATCGGCGTGGCGGCGCAATACTTGGCGGGGAGTGGTGCGCCCGGCCCCGAACCCTGTAGCATGGCGTTCTGACAGGGAGGGGACCCGTTGTCACAGGCGTTGCCACCTGGCTTCGGCGATTGGTCGGGCGACTCGAAGTACGAGCTGCGCGGAACGCTGGGGGCCGGCGCGATGGGCGTTGTGCTGGACGGGTTCGATCGTGCGATCGAGCGGCGCGTCGCGATCAAGCTCGTCCGCAAGCCGGCGCCTGACGATGCGGAGGCCGTGGAGGCCGCCGCGCGCTTCAAGCGCGAGGCCCAGGCCGCGGGCCGCCTCTCCCATCCCGGAATTGTCGCCGTCTATGACTATGGCGAGAACGAAGACACTGCCTGGATCGTGATGGAGCGGGTGGATGGCGGCACGCTGAAGGCCGTTCTGGACCGCAACGAGCGCCTGCCGGCGCGTGAAACAGTGCGCATCATGGGCCAGGTGCTGAACGCCCTCGCATATGCCCATGCGCGCGGCGTCATCCATCGCGACATCAAGCCCGCCAATGTAATGCTAACCTCGGAGGGCGATGCGAAGCTCGCCGACTTCGGCATCGCGCGGCTCGAGAATTCGGCGATGACGCAAGTCGGCACGCTGATGGGCACGCCGAGCTACATGGCGCCCGAGCAGCTGCGCGGCGAGGCGATGGACGCCCGCGCCGACATCTGGGCCGCCGGCGTGATGCTCTACCAGCTGCTGACAGGCGAGAAGCCCTTTCCGGGCGGCTTCTCCGCGGTGATGCACAAGGTGCTCAACACGGAGCCCGTGCCGCCTTCCGCCCTCTCCGCCACCTCTCCGCCCGCGCTGGACGCGGTGGTGATGAAGGCGCTGGCCAAGCGGCCAGACGATCGCTGGCCGGATGCGCGTGCCTTCGCCGCCGCCATCGAAGCCGCCATAACCGCTCCCGCGGCTGCACCCATTCAGGCGGCGGCTTCGGCAGAGGACGCCACCCTCGTCTCCACCGCGATGCCGCGCCCGGCGGCCACGCCCCTAGCGCCTGCTCCTGCGACACCCTCTGCCCCGGCGCCGTCTTCCGGTCGTGGTTGGGTGCTGCCAGTGGCGGGAATTGGTGCCGCCGCCATCGGTGCCGCCGCCTTCCTGCTCTGGCCGCGGGAAGCGACGCCACCCACGGCCGCGCCGCCGGCTCCAATCCTTTCCGCCGAGGCGCCGCCCACCAGCCTGCCGTTTCCCGCGCCGTCGCTCTCGGTGGAGACTCCCGGCGCGCGCCAGCAACCCGCTCCGGCGAACACGCCGGCCCCGGTGCCTGAACCGCCCGCCACCGCGTCTCCGCCGGCGGCGGTCCCCACGCCACCATCCGCGCCGGTGTCGGTACCCAGCCCCGCCGCCGTACCCGCACCGACATCCGCCCCGGCAACGGTCGCCACGGAGCCGCTGCCGGCCGGGCCTGGACCAGTACTTGCACCGGCTCCACAGCCGTCTGCGCCTCGGCCCCCGGCCGTCCAGACGGAGCCCGTGCCGCCTGTCCGGCCGGCTCCGATTCCAGCACCCGCCCAGCCGCAAGCCCTCCAGGTGGAACCGGCACCACCCGCACCGGCCCAGCAGACCGCCCAGAGTCAGAGCAACCAGCCTCCGGCACCACAGACGCCACCCGCAGCGACGACAACGCCTGCCCTGCCCGCCACGCAACTCTCCCTGGCTCCACTGCCGCGGCCGGACTGGCGCGCCATCGCCGCCTCTGCCGTCGCCGCCGCGCCCTGCGGTCTCCTCTCGAGCCGGGTTGAGGATGCCGGTTTCCGCCTCCAGGGCGTGCTGCCGCGTCGCGAGGCTGAGGCGCTGCGGCGCGACCTGGCGGGGCGCAACCTGCCCGCCGGCGCCGCCCGGCTGGATCTCGGCACTTTCGACGCACCGCTTTGCCCTCTCGTTGCAGCACTGCGCCCGGCCCTCGCCGCACCGGGCGATGCGCCCGAGATCGCGCTCGACGGCGCGATGCCCCTGCGCAAGGGACAGCTGCTGCGCTTCTCTGTGCGGATGCCCGTCTGGGCGAATCACCTGCACGTCGCCTATGCCACCCTCGGCGGACCCGTTGCCCGACTCGAACCGGGGGCGCCGCAGGCTCCCGGCGCCCGCGTCCGGCTCGGCGATCCGCGTCCCGGCTTCCAGGGCTGGGAGATCGACGAGCCCTACGGCACCGACCTGCTGCTGGTCGTGGCGTCGGAGGGACCGCTCTTTGCCCCGGGCGCCGCCGTGGTCGAAGAGCAGGATGCCTATGCCAAGGGCTTCGCCGCCGCGCTGCAGGCGGCCCGCGCGGCCGGACGCCGCGTGGCAATGCGGCCCCTGGTCGTGGACACGATCGAGCGCTGAGAGAGATCGAGCCCCCGCGGGCCGCGCGGTTGTCGGGGTGGCGGAAAGGAGGAGGAGACACATGGTGCTGATGCTGTCCGTGCTCCGCTGCCCGGATTCGGCCATGCCGGGCACGCGGCGCGTGGAAGGGGGCGACTTCTCCCTCGGCCGCGGCGAGGGCTGCGACTGGATGCTCGCCGATCCGGAGCGCGTCCTCTCCAAGCGCCATTGCACGCTGGAATTCCGTTCGGGCGGCTGGCAGGTCCGCGACCTGTCCACCAACGGCACTTTCGTGAACCGGGCCACGGCGCCGGTCGGGCGCGACATGGTCGCGCCCCTTAACGACGGGGACCGCCTCCGCCTCGGCGCCTATGAGCTGGAGGTGCGGATCGAGCAGGATGCCGCCTCGCCCTGGAATTCCGGCGGCCAAGGCTTCGCACCCGCCCCGGCACCGATGGATGATCCCTTCGCGGGCCTCGGCACGCCGGCGCCGAACCCGCCGCCGCTCGGCGCCCCGGGAAGTTTCGACGGGCTGGGGCTGCCTCCACTGGGCGACCCTTCGGCCCCCGCAGGCTCGGCGCCCGGTTTCGGGGCACCGCCCGCCTCACCTTTCGCACCGCCGATGGATTTTGATCCGCTCGGCCCGCCCGGCACCCCGGGCTTCGGCGCATCTCCGCCGCCCGCCTGGTCCGACCACAGCCCAGCCGCGAGCGACGCCTTCGTGCCGCCCCGCGCGAATTTCGGGGCGGAACTGCCGACTGACTGGAACACGCCGCCGCCTGTGCCGCCGGCCACGGAGCCCGATTGGGACAAGTTGCTTGGGGACTTCGTCCCACCGCCTGCTACCAGCCCATTCGGTGCACCCCAGGCTGCGCCCCCCTCCTTCGCGCCAGCACCGCCAGCTAGGCCGGATCCCTTCACGCCAGCGCCGGCGGCGCCGGACCCCTTTGTGCCGTCCCCGGCAGCCTTCCACCCGCCGACGGTTCCCGATTCCCCAATTGCGGTGCCACCACCTCTGACGCCGGAGCCTTTCGGTGCTGTTCCGCCGCCGGCGGCGCCCGATCCCTTCTCCCCGCCCGCGACGCCGGCCCCTGCCGCTTCGCCGGCCGCCGCTCCGTTTTCGCCCGCCATGCCTTCCGCGGTGGCGGCACCGGCGCCACCACCAGCCTGGCCTGCCGCGGCCTCGTCCTCGCCCTTCGACGAGCCGCCCGGTGTGCCCGGCTTTGTCCCGCCGACGGCGCCCCCGGTACCCCCGCCTGATTCGAACACCGTGGCCCTGCCCGTCGCAACTGGCGACGCAAATGCGGCCTTGGCCGCGCTGCTGCGCGGCGCCGGGCTCGGCCCGCTGCCGCCGGGTACCGACCCGGTCGCAGCGCTGGAAGCCGCAGGCGCCGCGCTGCGGGCAGCCGTCAGCGGGCTGCGCGGCCTGCTGATCGCTCGGGCGGATGTGAAGCGGGCCTTCCGCATCGAGCAGACGATGCTCTCGCGCCGCGACAACAACCCGGTGAAGTTCGCCGCCACCGACGAGGCCTCCGTCGCCTCCCTTCTCGGCGCGGGCCCGAAGCGCGGTCCGGCGGCGGTGGAGGACACGGTGAGCGACCTCACCCTGCACCAGGTGGCGACGCTTGCCGCGACCCAGGCCGCGGCCCGCGCCCTGCTGGAACGCCTGGCGCCTTCCGAGGTGGAAAGCGCCCATCCCGGCGGCGGCATCCTGCCGGGCGCGCGCGAGAAGCGGCTTTGGGATGGCTATCGCGGGATGCATGCGAAGCTGCTCGAGCAGTTCGAGGATGATTTCGACAGCGCCTTCGGCCGCGCCTTCGCCCGCGCCTATGAAACGGCGGCGCGCGAGGCTGGACGGTCGGGGGAGTAGGGGAACGCGATGCAATGGCATGACCGCGTCGTCTGGCAGGAAGGCATGTTCCTCCAGGCGCAGCATTTCCAGCAGGCCGACCGCCATACGGAGCACCTGCTGGAGCAGCGCGTCGCGCCGCTGCGGGCGCATCCCTGGGGACTGACGGAGCTTACGCTGGACCGGGATCTTCTGGCCGCAGGCAAGTTCGCTGTCGCGGGCGCTGCTGGCATCCTGCCGGACGGCACGCCCTTCGCCATTCCGCATAGTGCCGACCAGCCAAGGCCGCTGGATCTACCGGAGGGCACGCGCAACCAGATCGTCTATCTCGCCATGCCCGTACGCCAGCCGGGCGCACCGGAAGTGGCGGCGGTGGAAGGGCCCGATGCGGCTGGCGCCCGCTACATCCTGCGCGGCTTCGAGGCCTTCGACACGCATTCCAACGCCTCCATTCCCGCCGAGTTAGCTGTCGCCCGCCCCCGCCTGCGCCTGATGCTGGAAAGCGAGGAGCGGGACGGCTTCACCTGCCTCGGCCTCGCGCGCATCGTCGAGGTGCAGGCCGACCGACGGGTACAGGTGGAGGAGCGCTATATGCCGCCCTGCCTGCGCGTCTCGGCGGTGCCCACCCTCGGCAACCTGGTGCCGGAGCTGGTGGGCATGCTGGCGCAGCGTGCCGAGGCCCTTGCCGGCCGCCTTTCCCAGCCTGGCGCGCGCGGCGTCGCGGAGGTGGCGGACTTCCTGCTGCTGCAGACCATCAACCGGTGGCAGCCACTGCTGGCGCATTGGGCCGAGACGGGGAACCTGCATCCGGAATCGCTCTATTCCGCTCTGGTTCAGCTTGCGGGCGAGCTGGCGACCTTCACCTCTCCGGACAAGCGCGTCAGCACCTATCCTGGTTACCGGCATGACGACCTGCAACGCAGCTTCGCCCCGGTGGTCGCCGATCTGCGCCGCAGCCTCTCGGCTGTGCTGGAGACGAATGCCGTCGAGATCCCGCTGCAGGACCGGAACCACGGCGTGCGCGTCGGCCCGATTATGGACCGCAACCTGCTGCGCGCCTCGCAATTCGTGCTTACCGTCATGGCCGATCTGCCGGCCGAGCAGATCCGCCGCTTCTTCCCGCAGCAGGTGAAGATCGGCGCGGTGGAGCGCATCCGGGAATTGGTGATGGTGGCGCTGCCCGGGATCGATGTGCGGCCGCTGCCAGCCGCGCCGCGCCAGATTCCCTTCCATGCAGGCGCAACCTATTTCGAGCTCGACCGCGGGTCGCCGCACTGGCAGCAGATGCAGACCTCCGGCGGCTTCGCAATCCATGTCTCGGGTGACTTCCCGAACCTGAAGCTGGCTCTCTGGGCAATCCGCGCATGAGCGACAATCCCTTCGACGAAGCGGAGGACAATGACCGCACGGTGCTGCGCGGCCCCGCGCGGCCCGTGGCCCAGGTCGGCACCCCTGCCGGGCAGCCCATGGCGCCGCCCCAGCCGCCCGGAGCGTCGATGCCGGCGCCCGCCCTCGCGGGTGGGGCTGAAAGCGTCCCGCGCGTCGGCGCCGGCCCGCTGGCCGCCGCCGCCGCGCCGCTGCTCGAGATGCAGGCGCGCATCGCCACCGGCGGCACCACCGCCGCCCCCGATCCGGCGGGGCTGCATGAGCGCACACTCCATGCGCTGCGCCGCTTCGAGGCCGATGCCCAGGCCGTGGGCGCTTCGACGGAGGAGATGCGCGAGGCGCATTACATTCTCTGCGCCGCGCTGGATGATGTGGTGCTCTCCACCCCCTGGGGCGCGCGCTCCGGCTGGGCAGTGCGCTCGCTGGGATCGACCTTCCATAACGACGTCCGCTCCGGCGAGCACGTCTTCGACCGCCTCGCCGCCATGCAGCGGGAGCCTGGCCGCTACCGTGGCTCGCTCGAGGTTGCCTATATGGCGCTCGCCCTCGGGCTGCAGGGCCGCTACCGGCTGGCTCCGCAGGGCCCGGCGGAGCTGGATCGCATCCGCTCCGGCCTCTACCAGCTACTGGTCAACCTGCGTGGAGCGGCGGAGAAGGAGCTTTCGCCGCATTGGCGCGGCGTGGATGCGCCGCACCGCCGCCCTGGCCACAGCATTCCCGCCTGGGTCGCGCTTCCGGTCGCGTTGATGCTGCTGGCCGGCGCCTGGTTCTGGACCATGGGCGATTCCGGCACGCGCGCCGAGGGGCTGGAGGCGCGGCTCGCCGCCCTGCCGCCCGGCGGCCTGCCGGGCATCGACCGCAGCGCGCCACCGGTTCCCCCCGCCCCGCCCCCGCCGCCCCCGGCGCCACCGCCCGATGCCTCAGGCGCGCTGCGCCGCTTCCTCGCGCCGGAAATCCAGCGCCGCGTCGTCACCGTGGAATCGGATGCGCAGCGGCTGCTCGTCCGCATCTCTAACAGCGGCATGTTCGCCTCAGGCTCCGCCACGCTGAGCAAGGAATTCGAGCCGCTGATGACCCGCATCGGGCAAGCGCTGAAGGAGGAGCCCGGCGCCGTGCTGGTCATCGGCCATTCGGACAACCAGCCGATCCGCACGGTGCGCTTCCGCAGCAACGCCGCGCTGTCCCTTGCGCGCGCCGAGGCGGCGCAGGAGGCCATCCTCCGCGCCAATGGGGATGCCTCCCGCTTCAAGGCGGAAGGCCGCGCCGATTCCGAGCCCATTGCGAGCAACGCCACGGCGGAGGGCCGCGAGGCAAACCGCCGCATTGAGATCCTGCTGCGACGGGGGGCCGCGCAATGAAGTCCACCTTCCTGTCCCGCGCCTCGCTGGCCTCGCTCTTCGGCGCGATCCTCCTGGGCGTCCTGATCTGGCTATTCAGCCCCCTGCTGGGCGAAGCCTTCGACGGCGTCCTGCTGCGCGGCGCACTCGCCGCCCTCCCGATCCTGGTCTGGCTTCTCGTCTTCCTGTTGCTCGCGCGTCGCCGCTCGAAGCGTGATGCCGCGCTGGTGGCTGAAGTCGCGGCGCCGACCGCGAAGGCCGCCGAGCAGGATTCGCGCCTCGCCGAGGAGGAGGAAGCTCAACGCCGTAAGCTCGCCGAGGCGCTGGGCGCGCTGAAGCGAAGCGCCTCCGGCAAGGGCAACGCGCTCTACCAACTGCCCTGGTACGTCATCATCGGCCCGCCGGGCTCGGGCAAAACCACGGCGCTGCTGAACTCGGGGATCGAGTTCCCGCTGGCGGAGGGCCGCGTCGCCGGGGTCGGCGGCACCCGCGCCTGCGACTGGTGGCTCTCCGAGCGCGCCGTGCTGATCGACACGGCCGGCCGCTACACCACGCAGGACAGTGAGGCCGCCGCCGACAAGGCGGGCTGGGAATCCTTCCTTGACCTGCTGCGCCGCGCCCGTCCGCGTCTTCCGCTGAACGGCGTGCTGGTGGCCGTGGGCACGGACCTGCTCGGCAAGTTGGACGAAGCGGGCCGCGAGGCTCATGCCGCCGCGATCCGCCGCCGCGTGCGCGAGCTGGAGATGAAGCTGGGGCTGCGCCTGCCTGTCTATCTGCTCATCACCAAGGCCGACCTGATGGCGGGCTTCGTGGAGTTCTTCGACGACCTAGACCGAGGCGCGCGTGAGCAGGTCTGGGGCTTCACCTTCGAGCCGAAGGAAGGCGACGAGCAGGCCGGCACCGCCCCCGCCTTCGCCAAGCGCTTCGCGGAGTTGCAGGAGCGCCTCTCCGCACGGCTGATCGAGCGGTTGCAAGCCGAGCGCGGCGCGTCGCAGCGCGCGCTGATCGCCGGCTTCCCGGCGCAGCTCGCGGCGCTGGAGGGTCCGCTCGAGGCCTTCGTTCGCGCGGCCTTCGGCGGCTCGCGCCTCGATCCTGCGCCCATGTTGCGCGGCGTCTATCTCACCTCTGGCACGCAGGAAGGCACGCCGCTGGACCGGCTGGCGGGGGCACTGTCGCGTTCATTCGGACTGGACCCGCGCCGCCCAGCCGCGGTGATGAGGCAGAAGGGCCGCTCCTACTTCCTCGGCCGGCTGCTGAAGGACGTGGTGTTCAACGAGGCCCGGCTTGCTGCGCGTGAAGGCGGCGTCGTCAAGCGCGGACGCCTGGTCCAGGCAGCGGCCTGGGGCGTGGCCCTGCTGCTGGCGATCGGCGGCGGCGCCTATGCCTGGAACGCCAACCGCATCGAGGCAGCCCGCGCCGAGCGCGTCGCCGCGGCAACGGCGAACGCGGAGGCCGCGGCCGGCACGGCTGGTTCGCTGGACCGCGTCTCGGATCCGGACCTCGCCCGTACCCTTGCCTATTTGGAAGCCAACCGGGCGCTGCCCGAAGCCGCCGCCGGTGAGGGCCCGGGCCTCGGCCTGTCCCGCGAGGAGGATCTGACCGCCGCGACTGAAGGCGCCTATCGCCGCACGCTGGGCCGCGTGCTGCTGCCTCGCCTGCTGGCGCGGGTGGAGGCGCAGATCCGCACCGCGCTGCAGCGCCCTGACACGCTGTATGAGGCAACGCGCGTCTACCTGATGCTCGGCCGCCAGGGTCCGCTGGACCGCGACCTGATCCGCGAATGGTTCGCCATCGACTGGACTCAGACCTATCCGGGCGCGGTGAACCAGCCGGGCCGCGACGCCCTGGCCCGCCACCTCGAAGCCCTGCTGGCCGAGGACCTTCCCAGCTATCCGCTGGACGGCGCGCTGGTGGACGAGGCGCGACGCATCTTCTCCCGCATGCCCATGGCGGGGCGCGTCTATGCACGGCTGCGGCCGCTGGCCGCGAACCTGCCGCCCTGGCGCCCGGCCGATGTGCTCGGCCAGGCCGGCGCACGGCATTTCGCCCGGGCTTCCGGCCAACCTCTGACGGAAGGCGTACCAGGGCTCTACACGGTGGAAGGGCTGTACCGCGTCGTGCTGCCGCGGCTGCCGCAGGCAGCGCTGGAGGCGGCGTCGGAATCCTGGGTGCTGGGCCCTGCCGCAGCCACTCAGGCGGGCAACCCGCGCACGCTGGAGGCCGATGTCCTCGCCCTCTACGCCGCGCAATACGTGCGTGCTTGGCAGACGCTGCTGGACGACCTGGTCCTGCCGCCGCCCTCCGGCCTCGCCGAGGCAGCGGAGAAGCTGAACCTGCTGGGGGCGCCGAACTCCCCGATGAAGGACCTGCTGCGCGGCGTTGAGCGGCAGCTTTCGCCCGGCACGCCACCGGAGCCCCCGGCCGGGGCGGCCGCTGCCGCCGAAGGTGCGGCCCAGCTTGCCGGGCAAGCCGCCCAGGCCGCAGCCGGGCGCGTCGCGGCCGCCCTGGGTGCCGCCGCCTCCAGCGGGGCCGAGCCGGTTGCACGTGTGGTGGAAGCCCGGTTCAAGGATCTGCGCGAGGCATCCGGGACGCCGCTCGATGGCATCCTCACCAACCTAAATGAGCTCTACGTGCAGGTAGCGCGTCTGGCATCGGCGCCGCCGGGCACGGTGCTGCCGCCCAGCCCCGGCCTCGATCCCGGCCAGCGTCTGCTGGCGGAGGCAGCACGGCAGCCGCAGCCCTTGTCCAACTGGCTGCGCTCGCTCGCGCAATCCACGCAACAGGCCCGCGCGGGCGGTGCCAAGGCCGCCATCTCGGCGGCGGGCGCGCAGCAGCTCGGGCCGCTCTGCCGCGGGCTTGAGACGCGCTTTCCCTTCCGCCGCACGCTGACGGCGCAGGACATGCCGCTGGATGACTTCGTGCGGCTGCTGGCGCCCGGTGGGCTGATGGATCAGTTCTTCGCCCAGAACATCCGCCCGCATGTGGACACCACCCAGACCCCCTGGCGTCCGGTGGCGGCGGATGGCTTGGCGCCGGCAGTCAGCCAGGCGGATCTGATCCAGTTTCAGCGGGCCCAGGCGATCCGCGATGCCTTCTTCCCGTCCGGCGTGCCGGGCATGGGACTCGGGCTGCGCTGGCGGCTGAGCTTCCAGGGTCTTCCGGCCGGCACCACCGCCGCTACCCTGGACAACGAGGGCACGCCGGTGACCCTGCCGCCGCAGAGCACCCGGCCGATCGAGATGGGCTGGCCCTCGCGCGGCCCGGTTGGGATCACCTTCGATCCGGCCGCCACCGCGACGCCGCCGCAGGAGGGTCCCTGGGCCGCGCTGCGCTTTGTCATGCTCGGGCGGCTGGTGAACACCTCGGCGCCCGACCGCTTCCGCCTCTCGGCGCCGGGAAGCGGAGGGGCGGAGTTCGTCCTTCAGGCGGGCAGCGGCGTGAACCCCTTCAACCTGCGGGAGTTGTCGGAGTTCCGCTGCCCCGCGCTGCCGGCACCCGCACCGTGAACACGGCGGGCGCGGTGGCCGTCACCGGGCTGTTCGGCAAACTGCCGGCCCATGGTGATTTCGTCCGCCGCGCCCTGCCGGGGCGCTTCATCGATCCCTGGGATGCCTGGCTTTCCGCAGGGATGCTGGCCGCAGTGGAAGTGCTCGGCGATGGCTGGTTGGCTGGCTGGGGAACTGCCCGTCCCTTCCGCTTCCACCTGGAGTTCGGGGCCTGCGGCCCGGATGCCGTCGCCGGCGTGGTCTTGCCGAGCGAGGACATGGTCGGGCGCCGCTTCCCCCTTACCCTTGCCGCGATCCTGCCCGCAGGGAGCGCGCCCGATCCCGACTGGCTTGACGCTACCGAGGCAGCCGGCCGCCGCGCGCTCGGCGGCGGATTGAATGCTGATTCCCTGGCCGCGCTCCTACCGCCGCCGAGGGCACTGCCAATGGAGGCGCCGCCGGCGCAGAGAAACGTGACGGAGGAAGGCACATGCCGTTTCTGGGAAGCGGAGGGGACACCCAGTCTGGTGTCGGTCGGATTGCCTCCGGCCGCGCGCCTAGTCGCCCTGATGGGCCTGGGCCCATGAGCGTCGCGAGCAGTGCAGCGACGCATCGGGGCACCGTTCGGCCAGGAAACGAGGACGCAATGCTGTCCAACGACCCGCTCGGCCTCTGGATCGTCGCGGATGGTGCAGGCGGCCACGGCGCCGGCGAGGTGGCGAGCCGGGCGGTGGTGGAGGCCCTCGCCGACCTGCCACCGACGCTCTCGGCGGCGGAGGTGCTGGCCCAACTCCGGCTTCGGCTGGCGGCGGTGCACGGATCCCTCAAGGCACGCAGCGAGGCGGAGGGGCGGTCGCGGCCGATGGCGACCACGGTGGTCGCGCTCATGTTGCGCGGCGAGCATTACGCGGTGCTCTGGGCGGGCGATAGCCGCGCCTATCTGCTTCGCGGCGGCACGCTGCTTCGGCTAACCCGCGACCATTCGCTCGTGCAGGAAATGGTGGATGCCGGCGCGGTGACCGAGGCGGAGGCCGAGAACCACGCACAGGCCAATGTCATCACCCGGGCGATCGGCGCTGACGGCCCGCTGGAACTGGAGAAGGCGATGGGGCGCGTCTCTCCCGGGGACGTTTTCCTGCTCTGCAGCGATGGGCTGTTCAAGGCGATGGACGAGTCCCAGATCGCAGCGCGCCTGCTCGGCGGCGTCTCGGCTCCCGCGCTGGTGGAGGCCGCCGTGGCGATGGGCGCGCGCGACAATGTCACGGCAATCCTGGTGCGTGCCTCCGGCTGAGGGCGCCCCCGCCTCTTCAGGGGCCGATGAGCACCGTCGGAAAGCCCATTACCAGCGTGCCGCCATGGGCGGTGAGATCGCCGATCCGCGCCGCCATCTGCCCCATGACGAAGACCGTCGGACTGCCCATCACGATGCTGTCCGGCGGGCCGACGCAGGTGCAGAGATCGGTCACGCGCGCCTGCGGCATGCTTCCCGTGAAGACGGTGGGCGCACCGGTGATGACCGGACCGCCAACATGCGGGATCGGTGGCACCCCTGGCGTGACCATGGGACACATATGCATGTCGCCGATGCGGGAGGCTGGCATGGGCATGATCAGTCCTCCTCCGGCGGGATACGCCCGGCGCCGCCGGCCGCAATGTCGCGCGCAGCGGCGAGGAATCGGGGGAAGCGCTGCTCGGCACGCTCCGGCCGGCGGCGGACGGCGGCGATCACCACGCCACCGGCGATTGCCACGCCTGTCATATGGGGTCCCGGCGGTACAAGCGGCTGTCCCTCGGGCGCCATGCTGTCGCCGGACCAGAAGGCGCCGACCGCGGCCCAGGCCTCAGGGCTACGAAAGCCGGTGCGCTGGGCCGCGGCCATGGCGGCGCGGCGGATCGCATCCTCCGGTTTGCGCACCCAGGCCTCCGCGGCGAGCAGCGCCGCTGTATCCGCCGCCGGAAGCGCCGGATCTGGCACGGCGCGGGCACACATGCAGCACCACCACACCGCCTCGCGCCGGGGCAGCGCATGGGCGGCCAGTCGCATCGCCTCCGGCATGTCGCCATGCGCCGCCAGCCGGTCCAGCCCCGCCGCGGCATCAACGGCACCCTCGAGCAGCGCCAGATGCGCAGCCGTCAGCTCCAGCCGTGGCAGGAGCGGCCCGAGGGGAATGGCGAGCTTAGGAAGCCCGGGAATGGTGGTAGGATCGCTCATCAGTTGATCTGCACGATGCCGCCTTTGACGACGACCATCGCGCTGCCCTTCTCCTCCAGCATCAGCGTGTCGATCTGAACCGATAGCTTGGCCTTGAGCGTGATGGTCGGTGCGTCAATCGTGACCCCCACCGGGTCGATGGTGATCGTGCTTTGGCCCACCTTCAAGGTAATCGACTGCTTGGCCTCAATCGAAATGGCACCGAGCGCGGCCTCTGTGGCGATATTGCCCATCTTGACGGTGGTGGACTGGTTGCCCTTGCTGATCTCGGTGTCCTGGTTCCCAGTGCTGACCGTGACCGTCTGGTTGCCCTTGCTGACCGTGGTGGACATGTCGCCCTTTTCAACCGTCAGCGTCTCGTTGTTCTGGACCGTCGTGGTGCGGTCGTTCTTCACCAGACCCTTCATGTCCTTCTCGGCCTGGTACTCGAGAAGCTCCTTGCCCTTGCTGTCCTCGAACATGAGCATGTTAAAGTTGTCGGCCCCGCCTCCCTTGGAGGAGCGGGTGCGGTAGCCAGTGCGGGTCTTGTTGTCGGGCAGCGAGAAGAGCGGTGGGAAGCTCTGGCCGAAAAGGCTGCCGATCACGACGGGCCGGTCCGGATCCCCTTCCAAATAGGCCACCAGCACCTGGTCGCCGACGCGCGGCAAATACCAATGCCCACCCCACGGCCCGGCTGTGGTCTGGGCAACGCGCACCCAACAGGACGACAGGTCATCCCTCGCGCCCTTCCGATCCCAGGGGAAAAGCACCTTGATGCGGCCGTGCTCGTCGCAATGGATTTCCTCGCCCTTGGGGCCGGTCACCACAGCGTATTGCACGCCCGCCATTACCGGGCGCGGATGTGGCGCGAGGGGACGCCAGGACCGATCCGCCGGGATCACGGCCAGGCTGTTCGCATAGGACGCGTCGCCGCCCGCATCGAGATGGGTTTCGTCATGGGCGCTGTGCAGCACCTCGGTGACGAGCCAGGTCTCGGCCTCGGCGTAAAGACCAGCCTTCACGCGCAACCGCCCGCCGGCGAAGACGGTGGGGTCGCGACCGGCTGCCGACACGCCCTCCGCATGGGATTCGGCGCCCTCCATCAGCAGCTTGGCAGGGTCCGCGCCCGGGCGCACCGTCTGGCCGCCTGGCCAGCGGAACACTTCCATGTTGCTGGCATGGCTGGAATGCACGACCGTGCTGGCGCTGGACTGCTTGCTCGGGTCGCGCACCAGGTTGTCGTGGTCCAGCGTGGCGACGCTGCCGATGGGTAGGCTCGAAACCGGCTCCCAGCGCGACAATGCGCCGATCCGGTCGTCATCACGCCGCACCACCTGGGGCTCGCCCGGAATCAGCGGATACCCCGCATTCGCCCCTTCGACATGGAGGGTGTGCGAGCCCTCCTCATGACGGAAGTAGTGGCCCCAGCCATGCTCCTCCATCAGCCGCGTCGCGAAGTCGAGGTCCGTCTCGTTGAACTGGGTGCAGTATTCGCGCGGCGGCGTGTCCGTTTCCGTGCCGAAGCTGATGGGACCAGCATCGGCCTCCTGCACCAGGGTGCTGATGATGTCCTTGGCGCTCTTGTTCTGGAAAATGCGGCAGTCCATCGTCCGGGCGAGGTGCCGCAGACGGGGGCCGGCCTCCAGCCGATAGGTCGTATAGCCGCGCACATCCTCACCGATGCGGCGGAAGCTCACGACGATGCCGTGGAAATGTCGGGGGCTGGTATACTGGTAGGTAACCGAGCAGGTGACCGCCTTGCCGACGATCTCCTCGGGATCGATAGCCGATTCCCTGGAAAGGACCTCCGCCTCGATAACAAAGAGGCGGCCAATCGCCTCGCGCACCGACAGCCGGCGCAGAATCAGGACATCGGCGCCGAGCGGCGACGCGATCCGCAGCAGGCGTGTCGCCTGGGAGATGCTGTCGGCTTCGCTCAAACGCACAATTCCTTCCCGGCCAGGCCTGGCTCCGCCGCGGCGCGGCGGAGCCAGAGCGTCACGGTCAGCCCGACTTCGCGGTGCTGAGGTCGTAGATTACGTTGCCGACGTTCTTCGAAGTGAACTTGTCGTCGATCGCCCAATAAGAGCTGTCGAACTTTGTGAAGTTGATGCTGAAGGAAACCGACGGGCGGTCGCCGCCACTGGACAGGCTGTAGCCGCTGATCAAGGCGTTGGTCAGCACATACTTCTGGAAGGCGACATGGCTGCCGGCATTGTCGGTCTGGGTCAGCTCGACCTTGACGGTCACGGCCTTCCCGCCGACGGCTTCCTTCAGCAACGGCACGTCCGCGGAGTCCAGGGACTTCGTGAAGGTCATCTCGCTGACGGACGGGGCCGAGGCCTCGCGCTTGGAGCCACCACCCACACCACTGCTAATGCCGCGGCCGACGCCCCACTGGTACGAGCTGCACTCGATCCAGTCCTTGTAGCCTTCCGCGGTGGCCTCACCCTTGAAGTCACCGTACTTCACGAAGATCGCCATGTCTCAAATTCCCTCACGCCGCTGTTTGGATGGCCCGCGGGCCGCTGCGGCGGCGGCCAGGGGGCGGGAAGTCACGCCCGGCATCAGCCGAGCGCGTAGGTGAAGCCCCCCTCTGCCCCGAGGCCCACATGGATGGAGCCCACCTGCCCGCCGTCGGCCAACCGTTCCAGCACCAGGGCGGAGAGTTCGGGCAGGAGCGTGCGGTTCAGGATGGTCTCGATGTTGCGCGCGCCGCTTTCGGATTCCTGGCAACGGGCGACGATGGCGTCGAGCACTTCGGGCGCTGCCTCGAAGCTGGCGCCGTAGCTTTCGCGCACGCGGCGGCCGATTCGCTTCATGTTCAGCCCGACGATCTGCCGGAGCGTGTCATCCGCCAGCGGATAATAGATCACCACATTGCAGCGGCCGAGAAAGGCGGGCTTGAAGGATTTCAGCAGGTCGGGCCGCAGCGCCTCAGCCAGCTGCTCGGGCTCCGGCGCCGTTTCGGGATCGGCGCAGAGCTTGGCAATGGTGTCGGTGCCCGCATTGCTGGTCATGATGATGACGGAGTTGCGGAAGTCGATGTCCCGCCCCTCCCCGTCCTTCATGTTGCCCTTGTCGAACACGTTGTAGAACACGTCCTGCACGCCGGGGTGGGCCTTCTCCATCTCGTCCAGCAGGATCACGGAATAGGGCCGGCGCCGCACCGCCTCAGTGAGCACGCCGCCCTCGCCATAGCCGACATAGCCGGGGGGCGAGCCCATCAGGAGCGAGACCTTATGCTCCTCCTTGAACTCGCTCATGTTGATCGTCGTCAGGTTCTGCTCGCCGCCATAGAGCAGGTCGGCCACGGCCAGCGCTGTCTCGGTCTTGCCGACGCCCGAAGTGCCGGCGAAGAGGAACACGCCGATCGGCTTGCGCGGATCGGCGAGGCCGGCGCGGGAGACGCGGATCGCCTGGGCGATCGCCTCAAGCGCATGCGACTGGCCGATGACGCGTTCCTTAAGCTTCTCCTTAAGGTTCAGGACCGTGCCGATCTCGTCGGAAACCATCCGGCCCACAGGAATCCCGGTCCAGGTCTCGACCACCTCGGCGACCGCCACGCCATCCACCACCGGATGCACCAGTGGGTTTTCGCCCTGCAGGGTCTTCAGCTCCGAGGAGGCCGTCGCCAGCTCAGCGCGGCTCGCCGCGACATCCGCACCTTCCTCGCTCGATTCGAGCGCGTGCCGCAGCGCAAGCAGCTTCTCGACCAGCCCCTTCTCGGAGGTCCAGCGCCCCTCAAGCGCGGCGAGGTCCGCCGCGTTCTGCGCCGCCTCATCCTCCAGCGCGGTCCGCCGCGTGGTGTGGTCCTGCCCGGTCGCTTCCTCGCGCCTGAGCGCAGCCAGCTCGGTCTCGATCAGCGCCTTCCGGCGCTGCTTGTCCTCGATGGCTGCCGGGATCGCTGCCTGGCTCATGCCGACGCGGGCGCAGGCGGTATCGAGCAGCGAAACGCCCTTATCGGGCAATTGCCGTGCCGGAATGTAGCGGGCGGAAAGCCGCACCGCCTCCTCCACCGCGCTGTCCAGGATGCGGACGTTGTGGTGCTTCTCCAGCACCGGCACGAGCCCGCGTAGCATTGCCTGGGCCAGCGGCACCGAGGGCTCCTCCACCTTCACCACCTGGAAGCGGCGGGTGAGGGCGGCGTCCTTCTCAAAATAGCGCTTATACTCGGCCCAGGTCGTGGCGGCGATGCATCGCAGCTCACCGCGCGCAAGGGCCGGCTTCAGCAGATTGGCGGCGTCGTTCTGCCCGGCGGTGCCGCCGGCACCGATGAGCTGATGCGCTTCGTCGATGAACAGCAGCACGGGCGTGGGGGAGGACTTCACCCCGTCGATTACGCCGCGCAGCCGGTTCTCGAACTCGCCCTTCACGCCGGCGCCCGCCTGCAGCAGGCCGAGGTCGAGCGACAGCAGGTGCACGTTCTTCAGTGCCTCCGGCACGTCGCCCGCGGCGATGCGGAGCGCCAGCCCCTCCACCACCGCCGTCTTGCCGACGCCAGCCTCGCCCGTGAGAATCGGGTTGTTCTGCCGGCGGCGGGTCAGGATGTCGACCATCTGCCGGATCTCGGAATCGCGACCGAGAATCGGGTCGATCTTGCCGGACTTGGCCTGGGCCGTGAGGTCTGCGCAGAACTGCTCCAGCGGCCCGCCGCCCTGCCCGCCAGGCGCCGCGCCGCCAGTGCCGCCGCCGCTGCTCGGGGCCGTGGCCTCGGCACCAGCCTGGGCAGCCTCCTCGCTCTCGGCGGCGATTTGGGCGAGGTCCTTGCGGACCGCCGATTCGGGAATAGCGGCAAGGCTCGGCGCGCTGTCGCGCAGGCTACGCACGAGGCTTTCGTCACCGAGTAGCGCGGCCAGCATATGGCCGGAGCGGATGCGCCCGCTATTCCCTTCCAGCGAGGCGATCAGCCAGGCTTCGCGCAACCAGGTGACAAGATCGGGGGAGAGGGACGGCGCGCGCCCATTGCCGGTCTTGAGGCGGTCAAGCGCGCGCGTCAGCTCGGCGGCCGCCCGGCCCGGATCGGTGTTGACATGACGCAGGACCGCCGAGACATCGCTGCCGGGGCTCTCGACGAGCTTCAGCAGAACATGCTCGATTTCCACGTTGTAATTGGTACGGGAAACTGTGAGGCCCAACGCAGCCTCGAACTGGCGCCGCGCCAGTCCCGTGAGCCGGGCGACAAGCGCCTTGAGGTCAATTGCCACCACTGTCGCGGATCTCCGTTCCCCCGCCGGACCGCGCCTGCACGAGGCGTCGGAGTCCGAATCTGCGGCGGGCGGAGGGTATGTGGATGATGCGCAAATGCACAACCGCCTTTCTGAGGATCCGTAACGATTTCCCCAGTTTTTATCTCTTTTTCGTCTAACAGAATAACTTATGACCTCGATTCGGGCTAACTCGACGTAGGTGAGATCACTTCGGCAATTTTCGACGAAGATTCCACTTACCTCACCGGCGCGTGATTCTTCCGGGTTGCAGAACGAAGCGGTCGCTTCTAGCCTCGCGACGCACCTCATAACAGGACAGGCGAATGGCGGAGGACGTGCTCGATCTCTCGGCGCTTCTCGCCGCGCCTGCCAATGGCGTGGACCCGCGAGAGGACCCTTCCGCCGTCTCTCCCTATCGCCGGATGAAGGACTCGCGCACGGAAGCGCGGGACGAGGAACGTGCGCGGGATGCCGAGGGCGAGGAAGACGCACCCGTCGCCGATGGCTGGCGGCTCGTGCGGCGGCTGGGTGAGGAAATGCTCACCTCCGGCACGCGCGATTTCGAGGTGGGCGCATGGCTGACCGAGGCTCTCGTGCGGCAGCACGGCTTGGCCGGCCTCATCTCGGGCGTCCGCCTGCTCACCACGCTTCTCCAGACCGCATGGGACGAAGGATTCCCCGCTCCGGACACGGACGGAATCGAGGATCGCGGCATCATCCTCGGCGGGCTGTCCGGCGCCTCGGGCGACGGCACAATCCTGCAGCCCTTGCGGCGCCTGCCGCTGTTCCGGCGCACTGACAACACCCCCCTTCCCCTCTACCGCTACGAACAGGCGGAAGAGGTGGCCGGCCGCGCCGATCCGGAATACCGCGAGCGCCGCTATGCCGCAGGCGTGCCGGAGCTGACGGTGCTCGAAGCCGAGGCCAGCACCGCGCGGCCTGCGCTTCGCGCCCTCTCCGCCGATGTGGCCGAAGCCCTGGAAACCTGGCGCAGCTTCGACGCCGCGCTGATGGAGCGCTTCGCCAGTTACGGGGAGGTCCCCACCTCTCGCCTGTCTCGCCTGCTCGAGCGCCTGCAGGAAGTGGTGGACAAGCTGGCCGGTCCCGCCCCGGCCGCTTCAGCTGCCGAGACGGCCGAAGAGGACGCGGTACCAGGCACGGCGGCACCGGGGCGGTCCGGCGGATCTGGCCTCGGTGACCCGAATGCCAGCATCGCCAATCGCGAGGCCGCCTTGGCGACGCTGGAGCGCCTCGCAGACTTCTTCGAGAAGACCGAACCGCACTCGCCCCTGGCCTATACGCTGCGCGATGCGGCACGGCGTGGGCGCATGACCCTGCCCGAACTTCTGGCCGAGGTCCTGCCCGACGAAACATCCCGGACGGCCATGCTGTCTTCCCTGGGCATCCGCCCGCCGCAGCCGGAATATTGAGGGGGCGCAATGTCGTTGACGACTTGTTTACCCGACCTCTACCTTGTTTCCGTTGGACCCGTGCGACACGGCGTGATTTCGCACGCGTCGCGGTACCGTCATCCGACTTCAGGCAGCCATGCCTGCCACTCTGGGGGAATTCCGCATGTCCGGCGTTCATGACAAGCTCAACCGCGTGCGCAAGCCGCGCGTGCACATCTCCTACGAGGTCGAGACGGAAGGCGCCGCCATCCAACGTGAGCTGCCCTTCGTCGTCGGCGTCATGGGCGACTTCGCGGGCGACCCGTCCGAGCCGCTGAAGCCGCTGGCGGACCGCAAGTTCACCCAGATCGACCGAGACAACTTCAACGACGTCATGGCACGCATCGCACCGGGCCTGAACCTGAAGGTGAAGAACACCTTCGCCGGCGATGACAGCGAGATGGCGGTGAATCTGAAGTTCCGCTCGCTTGAGGATTTCGAGCCCTCGCGCGTGGCCGAGCAGGTGCCGGCGCTGAAGGCGATGCTCGAGACGCGGGCGAAGTTGCGAGACCTTATGAGCAAGGCGGACATGTCCGAGGAGCTTGAAGGCCTGCTGGAGCAGGTGCTGCAGGACAAGGACAAGCTGAAGTCGCTGTCCGACGAGCTCGGCCTCGACAAGAAGGAGGGCTGAGATCATGAGCGGCACGCAGACCAGCGCCCAGGGCGCTGCCGTCACCACCGAGGAAGGCAGCCTATCGCTGCTCGACCAGGTGGTCGGCGCCACCCGGCAGACCGAGAAGGACCGCGCCCAGGAGCTGATCAAGGCCCTGGCCGAGGAGGCGCTGAAGGGCACCGTCACCTTCAGCCGCAACATGACGCAGACCTTCAACCGCGCCATCGCCGCGCTGGACGAGAAGATCAGCGAGCAGCTGAACGAGGTGATGCACCACCCGCGCTTCCTGAAGCTGGAAGGCTCCTGGCGCGGGCTGCACTACCTGGTGGACAAGTCCGAGACGGGCACCTCCCTCAAGCTCCGCATGATCCAGCTCTCCAAGAAGGAGCTGCATCGCGACCTGACCAAGGCGGTCGAGTTCGACCAGAGCCAACTCTTCAAGAAGATCTACGAGAGCGAGTTCGGCCTCCCCGGTGGCGAGCCTTACGGTGCGCTGATCGGCGACTACGAATGGACGGCCCATCCCGAGGACATCGAGTCCCTGGCCCAGATGTCCTCCGTCGCGGCGGCGGGCTTTGCGCCCTTCGTCTCGGGTGTCGGCGCCGGCATGTTCGGCTTCAAGGACTGGACCGAGCTGTCCAAGCCGCGCGACCTGGCGAAGATCTTTGAGACCCAGGAATACACGAAGTGGCGCTCCTTCCGTGAGCGCGACGACAGCCGCTTCTGCTCCCTCGTGATGCCGCGCACCATCGCCCGCCTGCCCTATGGCGCGGCGACCAAGCCGGTCGAGGAATTCGGCTACGAGGAGGCCCAGTTCAACGCCGATGGCTCCGCCAAGGCGATGAACCACGAGCACTACTGCTGGATGAACGCCGCCTATGTCATGGGCGCGCGGATGACCGATGCCTTTGCGCAATATGGCTGGTGCACCGCCATCCGCGGTGCCGAAGGCGGCGGCAAGGTGACGGACCTGCCTAACCACGTCTTCACCTCGGATGACGGTGACCTCGACGCCAAGTGCCCGACCGAGATCGCCATCACCGACCGGCGTGAGGCCGAGCTCTCCAACCTCGGCTTCCTGCCGCTCTGCCACTACAAGAACACCGACTATGCCGTGTTCTTCGGCGCGCAGACTGTGCAGAAGCCGAAGAAGTATGACCGGCCCGAGGCGACGGCGAATGCCGCCATTTCCGCCCGCCTGCCCTACATCATGGCGACCAGCCGCTTCGCCCACTTCCTCAAGGTGATGGCGCGCGACAAGATCGGCTCCTTCATGGAGGCGAGCGACTGCGAGGTCTGGCTGAACCGCTGGATCCAGAACTACGTCAACCCGATGGAAGGTGCCGGGCAAGAATCGCGCGCCAAGTATCCGCTGCGAGAGGCGCAGATCGAGGTGCGTGAGATCCCGGGCAAGCCCGGCTCCTACAACGCGGTCGCGCATCTGCGTCCCTGGCTGCAGATGGAGGAACTGACCACCTCCATGCGGATGGTGGCACGGATTCCGCAGAAGAGCTGACGCAACGCTACGCATCGCCAATACAATGCGATGACGCCGCTGCGTGAAGCGGTGCGGCGGGGCCGGTTCTTCGGCGCCGCCCACGCAGAGTCGGCCACGGCCCTGACCGGCTGGATCGCTGAGCGCGACCGCGCCGCGATCCTGCGCGGCTGGTTCGGCGAGGAGGCGCTGGCAGCCATCCTCGCCGCCTCCACCGGACCGGCGGACGCCCTTGCCCGTTTGGAGGAGGCGATCGACCGCGACATCGCGGCGATCGACGCCTTGCTGTCGCGCGCGCTGGATGCGGTGCTGCACCATCCGCGCCTCTCCCGCCTGGAAGGTTCCTGGCGTGGCCTGAACTGGCTCACGGAGCGCGCCGAGGCGGATCGCATGATCCGCATCCGCCTGCTGCCCATCCGCTGGCAGGAATTGTCACGCGACCTAGAACGCGCGGCGGAGTTCGATCAGTCCAACCTCTTCCACAAGCTGCATGAGGAGGAGTTCGGCATCGCGGGGGGCGAGCCCTATGGCCTCATCCTTTGCGACCATGAGGTGCGGCCTGGCCCCTCGGCCGGCCATCCGGTGGACGACGTCGCATTGCTCGGGCGCCTTGCCTCCGTGGCGGCGGCGGCCTTTTCGCCTGTCATCCTGCCGGTCGCCCCCGACATGCTGGGTCTGGGGAGCTTCGCCGAGGCGGGACCGGCGAGCGACCTCACCCTGGCCCTGCGTGGCCCTGACCGGCTGCGCTGGCGCAGCCTGGCGGGCCGTGACGACACGCGCTTTCTCGCCCTTGCTCTGCCGCGCACGCTCGGCCGGGCCGCGTGGCATGCCGATGGCACGCGGCCGGATCGTTTCGTGTATCGCGAGTACGTGCCGGACAGCGCCGCCCGCGTCTGGACCACGCCGATCTATGCCATGGCGGCGGTCGCGCTGCGGGCTTTCAGCCGCTATCGCTGGCCGGCGGAGCTGCGGGGCGCCGAGCCTTCCGCGATCCCGAGCGGCGGCGTGGTGGACGGGTTGCCGCATGAGCGCCTGCCCTCCGACCCGCCAGGCCCGCCGCCGCGCCCGCCGCTGGAACTGGCGCTGACCGATGACCAGGAACGCGCCCTGGCTGATGCGAACATCGTCGCCCTTTGCGGGCTTGATGGATTGCCCGAGGCGAGCTTCGGCGCTCTTCCCACGCTGCACCGCCCGCCGCGAATGACGACCGAGGTGGCGGATGCTAATCAGAGGCTTTCCGCGCAGCTGAACAACGTGCTCTGCGTCTGCCGCTTCGCGCATTGCGTGAAGGTGATGGGCCGCGACATGCTCGGCGCCTTCCTGGCCCCTGAGGAGGTCGAGCTGCGGCTCTCCCGCTGGCTCTCCAACCACGTCAGCGGCTTGGCCGGGAGCATCGACTCCGCCGCACGCTACCCGCTGCGCGATGCGCGGGTGGAGGTTCGGGAACAGCCCGGCCGCCCCGGCACCTATGGCTGCGTCATCCATCTGCAGCCGCACCACCAGCTTGACGATGTGGGCGCGGTGTTCCGTCTCGTCACCGATCTCGCCCGGCCCCGTGCTGCCTGATGAAACCGCGATCCGACCGGGCCGACGCCCGCGCCTGATGCTCCGAGGAGGATAGAAGCCTTGTCCAAGACCGCCGAGGCCCTTCGTGCCGGCGACCTGCCGGCGGCCGTCGCCGCTGCCCAGGCGCAGGTGAAGGCGGCACCGCGCGATGCCGATGCCCGCTGGCTGCTCGCCGAGCTGCTGTTGCTCTCGGGCGATGCGGAACGCGCCGACCGCATGCTGGACGCCGCCGTGCTCGAGGATCCCAACCCCGCGGTGCTGGAGTTCCGGCGCCTGCTGCGCGCCGAGACCGCGCGTGCCCAGGTCTGGGCGGAAGGCCGTGCGCCCGTCTTCCAGGGACAAGAGGCCACCCCCGCCCAGGCGGCCGCGTTGCGTGCCGCGGTCCTGCTGCGCACCGGCGACATTCCCGCCGCCGCCGCCGCGGCGGCGGAAGCCGAAAGCCTGCGCCCGCGCATCGCTGGTCAGGCGGAGCTGGCCGATGGCCGCAGTATCACCTTCGACGACCTGCGCGATGCGGACGATCTGGCCGCGCCGGGGCTGGAGATCCTCACCACTGCCGGCGAGCACATGCTGCTGCCTCTGGAGCGCGTCGCCAGCCTCGTTTTCACCCCCGGCCGTCGCCCGCGCGACATCGCCTGGCGGCGGGCGGACCTCATTATGAAGGACGATTCCGAGGGGTCGGTCTTCGTCACCGCGCTCTATCCCCGCGGCAGCCTGCCACTCACCGACGAGATGCGGCTCGGCCGCGTGACCGAGTGGGAGGAGCTGGTGGAAGGCGATGCCGTCGTCGTACGGGGCGCCGGGCAGCGGCTCCTGCTGGTGGGCGAGGATGCGGTGCCGGTGTCCGAGCTCGCCTCACTGCGCCTGGCATGATCACGACGCGGGCGGATAGGGCGTGATGAGCGATCACCGGCATTCGGGCCCGCAGCCGGGCGCGCTGCGCGTCCGCTTGCCGCTGCTCGACCGGCTGCTGGACGAAGCGCCGGAGCAGGTGCGCGACACCCCGCCGACGGCCGCCCGCGCGCTCGAGATCCTGCGCGCCGGCGTGCGGCGCGACCTGGAAGCGCTGCTGAACGCCCGCCGCCGCCGCTGGCTCCTGCCGGAGGCCATGCCGGCCTTGCTGCGCTCGCCGCTCGGCTACGGCATCCCGGACGCCACCTCGGGCAGCTTCGCAATGGACGACGCGCGGGAGGAGCTGGCGCGGGAGGTGGAGGCGGTGATCCGCCGCTTCGAACCGCGGCTGACGAATGTATCGGTCACCCTGCGCCCGTCCAACGAGTTGGATCGGACCCTGCGGCTCCGTGTGACGGCGCTGCTCCGGACCGATCCGGTTCCGGAGCCGATCTCCTTCGACACGATGCTGGAGGCCGTCAGCCACGAGGTGCGGGTGGCCGAACGATGAGCGCGGGTGGATAATGGCCGCGCGATGAGCGAAAGCCTCCTCCCCTTCTACAACGCCGAGCTGGAGGCGCTGCGCAAGCTCGCCGGCGAGTTCGCGGAGGCGCATCCGAAGATTGCCGGCCGGCTTCGCGTCACCCGCGACGGCACGGGGGACGACCCGCATGTCGAGCGGCTGCTGGAGGGCGTTGCCTTCCTCGCCGCGCGGGTGCAGCACCGGCTCGAGGACGAGCTGCCCGAGTTCAGCGACGCGTTGCTGGAACTGCTTTCACCGCATCTGCTCGCGCCGGTGCCGAGCATGACAACCCTGCGTCTCTTGCCACGCCCGGAGGCGCGCGGCCCCGCCAAGGTCGCGCGCGGCCTCACAGTCGAGACGGAGCCGGTCGCGGGCGGGCAACCGCTGCGTTATGTCACCTGCCATCCGGTGACGCTCTGGCCGATCCGGATCGAGGCGGCGCGGCTGATGGGCCTGCCCTTCGCCGCCCCCGCCAATCCCCGCGCTCCGCGCGCCGCTGCCTGCCTGCGGCTGACATTGCGCACTGCCGCGCCGGATCTGCCCTTCTCAGCGATCGAGCTCGACAAGCTGCGGCTGCATCTGCCCGGCACTGGCACGACCGCCTTTGCCTTGCATGAGCTGCTGTCCACGGCCTGCCTCGGCGTGGCCCTTGCGGATGCACCCTCTGATCCTTCCCCGACGCTTCTGCCCGCGACCGCGCTGCGTCCGGCGGGGATGACCCGGGACGAGGCGGCGCTGCCCTGGCCGCGCCGGGCCTTCGACGGCCATCGCCTGCTGACCGAGTATTTCGCCTTCCCCGAGAAGTTCCTCTACCTCGATCTCGAGGGGCTGGACGCACGCAGCCTGATGCAGGCGAGCGACCGGCTGGAGGTGTTTGTCTATCTCTCCCGCGCCGCACCGGCGCTGGAGCGCGCGGTGACGGCCGAGACGCTGGCCCTGCACTGCACCCCGGCCGTGAACCTGTTCCCGCAGCGCTGCGAGCCCATCTCGCTCGACGGCACCCAGTCCGACTGGACCGTGCTGCCCGATGCGCGCCGCCCTGCCGCGATCGAGATCCATTCCATCCGCCAGGTGCGCGAGACGCGGCCCGACGGAGCGCGGCGCAACGTGCAGCCCTTCCACCGCCTGGCCCGGGACACGGCGGCAGAGACGGTGGCGTCCGAGGCGCAATGGATCGCCCGCCGCCTACCCGCCCCCTCCCCCCTCACCGGCACCGAGACACGGCTGATGCTGCGGGACACGAGCTTCGACCCGATGGCGCCGGCCGATGGCGTGCTCACCGTCGAGGCGCTCTGCCTCAACCGGGATCTGCCGGACCTGCTGCCCTTTGGCGGCGGGCAGCCCCATCTGCGGATCGTGGATCCGGCCCCTGTAGGCGCCGCGGAATGCCTGCGTGCGCCCAGCTCCACCCTGCGCTTCCCGCTGCGCCAGCGCGGCGGCTGGCGGCTCGTCTCGCATCTCGCGCTCAACCATCTGGGCGTGATGGGCGGCACGGATGCGGCGCTGGCGCTGCGCGAGATGCTGCGCCTGCATGACCTGCGCGATGCCCCGGAGACGCGCAACGCAATCGCCGGCCTGCTGTCGGTAGAGGCGAAGCCAGGGCTGGCGCGCATCCCCGGCCAGCGGCCCGGCGTCTTCACCCGCGGAATCGATGTCACCCTCACCTTCGATCCCCAAAGCTGGGCCTCGGACGCGCTCTATCTTCTGGCCGCGGTGCTGGAGCAGTTCCTGGCGCTGCAGATCTCGGTGAACGGCTTCGTACGGACGCGCGCCGTACTGCGCGGGCGGAGCGAGGCCGTGGCCTCCTGGCCACCACGCAGCGGCACGCGGGTGCTGCTGTGAGCAGCGGGACGGAAACGGGGGAGCGGCTCGATCCCTCCGCCGAGAGCGCGCCGGACATCACGGTCACGACGCATCCGCCGCCGCTGCCTGACAGTCCCAACGGGCGGCTTGTCGCCGAGCCGTCGCGTTTCGATCTGGACCAGGCCGCGCATGTGCTCGCGCGCGGCCGGGACATCGCCGATCTCCGTTTCCGCTCCGTCGCCAGGCTGGATCTGCCGGCCGGCGAGGTGGCGGCGGCCGATCTACGCAGCCGCAGCCTGGCGGCGCCGACCTTCGGCCTGATCGGCACCAATGGCGCCCTGCCGCGCCACTACACCGCCATCGCCGCCGCCGAGCAACGGAACCTCCCGCCCAGCCGCCGCCGGGACGGCGCGGCCCTCGTCGCCTTCCTCGAAATGCTGTCCCGGCGCTTCACCGGGCTCTGGGTAAAGGCCGGCGCAAAGGTGCGGCCGGCGCGCGATCCGTCCCGGGCCGATGCCGCCCTGTCCGCCGCCATCGGCATGGCCACGCCGGGGCTGGACGGGCGGCTGGCAACGCCGCTCTCCGGCCTGCTCTACCATGCCGGCCATCTGGCCAACCGCACCCGCAGCGCCGAGCGCCTTGCCGCGCTGCTGGAGGAGGAGACGGGTCGGCCCGTGGAAATCGTGGAATTCGTCGGCGGCTGGCAGCGTGTGCCGACGCCGGAGCGCAGCCGGCTGGGCGGCGCCTTCTCGCAACTGGGCGTGGATGCCGCGGCCGGGGCGCAGATCTGGGATCCCGCGGCGCGCTTCGTCATCCGCATCGGCCCGATGGAGCTTGACGCCTTCGAGGCGTTGCAGCCCGGAACTTCCACCTTCCGCCGCATCTGCGACCTGACGCGGCTGCATGTCGGGCCGGAGATCGACTTCGCAGTGAACCCGGTGCTCGCGGCGGGCGCCGTGCCACCGCTGCGGATGGGGCAGGCCCGGCTCGGGCGCACCGGCTGGATCACCGCCTCCCGTCCCCGCCTGCGCGACGCAGCGGACGCCATGCTCCGCCCCGAGGTCGCGTGACGCCACGATGACCGGTTCTGCCGAATGACCAGAGGAACATCACGATGACGGCCTGGAGCCGCGGCTATGTCGCGGATTCGCCCTATACGGCCTCCTACCACCCTGCGCAGGTGCCAGCGCATCTTGCGCTGGCCGCCGCAATGAATGGCGTCGCCTGGCGCCCGCGCGAGCGGATGACGGTGGCCGATATCGGCTGCGGCCGCGGCTATGTCATCGCGGCCCTGGCCGGCGCCAATCCCGGCTGGACTTGCCTGGGCATCGACTACAACCCTGCCCATGTGTCGGAGCTCTCGGACTTCGCCGATGCCGCAGGGCTCGACAATCTCGGCGTGATGGAAGCCGATCTGGCGGCGCTGTCCGATGCTGAGATCGACTCCCTGCCGCCACTCGATGTCGCCATGCTGCATGGCGTCTGGACCTGGGTGTCGGATGCGGTGCGTGAAGGCATCGTCCGGCTGCTGCAGCGCAGGCTGAAGCCGGGCGGCATTGTCTACATCGCCTATAATGCCCTGCCCGGCTTTGGCGCGGATGCGGCGCTGCAGCGTGTCATCCGCCTCGGCGCCTCAATGCAGGTGAAGGGCGACAGCACGGAGCGTGCACAGGCCGCCCTGCCGCTGGTGCGCGCGCTGCATGAAGCCAGCGCGGTGAACCTGCCGAAGACACCCATGCTCCAGCATATCCTGCGTGAGGGCGAAGGGATCAACGCCGCCTATCTGGCACATGAGATGATGACGGCGCATTGGCGCCCGGTCTTCTTCGCCGACATGGTGGAGGCACTGGCGCCCGCGCGGCTCGACTATGTCGGCAGTGCCACGCTGGCCGAGAACCTGCCCGACATGCTGCTGGAGCCGGCGCAGCGCGCCATCTGGGACGACATGCCCGAGGGCGTCGCCCGCGAAACCATCAAGGACCTCTTTCTCCAGCGTCCTTTCCGCCGTGACGTCTTCATCCGCGGCGCCCGGCGCATTGACCGCCAGGAGGCGCTGGACCCGATCATCCTCGCCCAGGTCGCGCATCGTCCGGAGGGGCTTCCTTTCCTCCCGACCCCGCGCGGCAAGGCCGAGCTGCCGAAGGCGGCCACGGACCCGATCATGGCGGCGCTCGCTCAGGGGCCGCAGCGCCTCGGCACGCTGCGCGCGCTGCCGGAACGCACGCTGACACCCGAGGAGGTTCTGGTGATGCTCGACGGCACCAGCACCGCCATGCCCATCTGGCGCCCCGCGCCGGACGAGGCGACGCTGCGCAAGGCTCGCCGCTTCAATGCCGGGGCCGCCGCCTTCCATGCCGCCGGTGGCGTTGGTGAGGAACGCATCGCCATGGCCTCCCCGCTCATGGGCGCGGGCGTGCCCTGCACGCCGCTGGAGCTTACCCTGGCGTCGCAGCCCGATATCGCCGAGGCGCCTGACGCCGCCGTTCTGCTGGATCGCATACGACCGGGCCTCGAAGGCGAGGAGCGCGAGCAGGCGGCCGGAATCATCGCGCATACGATCCGGGAAAGGATGCCGTTCTGGCGGCGTCTCGGTGTAGCGTGACGCGCCCGGCGAATCCCGCCCCATGACCACCCTGCGCCCGGAAAATCACCCGGCCCGACGCACCAGGAGAAACGCCATGCCGCGTCCCTATCGCATCGTCCTCACCCTCGGCGCCGCCCTGCTCGCCGCGCAGGCCGTGCCCGCGATGGCGCAGTCCGACACGCGCGCGATGCAGATGATCGAGCAGCTCCGTCCGGGCGGTGGCACGCGCGGCATCCGCATGCCGGGCACTGAGCCAGCCGCACCCGCGGCGCAGCCCAGCCAGCCCGCCGCCTCTTCCTCCAGCCAGGCAGCCGCGCCCGCGCGGGTGACGCGCCCGCCGCAACAGGAGACGACGGCCCCGGTCGGCACCCCGGCCCTGTCCATCACCGTGCAGTTCGCAACCAACTCCGCGGCGCTCACTCCGGCGGCGGAGCGCGCCCTCGCCCCGCTCGGCCAGGCGCTATCATCCGCCGAGTTGGCGCCCTACCGCTTCCGGATCGAGGGTCACACGGATACGGCCGGCCCGGACGTCATGAATCGCGAACTCTCCCAGCGGCGGGCGGAAGCGGTGCGGGACTTCCTGATGCAGCGCTACAACGTGCCGGCGGCGCGGCTTGAGGCGGTGGGATTGGGCGAAAGCCAGCTCCTGGTGAAGACCGGCGATGAAAGGCCGGAACAGCGGAATCGCCGGGTCCAGGTACTGAACATCGGCGGCTAATTCGCGAGGCAGGGACAGGCGTCCGGGTCAAGGCGCCATGCCGGGAGCGTCCGCGGAATCGGATGACACCGTGCGGCTTGCGCCGCCGTCTCCGCCCCCCGGCGGTGCGCCGTCGTTGCTGCGGGGTCGCCGCCTGGCCTGGCTGGCCTCGGGTGTAGCACTGGTCGCGCTGGGCATTGGCGCGGCCTTCTGGGCTCGGACGGATGTGCCGTCGGAGCGAGGGCGTGAGGTCCCGGGCGCTCCGGCGGCAACATCGGCGGCCCTCGTGCCCGCAGGGGCGCCCGCCGCCCCCGCGCTTGCGCCGCCGGTGGAGACCACCGCGGTTCCGCTGATGGAGCGCGATGCGCTGCTTCGCTGGCAGCCCGCCGAGACGACGCTCCTGCGCCTCGCCGATCTCCCTGCGGTGTTTTTGGTGGCTTTTCCGGACCTGCGCCGGCAGGGCCTGATGATGAACCGGCTGGCCGCGCTGATCGAGAAGACCCACACGCCGCGCGACCGCGTGCTGAACGACGAGGCCCTGGCCGCCGCCATCGCCGCCGCTGGCGAGGACCCCGACACCTACTACTACGGCCATAACTACAACCTGGCCGATGTGGAGCGCTTCATGGCGATGGCACGTGCCTCCGGCGTCGCGCTGAACACGCAGGAAGCTTGGCTCGAGGCACACCTTCCCATGATGCGCACAATCGCCGGTGGTGGCCCGGCCGCCATTATCACCCTGCCCGCGGAGGAGAGGCGCTTCGATGCCTCCGCCCGCCGCGCTGTGCTCGAGCATGAGGCAGGGCACGGATTGTTCTTCACCGATCCAGCCTTCGCGGCGCATGTGATGCGCGCCTGGCGGGAGGCCTTCACCGAGGCCGACCGGGAGAACTTCCGCCGCTTCCTCGCGAAGGAAGGCTATGACACGCGCAACGAGACGCTGATGGCGAACGAGGCGATGGCCTATCTGCTGTTCACGCCCGACACCCGATTCTTCGATCCGCTGCGCGACCTGGGCGTGGATGCGACCTCGGCAGACCGCATGCGCGCCGCGATGCGGCCCCCGGGGAGGTAGAGCGGGGCGGCCTCAGCTTTCCGCGGCCAGCATGGCTGCTTCGATCTGCGCCAGCAGCTGTGGGAAATCCACCGGCTTCGGATGGTAGTCGTCGCAGCCGGCCTCGAGTATCCGGTCACGGTCACCCGACATCGCATGGGCGGTGAGCGCGATGATCGGGATGCGGGCGGTGTCCGGATTTCCCCGCAACGTCCGGGCGGCGGTCCAGCCATCCATCACCGGCAGGTTCATGTCGAGCAGGATCACATCCGGACGCTCGGCCCCGGCCATATCCACGCCCTGCTGCCCGTCATGCGCCAGCACCACGTCGAAGCCGCGGCGGCGGAGGCGGCGGGACAGGAAGTCCCACAGCTCCTCATGGTCCTCCACCAACAAGATCTTCGTCATGGCGCCGCGTTCTCCGTCTCAGGCTGAAACGGGGAAGAAGGCGGCGGGTTCCCCGGCGTCGCTGCACTGCGAGAGGCAGAGATGCGGCGCAGTTCGCGCAGCAGCGCCTCGGGCGGCTCGCCCCCGGCCGGCAGCACACGGCGCACCTGCCCGCGCAGGGCCTCCAGCGCGGCGGGTGGCACCTCCCCCCCGGCCAGGGCGATCACCTGAATGTCCTTCCAGGCGTCACGCTGGCGGATTTCATGCACGAGGGTCAGCCCATCGCCCTCCGGGCCCGGCACCGCCACCAGCACGAGCCCCACGGGCGGCACGGCGGCCCCCGTGGCGCCGAGCCGGGCCAGGGCCTGCTCCGCCCCGTCTGCCTCCTCCACCGCCCAGCCCTCGCTTTCCAGCAGCCGCCGCAGCTCCAACCGCGCCTCGGCCTCCGCATCCACCAGCAGGGCGACGCCGGGTGCACGGTAGCGGTCCAGCACGCGCCGTAGCCGGTGCCACTGCACGGGCTTGATGAGGTAGTCCGCCGCCCCGAGCGAAACAGCCAATGCTCGCTCCTGCACGATCGAGACCATTACGACTGGTATTTCCGCCAGCTCGGGATCCGCCTTCAAGGCGGTGAGGACGGACCAGCCATCCATCCGCGGCATCATCACATCCAGCAGGATGGCGGTGGGCCTGAGTTGCTTCGCGAGCCGCAACCCTTCCTCCCCGTCATGCGCGGTACGCACCGCGAAGCCGTCCCGCAGGACGAAGCGCGACAGCAACTCGCGGGAGGCCGGGTCGTCATCGACCACCAGCACCAGCCCGGCACCCAGATGCTCCGCCGGATCCGCGGGCGCTGCCTCTGTCCGCTCCGCCTCCGGTTCCGGCCCGGTTTCCCGCATGTCCATGGGCATGCGGATGGTGAAGCGCGTCCCGCGGCCCTCGACGCTCTCCACGGCGATGTCGCCGCCCAGCAGCGTGCAGAAGGCCTTGGTGATCGCAAGGCCGAGCCCGGTGCCGCCGAAACGCCGCGTGGTGGAGCTGTCCGCCTGGGTGAAGCGGGTGAACAGGCGCGAGATCTGCTCCTGGCTCATGCCGATGCCGGTATCAGTGACATGGAAGGCGATCTCGCGCCGTCCCATCCGGTCCCGCCCCGTCTCCACCGAGAGCGTCACCCGCCCACCCTCGGTGAACTTGCTGGCATTGGAGAGCAGGTTGATGAGGCATTGCCGCAGCTTCACCTGGTCCGAATGCATCGTCCCGACACCCTCGGGAAGCTGGACTTCCAGCGTGTTCGCCTTGCGCGCCATCAGCGCTTGCACCGTCGACACCGTCTCGGAGACCAGGGCGTCCACCGCGAACTCCTCGGGATGCGTCTCCATCCGCCCCGCCTCGATCTTGGACAGGTCGAGCACATCGTTGATGAGGGAGAGCAGGTGGCGCGCATTGGCGCCGATCTTCTGCAGGTCCTTCGTCAGCGCCTCGCCGCCCTCGAGATCCCCTGCCTCCTCTTCAAGCATTTCGGAATAACCGATCACGGCCGAAAGCGGGGTGCGCAGCTCATGGCTCATATTGGCGATGAACTGGCTCTTGGCGCGGTTCGCATCCTCGGCCGCCTCCCGGGCGAGTGTCGCCTCCTCCTCCGCCTCCCGCAGCTCCGTCACATCGGTGTTGGTGCCGAACCAGCCCGTGATGGCGCCTTTGGGATGAAAGGCGTCCGGCTCGTCGCGGATCGGGACGGCGCGGCTCAGGAACCAGCGGTACTGTCCATCGGCGCCGCGTAAGGGAAAGGAATCCTGCCAGGGCTCGCCGGCCGCGATGGCGGCGCGGAACCCCGCCTCCACCCGCTCCGCATGGTCCGGATGCTGCAGTGCCAGCCAGCCGGAGCCCTTGACCGTCTCGAAATCCGTGCCGGTGAACTCGTACCAGCGGCGATTATACCACTCGATCTCGCCCTTCGCGTCAGCCTGCCAGGCGAGTTGCGGCAGGGAGTTCGCCAAGGTCCGGAACCGGGCCTCGCTACGCCTCAGCCGCTCCTCCGCCCGGCGGCGGCGTGTGACATCCATCAGGATGATGCCGGCTCCCTCGACCCTGCCGTCCTCGCCGGGTGCGACGGGAAAGAGGGTCACGAGAAGCTGGTGCCGCTCCTCCGGCCGGTCGGGAGGAAATGTCTCCACATCCACGTCCGACTGGGCCTTTCCGCCATCGAGCACCGCCCGCAGGCGCGGGGCGATCTGAGATCGCACCGCATCCGGCAGCACCGGGGCCGCGCCCGGCCCCACACCCTCCAGCCCCATGCTGCGCTCGCCGATCTCAATCAGTGCGCGATTGGCACTGGTGATGACCATGTCCCGCCCGACGAAACCGAGGCCGACCGGCGCGTTTGTCATCACCGCGTCCAGCAGCGCATTCGCCCGCCGTTCCAACTGCCGCCGCACCATCGCGTATCGGCCGAGCAGCGCGCAGGCGAGCAGGGCCGCGCCCAGCGCAAGGCCCCAGAGCCAAAGCCCACGGGTGGTGCTGAGCTGGTTCAGCGCCTCAACCCTCTGCCGGGCCTGGTCCTGCAGGCGGCCCACCTCGGCGCGGACGGCGTCCATCGCCACCCGGCCTTCCTCGCTCTCCACCACGCCCCGGGCCGCCTCGGCGTCCCCCGTCCGCCGCAGGGCGATCGAGCGCTCGGCCAATTCCTCCCGCCGGGCGATCAACTCCCGCAGCCGGGTCTCGGGGGGCAGGCCGGCGGGGCCGCGCAGAGCCTCCAGCACCGCCATGCGCTCCTCCACCGCGGCCACGCCCGCCCGGAAAGGATCCAGGTATTCCTCGCGGCCCACCAGCAGGTAGCCGCGCTGGCCGGTCTCCACATCCTTCATGGCGGAGAGCACGCCTTCCAGCGCCACCACCGCCTCATTGCCTGCGGCGACGGCATCGCCGTCCCGGTCGTTCAGCGCCGTGGCGACCGCGCCGGCCAGCACCGCCACAACCGCCAGCGCCGCCGCGAGTACGGGAATCCGGAGCCAGCGACGGGCCGGGGTAAACAGGGATGCGCGGATCGGTTCGGGCACGGGGCGTCCTTCGTCTGACGCGCATCCTGGCAGCCCGGCGGGCAACCTTCACCGGCTGGGCGATGACGTTCCCGCGCGCAACGCGGGAAGTGGCTGGCGGGATGCAGGGCGGCGTGCGACCTCCCCGCGCCTCCCGTTCCTGGAACGAATCACGCCGCATGGCCGTCCCCGATCGCCGCATTCCGCCAGTCGTCACCCCCGGCAGCCCCGTGGCGGGGGCGGCGATGCTGGTCTCGGCCGCGGTCATCGTGGCCGCACTCTATTTTGGGCGGGACGTGTTGGTGCCCCTGGTGCTGGCCGTGCTGCTCGCCTTCGTGCTCGCCCCGGCGGCGCGGGTTCTCCAGCGACTCCGGCTGGGCAAGGGCCTGGCGGTGCTGGTGACGGTGCTCGCCGCCTTCGCGCTCATCGGGGCAGTGGGCGCAGCCCTGGGCTCCCAGGCGGCGGACCTTGCGGCCGACCTGCCGCGCTATGCCGCGACGCTCCGGGCAAAACTGGGTGCGCTCCGTGGCCTCGGCGACCTGCTTCGCCAGTCGGACGGGCTGTTGGGTAGCCTCGGGATCGAGGGCGCGCCGCCGGCGCCCGCCGGCGCCACGGCGCCGGTCGTGGTCGCGACCCAGCCACGCTCGGATGCGGCGCTGCTGGACGTGGCGGGCCGGATCCTCGGCCCTGTCCTGCAGCCGCTGGCCATGGCGGGGCTGGTGATCATCTTCACCATCCTCGTGCTGCTCTACCGCGAGGATCTTCGCGACCGCGCCATCCGCCTGGCCGGCGCGCGCGACCTGCACCGGACCATGACGGCGATGAACGACGCCGCCGCGCGGCTCTCACGGCTGTTCCTGGCGCAGCTGGGGCTGAACGCTGGTTATGCGGTGCTGATCGCGGGCCTGCTCTGGGCGGTGGGCCTGCCCAGCCCCCTGCTTTGGGGCATCCTGGCGGGAATGATGCGCTTCGTGCCCTTCATCGGTACGCCCATCGCCGTCGCGCCGCCGCTGGTGCTGGCCATGGGCGTCGATCCGGGCTGGGGGCTGGCCGCCACGGTGCTCGCCGTCTTCCTGCTGGGCGGCGTGATCATGGGACAGGTGCTGGAGCCGCTGCTCTTCGGCCGCCGCACCGGCCTCTCGCCTCTCTCGGTCGTGCTCTCGGCCAGCTTCTGGGCCTTTCTCTGGGGCCCGATCGGACTGCTGATCGCCACGCCGCTCACCGTCGGCCTGGTGGTGCTCGGCCGCCACGTGCCGCGCTTCGAGTTCTTCGACGTGCTGCTGGGCGACAGGCCACCACTCCAGCCCGAGGAAAGCTTCTACCAGCGTGCCCTGGAAGGGGATGCCGACGGGCTGGTGGAACAGGCGCGCGACATCCTGGCCGAGCCTGATGCCTCCCTCGCCGCCTATGGCGACAGCGTGGCGCTGCAGGGCCTGGTCCTGGCCCAGACCGACTGGTCCCGCGAGGCGCTGGAACCGGAGCGGCTGGAGGTGATCCGTACCCAGGTGGGCACGCTGCTGGACGACCTTTCAGATTTCGGAACGTCGGTCGAGGCCACTCTCCCCCCGGCTTGGCAGGCGGAGGGAGCGGTGGTCTGCATCCCTGGCCGCGGCCCGCTGGATGACCTGACGGCGCGTCTGGCGGCGCTGGTGCTGCACCGGGCCGGCCTGGGCGCACGGGCGGAAACGAGCGCGGCGCTGGAAACCGCCAATCTCGGCCGGCTGGACCCTGGCCTGGTGCGGCTCTGCTGCCTTTCGGTACTGGAGGAAGGCAACAGCATCGCCGGGCTGCGATACTTCCTGCGCCGCATTGCCCGGCAGCTGCCGGAGGCGAAAGTGATCGTGGGTCTGTGGGATGCGCCGCCCGACAGTGCGATGCTCACCGCGCTGCGCGAGGAAGGGCCCGCCGATGCCATCGTCACCTCGCTCGGCGAGGCCGCCGCCCTCTGCGAGGCGCTGGCCGCACGCACCGGCTCGACGGAAATGCGGCGCTGATGGCGCTACCACTCTTCGCTTCCCGCCTAGGCCGCCTTCGCATAGCCTCCTTCGCCTCCGAAGGGGATGAATATGCAAATCGTGGTTGGTGGTTCGGATCTCCCGCGCAGGCTGTGCCTCGCTGCTCTTCCATTGGCGCTGCTCGCCATGGAGCCGGCCTCGGCACAGACCCTGACGATCGGCGTCGGGACTCCCGCCACCTCGATGGACCCGCATTTCCATAACAACGGGCCAAACAACTCCCTGACGATGCATATCTTCAATCAGCTGGTGGAACGCGACGGCCGCGCGCAGCCTCGCCCATCCCTTGCCGAGAGTTGGCGCTCCCTCTCGGACACGGAATGGGAGATCAAGCTGCGCCCAGGCGTGAAGTGGCATGACGGGCGCGACTTCACCGCCGAAGATGTGGTCTTCACCTTCGGTCGCGTTCCCCATGTCGCGAACAGCCCCGGCGGTTTCTCCACCTTCCTTCGCCAGATCGCGCGCGTGGAGGTGCTGGATCCGCTGACGATCCGCATTCACACGAAGCAGCCTCACCCGCTGCTGCCGATCGACCTCGCCTCAGTTTCGATCATCGCGCGTCACGTCAATGGCACTGCCACCGAAGATTACAACAGCGGCAAGGCCGCGATCGGCACCGGCCCCTATCGCCTGGTTTCCTATACCTCCGGCGACCGCGCCGTGATGGCGCGAAACGAGGGGTATTGGGCGGGAGCCGAACCCTGGGCGACGGTAAACTATCGCTTCCTGCCGAATGACGGCTCCCGCACCGCCGCCCTACTGTCTGGCGATGTCGACATCATCGACCAGATACCGAGCAGCGACATCGAGAAGTTCAAGCGTGATTCGCGCCTCTCGGTCGCCACGATCCCGAGCCTGCGCACCATGTTCATTGCCCCGGTCCATTCAGCGGAGGGCGGCAGCCCGCAGGTGACGGACAACGACGGAAAGGCGCTTCCCAACAACCCCTTCCTCGATATCCGCGTGCGCCGTGCACTTTCCATGGCCATCAACCGTGAGGCACTGGCCGAGCGCGTAATGGAAGGCATGGCCGTACCCACGGGCCAGTGGCTCCCCGCCGGCGCCTTCGGGCATAATCCCGCGATCCGGCCTGACCGCTTCGATCCCGATGCCGCGAAGCGCCTTTTGGCCGAGGCAGGATTTCCCAACGGCTTCCGCGTGACGATCACCACTCCCAACGACCGCTGGCCCAATGACTCGCGCCTGACCCAGGCCGTCGCGCAGATGTGGACCCGCATCGGCGTGCGTTCCACGGTGAATGCCGCGCCTTACGCGGCCTTCGTGTCGATGCGGATGCGCTACGAGGCGCCGGTCCAGCTCGCGGCCTGGGGTAGTTCCACCGGCGAGGCGACCAACTATCTCATCAGCATCGCGGGCACTCCGAACCGCCAGCGACTCACCGGTTCCAACAACATGTGGCGCTATTCGAACCCGGATCTTGACGCGCTCACCGCCCGGGCCTCCGCCACCATGGACGACGCGGACCGCGAGAGACTGCTGCACGAGGCGGTCGCCCTTTATGCGGAGCAGGTCCCCTATATTCAGATCCTGCAGCTCACCAATGCCTGGGCCAGCCGCAAGGGCATCAGCTATGATCCGCGCATGGATGAGCGGACGATCGCCATGGGTGTTCGCGCCGAGCGATAAGGCCGCTCACCGGCGAGCGTGATTGCCGGGAAGCGTAAATCCGCCCTGAAAACAAACGGGTCACGCAATTATTCTGCGGCCCGCCTCCCGCCAGAAATGCGGAAGGCGGTGCCGAGCGTCACCTGGAAAGCATCATACCGAAACCGGCGGGATCGTTTCCAACATCCAGCGCGCCATTCCGGCGGCCCGGGCATCCATATGCGGATGGCCGATCACCTGCACGCCCATCGGCAGGCCGCGCACCGCAGCCATCGGCACTGTAACGCATGGCACGCCCAGCGCCGACGTGGCCGCGTTCGACACGACGTCGCCTGTCGGGCGCGGCGCCGGCGGCTGGCCGGGCTTGTCTCCCTCCCAGACCGGCGCGGGTCCGGGCGATGACGGGGAGATCAGCCCGTCCGCCAGCGGCGCCAGATCCGCCAGCGCGCGGCGCATCGCCTCACGCTGAAGTAGGCAGGCGCGATAATCCTCGAGCGTCATCGCCATTCCGGCGGCATGGCGGATCTTGAAGCGCTCGCTGACGCCATCGGGGTTGGCTTCGATGAGGTTCTGCTGGCTCCACCGCGTTTCGAATGAGCCGATGGCATTGGTCACCGCCTTGGCATTGGCGATGCTGCGCTCGAAGGCCTCAATGGCCGGGGCATCCGCGCGGGTCAGCAACTCCACTCCTGCGGTACGAAGCCCTTCAAGGACCTCTTCGAATGCGCGGCGGGATTCCTCGTCCATGAGCGCCCAACCCTCGCCCTCCATGACGATGAGCCGCGCGGGCCGCTGCGCGGCCGGCGGCGCGTCGGGACCGAAGAGCGCGGGTGAACCCGGGTCGCCACCGGCGCGCAGCGCGATCGCCTTGGCCACCAGCCACATGTCCTGGATGGAACCGGCATGCACACCGGCCGTGCTCTGGGAAAGCCCCTGCCGCTCGCCGCGGTTGATCGCGCCCTGGGTCGGCTTCAGCGCCACGTTGCCGCAATAGCTGGCCGGCCGGATGATCGAGCCGCCCACCTGGGTCCCGATCGCCGCCGGCACCATCCGCGCGCCCACGGCGGCGGCCGAGCCGGAGGACGAACCGCCTGGCGTGTGGCGGGCATCGAAGGGGTTGGTGGTGGGGCCGGGATGGGCCTGCCCCAGCTCCGTCGTGACGGTCTTGCCGAGGATGATGGCGCCGGCATCCCGCATGGCGCGGATCATGGCGCTGTCGCGCTTCGGGAAATTCCCGCGATAGGCCTCGCAGCCCATCTGGGTCGGCATGTCGCGCGTTTCGATCAGATCCTTGGCGCCGATCGGCATTCCATCGATCGGCGAAAGCGGTTTGCCGGCCTTCCAGCGTGCTGTGCTGGCATCGGCCGCTTCGCGCGCCCCAGCCTCATTGATCACGACGAAAGCGCGGACCACCGGCTCCCGCGCCGCAATCGTCTCCAGGCACCGTTCAAGATAGGCGCGCGGCGTGTCGGACCCGTCCCTGAAGGCCGCGGTGGCGTCATGGAAGGTCAGTTGCCGGAAGTCGTCTGGCCGATAGCTGGCCTGCATGATGCTGTCCACGCCGCTTCTCCCCATGTCCGACCGACATTCAGGAGCGGCTTGGTCCATGTGTCCAGCCTGCACGTGAGCGCTACCGTTACGTTATTGCCCCGCAGTCGGGCCCGGCCTGGTCGGGCCGGACCCTGCCGGCGTCAGCCCTTGAGACTGTCGGGCACCTTGCCGCCGTTTTCGGCGAGCTTCTGCATGACCTGCTTGTGCAGCCAGATATTCATCGCCGCGGAATCCTCGGTGCTACCGGTATATCCCAACTCCCCAGCCAGCTCCTTACGGGCGCCGAGGCTGCTGTCGAGGTCCAGCAGCTTCATCAGGTCCACTATGGACTGCTGCCAGTTGAGTTTCTGCGGGTTTTTCAAGGCTATCTCGGTCAGCACCGCCCCGACATCTACCGGCTGAGCTGGGGAGGGGGTGCCGGCGGCCGAGGTCGCATCGCGCGTGGCGGGCGCCACTTCCGGCGGGGCGCTGCCACTGGCGGATGCAGCGGCTGGCGCGGCCGCGGCGCCCGTGGTGGATGCCACCTCCGGCGGGGCACTGGCGGCCGCTGCCGGATGGCTGAAGATCTTAGACATGATGGAACGGAAAATGCTCATGGGCCCTCCTAAGGCCTTACTTGGCCCAGGGGAGAACGGCGCCGGCGCGCCCCGGTTGACCCTACCCCTCCCCGTCCCGCCCGGACCGGTCCCGGAAGTTGCCGCGGTGCAGCGGATAGGCGGTGGTGTGCTTCAGCTGTTCCATGGCGAAGCGCGAGGTAACATTGCGCATCGGCACAGCCTCAATGAGGCGCTTGTAGAAGGAGTCGAACTCCGACATGCCGGTCACCGCCACGCGCAGCATGTAGTCCACCTCGCCCGCCATGCGATGCGCCTCCATCACCTCGGGCATGGAGGCGATGGCGGTGGAGAAATGACGCAACCACTCAGGCGTATGGTCGCCGGCCTCGATCGCCACATAGACGACCATACCGACGCCGATCTTATCCGGATCCACCAGGGCGACCCGGCGGGTGATGACGCCATTCGCCTCCAGCTTCTGCACGCGCTTCCAGCACGGCGTGGGCGACAGCCCCACCTTGTCAGCCAGTTGCGCGACGGAGAGCGTCGCGTCCTCCTGCAGCAGGCCAATGATCTTGCGGTCGATTTCGTCCATCAGGCTGATCCGGCCGGCGGGGGCTCCGCCGGCCAGCTCGTTGTCAGCGATGGCTCGCATCACCCTTGGCGCTGCTGACGTTCACCCATTCCGGCGTCTCGACGATGTCGAGGTCGGGCAGGTTGATCACCACCTCCTCGACGCCGCTGCGGACCAGCGCGCAGTGCAGCACCTCGGTCTTGGAGGCGTTGATCTCCTGGTGCGGCACGTAGGGCGGCACAAGGAAGAAGTCGCCCGCCTTCGCCTCGGTGATGAATTCCAGCCGGTCGCCCCAGCGCATATGGGCCGTGCCGCTGATGACGTAGATCACGCTCTCCAGATGGCCGTGGTGATGCGGGCCGGTCTGGGAACTCGGCTCGATCCGATTCGTGCCGGCCCAGAGCGCAACGGAACCGGTGCGGCTGCCGCTGATCGCGACCTCGCGGTTCATGCCCAGCGTCTCGGGCGTGTCGCAGCTCTTATCCGTGGCGCGGATATGCTTGATGCCCTTGTTGCGCCAGTCCACGGTCTGGTTCGGCTTGGCGATGGTTCCGTCGGGCATGGTCATTCCTTCCTAGTCAATGGTCGTCCCCGGGGGGGAAGGTTGCGGCGGCACCCTGCGGCGTCAAGCGCCGCGGTTGCCGGCCTGAATGGCCTCGTTGAAGGAGGAGTCGAGCAGGTCACGGGCCTCGATGCGTCGGCGGACCAGCCGGGCGCGCGTATAGAGGTCGATGTTCTTCTGCTCGTCCACCGCCACGGCATCGTCGATCTGCACCACACGCGTCCCCGCGCGCTCAAACCAATGCTGCGCCACCGGGGCAGGAACGTTCATCAGTTCCGACCACGTCTTCGCATAGCCCGCGACATTGGCATTCGCCCAGGACCGCGCCGCGGCGAGGCGACGGACGAACTCCGCCAGATCGTCCCGCCGCGCTGCGATGGCGTCGGTCCGCGCGGCCTGGAAGCCGAGCCCGGGCGTGATGCCCTCCCCCGACACCACACGACGGGCGCCGGACAGCACCTCCTCCTGCGAGACATAGGGCTCCCAGGTGGCCCAGGCATCGACGGCGCCGCTGGCATAGGCGGCCTTGGCATCGGCCGGCAGCAGGAAGACGAACTGCACGGCATCCAGCGGCAGCTTGGCGGCTTCCAGCGCCGCCAGCACCACCTGATGCCCGATGGAACCGCGCCCCGTTGCAATCCGCTTGCCCTTCAACTCGGCGAAAGACTGCACGGGGCTGTCCTTCGGCACGATGATGGCGAGGCCACCCCGGTTCTCCCGCGTGGCCGCGATCGCCTTGATCGGCACGCCGGCGGCGGCGCCGAAGGTGAAGGGCGCGTCGCCCACCAGCCCTGTGTCGATGGCGTCGGCGTTCAAAGCCTCCACCAGCGGGGCGGCGGCGGGGAACTCGCTCCAGGCGATGCGGTTGCCGAAGCCGGCGAGCTGGCCGGAGACCTCCATCACCGCCCTCGCATTGCCGCGCTGGTCGCCCACGCGCAGCGGCGCCTGGGCGCGAAGGATGCGGGGAGCGGCGAGCACCGCCGCACCCGCGAGGAGAAGACGGCGCCCGATCATTCTGCGGCCACCTGCACACGCTGCGCGAGGCGCTCGGCCACCAACCGCCGCGTGATCGGCAGAAGGGAGCGGCCATATTCCACCGCATCCTCCAGCGGGTCGAAGCCCCGTATGAGGAAGGTGGTCACGCCGAGGTCATAGTAGTCGAGGAAGGCCCGAGCCACCTGCTCGGGGGTGCCGACCAGTGCCGTGGTGTTGCCGCGAGCGCCCGTCTCACGCGCGATGGCGGTGTAGAGCCGCCCCTCCGGCCGGTCACCCAGCGCGGCCGCGGCGAGGAGGCGCTGAGAGCCCGCATTCTGCGGCGCGCCATTCGCAGGCCCGAGCGCCGCCTTGCCCCGCACGGCTCGGACACGGTCGAGAATGGCCTCGGCCCGTCCCCAGGCCGCATCCTCCGTATCCGCCAGGATCGGGCGGAAGGAGAGGGAAAAGCGAATCTGCTCCTGCCTTCCATGCTTCGCCGCCTCGGCGCGCACGCGGCTGATGATCTCGCGCACCTGACCGTGGGTCTCGCCCCAGAGCGCATAGACATCGGCATGCTTGCCCGCCACGCGCAGCGCGGCCTCCGAGGCGCCGCCGAAATACACAGGGATGCGCGGCGACTGCACGCTGCGCACTGCCGGCGAGGCACCCTTGATGCGGTAATAGGCGCCCTCATGGTCCATTGGCGCATCCCCGGTCCAGACCGACTTCAGGATGGAGACATACTCGTCGGTGCGCGCATACCGCTCGTCTTTGGAGAGCCAGTCGCCGTCCCGCGCCTGGTCGGCATCGTCGCCGCCCGAGATCACATGGATGGCGGCGCGGCCACCGGTCAGCTGGTCGAGCGTGTTGTAGGCACGCGCCGCGTTGGTCGGCGCGATGAAGCCCGGGCGATGCGCGACGAGGAATCCCACGTTCCGCGTATGCGCGCCGGCATGGGCTGCAAGCTGGAGCCCATCGGGCCCGTCCGAGTACCAGCCGATGAGGATGCGGTCGAAGCCGCCCTCATCATGCGCCTGGGCGGAGGCGACGAGATAGCCGGGGTCGATGGCCGGCCCGCGCGGCGGATGGATTTCCGACTGCTGGCGCGGCTGGACCATGCCGATGAATTCGACACCGTCCCTGGGCAGGGTGTTGAGGCTCATGGCGTTCCTCTTTCGTCAGGCGGGGATGAGCGCGGCACGACCGGCCGCGAGAAGCGCTGCGTCGGGCTGCGGCGTGTGAATGCGGGCGCAGAACACGTCGCGCATATGCCGCTCAAGCGGGTTGGATCGGGCGAGAGCATGGTTGCCGCACAGGGCAACGGCCTCCTGCACGGCGGCGATGGCATTGTCGGCGGCGATCGTCTTCACCAGGCCAAGCTGCGTGGCCGTGGTGCCTTCTTCGCGGGCAGCGCCGGCGACCAGACGCTCATTGGTCAGGATCAGCGCCTCGATCCGCCCGACGGCCTCTTGCATGCGCGGCAGGGTGGCGAGGGGCTTGCCAAGATTGGCAGGCACACGAGCCCGCAGGAAGCCGATCAGCCAGTCCCGCGCCGCCCGCGCCACCCCGGTGTAGAGGGCCGCGATCAACAGGGTGTTCCAGGCGACGGCATCCAGGTCCCGGTCGGTCCAGGCATCTGGCGCGCGAAGTTCCAGCGCATGGTCCTCTGGCAAGGCAACGCCGTTGAACAGCACGTCGTGGCTGCCTGAGGCGCGGAGCCCGGCCTGGTCCCAGGTCTCCACGATCTGCACGCCTGGCGCCTTCATCGGAAGCAGGAAAAGGCCGGTGCGCGGCACCGCCTCATCCGTTCGCGCCCAGACCAGCCCCCAGCTGAGCGCCGGCGATCCCGTCGAGTAGATCTTCCGCCCACTAAGCGACCAGCCGCCCGGCACGCGGCGCGCAATGCTGGCGGGCAGCCCGCCCCGCGCCGGCGTGCCCAACTCCGGCTCCACCCGCAGCGCGTTGATGACCTCGCCATCCTGCACCGCGCCGCGGCCGAGCCTCGCCCGGATGGCCGGCGACACCGCGGGGTTCCGCGCGATCCCCCGCTGCTGGATAAACTGCATGGCCAGGATCAGCGCGGTGGCCGGGCAGCCTTCGGCGATCGCCCCGACCACCTGGACCGCCCGCTCCAGACCAATCCCCGCGCCGCCGAGCTCCGGCGGAACGGTCAGCCCCAACAAGCCCGCATCCCGCAATGCGGTGATGTTCTCATGCGGGAAGCTGCCCTCGCGGTCATGCACCGCGGCGCTCTCGGCGAAGCGCCGCGCGAGGTCGCGGAACAGATCCGTGCGGCTCGCAAGGATGGTGCCGTCCATTACGCGCGCCCCAGCCGTGCGAAGTTGCGGTCCCACGGGGGCGCCACATTCACGCGCCGCGGAATGACGCCGATCCGCGCGAATTCGTCCGCCACGGCTTGGTGGGACGCGACGGCCGCATCATCCACCGGCGCCAGGCGGCGTGGCTGCGAGACATTGTCCAGCACCGCGCGCAAGGTAACGGGCGCCTGGGCCCACGCCAGGGAAGGCATGGCAAGCGCGCCGAGGATGGCCGCGCGGCGTGCGGCGCGGAACATCACGCGGCTTCCCGGATGACCTCGGCCTCGACGCCGAGTTCGGAGAGCAGACGGCGGCGCAGCGCCGCGAAGCGCGCATCGCCATGGCCACGGGGGCGCGGAATATCGACCTTGATATCCGCCGCGATCCGGCCCGCGTCGAGCACCAGAACGCGGTCCGCCAGCAGCACCGCCTCGTCCACGTCATGCGTGACGATCAGCGTCGTCGGCCCATGGGCGCGCCACAGGTCCAGCACCAGCGCATGCATGCGGATGCGGGTCAGCGCGTCCAGCGCCGCGAAGGGCTCGTCTAGCAACAGGAGGCGCGGCTCGCGCACCAGCGCGCGGGCCAGTGCCACACGCTGCGCCTCGCCACCCGAAAGCGTCGCGGGCCAAGCCTCGTGGTGCTTCGCCAGCCCCACCTCGCCGAGCGCCCGTTCGGCCCGCCCCTTCACGCCCGATCCGGGCAGGCCCAGCGCGACGTTGTTCCACACGCGCTTCCAGGGCAGCAGGCGCGGCTCCTGGAACACCACGGCGACGGCATCCGGCAGGCGAAGTTCCGCATCGGCCGGCGCGGCGTCCAACCCCGCCAGCGTGCGCAGCAGGGTAGTCTTGCCCGAGCCGGAGCGGCCCAGAAGAGCGACGAAGGAGCCCGGCTCCAGCTCCAGGTCGAGCCCGTGCAGCACGGTGTTGCTGCCGAAGCGGCGGGTCAGCCCGCGCACCGAGACGGTGCGGTCATTGGTCTGCGTCATGGCACTCAGCCCTTGATCAGATTGGGGCGCCAGGCCAAAGCCCGCCGCTCGAAGGCCCGCACCAGCGCATCGGCACCGAGGCCGAGCAGCGCGTAGACGAGAAGGCCGACCACGATCACGTCGGTGCGCAGGAAGTCGCGCGCATCGTTGATCAGGAAGCCGATGCCGGCGGTGGCGTTGATTTGCTCCGCGATCACCAGGCTCAGCCAGGCGCTGCCGAAGGCGTAGCGCAGCCCCACCAGGCCGGAAGGCAGCGCGCCGGGCAGGATGACGTGGCGGACCAGCCCCCGGCGGTCGAGCCCGAAGACCCGGCCCGCCTCCGCCAGCTTGGGATCGACGCCACGGATGCCGGAGAAGAGGGTCAGATAGACGGGGAAGGCGCTGCCCAGCGAGACGAGCGCGATCTTCGGCGTCTCGCCGATGCCGAACCACAGGATGAACAGGGGAACCAGCGCGAGGAAGGGCAGCGTGCGCAGCATCTGCATCGGCGCATCGACGATGTCCTCGCCGCGCCTGGACAGCCCCGCGACCAGCGCCAGCGCCACACCCGTTGAGACGCCGATCGCCAACCCCGAAGCCACGCGGGCCAGCGAGACGAGGAGGTGATGCGGCAGCTCACCCGAGAGCAGCAGCTCCCAGGTGGTGGCGATAATGGTGGTGGGCGCCGCCAGCGTCCGCGGCGCGATCAGCCCTGCCATGGAAGCCGCCTGCCAAAGCAGCACGATCACCAGCGGCGAGAGGAAGCGGCGGTAGCGTGAAAGATCGGGCCGCGGGAAGGAGAAGGGGACGCGGAGCGGCGCGGAAGGCGCGACGGCTCCACGCCCGCCGATGGCGTGCGTGTCGGACATGGGAACTCCGGCGAGGCAGGGCGCCGCGTGGCGCGGCGGGGAGGGTCGGCGCGGCGGCTTAACCGCGACAACAGCCCCGGCGATGGCCGAACGGGGCGGCGCGAGAGGGCGTGTCGTTCATGCCTGTAAGGCTAAGAAGCCGGACCCCCACCGGAAAGAGCGCTGTTTCCCAAAGATCAGGCCCGACGTGGTAGCCCCATGCTGCGGCGGGGCCGCCAGGAGGAATGCCATTCCCCTCCCCGGCCCGGCAGCCCTATTCGGCATCCGCCGGCCTCTCCGGCGCCGCGGCGAGGAAGGCCGGATGACCGGCGCAGGCGGGCAAACACCTTCGGATTTTGCACCGGGCGGATGTCGCGGGCGATGGCCTGGGCGAAGGCGCGGATACGCGCCCGCTGGAGTGCGGTGCCGGGCAGCAGCGGCGGTTCCGGATGCGTCTTGTCCAGCCATTCGCAAATGGCCATGGATTGGGTGAGCACCACCCTGCCATCCGTCTCCAGCGCCGGCGCCAGCCCCTGTGGGCTCAGGCGCAGCCAGTCCGGCGCCCGCTGCCCGACGCGGCGCAGGTGGTGCAATCGGTGCTCCACCGGCAGGCCCTTGAGGTGGAGCGCGATGTGTACCCGCCAGGCCGCCGACGACCGGAAGTACCCGTGCAGGCGCATTGCGCCCGTCCTGCCATACCCCCGGTTCAGTCCAGGGTGATGTTGAGGTCGCGGATCAGCGGTAGCCAGGTGCTCCGCTCGCGCTCCAACAACGTCTCGAACTCGGCGGGCCCGCCGGTGAGCGGCTCCAGGCCGATCTGCTGCATGCGCGCCCGAACCGCGGTGTCGCGGATGGAGGCGTCCAGTTCCTTCGTCAGATGCGACACCACCGGATCAGGCGTCGCCTTTGGCACCACCATGCCCTGCCAAGCATAGGCCTCGAAGCCCCGAAGGCCCATCGAGTCCCGTACCGTGGGTACGGCGGGCAGGTCCTCCAGCGGGCGGGCCGACAGGACCGCGAGCGCCTTCACCCGTCCGCTCCGCAGGTGCTCGGCGCCTGAAGGATAGTCGAGCACCATCATCGGGATGGTGCCGGCCAGCAGGTCGTTCAGCGCCGGCGCCGCGCCACGATAGGGCACGTGGTTGAAGCGCGCCCCGGCCTCGCGCGCCATTCGCTCCATCGCAAGGTGGTGCGGCGAGCCGATGCCGGGCGTCGCGCAGTCGATCGTGCCGGGCGCGGCCTTCGCCTTCGCGATCAGCGCCTGCGCGCTCTCCGCCGGCGCCTTCTCCCCGACTGCGAGGAACAGCGGAAAGCGCGCCATCAGCCCCACGGGCCGAAAGTCCTTCGCCGGGTCATAGGGAAGGCGGCGGAACAGGGCGGTGTTGAAGACCAACGTACCATTATCGGCGGTGAAGACGGTGTAGCCATCAGGCGCCGATTTGGCCGCCGCCTCGGCGCCGATATTCGTCGCGGCGCCCGGCCGGTTCTCGACCACCACCGGTTGGCCGATCCGCTGCGACAGGTTGGCGCCGATCAGGCGTGCCAGGGTATCCGTGCCACCACCCGCCGCATAGGCGACGATCCAGCGCAGCGTGCGCTCCGGATAGGCGGCAAGGGCCGGCATGGCTGGGAGTGTCCCCGCCAAACCAGCACCCAGCAGGGCACGACGACCCAGGATGATGTCCCTCATGGTTCTTCCTTCCCGACGCCGGCTCTTTCGGCTGGCCTTTCTCCGACGCTTCAGTTGGCCGGCAGAATGACTGCCCGGCAATCCCCGAATCCGATGCCCGCGAAGCCGTCACGCGCCGCGCGCGCGCGAAGAATGATCTCGTCCCCATCTTCCAGGAAGCGCCGCGTCTCGCCCGAGGGAAGTTGGACCGGCTCCTTCCCGCCTCTGGTGGCTTCCAGCAGGCTGCCGAAGCCGCCGGTACCGGGTGCGGAAATCGTGCCCGAGCCGAGCAGGTCGCCTGGGTTCAGGTCGCATCCGTTGGAGCTGTGATGCGCCACCATCTGAGCGACCGTCCAGTACATGTGCCGCGCGTTGGACAGGGCGAGCCGGTGTGGCGGCATGCCCTTCTCCCGCATCGCGGATGTCAGGATGAGCACCTCCAGCGCGAGATCAAAGGCGCCGCGCGCTTGGTCGGCCGCATCCAGCAGATAGGGGAGTGGCGCCGGGTCACCCTCGGGGCGTGCGGGCTGCGCGATGCGGTACGGCTCCAGCGCCTCCGGCGTCACCACCCAGGGCGAAACGGTGGAACCGAAGTTCTTCGCCAGAAACGGGCCGAGCGGCTGGTACTCCCAGGCCTGTATGTCGCGCGCGGACCAGTCGTTGAGCAGCCCATATCCCGCAATATGCGCCTCCGCCCTGTCGATGGGGATGGGATCGCCGAGCGCATTGCCCGGCCCGATCCAGACGCCCATCTCCAGCTCGAAATCCAGCCGCTCGCAGGGCCCGAAATGCGGGGGGTTGGAATCCGGCGCCTTGAGCTGGCCCTTGGGCCGCCGGACCGGCGTGCCCGAGACGCGCACGGAGGAGGCGCGGCCGTGATACCCGATCGGCACATGCTTGTAGTTCGGCAGCAGCGGATTGTCCGGCCGGAATACCTTGCCGACATTGGTTGCGTCATGGATGCCGACATAGAAGTCCGTGTAGTCGCCGATCCGGGCGGGCAGCAACAGCGTGCAGGCCTCCATCGGATGCAGATGCTGCTCGAGTGCCACCCTGCGTCCGCTGCCCTCCGCAAGCAGGCTCGAAAGGCGGTGGCGCAGCAGCTTCCGAGGCCCCTCGCCCAGGGCGAAAAGCGCGTTCAGCGAGGCATTTGCTGACGCCTCCCGCACATCCTCGGCCACTGGCGCCATGGTGAGATCGAGGATCCGGTCCCCGATCGCCACGCCGACTCGTGCTGGCCCCATATCCAGCGGGATGAAGACGCCGAGCGGCAGGTTCTGGATCGGGAAGTCCGGATGCCCGTTGGCGGACTCCACCCAGCTGCGCAGCGCCGGGTCGTGGGTCGCGTCGGTCATCATCTACCGCTGGTTCGGGTTGAAATGCTTGCGCAGGGCGCGACCATAGGTGGCGTAGTCCTTCTGGAACTGCGGCGCCTCGGCGGCATAGCGTGTCACGCGCTGGGGCAGGCGCGTCTCGAACATGAAGGCCAGCGTTCCCTCCAGCTTGTGCGGCTTCAGCTCCGCATTGCTGGCCCCTTCGAAGGCCGCCATGTCCGGGCCATGCGGCAGCATGCAGTTGTGCAGCGAGAAGCCGCCCGGCACGAAGCCGCCGCCCGGTTTGGCATCATACACGCCCTCGATCAGCCCCATGAACTCGCTCATCACGTTCATATGGTACCAGGGCGGGCGGAAGGTGTTCTCGGCCACCAGCCAGCGATCGGGAAAGATCACGAAATCGATATTGGCCGTGCCCGGTGTCTCGCTTGGCGAAGTCAGCACAGTGAAGATCGACGGATCCGCATGGTCGAACAGAATGGGCCCGACCGGCGAGAAGCGCCTCAAATCGTACTTATACGGTGCGTAGTTGCCGTGCCAGGCCACCACATCGAGCGGAGAATGCGCGATCTCCGTTCGCCACAACTGCCCGCCCCACTTCACCATGAGCAAGGAGGGCGCGTCACGATCCTCATAGGCCGCCACCGGCGTGAGGAAGTCGCGCTGGTTGGCCAGGCAATTCGCCCCGATCGGCCCGCGTTCAGGCAGGGTGAAGGCGCCGCCGTAATTCTCGCATAGATAGCCGCGTGCAGGCCCACCTTGCAGCTCCACCCGGATCTTCACGCCGCGCGGGATCACCGCGATCTCACCCGGCGCCACGTCGATCACGCCGAACTCGGTCGCGAAGCGAAGGGCGCCATGCTGGGGCACCACCATCATCTCGCCATCGGCATTGTAGAAATACTCATCCTTCATGGAGCGCGTGGCGAGATAGACATGCGCGCCCATGCCGGACTGGCTGCCGGCATCGCCCGCGGTGGTGATGGTGCGGATACCCTCCAGGAAAGAGAGCTTCTCCTCCGGTAGCGGGATCGGGTCCCAGCGCAGAGGGGCCAGCGGGAGATCCACCTCCGCGCAGGGCGCAGTGCGCCAAAGCCCAGCGCCGACCTTCTCGAACTCTCCCCAATGCGCCACGGTCGGGCGGATGCGGTAGAGCCAGGACCGTTCATTCGTCGCACGCGGCGCGGTGAAGGGTGAGCCGGAAAGCTGCTCCGCATAAAGCCCATAGGCGCAGCGCTGCGGCGAGTTCCGGCCGATCGGCAGTGCTCCCGGCAGGGCCTCGGTCTCGAAGCCGTTGCCGAAACCAGGCATGTAGCCCGTGTCATTGGCCGTCAGCGATTGCGGGCGAAACGGGGCATTCATCGGAGGAACCTCCTCTGCCAGCGTGATCTCAGCTGCCGATCTCGGCGGATTTCATCTCTGTACCGCGCTCCAGCGCCTTCCACATTTCGACATCGCGCTCGGCGGTCCAGGTGCGGGGATGATCCAGTCCCTTTGCCTCGTCATAGGCGCGCGACACGTCGAAGGGCATGCAATGCTCGAAGATCACCCAATGCCCGTATTTCGGCCGCATCGCCGACATCGCCGCATCATAGACCTGCTTGAGCGAATGGCCCGCGGCGACGCCATTCTTCGCAATGCTGAATAAATCCGAGGTGAAGTCCGCCGTGCCCTTCAACCCCTCCTCGATCTGGTCCGACGTCACCAGCGACGCGCCGCGCCCCGGGACCACCGCAACCGGCTTCAGCGCCCGAATCGCGTCAAGCGTGCCCGCCCAATCCGCGAAATGCGCGTCGCCGCAATAGGGGGTGGCGCCGTACTCCACGCAATCGCCCGAGAAGAGCACGCGCTCCTTCGGCAGCCAAACCACCGTATCCCCCGCCGTGTGGGAACGGCCGATATGAATGATCTGAACCTCGCGCTTGCCCATCCACAAGGTCATCTTCTTCTGGAAGGTGACATTCGGCCAGGTGAGGCCTGGGATGCTTTCCTTGCCGCGGAACAGGCGCGGGAAGCGGCCGATCTCGCTGTCCATGTCCTGCTGCCCGCGCTCGACGATCAGGTCCCGCGTGACATCCGAGGCGATGATCTGCGCGCCCTCGTAGCCGGAGGCGCCCAGCACCCGCACCGCGTGGTAATGCGACAGCACGATGTGCTTCACCGGCTTGTCGGTCACGGTGCGGATGCGCGCGATCACGTCCTGCGCCATGCGCGGCGTCGCCTGGGCATCCACCACCAGCACGCTGTCATCGCCGATGACCACGCCCGAATTCGGATCGCCCTCCGCGGTGTAGCCGTAAAGGCCCGGCCCGAGCTCGTCGAAGGAGATGGTCTTCTCGGCGAGGTCATTGATACTGGCGAAGCCAGACATTCTCGTTCCTTCCTTCGGTTTCAAGCGCTGGCCGCGATGGCCGCGTCGCGGCCGGCTGGCTCGATCCCCTGCCGTGCCCGTACCATCGCCTGGCGCAGCACCCCAAGGTCGCCGATGTGGTTGCAGAGTAGCAGGATCAGCCGCGCATCCACCACGCGGCTTTGCTCGGGCGTGAGGTCCTGGTGGATCGACAGCAGGGCCTCGTAGAAATCATCGGGTGCCGCGATATTGGGTTCGGTGTTCAACATCACGCCCGCCCCGTCGCGCGGCCAAGCGCCCTGCTCACCGCATCGGGATCGAAGCGGCGCCACCGGGCGCAGACATGCTGGTCCGGCCGGATGAGATAGGTGGTGCCCGGCCGTGCATCGTATCGGCGGGCCGCCATCCCCTCCGCATCCTCCCCAGGCGCCACCGTCACCAGGCGCACCGGTGGCACGGTCTCGGGCATGGCGGGGGCGGCCTTCCTGAAATGCAGCAGGCTGAACTCGCCGCCAAGGCGGCGCAGAAGCCAGTCCGGCCTGCCATCGACAACCAGCGGCGCATCCGGTGCCGGCGCGCCCGGCACCAGCGGGCCGGCGAAGGTCTCGGCATCCGGCGTGTTCAGTGGTGAGTCGTGGTAGGTGCAGGGCAGCGACAGCCGCCCGCTGTTCACCAGCCGCCGGGCGAAGGCGCAATCCCGTGCCAGGTCCAGCGTCGCGTCGCGGAAGGCGCGGCTCGCGGCGTTCTTCGGCGTGATGAAATCCGTCGAGCGCGTCGAGTTCAGGATGTTCTCATCCGCCGCTGCCACACGCTCCGCATCATAGCTGTCGAGCAGGGTATCCGGCGCTTCGCCGCGCAGCACGAGCGCGAGCTTCCAGGCGATGTTCTCCGCATCCTGCACACCGCTATTCGCGCCGCGCGCACCAAAGGGCGAGACGCCATGCGCCGCATCCCCCGCGAAGATCACCCGCCCGTGCCGGAACCGCTCCATCCTCAGGCAGGAAAAGGTGTAGACACTTACCCATTCCAGCTCGAATTCGGCATCCGCCCCCAACAGCGCCCGCAGGCGGGGAATCACCCGCTCCGGGGTCCGCTCGGCCACGGGATCCGCATCCCAGCCCAGCTGGAAATCAATGCGCCACACCCCGTCCGGCTGCCTATGCAGCAGCACGGACTCGTTGGGATGGAAGGGCGGGTCGAACCAGAACCAGCGCTCCGCCGGGAAATCCGCCTTCATCCGCACATCGGCGATCAGGAAGCGGTCGCGGAAGCTGCGGCCCCTGCTCTCGAGCCCCAGCGCCTTGCGGATCGGGGAGCGCGCCCCATCCGCCGCCACCACGTAATCAGCCTGGATGTGGTACTCGCCCTCCGGCGTCTCCACCGTCAGTTCAACCCCATCTTCCGAGGGCGACACGCCGGAAACCTTGTTGCCCCAGCGGATCTCGATCCCTGGCAGGGCCCGCGCCCGGTCCAGCAGGAAGCCCTCGACATAGTATTGCTGCAGGTTGACGAAGGCCGGCCGGCGATGTCCTCCCTCCGGTAGCAGATCGAAGCTGTAGACCGGCTCGTTACGGTGGAAGATACGGCCAAGATTCCAGGTGACGCCCTTCTCGACCATCGGATCACCGCAGCCCAGCCGGTCGAAGATCTCCAGCGTGCGCTTGGCGAAGCAGATGGCGCGGGAGCCGCTCGAAAGGCAGTGGTCGTCATCCAGCAGCAGCACGCGCTGGCCGGACTGGGCCAAGTCGATCGCCGTCGCCAGCCCCACCGGCCCGGCGCCCACCACCACGACCGGATGATGCGCCCGCTGCGACGCCGACTGGTCCGGCGAGCGGCGATACTCGAAGCGGAGGGATTGGTAATCGACGTGCAAGACCGAACCCTCCCGCTCCGCCGCTTGTCCGCCGCCGTCTGGCGATCGTCTCGACTGGAATGTTATGATTCAAGAAATATCATCTCATATGAGACGATGCAAGAGGTGCCCCATCCCCACGCCAAAGCCTGCTCCCCTCCGCCTCTCGGAATTCCTTCCCTATCGGATCTCAGTTGCGGCCGAGAGCGTCAGCCGCGCGTTCGCCGCACGCTACGAGGCCGAGTTCGGCCTCGCGATCCCCGAATGGCGCGTCATGGCCGTCCTGGGCGAAGGCGAGCCGCTTTCCACCCAGGCGGTGATCGCGCGGACGGCGATGGACCGGGTGAAGGTCAGCCGCGCTGTAATCCGGCTGGCGGACAAGCGCCTCATCGCCCGCACGCCGCATCCGGAGGACCAGCGCGCACAGCTTCTGCGTCTCGCGCCGCGCGGGCAGGTGCTCTACCGCCGTATCATCCCCCGCGCCCATGCGCTGCAAGCCGAGCTGGCGGATGCGCTGACGGAGGCGGATATCGCTGCGTTGGGCGACATCCTGGAGAAGCTCCACCGCCGCGCTTCTCGCCTGCTAGGCGAGGAGGACGGGCCTTCGTGAAGGGGCTTAGCGCCCCTTCTCCTTCCTCCAGGCTGCGAAGGCCTCCAGATTCGCCGGATCGGTTGCGGGATACAGACCAATGATGGGCTGGCCGCCCCGCACCCGCTCCGTCACGAAGTCCTCATAGGCGGTCATCTCCACCGCCTCCGCCGCGATCTCGTCCGCGATTCCCGCCGGGATCACGATCACGCCATCGCCATCGCCCACCATGACATCGCCCGGGAAGACCGGCGCATCGCCGCAGCCGATCGGCACGTTAAGGTCGATCGCATGGTTCAGCGTCAGGTTTGTCGGCGCGGAAGGGCGGTTGTGATAGGTCGGAATGTCGAGCGCCGCGATCTCCAGCGCGTCACGGAACCCGCCATCCGTCACCACGCCCGCGACGCCCCGCACCATCAGCCGCGTCACCAGGATGGACCCGGCCGAGGCCGCGCGCGCATCCTTGCGGCTGTCCATCACCAGCACCGCGCCCGGCGGGCAGCTTTCCACGCCCTTGCGCTGCGGGTGGTTGGGGTCCTTGAAGACCTCGATGCCGTTGAGGTCCTCCCGGGCCGGGATGTAGCGCAGCGTATAGGCCTCGCCGACCATACTCTCGGCACGCGGGCGCAGCGGCTTCACGTCCTGGATAAACTGGTTGCGGAGCCCGCGCTTGAACAGCGCGGTGGCGAGCGTCGCGGTGCTGACGGCCTTCAGCTTCTCACGCGTCTCGTTGGACAGGGCCATCGGTCGCTTCCTCAGTAGATCACGGGTTCGGGCACGGGCGCGCCGTATTCGGTGCGCAGGAAGTCGAAGTCGCAACCCTCGTTCGCCTGCTGGATATGCTTGGTGAACATCAGGCCATAGCCCCGCTCGAAACGCGGTTCCGGTGCCTTCCACTCCGCGCGCCGCCGCGCCAGCTCCTCATCGGAAACCTCCATGTTGATGCTGCGCGCATCCACGTCCACCGTCACGATATCCCCGTTCCGCAGCAGTGCCAGGGGTCCACCCACATAGGACTCTGGCGCCACATGCAGCACGCAGGCGCCGTAGGAGGTGCCGGACATGCGGGCATCCGACATGCGCATCATGTCGCGATGCCCTTCCTTCAGCAGCTTCTTCGGCATGGGCAGCATGCCCCATTCCGGCATGCCTGGCCCGCCCTGCGGCCCCGCGTTGCGCAGCACCATCACCGTGTCCGGCGTGAAGAGATAGCTTTCGTCATCCACTGCCTTCTTCATGGACGGATAGTCGTCGAACACCACCGCCGGGCCGGAATGCTTCAGGAAGCGCTGGTCCATCGCCGCCGGCTTGATGACGCAGCCGTCGGGCGCCAGGTTCCCCTTCAGCACCGCCAGCGACCCTTCGCCATAAATCGGGTTGCTGGTGCTGCGGATCACGTCGTCGTTGAACACCTTTGCGCCCTCGATGTTCTCCCCGAGCGTCTTTCCCGTGACCGTCACGCAGGACAGGTCGAGATGCTCGCGGATCTGCCCCATCAACGCGCGGATGCCGCCGGCGTAGAAGAAATCCTCCATCAGATAGGTATTGCCGGAGGGCCGCACATTCCCGATCACCGGCACGCGGCGCGAGTAGTGCTCGAAATCCTCCAGTCCGATATCCTGCCCCGCCCGCCGCGCCATGGCGATCAGGTGGATGATGGCATTCGTCGAGCAACCCATGGCCATGGCCACCGCGATGGCGTTGCCGAAGGCCGCCTTCGACTGGATGCGGCTGGGGGTAAGGTCCTCCCATACCATCTCCACGATCCGCCGCCCGCTCTCGGAAGCCAGCCGGATATGCCCCGCATCCGCCGCGGGAATGGAGGACCCGCCCGGCAGGACCATCCCCACCGCCTCCGCAATGGCCGTCATTGTGCTCGCCGTGCCCATGGTCATGCACGTGCCGTAGGAGCGCGCGATCCCGCCCTCCACCCCCAGCCAGTCCTGGTCGGTGATCTTCCCGGCGCGCAGCTCGTCCCAATATTTCCAGCTGTCGGAGCCCGAGCCCAGCACCTTGCCCTGCCAGTTCCCGCGCAGCATCGGCCCCGCCGGCAGGAAGATGCAGGGGATGTTCATGCTGGTGGCGCCCAGCAGCAGGCCCGGCGTCGTCTTGTCACAGCCGCCCATCAACACCGCGCCGTCCACGGGGTGGGAGCGCAGCAGCTCCTCCGTCTCCATGGCCAGCATGTTGCGGTACATCATGGTGGTCGGCTTGACGAAGCTTTCCGAGACTGAAATCGCCGGCAGCTCCACCGGGAAGCCGCCAGCCATCAGCACGCCGCGCTTCACGTCGTCCACGCGCTGCTTGAAGTGCACGTGGCAGGGGTTGAGGTCGGACCAGGTGTTGATGATCGCGATGACCGGCTTGCCCGTCCATTCCTCCGGGCTGTAGCCCATCTGCATGGCGCGGGACCGGTGACCGAAGCTGCGCAGGTCGGCCGGCCCGAACCAGCGGGCGGAGCGGAGCTGGGCCGGCGTCTTCCGGGCAGGCCCGGCCTGGCCGGGATCGGCTTCCAGGGATTCGGGGGGCAGATCCGGTCCGGCCATGCGTCATTTCCTCCAGGGCGTTGCCGCCTAGGGAAACACCCCGTCCCGTCCCGCGCAACGTCCCGCCCCCCGCCGGGAGCTCCGCCCCGGCCCGAAGGCCCGGCGGCGGGACGAAATCCCTTCCTCCAGCGTTATTGGGGATGCCCGGCTGGGACGTTTCTTGCGCCCCCGGATTCGCACAGGGGACCAGTCCGGATGGAACGCCTCTTCCGATTCACCGAACACGGCACCACCCCGCGTAGGGAAATGGTGGCGGGGCTCACGACCTTCCTGACGATGGCCTATATCATCGTCATCAACCCGCAGATCATGGCCGCGGCCGGCCTGGATGCGGGTGCGGCCTTCGTCGCCACCTGCCTCGCCGCCGCCATTGGCTGCGCGCTCATGGGTCTCCTCGCCAACTATCCCATCGCCCTCGCCCCGGGCATGGGGCTGAACGCCTACTTTGCCTTTGCGGTGGTGGGCGGCATGGGGGTCTCCTGGCAGGTCGGGCTCGGCGCGGTGTTCCTGTCTGGAGTTATCTTCTTGCTCGTCTCCCTGGCAGGCTTCCGGCAATGGCTTATCAACGGCATCCCGCTGTCGCTGAAGCTTGGCATGGCCGCGGGAATTGGGTTCTTCCTGGGGCTGATCGGGCTGAAGAATCTCGGTCTGGTGGTGGCCCACCCGGCCACCTACGTGGCCATGGGCAAGATCTCCGACACCCCGGTACTGCTCGGCTGCGCGGGCTTCGTGCTGATCGCCGGGCTTGGGGCGCGGCGGGTGCCGGGCGGCATCGTGCTCGGCATCCTGCTCACCGCCCTCGCCGGCGTCCCCTTCGGACTCACCCACTTCAACGGCTTCATCTCCACGCCGCCCTCCCTTGCCCCCACCTTCCTGCAGATGGACCTGGCGGGCGCCATCTCACTCGGCCTCGCCGGCATCGTCTTCACCTTCTTCATGGTGGACCTGCTGGATAATGCCGGCACGCTGATCGCCACCACCCACCGCGCCGGGCTGATGCGTCCGGACGGCTCCGTGCCGCGCCTCGGGCGGGCGCTGATGGCCGATAGCGGCGGCGCGATGATCGGCGCCATTCTCGGCACCTCCAACACCGTCAGCTATGTCGAAAGCGTCGCGGGTATCCAGGCCGGCGGCCGCACCGGGCTCACTTCGCTGACGGTCGGCGTGCTCTTTCTGTTGGCCCTGTTCCTCGCCCCGCTGGCCGCCGCCATCCCCGCCTTCGCCACTGCCCCGGCGCTGATCTACGTCGCCTGCCTGATGGCCCATTCGCTGAAAGCCCTGCCCTGGGAGGATTCCACCGAATACTTGCCGGCTATCCTGGGTGCGATGGCCATGCCTTTCACCTTCTCCATCGCCACCGGGATTGGCCTCGGCTTCATCGCCTATGTGGCGATCAAGACAGTGGCAGGGCGCGCACGCGATGTGCACGGCGCGGTGTGGCTGCTCGCGGCGCTTTCCGCAGTGAAGTTCTCCTTGGACTGAGCCGGCGCGGCGGTCGGATGGCACGCGGATTGCTGCGCGTCGCCGGGTGGATGGCCCTTGCGTCATCCGCCCGCCAGCCTTGGGTAAGGACCACCTGCTTGCCGCTGCTCTCCCGGCGCTCGCTCCTCGCCGCGCCCGCGTTGCTCGCCCCGATCTCCGCGCGGGCCCAGGCCTTTCCTGAACGACCCATGCGCATGATTGTCCCGTTCCCGCCCGGGGGTGCCGCGGACTTCCTCGGCCGTGTCGCCGCGGAACCGATGGGGCGCAGCCTCGGCCAGCCGATCGCCATCGAGAACCGCACGGGCGCCGGTGGCAACATCGGCACCGCCGTCGCCGCCCAGGGGGAGAAGGACGGGCACGCCATCCTCCTCAACGGCCTGCCGCTCGCGGTGAACCGCTTCCTCTTTCCCAGCCTGCCCTACGACCCGGACCAGGACTTCACTCCGGTCGCCATGCTCGCGGTGGTGCCGAACATCATGGTCGTGTCGAACGACCTTCCGGTGAAGACGGTGCAGGAGTTCATTGCCCTAGCCCGCAGCAAGGGGGCGAACTACGCCTCCATCGGCAACGGCACCTCGCTGCACCTGGCCGGCGCGCAATTCACCCTCGCCACCGGCCTGAACCTCACCCATGTCCCCTACCGGGAGACGGCGGCCGCGAACAGCGACGTTATGGGCGGACGCGTCGAGGTGATGTTCCAGACCATCTCCGCCGCCGCAGGCTTGGTGAAGGGTGGGCGGATGAAGGCCCTGGCCGTGACCAGCGCCGAGCGCGTCCCCGCCTTCCCCGAGGTGCCCACGCTGAAGGAGTCGGGCGTGGACCTCGTCTCCGTCGGCTGGTTCGGCCTCTTTGTCCCGCGCGCCGTGCCCGCGGAGCGCGTGGCGAAGCTGGAGGCCAGCGCCATCGCCGCCGTGAACGACCCCGCCGTCCATGCCCGCATCACCGAGACGGGAAGCCTGCCCCGCCCCTTGCCCGGCACCGAATTCGGCCGCTTCATCGCGGAGGAGGTGACCCGTATGGGCGCCACCATCCGCGCCGCCGGCATCCGCGCCGATTGACACACAGGACCATCGCACCATGCCCATGAAGGCCGTCATCCCCGCAGGCTCCGGCAAGCCACTTGCCCCCTATTCCCCCGGCGCCATGGCCGATGGCGTGCTCTACGTCTCCGGCACCCTGCCCTTCGACAAGGACAATAACGTCGTCCACCTGGGCGACGCCGCCGCCCAGACGCGCCATGTGCTGGAACTCATCAAGGACGTGGTGGAAGCTGCGGGCGGCACCATGGCCGATGTCACGATGAACCACATCTTCGTCACCGACTGGGCGAATTACGGCGCGGTCAACACCGTCTATGCGGAGTATTTCCCGGGCGACAAGCCGGCGCGCTACTGCATCCAGTGTGGCTTGGTGAAGCCAGGCGCCCTCGTCGAGATCGCGACCGTCGCGCATATTGGCAAGTGAAGCACGAGATCACGGGCAAGCCCGGCACGGAGGCGGTCGTCCTCTCCGCAGGGCTGGGCGGGGCCGCAGCCTTCTGGGCGCCGCAGCGCGCGGCGCTGGAGGAGCACTTCCAGGTCATCGCCTTCGACCAGCGCGGCACAGGCCGCAACGCCGCCCCCCTGCCCGAGGGCTACACCATCGGCCACATGGCCGATGACGTGGTCGAGGTGCTGGACGCGGCCCGGATCGAACGCGCGCATTTCCTCGGCCACGCCCTGGGTGGGCTCGTCGGGCTGGAACTGGCGCGCCGCCATCCTTCGCGGCTTGCCCGCTTCGTCCCGGTGAATGCCTGGGCGAAGGTCGAGCGTCATTCAGAACGCTGCTTCGACATCCGCATCGGCATCCTGAAGTCGCAGGGCCCTGCGGCCTATGTCGCCGCCCAGCCGCTTTTCCTGCACACCGCCCCGTATATGGCGGCCCATTACGAAAAGCTGGATGCCGAGATCGCCCATGGCACCGCCCATTTCCAGGGCGAGGCGAACCTTCTGAAGCGCATCGGCGCCCTCCGCGCCTTTGACGCGCGCGCGGATCTCGCCACCATCACCGCCCCCACTCTCGTCGCCGCATCCCGCGACGACCTGCTGGTACCCTGGACCGCCTCCCAGGCCCTCGTGGAGGGGCTGCCCAATGCGCGGCTCTGGATCACCGAGACGGGTGGGCACGCCTTCACGGTGGAACAGCCGGAGCCGTTCAACGCCGTTCTGATCGACTTCCTGCTGGAGAGGTAATGCGCCGCGCGCCCCTGCCCGTCACGGCAGGCCGGCGCGGCGCAGCTCCTCGCCAAGCCGGCCGGTCAGGAAAAGCCAAGCCATCCGCAGGTCGGAACCGAGCGACCAGAGCGGATGCGTGAAGGTCGCTGGGCGGTTCCGCTCGATCGCCATATGGCTCACCCAGGCGAAGAGATAGCCGCTCACCACCCCGGCCAGCACGAGCCACCAGCGCCCGGTCACAATGCCGGCCAGGAAAAGGGCAATGCCGAGCAGCGTGCCTGCGACATGCACGCGGCGCGTCAGCGGGTCCGCATGCTCCCGCAGGTAATGCGGCCAGAACTCGGCATAGCTCGCGAAGCGCTCGGACATGGCCTCAGCCTAGCCGCCCAGCCGCCGGACCAGCGAAACAAGCCGCGGTGAGCACGGCTTCTCCTCAGGCCGGCAGCACTAGCGGCGGCACCAGCGGATCCACGCGGAAGCACTTCATCGTCCGCACCGTCAGCAGGGCAAAGCCCGCCAGCAGCGCCAGCTGTGCCATCGCGAAGCTGGTGGGCGGCATGGCGGCCAGCACCGGAACCTTCTGAAATATCTGCGCCACCGCCAGGAAGGCCAGCAGATAGACGCTGACGACCATGGCCACTGCATAGGCTGCGCGCCAGCGCCCTGCCAGGTTCCGGCCGTAACGCGCCACCAGCGCGATGGCTAGCACCGCCAGCGCCACGGCCCCGACGACATGCGAGGGCAACACCCCGTTGAAGGGAAAGCCGAAGCCTGTGACGCTGGTCCCGATCGCCGTGACCAGGAAGAGCACGGTCCAGCCGCGTCGCTCCCGTCCCGCAAGCATTCCGCCCACCACCGGCAAGCCGGCTGCGAGGGCAATTAGGCTCATCCAGGTGTGGAAGCCCGTGTAGGTCGTCGGATCGAACATGGCGCATCCTCCGTCATCCGGAGCGTTACGCTATCGCATAGGACCCGCGGCCGCTTGGATAATCCTGCTGCGCCCCCCAGGGTCACCCCGCCCGCTGCACCGCCGCCAGCCGCGAATACACCCCGCCCCGGCCAAGCAGCTCCCCATGCCGCCCCTGCTCCACCACCCGGCCTTGGTCGACCACCACGATGCGGTCCGCATCCCGGATCGTCGCGAGACGATGCGCGATCACCAGGCTCGTCCGGCCTTCGGACAGCTCCTGCAGCGAGGCCTGGATCGCCCGCTCCGTCTCCGTGTCCAGCGCCGAGGTCGCCTCGTCCAGGATCAGGATCGGCGGGTTCTTCAGGAAGATGCGCGCGATCGCGAGGCGCTGCTTCTGCCCGCCCGAGAGCTTCACCCCGCGCTCTCCGATCACGGTGTCCAGCCCCTCCGGCAGCGCCGCGATCACCCCGTCCAGCCGCGCTCGCCGCGCAGCCTCCAGGATCTCGGCCTCGGATGCGCCGAGGCGCCCATAGGCGATGTTCTCCCGGATCGTGCCGCCGAACAGGAACACGTCCTGCTGCACGATCCCGATCTGCCCCCGCAGCGAGGCCAGCGTCATATCCGCGATGTCGATCCCGTCGACGGTGATCCGCCCGCCCGTCGTCTCGTAGAAACGCGGCAGCAGGGAGCAGAGCGTCGTCTTCCCCGCGCCCGAGGGGCCAACGAAGGCCACCGTCTCCCCAGGACGGATATGCAGGTCTATCCCGTCCAGCACCGGACGGCCAGCCGATTCGGGGGCGCCATAGGCGAAGCGCACGCCCTCGTAGCGGATCTCGCCGCGCAGTTCGGACACTGCCAGCGCCTCCGGCCGGTCGGCGATGTCGGGCGCGGTGTCCATCAGCTCCGTGTAGCGGCGGAAGCCCGCTATGCCCTTCGGATAGGTCTCCATGACCGAGTTGATCTTCTCCACCGGCCGGAAGAACACGCCCACCAGCAGAAGGAAGCCGATGAATCCGCCAGCCGTCAGCTCGCCCCGGAGGACGAACCAGCTTCCCGCCACCATCACCACCACCTGCGTCAGCCGCATCGACAGGTAGGAGAGCGCCCCGCTCGCCGCCATCAGCCGGTAGGCCTCCAGCTTCGTCGAGCGATAGCCCTCGTTGTCCCGTGCGAAGAGGCGCCGCTCGTGGTCCTCATTGGCGAAGGCCTGCACCACGCGGATGCCGCCGACATTCTCCTCGATCCGGGCATTGAAATTGCCCACCCGCCCGTAGATCGCCCGCCAGTTCCGCGTCATCCGGCCGCCGAAGCGCGCCGTCAGCCAGCCCGTCAGCGGCACGATGGCCGCGGTGATCAGCGCGAGTTCCGGATTCACCGCGAACATCAGCGCGAAAGCGCCGAGGAACGTCATCACCGCGATGAACAGGTCCTCCGGCCCGTGATGAGCGACCTCCCCGATCTCCTCCAGGTCCTTGGTGAGGCGGCCCACCAGATGTCCTGTCTTGTGATTGTCATAATAGGAGAAGGAGAGCTTCTGGAGATGCGAGAAGGCCTTCCGGCGCATCTCGGTCTCGATGTTGATGCCCAGCATGTGGCCCCAATAGGTGACCACCGCCATCAACCCCGCATTCAGCAGGTACACCACCAGCAGCGCCGCCGCCGCCAGGCCGATCAAGGGCCAGTCCTGCCCCGGGAGCAGCCGGTCCACGAAGGCCTTCACAGCAAGGGGGAAGCCCAGCTCCAGCAGCCCGGACAGGACGGCGCAACCGAAGTCCATTAGGAAGAGGCGCCGGTGCGGGCGGTAATATGAAAAGAAGCGCTTGAGCATGGCGCCACGCTCTACCACCCTGTCGGGCGCGCCGCACCGCAGAAGGCAGTCCGACGCCTTCCGCCATGTCCGGCGGGACACGAAACCGCCACCTTCCTACGGCCTTTCCCCACCAATGCCCGCACCCGCCGCCTTCGTTCCCTTCCGGAACCCTGCCTTCCGGATGCTCTGGATCGCGACACTCGTCAGCAACATCGGCGGCTGGGTGCAAAGCACCGCCGCGGGCTGGCTGATGACCTCGCTCTCCCCATCGCCGGTCATGGTCAGCCTCGTGCAGGTGGCAACGCTTCTCCCCGTGTTCCTTCTCGCCCTGCCGGCGGGCGCGCTGGCGGACACCATGGACCGCCGCCGCTTTCTCATCGCCACGCAGATCTGGCTCATCGCAACCGCCATCATTCTCTGCGTCCTGACGGCCGCGGGCGTCCTCGGCCCCTGGGGCCTCCTGGCGCTCACCTTCTGCATCGGCATGGGCGCGGCGGCGAACTTCCCCGCCTTCGGCGCGACCACGCCGGAACTGGTCCCGCGAGAGGACCTGGTGCAGGCCATCGTGCTGAACGGCATGGGCTTCAACCTGGCCCGCGCCGTCGGCCCGGCCCTGGGTGGCGTGGTGCTCGGCTGGGCGGGCGCGCAATTCGCCTTCGCGCTCAATGCCATCTGCTTCTGCGTGCTCATCACCGCGCTCTTCTTCTGGAAACGCGCCCCGGATGCCGACACCACGCCGCGCGAAGGGCTGGTGGACGCGATGGGGAGCGGCGTGCGCTACGTCCTGGCCAGTCCGGTCATGCGCGGCATCATCATCCGCTCCACACTGTCCTTCTTCGCCGGCTCGGCGGTCTGGGGCCTGCTGCCCCTCCTCGTGCGCTTCCAGCTGGGCCTCGGGCCAGAGGCCTTCGGCATGATGCTGGGGGCTATGGGCGTGGGAGCGGTGGCCGCGAGCTTCGCCCTACCGTCGCTCCGCAACGTCATGACCCGCTCAAACACCGTGGTGGGTTGCGGGATCGGCATTGGGCTCTCGATGACCCTGCTCGGCCTCTCTCATCACTGGCTGCCCGCGGGCATCGCCATGCTACTCTACGGCGCTTCCTGGCTCGGGATGACCTCCACCCTTGGCGCCGCGGCCCAGATGGCGGCGAGGCCCTGGGTCCGGGCGCGGGCGCTCGGCCTGTTTCAGGTGGCGACCTTCGGCGCCATGGCCCTCGGCTCCACCTTGGGCGGCGTCGGCGGTGCCACCATCGGGGTGCCCTACACCGTCGTCGCCTTCGGCCTGACGAGCGTCATCCTGTCCCTTGTCGTGCGCCACCTGCCGATCGAATCCGGACCGGCTGCCCCGGCCCGGCCAAACCAGGTGGAGCCGGTTCCGGAGGCCCCCGCGCCTGAACTCCTGCCCACCCTCCGCACCGCCGAGGCGCGGCTGCTCGAATCTGTTCGTTACGCTGTGCCCGCCACTTCACGGAACGCGTTCCTGCGCGCCATGGCCGAGGTGCGCGGCGTGCGGCTGCGCGCCGGCGCCACCTTCTGGCGCCTCTACGAGGACGTGGCGCATCCGGAACGCTATGTCGAACTCTGGTCGGTCCGCTCCTGGACGGACCATCTGCGCGAGCAGTCACGCCTCTCCGAGCACGACCACACCATCCTCGCCGCCGCCGCGGCCTTCCAGCAGGAGGGCACGGCGCCGGAAGCCGAGCGCTTCGTGCAGCTTCCGGTGTAATGGCCCGGCAGCGCCGCCTGCACGGGGCCGCTTGGCATCCCGCGGCGGCTGGTGGCTCATGCCCCCGTGCTGCCTTCCAGTAGTCCATTGCGCCGAGAGGGCCTGCAGATCGGCACCATTACCCTCCAACCTTCCTGCGCAGGGGCGGACGCACACAGCGGAACGGGCAGGCGCGCCTGGGCCTCCCGCCCCCGGCACGGCCATGCGATCCTCTCGGTGCAGGGGCGTGCGCGAAACCTTCCCTTCGCTGAGGCATTCGGGTTGCCGAAGGCGCGTCATGACCCTTCATCTGACCCGTCAAGCGGAACCCGAGGAGCCCCCGATGCCGAAGACCGAAGCCGCCAAGGTGCCGAACAAAACGCGCAACGACACACCGAACAACGGCAAGGCGGTCAGCGTCGGCGTGCTGCAGAGTGCCCTCGCCGACATCATCGACCTGACCAATGCGACCCGCCAGGCGCATTGGAACGTCAAGGGCAGCCACTTCTACGGCTTGCACAAGATGTTCGAGGAATTCTACATCATGCTGAACGCGCAGACGGATGAGCTGGCCGAACGTGCCGTGCAGCTTGGCGGCATACCGGACGGCACCACGCAGGCCGTCGGCGCCCAGACCAAGATCACCCCTTATGACGCCAAGATCCTTGACGGGATGGATCACTGCACGGCACTGGCCGACCGCTACGCCCAAATGGCGCAGGCCCTGCGCGAGGGCATCGACACCACCGACGAGGCTGGTGACGCCGACACCTCGGACCTGCTGACCCAGGTCTCCCGGGAGGTGGACAAGGCGCTGTGGATGATCGAGGCCCATCTGCAGGGCAAGCACTGACCCCATCCACGGCCCCGTCCGTACGCAGCCCCGCCCCCGGCGCCCCAGGTGCCGGGGGCGGTTGCATTTCGGGCCCATGGCGAGGTAGTTTGGGCCAGGGGACCAGAACAAGACATGAACGACCTATTCGGCGGTCGCCCCCCCAAGGGCGCGGCCCAGCAATCCTATTCCGCCGCCGACATCGAGGTGCTGGAAGGCCTGGAGCCTGTCCGCCGCCGCCCCGGCATGTATATCGGGGGCACCGACGAGAACGCCCTCCATCACCTGGCCTCCGAAGTCATCGACAATGCGATGGACGAGGCGGTGGCCGGCCATGCCGACCGTATCGAGGTCACGCTGGAGCCTGACAACTGGCTAACCGTGCGCGACAATGGCCGCGGCATCCCGGTGGACCCGCATCCCAAGTTCCCGAAGCTTTCGGCGCTGGAGGTGATCCTCACCACCCTCCACTCGGGGGGCAAGTTCAGTGGCAAGGCCTATGACACCTCGGGCGGCCTCCATGGCGTCGGCTCCTCGGTGGTCAACGCCCTCTCCGAGCGGATGGAGGTGGAGGTCGCCCGCGACCGCACGCTCTTCACCCAGGATTATTCACGCGGAAAGCCGCTCGGGAAGCTGAAGAACGCCGGCCCGGTCCATAACCGCCGCGGCACCACCATCCGCTTCCGCCCGGACCCTGACATCTTCGGCAAGCAGCAGTTCCTGGCCGCGCGCCTGTACCGCTTCTGCCGATCCAAGGCCTATCTCTACAAGGGCGTCGAGATCCGCTGGTCCTGCGATCCGCGGCTGATCAAGGACGACACCCCCGCCCAGGCAACCCTCCACTTCCCCGGCGGCCTTTCGGACTACCTGGCCGCCGCCATCGAGGGAAAGCCCACTGTCATCCCGACCCCCTGGGCCGGTGAATCCACCTTCCCCGGCGGCGCCGGCCGCGCCGAATGGGCAGCGACCTGGCTGGAGCAGGGCGAGGGCTTCCTCTCGACCTACGCGAACACCATCCCCACCCCCCAGGGCGGCACGCATGAGGCCGGCTTCCGCAACGCCCTGGTGAAGGGCCTGCGCGCTTATGGCGAGCTGAGGAAGGAGAAGCGCGCCGCCAGTGTGACGGCGGAGGACCTGTTCGGCGGCCTCGCGGGCATGGTCTCGGTCTTTGTGCGCGACCCGCAGTTTCAGGGGCAGACCAAGGACAAGCTCACCTCGCCCGAGGCGTCGCGCCTGGTGGAAGGGGCGCTGCGCGACCATTTCGACCACTGGCTTACCGGCGACACGCGCAACGCCGACAACCTCCTCTCCTGGGCGATCGAGCGCGCGGAAGAGCGCATCCGCCGCAAGGAGCAGAAGGACACCCCCCGCAAGTCCGCGACGCGCAAGCTGCGTCTGCCCGGCAAGCTGGCCGATTGCTCCAGCGAGAATGCCGCCAGCACCGAGTTGTTCCTCGTCGAGGGTGACTCCGCCGGCGGCTCGGCCAAGCAGGCCCGCGACCGCATGACCCAGGCCGTGCTGCCCCTGCGCGGCAAGATCCTGAACGTTGCCTCCGCCAGCACGGAGAAGCTGCGCGCGAACCAGGAACTCCGGGACCTCGTGGAGGCGCTGGGCTGCGGCATCGGCGACCGCTTTGACCTTGCGCGGCTCCGCTACGGCCGCATCATCGTCATGACGGACGCCGATGTGGACGGCGCGCATATTGCCGCCCTGCTGATGACGTTCTTCTATAAGGAACTGCCGGCCCTGGTTCGGGAGGGGCGCGTCTTCCTTGCCCAGCCGCCCCTGTACCGGCTGCAGCATGGCGCCAAGAGCATCTATGCGCGCGACGATGCGGACCGCGAGCGCATCCTGAAGCGCGAGTTCAAGGCGAACCAGAAGGTCGAGGTCAGCCGCTTCAAGGGCCTGGGCGAAATGCCCCCTGCCGCCCTCAAGGAGACGACGATGGACCCGAGGAAGCGCACCCTGCTGCGCGTCGTTCTGCCGCAGGAAGCCCGCGCCGAAACGGCCGAGCTGATCGAGGCGCTGATGGGCCGCAAGCCTGAGCTGCGCTTCAAGTTCATCCAGGAGAACGCGTCCAAGCTGGATGAGGCGGAGGTGGACGTCTGAGCCTTCCGCTCAGCGCTCCGCCTTTACGAAGTCGATGAAGGCCCGCAGCGCCGCCGGCATGTGGCGGCGCGACGGGTAATATAGGAACGGCCCCTCGAAGGGCGGCAGCCAGTCTTCCAGCAGAGAGACGAGCCGCCCATCCTCGATGGCCTTCCGCGCCCAACCCTCGAAGGTCACGAAGAAGCCCAGCCCGTCTATGGCGGCGGACAGGGCGAGCGGCGCGTCATTCGTCACCAGCGGCCCCTCGGGCCGTATGCTGACCACCTCCCCCGCCCGTTCGAACTCCCAGGCCGGCAGGGCCCCACTCGCGAAGCGGAAGCGGATACAGGGGCGGCGCAGCAACGCCCGCGGCTCCTCCGGCGCGCCCACCACGGCGAGCAGCGCCGGGGAGGCCACCAGCACATAGCGCTGCGGGCCGCCGAGCGGCACCGCGATCATATCCCGCGCCAGGCTCTCCCCGTAGCGCACTCCGGCATCGAAGCCACCCTGCACGATATCGACGAAGCCTGTCTCCGAGGTTACGTCCACCACCACTCGCGGATGCCGCGCCTGGAAGCGTGGCAACATCGGCGCGAGCACGAGTTGCGCGGCAGGCGGCGGCGCATTGATGCGCAGCGTGCCGGAAACGGCGGCTCCGGCCTGCCCGGCCGCGTCCAGCGCCGCCTCGATCTCCCCCAGCGCCGGCGCGAGCCGCGCCAGCAGCGAGGCACCGGCCTCGGTCGGGCTTACGCTGCGCGTGGTCCGGTTCAGCAGCCGAGCGCCGATCCGGTCCTCCAGCGCGCGGATGCGCTCCGTCGCGCTGGATGGCGAAAGCCCCGCCTCGAGCGCCGCACGGCGGAAGCTGCCATGCCGCGCGATCGCCGCCAGAAGCTCCAGGTCCTCTAGCGAGGCACGCATTCTTCGGCTGCTCCGAACAACCCATGCGGATCATACGGGATTAAAGGTCAGGCGCCAGGGCGTCATATGCGCCGCAGCCCATCCTGGGCATCGAACGGAGATCAACGATGGAACAGCGTCGCCTCGGCACCACCGGCCCCACTGTCTCCGCCATCGGCCTCGGCTGCATGGGCATGTCGGACTTCTACGGCCCCGCGGATCGGTCGGAGAGCCTGGCCACCATCGCTATGGCGGTGGAGCACGGCATCACCCTGCTCGACACCGGCGACTTCTACGGCATGGGGCACAACGAAATGCTGATCGGCGAGGCGCTGCGCAGCCTCCCGCGCGACAACCTCACCATCAGCGTGAAGTTCGGCGCTCTGCGCGGCCCGGACCTGTCATGGGGCGGCTATGACTCCCGCCCAGCGGCCGTGAAAAACTTCCTCGCCTACAGCCTGCAGCGCCTCGGCACCGGCCATATCGACATCTACCGCCCGGCGCGGCTCGACCCCCAGGTTCCGATCGAGGAGACGGTCGGCGCCATGGCCGATCTCGTGAAGGCCGGGCATATCCGCCATATCGGGCTCTCGGAGGTCGGCGCGCAGACCATCCGCCGTGCCCATGCCGTGCACCCGATCGCCGACCTCCAGATCGAATACTCGCTGCTCTCGCGCGGCATCGAGGCGGAGATCCTTGCCACCTGCCGGGAACTCGGCATCGGCATCACCGCCTATGGCGTGCTGTCGCGCGGGCTGATCAGCGGCCATTGGTCAAAGCAACGCGGTGGCCCGCAGGACTTCCGCGCCGCCTCCCCCCGCTTCCAGGGCGAGAACCTCGACCGCAACCTCGCCTTGGCGGAGGCGCTGCGCGGTATCGCGCAGGCGCATGGCGTCACCGTCGCACAGCTCGCCATTGCCTGGGTCGCGGCGCGTGGCGCGGACATCGTCCCCCTGGTTGGCGCGCGCCGACGGGACCGGCTGGAGGAAGCCCTGGGCGCGGCAACCATCCGCCTGGACGCGGAGACGCTGGCTGCCATCGAGCGGGCGGTGCCGGCTGGGGCCGCGGCAGGCGCCCGCTATGCGGAAGCCCAGCTCGCCCATATGGACAGCGAAGCGCGGCACTGAGAGGCTAGGGCCGCCCCGCGCCGGCAGCACAGCCGGCACGGGGCACCCGCCTAGGCGCGGGGGAAGTCGTAAAGAATGGCCGGATTGTCGACCAGTATGCGCTTGCGCGCTGCCTCGTCCGGCACCCATTCCGTCAGCAGGTCGAACAACGCTGCATCGTCGGGCTTCTCCGGCGGCTCGGTCACATGGGGCCAGTCGCTCGCCCAGACGCAGCGTTCCGGCGCGGCGGTCGCATAGCCACGCGCGACGGGGATCGTGTCGGACCAGCGGCCCGCGGGACCGACCTTCGTGTCCATATAGGCGCCCGACAGCTTCACCCAGGCCTTGTTGCGCTCCAGCAGCCGCCGGACGGCGGCATAGCCTGGATGCTCGACCCCCTTGTCCATCGGCACCCGGCCCATGTGGTCGAAGACGATGGGCGAGGCGAGGCGCGAGAGCAGCGCCTCGTTCTCCGCGATCTGGCCGGCCAGCATATGGATCTGAGTGTGCCAGCCCATCGCCTGCACCCTGGCCGAAAGCGGCTCCAGCATGTCGAGCGTGGTCACGCCCGCCTGGACCAGGTTGAAGCGGATGCCGCGCACCCCTGCCTCGTGCATGTCGCGCAACTGGGCGTCGGTCACGCTCGTATCCACCACCGCGACCATGCGCGTCCGCTCCGGCCCCAGCTCCCGCATCGCCTGCAGGTGCAGCCTGTTGTCCGTGCCATAGGTGGAGGGCGTGACCAGCACCGAGCGCTGCGTTCCCAGCCGCCGCGCCAGCGCCTGGTAATCCGCCGGAGAGGCATCGGGCGGCCGGAGCTGCGTGCGCGGATCGGGCGGGAAGCGCGCGTCATAGACGTGGTGGTGGCAATCCGTCGCCAGGTGCGGTGCGGGCGTGCGCGGCGCCTCGGTGCCGCTGGAGAACTTCACGGGCCCGGCCACGCCGCGCACCATTCCCGCCGCTCCGGCGGCCTGCGCCGAGGCCGGCCGCGATGCCGGTAGCCCGGCCGCCATGAGCACTCCCGCGCCGCACAGCGCAGCCCGGCGCGAAAAGAGTTCGTTCATTTGCATCCTCCCGCCGCGTCAGCTTCCAGCGCCGCTGCGGCAAGGAAGCATGGCGGCAGCGAGCCGCCCGGTCGAATGACAGCTGCGCGCGCGCTCAGGCCGCCACCGCTGCCCGCCCGGCCACCTTCCGCGCGCGCGGCCTTGGCGCGGCATCTTTCTTGACCTTGAGCCGCGCCAGCAGCGCCAGCACGGCAGCTTCCTCCGGGCGAAGGTCCTCCATCTCCTCGCGCAGCTCCTCCTCTGCGCGCCCGGCCATCTCCAGCGCCAGCTGGCCGTCCATGTAGCCATCCAGAAGGTCCGGATGGACGTAGCACTTGCGGCAGACAGTGGGCGTGTTCCCCAGCCGTGCGGCCACGCTCTCGATTGCAGCCCGGATGTTGCGCTTCGCCGCCGCCTGGCTGTCCACGGCCTCGAACTCCCGCAGCGCGAGGGCGGCCATAACCGTGCCAGCCCAGGTGCGGAAATCCTTCGCCGTGATGTCGCGCCCTGTGATCCCGCGCAGGTAGTCGTTCACGTCTCCCGAGGTAACGTCATGCGGCGTGCCATCCTCGTCCACATAGGCGAAGAGCTCCTGTCCCGGCAGGTCCTGGCATTCTCGCACCACCTTCGCCACGCGCCGGTCCTGCACGCCGAGCTTCCAGGTCTTCCCGCTCTTGCCCTTGAAGGCGAAGCGCATCGTCTCGCCCTTCACGGCCACATGCCGGTTCCGCAGCGTGGTAAGGCCGAAGGAGCCATTCTCCTTCGCATAGTCGTCGTTGCCGACGCGGATCAGCGTCGTCTCCAGCAGTCGGACGATGGTGGCCAGCACCTTCTCGCGCGGCAGGCCCTTGCGGCGTAGGTCGGCCGCGACGCGCGCCCGGATCGCGGGTAGCGCCTCGGCAAACTCCGCCATGTGCTCGTATTTCGTGGCATCCCGCGTCTCGCGCCAGCGCGGGTGGTAGCGGTACTGCTTGCGACCCCGCGCGTCGCGGCCCGTGGCCTGGATGTGCCCGTTGGCATGGGGGCAGATCCAGACATCGGTATAGGCCGGCGGAATGGCCAGGGAGCGGATGCGCTCCAGCACCGCCTCGTCCTTCACCAATTGCCCGGCAGCGTCGCGATAGACGAAGCCATCGCCCTTCGGCTCGCGGGTGATGCCGGGCTTCGCGTCGCTGACATAGCGGAGCCCGGCTGCGCGGGCGGCTTCCTTTGGCTCGACGATGGTCTCGGCGCTATCGGTATCGGGCATGGGCAGCGTTCCTTCCGGCAAAAGGAAGCGATGCCCGGGGATCACGGTTTCAGCGCCACGCCCGCCGGCGCCGCAATCGGCGCCGCCCTGTCCCAGCGGAGGGGTTTCAGCCCACGCGTCCCCAAGCCCGCTGCCCATTGGGCGCCAGGCAGCCGCAGGCGTCGCCCGCGCTCAGATTCCGGTCCAGCGGGCAGACATAGGCGCCCGCATAGCAGGTCTGCCCTGGCGGACGCGGCACGGAATAGGCGGGCGGTGGCGGCGCATAGGCCGGAAATGGAGGCGCGTAATAGGCAGGCGGGGGCACCACCGGATAGCCGTATGCGTAGGGATAGGCCGGGTAGGCGGGATAAGCCGGATAGACCGGCACCCCGATGCCGATTCCGAAGCTTGCCCCACCGTGCGCATCGGCGGGGGCGGTGAGGATGAGCGGCGACGCCAGCAGCGCCGCCGCCAGGGCAATGCGCCTGGCGACCATCATGCGGACCATATGGGAAGCGTCCGGCGGCCTTGGAAGGCTCTGCTCAGGCAAGCCATTCACGCATCAGCGTGGTCACCGCCGCGGGCTCCTCCATGCTCGGCAGATGCGCGCAGCCGGGCAGGATATGCAGCACGGCGCCAGCGATTCCCGCCGCGATCTCCCGCGCCAGTTCCGGCGGTGTAAGCACATCCGCCTCACCCGCGACCACAAGGGTCGGCACGGCGATGCTGGCCAGATACGGGCGCGAATCCGGGCGCCCCAGGATTGCCTCCTGCTGCCGCAGGAAGGCATCGCGCCCGACCCGTTCCGCCATGTCCATTACCTCGCCCGCGAGTGGCCCGGGCAGGTTCCGCTCATGCAGAAGGCGCGGCAGCAGGCGCGGCGTCACCCCCTTGAAGCGCCCGGAGCGCGTCAGCGACATCAGCCCCCGCCGCTGTTTCGCCTGCTCCGCCGTGTCCTGGCGCGCAGAGGTGTCGAACAGCGCCAGCCGCGTCACGCGGTCACGCGCCTGCCGCATCACCTCGAAGGCCACGTATCCGCCCATGGATAGGCCCGCCAGGGCAAAGGGCCCCTCCACCATGGCGATCGCCCGCGCCGCCATGGCCGGCACGCCGGCATCCAGCGTCAGATCCGCCACCACCGGCTCAGCAAGGTCGGTGAGCCCTGCCACCTGGTCCCGCCACAGCCGTTCGTCGCAGAGCAGCCCAGGCAGGAGGAGCAGCGGCATCGGTCCGGCGACGGGAAGCGGGACAGCGGGCATGCCTACGTGGTAATGACGCCTCGCAGCCCATGCAACCGCCCGGATTTTTCCGCTCCGGCTTGCATCCGAAGCGTTGCGGGCGCATATCGCGCGCGAGCGGCTGCGTGTCGCGCTGCTGGGGCATTGGGCTCCGCCGCGCCACGCCGGACCATCGGCCGGGCGCCCTCCGGCACGCCGCACGGCGCCCGACCAATATCCGGCTTCTTTGAACGACGCAGCCCCGACTTTTCGCCGCCCCCGCCGAACCAGGCCGGGCGGCGGCACAGGAACATACGCTTGACCGAACACGACCTGCCCAGCTCCGCCGACAGTGCCGAACAGAAGGCCATGGCCCAGGGTGCCGAATCCGGGGCCCAGCCCCTGGCCGCGCACGGCCCGGCCGAGGCCCCCGCTGCGACGGGCGCCGCGGACGGTGACCCGGTGGGCGAAGGCACGTCCCCGCATTTTGCCGAGACGCCCGCGGCCTTCGAGGCTGCCGAGCCTGTCGAGGCCCTGGCCTCCGGCACGGATTCGCCCGACGAGGGCGCCGATGGCGAGTCGGTAGGCGAGACCGGCCCGGATGGCGATGACACCGGCGAGACGGGTCCCGACATGGAGGATTCCTCCTCGGACGACGAGGACGAGGACGAGGACGAGGACGAGGACGAGGATGATGGGGACGAGGAGGAGGACATCTCCCCCCGCACCACCTTCTCCGATCTTGGCCTTTCGGAGCCGATCCTGAAGGCCGTCCTCGAAGCCGGCTATGTCCACCCCACCCCCATCCAGGAGCAGGCGATCCCCGTCGTGCTCATGGGCCGGGACGTGCTCGGCTGCGCCCAGACGGGCACTGGCAAGACCGCCGGCTTCACCCTGCCGATGCTCGACATCCTCGCCGGCTCCCGCGCCAAGGCCCGCATGCCGCGCAGCCTGATCCTGGAGCCGACGCGCGAACTGGCCCTGCAGGTGGCCGAGAACTTTGTGAAATACGGCAAGTACCTGAACCTCACCCATGCCCTGCTGATCGGCGGGGAGAGCATGGACGAGCAGAAGACGGTGCTGGAGAAGGGCGTGGACGTCCTGATCGCCACCCCCGGACGGTTGCTGGACCTGTTCGACCGCGGGCGCATCCTGCTGGCCGACTGCAAGGTGCTGGTGATCGACGAGGCGGACCGGATGCTCGACATGGGTTTCATCCCCGATGTCGAGCGCATCGTCTCGATGCTGCCGAAGCTGCGCCAGACGCTGTTCTTCTCCGCCACCATGGCGCCTGAAATCCGGCGCCTGGCCGATGCCTTCCTGCAGAACCCGCGCGAGATCACTGTCTCCGCCCCGGCCTCGGTCGCGACCACCATCACCGCCGGGCTCATCTGGGTTCAGGAGCGTGACAAGCGCGAGGCCCTGCGCCGGCTCATCAAGAGCCAGTCGGTTCAGAACGCGCTGATCTTCTGCAACCGCAAGGTTGATGTTGACATCCTTCACAAGAGCCTGAAAAAGCACGGCTTCAGCGTTGGGGCCCTGCATGGCGACCTGGCGCAGTCCGTGCGCTTCGCGACGCTTGAGAAGTTCAAGGCCAATGAGCTGCAGCTGCTCGTCTGCTCGGACGTGGCGGCGCGCGGCATCGACATCGGCGGTCTCTCCCACGTTTTCAACTTCGACGTGCCCTTCCATGCCGAGGACTATGTCCACCGCATCGGCCGCACCGGCCGCGCGGGGCGCGAGGGCCATGCCTATACCCTGGCCACCGCCGATGAGGCGAAGGCCGTGGCGGCGGTGGAAACCCTCACCGGCTTTCCCATTCCGCCAATGACCATCGAGGGCCTTGACCCGGTCTCCCCGGAGGAGATTCAGGAAGGGCTGAAGGCGGTCGGCCGCCGGGGCCGGGGCCGTGGCGGCGAATCCCGTGGCGGCCGCGATGGCGGCCGTGGCGAGCGCGGCCGTGGCGATGCCCGCCGCGAGCGTGGTGGCGAGGCTCGCCCCGAGGGTGGCCGCCGCGAGGGCCGTGGCGCCCGCACCGAGGCCCGCCCACCCCGCGAGGAGAAGGAGGCACGCGCGCCGCGCGAGGATCGCGAGAGCCGTGCGCCGCGCGCGGAGCGCGAGGCCCGTGCCCCGCGTGAGGATCGCGAAGCCCGCAGCCCGCGCGATGACCGGGATGACCGCCGTGGCGATCGTGACCGTGGATCCCGCTCTGGCGACCGGGTGCTGGACGAGGTCAATCGCGACGCCACCCGGGAGTGGTCCGCGGAGGAGCGCAGCCGCGAGGAGCGCCCGCGCCGCGACGACCGCGCCCGCCGCGAGAACTACCGTCACCGCCAGGAGGATCTCGGCCCCTCCGTCGTGGGCTTTGGCGATGCCGTCCCGGCCTTCATGCTCATCCCGGTTCCGCGCCCCAAGCGCGCCCCGGAGAATGAGGCCGAAGCGGCCTGACGAAAGCGGGGGAAGGGGCTAAACCCCTTCCCCGACCCGCGCTCCCCTTCTGGGATCAGGCGCCCCTGCTATCGCTACCGCTCTCCGAGAGGAACGCAGCCATGAATGTCGTCACCCCGATCGCGCCCAAGCCGGCCGCCAAGATGGGCACCTTCGTGTGGGACGATGCCCTCCTGCTCGAGGAGCAGCTGACCGAAGACGAGCGCATGATCCGCGACGCGGCGCGGGACTTCTGCCAGTCCAAGCTCATGCCCCGCGTGCTCATGGCGAACCGCCACGAGAAGTTTGACCGCGAGATCATGAACGAGTTCGGTGAGATGGGCTTCCTGGGCGCGACGCTGGACAGCCATGGCTGCGCGGGCGTCGGCTATGTCTCCTACGGGCTGATCTCGCGTGAGGTCGAGCGGGTGGACAGCGGCTACCGCTCCGCCTTCTCCGTGCAGTCCTCCCTCGTCATGTTCCCGATTTGGGCCTTCGGCTCCGAGGCGCAGAAGGACAAGTACCTGCCCAAGCTCCGCACCGGCGAGTGGGTGGGCTGCTTCGGCCTGACCGAGCCGGATGCGGGTTCCGACCCGAATTCGATGCGGACGCGGGCGAAGAAGGTGGATGGGGGCTATCTCGTCTCTGGCTCCAAGACCTGGATCTCCAACTCGCCGATCGCGGATGTTTTCGTGGTCTGGGGGAAGGACGACGAGGGCGTGCTGCGCGGCTTCATCCTCGACAAGGGCATGAAGGGCCTCACCGCCCCCAAGATCGAGGGCAAGATGTCCCTCCGCGCCTCCGTCACCGGCATGATCATGATGGACGAGGTCTTCGTCCCCGAGGAGAACCGGCTGCCCGGCGTGAAGTCCCTGGCCGGCCCCTTCTCCTGCCTCAACCGCGCCCGCTACGGCATTGCGTGGGGCGCGATGGGCGCCGCTGAGGATTGCTGGCACCGCGCCCGCGAGTACACGATGGGCCGCAAGATGTTCAACCGCCCGCTGGCCCAGACCCAGCTGGTGCAGAAGAAGCTGGCGGACATGCAGACCGAGATCACCCTCGGCCTACAGGGCGTGCTGCGGCTCGGGCGCCTGTTCGACGAGCACAAGGCTGCGCCGGAGATGATCTCCATGATGAAGCGGAACAACTGCGGCAAGGCGCTCGATATCGCCCGGGTCTCCCGCGACATGCATGGCGGCAATGGGATCGTGGACGAGTACCACGTGATCCGCCACGTCATGAACCTTGAGACGGTGAACACCTATGAGGGCACGCATGACGTGCACGCCCTCATCCTGGGCCGCGCCCAGACCGGGCTGAACGCCTTCGGCTGACGCCATCCGGCCTGGGCCGGATCGCATGTTCGGGGGCGGTCCTTCGGGGCCGCCCCTTTCTTATTCTGGTTCTATCATTGGCGCGGAACACTCTCCGCCCCTCCAGCAGCAAGTGGGGCCGCCATGCGCGTGACCGTTGAAGCCATGGGCGCCGCAGGCGACGGGATCGGCCGGGATGAGGCGGGCCGCCCCATCTTCATCCCTTTCGCCCTTCCCGGCGAGGTGGTGCAGGCCGAGCCCGGCCCCGCGCGTGGTGACGGCCGTGCCGCCGCCCTGATGGCCCTCGAGACCGAGGCGCCGGATCGCGCTCCCCCTCCCTGCCCCCATTTCGGGATTTGCGGCGGCTGCGCCGTCCAGCATTGGGCGGCGGGCTCCGTTGCCGCCTGGAAGGCCGCCCGCGTGTCCGAGGCCTTGGCCCGTGCCGGCTTCGGCGACATCCCGGTCGCCCCGGCCGTCCCCAGCCCGCCCAACAGCCGCCGCCGCGCTGATTTCGCGCTGCGTAGCCGACAGGATGGCGTCACGATCGGCTTCCATGCGCGCGGCTCCGCCGAGCCCTTCGACATGACGATCTGCTTCGTCATCGACCCGCGGATTCTCGCCCTTGTCGCCCCGCTCCGTGCGCTGGCCACCTCCCTTTCGGCCATGCGCCGCGCCGGATCGGCCATGGTGAACCTGCTCGATACCGGGCCGGACCTCTGGCTCCGCACAGATGGCGCCCTCACCCCTGCAGACCGGGCGAAGCTCGCGGCCTTCGCGGCCGCCCATTCCATTCCCCGCATCGCCTGGTCGAAGGAGGGCACGCGGGACGCGCCCGAGATCGCCGCCCAGAACGGCCCTGTGCAGGTGTCCCTTTCGGGTGCCCCCGTCTCCCCAGCACCCGGCGCCTTTCTCCAGGCCACGCCGCAGGGCGAGGCCGCGATCATCGCCGCCGTGCTGGACGGGCTGCCGAAGCGCATGCCGGGCAAGCCCCGCATCATCGAGTTGCATGCGGGCCTCGGGACCCTTTCCTTCCCGCTTTCTGGGAGAGGCCGGGTCGAAGCCTATGAAGGGGCGGCGGAAAGCGCCTCCGCCCTGCAATCCGCCGCCGGGCGCGCGGGCGCGCGCATCAAGGCCACGCGGCGCGACCTGGTGCGTCAGCCGCTCCTGCCGGCCGAGCTGAAGGGTGTTGCCGCACTGGTGCTTGACCCGCCCTTCACCGGCGCGGCGGAGCAGGTCGCCATCCTCGCGCGCTCCACCATCCCTCGGGTGATCTACGTCTCCTGCAACCCCACAGCCCTCTCGCGGGACCTCGCCGCCTTCGCCCGCGCCCCGGGCTGGCGGGTGGAGAAGGCGGTGGCAGTAGACCAGTTCCTCTGGTCCTCGCAGGTGGAAGCCGTCGTCACCCTCTCACGTGGGGCTTGATCGCCGGCGAAAAGACCAAAATTCTCCTCTCTCTCCGAGAGGAATCGAATCGATGGACCGACGCATGCTTCTGGCGACGGGGCTCGCGGCTCCGGCGCTCCTGGCCGGCATGGCAGGCGGGGCGGCGGCCCAGGCGCCGGCGCCGCCTGCTCCACCAGCCCAGGCCCCCGGCTTCTACCGGTTCCGCGTGGGCCAGCATGTGATGACCATGGTGCATGACGGGCAGGCCATCCGCCCCGATCCCACCCAGGGCTTTGTGCGCAATGCCACGCCGGAAGAAGTCGCGACCTCCATGCGTGCCCAGGGGCTGGACCCGGCGCGGCTGGTGAATCCTTTCACCATCCCCGTCCTCCGCACCGCACGGGGCACGGTGATGTTCGACACCGGCAACGGCCCGCAGACCGCCTCCGACAGCCGCATCGGCCAGTTGCAGGCGAATCTCGCCGCCGCCGCCATCGATCCGGCCTCGATCGACATCGTCGCCTTCACCCATTTCCACGGCGACCATATCGGCGGGCTGCTTGACGGCTCGGGCGGCGCCGCCTTCGCGCGCGCCCGCATCGTTGTGCCGGAGAAGGAGTGGGCCTTCTGGATGGATGAGGGCCAGGCCAGCCGCGCGCCGGAGGCGTTGCGCCCGGCCTTTGCCAATGTGCGCCGCCGCTTCGCGCCCTATGAGTCGCGGATTGAGCGCATCGCCGACGGTGCCGAGATCCTGCCTGGCCTACGGGCCATGGACACGCCCGGCCACACGCCAGGGCACACCTCGTTCCATGTCTCGGATGGCGACGCCCAGGCCATGGTCCTTGGCGACCTCACCAGCCGGCCGGAATTCAACCTCACCAACCCCGGCTGGCACGTCATCTTCGACATGGACCCGGTGATGGCCGAGGCCACGCGCCGGCGCGTCTTCGACCAGCTGGCGGCAGACCGCATCCGCTGCGTTGCCTACCACTGGCCCTTCCCGGCCAATGGCATCGTCATGAAGGAAGGAAACGGCTACCGCCTCATCCCGGCGGAATGGTCCAGCGTGGTCTGAACCGCCAGCCGCTAGGCCAGGAGCGCGGAGCCCCGCTCGGGGCTCCGCCTCAGATGTGGAAGCTCTCGCCGCAGCCGCAGCGGCCCTTCTCATTCGGATTGGTGAAGGTGAAGCCGGCCGACATGGCCTTCTGCTCGTAATCCATCACCGTACCGATCAGGAACAGCGTCGCCTTGCGGTCCACCAGCACGGTGACGCCCTTATCCGTCACCGTCTCGTCACCGGGGCCAGCCGCATCCACCCAATTCATCTGGTAGGACATGCCCGAGCAGCCCTTGGTGGAGACAGCGACGCGCAACAGTTTGCCATCCCCCTTCGCATAGAGGGCGCGAAGCCGCTCCGCCGCCGTCTCGGACAGCGACATCAGCGGCGGGAGGGCCCGGGGCGGCTTGGGGGCCTGGGTGGTGGTGGTGCTCATGGTGCCTTCCATGTGGCCTTCCATCAGTACACGTTCAACGCCAGCTTGGCGTCCTCGCTCATGCGGGACTGGTCCCAGGGCGGATCCCAGACGATCTCGACCTTTGCCGAGGTGACGTTCGGCACTCCCTTCACCGCCTCCTCCACCATGCCCGGTAGTTCCTGGGCCGAGGGGCATGAGGGGGTGGTGAGCGTCATGTCGATCTTAACCGCGCCGTCATCCTCGATCTCGACAGCATAGATCAAGCCCAGCTCATAGATATCGACCGGGATCTCGGGGTCGTAGACGGTCTTGATGGCGTCCAACACGGCGACTTCGCTCACCTTGGTGGGCGGGATCGGGCCGTCCGGGGACCAGGCCTCATGCGTCACGCCGGCTTGCTCACTCACTCGAAGCCTCCTTCCCGCCATCGAGGGCGGTGTTGAGGGTATGCCAGGCCAGCGTCGCGCATTTCACCCGGCTGGGAAACTCATGCACGCCCGAAAGCGCCTGGAGCCGGTCCATCTCCTCCTCAAGGGAAGCGCCGCAATCCGGGCAAGTGCCGGTCATCGCGAGCTCGCGAAACCGCGTGGCCAGCTCCCGCGCCTCCCCGGCCGTCTTACCCTTGACCGTCTCGGTCATCAGCGAGGCACTGGCCATGGAAATGGCGCAGCCCCGGCCCTGGAAGGCAGCATCGGCAATGCGATCCCCTTCCATGTCCAGGAACAGCTCCATCCGGTCGCCGCACATCGGGTTGTCGCCGCGCGCATTCAGGTCGGGCGAATCCAGCCGCCGGAAGTTACGGGGCTTCCGCCCATGGTCCAGGATCACTTCCTGGTAGAGGTCACGCAGATCGTCGAACATCAGGCAAAGAACCTCCGCGCGGAGGTCAGCGCCTCCGCCAGGAAATCGACTTCCTCATGCGTCGTGTACATGCCGAAGGATGCGCGGCAGGTGCTGTCGCGCCCGATCCGGACATGCAGCGGCTCCGCGCAATGCCGCCCGGCACGTACCGCAATCCCGACCCGGTCCAGCAAGGTGGAAAGGTCATGTGCATGGGCGTTCTCCAGCCCGAAGGAGAAGACGCCGCCGCGATCCTGCGCGCGGCCCAGCACCTCAAGCCCCTCGATGGCCGAGAGCTTCGTCATGGCGTGATCGACCAGCGAGCGCTCATGTGCCTCGATGGCCTCCATGCCGATGGAGGTGACATAGTCGATCGCAGCATGCAGCCCCACCGCCTCCACGATCGGCGGCGTGCCGGCCTCGAACTTCGCGGGTACCGGCGCCGGCAGGAAACCTTCCCGCGTCACCTCGGTGATCATGTCGCCGCCGCCGAGGAAGGGCGGCATCTCCTCCAGCAAGGCGAGCCGTGCCCAGAGCACGCCAATGCCGGTGGGGCCGTAGAGCTTGTGCCCGGTGAAGACGTAGAAATCCGCGTCCAGCGCCTGCACATCTACGCGCCGGTGCACCGCCGCCTGGGAACCGTCGAACAGCACCTTCGCCCCATGCGCATGAGCCAGGGCGGCGATCCGCGCCGCCGGCGTCACCGTGCCCAGCACGTTCGACATATGGGTGACCGCCACCAGCCCGACCTTCCCGTCGGCCAGCTTGGCTTCCAGATCAGCCATGTCCAGCTCGCCGGCATCGTCGATGCCCACGATGCGAAGCTCAATTCCATGCGCTTCCGCCAGCATCTGCCAGGGCACGAAATTCGCGTGGTGCTCCATCTCGGACACCACCACAGCCTGGCCCGGCCGCATCACCCCACGCCCGTAGGAATGAGCCACAAGGTTGATCGCCACGGTGCTGTTGGAGGTGAACACCACCTCCCGCACATCGCCTGCGTGGAGGAAGCGTGCAACGGCCTCCCGCGCCGCCTCATAAGCCGCGGTAGAGGCTTCGCTCAGGTGATACGCGCCGCGATGGACGTTGGCGTAGGACGTCTCCATCATCCGCAGCATCGCATCCAGCACCACGCGCGGCTTCTGCGCCGAGGCCCCGGAGTCCAGGAAGACCAGCGGCTTGCCATGCACCTTGGTGTTCAGGATGGGAAAATCCTGCCGCACCCGCTGCACGTCGAAACCGGCACGCAGGCTGCCATCCATCACGCGGCCTCTCCATGCTGGTTCCACCATCCAGTCACGGCGTCCTCCAGCGCATCCCGTGCGACCTCGTCCTCGACGATCTCGACGGCTTCCTGCAGGAAGGCCCGCACCAGTATAGAGCGCGCCGTGTCCGCCGGAATGCCGCGCGCCCGCAGATAGAAAAGGCTGTCCGGATCCAGCGCGCCAGCGGTGGCGCCATGGCTGCACTTCACGTCATCGGCGTAGATTTCCAGCTGCGGCTTGCTGTCGATCTCGGCCTCTTCCGACAGCAACAGCGCCTGGTTCATCTGGTAACCGTCGGTCTTCTGCGCCTCGCGCCGCACCAGGATCTTGCCCTGGAACACGCCGCGCGACCGCCCGGCCAGAACCGTCTTCACCGTCTGGCGCGAGGCGCAGTTCGGCGCCGCATGGTCCAGCGCCGTGGTGGTGTCGGCCAACTGGCCATCCGCCACCAGCTGCGCGCCGTTCAGATGCGCGGCCGCGCGCGGCCCGAGCAGCGCCAGATGGGTCTCGCTGCGGCTGATCCGCCCGCCGGCATTCAGCACAAAGCCATCATAGGTGCCGCCCGTCTGCACCCGCACGCCGAGATGCGCGAGGTGGTAAGCGCTCTCCGCCTCTCGCTGCACACGGACATGGGTGATCTTCGCGTCCTCGGCGACCTCGATCTCAAAGACCGGGTTATGCAGGTGCCGTGCGCCGGAGGCCGACATTGCCGTCTCGAGCAGCACCAGTCGCGCGCCGCGCGCCAGCCGGATCAGGTGTCGCGGATGGATGGTGCTCGCGGTCTCGCCGGAGACGACCGACAGAAGCTCCAGCCGCCCGGCATCCACGCCCGCCGGCACATCCAGCACCAGCCCGTCCTCGAAGAGCAGCGTGTTCAGCATCACCATCGGCTGCGCCGCGGCGGCCACGGTGTTCAGCCGGGGCGCCACATCGCCGACGACATCTGCCAGCGCCTCGGCATCCAACCCGTCCAGCGAGGAGAGGTCCGCCCGGAAGCGGCCATCCACGAAGACGGCGCGCCGCTCCGCCCGCGCCGGCGGCAGCGCCACTGCCCCATCGACCGCCGTCAGCGCCTCACGGAACTCCGCGCGAAGCATCGGCGACAGGTCGGTATAGCGCCAGGCCTCCACGCGCCGGCTCGGCAGCCCGCCGGCCATCAGCGTCTCGGCGGCGGCGTCGCGCAGGGCGCGCACGGCCTCAACCCTGGCGCCGGGAAGCCGATCGGCCAGCCCGGCATAGCGCTGCAGGAAGGCCGCGGCGTTGCCTGAAGGTGCGTCGATGTTCATGCCGCCTCGTCCAGCACGCCGGCATAGCCCTCGGCCTCAAGCCGATGTGCCAGCTCGGGCCCGCCCGAGGCCACGATGCGGCCATCGGCCAGCACGTGTACCCGGTCGGGCACGATATGGTTGAGCAGCCGCTGGTAATGCGTGATCACCAGCGCGGAGAAGTCCGGGCCACGCATGGCGTTGACGCCATCGGCCACGATCTTCAGCGCGTCGATGTCGAGGCCGCTATCGGTCTCGTCCAGGATGGCGATCTTCGGCTGCAACAGCGCCATCTGCAGGATCTCGTTCCGCTTCTTCTCGCCGCCGGAGAAGCCGACATTCACGCCGCGCTTCAGCATGTCCTCCGGCATGGACAGCTCCTTCATGCGGGTGCGTGCCAGCTTCAGGAACTGCATCGCATCCACCTCGGCCTCGCCGCGCGTGCGGCGGATGGCGTTCAGCGCGGTTCGGAGGAAGTTGGCGTTGCCCACCCCGGGCAGTTCCACCGGATACTGGAAGGCCAGGAACAGCCCAGAGGCCGCCCGTTCCTCCGGCTCCATCTCCAGCAGATCCTGTCCGTTCAGGAGCACGGAGCCACCGGTGATCTCATAGCCCTCCCGTCCCGCGAGCGCGTAGGAGAGCGTGGACTTGCCGGCTCCGTTCGGCCCCATGACGGCGTGGATCTCGCCATCGGGGATCTCGAGCGTAACACCCTTGAGGATAGGCTTGCCTTCGACTTCGGCGGTCAGGTTCTCGATGCGCAGCATGACTAGATACCTTCGCGGCGGGCTTTCACCCGACGCTCCCTTCCAGGCTGATCTGAAGCAGCTTCTGCGCTTCGACCGCGAATTCCATCGGTAGTTCCTTGAGCACCTCGCGGCAGAAGCCGTTCACGATGAGGCCCACCGCGTCTTCCTGCGACAGCCCGCGCTGCCGGCAGTAGAAGAGTTGATCCTCCGCGATGCGGCTCGTCGTCGCCTCATGCTCCGTCTTCGCCGTCATGCAGCGATTCTCAATATAGGGCACCGTATGCGCCCCGCAGAGATCGCCGATGAGCAGGCTGTCGCACTGGGTGAAGTTGCGCGCATTCGCCGCCTTCGGGCTGATCCGCACCAGGCCGCGATAGGTGTTCTGGCCCTTGCCGGCCGAAATGCCCTTCGAGACAATGGTGCTGCGCGTGTTCTTGCCCAAGTGGATCATCTTCGTGCCGGTATCGGCCTGCTGATGATTGTTGGTGATGGCGACGGAGTAGAACTCACCCACCGAGTCCTCGCCCTGCAGGATGCAGGACGGGTACTTCCAGGTGATGGCGGAACCCGTCTCCACCTGCGTCCAGCTCACCTTGCTCCGCTTGCCGCGGCAGGCCGCACGCTTGGTGACGAAGTTGTAGATGCCGCCCTTGCCGTTCTCGTCGCCCGGGTACCAGTTCTGCACGGTGCTGTACTTGATCGAGGCATCGTCCAGCGCCACCAGCTCGACGACCGCGGCATGCAGCTGGTTCTCATCACGCTGCGGCGCGGTGCAACCTTCGAGATAGGACACCGTCGCGCCCTCATCAGCGATGATCAGCGTCCGCTCGAACTGGCCCGTGCTCTTGGCGTTGATGCGGAAATAGGTGGACAGCTCCATCGGGCAGCGCACGCCCTTCGGGATGTAGACAAAGCTGCCATCCGTGAAGACCGCGCTGTTCAGCGCCGCGAAGAAGTTGTCCGTATGCGGCACCACGGTTCCCAGGTACTTCCGCACCAGATCCGGGTGATTCTGCACGGCCTCGGACATGGAGCAGAAGATGATTCCCTCCTTCTCCAGCCGGTGCTTGTAGGTGGTGGCCACCGACACGCTGTCGAACACGGCGTCCACGGCCACAGGCATGCGCCCGCCATCCGCCGGCACATCGCCCGCACCCTCGACGCCGGCCAGGATGGCCTGCTCCTTCAGCGGGATGCCCAGCTTGGCATAGCTCTTGAGAAGTTCGGGATCGACCTCGTCCAGCGACTTCGGCCCGATCTTCTCCTTCGGCGCCGCGTAGTAATACGCGTCCTGGTAATCGATCGGCGGATAAGTCACGGCGGGCCAACGCGGCTCCTCCATGCCCTGCCAGGCCTGGAAGGCGCGCAGGCGCCATTCCAACAGCCAGGACGGCTCGTTCTTCTTGGCGGAGATGAAGCGGACGATGTCCTCGTTCAGGCCCTTCGGCGCGAACTCCATCTCGATATCGGTCTCAAACCCCCACTTGTAGGCGCCCTGGGTGGCGTCACGTACGGTATCAAGGGTCTCTTCGACGGCGGGCATAGGCGGTCCCTTACTCGGCAGCCAGGTGGGCGGCGGGGGAAACGGGGGCGCGGTGGTGCAGATCGCTGCAGGACGGCCGCGCGACATCGGCGATGGTGACGGCGGAAAGGGCGGCGCGGACCGCCTGGTTCACGGGATCCCAACGGCCGCGAACAGGGCAATGCCCCTCCGCCTCGCAACCGCCGGTCGCGCCATCCACGCAGGCCGTGAGCGCGATCGGACCGTCCACCGCCACGATCACCTCTGAGAGTGGGATCGCGCAGGTCGGCCGGGCGAGCCTGTGCCCGCCCCGCGCGCCGCGCTGCGCTTCTACCAGCCCGCTCTGGGACAGGATGCGAAGCACCTTAGCCACCGTCGGCTCGGCAATGCCGGTCGCAACGGAAAGGGCGGGTGCGGTGTGCAGCCCCCCCTCCTGGCCAAGCCGGGAGAGAAGGACGACCGCGTAATCCGCGAGCTTGGACAAGCGCAACACGGTGACTGCTTCCGTCCGTTCGATGATACCAGACCCCTGCGGTCCGGTATGGCAGGGAGATGCGTCGCCTGCCCTGCCATGTCAAGGCGCCCACGGCTCTGTGAGCCCCGAAAACAACGGCTTGCGAGCGATTCGCGGTTGACTCTCCAGCTTCGGTACGGCCCCGCCTTCCGCAAGGCCAGACCCCGCCCTAGAACGACGTCAACCACCACGGAGAGGACGCCCGATGCCGGAACCCATGCGTGCCACCGACTTCACGGCGGCCGGCGAAGCGGCGCCGCCGAAGCCGGTCCGGCCGCGTGATGCCTCCACCCTCCTCCTCTGGCGCCGCAGCAGCGCCGGGCTTGAAGTGCTGATGGGCGTGCGAAGCGTGAAGCACCGCTTCATGCCCAGCCGCCTGGTCTTCCCCGGCGGCCGCGTGGACGTGGAGGACCGCACCGCGCCCGTTGCCTCCGAATTGCAGCCCCATACGCGCCGGGCGCTGGAACTGCGCGCCGCGCCCCGCCTGGCACGGGCCATCGCCGTCGCCGCCATCCGCGAGTTGCACGAGGAAACCGGCCTCGTCCTCGGCACCATGGAAGCCGGCCACCTTCGGGCCGATCTGGCGCCACTGAGCTATCTCTGCCGTGCCCTCACCCCCGCGATGAGCCCGGTCCGCTTCAACGCCCGCTTCCTCATCGCGCCTGCAGAAACCGTCACGGGGAGCTTCGGCGGTTCAGGGGAACTAGAGCATCTCGCCTTCTACCGCGTGGACGAAACGCCGCCCCATGAGCTTGCCCCCATCACCGCGAAGGTGCTGGGTGAATTCCGGGACCTGATGGCGATGCCAGAAGCGGAGCGGGAGACGCGGCCCCTGATCTGGTACCAGGGGCGGGACACGCGGCGCCTGGAACGGCACCGGTAAAGTGAGGCCGGGGTGGAACTCCCTGGCCGATATCGTTTTCTTCGGGTTCCGGGTGCCTCAGGCAGCGCGGAAGGACCCGTCCTCCGACAGGGCAGCACCCTCTCCAGCCAGCTTCTCCAAATGTGCCAATAGGCTACGGGCCGCGGCTGGCGCGAGCCTTGGATCGAGCGTCGGGCCATAGACGGCGGACACCAGCGCCGCGGCCGTGACCACCTCCCCGGCCCCACGCAGCGCTTCCAGCACCCGCGCCTCCCGCTCCTCGCGATGCGCGATCAGCCCCGCAATGAAGGGTGCCGGATTGTCATGCGCAGGGCCGTGCCCCGGCAGCAGCAGCCGGTCGCCCCGCGCGGCGATGCGGGACAGGGAGCGCATGTAATCCGCCATGTCGCCATCCGGCGGCGAGACGACGCTGGTTGACCATGCCATCACATGATCGGCGCTGAACAGCACGCCCTCCGGCGCCAGGAAGGCATCGGCCTCCAGCGCGAAGCAGAGGTGGTTCGCGCAATGTCCGGGCGTGTGCAGCGCCGTCAGCCGCCAGCCATCGCCCTCCACCGCATCGCCATCCGCCAGCCGCCGGTCCGGGGAGAAGTCGTGGTCGCCGCCCTCCCCCTCGCCCGGCGGGGTCAGATGCGGGCCGAAGCCTAGCGTCTCGGCCCCGGTCGCGGCCGCCAGCGGCGCCACCCCCGGGGAATGGTCGCGATGCGTGTGGGAGACGAGAATCCGCGTCACCCGTTCCCCCGCGGCCGCCCGCAGGATGGCGTCGAGATGCGCCTCATCCACCGGCCCTGGATCGAGCACCGTCACCTCGCCGCGCCCGATCAGGTAGTCGGCCTTGAATAACCCCATCAGGCTGCGTGGGCGGTAATCTGGTTGCGTTCCGCCCGGTCGATCGCCTGGATGAGGCTGGCGATGAGAGCGGCCAAAAGAGCCCTGAGGTGGGCGAGGATCTTGCGGATGTTGTGCCCGCAGCCGCAGAGCACGGCGAAGATGGCGTCGCCGATCGTGCCTTTCAGGGCGCAGCGGGCGAGGCGTCCGTCGGTCTTCATGTGGCCGATCTCGGGTTCGATGGCGCTGCGGCGCCGGAGCAGTCTTGTCAGCCTCGGCGTCAGGCCACGCCGTGTGCCGCTGATGAGGACCTTGGTGCCGTGGGCGCCATGGCCGCGGTAGCCGCGATCGACCACAGCGAGGCTGGGGCATCGCCCGGTGAGGGTTTCGACCTGCTGGAGGGCGTCCGCGAGGGTGTGTCCGTCATAGGGATTACCGGGCATGGAGCGCATGCCGACGACAAAGCCGCCGGCGAGCGTGGTGGCGATGCTGACCTTGCAGCCGAACTCGTAGCGGATGCGGGCCTTGCCCTTGGAGATGCAGTCCACCTCCGGCTCATGCAGGGCGTAGATCTTGTTGGGCCCTTTCGGCGTCTGCCGCAGCAGGCGAGTGACGAGCGCCATGCGTTGCTCGATCCGCGTCCTGAGCCCTCCTTCGGGGACGGCGCCGAGCTTGCGGCCGATGTCGCGCAGGACGCGGCCCGTGTAGCCCTTGAGCGTGCGCAGCGCCTTGCGCATGCGCCGGAACTGCCGGGCATGGGCGTGCCGCCCCGCTTGCGCTGCCAGGCGCGGAGCCAAGCGGTTGTAGTTCTGCCGCAAGGTGATCCTGGCCTTGTGCGCCAGCGTCACCAGGGA
>NZ_WWDL01000016.1 GCF_009848505.1 Muricoccus harenae
GGAAAGCTACGACGACATCGTCGATGCATGCTGCCACGCCTGGTCCGCCCTGATGAGCACGCCAAAGCAGATCGCCTCTATCACGCGTCGCTCCTGGGCACAGGTCAAACTCTGAGGCGGTTGGTATAAGCTGCGATCCCGCGGGACCGAGGCTTGCCTGAATCTCGGCCTTGCTCTGGTTCATGGCAGTCCGAATGCGATGCCGGAAGGGAATGGCCGTTCTGGCCGGGCCGGAGTCAGGCGTCGGCAGGCCGGGCGATTCCTCCGGTAACTTGAACGCGGAAGGGCAGGCCGCTGCAAGACCGCAGCGGCCCGGCCCGCAGGCGGGAAGGGCGTGCCCTCACACCCGCCCGTGGCAGTGCTTGTACTTCTTGCCCGAGCCGCAGGGGCAGGGGGCGTTGCGCGGGGTCCGATCCCAGGTGGAGGGATCGTTCGGATCCACCCCTTCCGCCACGCGTGCCGTCGCCAGAGGGGCGGCCGAGCCGTAGTCGCTCACGGTGTCGTAGCCGAGCAGCGGGTCACCTGTCTCCGGCCCGGGATGCCGGGCATCGGTGAAGGAGACCGGCTCCGGGCTCGGCAGCGGCTGGTCCGGCGTCAGGCTCACCTGCATGAGCCAGCGCGTCGTCTCCTCGCGCATCTCGCCGAGCATGGCGTTGAACAGCGCGAAGGCTTCGGACTTGTACTCGTTCAGCGGGTCGCGCTGGCCATAGGCGCGCAACCCGATGCCCTGGCGCAGATGGTCGAGCGAGAGGAGATGGTCCTTCCACACCTTGTCGAAGACCATCAGCAGGATGGACTTCTCCACCTCCCGCATGCGCTCCACGCCGATATTGGCGACACGGGCGGCATAGGAGGTGTCGGCGGCCTCGTGCAGGCGCTCGCGGATCTGGGTCTCGTCGATGCCTTCCTCGCGGCTCCACTCCACGATCGGCAGGTCGAGGCCGAGAAGCTCGAGCACGCGGGACTGCAGCCCTTCCACATCCCATTGCTCGGGATAGGCGTTCTCGGGAATGGCGGCGGCGACCATGTCGTCAATCACCTCGCGCCGCATCTCCGCGACGGTCTCCTGAACGTCCTGCGCCTGCATGAAGGACTTGCGCTGGGCATAGACCTCCTTGCGCTGGTCGTTCATCACGTCGTCGTATTTCAGCAGGTTCTTGCGCGTGTCGAAGTTACGCGCCTCGACCTTCTTCTGCGCCTTCTCCAGGGCCTTGTTGATCCAGGGGTGGATGATCGCCTCCCCCTCCTTCAGGCCCAGCTTCTCCAGCATCCCGCCCATGCGGTCGCTGCCGAAGATGCGCATCAGGTCGTCTTCCAGGCTCAGGAAGAAGCGGGACGCGCCCGGATCGCCCTGGCGGCCCGAGCGGCCGCGCAGCTGGTTGTCGATGCGGCGGCTCTCATGCCGCTCCGTGCCGATGACGAAGAGGCCACCGGCCGCCTTCACCTTGGCCGCGCTCTCCTCCACCTCACGCCGGATCTCGGCCAGGCGTGCCTCGAATTCCGGCCCAGCAGGCTCGCCGGGGAAGGTGGCGCGGGCCAGCATCTCGGCATTGCCGCCGAGTTTGATGTCGGTGCCGCGGCCGGCCATGTTGGTCGCGATGGTCACCGCGCCCGGCCGGCCGGCCTGGGAGATGATGGCCGCTTCCTGCTCGTGGTAGCGGGCGTTCAGCACCTGGTGCGGCACGCCCTTCTTCTGCAGCAGGGAGGAGATCAGCTCCGACTTCTCGATGCTGGTGGTGCCCACCAGGCAGGGCTGGCCGCGTTCCCGCGCTTCCTGCACCAGATTTGCCACCGCCTCGTACTTCTCCGCAGCGGAGCGGTAGACCTCGTCATCGGAATCGATGCGCGTGACCGGGAGGTTGGTCGGGATCTCCACCACCTCGAGCTTGTAGATCTCGGCGAACTCGTCGGCCTCGGTCGCGGCCGTGCCGGTCATGCCGGACAGCTTCGGGTAGAGGCGGAAGTAGTTCTGGAAGGTAATCGAGGCCAGCGTCTGGTTCTCGGGCTGGACCGTCACGCCTTCCTTGGCCTCAAGCGCCTGGTGCAGTCCGTCCGAGTAGCGCCGGCCCTCCATCATGCGGCCGGTGAACTCGTCGATGATCACCACCTTGTCGTCGCGCACGATGTAGTCGACGTCACGCGTGAACAGGGTGTGGGCCCGCAGGGACTGGTTCACGTGATGGACCAGGGTGACGTTGTGGAAGTCGTAGAGATCGCCTTCCTCCAGCAGCCCCACCTCGGTGAGCACCGCCGAGACCGCTTCGTTCCCCGCCTCGGTCAGCGAGACGGTCTTGTTCTTCTCGTCCTTGTCATAGTTCGCCGCATCCTTCGCGATGTCGACGACCACGGCATTGACGCGGTTGTAGAGGTCGGAGGTGTCGTCGGTCGGGCCGGAGATGATGAGGGGCGTGCGCGCCTCGTCCACCAGGATGCTGTCCACCTCGTCCACGATCGCATAGGCGAAGGGGCGCTGGACCATCTCGTCCAGCCGGTACTTCATGTTGTCGCGCAGGTAGTCGAAGCCGAACTCGTTGTTCGTGCCGTAGGTGATGTCGCAGGCATAGGCCTCGCGGCGCTGGGTGTCGGTCTTGCCGTAGACGATGGTGTCCACCGTCAGGCCCAGCCAGTTGTAGAGGCGGCCCATCTCCTCGGCGTCGCGGCTGGCCAGGTAGTCGTTCACCGTCACCACATGCACGCCCTGGCCGGTCAGGCCGTTCAGGTACACGGGCAGGGTGGCGACCAGGGTCTTGCCCTCGCCGGTCTTCATCTCGGCGATGCGGCCGTCATGCAGCACCATGCCGCCGATCAGCTGCACGTCGAAGTGGCGCATGCCGAGGACGCGCTTGGAGGCCTCCCGGCACACCGCGAAGGCCTCGGGCAGCAGGCTGTCCAGCGTCTCGCCCTTGGCGAGGCGTTCGCGGAACTCCGGCGTCTTGGCCTTGAGTGCCTCGTCGGAGAGGGCGGCAACGCTGGGTTCCAGCGCGTTGATGGCCGGCACCCTCGCCCGGTACGCCTTCAGGGCGCGGTCGTTCGAGGTGCCGAGGATGGCGCGGGCGAGGCGGGCGAACATCGGGTCGGGTGGTCTCCGGGGCATCGCCGGGTGGGCATTGCCTGCGGCCGCCACCAAGGGACCGCGGCGCGGCCAGCAGGAAGGGGGCCGGACAGGGCCCAGCGTGCAGGGGGAGAGATAGGCAAGGGGGGGCGGCGGGTCAACGAAAGCCGGTGCTGCCCGCCGGCCCGCCCCCGCGATGGCCGCCATGCGGTCGGCTTTGTGATGGCCCTGGCAGTGCCAGGAGCGGTGCCCGCCTTGTGAGGGAGCCACCGCTCGGCCATCTTGCGACCCCTTCCGCCGAGGCTTCCCCCAAGATGCGCCGCCTTCTGCTCTCCACCGCTTCCGTTCCGGCCCTGCTGCTCTCGGCCGGCCTCGCCTTCGCTCAGGCTCCGGCGCGCCCCCCCGCCGCCCCGTCCCCTGCAAGCCCGGCCCCTGCAAGCCCGTCCCCTGCAAGCCCGGCGCCTGCGAGCCCAGCCCCGGCTGCCCCTGCCCAGGCCGCGAATCCCCAGCCGGCAGACCCGGTGGTGGCGCGGGTGGATGGCCAGGAGATTCGCCTGTCGGACGTGCGGGAGGCCGCCGGCCAGCTGCCCGACGAGTTGAAGAACGCCCCGCCGGCCATGCTCTACCCGCTGATCGTCGACCAGCTGGTGGCCCAGAAGGCCCTGGTCGCCAAGGCCCGCGCCGAGGGGCTGGAGCGTGACCCGGAGGTGCAGCGCCGCATCGCTCGCGCCACCGACCAGGAGCTGCAGCAGGCGCTGCTCCGCCGTGAGGTAGCCCCGGCCCTGACCGAGCAGGCCCTGCGCCAGCGCTATGAGAGTGGCGCCTCCACCCGTCAGGGCGAGGAGGAGATCCACGCCCGCCACATCCTGGTGCCCACCGAGACCGCGGCCCGCGAGGCGCTGGAGGAGGTCCGCAAGCCCGGCGCTGACTTCGCCGAGGTGGCCAAGCGCCGCTCCACCGGCCCCGGCGCCCAACAGGGCGGCGATCTCGGCTTCTTCAAGAAGTCCGACATGATCCCCGAATTCGCTGAGGCCGCCTTCGCCCTTCAGCCGGGCCAGATCATCGCGGAACCGGTGCAGACCCCCTTCGGCTGGCATGTCATCAAGGTGGAAGCCCGCCGCACCGCACCCCCCGCCAGCTTCGAGGACAGCCAGGAGGCGCTGCGCCAGGCCGCCTTCGAGGAGAGCGTGAATGCCGCCGTGGAGCGCATCCGCGGCGCGGCGACGGTGGAGCGCTTCAACATGGATGGTTCGCCGCAGCGCAGTCCCAGCCTGATGGACGGCGCCTCCCCGCCCGCGGCCGCGCCGGCCCCGGCGCAGCGGCGCTGAGGGAGGCAGCCATGGCCAAGGACATCCCCGTCTCCCCGCTCAAGGTCGAGCTTCCGCCGCTGCCGCCGCTGAAGGGCGTGCGCCTCGGGGTGGCGGCGGCCGGGCTGCGCTACCAGGGGCGGCCGGACGTGATGATGATGGAATTCGCCCCCGGTACGACCGTCGCGGGCGTCTTCACCAGCAACAAATGCCCGGGCGCCCCGGTGGACTGGTGCCGCGCCGCCCTGAAGGGCGAGGCGGCGCGGGCCCTGGTGGTGAACGCCGGCAATGCGAATGTCTTCACCGGCCGCGCCGGGGTGGAGACGGTGGAGGCCACTGCCGCCGCGGCCGCGGCCCTGGTGGGCTCCAAGCCCTCCGAGGTGTTCCTGGCCAGCACGGGCGTGATCGGCCAGGTGATGCCGCATGACAAGCTGACGGCGGCACTGCCGGCGCTGCATGCCAGCCTGAAGGAGAATGGCTGGGCCGATGCCGCGCGCGGCATCATGACCACCGACACCTTCCCCAAGGCCTGCGCCCGCACTGCCACCATCCACGGTACGAAGGTGATCATCGCCGGTATCGCGAAGGGCAGCGGCATGGTCGCGCCCGATATGGCGACCATGCTGTGCTTCGTGGCGACGGATGCCGCCATTCCTGCCGCCGCGCTGCAGTCCGCGCTGCGCAAGGGTGTGGAGGCCAGCTTCAACCGTACCACTGTCGACAGTGACACCTCCACCAGCGACACCGTCCTGCTCTTCGCCACCGGCCAGGCGCAGCATGATCGCGTCTCCCCCCTCTCGGCCTCGGCCCTGGGAGATTTCCAGACCCAGCTGAACGCGCTGCTGCTCGACCTCGCGCTGCAGGTGGTGCGGGACGGGGAGGGAGCGCAGAAGCTCATCAAGGTGGAGGTGAAGGGCGCCGTCTCCGACAGCTCGGCCAAGCGCATCGGCATGGCCATCGCCAACTCGCCGCTGGTGAAGACGGCCATCGCCGGCGAGGACGCCAACTGGGGCCGCATCGTCATGGCGGTGGGCAAGGCGGGCGAGCCGGCCGACCGGGACCGTCTCTCGGTTGCCGTGGGCGGCACCTGGATGGCGAAGGATGGCGGCGTGGTCGATGGCTATGACGAGGCGCCGGTCGTCGAGCACATGAAGGGCCGCGAGATCGACATCGCGGTTGATCTCGGCCTCGGCAAGGGTGAGTCCACGGTTTGGACCTGCGACCTGACCCATGGCTACATCGATATCAACGGCTCCTACAGGTCCTGACCAGCGGCCCTGCGCGGTGAGGGCTGGCTGATGCCCCCCCCCCCGGCCCGGCTTGGCCGGCGGGGCACACGCCATAGGGGCATGGACGGTAGATGGCTCTCGTGTGAGTAGGCATGGGCGGCCGCCACCCCTAGAATGGATCTTCCCATTTGCCGGAAGGTCAGGTCCCCAGGACGTGTCCTCGTGAGTGCTTCCCGTGGGAATCGCCCCGCCGTCGAACCAGGGCAGTCCGGCCTGCGCAGGCTGCTCCGGCATCACCTGGCGCGGGCAGGCCGCTCCCTGCGGGGGCTCACGAGCGACGAGCCCTCCATCCGCACCAGGCTGGTCGTGCTGGTGCTTTCGGTGGTCAGCCCAGCGGTCCTGGTCCTGGCCCTCACCACGCTCCAGGCATGGCACAGCGGGCGCGGTGCCACGGAGCGCGCCCTGCTCGCTCGCGCCCAGGCGGTGGCGGCCGCAGTCGCGAGGGAGATCGACCTCGCGCGCGTCACGCTGCAGGTGCTCGCGACCTCACCCTTCCTTGCCAGCGGCGATTTCGGGGGCTTCCACCGCCAGATCGCCACCCTTCCCCCTCCGGCGAGCGCCCGCATCCTGCTGACGGATGCCAGTGGACAGACCCTGGTCAACTCCCGCCTGCCCTATGGCACGGTACTGCCGCCCCGGGCCAATTTCGAAAGGGTCGCCCGGGTCTTCCAGACCGGCGAGGCGCAGGTATCGGACTTGTACACGGGGCGCGCCACGCGCGAACCGCTCGTGGCGATCGACGTGCCTGCCCGGGACGCGGCGGGGCGGATCACCCATGCCCTGTCGATGATCCTCGGGGCGCAGGTGGTCAGCGGGGTGCTTCAAAAGCAGAACCTTCCATCCAGCTGGACCGCAACGGTGCTGGACCGTCAGGGCGTGCTGGTCGGCTGGTCGCGCGCCGCCGAGCGCTTCGTCGGCCGGGAGGCCACGCCCGCATCGCTGGCGGCGATCGCCGCCGGCACGAATCCGTTCTCCAGTGTCACGCAGGAAGGAGCGGATGTTCGCGGCGCCGATGCCGCCATCTTCGAAACCGGCTGGACGGCGGTCGTCGTCGTGACCCAAGCCGAGCTGGATGCGCCATTGCGCACCTCGGTGCTGATGGTCGCGCTCGGAAGCAGCCTCCTGCTCCTGCTCGGCCTGATCTCGGCGACATGGCATGCTAACCGCATCGGCCACTCGGTCCTTGCTCTGGCCGAGGGTGCCGCCGCGCTCGGACACAGCGCCATGCCGCGGCCCGCGCCGCGGGGCGTGCGGGAGGCGACCCGCGCGAGCGTCGCCCTGCGCCGCGCCGCCCGGAGCCTTGCGCGGCGTGGGCACGAACGCGACATCGCCGAGCGCCGGCGCAGCCTGGTGGTGGCCGAGCTGAACCACCGTGTGAAGAACATGCTGGCGACGGTGCAGGCCATCGCCGCCCAAACGCTGCGTGCGACGGGTGGCGACCCCGCCCGCTTCATCGAGGCGCTCACCGCGAGGCTCAAGGCCCTGGCCAGGGCGCATGACCTGCTGACGAGCAATGCCTGGGAGGACATGGAGCTCAGCACGGTGGTGAAGGCCGCGCTTGCGCCCTGGCTTGCCCCCACGCAGGACGGGAAGCCGCCCGCCGTCTCGGTCCGCTGCACCTGCGGATTCGCGCTGAACCTCCGGCCGCTCCAGGCGCAGGCCCTCGTCCTGGCCTTGCACGAGCTCGCCACGAATGCGGCCAAGTACGGCGCGCTCTCACGGCCCGGCGGTCAGGTGGAGGTCTGGTGCGGCCCGGGGGAGGACGGAATGGCCGGTCTCCGCTGGATTGAGTCCGGCGGGCCGCGGATCGAGGCGTCGCCGGAACGGCGCGGCTTCGGAACGCGGCTGCTGGAACGGGGGCTGGCGCGCGACCTGGGGAGTGGCGCCAGCGTCGAACTGCGCTTCGAGCCCGGGGGGCTGCACGCCTTCGTGCGCTTCCCTCCGGGAGCCGCCGCGCGCAGGACGCTCGAGCAGGTCTGACAAATCGCCCTGGGCAGTCTGCACGCTGGCACGCAGGAAATCCCCGCGCCTCAGCGCCTGGGAAAGCAGTTCGTCAGGCTGGCATAGGGTCGCGGCCGTCGGAGGCGGTGTCGAATGACAGGATGAGGGGAGGCGCGGTCCCTCAGCCCCTCAGCCAGCGCCGCAGCCGCGCCGGGGCCTCCGCCATATCGGCCTCAGGCCCGCAATAGCTGAAGCGCACGAAACGGGCACCGCGATCCGGATCAAAATCGACGCCCGGCGTCGCGGCAATTCCGGCCTCCGCCAGCATGCGCGCGCAGAATTCCGGGCTGTCATTCGTCAGATACCCGACATCGGCCCAGATGTAGAAGGCGCCATCCGCTGCGGCGATGCGCTCGAAGCCCGCCTCGGGCAGCCCGGCCAGCAGCAGGTCGCGGGAGCGGCGATAGGTGGCGCGATTCGCCTCCAGCTCCTCGGTGCAGTCGAGCGCGGCCTCGGCGGCCACCTGCGCGACATGCGGCGCGGAGATGAACATGTTCTGCGCCAGCCGCTCCACCGGTCGGACCAGTTCCTCCGGCAGCACGAGCCAGCCGACGCGCCAGCCGGTCATCGAGAAATACTTGGAGAAGCTGTTCACCACGATGGCGCTCGGCGAATGCGCCGCCGCCGTCGCCTCTACCGTGCCGTAGGACAGCCCGTGATAGATCTCGTCCGAGATCAGCCGCACGCCGTTCCCGTGACACCAGCGCGCGATGGCGGCCAGCTCCTCCGGCGCCAGCATGGTGCCGGCGGGGTTGCAGGGGCTGGCGACGATCAGCCCGGCCGGGCGCGGGTCCAGCGCCTCGAGCATCGCGACGGTCGGCTGAAAGCGCGTTGAGGCATCGCAGGGAAGCAGCTGCGGCACCATGCCGAGCGCCGTCAGGATATTCGCATAGGGCGGGTAGTAGGGTGCGGCCATCGCCACCCTATCCCCGGCATCGAAGGCCGCCAGGAAGGCGAGGGGGAAGGCGCCGGAAGCGCCCACGGTCACCGCGATCCGCTCCGCCGGCACCACCGCGCCGTAATGCTCCGCGTAACGCTGCGCGATCCGCTCACGCAAGGATCGCAGTCCGAAGGCTTCAGTATAGCCCATGGGATGGCCGTCCCGCAAGGCGCGGATGGCTGCCTCGGCGGCGCCGCGCGGGGCGCCGGTGCCGGGCTGCCCCACCTCCATCCGCAGGATGCCCGGCTGGCCGGGCGGAATGGCCGCGGCGCGCGCATTGGCGGCCGCGATCACGTCCATCACGAGAAAGGCGGGGGCGTTCGCGCCCCGCCCCACCTTCAGCCCCGGCAAGTCAGTCGTTCCCGGTGGCCAGCCCGAAGCCGCGCGGATCCGCCACGGCCCGGCAGCCCGAGGCGGAGACGCCGCCCGGGCAGGAAACGGCCACGCCGCGCCCCGGTTCCGGCGCGCCGCTCTGCACCGCCTGCTCCAGCGGCGTGCGGCGCAGCAGGTTCCAGGCCGCCGGGCCACCCGCCGCCGTCGGGGCCGCGCCCTGGCCCGAGCCGGCGCCCGCATAGCGCATGGTCTTCACGCTGGTGTTCGCCACCAGGATCGCAGCGAGCGGGGGCGGCTGCACGCTGCCCAGACCTGGGGCCGCGGCGAGCAGGAAGCCCATGCCCGGCACCATGCGCCCGGTGCCGAAAAGGTTGTTCAGGGTGAAGGCGCAGGCCACCGCCCCACCGTCACGGTCCTGCACCGCCACCGTGGTGCTGGCGCCGAAGGTCCCGGGGAGCACCGGCACGGCCTGGCCGGAGGAGGCCGCACGGAAGGCGGCGAGCGTCGCCCCACCATCGACCGAGGCCGGGAACACCGAAAGCACGTCCGTGCCCAGGCGCTCCTGCACCGGCGGCACGGCCTGCGGCACGGCGGCGCGCATCTCGGCGACGGTCAGGAAACCGCCGGCGGCGGCGCTGCCTTCCTCCACCCGGCGGGCCAGGCCGCCCTGGTGGAAATCGCCCACGCCGGCGGTGCGGATCTGGCCGAGGGTGGTGGCCAGCTCCTGCTGCACCAGCCGGGTGCCCTCGACGGGCGGGTTGCCGTTGGGCGCGAAGACGGCGCGGGAGACGGGATCGGCCAGGAGGGGGCCGGAGACCGCCGCCAGATCAGCGGCGAAGGCACGGGAGACCTCGGTGCCGAAGCGGGCGATCTGCTCGGCCGGGGCCATGGCGGATTCGAAGGGCAGGCGGCCCTGGCGGGCGTGCAGGGCAAAGAGGCCACGGGCCATCATCGGAACCGCCGCCGGGCGGTCCGCCCCGCGCGGCACCGCTTCCCGGGCGCCCGGCTGGAAGAGGAAGGCCTCCACCTCGTTGCGGCGCGGATCATAGCCGAGGCAGGCGCCGCCGCCGCCGAGCCCGGCGCGGGAGGGAAGGGTGACTGACAGGGTGAAGCCCGCCGCCACCGCCGCATCCGCCGCCGAGCCGCCGGCCGAAAGGATGTCCCGCGCCACCTGGGCCGCGCGCGGCTCCTCAGCGGCCACATTGCCCAGGAAGCCGCGGACATAACCGGTCTGCCCCGGCTGGACCGAACTGCCGCCGCCCAGGAGGTTGCCCACCCGGTCCACGGTGGAGCAGCCGGCGAGCATCGCCATCGAAATCGCCATCATGGCCATCCCGGCTGGTCTCCGGGGGGCTTGCCGGAATAGGGTGCCGCCCATGCGGAAGCCGCTCGCGCTCGCCATCTGGTCCCGAACCATCCCTGCCGCCGTGCTCGTCATCGCCGCGTTCCTGGCACCGGCTACGGCACAGGCGCAAGAGGGCCGGGGCCCGATCGCCATCATCCGGGACGCGGAAACGGAAACCCTGGTCCGTTCGATGCTCGATCCGCTGCTCGCCACGGCGGGGGTGGACCGACGGCTGGTGGAGCTGACCCTGGTGAACAACCGGGCCATCAACGCCTTCGTCGCCCAGGGCAACCGGCTCTACATCCATACCGGCTTGATCCAGAAGGCGGATTCGGCCTCCGAGCTGGCCGGCGTCCTGGCCCATGAGGTCGGCCATATCGCCGGCGGCCACTTGGCGCGACTGCCGGAGGAGATGCGGCTGGCCATGCTCCGCTCCGTCGCGGCTATGCTGCTGGGGGCCGGGGCCGGGGTGGCGGCGCGCTCCTCCGATGCCGCCATGGGCATCATGATGGGCGGGCAGAGCAGCGCCATGGGCCAGTTCTACGCCTTCTCCCGCACCCAGGAGCAGGCGGCGGACGAGGCGGGGATGGTGTTCCTGCAGCGCCTCGGCTGGTCGGGGGAGGGGCTGGAGCGGCTGCTGCGCCGCCTGCTGGACCAGGAGCTTCTGGCCGTGGGCCGGCAGGATCCGTATTTCCGCACCCATCCGCTGTCGCGGGACCGGCTCGACTTCGTGCGGGAGCAGCGGGCGCGCGGCCGCGCCATGGGGGGCGACCTGCCGGCCTCCCTGGAGACGCGCTTCGCCATGGTGCGGGCCAAGCTGAACGGCTTCATCGACGCGCCGGCCGCCAGCTGGCGCCGCTACCTGAACGATGAAAGCGCCCCCGCCCGCTATGCCCGGGCCGTCGCCCAGTACCGCTCCGGCCGAACCGATGCAGCGCTGGATATCCTGGAGCCGGTGATCCGCGAGCAGCCGGCCAATCCCTACCTGCTGGAATTCAAGGGCCAGATCCTCTTCGACGGTAGCCGCCCGCGCGAGGCGATCGCGCCGCTGGCCGCCGCCGTCCGCCTCGCGCCGAACGAGCCGCTGATCCGCCTCGCCTATGGCCGCGCGCTGCTGGATGGTGGGGACACCCCCGAATCCCTGCGCCTGGCCGTCTCCGAGCTGCAGGCGGCGGCGCGGCAGGATCGGGACAACGGCTTCATCTGGGCGCAGCTGGCCGCCGCCCATGCCCGGCGGAACGACCTGCCCAATGCCGAGCTGGCCCTGGCCGAGCAGGCGATGGCCGAGGGCGACACCGCCGAGGCCCGCTTCCGCGCCGCCCGTGCCGAGCGCGGCCTGCCTCCTGGCCCGGCCCGGCAACGGGCCTCGGACCTGCGGAATGCCGTGCACCGTGATAACCTGACCCGCGACGAGCGCCAGGCCGAAGACGAGCTTCGGCGAAGGAACAGAAATCGATGAAGCGAATTCTCCTAGCCGGGATGGCCCTGGTGCTGGGCTGCGGCATGGCGCTGGCCCAGGGGACCGCCCCATCGGGCTTCACGCCGGAGCAGCGCCAGGAGATCATCTCCATCCTGCGGGAGGCGATGAAGGCCGACCCCTCCATCCTGCGGGATGCCATCACGGCCATGCAGGAGGGCCAGCGCACGGAGCAGGAGAAGGCCCGCCGAGAGGCGCTGGCCGCGAACCATGACGCGCTGTTCAACGACGCGCGCGACCCCATCAAGGGCAACCCGCGCGGTAACGTGACCATCGTCGAATTCTTCGATGCCCGCTGCAGCTATTGCAAGGCGCTCCACCCGACCATGCAGACCTTGCTGCAGCAGGACGGCAATATCCGCGTGGTGATGAAGGACCTGCCGATCCTCGGCCCGAACAGCGTGGCGGCCAGCCGCGCGCTGTTGGCTGCGCAGAAGCAGGGCAAGTACGAGCCGCTCTATGATGCCCTGATGCGGCTGCGCACGGAGCCGACCGAGCAGGTGTTGCAGGCGGAGGCGCAGCGTGTCGGCATGGACTGGGCCCGGCTGCGGCGCGACATGGCCGATCCGGCGCTGGAGGCGCGGCTGCAGGCGAATATCAACCTTGCCCAGCGCCTCCAGATCGAGGGAACCCCCGCCCTGGTGATCGGCGACACATTGGTGCCCGGCGCCGTGGAACTGCCCCAGCTACAGCAGCTGATCGCCGAGGCGCGCCGCCGTGGCTGACGAACCCAGCCAGGGCCCGGCCCACGCGGAGGAGGAGGGGCGCGGCATTGCCACCGACTTCTCTCGCCAGATGTCCTATGGCGGCTATCTCGGCCTGGACACGCTGCTCTCAGCGCAGAACCCGCGCTCGGACAAGCATGACGAGCTGCTCTTCATCATCATCCATCAGGTGCAGGAACTATGGATGAAGCTGATGATCCGGGAAGTGGAGGTGGCGACGGGCTGCGTCCGTGCGGATCAGCTGCAGCCCGCCTTCAAGGGCCTCGCCCGCGTCTCCCGCATCCAGCGCCAGTTGGTGGAGGCCTGGGACGTGCTCTCCACCATGACACCGGCCGATTATCTTTCCTTCCGCGACGTGCTCGGCCAGTCCTCCGGCTTCCAGTCCTGGCAGTACCGGCTGATGGAAATTCTGCTGGGCGCGCGGGACGAGTTCATGCTGAAGCCGCATGCCCATGACGCGGCCCTGACGGCGCGGCTGCGCACAGCCTTCGATTCCCCCTCCCTCTACCAGGAGGCGCTGCGCCTCCTGGCGCGGCACGGCATTCCCGTGCCGGAGGCCGTGCTCAACCGCGATCCCGCCATGCCGCATGTTGAGGACGAGGGCGTGGTCGATGCCTGGGCGCAGGTCTATCGCCGGAGCAACGACTATTTCGACCTCTACGAGCTGGCCGAGGAGCTCGTGGACCTCGAGGACGCCTTCCAGCAATGGCGCTTCCGCCACGTCACCACCGTGGAGCGCATCATCGGCATGCGGAAGGGCACGGGGGGCTCGGCCGGCGTTGCCTATCTGCGCCGCGCGCTGGAGCGACGCTTCTTCCCGGAACTCTGGACGGTACGCGGCCGCTTGTAGCGGCGCGGTAGGCAAGCCGCGATTCGGCGGGCGATGATACGGGCATGAAGGTCCTCGTCCTCGGCGCCGGCGTGACCGGCCTGGCCGCCGCCTATCTCCTCGCCCGCGACGGCCATGCGGTAACGGTGCTGGAGCGCCGCTCCGGCGTCGCGCTGGAGAGCAGCCACGCCAATGGCGGGCAGCTTTCCTATTCCTATGTCGCGCCGCTGGCAGGGCCAGGCGTGATCAACAAGCTGCCGGGCTGGCTGCTGGACCGGGACAGCCCGGTGCGCTTCCGCCCACGGCTGGATCCGGCACAATGGGCCTGGGGGGCGCGCTTCCTTGCGGCCTGCAACGCGAAGACGGCGGACCAGACCACGCGCCGCCTCCTGCTGCTCTCCTTCCTCTCGCGCGACCTCACGCGTGCGGTGATCGCAGAGCAGAATATCGACTGCGCCTTTACCCGTTCCGGCAAGCTCGTCGCCCATTCCGATCCAGCCGGTTTCGACGCGGCGCGCCGCCTGGTGGATTACCAACGGAGCCTGGGAAGCGAGCAGGAAGCGCTGTCGCGCGAGGAATGCCTCGCGGCTGAACCCTCTCTCGCCGGCATCGCGCATCGCCTCGTCGGCGGCATCCTCACGCGCGGCGAGGATGCGGCGGAATGCCGCCTGTTTTGCGCCGGGCTGGAAGCCGCGATGTGCGGCGGCAATCTCGGCGTGGATCTCCGCTTCGGCGCCGAGGTGCGGCAGATCCTCGCTGTCGGCGGCCGGGTTATCGGTGTGCTGACCGACCAGGGTGTGGTGGAGGCGGATGCGACCGTCCTGGCCATGGGCGCGGGCAGCGCGCGGCTGCTGTCACCGCTCGGTCTGCGCCCGCCGGTCTATCCGCTGAAGGGCTATAGCCTGACGCTGCCGATTGCGGCCGATTCCGCGGCGCCGCGGATCAGCGTGACGGATTTCGCAAAGAAGGTCGTCTATGCCCGGCTCGGCCAGAACCTGCGCGTCGCGGGCATGGCGGACCTGGTCGGCTACGACACGCGCTTCGATCTCTCGCGGCTGGATCTTCTGGTGCGCCAGGCGCGCGAGGCCTTCCCGGAGGCCGCCGACTGGCGGACCCTGCGCCCCTGGGCCGGGCTACGCCCCGCCACTCCCACCGCCATGCCGATCCTCGGCCCCGCGCCCGGCCTGCCGAACCTGCATCTGAACATCGGACAGGGCGCGCTGGGCTTCACCCTGGCGATGGGTTCTGCCCGTGTCGTGGCCGATCTGCTTGCGGGGCGGGCACCGCCTATTCCGATGGACGGTTTTGCTGCCTAAGCGGGCCTTTCCGCCCCAGGAACGCCCCGGCAGGATATGCGCCACCTGAACCAGGGACAGACCAGACGATGCGATTCGCCCCGATCCTCGGCGCATTGGGCGCCGCGCTGCTTGCCTTCGGCTCGCCCGCCGGCGCCCAGACCCCGGCACCGGCGCCTGCCCCCGCCGTCTCCCGCGGCGCCACCCCGATCTTCGATGCGGTGAAGCAGCGCGACCATATCCGCTGCGGCGTCTCGCAAGGCACGCCGGGCTTCTCGGCGCCGGATAGCCAGGGCCGCTGGTCGGGCTTCGACGTGGAGTTCTGCCGCGCCGTCGCCGCCGCCGTCCTTGGTGACGCGAACAAGGTCCGCTACCAGCCCTATTCGGCGCAGCAGCGCTTCACGGCGCTGCAATCCGGCGAGATCGACATCCTCTCGCGCAACACCACCTGGACTTTCCAGCGCGACATCCAGCTCGGCCTCGAATTCACCGGCATCGCCTATTACGACGGCGCTGGCTTCCTCGCCCGCAAGCAGCCGGGCCTGGAGAATGCCAAGGGGCTGGATGGCGCCAGCGTCTGCGTGCAGACTGGCACCACTAACGAGCTGATCGTCGCGGACTTCGCCCGCTCCAACAACATCACCCTCAACCCGCTGGTGATGCAGAACCTGGAGGAGATCTTCCAGGCCCTGTTCTCCGGCCGCTGCGACGCCTTCTGCTGGGACCGCGCGGCCCTGGCCGGCACCCGGCTGCGCGCGCCGAATCCCGACGAATTCGTGCTGCTGCCCGAGGTACTGAGCAAGGAGCCCTATTCCCCGGTGGTGGCGCAGGGCGACATGCGCTGGATGGAAATCGTCCGCTGGGTGCTCTTCGCGATGATCGAGGCGGAGGAACAGGGCATCACCAGCGCCAATGTGCAGGAGCGCCTGAACAGCACGGATCCGAACACCCGCCGCCTGCTGGGCGTGACCGGTGATTTTGGCGCCATGCTCGGGCTGAACAACCGCTGGGCCTATGAGGCGATCCGTCAGGTCGGGAATTATGGCGAGATGTTCGAGCGCACGCTCACGCCGATGGGGATCGACCGCGGCGTGAACCGGCTTTGGAGCAAGGGCGGGCTGATCTACGCGCCGGCCATGCGGTGAGGTGAAAAGGGAAGGCCGGGGAGAAGGAATTCTCCCCGGACCCCTCATCTTTTTCTTCGAGTCAGCGGAGGCGGTGGAGAAGTTCGTCCACTTCTTCCGAAGTTTGGTACGGGCCGAAGCCGAAGCGCAGACGGCGGCCACGGCGGTCGGTGATGATGCGCCGTTCCGCCAGTCGCGCCTGCCATGCCTGGGCATCGTCGAGGTCGAAGGCCAGGAAGTTGCCGCGGCGAGCTTCGCTGAGCGGGACGGCAAGACACTCAGGATCGAGCCCCGTGCCGGAAAGCCCGGCACAGAAGCGTTCCTGCAGGGCGTGGGCATGCGCGTGGATCGCCTCCGCTGTCACGCCCAACCCGTCCAGCCAGCGCATCGCGGCCTCCAGCCGGTACAGGCCGGAGGGATCGAAGGTCGCGCCCAGGAAGCGGCCGCCATCAGGCGCGTAGCCCACCTTGCCATCGCTGGCGGCGAGGGCGCCGAAGGCGGCGTACCAACCGGTGTCGCGCGGGCGCGGCAGCCAGCCGGGCGGGCAATGCAGGAAGCAGCAGCCTTCCCCCGCCATGGCGTATTTGTAGCCGCCGGCGGTGTAGAAGGCGCGATGCGCGATGCGTGACAGATCCACCGGCCGCGCCATGAAGGCGTGATAGCCGTCGATCACCAGCACCGCCTCGCCGGCCGCTTCCGCCAGTGCCTCCAGCCCCTCCAGCGCGAAGCCGGAGTGGAAGAACACCTGGCTTACCCAGATCAGGTCGAAGCCGCCGCGCGCCGCCTCCACCAGCCGTGCCAGGCATTCGGCGCCGGGCTCCGAGGCGATGCGCGTCACGGCGAGCAGGCCCTCCTCCTCCAGCCGCGCGGCCTGGCGGGCGAAGGAGTGGAATTCGCCATCCGTGGTCAGCACCCGCGCCGGGCGTCCCGCTGGCATGGTGCTGAGGATGCGCCGCACGAAGTCGTGCGTATTCGGCGCGAAGGCGAGGGTGGACGAGTCGGGTAAGCCGAGATGCCGCGCCACATGCGCCCGGCAGGCGTCCAGCACCGGGCCGAGCACGCTCTCCCATTTGTCATCCTGCAGCCGTGCCGCCTCGTCCCAGGCCCGGATCTGCGCATCGCGCGTCACATCGGGCCAGGGATGGTGGCTATGCGCGGCGAAATGCAGCCGTCCTGGCTCCGCCGAGAGGAAGCGCGAGAAATGCGCGCGCAGGTCCATGCAGTTTCCTCCGGCCGGCCTCCGGATTGCCCGTCCGGGGCCACCGTATAGAGTGGCGGAATGAGTCCGGGAATGGCGAGAATCCGTCAGCCCGCGGGCCTGCACCGCCCTGCCCCGGCATGGTCCGGGCCGGCGCCGCGCCGCGCCGCGCCGTGATCAGGGAGAGCATGAGCTTCCCCGTCCGCGTCCCCGTGCCCGATCTGCGCGAGGCAGCGCGCGGCAACACCGGGATCGATGGCGTCTGGCGCTTCGATTCGGGCCGGCCAGGGCCGCATGCCGCCATCGTCTCGCTGATCCATGGCAATGAATTCGCGGGAGCGGCGGTGCTGGCCCGCTGGCTGCGCGCGGGGCTGCGGCCGGCGCGCGGCGTGCTCACCCTTGTCTTCGCCAATCTCGACGCCTTCTCGCGCTTCGACCCATCTGATCCGACCCTCTCGCGCTATGTGGACGAGGACCTGAACCGCCTCTGGAGCCCCGCGATCCTGGATGGCCCGCGCGACAGCCTGGAACTGCGCCGTGCACGCGCGCTGCGCCCGGTGGTGGAGGCGGCGGATGTTCTCCTGGACCTGCACTCCATGCTCTGGCCCTCCGATCCGCTGATCCTGACGGCGCCTTCCCCCGCGGCGCTGGAACTGGTGCGCGCGATCGGGGCGCCACTCACCATCGTTGCGGACAGCGCTCATCCGGAAGGCCCGCGGTTGATCGACCATGCTCCTTTCAAGGTGCCGGGCACGCATCGGGTCGCGATGCTGGCCGAGGCCGGGCCACATTGGGAACCCGAGACCGAGGCGGTGGCGGAAGCCTGCGCGACCGGGCTGCTGCGTGTGCTGGGGATAATCACGACACCTGCGCCGCCGCGTGACCCACCCGTTGTTCTGCCCAACGCCGTCTGGACGGTGACGCGGGGCATCGCCGCCGCCTCCCGGCAATTCGCCTTCACCCAGCCCTTTCGCGGCGGCACGGTGATCCCGCGCGCGGGCACCCTGATCGCGCGGGACGGGGTGGCGGAAATTCGCACACCGCATGACGATTGCATGCTGGTGATGCCCTGCCCGCAGGTGATGCGCGGGCATGTGGCGGTGCGGCTGGCGCGGCGGATGGAAGGGGCGGGCGGCTGGAGCAGTCCGCAGTAGGGCCGGAAGCGTGATTCTCGCTAGGCCGCCGCTGGCTCGCCTTCCACCGGTACCTTCCCATCCGCCCGGATCAGCGCCGCGATCTCGGCCGCGGCGGCATCGAGCGCCGCCTCGTCCGTGCCCTTGGCCACCAGCGCCACGCCGTTCCCGCCTTCGCGGTAATAAGGGTAGGAGCCGATATCGAGCATCGGGAAACGCGCCTGGATGGCGGAGAGGCCCTCGGCGATCTGCCCTTCCAGCAGCCCGTTGGCGTGAAGCGCGCGGGACTTCACGGGAGTGCCGCCCTGCAATGTCGGCGCCACCACCTCGAACATGCTGCGCATGATGCGCGGCACGCCCGCCATGACATGCACGTTCTCCATGATGAAGCCCGGCGCCGAGGTTTCTGCGCAGAGGATGGGCGTGGCGCCGCGCGGCAGGGTGGCCATGCGGAGCCGTGCCGGGTTCATCTCCACCGGCGGATTCCGGCGCGCGTAGTCGGCGGCCATGATGGCGCGGGAGGGCTCATGCACCTCCCAGGGTACGCCGAAGGCGCGGGCGACGCATTCGCTGGTGATGTCGTCATGCGTCGGCCCGATGCCGCCGGTGGTGAAGACATAGGTGAACTTCGCCCGAACCTCGTTCACCGCATCGATGATCGTCTCCGGCACGTCCGGGATGACGCGGGCCTCGCGCAGCGGGATGCCCAACTCGCCCAGCCGGGTCGCAATGAACTTCAGGTTCGCATCCTGGGTTCGACCCGAAAGCACCTCATTGCCGATGATGAGCAGGGCGGCCGTCGGTTGTGTCATCTGGCGTTTCTCTTGAGCGGTGCATGAAGGGTCGCCGGTTCCGCCGCCACGTCAAGCCCGCGAACCGGGAGGCGAGGCCTCCCGGCAAGTCCATCAGAGAAAGTCGCGGAGCAACGCGACCAGGGGCTTGTCCGCCGGCGGCATGGCGTAGCCGCCCAGCTTCTCGGGCCGCACCCAGGCCAGCGCCTGGCCTTCCCGCCCCTCCACCGTGCCGTTCCAGCGGCGGCAGAGGTAGAGCGGCATCAGCAGATGCCGGCCTTCCAGCGGATGGGAGGCGAAGGCGAAGGGCGCCAGGCAGGTGGCGGAGACATCGATCCCCAGCTCCTCCCGCAGCTCCCGGATCAGCGCGACCTCCGGGGTCTCGCCGGGGGCCAGCTTGCCGCCGGGGAATTCCCAGAGACCTGCCATGGGCTTGCCCTCGGGCCGGCGGGCCAGCAGCACGCGGTTGTCGGAATCGATCAGCGCGCAGGCCGCGACCAGCAGCAGGTTTGGCCCCGGCGCCGCGACGGGCGATGTGGCGGCGGGCGCCTCGGGAACCTCCGCCTCGATGGGGCCGGACAGCTCGGCACGCCCGGCGCGGAAGCGGCGCACCGGCAGGCGGGCGTTGCGGGCGGTGAAGTCCTGCTCGGCCCAACCATCCTCAAGGAAGCCGATCCGCGCCAGCACGGCGGCGGAGCGCTTGTTCTCCTCCAGCACCGAGGCATGGATCACGTCGAGGTCGAGATTGGCCAGCGCCCAGCGCGCCAGCCGCCCGGCAGCCTCGGGCCCGATCCCCTGGCCCCAGTGACGGCGGCCCACCCAATAGCCCAGCTCCGCATGGCGCGGCGTATCGGGCGCAGTGGTGAGGCCGACGCAGCCGACCAGCGCGTCATCCCGAGTGATCGCGAGGTGCCAGGCGGTGCCGGCCTCGATCTGCGCACGGGTGGAGGCGATCCACTCATCCGCCAACTCGCGCGGATAGGGGAAGGGGACGCGCGCCAGCATGCGCGCCACCTCCCAGTCATTCACCAGCCGGTGTAGCTGGACCGCATCCGCCCCCTGCAGGGCGCGGAGGGTCAGCCCCCCCGCGCGCAGCGGCGTGAAGATCGCATCCGTCACGTCAAGATCCACGGCGGCCTCCGGACAGGAGGCGCCGGGTCAACGGCGCCACCAGCCCTTCTTGGCCGGGGCCGCGGGCGCGTCCTCGGTCCCCAGCAGGACAGGCTGCACCACCGCACCCACCACCGGCTCCGCCTTCGCGGGATCGGAGGCCGGCTCGGGGGCGGCTTCGGCGATTGGGGCAGATGCAACCGGTGCTGGCTCGGGTTCCGTCGAAGCAGGCTGCGGCGCCGGCGAGGCCTCCGGCTCGGCGGGGGCGGCCACTTCTTCGGCCGGAGCCTCGGCGGACGTCACGCCCAGCGGCTGGGTCTCCGCCATCTGGGTCTCCGCCGTCTGGGTCTCCGCCGGCTGGACCTCGGCAGGCTGGACCTCGGCAGGCGCCGAGGCGATGGGGATCTCGCGCACGGTGCGCGGGGCAGTGACCTGCGCCTCCTCGACCGCGTCCATCGCATCCAGCAGATCGTCATACTGGCCGGCGAAAGGATCGGCCGGGGTGGGGCCGGCATAGCGCGACGCGGCGGCCGGAGCCTCCCCGCCCTCGGCGCGCGGGGCCTCGTCCTCACGGCGGCGACGGCCACCGCGGCGGCCACGGCGGCGGCTGCCGGCGGCCTCGCCCTCGGCACGCTCCGCCGGGCTCTCGCCTTCGGCGGCAGTGGCGGGGGCTTCGGCGTCAGCCTCGGCTTCGGACTCCTCCGTAACTTCCTCGCCCTGGGCTGCGTCGGCTGCCTCCGGCGAAGCGCCTTCCTCGCGCCGGCCGCCACGGCGGCGGCGGCGGCGGCGGCGGCCTCGCTCCTCACCGTTCCCTTCCGGGCTGCCCTCGGCATTGGCGGAAACCTCCTCCTCCGCCTCTCCGGCGATGGTGGACTCCTCTTCCTCGTCGCTGCCGGATTCCTCGTCGCCGCCGGACAGGAACACCGGCTCTGGCGCGTAATCCATCCGCAGCGCCGGGGCGCCGAGGCTGGGGGCGGGCTGGGTCTGCGGGCGGATGCGGTCGATGCGGTTCTGCGCCGCGCTCAGCGTCGCGTCGGGCTCGAAGATCACGCACATGTCGTGGCGCGCCTCGACGGCGGCCAAGCGCTCGCGCTTGCGGTTGAGGATGTGCATTGCGACGGCGGGGGAGCAGTGCACGACGATCTCGGCGGCGCGGCGCTTGGCGCCCTCCTCCTCGATGGCCCGCAGCACATGCAGCGCCGAGCTCTCCTCGGAACGGACGATGCCCAGGCCCTGGCAGTGTGCGCAGGTGACGAAGGAATGCTCGGTCAGCGACGGGCGCAGCCGCTGGCGGGACATCTCCATCAGGCCGAAATGGCTGATGCGGCCGACCTGGATGCGCGCGCGGTCATGGCGCAGCGCTTCCTTGAGGCGCCGCTCGACCATCGCGTCGTTGCGACTGCTCTCCATGTCGATGAAGTCAATGACGATCAGCCCGGCCAGGTCGCGCAGGCGAAGCTGGCGCGCGATCTCGTCGGCGGCTTCGAGGTTGGTGCGGAGCGCCGTGTCCTCAATGTGCCGGTCGCGCGTGGCGCGGCCTGAGTTCACGTCGATGGAGACCAGCGCCTCGGTCTGGTTGATGACGATGTAGCCGCCGGAGCGGAGTTGCACGGTCGGCGACATCATCGCGTCGAGCTGCTGCTCCACGCCCGCACGGGCGAAGAGTGGCATGGACGGGTCGCGATAGAGCTTAATCTTCCGCTCGTTCTGCGGCATCAGCATCCGCGTGAAGTCGCGGGCCTGACGGAAGGCCTCCTCGCCCTCGATCTGGATCTCCTCGATATCGCGGGCAAAGTTGTCGCGGATCGAGCGCTTGAGGAGGTCCGCCTCCTCGTAGACCAGCGCCGGGGCGGTGGACTTCAGCGTGCGGGTGCGGATGTCGTCCCACAGGCGCAGCAGGTACTCGCAGTCGCGCCGGATCTCGGGCTTCGGGCGCTGGGCGCCGGCGGTCCGGACGATGATGCTCATGCCACGCGGCAGGCCCACCTCGTCGATCACCTCGCGCAGGCGCTTGCGGTCACCGGCCGAGGTGATCTTGCGGGAGACGCCGCCGCCCTTGGGCGAGTTCGGCATCAGCACGGAGAAGCGGCCGGGCAGCGAGATATAGGTGGTCAGGGCGGCGCCCTTGTTGCCGCGCTCCTCCTTGACGACCTGGACCAGGATGATCTGGCGGCGGCGCATCACCTCCTGGATCTTGTAGTGGCGGAGGAACTTGGAGGGGATGCGGCGCTCGCGGCGCTCCTCATCGGCGCCCTCGTCCCCGTTGCGGTCCTCGCCGCCAATCGTCTCGGGCGGGGCGACGGGCTCGGAGACGGTCTCCACATCGCCATTCTCGCGGTCGTTCCGGGAGCGAGGGCCGGCAACAGGGTCGCCATCGCTCACGCGGTCCACATGCATGGACATGGGCTGGGCCCGGGTCTGCGCCGGGGTCGGGGGCGCGCCATCCTCGCCGCCACCGGTCTCGCCGGGGGAAACATCGGGGGCGGCAACATCGGGGGCCGGGGCTTCAGGGGCCGGGGCTTCAGGGGCCGGGGCTTCAGGGGCCGGCGCATCGAAAGCGGGGGTAGGCGGCGTCTCGCCGGCCGGGAACGCGGCGGGCGCGCCGGATTCGTCCAGGCTCTCGCCCGGAGCCGTGCCGGGCACATCTTCCGTGGCTTCGCCGCGGGCGGGCTCATCGCCGACCGAGGCGCGGGCCTCCTCGCGGCCGATCAGGTCCGCGTCGTCCTCCGGCGCCAGGCGCTCGGCGGCGGTCTCGATCTCGTCCTCGGGGTCCTCCTCGTCATCTTCCTGGGCCTGCATCTCCAGCAGGCGCTGACGGTCGGCGACGGGGATCTGGTAGTAGTCGGGGTGGATCTCGCCGAAGGCGAGGAAGCCGTGGCGGTTGCCGCCATATTCGACGAAGGCGGCCTGCAGGCTGGGTTCCACCCGGACGATCTTGGCCAGGTAGATGTTGCCCTTCAGCGGGCGCCGGTTCTGGGTCTCGAGGTCGAAATCCTCAAGACGGTTGCCGTCCAGCACCACCACCCGCGTCTCTTCGGGGTGGGATGCATCGATCAGCATGCGCTTGGTCATGGAAAGCGGGACTCCGCGCCGCGCGGGGCACTGGGCGGCCGGCGGCGGTGAGGGTTGGTGGGCCGGGAGCGCGGCGCGGGGCGGGGCAATGCATCGCCGTCATCCGTACCTTTCTCCCGTGAAGGGCATCTGGATGCCCTGGGGCTGAGCCCCGATGGTTTCGGCGTGCCGTGCGCAGACCCCTAGGCGCAGCGCCCGATAGGCGCGCGCGGCAGGCCGGCGACTGGCGCGTTACGGTCCGTTCCGGTCCCCGGGGGTACGATTCCCTGGAGACGGTCCTGGCCCTGTCGCGCCGCGTGGCGCGCGCCGGGGAAGGCTGCTACCCCTGCCGTCCCTTGGGTATCGGGCCGGCGCGCCCGGCCGGATATCGGCGTGGCGGCGGCCCCTTCCGGGACGATGCGGGTCGGGTGTCCAATCTGGCTGGACCGGCGGCCGATCTGATTCGGCCGCGCCCGGGAACCCTCCACCGGCGGCGTGCCGCCGGGGCGATGCACCATACGCAGGGGGTGGCCCAGGGGCAAGGCATTGGAGTGGCGTGCTGTGTGCCCGAGGCCACACCCGCCACCGAAGCGATCCGGATAGCCCGGAAACAGGCCTGTTTCCCTCCGTCACGCTTCAACCGCTTTCGGGATGCTATGATGTGGGACAAGGGGATGCCTGACGACCTTGAGGGGGGACGTGAGGGGAATGCGATCGACTTCAACGCCGAGCCTGCCGCGCCGGGCCTTCCTGGCCGCGGCCATGGCCATGCTGGCGGCGCCGCAGCCAGCCGCCGCCGAAGCCCGCCTGAGTGCTGTGGGGAATGGTGTGCGGCTGGTGCTGCCGGGCGCAGCCGGGCGCCAGTGGCGCCTGAATGCCGTGGCGCGTCCGGCCCGGCTGGTGCTGCGCCTGCCGCGTCATGATTGGGAAGGGCCGACGCTGCTGCGCGGCACCGGCCCGGTCGTGAGCTTGCGCTGGGACACGCGCGTCAGCCAGCTGGTGATCGACCTCGCCGGTCCGGTGGCCGAGCCCTCCGTGGCGCGGGAGGGGGGCGCGCTCGTGCTTTCCATCCGGCCCGGCCCTGCCGCCGCCTTCGCTCGGATGGCCGGCCCGAACCGCCCTATCGCCCAGGGCCAGGCCGCGCCGCGCCCGGTGGTGGTGCTGGACCCCGGCCATGGCGGGAAGGATCCTGGCGCCATCGGCGCCACCGGCACGCAGGAGAAGCGGATCGTCCTGGCCGCTGCCCAGCAGATGAAGCGGCGCCTGGAGGCAGGCGGGCGCTGCCGGGTGGTGATGACCCGCACCCGCGATGTCTTCGTCGCGCTGGAGCGGCGGGTGGATTTCGCACGCCGCAACAAGGGCGCGCTTTTCGTCTCGATCCATGCGGATTCGGCGCCCGGCGCGCGAGGGGCCAGCGTCTACACCCTGTCGGAGACGGCGTCCGACGCTCTTTCGGCGGCCCTGGCCCGGCGGGAGAACGCGGCGGATGCCAGGGGCGGGCTCAACCTGCCGCCCGTTTCCCCCGATGTGCAGCGCATCCTTCTCAGCCTCGTGCGGCAGGAGACCCGGCAGGGTTCCGTCAGGCTGGCGAACATGACGGTCGGCGCCCTGCGGCCCCGCGTTCCGCTCTTGCCCAATACGCACCGCCAGGCGGCCTTCGCCGTGCTCAAGGCGCCCGATATCCCCTCGATGTTGGTGGAGATCGGCTTTCTCTCCAGCCGGCAGGACGAGGCGCAGCTGAAGCGGCCGGAGCACCGGGCCGTGGTCGCGGCCGCCTTGGCCGGGGCGGTGGAGGATTACCTGGAACGGCCGGGCCTGGGAGTGACCTCCATCGGATGATGGCGCCCGGGCCACAGCACGGAACGGGTGTGTTGCGCCGCGAAACGCCTGCGAAACCAGGGATCCTGGGGCGGGGTTACGGTCCCGCCCCCGGCGCGGAAGTGGAGTGCCGGTCCGGCGCGGGCCATCCGCCGCGCTTCCGTGCTATGGAACCGCTGCCCAGAAGAAATTAGGCACGAAAAATTAGGTCGGCATCGTCGGCTGCAGGGCTGTCATCCAGCCCCGGCCTACGCCAGTTGCCAAGGACGTCGAGCTGGTCCGGCCCCCCGGGGACGGCTCTTCATGAGGAACAGGATGGCTTCGAAAGATCTCCGCGCCGAACGGCCCCTGGTTGGCGAACGTCGCCCCCGTGACGGGTCCGCCCCCGCGGGGTCCGCGGAGGCGATGGACATTCCGCTCACCCCGCCACGCGGGCCGGGCAAGCCGCGCCCGCGGCGCGCCATCTGGCTGCGGCGGACCATCGGCTTCGTCTTCGGCGTCGGCATGGTCGGCGTGGTGGTCGGCGGCATCGCGGGCTACGGCCTGTGGCGCACGGCCACGGCAGACCTGCCGGACCATGCCTGGCTGGCCGACTACCAGCCGCCCCAGATGTCGCGCATCTATGCCGCCGACAGTCGGCTGATGGCCGAGATGGCGCTGGAGCGCCGCGTCTTCGTGCCGATCGCCGCCATCCCCAAGCGCCTGCAGCAGGCCTTCGTCTCGGCCGAGGACCAGAATTTCTGGACCCATGGCGGCGTCGATCCCTTCGCCATCGCCCGTGCCGCCTTCACGAATCTGGAGGCCATGGGCACCGGCCGCCGCTCCATCGGCGCCTCCACCATCACCCAGCAGGTCGCGAAGAACATGCTGGTGGGCAATGACCGCACGATGATGCGCAAGGTGCGGGAGGCGATCCTGGCGCAGCGGCTTGAATCCGCCATGAGCAAGGAGCGCATCCTCGAGATCTACCTGAACGAGATCTTTCTCGGCGCCCAGGCCTATGGCGTCGCCGCCGCGGCCATGAACTACTTCAACAAGGGCCTGGACGAGCTGACCATCGGGGAGACCGCCTTCCTGGGCGCCCTGCCCAAGGCTCCGAACAACTACAACCCCGCCCGCTACCCCGAGGCCGCCAAGGCCCGCCGCGACTGGGTGTTGGACCGCATGGCCGAGGACCGCGCCATCACGCGAGAGGAGGCGGACGCCGCCAAGCAGGAGCCGATCCAGTATCGCGGCCGGGCGCGGCCGGACATGGTCGCCAATGGCCAGTACTTCACCGAGGAGGTGCGGCGCGAGCTGAATGCCCGCTTCGGCCCGGAGCAGACCACCATGGGTGGCCTCGTGGTCCGCACCTCGATGGACCCGGCCCTGCAGATGGCGACCGAAAAGGCGCTGCGCGAGCATCTGATGGCCTATGACCGCCGGCGCGGCGGCTGGCGCGGGCCTGTGACGACGGTCTCGGCCGCCGCCGCCGAATGGATGCCGGCACTGGAAGGCGTGCAGCGCGTGCCGGGCATGCTGCCGGAATGGCGCCTGGCCGTGGTGCTTGAGGTGAACAACCGTGAAGCCCGCCTCGGCTGGGCAGAGCGCCCCGGCCCACGTGACCCGGCACAGCCGCGCGAGGGCCGCCTGGCCTTCGAGGACGTGTCCGGCTGGGCCCGCCCGGTACGGGATGGACGCATGGGCGCCCCGCCCCGCCGCATGCAGGACGTGGTGAACCCTGGCGACGTGGTGATGGTGGAGACCCTGTCGGCGGCCCCAGCCTCCCAGGGCCGTGCCCCCGCCCGTGCCGAGCGGCTGGCGCTGCGCCAGATCCCGACGGTCGAGGGCGCGGTCGTCGCGCTCGATCCCTCCACGGGCCGCGTGCTGGCCATGTCGGGGGGCTTCAACTTCGAGAAGTCCTGGTTCAACCGCGCTACCCAGGCGATGCGGCAGCCCGGCTCCTCCTTCAAGCCCTTCGTCTATGTCACGGCGCTGGAGCAGGGCATTCCGCCCAACCAGCAGCTGCTGGACGCGCCTTTCGAGCTGATGACGCCGCAGGGCCTCTGGCGCCCGGGCAATTACAGCCGCAACTCGAATGGCTGGGTGACAATGCGCACGGCCCTCGAGAAGTCACTGAACCAGGTGACGGTGCGGCTGGCGCAGGAGGTCGGCATCGACAAGGTGGCCGAGACTGCCCGCCGCTTCGGCGTGATCCCGAACATGCCGCGCGTGCTCTCCATGTCGCTCGGCGCCGGCGAGACGACGGTGATGAAGATGGCCGCCGGCTACGCCGCCTTCGTCAATGGCGGCAAGGGCGTGGAGCCGACGCTGATCGACAGCGTGCAGGACCGCTTCGGCCATGTGGTCTGGCGCTCGGAGGCACGGCCTTGCCAGGGCTGCGACGCCGATCTCTCTTCCGGGCCGCCGCAGCTGGTGGATGCGCGGCAGCAGGTGGTGGACCCGATCGCGGCCTATCAGATGGTCTCGCTGCTCCAGGGCGTGACGACGCGCGGCACGGGCGTAAGCGCGGCCAAGGGGCTGAACCGCCCCGTGGCCGGCAAGACAGGCACAACGAACGACTATTTCGACAACTGGTTCGTTGGCTTCACACCGGACATCGTGGTCGCCGTTTGGGTCGGCTTCGACGAGCCGCATAGCCTGGGCGAAGGCGAGACCGGCGGCGGCAATGCGGCCCCGATCTTCAACGAGGTGGTGGCCGCGGCGCTGAAGGACAGCCCGCCGGTGCCCTTCCGCGCCCCGCCTGGCGTCGCGCTGGTTCGTGTCTCGCTCGGCAACGGCCAGTCCATCCTCGAGCCCTTCCGGCCCGGCACCGAGAATGCGGCCCGCCCGCCCATGGGTGGCAATGAGGCGTCCGGCGGGGGCAGAGGCTCGGCCGGCGCTACGGCCTCGGCCGTGGACAGCAGCCTGGGTGGGCTCTACTAAACCGCCCTCCCTCCGCACCGGGCTGTCCCCGGGGCGGAGGACCCGTTCACTTACAAGGAGATCGGATCGGCGCTTCCGCGATCCGACTGGACCCGCCGAACCATGCGTGCCGATGCCGAGAGCCTGAAGGCCCAGATCGCCGACAGCGTCGCCCTGTTGCGCCGCCACCTGAATTGGGATGCCGCCGTGGTGCGGCTCCATGAGCTGAACGCCCGCGCCGAGGACCCGTCCCTCTGGAACGACGCGGCGGCCGCGCAGAAGATGATGCGCGAACGCACCCGTCTGGCTGACCAGATCGAGGGCGTCCGGCGCATGGAGCAGGACGTGCAGGACGCGCTGGAGTTGGTGGAGCTGGCCGAGGCGGAGGGCGATGCAGCGACCGCCGATGCCGCCGTCGCCGATCTCCATCGCTTGGCCGCCGAGGCGAAGCGCCGCGAGATCGAGAGCCTGCTGTCCGGCGAGGCCGACAGCAATGACGCCTATGTCGAGGTGAATGCCGGCGCCGGTGGCACGGATGCCCAGGACTGGGCGGAGATGATGCTCCGCATGTACACGCGCTGGGCCGAGGCGCATGGCTACAAGGTCACGCTCACCGAGCAGAGCGACGGCGACGAGGCAGGCATCAAGTCCGCCACCATCCAGGTTTCCGGCCCCAGCGCCTATGGCTGGCTGAAGACCGAGATGGGCGTGCACCGGCTGGTCCGCATCTCGCCCTTCGGCGGCAATGACAAGCGGCAGACGAGCTTCGCCTCCGTCTATGTTTATCCGGTGATCGACGACAAGATTGAGGTGGAGATCAACCCGGCCGACCTGCGCACCGACACCTTCCGCGCCTCCGGCGCCGGTGGGCAGCACGTGAACAAGACCGAATCCGGCGTGCGCTTCACCCATATCCCGACGGGCATCGTTGCCGCCTCCACCCAGGACCGCAGCCAGCACAAGAACCGCGTCATCGCGATGAACATGCTGCGCGCCCGCTTGTACGAGCTGGAGCTGCAGAAGCGCGAGGCGCTCAGCGCCGCCACCGAGGCCGGCAAGACCGACATCGGCTGGGGTCACCAGATCCGGTCCTATGTGCTGCAACCCTACCAGATGGTGAAGGATCTCCGCACCGGGGTGGAGAAGGGCAATCCGGCCGCCGTGCTGGATGGCGACCTGGACGACTTCATGGCCGCCGCCCTCGCCAGCCGCGTCGGCGCAACGCGCTCCGAGGCCAGCGCGAACGCCCGTTGATGGGCGACCTGATCCCCGCGGCCCCCCGCCCGCAGGACCTGCACGACCCCGGCGGCAAGGTGCGGCTGAAGGTCGGCGGCGAGGTGGTCAGCCGCGCGGAGTTCTCGGCGGATGGCCGCTACCGCACCGTGCTGGAGCGCCGCTGGGACGGACTTCCCTTCGGCAGCCCGGGCGTCTGCGCCTGGATCATGATGAATCCCAGCACGGCCGATGAGACGGTGGATGACCCCACCGTCCGCCGAGCCCGAGACTTCACCCGCCGCTGGGGCTTCGGCGCCATGGTAGTGCTGAACGCCTTCGCCCTGCGCGCGACCAAGCCCACCATGCTGCTGGAATGCGAGGACCCGGTGGGACCGGGCAATGACGCCGCCATCGCCGACTGGGCGGCGCGGGCGGATCGCGTGGTTGTCGCCTGGGGCCTGCCGCCGAAGAAGCTGCGCGGCCGTGCGTCGGAATTGGCCGCGATCCTGGCCCGCGCGGGCGCGAAGCCCCTGGCGCTGAAGGTCACGGCGGATGGCCAGCCCGGCCATCCGCTCTATATCGCGGGCGATACCGAGCCGAAGCCCTGGGAGGCTCCGGCCGGCGCCCGCTAGGGGTCAGGCCCGCCGAACGTTCCAGAACAGCGTCGGCCCGCCCTTGAGCACGCCGGTGATGCTGCGACGATAGGCCTGCTGCGGGCGCTGCAGGCCGAGCGGGATGAAGGGCGCCTCCTCCCACACCGTGCGCTGCAGCTCCTCCGCGATTCGCTTCTCGGTCTCGATATCCTTCGCGTCGAACCACTCGTCGCGCAGGGCCTCGCGCCGGGGGCTGGTGGGCCAGCCGGACCAAGCATTGGCGCCGTTGCCGCGAAGCGGCTGGTGGCTGCCGGGAACGGAGGTGTCCAGCCCCTCCCAGGTGGTGCAGAAGGCGCTGAAGCCGCCCTGCTCCACCGGGCCGCGATTGGTGCGGCGCTGGATCTGCGTGCCCCAGTCCATCGAGATGAGATCGACGTTGAAGCCGACCCGGCGCATCAGGTCCGCGGCGACCTCCGTCATGCCCTGCAGGTTCGGAAGATCGGTAGCCGAGAGCAGCACCACCCGCTCGTTCTTGTAGCCGGCCTCCCGGAGCAGGCGCTTCGCCTTCTCGACATCGCGCGGCCCGGTCAGGATCTCCAGCCCCGCGTCATTCGCCAGCGGCGTGCCCGGGGTGAAGGCGCCCGCAGGGATGCGGTAGAGTTCGGGATCGGTGCCCACCGCCGCCTGCACGAAGGCTTCCTGGTCCACTGCCGGGAAAAGGGCCCGGCGGATGGCGGGATTGTCGAAGGGCGCGTGCAGATGGTTGAAGCGCAGCACGCCGAAGCTGCCGGCGGTGTTGATCGCCTCCACCACGATCTGCCGGTTGCGCCGCAGGATGGGCAGCAGGTCCGGCAGCGGCGTCTCCCACCAGTCGGCCTCGTTGTTCTGCAGGGCCGCCGCCGCCGTGGCGGCATCCGGCATGACGCGCCATTCGACCCGGTCGAAATGCACCTGCTTGCCGCCGGCGAGCAGGTCCGGGGCCTCCTGCCGTGGCTGGTAGGCGGCATTGCGCTCGAAGACGGCCAGGCTGCCGGCCACCCACTCGTCCCGGAGGAAGCGGAAGGGGCCGCTGCCCGTGAAATCGGTGACCTGGGTGAAGGGGTCCGTCTGCGCCACGCGCTCCGGCATAATCGCGCAGATATTGGCGCCCGCCTTGCCCAACGCCCAGGTCAGGCCGTTCCAGGGCCGCTTGAGGCGGATGCTGAAACGTTCATCCGAGGCGGCAGTCATCTCCTCCAGCAGGGCGTCGAGGCGCTGCCCGAGGACGTCGCGCTTCGACCAGCGGCGGATGGAGGCGATGCAGTCGCGGGCGCGAACCGGCTCGCCATCGTGGAAGCGCAGGCCCGGGCGCAGGGTGATCGTATGGGTCAGCCCGTCGGCGGACACCTCATGCGCCCCGGCCATCTGCGGCTTGGTCTGGAAGTCGCTGCTCATGCCGAACAGCGTGTCGTAGATCATCAGCCCCGCATTCCGGGACAGCACCGAGGTGCCCCAGATCGGGTCCATGCTTGCGAGGTTGCCCTGCGGCACGAAGCGCAGGGTGCGTGCCGCCGCGCCTTGCGCGAGGGCCGGCGCAGGCATCCGGCCCAGGCCGGCCATCATCGCGGTGGCGGTGGCCGTCCTCAGTAGCGTTCTGCGATCGGTCAAGGTCATCTCCATTCCGGCGCCCATCATGCGCTGGTGTTGCCAGGCGCAGATTGCATCCTGCAGAACGGCGCGTCACCCGGTCAGGCGCGGGAGACGAGATCTTCATGCCCTGCTGTTGAGGCAATTCTCGGCGGGGGTGTCAGTCCTGCCGACGGTTGGTGAAGCGGGCATTCCCCAGTCCGGTCCCGATGGTCAGCACGCCCCAGCGCTCCACGTCCTGCATGTTGGGGATCTCGCTCAGCCCCTGCAGCACGGCGTCGTTGTGCATCAGCACGGTGGTGGGATGGCCGCCGATCTCGGGGATGGCCTCGGCGATGGCGCGGGGTAGGTTGAAGCGGCTGCTCTCCCAGTTTCCTGGCAGGTTCTGGCCGCCGCGGTCGATCGAGCCGTCAGCCTCGATGATTCCGGGACAGCCGATGCCGATGAAGGGCGCCAGGGCCCGCTTCTTCGATTCCGCCAGGGCGACCATGCCGCGCAGCATGGTGGCGATCCGCTCTACAGCCTCCTCGCGGCTGGGCTCGTCGTCATGGTGGCGCCAGACCTCGAGCCCGACCACCTTCGCCTCCGACAGGTCGCGCGCCTTCTTCAGGTTCAGCTCCACCAGCCCGGCACGGATGTTGGTGCCGCCAATGTCCACGGCCAGCAGGCTGTCATGGCCCGAGAAGATCCAGCTCGGCGCCAGATGGGCGGCGCCGATCAGCGCGGCCTCATCCGGCTCATGGGTGATGGGAACCAGTTCCACCCCCTGGCCATCCGCCTTCAGCAGCAGGGAGGCGCGGCCGATCGCCAGATGCCCGATCCGGCTTCCGCTCATCCCGCCACCGACGACGATGCGCTGCGTGTCCTTCCAGCCCTTCAGCTTCAGGAAGCGGCGGGTGACCCGCGCCAGCTCCTGGGCGAATTCCTCCACCACGCCATGGACGAGGGCGGCGACCTCCGGATTTTCGTGTTGCATCAGCTTCTCGAGCCGGCGCTTGGAGACATCCTCGCTCGGGCAGTCGCCCAATGGGTCCTCGTCGCCCAGCTTGCGCAGCCGCTCGCGCCACTCGTCCAGGATCGCACGGAAGGCGCGCTTGCTGGCCCGGTCTCCGATAAAGCCCTCCTTGTCCCGCAACTCGGCATTATAGGCATCGAGCACGACGCTGGTGAGCTGCGGCGCGCCGTGGCTGGCGACGGGTGGCGCGGGGGCGTGGTCAGGCATGGTGTGATCTGGATCCCCTGGTGTCGGGGCATGAACGTCGCCATCGCCCCCAGGGTTGGAAAAGCTGTCAGCGCGGCCGGCGGATACCGAGGCTTGCCGCCGCCAGCAGAGCCGCGGCCCCCCCATAGATCAGCATTGCCGGGGCGACCGGCAGCAGGACGCCCGCCAGCAGCGGGCCGGCGCCGGCGCCGATATCGCGCCAGGTGGCCTGCCGTGCCAGGGCGGGCACGCGGGCGGAGCCGGGGTTCTCGGCCGCGACCAAGGGGCCGGGCAGGGGCTGGATCACGGCGCGCAGCAGCACCGTCGCCAGCGCTCCGGCCCAGAGCAGCACGCCGCCCGCGCCAAGCAGGAGCAGCCCCGCGGCGGTGGCAAGGGACAGCCCGACCAGCGCCCGCCGCGCCCCGACCCGCCCGGCCAGCCAACCGCCAGCCGGGGAGAGGAAGATCTCCGCCGCGTAGCGCAGCGCCAGCGCGGCCCCGGCAGCCAGGGTCGCGCCTTCCGGCAGGGCGGCGGCGGCCAGCACCGAGAGGCCGATGACGAAGAGCCCATCCATGGTGAGGCCGAAGACGAAGGCCCAGATGTCGAAGCTGCCCGGCAGGGCGAAGCGCGGCCCGCCCTTGGCATGGCCCTCGGGCTGATCGGGCAGGCGGGAGGCGAAGAGGATTGCAGGGAGGGAGACGAGGCCGAGCACGACGAAGACGGCGCGCGGCCCTGCCCATTCGGCCAGCACTGCGCCACCCAGGAGCCCGAACATCGGCCCCGCTGCCACAATGGAGCGCGACCATCCGCTGCGCCGCGCCGCACCCTCCGAAAGCGCCGTGGGGAGGGCCTGAACCGCGATGTTCATCGCCGCGAAGGCCAAGCCCCAGAGAAGCCGCGCCAGCAGCAGGGCCCAGAGGCCCGACAGCACCGCATAGCCGAAGGTGGCCAGTGCCGCCGCGGCGGCCGCCAGCATGCAGGCCGTGCGCGGGCCGCGTTCCCCGTAGAGCCGCGCCACCCAGCCATAGCCCGCGATCCGTATCAGCCGGTTGGCCGCCAGCAGGATGCCCGCCTCGGGCAGGGTCACGCCGAAGGTGCCGGCATAGAGCGGCAGCAGCAGGTAGAGCACCGTGTCGCCCGGCAGGGTGCAGGCAAGGGTGAAGGCGGAGTTCCGTGTCGCGCGGTCTGCTTCAGCGGCCTCCAGGACGGTCACGGGCGGGTGGGGGGCGTCGTGTCGCCAGGGCCCAGCGCACGGGTCATCAGCACCGTGTCCAGCCACTGCTCGTGCTTGTAGCCGATGGAGGGGATGACCCCGGCATGGCGGAAGCCGAGGGCCTCGTGCAGGCGGATCGAAGGGGCATTCGCCGAATCGCCGATCACCGCGACCATCAGGCGGAAGTCGGCCGCCTCGCAGCGGGCGATCAGTGCCTCCAGCAGAACGCGGCCAATGCCGCCGCGGAGGCCGCCGGGCGCGACATAGACCGAGTTCTCCACCGTATGCCGATAGGCCGGCCGGGGGCGGTAGGCGGAGGCATAGGCATAGCCGAGCACGGTGCCGGCCTCGTCGGTCGCGACGAGGTGCGGATAGCCGCCGGCCAGGACCGCCTCCCGCCGGGCCGCCATCTCGGTCTCGTCCGGTGACGAAAGTTCGAAGGAGGCGCGGCCGTTCTCCACCCAATGGGCGTAGATGCGGGTTATGGCGGGGACGTCTTCGGGGCGGCTGTCGCGGATGATGGGCGCTGTCATGAAAGCGTCATGCGACCGGCCGTGCCGCGCCGCAAGACGATCAGGTCGGCGACTTGTCTGGCCGCTACCCTTTGGCCGCTATCCCGCCATTCCTTCCCGCACCGCCTGGCGCAGCGGCACCTTCTGCAGCTTGCCGGTGGAGGTCTTGGGCACCTCCTGGAAGACCACGCGCTTGGGCACCTTGAAGGAGGCGAGGTGCGCCCGGCTATGGGCGATCAGCTCGGCCTCGCTGGCCTCGGCGCCGGGCTTCAGCTCGACGAAGGCCCAGGGCACCTCGCCCCATCGCTCGTCAGGCGCCGCGACCACGGCGGCGATGGCGACCGCCGGGTGCTTGTAGAGTGCGTCCTCCACCTCGATGGAGGAGATGTTTTCCCCGCCGGAAATGATGATGTCCTTGGCGCGGTCCTTCAGCTGCACATAGCCGTCCGGGTGCTTCACGCCGAGGTCGCCGGTGCGAAACCAGCCGCGGGCGAAGGCCTTCTCCGTCGCGGCGGGATCCTTCAGATAACCCTTCATCACCGTGTTGCCGCGCATCACCACCTCGCCCATCGTCGCGCCGTCGGCGGGCACGGGGGTGTCGTTCGCATCCAGCACGTCGAATTCCTCAAGGGTGACGTAGCGCACCCCCTGGCGTGCCATCAGGGCAGCCCGTTCCGGCGCGGGCCGCGCATTGTCCTCCGGGTGCCACTCGTTCACGACCGAGGGGCCGTAGCATTCCGTCAGCCCATAGATGTGGCGCACCGTGACGCCGGCCGCATCGGCGGCGGCGAGCACAGCCTCCGGCGGCGCGGCGCCGGCAGTGCCGAAGACCAGCCCCGTGCCCGCGACGCGCGCGGGATCGTTCACCAGCATCTGCAGCACGATCGGCGCGCCGCACATATGCGTCACGCCATGCGCCGTGATCAGGTCCCACATCGCCGGCCCGCGCACGGCGCGGAGGCAGACATGGGTGCCGGAGACAGCGGCCACTGCCCAGGGGAAGCACCAGCCGTTGCAATGGAACATCGGCAGCGTCCACAGGTAGACGGGCGCCGGGCCGATGCCGCAGGCCAGGACATCCCCAATGGCCCCGAGATAGGCGCCGCGGTGGTGGTAGACCACGCCCTTCGGCCGGCCGGTGGTGCCGGAGGTGTAGTTCAGCGCGATGGCATCCCATTCATCCGCCGGCGGCTGCCAAGGGAAGGCGGGATCGCCGGCGGCGAGGAAGGAGTCGTAGTCGATGCCGCCCATGGTGTGGGGGAAGGGCGCCTCTGGGTCGTCCACTTCGATCACCAGCGGCTTCGCCGCCTTGCCCTGCAGCGCACGTTCCAGCAGGGGCACGAATTCGCGGTCCACGATGATCGCGCGCGCCTCGCCATGATCCAGGATATAGGCGATCGTGTCGGCATCCAGGCGGATGTTGATCGTGTTCAGCACCGCGCCGGCCATCGGCACGCCGTTGTGGCACTCGATCATGGCGGGGATGTTGGGCAGCAGCGCCGCCACCGTGTCACCGCGCCCGATGCCGCGCGCAGCGAGGGCGGAGGCGAGCCGCACACAGCGGTCGCGGTGCTGGCGCCAGGTGAAGCGCTGCGCGCCATGGATCACCGCGATGCGCTCAGGGAAGACCGCCGCCGCACGCTCTACGAAGAGCAGCGGCGTCAGGGCGCGGTGGTTCGCGGGGTCGCGGGGCAGGGCGTCATAGGCCTGCTTCGCCGTGATGGGCGTCGGGTTGAGGTCCATCAGCGATGCCTCCACTCGGGCCTGCGCTTCGCGACGAAGGCGCCGATCCCCTCCGCCGCGTCCTCCGCCAGCAGGTTCTCGACCATGGCGGCGGTCGCCACCTCATAGGCCTCGGCAAGAGGCAGGCCGGCCTGGCGGTGGAAGCTGCGCTTGCCGAGCTGCACGGCCAGCGCCGAGCGCCCCGCGATGCGCACCGCCAGCGCCGCCGCCTCAGCCCGCAGGGAGGCGGCCGGGACGACGCGGTTCACCAATCCGATGCGCCGTGCCTCCGCAGCATCGATCGGCTCACCCGTCAGCAGCATCTCCATGGCTGCCTTGCGCGGCACGGCGCGCGAGAGCGACACGGCGGGGGTGGAGCAGAACAGGCCGATATCCACGCCTGGGGTCGCGAAGCGTGCCTCTTCGGACGCTACCACCAGGTCGCAGGCTGCGGCGAGCTGACAGCCGGCGGCGGTGGCCATTCCCTGCACGGCGGCGATCACCGGCTGGGGCAGGGCGGGGATGGCCTGCATCACCGCCGCGCAGCGCGCCATGGCATCGGCGAAGAAGGCGCGGCCGCCATCCGGATCGGCGAAATGGGCGGTGATCTCTTTCAGGTCATGGCCGGCACAGAATACCGGTCCTTCCGCCTGGATCACCACGCAGCGGATGGCGGGGTCCTCCGCAACGCCGAGCAGCGCTGCCCGGAGCGCATCGAGCAGCGCGACGGAAAGCCCGTTCCGCGCGGATGGGCGATTGAGGGTGAGGAAGGCGGTGGCGTCCCGGTCCTCGAGGACCAGGATGGGTGCGACGGCTCCCGCGGTGCCATCCGGCATGTCTTCCTCCCGCTTTTCCTTGTGTGCAGCTTGGGGTTTGCCATGGGCCCCATGCAAGGGGCGCCGAAATGGAAAGGGCGCCGGGATCCCTCCCGGCGCCCTTCCCTGGTGACGTGCCGCCCGTCAGGCGCGGGCGTCGCGTCCCGATTCCTCGGTGGCGAAGATGTCACGGTTCTTCGTCTCGGGGATGAAGATCGCGCCGATCACCACCGTCGCCAGTGCGATGACGATCGGATACCAGAGGCCGTAGTAGATGTCGCCCGTCTGGGCCACCATCGCGAGCGAGGTGGCCGGCAGCAGCCCGCCGAACCAGCCATTCCCGATGTGGTAGGGCAGCGACATCGCGGTGTAGCGAATGCGCGTGGGAAACAACTCCACCAGCGCCGCCGCGATCGGACCGTAGACCATGGTGACGTAGATCACGAGCAGGGTGAGGATGCCGATGATTACGGCGGTCTGCTCGCGGAAAATGTCGAAGGGACCGGACATCTTCACCACGGTCGGGTTGGAGGCCAGCGGATAGCCCGCCGCCGTCAGCGCCGCAGTCAGTTCCCGGTTGAAGCGGGCCGTCTCAGACGTCCGCTGGGCCGGTTCCATGGTCCGGAGGTTCGGTGCCTGGATGGTGGTGCTGCCCACGCGCACCGCTGCGGTGCCGGAGGGGCCCTCCTCGGTGTTGTAGATGGCGCCGGCACGGGCCAGCGCAGACTTGGCGACGTCGCAGGCCGTGATGAATTGCGCGGTGCCGACCGGATTGAACTGGAAGGAGCAGAGCGACGGATCGGTCACCACTTGCACCGGGATGGTCTGGTGCGCCTGGTGCAGCGCCGGGTTAGCCTCCGCCGTCAGCAGTTTGAACAGCGGGAAGTAGGTCAGCGCGGCCAGCAGGCAGCCGCCCAGGATGATCGGTTTGCGGCCGATCTTGTCCGACAGCCAGCCGAAGAAGACGAAGAAGCCGGAGCCGAGTAGCAGGGCCCAGGCGATCAGCAGATTCGTCGTCGGACCGTCCACCTTCAGGATCGAGCCGAGGAAGAACAGCGCGTAGAACTGCCCCGTATACCAGACCACTGCCTGGCCCATGGTCAGGCCTAGCAGGGCCAGGATCGCCCATTTCGCGTTGCGCCACTTGCCGAAAGCCTCCGACAGCGGAGCCTTCGAGCCGGTACCCTCTTCCTTCATTTTCTTGAAGGCGGGGCTTTCGTTCAGCGTGGAGCGGATCCAGACGGAGATGCCGAGCAGCACGATCGAGATCAGGAAGGGAATGCGCCAGCCCCAGGCGGCGAAATCGGCCTCGCCGAGCATGGTGCGGGTGCCGAGGATCACGAGCAGCGACAGGAACAGGCCCGCCGTCGCGGTGATCTGGATGAAGGAGGTGTAGAAGCCGCGGCGCCCGTTCGGGGCGTGCTCCGCCACATAGGTCGCGGCACCGCCATACTCGCCGCCCAGCGCCAGCCCCTGGAGGCAGCGCAGCACGATCAGCAGGATCGGCGCGAGGATGCCGATGCTTTCCGAGCCCGGCAGCAGGCCAACGAGGAAGGTGGAGGCGCCCATGATGACGATGGTGACGAGGAAGGTGTATTTCCGCCCCACCAGGTCGCCGATGCGGCCGAAGAAGATGGCGCCGAAGGGGCGCACCAGGAAGCCGGCCGCGAAGGTCAGCAGCGCGAAGATGTTGCGCGTGCCCTCGGGATACTGGCTGAAGAAGTGCGTGCCGATCAGCGCCGCGAGGCTGCCGTAGAGATAGAAGTCATACCATTCGAACACGGTGCCCAGCGAGGAGCCGAGGATGACCTTCCTCTCCTCCTTGGACATCGGGCGGTTCCTGTCGGCCGCCACGGCGGTTGAATAGGCGGTGCTCATCCCTTGCTTGGTCCTGCATCCCCCCGGGGCGCGACCTGCCCGGCTTTCCGTTGGCCTCGCGCGCCGGAACCGCCGCGTGGGAACAGGTCGTCGCGCAGACCCGTCGACGCGACGCTAGAACAGGGCTGAGAGGTGTCGCCAGCGATAACCCTTGAGGAATCGCAATCTTTCGACACACGGTGGCGTGAGAGCCACGGTCCCGATCAGGCGAGCTGCGCGGTGACCATTCCCAACGAGCCGAAGCCCAGCGCGACGCGCCCCTCCGCATCCACAGCGAGCGGCTTGGACAGGCCCGCCGCGACCAGCAGCGCCCCCGCGGGCAAGCCGCCCATGCGCCGCGCGGCGGCCGCGGCCGGGGCGAGCGCGTCGTGTAGGGTGATGCTGGCAGGGCCAATCGCGATCGGCTCCGCCGTCGGATCGCCGGGTGCGCCGGCGACGACGAAGCCAAGCCCGCCGAGATCCGCCGAACGCTGCGCGACACCTGCCGGGGCATCCGTGAAGCGGCGATCGGCAATATCCAGGGCGGGATGCAGCGCGGACAGGGCGGGCGGCTCCTCGCCATCTGGATCGAGTGGTTCGCGCAGCACGCCGACCAGCGCGGCCGTGACGACCGGATGGCGCAGCGGGGCGGCGGTGGCGCCCTCCGGCAGCAACCGCCCCTCGATCATCGGTCCGGCGACATCGCCCGCAATGCGCAGCCCGCAAGGCGCGATGCCGAGGGCGTCCAGCACGAGGAAGGCCACGCGCTCGCCCTCCGCCCGGTCCCGCGGCGCAAGCTCCGGCGGCAGGGTGGCGAGCGGGTGGCCGGTGGCGATCGCCTCCGCGATCCAGCCGGCGGTGCGGTCCGCTCGTGTCCGGCGGGTCATTCGCGAATCACCTCCTCCTCGGTGAAGCCGCCGCTGGGCGGCGCTTCGATGGCAGCGGCCGGATCGCCCGCGATATTGCCGCCATAGAGCGTGTCCGGCAGCCAGGTGACCATTTCCGGCACGAAGTACATCAGCACCATCGTCATCACGACGATGTAGATGAATGGCATGACGCCGGCGAAGATATCCTCCAGCCGCACATGCTTCGGCGCCACGCCCTTCAGGTAGAAGGTGGCCATCGCCACGGGCGGGGAAAGGAAGGAGGTCTGCAGGTTCATGGCGATCATCACCCCGAAGAAGAGGGGGCTGACGCCGAAGTCATCCAGCAGCGGCAGGAAGATCGGCACGAAGATCACGATGATCTCCGTCCATTCCAGTGGCCAGCCGAGGACGAAGATGATCGCCTGCGCCAGGATCATGAAGGTGAAGCTGTTCAGCGGCAGCGACTTCACGAACTCCTCGACTACCGACTGCCCGCCGAGATAGCCGAAGACCGAGGAGAATATGTAGGAGCCGACGAAGAGCCAGCACACCATCGCTGAGGTGCGGGCGGTGAGATAGACGCTCTCCCGTAGCTTCGCCAAGGTGAAGGCGCGGTAGACGATGGCGAGGATGACGGAGCCGAGGCTGCCCATCGCCGCCGCCTCGCTGGGCGTCGCCAGCCCAAACAGGATGGCGCCGAGCACCGAGGCAATCAATAGCGCCAGCGGCACGAAGGAGGTGACGAGCGCCCAGATCACCCGGCCAAGGGGAATGTTGCGTTCCTCGGGTGGAAGAGGCGGCGCCACCTGCGGCTTCAGCATTGCCAGGATGATGACATAGAGGACGTAGCAGCCCGCCAGCGTCACACCCGGGATAAAGGCAGCGGCATAGAGCTGCACCACCGATACGCCCGCGGTCGCGCCATAGAGGATCAGCATGATCGAGGGTGGAATCAGGATGCCGAGGCACCCGCCCGCGCAGGTGACGCCCGCCGCCAGCCGCACGTCGTATCCAGCCTTCAGCATGGCCGGAAAAGCCAACAGCCCCATCAGCGTCACCACCGCGCCGACGATGCCGGTGGCGGTGGCGAAGAGCGCGCAGGTGGCAAGGGTGGCGACAGCGAGGCTGCCGGGAATGTTGCCCGATGCCATCTGCAAAGATCGGAACAACCGGTCGAGGATGTTCGCCCGCTCGATCACATAGCCCATGAAGACGAAGAGCGGGACGGAGATGAGCACGTCATTCGCCATCACCGCATAGGTGCGTTGCACCAGCAGGTCGAAGACCCGGTCTCCCATCCCGAGATAGCCGAAAAACAACCCCATCGCCATCAGCGTGAAGGCAATGGGAAAGCCCAGCAGGATGAAGAACAGGAACAGCCCGAGCATCGTCAGGCCGAGAGCGGGATCACTCATCTGCGGGCGTTGTCTCGCGCTGGTTCGGGTTGTGTCACCGGCCGTCCTGCTGATCGCCGGCGCGTTCGCGCGAGACCGCCTCGGGAGGCGGGGCGGTGATCCCGGCGCCGCGCGCCAGGTCGGCGGCCAGCGCCTCAGCGCCGCGCACCTCGGCCTGGGCCAGGATGATCTGGTCCAACTCCTCCACATCCGACAGGCGCTGCGGCCATTCCCCGGATTGGATGCAGCGGATGCAGCGCACCAGCTCCACCAGCCCCTGCAGCAGCAATAGGACGCCGACCACCGGGATGAGGAGCTTGAAGGGCCAGATCACGGGGCCGGTCGGAGAGAACATGGACCGCTCGTTCTGGCGGTAGCTTTCCTCGAAGAAGTGCCAGCCATAGATCATGAAGGCGAAGATCGCCGGAAAGAAGAACAGAACGTAGAGCAGGGCATCGAGCCGGGCCTGCCAGCGCGGCGGCATCATGCGGTAGAGGAAATCGCCACGCACATGACCGTTGCGCGACAGCGCATAGGCGCCCGCCATCATGAACAGCGTGCCGTAGAGCATATAGCTGACGTCGTAGCCCCAGGTCGTCGGCGCGCGGAAGGCGTAGCGGGCGACGACCTCATAGGTGACGACAGCGGTGAGCGCCACGATACACCAGGCGAAGACCTGGCCGATCAGGGTGGAAAGACGGTCGATCCCCAGCAGGACTCGCTGCATGACGCTCCTTGGTTCCGAGGGAAGGCCGGCGGGGCCGTGCCCCGCTGGAGGTCGTCAGCGGCCCGCGAAGAAGTGGTTGTAGGAGACCACCTGGCTGGCCTCGTAGCGCAGGAAGAAATTGCCCACGCGGCGGCACCATTCCCGCTGGCTGTCGCAGATCTTCTTAAAGAAGGGTCCGTTGTGCGGGTTCGAGTTGTCGCCCTCCAGCCGCTCGATCACCTTGTTCCAGGCGGCGAGCTGCGCATCCAGCACCGGCCGCGGCAGGGGCCGCGCCTGCACGCCCTGGCGCTGGGTCATCTCCAGCAGGTCCTTGGAGTAGCGGTCCTGCAGCTTCCAGGACATGTCGGCCGAGGCAGCCTCCGCCCCGTAGCGAAGGATCGCCTGCAACTCCGGTGGCAGCCCTTCGTATTTCTGCTTGTTGAACAGGATCTCGAAGCTTTCCACGCGCTGGTGGTAGCTTTGGATCATGTAGGTCTTGGCAACGTCGGGGAAGCCGAGGATGCGGTCGGAGGAGGGGTTGTTGAACTCCGCCCCGTCGATCACCCCGCGCTCCAGCGCCGGCACGATCTCCCCGCCCGGCAGTGACACGACGGCGGCGCCCATCTCGGCCAGCAAGTCGGCGGCCAGGCCCACGGTGCGGTATTTCAGGCCGCGGATCTGCTCCGCCCGCTCGATCGGCTGCTTGAACCAGCCGAAGGGCTGGGTAGGCATGGGACCGGAGAGGAAGCCGACCGCATTCACCTTGAGGATGTCGTTCAGCAGCTCCTTGTACATGGCTTCGCCGCCGCCATGGTAGAACCAGCCGAGAAGCTGGTTGGCATCGCCGAACCAAGGTGGCGTCGTGCCGAACAGGGAGAAGGCCTTGTTCTTGCCGAACCAATAGGCCGCGACCCCGTGCCCGCCATCGAGTGTGCCCGCATGCACCGCATCCAGCACCTGGAAGGCCCCGACCACGGCCCCGGCCGCCAGCAACTCCACCCGCAGCCGCCCGCCGGCCATGCGGTTCACCCGTTCCACATAGTCCTGGGCGAATTCATGGAAGATGTCGCGCTGGGGCCAGGTGGACTGGAAGCGCAGCGTGGTGGTCTGGGCACGGCTGACGCTCGGCGTGGCGAGGATGGCGGCCCCGGTAGCACCGACTGCGGCGGCACGTAGAAGGCCCCGGCGGCCTGCCTTTGCTTTCTCGGACATGAAGCTTCCCTTGTGGCGCGGCATCTGACGGCCGTGTTCGCAAGCAAGCCTGCCCGAGATTCTAACGGGGCTGCAATATCTTTGTAGACAGGAAGGCTATTTGTCGACGAAGGCCTTCTCGACGACGTAGTGCCCCGGCTCGTGCTGGCTGCCCTCCTTCATGCCGAGCGCCACGAGCCGCGCGCGCGTGTCTTCCAGCATCTCCGGAGAGCCGCAGAGCATCACGCGGTCATGCTCGGGGGATAGGGAGGGGAGGCCGAGATCGGCGTAGATGCGGCCGGTGTCCATCAGCTCCGTGATGCGGCCGCGGGTCTGGAATTCCTCGCGGGTGACGCTCGGATAATAGATGAGCTTGTCGCGCACCATCTCGCCGAGGAACTCGTTCTGGCCGAGCTCATTCGTGATGTAGTCGCGATAGGCCAGCTCCTCCACCTCGCGCACCGTATGGGTGACGATGATCTTCTCGAAGCGGTCGTAGGCCTCAGGCTCGCGGATGAGCGACATGAAGGGGGCGAGGCCGGTACCGGTAGAGAGGAACCACAGGTTCTTGCCTGGCAGCAGATTGTCCAGCAGCAGCGTGCCCACCGGCTTCCGCCCGATCAGGACCGTGTCGCCATCCTTTACGTTCTGGAGGCGGGAGGTGAGGGGGCCGTTCTGCACCTTGATGGAGAGGAACTCCAGCGTGTCCTCCCAGGGCGGGGAGGCCACGGAATAAGCCCGCATCAGCGGCTTGCCGTTCACCATCAGCCCGATCATCGCGAACTGCCCGGCAGCGAAGCGGAAGCCCGGGTCGCGCGTGCAGCGGAAGGAGAAGAGCCGGTCGGTCCAGTGGCGGACCTCCAGCACCGTCTCGGTCAGGAAGGCGGACATCGCAGGGCGGGTGGGATCGGCGGTCGGCATGGCGGGACGGTATGGGGTGGGGGCGCCGGTTGTGCAATGCGGAGGCGTTGCATTCCGGCCGTGCTTGAGATGTGGCCCCGGCCCCGGCAGCATCCGGTCATGCCCGATTCCCTACCCAGCCCTCCGCTCGGACCTGAGGTCGACCCCACCCCGCGCCCTCTGCCCGCCCGGGTCTTGCATCGCGGCGGAAGTGTGGAGCTGGAGCCGCTGCACACGCGCCATGCCGCGGAGCTCTGGGAGGCTTCCCAGGCACCGGGGGCGGAGCCGGACTGGGCCTATCTGGGCTATGGTCCCTTCGGGGATGAGGCGGCCATGCGCCGCCATGTTGCGGCCTTCGCGGCCCAGCACGATCCCATCGCCTGGGCCATCCGGCCGCACCGCACCGGCACCGCCGATGGCTGGCTGACCCTGATGGAGATCTTTCCCGCCGATTCAGCGATCGAGATCGGCCATATCTGGTTCTCCCCCCGCCTGCAGCGGACCCGGGCGGCGACGGAGGCCATGTTCCTGCTGATGCGTCACGCCATGGATGAGCTCGGCTACCGCCGGCTGGTCTGGAAGTGCCATGCGATGAACCAGCCCTCCCGCAATGCCGCGGCCCGGCTGGGCTTCCGCTACGAGGGCACCTTGCGTGCCATCAAGGTGATAAAGGGCCGGCTACGGGACACGGCCCAGTTCTCCATCCTGGCCGAGGAATGGCCGGCGCGCCGCGACGCCATCTCCACCTGGCTGGATGCGGCCAACTGGGATGCCGAGGGGCGGCCCCGGGCCCCTCTGGCCCGTGTGGCGGCCCCGCCGCTGCCCTGGCTGGCGGGCTGACGCGGCTTCGTCATCGGTCCGTCAAGCGGCAGCAACATCCGGCGCGTATCCCCCCGGCCACCAAGGTCGGGGGTTCTTGAACCATGCGTGCTCTTCTTTTGGCTTCCGCCGCCCTGCTGGCCCTCGCCGGTGCCGCCCATGCCGACCAGCGCTTCGAGGCGGTGCTCGAGGGGCACGCCATCCTTCCCGCCAACACGCTTGTGCAGCCACCCGCCGATGCGCCGGCTGATGCCCGCATCGCGGGCAAGTTCGCCGGCCACGGAAACCTGCGGGCCGATACGGTGGGCCGTTTTCCCGGCACCACGGGCACGGGGGCGAATGCGCGCCCGACCGGCCTGTCCTTCCCTTTCCAGGGCCAGGCGCTGCAGGGCTTCTCCGGGATCAAGCCGCTGGCGGGGGATCCTGGCGCCTACTGGGTGCTGACGGACAACGGCTTCGGCAGCAAGCGCAACAGCCCTGACGCACTGCTGATGCTTCACCGGATCCGTCCGGATTTCCGCACCGGCCAAGTGGCGGTGGAACGCACCATCTTCCTTTCCGACCCCGGGCGCCAGGTGCCCTTCCGCATTGCCCATGAGGGGACGGAGCCGCGCTACCTGACCGGCAGCGACTTCGACATCGAGAGCATCCAGCCTGTCGGCGACGGCTTCTGGCTCGGCGACGAGTTCGGCCCCTTCCTGATCCATGTGGATGCCGAGGGCCGGGTCCGCCGGATCGTGGAGACCAAGCTGGACGGGCAGGTGATCCGCTCCCCCGATCATCCGGACCTGCAAGTGGCCGCCACCCCCACCGCCGGCACGGCCTTCCGCGCCCGTCGCTCCGGCGGCTATGAGGGCATGGCGCTGACGCCGGACGGGCAGAGCCTCTGGGGCCTGCTGGAGCAGCCGCTCTATGCCGAGGGCAGCGACAAGGCGGAGGGTCAGTTCCTCCGGCTGATCGAGTTCTCCACCGCCAAGGGCGAGTGGACCGGCCAGTCCCTGCGCTACCGGCTGGAGCCGGGGGCGACTGCCATCGGCGACTTCAACTTCATCGATGAGCGCCGCGCCCTGGTGATCGAGCGCGACAACGACGAGGGCCATCCCAGCCGCGCATGTGCCACGGGCCAGCGCCCGCCGGCCTGCTTCCATGCCCCGGCACGGCACAAGCGGGTCTATCTGGTCGATCTTGGCGCGCCGGATGCGGAGGGCTTCGTCCGCAAGATCGGGCATATCGACCTGATGGCGATCCGCGATCCCGAGGGGGTGGCGCGGCAGCGCGGCGATCTGGGCCCGGACGCCCCGGCGGATCGCTTTTCCTTTCCGTTCTTCACCATCGAGAATGTCGCCATGGTCGATGCCGACCACATCATCGTCGGCAACGACAACAATCTTCCCTTCAGCGGCGGGCGCCATCTGAGCCGGGCGGATGACAACGAGTTGATCCTGCTTCGCGTGCCGGAACTGCTGCGCGCCCGGTAAGCAGCCCGCGGCCGGGGACGTGTGGACATGGCCCCCGGGCCTGCCGCAGCATCCGGCCGCGAATCGGCAGGGGGGTGCTGGGTATGACGAATGCGCAACAGACGAGCGGATTCCTGCCCAATGCCCTGCCTGCGCCCCGGCATGCTGCGGGCGGGGTCCTCGCCGGCCTCTCCTTTGCCGCCAAGGACCTTTACGACATCGCCGGCCAACCCACGGCCTATGGCAACCCGGATTGGGAGCGCACCCACCCCGTGCCCGTATCGAGCGCCGTGGCGGTGCTCGCGCTGCTCGAGGCCGGGGCGCGCTTCGCGGGCAAGACCAAGACGGTGGAGCTCGCCTATGGGCTGACCGGCGAGAATGTCTGGTACGGCACGCCGCTGAACCCGGCGGCGCCGGACCGCTTCCCGGGTGGCTCCTCCTGCGGCAGCGCTTCGGTGGTGGCGAGCGGGGAGGTGGATATCGCCCTCGGCTCCGATACGGGCGGCTCGGTGCGGATTCCGGCCTCCTACTGCGGTATCTATGGCATCCGCCCTTCCTGGGGCTCGGTCTCGCTGGTGGGCGCGCGGCCGCTGGCGCCGTCCTACGACACGGCGGGTTGGTTTGCCGCCCGCGCCTCCCATCTGCGGCGCGCGGGGGAGGTGCTGCTGCCAGCGGGCGGCGATGGGCCGCTCGGGCCGCTGCTTCGCGTGAACGAGGCCTGGATGAACGCGCAGCCAGCCATCGCCGCCGCGCTGACACCGGCTCTCGAGGCGGCTGAGGCGGTGATGGGCCCCGCCATTCCGATCAGTCCGGTGCCCGAGACGCTGGCGGTGCTCTATGAGCATTTCCGCTGCGTCCAGGCTGAGGAGGCCTGGGCCACGCTGGGCGCCTGGGTGGCGGCGACAGGCCCGAAATTCGGCCCCGGCGTCGGCGAGCGCTTCGCGGCGGCGCGGGACCTGCCCGCCGGCAAGGCGGAAGCGGGCCGCGCCTTCCGCCAGGTCTTCCGCAAGCGCCTGCTCGGGCTGCTGGGCGGCGGCGCGGTCATGGCCTACCCGACCTCTCCGCTCCTGGCGCCGAAGCTGGATTCCTCCCCGGCCGAGCAGCAATGGGTGCGCGAGACGACGATCGGCGTCACCGCGATCGCCGGGCTGGGTGGGCTCTGCGAGGTGTCGATCCCGGCCGCAAAGGTGGATGGCGCGCCGGTCGGCCTCTCCCTGGTCGCGGCGCCGGGCCGGGACCGGGCGCTGCTGGCCCTGGCGGAGCGCGTGGCGGAACAGCTGGGGCTTGCGATCTGACGACGTGTGCTGAATTTCGCCTAGCGGGTGATTTCCCGGTCCAGCTTTCTGCTTTAGGCATCCCCTATGCCCATCCGCGACGCCACGCCCGATGACGCCTCCGCCATCGCGGAGATTTACGCCCACCATGTCCTGCACGGCACTGGCACCTTCGAGGAGGAGCCGCCTCCCGCCGATGAGCTGGCCGGGCGAATCGCCCGCATCCAGAGCGCCGGCCATGCCTGGCTTGTGGTGGAGGAGGCTGGGCGGATCCTTGGCTACGGCTATTACAACAACTTCCACCCCCGCTCGGCCTACCGGCAGACGGTGGAGGATTCGATCTATGTGCGCGACGACGTGCGCGGGCAGGGCGTGGGCAAGGCGCTGGTGGCCGAGCTGCTGACCCGTGCCGAGGCCGAGGGCTTCCGCCAGATGGTCGCGGTGATCGGCGATTCGGAGAATGTCGGCTCGATCGGCCTGCACCTGTCCCTCGGCTTCAAGCAGGTGGGCATGCTGAAGGCCGTTGGCCTCAAGTTCGGGCGCTGGGTGGACGTGGTCTACATGCAGAAGGCACTGGGCGAGGGGGATCGTTCCGTCCCGGCCTGATGCCCGCCGGGCGGGACGTTACGTTGACCATCCCGCCCGGATATGGGCTGCTTCCGCCGCCTGACCGGGGACGACACGACCCCGGAAGGCGAGGGAGATCGAAACGGAATGCTGCTGGATCATCGTACCTATATCTGCCGGCCTGGCACGCTGAAGCGGCATCTCGCGCTCTATGAGGAGCATGGCTGGGCGGTGCAGACGCGCCACCTCGGCATGCCCTTCGCCTATCTCACGACCGAGACCGGGGACGTGAACAGCTACATCCATATCTGGATGTACGAGGATGCGGCGGATCGCGCGCGGCGCCGCGCGGCACTGCAGGCCGATCCGGCCTGGGCTGCCTATCTGGAGATGAGCGCGGAAGCCGGTTACCTGCTCAAGCAGGAGAACAAGCACATGATCCCAGTGCCTTTCGCCCCCAAGCCGGCGCGCGCCGGCGCGTAAGCGCGGGGCTCCAGGCTTTTGATCGGGAACGAGCCCGGGGCAATCGGGCCGCTCCTCGCCGGCAGACAGGTTACGGCCGGGCTTGCCGCCCCCTGGCTCCATGGGGGCGGCGAGGTGGCCTGCTTTAGCCGAGCGTAACGCCCGCGCCGCGAACGACGGCGCCCCAGCGCGCCTTATCCTCGGCAATGAAGGCAGCGAAGGCCTCCGGGGCGTTCGCGATGGCATCGGCGCCCTGGTCGCGCAGCCGGGCTGTCACCTCCGCATCCGTCAGCGCGCGGCGCACGGCCTCGTTCAACGCGAACACGACGGGCGCGGGCGTGCCGGCCGGCGCCAAGAGGCCGAACCAGGAGGTGACCTCCACGCCGGGCACGGAGGCGGACAGGGTCGGCATGTCCGGCAGCATCGGCGTCCGCTCCGGCCCGGCCGTGCCGAGCGCCACCAGTCCACCGCTGCGGATATGGGGCAGCACCGTCGGGGCATGGTCGATCATCATCGAGACGCGCCCGGCCAGCAGGTCCGCGATCGCCGGTGCGCTGCCGCGATAGGGCACATGCGTCAGGCTGATCCCGGCCTTCGAGGCGAATAGCTCAGTGGCCAGATGGGTGATCGCGCCCTGCCCGGACGACGCAAAGGTGAGTTCACCCGGCCTGGACTTCGCGTGGCGGAGCAGGGCGGGCACGTCCCGCGCGGGGATGGAGGGATGCACCACCAGCACCATCGGCACCGTCGCCACCATCGAAATCGGGGCGAAGTCCTTCACGGTATCGTAGGCCAGGTTGGGGTAGAGGTGCGGCGTAATGGCCTGGGTGGCGCTGGTGCCGAGAAGCAGGACATGCCCGTCCGGGCCAGCCTTGGCGACGGCCTCGGTCCCGATGGTGCCACCGGCGCCCGTCCGGTTCTCGACCACCACCGGCTGCGTCCAATCAGCCTGGAACCGGTTCGCCAGGGCCCGGGCGAGGATATCCGTGGCGCCCCCGGCGGCGAAGGGAACAATGATGCGTACCGGGCGGGCGGGCCATGCTTGTGCCCGCGCCGGACGTCCCGTGACCCAGGCGGCCGCGGAGCCAAGGGCGGCCGCCATGAGGGGGCGTCGCTGCATTCGTTCCTCCATTCGGCAGGTTGTGCCCTGCTTCGAAACGATTGCAGCACGCGCCTCGGCGGCGAGGCAACCCGGGTGGGCGGCTTTCCTCAGTGCCCGGATGCGGCGACCTCCGGCCGATAGCGGCTGGCCACCACCGCGTCGCCACGTAGCGTGTCTTCCAGCGCCTGGCGGGCACTCCCGGACGGAAGAAGCGCCACCACCCGGTCGAACCATTGGGCCTGGCCCCTGACCCGGGTGAGGAAGAGGGCATCCAGCGCCTGGGCGAGCGGCGTGCGGCCGGCGCAGCAGCTACAGGCGAGCGGGTGTGGTGACGCCTCACCTTCGAACCTGGCCATGGCGACGGCACCCGGCGGAAGGGAAGGCGGCGGCACTTCGGCCAGCAGGGCAGCGCCCGGCCGTGCCGCCAGGCTGGCGTCCAGCGCCGCCTGATCCGCGACGACCGAGACGGGAATGCGGCCATCTGCGAAGACGGGCATAGCAGGGATGCTCCTTTCCGATAGACATAAAGATATCGTTATGTCATTTGCAAGGCCATGGAAGAGACCCTGGCGCAGCTTCGCGCCGCCGCCGAGCCGACGAGGTTGCGCCTGCTCGCGCTTTGCGCGCGGGGGGCGCTCTGCGTCACCGATCTCTGCGCCGCCCTCGGCCAGTCCCAGCCGCGCCTGTCCCGCCATCTGAAGCTGCTGGTGGAGGCAGGATTGCTGGAGCGGATGCCGGAGGGGTCCAACGTCTATTTCTCCCTGGCCACCCGGGCGGATTTGGCGCGTGCCATCCTGGCGAGGCTGCCGGAGGATGATCCCCTGCTCGCTGCCGACCGCCGCCTCGCGGCGCGGCTGGGGGCGGAGCGGGTGCGCGCGGCTTCCGAGGCCTTCCGCAGCGCCGGAGCGGATTGGGACGAGGTGCATGCCCTCGGCCTCCCTGCCGCTGCGATCGAGGCGGCGTTGCTGGACGCCCTGCCGCCGCGGATCGGTCGGCTGCTGGATATCGGCGCGGGCACTGGCCAGTTGCTGGAGCTGCTGGCGGACCGCTGCGACGCGGCGCTGGGCGTGGATGCCAGCCGCGACATGCTGGCCCTGGCTCGCGGCCGGCTGGCCGAGCGCGGCTTGGCTTCGCGCTGCGTGGTCCGCCAGGCCGACATGTACCGCCTGCCCTTCCCGGATGCCGGCTTCGATGCCGTGACGCTCCAGATGGTGCTGCATTACGCCGAGGATCCCGCCGCCGCCCTGGCGGAGGCCGCGCGTGTCCTCTCGCCCGACGGGATGCTTCTGGTGGTGGATCTGGCCGCCCACGACCGCGCCGAGCTGATGGAGCGCCATGCCCATCGCTGGCCCGGCTTCGATGACGCCCAGATGGCAGGTTGGCTCGGCGAGGCCGGCTGCTCGCTGTCCTCGCCCGTTGAGATCCCGGGGCCCCTGAATGTCCGCCTGTGGTCCGCGCATCGCGCGACCGTCGTGCAGCCTGCCTGAGAAGAGTGAAGATCATGTCCCGACCGCATCTGCTCGACGCGCTGCGTGACCGTGTGCTGCTCTGCGACGGCGCCATGGGCAGCCGCGTGCAGGCCCTGACCCTGGATGTCGAGAAGGACTACTGGGGCCAGGAGAACTGCACCGAGGTGCTGAACCTCTCCCGCCCCGACCTCGTACGCGAGATCCATCGCGGCTATTTCGAGGCCGGCGCCGACATGGTGCTGACCAACAGCTTCGGCGGCAGCCCCGTGACTTTGGGCGAGTTCGACCTGCAGGACCGCGCGCGCGAGATCAATCGCCGCGCCGTGGAACTGGCGCGCGAGGCAGCCGAGGGTTTCGCCGATGGCCGCCCACGCTGGGTGATCGGCGATATCGGCCCCGGAACGCGCCTGCCGAGCCTCGGCCATATCCCCTATGACGCGCTCGAGGAGGCGCTGACCGAACAGTGCCGCGGCCTGATCGAAGGCGGCGCCGACGCGATCCTGACCGAGACGAACCAGGACACGCTCTTCATCAAGGCCGCCGTGAACGGCGCCAAGCGCGCCATCGCGGAAGCCAGGTCCGACATCCCCATCTTTGTGCAGGTGACGGTGGAGACCACTGGCACGCTGCTGGTCGGCCCCGACATCGCCGCCGCCGCGACGGTGATCGATGCGCTGGACGTACCGCTGATTGGGCTGAATTGCGCGACCGGTCCGCAGGAGATGGCGGAGCATGTCCGCTGGCTGTCGCAGAACTGGCGCGGTCTGATTTCCTGCCAGCCGAATGCCGGGCTGCCGGAGTTGGTGGACGGCCACACGCATTACCCGCTCGGCGCCGCCGAGATGGCAAGCTGGATGGAACGCTTTGTCACCGAGGATGGGCTGAACCTCATCGGCGGCTGCTGCGGAACCTCCATCCCGCATATCCAGGGCCTGGATGCGATGCTGCGGAAGCTGGGCGGCGCCAGCCACCGCCCCGCGCCTGTCGCGCGCAAGCCGGTCTGGGTGCCCTCCGTCGCCAGCCTCTACGGCACCGTCGCGCTGCGGCAGGAGAATGCCTATTTCTCCATCGGCGAGCGCTGCAACGCCAATGGCTCCAAGCTGTGGCGCCAGCGGCAGGAAGCGCATGACTGGGACGGCTGCGTCGCCATCGGCCGCGAGCAGGTGGCCGAAGGGTCCAACTCGCTCGACGTCTGCACCGCCTTCGTCGGCCGCGACGAGACCGCCGAGATGAACGAGGTGATCACGCGCTTCACCAGCAGCGTGAACGCTCCGCTGGTGATCGACTCCACCGAGACGCCGGTGATCGAGGCCGCGCTGAAGCTGCATGGCGGCAAGCCCATCATCAACTCGATCAATTTCGAGGATGGCGAGGGCCATGCGACGGACCGACTGGTCCTCGCCAAGAAGTTCGGCGCCGCCGTCATCGCCCTAACGATCGACGAGGTGGGCATGGCGAAGACTGCCGAGGACAAGCTGCGCATCGCGCGCCGCCTCGTGGACTTCGCCTGCAACAAGCACGGCTTGCCGCAGAGCGATCTGATGATCGACCCGCTGACCTTCACCATCGCGACGGGCAACGAGGACGACCGCAAGCTCGGCCAGTGGACGCTGGAGGGCATCCGCATGATCCGGGAGGAGTTCCCGGACATCCAGATCATCCTCGGCCTGTCCAACATCTCCTTCGGCCTCAACCCGGCCGCGCGCCATGTCCTGAACAGCGTGTTCCTCGACCATGCCGTGAAGGCAGGGATGACGGGCGCGATCGTCCATGTCTCCAAGATCAAGCCGCTGCACCTCATCCCCGCCGAGGAGGTGAAGGTGGCCGAGGACCTGATCTTCGACCGCCGCGCGGAAGGCTACGACCCGCTCCAGGCGTTGCTGGAACTCTTCGCCGGCCGCAAGGCCGCAGACACTGCCAAGCGGGCCAAGGCCGAGACGGTGGAGGGCCGGCTGAAGGACCGCATCGTCGATGGCGACCGCAAGGGACTGGATGACGAGCTGGCTGATGCGCTGGGCAAGGGCATCGAGCCGCTGACCATCATCAACGACATCCTACTGGATGGAATGAAGGTGGTGGGCGAGCTGTTCGGCGCCGGCAAGATGCAACTTCCCTTCGTGCTGCAGAGCGCAGAGACCATGAAGGCTGCGGTGGCGTATCTCGAGCCGCACATGGTCAAGGTGGAAGGCCAGGAGAAAGGCACCATCGTGCTCGGCACGGTGAAAGGCGATGTGCATGACATCGGCAAGAACCTCGTCGACATCATCCTGACGAACAACGGCTACAAGGTGGTGAACCTCGGCATCAAGGTGCCGCTGCAGGACATCGTCACCGCCGCGAAGGAGCACAAGGCGCATGCCATCGGCATGTCAGGCCTGCTGGTGAAGTCCACCGTGGTGATGCGCGAGAACCTGGAGGAGATGTCGCGCCAAGGCGTCGATCTCCCGGTGATGCTCGGCGGCGCGGCGCTGACGCGCAACTATGTCGAGGATGACTGCGTCCGCGCCTATGCCTCGGGCCGTGTCGCCTATGCGCGCGATGCCTTCGACGGCCTGCACCTGATGGACAAGGTGATGGGCAATGGCTTTGACGACTATCTCGCCGCCCTCCAGGCCCGCCGTGTCGGCAAGGGCAAGAATGAGCGCCGCACCCTCGGCACCGCCGATGCCCGTGGCTTCGCGCCCGTGGAAGTCGGCTATGCCCAGGAGCGCCGCCGACGCCTGACGGGGGATGAGCCCGTGCCCAACCCGCCCTTCTGGGGCGCCCGCGTGGTCGAGGCGCCGTCCAAGGCGATCGTGCCCTTCATCAATGAACGCAGCCTGTACCAATTCCAATGGGGCTTCCGGAAGCAGGGCCGCTCCCTGGAGGACTTCATCGGCTGGGCGAAGCAGGAGCTGCGCCCGGTGCTGCGCCGGATGCTCACGATCTCCGAGGAAAAGGAGATCCTTAAGCCCCAGGCCATCTACGGCTACTGGAAATGCGCGGGCCAGGGGAACGACCTCATCCTGTTCGAGGAGGATGGGGTGACGGAGGCCACGCGCTTCACCCTGCCGCGCCAGCCCAAGGCCGATGGCGATTGCATCGCTGACTTCGTGCGCGACGTGGATGACGGGCCGGAGAAGCGCGACGTGATCGGCCTGCAGGTCGTCACCGTCGGCCAGAAGGCCAGCGACATGGCGCGGGAGTGGTTTGAGGAGAACCGCTACCAGGATTACCTCTATCTCCACGGCCTTTCGGTGGAGATGGCGGAGGGCATGGCGGAATATGTGCACAAGCGTATCCGCGCCGAATGGGGCTTCGCGCATGAGGATGCGCGGGACATGGAGAAGATGCTTTCCCAGGGCTATCGCGGGGGGCGCTATTCCTTCGGCTATCCGGCCTGCCCGAAGCTCGAGGACCAGGAGCCGCTGTTGCGCCTGCTGAAAGCCGACCGGATCGGCGTCACAATTTCGGACGAATGGCAATTGCATCCTGAGCAATCCACCTCCGCGATCGTGCTGCACCACCCGGGGGCGAAGTACTTCTCCGTCTAGGGCGAGGGGTCTATGTCGGGCCAGATGAGCCCGACCGAACGCACTGCCTGGACCAGCCTTGGCGTCGGCCTGTCCGTGTTGACCCTCAAGGGGGCGGCATGGGGGCTGACGGGCAGCACGGCGTTGTTCGCCGACATGCTGGAGACGGTGGTGAATGTCGCCGCCGCCTCCGCCGCCCTGGCCGCCGTCCGCTACTCGGCCATGCCGGCGGATGAGAACCATCCCTATGGCCATGCCAAGGTCGAGTATTTCTCGGCGGTGCTGGAAGGCACGCTGATCCTCGTCGCGGCCTCCATGATCCTGCAGGAGGCCTGGCAGGCCTGGGCGCAGCCGCATGCGCCCGACCAGCCTGCGCTGGGCCTCGCCCTTTCGGCCGTCGCGACCGTCATCAACAGCGTCTGGGCCACCGTCCTGCGGCGGAGGGGGAAACGCCTCGGATCGCCGGCGCTGGTGGCGGACGCGCACTACCTTATGTCGGATGTCGTCACCTCGGCCGGGGTGATCATCGGCGTGGGGCTGGTCACGGTCACCGGGCTGCTCTGGCTGGACCCGCTGCTGGCGGGCGCCACTGCGGTCATGATCCTCTTCTCCGGGTGGCGCCTCCTGCGCGTGAGCGTGGGCGGGCTGATGGACGAGGCGGTGGCGCCGGACGACCTCGCGCAGATCCGCGGCCTCGTCTCCTCCGAGGGCTCCGGGGCGCTGGAGGCGCATGACCTGCGGACCCGCCGCGCCGGCCGCATAACCTTCGTCGAGTTCCACCTCGTCGTGCCCGGCGCCATGCCGGTGCGGGAGGCGCATGACATCTGCGACCGGATCGAAGCGGCGCTGAAGGAGGCTCTCGGCAGCGCCGTCATCACCATCCATGTGGAGCCGGAGGGCAAGGCGAAGCACAGCGGGGTAGTGGTCCTGTGATTCGCCGCCCCTGAACGCCGTGGCCTGGCAGTTCGCCCCCATCGCCTATCCGGCCTGGCGCGCCAAGCCACGCCGCGCGCGGGGCGGAAGCTGGTCCTGGTGGACGGCGGCTGCACTCCATGGCGCCGCGCTGACGGCCCTGTTTCTCTGGCTGGGCCGGGAGAGATTGCCGGAGCCGACCATTCTAGAGGGAATGCCGCTGGTCTGGCAGGGGCCGGTCGGGGCAGGGGAGGGGGCGCCGGAACTATCGCCCGACCTGCCTTCGCCAAGCCCGGCGGAGGAGGCACCGAGCCCGCCGGTCGCCGAGACCTCTCCGCCCATGCCGCCCGTGCCTCCGCCATCGGCCGAGACACCTCCACCGGAGCCTCACGTCACTCCCGGGGAAACCCCGGCGGATCTTCCTTCCCCGCCACCCGTACCGGCGGACGAGCCGCCCCCTGCGCCTCAGCCTTTGCGCTCCACTCCGCCGGCATCCGCTCCGCCCCGCCTTGCGGAACCCCTGCCTCTTCCACCGCCGGCAGCACCACCCGTCCCGTCCCGCCCAGCGCCAAGTGTAGCGACGGCCGCTCCGGCAATGCGCATGGCCGAGGTGCCGATCCCCGCGGGCGCCGTGCGCCTGGACGCTGGCAGCACCGGCGCAGCCGGCGAGAGCCGCGCCGTCGGCGCGCCACGGCCCGGCTGCCAGGATGCCATTGGCTACCCGGCCTCCGAGCGGCAGCGCGGTATCACCGGGGCGGTGGTGCTTAGACTGCGCGTGTCGGATGACGGCCGGGTGGTGGAGGCGCGCATCACCGAGCCCAGCGGCTCCTTCGCCCTGGACGAGGCGGCGCAGCGCGGCGTCCGCCGCTGCCGCTTCGAGCCGGCCCTGCGGGATGGCGTGCCGGTCTGGGGCACGCTTCAGCGCTATCGCGTGGTCTTCAGGCTGGAATAGAATGTTCCATGGTCAAGCTCGACATCATCACCACACGCGGCGGCGACACCGGACAGACCTCGCTCGGGGACGGCACGCGCGTGTCCAAGGATTCCATCCGGATCGAGGCGCTGGGCGCAGTGGATGAGGCGAATGCCGCCATCGGCCTGCTGCGTCTGCATACGGCGCAGGAGGAGGACGCGATGCTGGCGCGCATCCAGAACGACCTGTTCGACCTCGGCGCCGATCTCTGCGTACCGGGCGGGAAGGGCGGGCTGCGAATCTCTGCGGCGCAATGCCTGCGGCTGGAGCAGGAGCTGGCCAGCATGAACGCGGACCTGCCGCCGCTGCGTTCCTTCATCCTGCCCGGTGGCACGCCGGCAGCTGCCCATGCCCACCAGGCGCGGACCCTTGCCCGCCGGGCGGAGCGTGTCGTGGTGGCGCTGGCGGCGGCTGAGCCGGTGAATGCCGATGCGGTCCGCTACCTCAACCGCCTGTCCGACCATCTCTTCGTCCTGGCCCGCAGCCTGAACATGGGTCAGGACCTGCTCTGGACGCCGGGCGAGAATCGCTGAGCCGTGCCGGGGGGCGCCCGGGTCACCCGAGGATAGCGGCGCCCAGCCAATAGCAGCCGCCGCCCACCGCCGCCGCGGCCGGCAGGGTAACCACCCAGGCCCAGACGATCCGCCGCGCCACGCCCCAGCGCACCGCCGAGGCCCGGCGCGCCGCGCCGACCCCACGATCGAGCCGGTGGCCGTGTGGGTGGTGGAGACGGGAATGCCGAGCCAGGTGGCCCCGAACAGCGCCATCGCGCCCCCCGTCTCGGCGCAGAAGCCCTGCATGGGGCGGAGATCGGTGATGCGGGAGCCCATGGTGCGCACGATCCGCCAGCCACCGAACAGGGTGCCGAGGCCCATCGCCGCATGGCAGGCGATGACCACCCAGAAGGGCACGTGGAACTCCGGGCCCAGGACGCCCTGGGAGTAGAGGAGGATGGCGATGATCCCCATCGTCTTCTGCGCGTCGATGCCGCCATGGCCGAGGCTGAACAGCGATGAGGACAGGAGCTGGAGGACCCGGAAGCGCCGGGCGCTACTAAAGGAGGGTTTCTGCCTGGTCCAGCAACGCCGATCCCGGCGCCGCCGCCCGTCAACCCCGCAGTAGCGTCCGGAACAGCGGCACGGCGGCAGCCAGCTGTGCCACGGGCACCTCCTCGCGCGGCGTATGCGCCACGCCGATATCCCCCGGGCCGAGGATCACGCAGGGGGCGAGCGCATTCAGCCGCGTGGCATCGGTGCCGAAGGCGACGGTGCCGGCCTTCTGCCCCGTGGCGGCTTCCGCGGCCGCGACCAGCGGATGTTCCGGCGGCAGCTCCGGCGGCGAGCCGTCGATGTTGAAGGTGAGGGCAAGGCCCGCGCGAGCGGCTGCATCCTGCACGGCCTGGACCACCGGCGCGGGATCCAGCTTGCGGGAATAGCGGAACTTCATGCGGGCAGTGGCCCGGGCGACGGTGACGTTGATTGCCGTACCGTGATTGTCGATCACGATGTTGAAGTCGGGGAACGGCGGCTCATAGCCGTCGTCGCGGAACGTTTCCTCCTCCCGCAGCCGGTCGTGCAGGTTACGCATCTCTTCCAGAAAGGGAATCAGCGCGAGATTGGCATTCACACCCTTGCCGGTGGAGGAATGGGCTTGGCTGCCGCTCGCCACCGCCTCAAAATTCACGGTGCCGCGGTGGCCACGGATCGGCGCCAGCCCCGTCGGCTCCGCCACCACGATGCCCCGCAGCGCCGCGCGCCGTGCCAGCGTGGATTGCTCGGCAATGAGGATGGCACCGGCCTTTGTCGTCTCCTCATCGGTGGTGATCAGCAGGGTCACGGGCATATCGGCCGGCAGGCCCTGGGCGGCGATGATGCAGGCGGCCACGGGCCCCTTCATGTCGGCCGTGCCCAGCCCGTGCATCATGCCCTGCGCGTCCACCCGCGCGGAGAAGGGGTCTTCCTGCCAGCCTGTATCCGGCACCGTGTCCATATGGCCGGAAAGAGCGAGGCCGCCCGGCCCGCCGCGATGCGCGACGAGGGCACGCTTGGCCACGCCATTCGCATCCTTGTAGTCCAGCCGCTCGATTTCGAAGCCTGACAGCTCCGCCTCGATCCGCTCGGCGAGGGGCAGGTTGGAGACGAAGGAACGGCTGTCGATGCGGACAAGATCGGCAGCGAGGGCGGTAACGGCCTCGGCATCGGTACGGTCGGTCATGGCAGGGGTATCCCTTGCGGGCAGCGCGGCCGCAAGACAGGTTGCGGCGCTTTGCGTGAGGATGCCCCGTGACCGCCTATCTCGATCCGCGCAGCGGCCAGACCTGGCCGCTGGAGATTCCCCGCTGGCGCGGCGATGACGGCCAGCCGCTGCTGCTGACCGACCTGCCCGGGATCGGGCGCGATGCCATCGACCCCGCCGCGCCTGGCTTGTGGCGCTACGCCGCCGCGCTGCCTTTCCGCCCGCGCGAGCCGATCGCCATGGGCGAGGGATGCACGCCGCTGCTCTCCCGTCGGTTGCATGGCGTGGATGCGCTGCTGAAATGCGAATGGCTGATGCCCACCGGCTCCTTCAAGGACCGGGGCGCCTCAGTGATGCTTTCCCTGCTGCGCGAGCACGGGATCACTGCGGTGCTGGAGGATTCCTCCGGCAATGGTGGCGCGGCCATCGCCACCTATGCGGCGGCGGGCGGGATGCGCGCGCGCATCCTGGTGCCGGACAGCACTTCGCCCGCCAAGACCGTGCAGTCCCGCGCGGCCGGCGCGGAGATCCAGCTCACCCCCGGCAGCCGCCAGGATTGCGCCGACGAGGCGCTGCGCCAGGGCAACGACCCGCAATCCGGCTTCTTCTATGCCAGCCACAACTGGCACCCGTTCTTCCTGCAGGGCACGAAGACGCTTGCCTATGAATTGTGGGAGGATCTCGGCTTCCAGGCGCCGGATGCGGTGGTGATTCCCTGTGGCGCCGGCTCCAACGTGCTGGGCTGCGACATTGGCTTCGGGGAGCTGTTGCGCGCCGGGCAGATCGACCGTCTGCCGCGCCTGTACGCTGCGCAGCCCGCGCATTGCGGCCCGCTGGCGCGCGAGGCGTTGGGCCTGCCGGCCGAGCCACCCCGCCCCACTATCGCCGAGGGCACCGCCATCGCCCAGCCGATCCGCCCGCAGGAGGTGCTCGGCGCCCTGCGCCGCAGCGGCGGAGGGGGCGTGCTGCTGGAGGAGGGGGAGATCGCGGAGGCCGCCCTCTCCCTGGCGCGCCAGGGACTTTATGTGGAACCGACCTGCGCCCAGGCGGTGGCGGCGCTCGGCAAGCTCGTCGCGGAGGGTCAGGTCCGGCCGGGCGAGAAGGTGGTGGTGATCCTCACCGGCACGGGATTGAAGGCGACGCCGCGCTATGCCGAATTGCTGGGGGTTGGTCCGGTCTGAAGCACCTGTCGGCGTCGCGGAACGTCAGGCCGGGGCGCCGCAGAATGGATTCCGATACGCCGCGGCAAGTGACGTCGATTGATCCAAGTTAATTTTGCATGGTCCTCCAGTTCGAGCCGCCCCTGCCCATGGAGACCAGCCGTGACCCGGGGCTGCGCATTTCCGGTCGATTTCGGGCCGGAATCCCACCTGATGTGAGTGGTGTTCGTGGATGCGGACGGCGCCTGCTGGACCGTTCCGAATCCTGAGGTTCGCATGCAGGCGAACTGGTCGATGCAGCGCTGGCCTGCGAGGGCGCCGTTGCAGAAGCCCTTCCCCATCATGGTGCCGCCCGTGGACGCACCGGCCCTGCCGTGCCAGCCGTCGCTGAACGGCCACGCCGTGAACGGTCGCGGCCATCCAGGGCTACATGCAGCGCGCAGCGCATCTGATGGCCATCATCCCCGACACTTTCGTCAGCGCCTTTGCCAATGGGGAGCTGTTGCAGGTCCTGCTGCTGGCGGCCCTGACGGGCTTCGCCATCAACGCCCTGCCCGACCGTCTGCGCGAGCCGATCTCCCATGTGATCGACGCGGCAGCCGCCGTGTTCTTCGGCATTGTCGCCATCGTCGTGAAGGCCGCTCCAGTCGGCGCCTTCGGTGCCACGGCTTTCACCACTGGCGCCTATGGCTTCGGCTCCCTGGTGCTCCTGGGCGAGCTGGACCCGGTGAAGCTGCACCAAGCCAGGGGTGGCAAGCCCATCGCCGGGGTAGGGCCGCAGCCCGGTTCCGTCGTCCCGCTGCCGGAGCCGGTGGCGAACCGCTCGGGCTGAGGACGCCTCCGGCGTGCCTCGGCCAGTCACTGTTCAGCCTGGCTGGCGTGGTCCTGGCAGGTGAGTGCTGCTCCTGCCCTGCGGCCTGCGTTACGGGCCGGAGGAGATGGAGCGGGTGACCGGGTTGTTCTCTGCGTCCAGTTCCGGGGCGGGATCGGCCGCGCCGCTCGCGGCACGGCCACCATAGGCAGGCAGGGACCAGCCCCCACCCATCGCCGCGGCCCGGATGGCGAAGGCAGCCAGCACCCCAGCCCCAACCGCCACGGCCCGGTCCGCCCCCAACCCTTGCAGTGCGAGGAAGACGCCGGCTCCCGCTCCCGCGGCGGTGGCGTAGATCTCGCGCCGCAGGATCAGCGGGATCTCGCCGCAGATCACGTCGCGGATCAGCCCGCCAAAGCTTGCGGTCATCACCCCCATCAGCACCGAGACCCAGGGCGCCGCGCCGGTCCGCGCGGCCGCCTCCGCCCCCAGCACGGCGAAAACCGCCATTCCCGCCGCATCGGCCCAGAGCAGCAGCGCCACGCGGCGTGCCGTTCCGCGCTCCGTCGCCCGGGGCGTGATGAAGAAGATGAGCAGGGCGAAGGTAGCGGCCAGCACCGCAAGGTCCGGCCGAGAGAGCCAGGAGACCGGAAGACCCAGCAGCAGGTCGCGCAGCGTGCCGCCGCCGAAGGCGGTGGCGCCGGCCACCAGCAGGAAGCCCACCGGGTCCATCCGCTTGCGCGCCGCGGTCAGCGCGCCGGCGGCGGCGAAGGCAGCCGTGCCGATCCAGCCCAGCGCCTCCAGCACAAGGTCGAAGGACTCGGCCACACCCAGGCTATTCGGCGGGAACAGCGGCGGGGGAGGTGGGACCGACGGCGCGCAGCGCTTCGCCACGGGCGGTGCCGGCGCAGAACAGGGAGGCCAGCAGCAGCAGCGCGACGGTCGGCAGCACGAGCCAGGACATGCCGTTGTCCAGCATCAGTCCGAAGGGAACAGGGGTGATCGCGCCGCCCAGCGGCAGGCCGGCGGAGATGAAGCCGAAGACCTTTCCCATCTGCCCCGGCGGGGCGGCATTCTTTACCATGACGTCCCGCGGGGTGCGGGAGGCGCCCAGCGCCGCTCCCGCGGCCAACGCCACGATCGGGAGCACCACCTCAGGCATCGGCACCAGTCCCATGGCGAGGAGCAGGATGATCGAAAGCGCGGTCAGCGCTGTGACGAAGGTGAAGTGCCGGCTGTAGCGATCCGCGTACCAGCCGCCGATCAGCACGCCGCCTGTGCTGCCGGCCACGTACCCGGTGAGCGCCAGGGAGGCGACCGCCAGCGGCGTGGCCCAGAGCTGGTCCAGGGTGGCGATCAAGAAGGACTGGATGCCCGTGGTCGCCATGGAGGACAGCAGGAAGAAGGCGAAGAACATGAGCATGGTGCGCGACAGCAGCACCTCCCGGCCCACCGGCGCGCGGCGGTCCTTCGGCTTCGCCTGGTCCTGCAGGATGCGGGACTGCAGCAGGATGGTCGCCACCACCGGGATGCCGAGCAGCCCCACGGTCAGAAGAGTCGGCCGCCAGCCGATGCCCAGGGTCTGCGTCATCAGCCCGATCGCGAGCGGCGCGGCCATGAAGCCGAGATTGCCCGTGAAGGTATGCGCGGCGAAGGCCCGGCCCATGCGGCGCCCGTCGATGCTGCTGCCGAGGATCGCGTAATCGGCCGGGTGGATGACGGAATTGCCGAAGCCCGAGATCACGGCGAGCGCCATGATCACCCAATAGTTGGGCGCGAAGGACATGGCCGAGATGGACAGCGCCATGAGCAGTGACCCGCCAATCAGGAAGGGCCGTGCGCCGTAGCGGTCCACCATGAAGCCCACCGGGGTCTGCAGCAGCGCCGTCACGCCGGACATCAGCGCCAGCGAAAGTCCCAGCACGGCGTAGGAGACGCCGAATTCCTCCCTCCAGATCGGGAAGAGCGGCGCCAGGCACAGCAGGTAGAAATGGGACAGGAAGTGGTTCGTGCCGATCAGCCCAATGATCCGCCAGTCGCGGTTGGGCTGGGCTGTGCCGGGTGCATCTTCTTGGACCATGGGGCGAAACCTGCGCTTGGTCCCGCGTGCCGGTCAAATGCGTGTTCTGCGGGGCGGGGGTGCCGTCAGGCGGCGATTGGCGCCACCTGACCCACCGTGTGCCGGATCGCCTCCACCAGCGGGCCGGCGAGGGGTGCCAGTCCGGCCAAGTCGCCAAAGACCGCCATTTCCGCGGGTTCCAATGGCGGCAGGCCGGGCAGGGGAACCAGTCCCTCGGGCAGGCCCGAGGCGCCGATCACCGTGATGCCGAGGCCCGCCTGCACCGCCGCCGCCACGCCGAGCAGGCTGGCCGAAGTGTAGGTGATCTCGAAGCCCAGCCCGGCCCTTGCCAGGGCCGCCAGGGCACGGTCCCGGAACATGCAGCCGGCGGGCAGCATGGCGAGTGGCAGGGGGCGCCCCTCGGGCGCGATCCAGCCGGGGGCGGCCGCCCAGATCACCGGCTCGGTCCAGAGGATGGCGCCCTCGCTTTCCCCGTCGCGGCGCTTGCCGAGGACGAGGTCGAGCGAACCTGCTTCCATCGCCCGGCGCAGTTCATGGGAACGGCCCACCTCCACCTCCAGCCGGATGCCGGGATGGGAGCGGGAGAAGCGGGCAAGCAGCGGGGCGAGGTTGCGCGGAACGAAATGGTCCGCCACCCCCAGGCGCAGCCGGCCGGTGACCGGGGGAGCGACGAGGCGCCGCACCGCCTCCTCGTTCAGCGCCAGCATCCGGCGGGCATAGGCGAGCAGGGTCTCGCCCTGCGGAGTAAGGGCGACGCTGCGGCTGGTGCGCTCGAGCACGCGCTTGCCGAGGAGTTCCTCCAGCCGCCGGATCTTGAGGGAGATGGCCGATTGCGTCAGCCCAAGTGCAGGGGCCGCCGCGGTGAAGCCGCCACGCTCCGCCACCTGCACGAAGCAGCGGAGCAGGTCGAGATTGAGATCAGGAATGCGCATCGGGGGCCCAGGCCTAAAGGAATACGCTGGCCCGCGCCCCTGATCGGGTCAATGAAGATCCGCCCGGGTCACCTACCGGATCGATGAGCGGTGCTGATCGCTCAGATTTCCTCGTCGAAGCCGCCGCCGCCGTCGAAGCCGCCACCGCCGGCATCGTTGTTGCCGGCCGCGTCATTGCCGCCCCAGCCACCGCTCTGGTCCGAGACCGGCGAGGCGTCGTTCTGTGCCGCGCCCGGATCCGTCCAAGGGGAGGAGGAAGGCGTGCTCACCGCCTGCTCGCCGAAGGAGCCCGCGGCGCCCGTGGCATCCGCGGCCGCGGTTGCCGCTTGAGCCCCACCGCCCGAGAACATGCCCATCATCATGTTGCCCAGCACCATGCCACCCGCGACGCCGGCCGCAGTGGTCAGCGCCGTGCCGAGGAAGCCGCTGCCGCGGCCCTGCTGCTGCATCATGGCCGGGTTCATCGCACCCGGGGGCGGCTGGATCGGCTGCGGGCGAGGCGTCATCGGCATCTGGCGGTTGTTGCCGCCACCGAACATGCCGCCGAACAGCCCGCCACGGGACTGCTGTTGGCTCGCCTGTGCCTGGGTGTTCTCCAGTTGCCACTCCAGCTCCTGGATGCGGTTCTGAGCCTGCACCAGGGCCGCTTCCTGCACGAAGGCGGTCTGGGTGATGCGATACCGCGCCTCGGGGTAGCGGGAGAAGAGATCGGCGATCAGCCGGTCAGCCTCCGGGTCCACGGGGGGCAGGTTTGGCGCGGCCTGGGTATTGGGGACGCTGCGCGCTCCCCAAGGGCCGGCGGACGTCGCAGCCGGCTGTGCAGCGCCTGAGACGCGCTCCACATAGCCGGTGATGATGCGGCGTTCTTCCTCGGTCATGACCCTCTTAACTCCTTGTGGTGGGCGAGTGCCCACGACGGCCGCGAAATGGCCCGCCTCGGGAAACCTTTCAAGATGTTAATCTTGGATCACGCTGGCACGCGCGAAGGAAGGCCCAGCCGTCCCCATTCGATGGCGGGGCAGCGATCCATCACGATCGGGATGCCGGCCGCCTGCGCCCGCTCCGCCGCCGCATCGTCCCAGATGCCGAGCTGGAGCCAGATGGACCGGGCGCCGAGCCGGATCGCCTCGTCCACGACCGGGACGGCATCCTCGCTGCGGCGAAACACGTCGACCATGTCGAGCGGCCCCGCCTCCTCCAGCGCGGCGACTCCGGGCACGCCATGCACGGCACGGCCGTTCAGCACCGGGTTCACCGGGGTGGCGTCGTAACCGCGCTGGAGCAGGAAGCCGAAGACGCCGTTCGAGGCGCGGCCTGGCTTGTCCGAGGCCCCCACCACCGCGATTCGGCGTGTCCGCAGCAGCAGGTCGCGCACCTGGTCATCCGTCAGACCGTCCCTTGCCATGTCGTTTCTCCCGGCTGGTTAAGGCAGTTGGGGCGACCCGGCCCCCGGTGCCAGAGGCGGTGGCGTCCCCGCACGGCCGAACAACGGTGGCCGCCGCTGGCAGCTAGGTCCAGCGGGTGTCCAATGGGGCATCATTGCGGCGCGCGCCGCCTTTCGTGAGCCGCGCCGCGCCGCTACAGGGGTTAGCCATGGCCGTATCCCGCTCCCTGACCGCCCCCGTGCTCCTTCTTGGCGCGCTTGTGACGATCCTGGTGTGGTGGTTCCCCAACCGCCAGCAGGCCGGCGACGTGCCGATGGTGACGGAGCGCTTCAACAGCGTCTCCTTCGCCCCCTTCCGCGAAGGCCAGAGCCCGCTCCGCGACATTTTCCCCTCCGCCGCGCAGGTGGAGGAGGACATCGCCCTCATCGCCCCCCGCGTGCGGGCCATCCGCAGCTATGCGAGCATCGAAGGCAATTACGAGACGGCCGAGATCGCCGGCCGGCATGGCGTGAAGATGTGGAAGGGCGCCTGGCTCGGCCGCGACCTGCGCCAGAACGACCGTGAGATCGCCGCCCTCATCGCCACCGCCAACCGCCATCCCGAGGTGGTGGAGCGCGTGGTGGTCGGCAATGAAGTGCTGCTGCGCCGGGACCTGCCGGTGGAGGAACTGGCCCGCCAGATCGACCGGGTAAAGGCTGCGGTGCGCCAGCCTGTCACCTATGCCGATGTCTGGGAGTTCTGGGCGCAGTTCCCGGAACTCGCCAGGCATGTGGACATCGTGACCATCCATATCCTGCCCTATTGGGAGGACGAGCCGCTCGGCGTCGACGTGGCGATGGCGCATGTGCGGGACGTGTATCGCCGCATCAAGGCAATGTTCCCCGACAAGCCCATCGCCATCGGCGAGATCGGGTGGCCGAGCGCCGGCCGCTGGCGCGAGGCCGCCATCCCCTCCCGCGTGGAGCAGGCGGTGTTCCTGCGCCGCTTCATCCAGCTCAGCCAGGAGGAGGGCTTCGACTACAACCTGATCGAAGCCTTCGACCAGGTGTGGAAGTACCGCAACGAGGGCACTGTTGGCGCCGCCTGGGGCCTCTGGACGGCGGATCGCGCGCCAAAATTCGACCTCTCCGGTCCGGTGCGGGAGAATCCGTGGTGGGCCTGGTATGCGGGCGCGGCGCTGCTCCTGGGCGGCGCGATGTTCGCAGGTGCTGCACGAGCCTGGCCCGGCGCCGCGCGCTGGAAGCTGGCCCTGCTCTCCGCTGCGCTGGGCAACGCACTGGCCTATGCCTTCTGCGGCGGCTGGCCCTATGCCTTCGACGAGCATCTGAAGCTCGCCTTCGGCGTGAACTTGCTGGGGCAGGCGCTTCTGGCCGCGCTGCTGCTGCGGCGCGCCGGCGCGCGGCTTTCCGGCAGTCCGATCGAACCCGCCCGCAACGGCGCCCAGGCCAGCGCGAATATCCGCTCGATCTTCCGCGGGCGCTTCCGCTTCCGCGACTGGCGCGCCTTCGCCTTCGATGACTTGCTCTTCCTCTTCCTGTTCACCGCGGCAGTGCTGCAGATGATGCTGCTCTTCGACCCGCGCTACCGCGACTTTCCCTTCCCGACCTTCGCCGTGCCCCTGGTGGCGGTGATCGCCCGGGCGCTGATGCGCGACCTGCCGCGCCGCGGCGGCGGCTGGGCGGAATGGCTGGTGGGCGGGGTGCTGGTCGTCTGCGCTGCCGCCAGCGCGATCCTGGAGGGGCCGCACAACCTCCAGGCGCTGGGCTGGAGCGTCTGCGCCATCGGGCTGGCGCTGCCGCCGCTGCTGCGGGTGGGGCCGCTCAGGCGGGAGGTGGCACCCAACGCCCGTTCGCCGCAAGGAAGCGCAGCCCGAGCGAGGTGACCTGCACGGGTTCCGCGCGGAGGAGGAAGCCGCTGTCGATCGCTTCCTCCCACACGGTGAGGCGTGGACACGAGGTCCGCCACGCCTCCATCGCCTCCGCATGGGAGCGCGGCTGCCGCGCCACCCATTCCAGCAGGTCCAGCACCAGCGGGTTCGTGACCTCGGACATGCGCGTCCTCCCTAGTTTCATGCGGTGAAGAGCAGCCATTGCCCAGTGCGTCGCCGGGCAGGGTGCGTCGCCGGGCAGGGTGCGTCGCCGGGCAGGGCCATGGCGGTAATCGGGCGGGCGGTTCGCGGAGGGCCGCAACGGAAGCGCGGCACGGGGCGTTCCATGGGCGGCGCCGACCGGGCTGCCTCCATCGAAATCGCTGAAACCCCTCGCGCGAAGGCAATCCCCATGGGCCTCTTCTCGAAGCCGATCAAAAGCCTGGATGACCTCTTCGTCCACACGCTGCAGGACATGTACTACGCCGAGAATCGGATCACGAAGGCCTTGCCGAAGATGATCGACAAGGCGACGGACCCGCAGCTCAAGCAGAGCTTCGAACTGCACCTGCAGGAAACGCGCAATCAGATCGTCCGTCTGGAAAAGGTGTTCCAGATGCATGGCCAGCCGGTGAAGGGCGTCACCTGCGCCGCCATGGACGGCATCCTTGAAGAAGCCGAGGAGATCATGGGCGAGGTGGAGGATAAGGAGGTGCTCGACGCTGCCATGCTCGCCTCCGCCCAGGCGGTCGAGCATTACGAGATCACCCGCTACGGCACCCTCGTCGCCTTTGCCCGCCAGCTCGGGCGCAACGACTGCGCCTCGGTGCTGGAGGAGACGCTGGCGGAGGAGAAGGCCACCGACAAGAAGTTGACCATGCTGGCCGAGGGCAAGCTCAACCGCATGGCTACCTGAGGCGTTACCGCCCTCGCCTCGGGCGATCCACCAGGGGCAACTGGGGCGCCGGTTCGACATCCACTACGGATGGAGGGCCGGCGCTTCGCTGTTCCGGCCCCGTCTTCAGGTGCCATCTTCAGCTGCCGTTTTCAGGCGAGGATCGCGGCGACCTTCGCGACCAGCACCGCGGCATTCCCGCCGATCACCACCGTCTTGTCGCGCGAGGTGGCGCCCTGCGTCACTTCGGCGCGAGAGGGGGGCACCTCCAACGCTTCGGCCAGCAGCGCGCAGATGGCGCGGTTGGCCCGCCCGTCCTCCGGCGCCTCGTTCACCGCCACCTTGATCCGCGGGCCATCGGCACCCGGCACCAGCCCCTGCAATCCGGGCCGCCGGGCGCGGGGCTGCGCCTTCACGCGCAACTCCAGCCCGCCCTCCACCATCCGCCAGGCGGATTGGCGCGGGGGAGGCGCCATCAGGCGCGGGCGGCCGCCTTCGCCTGGCGGGCATTCGCCTCCACCCAGGCCCAGGCGCCGAGTGCCGCGCCGATCATCCCCCAGGTGGCGTTGAAGTTCAGCACCGCGATCACGCCAAGCGCCACCGCCGCCGCGCGCACCGCGAAGGGCGCGCCGATGAAAGCCCAGATGCCCATCGCCATCGCCCCGGCGCCCCAAAGCTGCCAGTGCTGCAGCCAGAGCAGCGCCGCGCGGGGCTGGCAGGCGAAGGGCGCCTTGGACAGGTCGAGGCAGAGCGCTCCCATCTCGCGCGGCTCCACCTGCAGGTGGCGATAGGCCACCATTAGCCCGATGGCAGCGCCGACGGCCAGGATCGCCCACAGGTCGCGTTTTGTGACGGTCATGGATTGGAGATCGCGCGAACTCGCCTCTCACGCAAGCGGCATCGGCGGTGGCGTGCCGTCTTGCCTCCGGGCCGCCGCCCGGCCATGGCTGCGCCATCGGGCTGGGGGAGGTTGCCATGCGGGTGATCCGCGATCTGGAAGCACTGAGGGACACCACGGCTGGGTTGCGCGCCAGCGGGCTAAGCCTCGGCCTCGTGCCCACCATGGGGGCGCTGCACCGCGGCCATCTGGCGCTCGTGGAGGAGGCGCGGCGCTATGCGGGCGCGGTTGCCGTCTCCATCTTCGTCAACCCGCTGCAATTCGGCCCGAACGAGGATCTCTCGCGCTATCCCCGCGACGAGGTGGGCGATCTGGAGAAGCTGCGTGGTGCCGGATGCGACTTGGTCTGGATGCCGCCGGTGGAGGCGATGTACCCGCCCGGCGCCGCCACGGTAATTGAGGTGGGTGGCCCTTCCGAGGGCTTCGAGGGCACCGCCCGTCCCGGCCATTTCCGCGGCGTCGCGACCGTCTGCTCGAAGCTGTTCAACCAGACCGGCGCGGATGTGGCGGTGTTCGGGGAGAAGGACTGGCAGCAGCTGCAGGTGGTCCGCCGCATGGTGGCGGATCTGGACATGCGCCTCCGCATCATCGGCCACCCCACGGTGCGGGAGGCGGATGGGCTGGCCTTCTCCTCCCGCAACCAGCGGCTTTCCCCCGAGCAGCGGGCGCTGGCGCCCATGCTGCCACGGTGCATGGGGGAGGCCATCGCCGCCATGGCCGCTGGCGCGGCGCCCGATGCCGTGCTGGCCGAAGCCACCGCCCGGCTGCGCGCCGCAGGATTCATTCCGGACTACCTCGCCCTGGTCGAGCCCGCGACGCTCCGTCCCTGGTCGTCGGGCGCGACTGGCGAGGCGCGGCTCCTGGCCGCTGCGGGGCTCGGCGACGTGCGGCTGCTGGATAACATGGCGGCGCTGCTGCCAGGACGCTGATGCCGGCCACCATGCCGGTGTGCGGGGCGCCGAAGGCTCGGCCTCCGGACCTCGGCCTGGGTGGCGGCCACTCGGACCCCGCGTTCGGTTTTTCGCGGATGCGGCCGGTTAGGATGGCGCCGCAGGCAGGTTATTCAGGCCACGCGTGCAGCCATGTCAGTCGCCTGACGTCCATGACGTCAGGCGCGCTCCAAACAGATCGCGGGGTCCGGCGAGCCCGCTGGACCCCCGGCGGAGGTCCGGAGGCGGCGCCTCCCGGGGCCACCAGTGCAACCGATCGGGCAATCAATGATGCGGGTGCCCGCAAAGCCCGTGATCCGCCAGCACCTGGATCACGCGGCAATCGCCCACCTGCCCATGCGCGCCGCATTCCGTCATGCGCCTGACCTCGGTGCGCAGGGCGGTGAGGCGCGCGATGCGGTCGTCGATCTCGGCCAGATGCGCGCGGGCAATGCCGTCTACCTCCGCGCAGGGGCGGTCCGGCTGGTCGGCCAAAGCGAGGAGCTGGCGGATGGCCTCGACCTCGAAGCCCAACTCCCGCGCATGGCGGATGAAGCGCAGGCGGCGCACGGCTTCCTCGTCATAGAGGCGCCGGTTGCTTTCCGTGCGCGGCGCGGCGGGGAGAAGGCCGATCTCCTCGTAGTAGCGGATGGTGGGCACCTTCACCCCGGTTTGCCGGGACAGGCCGCCGATGGGCAGATTCATGGCAAAGTCCATGCTTGATCCTCAAGTGACTAGAGGATGTAGAGCCAGGAGCGACGCTTCAAGGACAACCCCGATGGTCGAGGCCGCCACCAGCACCCGCTACCGTGTCGAGGGCATGGACTGTCCCTCCTGCGCCACCCGCATCACCAATGCCGTGCGGCGCGTGCCGGGGGTGGAGGATGTTTCGGTCTCGGTGACCGCCGGAACGATGACGGTGCGCCACGGCCCCGATGCGGGCATCGGCGAGGCGGTGATGCGGCAGGTGGGCACGCTGGGCGGATATAGCGCGACCGCCCTGCCGCCGCGCGCGCCAGCCCCGGCAGCGCAGGAGCATCACGCCTGTTGCGGCCACAGCCACGGCCACGATCACGGTGAGGATGAGCACGCGACGGAAGGGCCGGGCGCGGAGGCTGGGCTACACAACCATCTGCATGACCAAGGTCCCGCCTCCGGCTCCTGGTGGCGCAGCCCGCGCGGAGTGTTGACCATCGCCTGCGGCCTGACACTGGGCGTGGCCTATCTGCTCGGGCAGGCGGTGCCGGAACTGGCGCACTGGGCATTCACCGCCGCCATGCTCGTCGGGCTGGTGCCGATCGCCCGCCGCGCCCTGGTGGCCGCCACCCTGGGCACGCCCTTCTCCATCGAGATGCTGATGGTCATCGCCGCCATCGGTGCCACCATCATCGGCGCGACGGAGGAGGCGGCGGCCGTGGTACTGCTCTTCCTCATCGGGGAATTGCTGGAAGGGGTGGCTGCCAGCCGTGCCCGCGCCAGCATCCAGGCCCTGACCCATCTCGTCCCAGCCACTGCCCTTTTGGAACGCGGCGGGAGGACGCAGGAGGTGCCCGCCGCCAGCCTGGGCCTGGGCGCCACCATCCTCGTTCGCCCGGGTGACCGCATCGCCGCCGATGGCGAGATCCTGGAGGGCGAGAGCGTCATCGACGAGGCGCCGGTCACCGGCGAGAGCACGCCGAAGCGCAAGGGCGTGGGCGAGCCCGTCTTCGCCGGCACGGTGAATGGCGACGGCGTGCTGCGCCTGCGCGTGACGGCCGCCGCCGAGGACAACACCATCGCCCGCATCGTGCGATTGGTGGAGGAGGCGCAAGAGAATAAGGCGCCGACCGAGCGCTTCATCGATCGCTTCTCCCGCTTCTACACCCCCCTGGTGCTGGTATTGGCCGCGCTGGTGGCGGTGCTGCCGCCGTTGCTGGCGGGTGGGGCCTGGGGGGAATGGGTCTACAAGGGCCTGGCCATCCTGCTGATCGGCTGCCCCTGCGCATTGGTGATCTCCACTCCGGCGGCGATCGCGTCCGGGCTCTCGGCTGGGGCGCGGCGCGGGCTGCTGATGAAGGGCGGCGCGGTGCTGGAAGGCCTCGGTTCCATCACGGCCATCGCGCTGGACAAGACGGGCACGCTGACAGAAGGGCGCCCGCGCGTAACCGACCTGCTGCCGGCCGAAGGCGACGCGCGCGCGCTGCTCTCCCGCGCCGCCGCGCTCGAGACGGGTTCGAGCCATCCGCTGGCGCTCGCCATCCTCGCCCGTGCCGAAGCGGATGGGGTGAGCGTGCCGCCGGCCAGTGGTTCCGCCGCCCTGGGCGGCAAAGGCGTGACTGGCCGCGTGGGTGGCGAGAGCCTGTTCCTCGGCTCTCCCGCCGCGGCCAAGGCGCGGATGGCGCTCCCGGCCGCATGGCAAGCGCGGATCGACGGATTGAACGGCGAGGGCAAGTCGGTTTCCGTCCTGCTGGCCGACGACCGGCTGGCCGGGATCATCGCCATGCGGGACGAGCCGCGCGGCGATGCAAGGGCGGGGCTGGAGGCGCTGAAGGCCGCCGGGGTCGAGCCGGTGATGCTGACCGGCGACAACCGCCGCACCGGCGAGGCCATCGGCGCTGCCCTGGGCCTGCCCGTGCGCGCGGAGCTTCTGCCGGAGGACAAGCAGCGCATCGTGCGGGAGATGCAGGTGAAGGGACGCCGCGTCGCCAAGGTGGGCGACGGCATCAACGACGCACCGGCCCTGGCCGCGGCCGATATCGGCATCGCCATGGGCGGCGGCACCGATGTGGCGCTGGAGACGGCGGATGCCGCGGTGCTGCATGGGCGGGTGATGGACCTGTCGCGCATGGTCGCGCTGTCACGCGCCACCATGGCGAATATCCGCCAGAACATTGCGATCGCCCTCGGCCTAAAGGCGGTGTTCCTCGTCACCACCATCCTGGGCGTCACCGGACTCTGGCCTGCGATCCTGGCGGATACCGGGGCGACCGTGCTGGTGACGGCGAATGCGATGCGGCTGCTGACGGCGCGCATCTAGCGACCGGAGCGCTGGGCCGCCAGCGCTGCTGCGCTGCGGTAGGCCGCAGTGCAGAATGCATGAACTTGAATAGCTAGTTGACAAAGTTAGTTGGACAGTAAGAGGATCGCCGAAACGCCGGTTGCGCAGCCAGATTCCTCCCGAACCCATTGGAGACGAGACCCTGATGTGCAGCATGCTACCGGCCGCGCCAGACGCCGCCCCTGAGTCTCCCGCATGCGCCGACTCCGGCCTCACACGCCGCCTGGCGCTGAAGGGCGCGCTGGCTGCGGCGGGTATCGCGGCTGCCGGTGGTGCCGCCCTCCGTCCCGCGCGCGCCGCCGCCTGGCCGCCCCAGACAATCCGCATCATCGTGCCCTTCCCGGCGGGCCGCGTGACGGATGTCGTCGCGCGCGTCATCGCGGACAGCATGCGCGCGGCGCACGGCACCACCGTGATCGTCGACAACCGGCCCGGCGCGAATGCCACGATCGGCATGGAGGCGCTGAAGCGTGCCGCGCCGGATGGCGCCACGCTGCTGGTCGGCGGCCTGGGCAGCCATGGCCTGCCGCCTGCCGTCGTCGAGAACTATCCTTTCGACGTGAACAAGGACTTCACCGCGCTCGCCCTCATGGCTGAGTTCGTGAACGTCATGGTCGTCGGGCCGCAGGTGCCCGCACGGTCGGTGCGGGACTTCATCGCGCATGCGAAGGCGAAGCCGGGCGATCTGAACTACGTCTATACGAGCAACGGCGCCTCCAACCAGATGACGGCTGAGCTGTTCAAGCTGCAGGCGGGGCTCGACATCGTCGGCGTGCCGCTTGGCCAGGCGGGCAACTCGCTGGTCATGCTCCAGCGCGGCGACGTGCAGGTGGCCTTCGAGAACCTGCCGACCGTGAAAGGCGCCATCACCGGCGGTCTGCTGCGCCCGCTGGCCGTGACCAGCCCTTATCGCACTCCGCAGCTGCCGGATGTCCCCACCATGATGGAAGCGGGCGTGCCGGACTTCGCCGTGACGAGCTGGATCGGCATCTACGGCCCGCCGGGTATGGATTCTGCCCTCGCCGGCCTGGTGGAGGCGGAGCTGCGCCGCATCGCCGGCACCGCCGAGGCCAGGCAGATGCTGCAGACCGCGGGCTTCGAGCCAAGCTTCAAGCCGCGGGCCGAATTCGCCGCCTTCCAGCGCGGCGAGGTGGAGCGTTGGACCCGCGTGGCGCGCGACGCGAAGATCAAGGCCTGAGTGCCGCCGAACCGGCCGCGCGCGCGGTCGGGACTGTGAAGCGCGTGGCTGGGGAGGGTGGTCCAATGGACGGCATGAAGACGGTTCGGGTGGAGAAGGGCGAGGGGATCGCCTGGGTGTTCCTGAACCGGCCCGAGAAGCGTAACGCGATGAGCCCGACGCTGCATTTCGAAATGGATGCGGCACTGGCGCAGCTCGAAACCGACCCGGAGGTGCGCTGCGTCGTCGTCACCGGCGCCGGCGAGTCCTTCTCCGCCGGGCAGGACCTGAAGGAGTTCTTCCGCGAATTGGACGGCAAGCCCGCCGAGGCGAAGCGCGCGGCCGAGGCCGCCAATCGCTGGCGCTGGGACCGGCTCTACAACTACGACAAGCCGACCATCGCCATGGTGAACGGCTTCTGCGTCGGCGGCGCCTTCATGCAGCTGATCGCCTGCGACTTCGCCGTGGCGGCGGAGGACGCGAAGTTCAGCCTGTCCGAGATCAATTGGGGCATCATCCCTGGTGGCCTGGTTGCCCGTGTGATGACCGAGGCGCTGGGCTATCGCGATGCGCTGGATCTCTGCCTGACCGGCCGCGCCTTCGACGGGCGCGAGGCGGTGCGGCTGCGCCTGGTGAACGAAGCGGTGCCGAAGGAGGCGCTGCGCGAGCGGACCACAGCCTTGGCGCAGTTGCTGATGTCGAAGGATCCCGAGGCCTATCGCGCCACCAAGATCGCCGTGCGCCGCGTGCGCGCGATGAGCTTCGAGCAGGCTTACGACTATCTCGGGGCCAAGATGGAGGAGCTGCGCCAGCGCACCGGCGGCCGTGCGCAGCGCGAGGGCATCGCCCAGTTCGTTGACCAGAAGACCTACAAGCCCATCGATGGCAGCTTCGCGCACGGCCAGTAGCGCGCCCCAGGATCGGACCTCACTGATGGATTTCGAGCTTCCCGAGGACCTCCGGATGATGCGCGAGCAGATCCGGCGCTTCGTTGACAAGGAGATCATCCCGACGGAGCGGGAGGCCTATGACGGCCCAGACATGCGGCCCGAGATACGCGCGCGGCTGGAGGCGCGGATGAAGGAGATGGGCTACTGGCTCATCACCACGCCGGTCGATTATGGCGGCCTCGGCCTTGGCCTGCTTGCCCGCGTGCTGCTCTGGGAGGAGATGGGCCGCACCATCGCCCTGCCGGCGCGCAAGACGCAGATCTTCGGCCCCGAGCCCAGCCCGATCCTGTTCCAGCTCAATGAGGAACAGAAGAAGCACTACCTGCTGCCTGTCATCGCCGGCGAGAAGGATTGCTGCTTCGCGCTCACCGAGCCCGATGCGGGCAGTGATCCGGCCGGCATCCGCTCCACCGCCGTGCGGGACGGCGATCACTACGTCATCAACGGCTACAAGCGCTTCATCACCAATGCGCAGCACTCCGATTTCGTGCAGCTCCTCGTCTCCACGGACCGCAGCAAGGGCGCACGCGGCATCTCCGCCTTCCTGGTGGACATGGATACGCCCGGCGTGAGCATCGTGCGTACCCAGCCGACCATGATGGATGACGAGCCCTGCGAGCTGGCCTTCGACAATGTCCGCGTGCATGCCAGCAAGCTGATCGGACGCGAGGGCGACGGGTTCAAGCTGGCGCAGGACTGGATCAACACCGGCCGCATCCGCCATGGCGCCCGCGCGCTCGGCGTGATCCGCCGCTGCCTGGAATTGGCGACGGACTATTCGAAACAACGCGTCACCTTCGGCCGCCCCATCGCCGACCGGCAGGCCGTGCAGTGGATGATGGTCGATTCCCATCTCGACCTCGAGCAGCTCAGCCTGCTCGTCTATCGCGCCGCCTGGAAATATGACCGCGGTGAGGATGTGCGCCACGATGCCTTCGCGGTGAAGATGCTGGGCGACCGCCTTTCCTTCCAGGCGGCCGATCGCTGCCTGCAGATCCATGGCGGAATCGGCTTCACCAAGGAATTGCCGATCGAGAAGTTCTGGCGTGACCAGCGCAGCATGATGGTGACCGAAGGACCGGAGGAGGTGCTGCGCATGAGCCTGGCGCGCCACGTCCTCGAATCCTACGCGCCGTGACGGCGCTGGCGCCGCGGGCGCTGGACCTGGCCGGCAGCCGCGTCACCTGGCGCGAGGCGGGGCAGGGGCCGGCCCTGTTGCTGCTGCACGGCATCGGCGGCCATTCCGGCGCCTGGGCGCATCAGCTTGGCAGCCTGTCGGCCCATCATCGCGTGATCGCCTGGGATGCGCCGGGCTATGGCGGCTCCTCGCCGCTCGATGAACCGGCGCCAACCGTGGACGGGTTCGCGGACCGGCTCGCCGCCTTGCTCGATGCGATCGGCGTCACCGAATGGTCGGGCATCGGCCATTCCCTCGGCGCGATCTTCCTTGCCGCGCTGGCTGCCCGGCGCGGCGCGCCGGACCGCGCCGTGCTGCTCCACCCCATGGCTGGCTTCGGTCCGATGGACCCGGCGCAGCGGGAACCGATGCGTGCCGGCCGCATCGCGGAGCTCACCCGCCTCGGAGCCCGAGGCTTCGCCGAGCACCGTGGCGCCGCCATCCTCGGTCGCGTCACGCCATCGGAGAAGGCCGCCCGCGCCGTCGCCGTGATGGCCGAAGTGCCGGAGTCTGGCTACTTCGCCGCCTGGGAGGCGCTCTGCACGGCGGATATCTTCCCGCTGCTCGAGGCGCTTACCGGGCCGAGCCTGGTAATCAGCGGCGAGGAGGATGCCGGCTCCCCGCCCGCTCTCGGCCAGCGCCTGGCGGAGGCCCTGCCGCGCGGCGAGAGCATCGTGATGCCGGGCATCGGCCATTACGCCCCAATTGAGGCGCCCGAGGCGCTGGACGCCGTCCTGCTTCCCTGGCTGGCGCGGGCCGGCTGAACCCCCTGTTGAAGACGGAACGACCGATGAGCGCTCTCCTCCCGGGCATCCGTGTCGTCGAGCTGACGACGATGATCACGGGCTCGCTCGCGGGCATGATGCTCGCCGATCTCGGCGCGGAAGTGGTGAAGGTGGAGAACCCCGAGGGCGGGGACCCTTTCCGCAGCTTCCGCGGCGGCCTCTACAGCGCGCATTTCTGCGCCTATAACCGCAACAAGCGCAGCGTGGCGCTCGACCTTCGCGCGGCGGAGGGCAAGACGGCGCTGGAGGCGCTCATCGCCGCGAGCGACGTGCTGATCGTCAATTTCCGCCCCGGCGTGCTCGAACGGCTCGGCTTCGGGGATGGCCGGCTGGCCGAGCTGAACCCCCGCCTCGTGGCCTGCCATATCAGCGGCTTCGGCGCCGATGGGCCCTACGCGCACCGCCCCGCCTATGACGCCGTCGCCCAGGCGCTGAGCGGCATGTCCTCCCTGTTCCTGGACCCAGAGGATCCGCGCATCGCGGGCCCGACCATCTCGGACAACGTGACCGGCCAATATGCCTGCTACGGCATTCTCGGTGCACTGCTGGCGCGAGAGCGGACGGGGCAGGGGCGTCGGGTGGATGTGAACATGCTGGATTCCACCCTGGCCTTCATGCCGGACCCTTTTGGCTACTTCACCCAGATGGGTCTTGTCTCGGACCCGCAGCTGCGCACCCGGACCTCACAATCCTATGCCTTCCGCTGCGCCGATGGCCGGCTGGTCACGATCCATCTCTCCTCGCAGGAGAAGTTCTGGCGCCAGTTCGTGGAGCTCATTGGCCTGCCGGAGATGCTGACCGATCCGCTCACCGCCACGCGCAACCTGCGCCTGGAGAATTACGAGCATATCCGGCACCGCGCGGCCGCGGTCTTCATCGAGCGCCCCCTGGCCGCCTGGCTCGACGCGTTGGCCGAGACGGACCTGCCCTTCGCACCGGTCTACAATGTCAGCGAGGTGCTGGACGACCCGCAGGTGCGGCATCTCGGAAGCTTCGCCGATCTCGAGCATCCCGAGATGGGGACGGTAAAGGCCATCCGCCGGCCCGTGCTGTTCGACGGCGACCGCACCGACCAGCCCCAGAAAGCTCCGCCCATGCTTGGGGAGCACACGCAGGAGGTGCTCGCCGAGTTGGGCCTCGGTGGGGATGCGGCGGACGGGCCCGGTGCGATGAGCAAGAGCCCGGGCTAATCGCGAAAGGGGGCGGAGCCGTCAGGCTCCGACCTGCCGCAGCCAGTTCTGCAGGTTGTAATAGGTGGTGACGCGGGCGATCCGGCCTTCGTTCACCTCCAGGAAGGCGCCGGCGGGCAGGACATAGGTCTGGCCCTTCGCCTCGGGCAGCCCTTCGTCCGTGGAGAGGTAGCGGCCATGCACCACGAACTCAGCCGCCGCCCGCGACCCGTCCGCCGAGGCCATCACCACCACATCCCGCAGCTCCTCGCGATAGCAACGTTCCATATGCGCGAGGAAGCGTGAGAAAGCGGGCTTGCCGGTGCTGCGGCCGCCCTGATTGGCGTCATGCGCCACGTCCTCGGCCAAGCAAGCCAGCATTCCCGGCCAGTCGGCCCGGTTGAAGGCGCCGTAATAGCGGCGGACCAGGGCCAGCGTCTCATCCTGGGGCAAAAGGGGGGCTTCCTTGCGGGGTTGCGGGGGGCGCCACTATACCCGGCGGGCCATGCAGACCCAGCCGCTCCCCTTCCAGGACATGATCCTGGCGCTCCATGCCTTCTGGTCGAAGCAGGGCTGCGCCATCCTACAGCCCTATGACATGGAGATGGGGGCGGGAACCTTCCATCCGGCCACCACGCTCCGAGCGCTGGGCCCGAAACCCTGGCGTGCCGCCTATGTGCAGCCCAGCCGCCGCCCTTCGGATGGCCGCTACGGGAACAACCCGAACCGGCTGGGGCATTATTACCAATATCAAGTCATCATGAAGCCGAGCCCGCCCGATCCGCAGTCCCTGCTGATCGAGAGCTACAGGGCCATCGGCATCGACCCGATGCTGCACGACATCCGCTTCGTGGAGGATGACTGGGAGAGCCCCACCCTCGGCGCCTGGGGCCTGGGCTGGGAAGTGTGGTGCGACGGGATGGAGGTGACGCAGTTCACCTATTTCCAGCAGGTCGGCGGCATTCCCTGCGCCGTGCCGTCCTGCGAGTTGACCTACGGGCTCGAGCGCCTTGCCATGTACATCCAAGGCGTCGAGAACGTGTACGACCTAGCCTTCAACTCCACCGGCCTGACCTATGGCGACGTGTTCCTGCGGAACGAGCGAGAGTTCAGCGCCTATTCCTTCGAGCATGCGGATGTCGCCGTGCTGTTCCGTCATTTCGCGGAGGCCGAGGCGGAGTGCAACGCGCTCTGCGACAACGCCCTTCCGCTGCCGGCCTATGACCAGTGCATCAAGGCCAGCCACAGCTTCAACCTGCTGGATGCCCGCGGCGCCATCAGCGTGACGGAGCGCGCCGCCTATATCGGCCGCGTGCGCGCGCTGGCGAAACGCTGCTGCGAAGGCTGGCTGGCGGGGGAGACGGTGTGATGGCCGAGCTCCTTCTCGAACTCCTCTCCGAGGAAATCCCGGCCCGCATGCAGGCCCGGGCCGCCGAGGACCTGGCGCGGCTGCTGGGAGAGGCGCTGAAGCCCGCCGGCCTGTCCCTGGACAGCGTGCGCACGCTGCACGGCCCGCGCCGCATCGCCGTGATCGCCAACCTCCCCGTTGCCACCCCGGCGAGCGAGCGCGAGGAGAAGGGTCCCCGCCTGGGCGCCCCCGAGGCCGCTCTGGGCGGCTTCGCCCGCAAACACGCGCTGTCCGATGCCGCGGTCACCGCCATGCGCGCCGCCACCGGCGCCTCCGACACCCCGGTTTACGAGGGTGATGGGCTGACCATCATCGCCCGCCCGGAAAAGTCCGGTGCCTCTTTCCTGCTGCGCCTGAAGAACCCGGCGCGCCCGAGCGCCGAAGTGCTGGCCGAGGCCATCCCCGCGCTGATCCGCCGCTTCCCCTGGCCGAAATCCATGCGCTGGGGCACCTCGGACCTGATCTGGGTGCGGCCGATGCAGCGCATCCTCTGCCTGCTGGATAGCGCGGTGGTGCCCTTCAGCCTGAGCGGGGAAGCCGACGACGCCCATGGGCTGCGCTCCGCCGACCAGACGGAGGGCCATCGCATCCAATCGCCCGGCGCTTTCGCCGTGAGCTCCGCGGCCGGGTACGAGGCCGGGCTGCGCGAGCGTTCCGTGATCCCCGATGCCGCCGAGCGCGAGCGGATGATCGAGGAGGGCATCGCCGCCCTGGCCTCCGCCGAGGGGCTGGAGGTGGTACCCGATCGCGGGTTGCTGACCGAGGTGGCCGGGCTGGTCGAATGGCCCGTGCCGCTGCTGGGGCGCATCGACGACGCCTTCATGGACCTGCCGCCCGAGCTGATGCGGACCACCATGCGGGTGAACCAGCGCTACTTTGCGCTCCGTCACAAGGAGGGAGGCCACCCCGATGGCCGCGCCGCCGCGCGCTTCGCCCTGGTGGCCAATATCGCGGCCAAGGATGGCGGCGCCGCGATCGTTGGCGGCAATGAGCGCGTGCTGCGCGCCCGCCTGTCAGACGCGCGCTTCTTCTGGGACCTGGACCGCAAGCAGCCGCTCGAAGCCTTCCTGCCGAAGCTCGATGCCGTGGTGTTCCACGCGAAACTCGGCACGCAGGGCGACCGCGTGCGGCGCCTGGAGCGGCTGGCGCGGCACATCGCTCCACTCGTGGGCGCCGATCCGGACCTCGCCGCCCGCGCGGCGAAGCTGGCCAAGGCCGACCTCGCCTCCGGCATGGTGGGCGAGTTCCCCGAGCTGCAGGGCGTGATGGGCCGCTACTACGCGCTGCATGCGGGCGAGGACCCACGCGTGGCCGAGGCGATCGGCGCGCATTACCGGCCGCTCGGCCCGGGTGATGCGGTGCCGTCCGAGCCGGTGGCCGTGGCCGTGGCGCTGGCGGACAAGCTGGACCAGCTCGCCGGATTTTTCGCGGCGGATGAGCGCCCGACCGGCTCGGGCGATCCCTTCGCACTGCGCCGTGCCGCCCTCGGCATTATCCGCCTCATCCGCGAGAACCGGCTGCGCCTCCCCCTCGCCGATGCGGTGGCCGAAGCCTTCTTCGGCTATCCCATGGCCCAGGGCACGACGGCCATGCCGGAATTCGGCATGGCGGTCGCCACCGAGCGGATGAATGCCGGCTGGAAGCAGCCAGCCGAATCCGCACATCCGCCCATGGTCGCTGCCTTCGCCCAGGGGGTGGTGGAATTCCTTGCGGAGCGCCTTCGCGTGCAGATGCGGGCCGAGGGCCTTCGTCACGATCTCGTGGCTGCCGCCTTCGGCATCTCGGGCGATGACGACCTGAACCGGCTGCTCGCGCGTGCCGATGCGTTGCGCGACTTCCTCTCGACGGCTGAGGGGACGGACCTGCTGGCGGCCCACCGGCGTGCCGCAAACATCCTGAGAATCGAGGAAAAGAAGGACGGTCGCAGCTACCTGCCCGCCATCCGCCCCGAACTGCTCCGCGCGCCGGAGGAGAAGGCGCTGGCCGCGGCCTTGGAGGCCGCACGCCCGCAGGTGCAGGCCGCGCTCGGACGCGAGGACTTCGCCGGCGCCATGACCGCCCTTGCGCCTCTCCGCGCCCCGGTCGATGCCTTCTTCGACCGGGTCACGGTGAACGACCCGGATAGGGAACTGCGTGAGAACCGGCTAGGTTTGCTGGCGTTGCTGCGGGGCGCCATGGACGAGCTTGCTGACATCGCGCGCATCGAATCTTGAGGGATCAGGTCATGACAAGCTGGGTCTATGGCTTCGGGGCCGGCCGCAATGATGGCCGTGCCGATATGCGGAACCTGCTGGGCGGCAAGGGTGCCAATCTGGCGGAGATGGCCTCCATCGGCCTCCCCGTGCCCCCCGGCTTCACCATCACCACCGAGGTCTGCACCTATTTTACCGAGAACAAGGGGCAGTACCCCGCGGATCTCGAGAGCCAGGTGAAGGCGGCGCTGGCGCGGGTGGAGGAGGCGGTCAGCGCGAAGTTCGGCGATGCCACCAACCCGCTTCTGGTGTCCGTCCGTTCCGGCGCCCGCGTCTCCATGCCGGGCATGATGGACACGGTGCTGAATCTCGGCCTGAACGACACCACGGTGCAGGGGCTGGAGACGGCCTCGGGCGATGCACGCTTCGCCTGGGACAGCTATCGCCGCTTCATCCAGATGTACGGCTCCGTCGTGCTCGGCGTGGACCACCACCGCTTCGAGGAGATCATCGAGGAGGCGAAGCTCGCCAAGGGCGTCTTCGAGGACACGCAGCTCACCGTCGAGGACTGGCGGCAGGTTGCCGCCGGCTACAAGGACATGGTGCGCGAGGTGACAGGCGCGGACTTCCCGATGGACCCTTGGGCGCAGCTTTGGGGCGCCATCGGCGCCGTGTTTGGCAGCTGGATGAACCAGCGCGCCATCACCTACCGCCGCCTGCATGACATCCCGGCTGACTGGGGCACGGCGGTGAACGTCCAGGCCATGGTCTTCGGCAATATGGGCGACGACTGCGCCACCGGCGTCTGCTTCACGCGCGACCCCTCGACCGGCGAGGATGTCTTCTACGGCGAGTACCTGATCAACGCGCAGGGCGAGGACGTGGTGGCCGGCATCCGCACGCCGCAGCCCATGTCCGAGGCCCGCGCCAAGCCCGGCGAGCGCAGCATGGAAGCAGCCATGCCGGCCGCCTATGCCGAGCTGGTTGCGGTGCGCGCCAAGCTCGAGAAGCACTATGCGGACATGCAGGACATCGAGTTCACGGTCCAGCGCAACAAGCTCTACATGCTGCAGACCCGCAGCGGAAAGCGTACCGCGGCGGCTTCCCTCAAGATCGCCGTGGACATGGCGAATGAGGAGTTGATCGACCACGCGGAAGCCGTGCGCCGCGTGAACCCCGGCTCACTCGACCAGTTGTTGCATCCGACGCTCGATCCGAACGCGCCGCGCAAGCTGCTCACGCGCGGGTTGCCGGCCTCACCGGGCGCCGCCTGCGGCGTGGTGGTGTTCAATGCCGATGAGGCCGAGGCGCGCGCGCAGAAGGGCGAAAGCGTCATCCTTGTCCGCGTCGAGACCTCGCCGGAGGACATCCACGGAATGCACGCCGCGCGCGGCATTCTCACCACCCGCGGCGGCATGACCAGTCATGCGGCGGTGGTGGCGCGCGGCATGGGCCGGCCCTGCGTGGCCGGTGCCGGCGGCGTGGTGGTGGACTATGCCTCCCAGGCCCTGTCGGCCGGCGGCGTAACGGTGCAGGCGGGCGAGACCATCACCCTGGACGGTGCGACGGGCGAGGTCTTCGCCGGCACGGTCGCCATGGTGGAGCCGAAGCTCTCGGGCGACTTCGAGACGCTGATGTCCTGGGCCGATGAGGTGCGCCGCCTGCGTGTGCGCGCCAATGCCGAAACGCCGCTGGACGCGGACACCGCCCGCAAGTTCGGCGCCGAAGGCATCGGCCTCTGCCGCACCGAGCACATGTTCTTCGACCCGACGCGTATCAGCGCCGTGCGCCAGATGATCATGAGCGAGACCGAGGGCGGCCGCCGCGACGCGCTGGCCAAGCTGCTGCCCTTCCAGCGCGACGACTTCGTGGAGTTGTTCCGCATCATGGCCGGGCTGCCGGTCACGATCCGCCTGCTTGACCCGCCGCTGCATGAATTCCTGCCCCACAAGGAGGAGGAGCTGGCGGAGGTGGCGGAAAGCCTCGGTGCCGATCTGGCCACGATGAAGCGCCGCGCGGCCGACCTGTCGGAAGCCAATCCCATGCTCGGCCATCGCGGCTGCCGCCTGGCGATGACATTCCCCGAGATCGCCGAGATGCAGGCCCGCGCGATCTTTGAGGCGGCGGTGATCGTCGCGAAGGAGACCGGCAAGGCGCCCGTGCCGGAGATCATGGTGCCGCTGGTTGCCATGAAGAAGGAACTGGAGATCAGCCACGCGCAGATCGACAAGGTGGCCAAGGAGGTCTTCGCCGAGGCCGGCATGACCATCGAATACCTGGTCGGCACCATGATCGAGCTGCCGCGCGCCGCATTGACGGCCGACCGGATCGCCGAGACCGCCGACTTCTTCTCCTTCGGCACGAACGACCTGACCCAGACCACCTTCGGCCTGTCGCGCGATGACGCCGGCAAGTTCCTGCCTTTCTACGTCGAGAAGGGAATCCTCCCAAAGGATCCCTTCGTTTCCATCGACGTGGACGGGGTGGGCGCTCTGGTGAAGATCGCTGCCGAAAAGGGCCGCGCCACCAAGCCCGGCCTCAAGCTCGGCATCTGCGGCGAGCATGGCGGCGACCCGGCCTCTATCCAGTTCTGCGAGACGGTGGGGCTGGATTACGTGTCCTGCTCGCCCTACCGCGTGCCGGTGGCGCGGCTGGCGGCGGCCCAGGCGGCGCTGGCCAACTCCTCGCCGGCCATGGCTGACCGGACGGCGTGACGGAGAAGCCGGAGGCTCTGCCTCCGGACCTCCGCTGGGGGCCGAACCGGTCTCCGGTGGGGCTAGGAGCAAAGCTCCTGGCCTACTCCTGAATCACTTCAGCCTTCGTCCGGCCCGCCGTTGGCCCCGCCACCTTGTCCGGATAGTTGCAATGTGCCCGGGCCACGCAGTGCCAGCATTCCGGCAGGCGCGCCTTGCACACGTATCGCCCGTGCAGGATCAGCCAGTGATGGGCGTCCCGCAGTAGCTCGGGCGGGCAGCGCTTCACCAGCCCGTCCTCCACCGCCCGCGGCGTATCGCCCGGGGCCAGGCCGGTGCGGTTGCCGATGCGGAAGATATGAGTGTCCACCGCCATGGCATTTTCGCCGAAGGCGACGTTGAGCACGACATTGGCGGTCTTGCGCCCGACGCCGGGCAGGGCCTCCAGCGCCTCGCGTTCCCGCGGAACCTCGCCGTTATGGCGTTCGATCAGCAGCTGGGCCAGGGCCGCAACATTCTTCGCCTTCGCCTGCCACAACCCAATGCGCCGGATGTGGCGCCCGATGCCCTCCGGCCCGAGCGCCACCATGGCGGCGGGGTCCGGCGCCTCGGCGAAGAGGGTGGCGGTTACCTTGTTCACCGCCACATCCGTGGTCTGGGCGGAGAGGACCACGGCCACCAGCAAGGTGAAGGGGTTGCTGTAGTCCAGCTCCGGCTTGGGCTCGGGGGTGGCTTCGGCGAGGGCCCGGATGAAGGCGGCAGCCTGGGCGGCCGGCATGCGGCGGGCGCGGCGGGGTTGGGTGGCGGTGCCGTGGAGCGGCGCGCTGCGGGGGGCGGATCGGGTCACGCCGCCGTCAATAGCGCGACTGGGCTTTGATGAGGAAATCGCATCCCGATGGCGCTATGATCACCGGGATGAACCCTGTTCAGGACGCCCCCCTTTTCGAGGCCCTGACGACGCCGCACCAGTCTGGCACGCCAACCGGGCTCCGCGTGATCGCGGGACTGGTGCTGACCGGCTCTGCGGTGCTGACGGTGCTGTTCTGGACCCTCGGTGCCTGGCCGGTTGCCGGCTTCATGGGCGGCGAGGTTGTGCTTGTGCTCGGCATGCTGCGCGCACACCGGCGCTGGTCAGCCCGGATCGCGGAGCGGATCACCCTGTCGGGTGGCCGGCTCTGCGTGGACCGGACGGACCGGCGTTCCCGGCGGCAGGTGGTGGAGTTCGATGCCTATTGGGCGCGGGTCCTGCTGCTGCCCCGCCCCGGCCGGGTAAGTGAGCTGCGGCTCGCGGCACGGGGTCGCTCCACCGAGATCGGCAGTTTCCTGTCGGATGACGAGAAGGCTGAACTGGCGGATGCGCTCAGGCGGGCGCTGCGGGATTTCCGTAATCCTGTCTTCGACAACCCGCAGCTGAGGTGAGGGGCTGAGGGGACGGCCCCGCAGCCTCGGCCTTCCCTCAGTCGGTGGGGGCGAGGCTCTTGATGAGGTCGAAGACGCGCTTGCGGACAGCGGGTTCGGTAATACGATAATAGGCGCGCACCAACTCTAGTGTCTCCCGCTTGTGCAGCGTGTCGTCCTCGAATCCCTCCTGCGTCTCGGCAAAGCCGGTGATGCGGGTGCGGAAGCTGGATCCCAGCCCGCCCATGCTGTCCGGCATATCGTCGAAGAAGAACCCGATCGGCACGTCCAGCGCGCGGGCGAGGTCGAACAGGCGGCTGGCGCCGATCCGGTTCACACCGCGCTCGTATTTCTGGACCTGCTGGAAGGTCAGGCCGAGCGCCTCGCCGAGCTTCTCCTGGCTCATGCCCAGGAGCGTCCGGCGAAGGCGAACGCGGCTTCCCACGTGCACATCGATCGGGCTAGGGCGGTGCTCACCCTTCTCGGTGCGCTCAAGCGCCTCGTCGGCCGACATCAGCGCCACTCCTTTGTTCAAAAGGGCAGGGGGGCGCACGTCCTGCACACCATGTCGGCCAGGCGGCTATGCCACAGCCGTCATAGGACCCTGCAACTACGATGACATAGTGATGACTTGCTAAGGAATTGTCAACTCTTTCGAGAATTCCAATTAGTTAGACGTCTCGAGCCCTTTCGAGCTCCCGGATAGGTTGGGGTTTCTTGCCGATGCCGCCAAGCCGCCGATGAGCACAATTGCAGCCAGGATGGCAGGAATGGACAGTCCGAACCGCCCGAAAGGCGTGGGGGCGCCGGCGGCAGGAAGAGGTGCGAGCACAATTCCTGTTTCAGCAAGTGGAAGACGTGCCACCTCGCGACCCCGTGAATCGAAAACGGCGGAGATCCCGGTCTGCGCAGCTCGTGCCAGCGGAAGCCCCTCCTCGACGGCCCGGAGGCGGGCTGTAGCCAAGTGCTGGTGGGGGCCGGCCGATATCCCGAACCAAGCGTCATTGGTGATATTGAGCAGCCAGCCCGGCCGCTCGGCACCGACCACGGCGCCCGAGAAGATGACCTCATAGCAGATCAGCGGCGATGCGGGCGGCAATCCGGGCAGTGAAAGCGCAACTGGGCCGGGCCCCGAGCCGAAGTCCACCCCGCCCCGGATCACCCGGATTGGCAGCAGGCCAGAGAGCGGCATGTACTCACCAAAAGGAACCAGATGGGATTTGTCGTAGGTGGCCGAAATCACCCCGTCGGGCCCCATGGCAACCAGGCTGTTGAACAGCTTCGTCGCCTGCCGGTCCGGTCCCCACTCGGCCCGCACCGTCCCGGCCAGCAGCAGCCCGTCAGGCGGCAGGGCGGCGGCGGCGATTCGGCGTGCCTCGGGGTCATCGGCGAGGAGGAAGGGGCTAGCGGTTTCGGGCCAGATGATCACCGGGCGGGTTCCGGGTGCCTCGCGTGCTGCGGTGTCCGCGCCCTGCTTACTCAACTCGAGGTAGCGGCGGAAGATTGGCCAGCGAGTCTCCTCCTGCCACTTTGCTTCCTGCGCCACATTGCCCTGCACCAGCACCAGGGTGACGGGCAGCGGAGCCGGCTCGGCGGGCCAGAGTCGGGCCAGGCCGAAGCCCCCGAAGGCGACCAGCACCGCCAGCCCGCCCGCCATCGCCCGGCGCCCGAGCAGTGGTGTGCAGGCCAGCGCCACCGTCACCAGGGAGAGCCCATGCACCCCGATCCAGGCCGCGCCCTGCACCGGCAGTGCCGCGAAAGCCCAGACCGTGCCCATCAGGTTCCAGGGGAAGCCCGTGAAGGCCCAGCCGCGCACGAATTCGGCCGCCACCCAGCCGCCGGCCAGCACCGCCACGCGCGGCCAGCCCGGGCGTGCCTTCCAGGCCAGCACCGCCGGGATCACGCTGTAGATCCCCATCCAGAGCGCCAGCAGAGGCACCGCGAGCGGCACCAGCCACCAGAGGCGCTCGGCTTCGGTGAGGATGGAATAGGTGATCCAGTAGAGGCCGACGACGTGATGGCCCCAGCCGAAGGCCCAGCCCAGCATCGCCGCCCGTTTCCAGCTCCCCGCCTTGCCCAGCAGGATCAGCAGCCCGGGCAGGGCGAGTAACAGAACGGGAATGGCGTAGACCGGGGGCATGGCCAGGGAGGCGAGTGCCCCCAGGCCGAAGGCGGTGGCGAGGGCGCGCCAGCCGGCGCGCGACTCCAGGTGCCGAATCAGGCGCTGCACGGGGAAAGGTCTACTCCGCCGCCTGGGAAGCACCGGCCTCCGGGGCATCCGATGATTGCGCTGTGGCAGGGCGGCGCACCCGCAGCCGCCGGATGCGGCGCGGATCACTCTCCAGCACGCGGAACTCTAGCCCCGAGGGATGCGAGACCAGCTCGCCCCGCGCGGGGACGCGCCCGGCCAGGGTGAAGACAAGGCCGCCCACCGTGTCGATATCCTGGTGCTGCTCCTCGGTGGTCAGGATATCACCCATGCGGGCTTCGAAATCCTCGATCTTCAGCCTTGCGTCAAGGTCCAGGCTGCCGTCCGGGCGCTCCGTGACCTGTGGCGGGGCTTCCTCGTCATGCTCGTCCGAGATGTCACCGACGATGGTCTCGACCAGGTCCTCGATCGTCACCAGCCCGTCGATGCCGCCATATTCGTCCACGACGAGTGCCATATGGGTCCGGGCCTCGCGCATCTGCAGCAACAGATCCAGCACCGGCACCTGGGGAACGACGAAGAGCAGGGGGCGCAGCACCGCCTCAATGGAGAAGGGCTCCTCGTCCCGTCCCACCGCCGCAAAGACGTCCTTGATGTGGACCATGCCCCGGATGTCGTCGAGATTCTCGCGATAGACCGGGAAGCGGCTGTGGCCTTCCCGCTGGATCAGGCGGATGGCCTCGTCCAGCGTCAGGTCGCAGGGCATGCCGATGATGTCGGCGCGCGGCAGCATGACGTCGACCGCCGTCTTGTTCCGCAGCTTCAGCACATTGCCGAGGATGACGCGCTCATTGGCGTCCAGGGCGTCCGCCTCGGGGGCGCGGCCCTTCTCGCCCTCCCCCTCGACAAGGGCTTCCACCTGGTCGCGCACGCTCTCGGCCTCGCGCTTGCGCAGGAATCCCTGGAACTTCCAGAGGATGCTGTTGCGGTCCTGGCTATGACGATCGCTCATGCCACGCCCCTCCAGGGGTTCGGCAAGGCGAGGCGGCGCATGATCCGGGCCTCGGCACGCTCCATTCGCCGGGCCTCGCCGGCCCGCAGATGATCATGGCCGGCCAGGTGCAACACCCCATGGGCCACGAGATGCGACAGATGCGCCATCACGCTGCGTCCGGCCGCCCGGGCCTCGCGCCGCACGGTGCCCAGCGCCAGGGCCACGTCCCCCGGCATGCCGGGGTGCAGCGGGGGGAAGGACAGGACGTTCGTCGGCTTCACCTTGCCGCGGTGATCGCCGTTGAGGCGCTTCACCGCACGGTCCCCGGTCAGCAGCACCGTGACGGCGCCCTCGGTTCCCACTTCGGCGAAGGCGGCGAGGGCGGCGCGCCGCGCCACCTCCTCGACCCGCGGCACGGCCGAGCGCCAGGCCGGGTCCTCGACCACCACTTCGATGTCGATGTCGTCGTTCAGCCCGCGAGCGTCACCGCCGGGTGCTGAAAGCATGGCATGGGCGGCAAGGCCGCCCCGTGCCGCAGGGTCCGGCCCGGCGGCGGAGCCGCCCGGCACAGGTTTGTCATCCCTGGCGATCCTGTCGCCCGGTGCCGCTGTATTGTGCCCGGCGGCTGAACCGCCGGGCGGGCGACTGCCCACTTCCGCCTTACTCCTTGATCTTTCCGCGAGACGCGGTCCGCCCTTCGGCTGCCGCGTCGGCTCGCCCATAAGCCGAGACGATCCGCCCGACCAGGGGGTGGCGTACCACATCCTTCTCGGCGAAGCGCGTGATGCCGATGCCGTCCACCCCATCCAGGATGGAAAGCGCCTCCACCAGCCCCGACTTTTGGCCGGGCGGCAGGTCCACCTGGCTCGGGTCGCCGGTGATCACCATGCGCGTGCCCTCGCCCATGCGGGTGAGGAACATCTTCATCTGCGCCGGGGTGGTATTCTGCGCCTCGTCCAGGATGGCGAAGGCATGGGCCAGCGTCCGGCCGCGCATGAAGGCAAGCGGGGCGATCTCGATCTCGCCGGAGACGAGGCGGCGGGCCACCTGATCGGCCGGCATCATGTCGTGCAGCGCGTCGTAAAGCGGGCGGAGATAGGGATCGACCTTCTCCTTCATGTCGCCGGGTAGGAAGCCCAACCGCTCCCCTGCCTCCACCGCCGGGCGGGAGAGGATGATGCGGTCCACCCGCCCCGCCATCAGCAGGGCCACGCCCTGGGCGACGGCGAGATACGTCTTGCCGGTGCCGGCTGGGCCGACGCCGAAGACCATCTCCTGCCTTTGGAGCATGTCCATGTAGGAGACCTGCGTCCGCGAGCGCGGGGCGATGGCGCCCTTGCGCGTGCGGATGGCCGGCATGTCGGCGAGGGGGAGGCGCGGATCCTCCGCGGGGCCGTCCGCCATCCGCAGCGCGGCTTCCACCTCGGCCATGCCAGTTGCGTCTCCCTTTTCCAGCCGCTGCCACAAGGACCGCAGCACTGATTCCGCCAAGCCCGCACCCTCGGCACCGCCGCTGATCGTCACCCGATTGCCGCGCGATGCGATCCGCACGCCCAATCGCTGCTCGATGCGCGACAGGTGCCGGTCGTGTTCCCCGTAGAGCATCGGCAACAGGGCGTTGTCGTCGAAGCTGAGGGTGACGATCCGCTGGCTATCCGGCGCAAAGGCCGGATTGGGCGCCATGCCACCGAGATGGGGGGCGCGGGGATCGGGCCGGAGGGCAATCCCCCCGGCGGGGGCGGCGAGCTGGGTCAAGCGGCGGCGGACTCCTCATGCGCCAAGGTTTCGGAGGCGGAAATTCCAGGCTGCGGCAATTCGGAAAGAAGCGTTGCGGAGAGAGAATTGGGGAGGGCGGCCCGCAATGTCATCGGAACCATCGCGCCCACCGGGGCTGCGCCCTGTGCATGCACCGGCTGCAGCCACGGGCTACGGCCCGCCACCTGCCCCGGATGCCGCCCGGTGCCGGTGACGAGGACATCGACCACGCGCCCGACGCAGGCGCGGTTGAAATCATCCTGCTGCTGCCGGAGCAGCGCCTGGAGGGCCTGGAGGCGCGTATCCTTCTCCGCCTCGGGCACCACGAAGGGCTGGGAGGCGGCGGGGGTGCCTGGCCGGGCCGAATACTTGAAGGAATAGGCACCGGCGAAGCCGACCCGCTCCACCAGCTTCATCGTGGCGTCGAAATCGGCGGGCGTCTCGCCGGGATGTCCCACGATGAAGTCCGAGGTCAGCGCGAGGTCCGGCCGCGCCTCGCGCAGCCGGTCGGCCAGGCGGAGATAGAGATCGGCCTTGTGGCCGCGGTTCATTGCGGCCAGCACCTTGTCCGAGCCGGACTGCACGGGAAGGTGCAGATAGGGCATCAGGGCCGGAATCTCCCCATGGGCGGCGATGAGGTCGTCATCCATGTCGCGCGGGTGGCTCGTCGTGTAGCGCAGACGGGCAACGCCCGGAATTTCCGCCAGTTCCCGCAACAGACGCGCGAGGCCCCATCTGTTGCCATCGGGCGACTCTCCAGCCCAGGCATTCACGTTCTGGCCGAGCAGCGCGATTTCCCGCGCGCCATGAGCGGCAAGCTGCCGCGCCTCCGCGACGATGGCGGCGACCGGGCGCGAGAATTCGGCGCCGCGCGTGTAGGGAACCACGCAGAACGAACAAAACTTGTCGCAGCCCTCCTGGATGGTGAGGAAGGCGATCGGCCCCTGCGCGCGGGCCTCGGGCAGGTGGTCGAACTTGGCCTCTGCGGGGAAGTCCGTCTCGATCACGGCGCCGGCGGCCCGGCTGGCGCGGGCCACCATCTCCGGTAGGCGATGATAGGTCTGCGGGCCGAGCACGATGTCGACCCAGGGGGCGCGGGCGGTGATTTCCGCACCCTCGGCCTGGGCGACGCAGCCCGCCACCGCGATGATGGTCTGCTGGCCCTCCGCCGCGCGTTCCTTCTTCGTCTCGCGCAAGCGGCCGAGATCGGAGAAGACCTTCTCGCTCGCCTTCTCGCGGATATGGCAGGTGTTGAGGATGACCATGTCGGCTTCCTCCGGTCGTTCCGTCGGCGCATAGCCGAGCGGCGCGAGGATGTCGGCCATCCGCCCGCTGTCATAGACGTTCATCTGGCAGCCCCAGGTGCGGATCAGGAGCTTGCGCGGGATCTTGCACTGGTCGGGCGCGGACCCTTCGGCGGGGGCTTGGCCGGAACCAGCCAGGACGGGGCCGGTGGAACTACTCATGCGGAGAAAGACCCTCTCGTTCCGAAGCTCGCGGCTTCGGGCCGGGGGGATGTGCGGCGCGGGGCCTTCCAGGTCAAGAAAAGCCCGGGCGCGGCATGAGGGGCGCGTCCATTGCGGCAACGTCGCGGAAGCGGGCGATTCTCGTCAAGCGGGAAGGGCCGTCTGCATGGTCAGGGGCGTCGGCTCGCGGTTCTGGCGGAGCGTGGCGGCACCCTCCGCAACCGTCGCCTCGGCGGCGGCGCAAAGCGCCTTGCGGTTCGGGATGGCGGCCGGGTCCAGCGGTTCGTGCAGCAGGATGGTCGCGCGCAGCCCGGGATGGCGGCAAAGGCGCCAGATATGCGGGGCGATCGACATGTCGCCATACCAGGCGAAGAGGGGGCGGTCCCGCCGGCAGGCCGGCAGGCCACCAAGCCGGTCATAGACCACCGAGACCGGGCGGATCGTCGCGGCCGCCTCGGCCACCGCCAGGAAGGAGGAACGGAAGGGCAGGATCCGCGTGCCGTCGGAGCTGGTGCCCTCGGGGAAGAGGATGAGAGAATCGCCTTGGGCGAGCCGGTCCCGCATCTCCTTCGCCTCGTCGCCGGTGCGGCGCCGGGCGCGGGAGACGAAAACGGTGCGGCCGAGCCGCGCCACGGTGCCGATCAGCGGCCATTCACCGACCTCCGCCTTGGAGACGAAGGCTGCCTCCAGCGTGGCGCCGAGCACCGCGATGTCGAGCCAGGACGAGTGGTTCGAGAGGAACAGCGTGCGCGGCGCCGCATGGCGGTTCCCGACCACGCGGATGCGCATGCCGATCACGAAGCAGATGCCGCGCCAATAGAGACGGGCGAAGACGATCTTGCCCCGGCCGGGCAGGAACAGCAGCACGGCCTGCAGGGGGATGGCCAGCAGCGTCCAGAGGGCGGCGAAGAACAGCCGCCGCACGGCGCGCAACCTGCCGCCGAAAGGGCGGTCGCCCATGACATCGAAGAAGCGCCCGCCGGGCACGGCGCGGCGGAAGCGGAGGGGCATCCGGCGGCGCAGCTGGCTCGGTGGGGCCAGGGCCTCGGCCGGATCGCGGATGGCGGCGTCCATGCAGGCGGGGTTAGCCTGACCGCTGGAGCACGTCCATGGCGTGGCCATGAAACCGGCGTGACGAGTTGGGCCCGAGCTGGATCGGCGGGGGCGCGTGACCTCCGCGCCGGGCAGCCCGCCCTATTCGGGCTGGGTGCCGAGCCTGCGCTCGTAATGCTTGTAATACTTGGTCGTGACCTGATCGGTCTTCACCAGCACGCAGACATCCGTGGTGTTGAACTGCCGGTCCACCACCGCGCCATCGCCGACAAAGCCGCCCAGGCGAAGATAGCCCTTCACCAGCGGCGGCAGGTCGGCAAGCACGCGGCGGGCGTCGATGGCGGCAGGGTCCATCCGGTCCATCGGCACATGCAGTTCCGGCAGGGCGCGCGGGCGCAGCGCCGGCGGAGCCAGATGGTTAGCGTGGAGATAGGTCAGCGGCTCGGCCAGCAGGTCCGGATTGGTGCCGGGCAGGGAGGCGCAGCCGAACATCAGTTCGATGCGGTGCTGGAAGACATAGGCCGCGATGCCCTGCCAAAGCAGCTGCAGCGTGCCGCGCGTGCGATAGCCTTCGTCCACGCAGGAGCGCCCGAGCTCCAGCAGCCCGCCCTTCAGTGCCAGGATCGGCGCCAGGTCGTATTCGGACGCGGAGTAGAACCGCCCGATCTGCTCAGCCGCGGGGCGGCGGATCAGGCGGTAGGTGCCGACGACCGCCCGTGCGCCTTCGCCCCGGTCATGGTCCAGCACCAGCAGGTGGTCGGCCACCGGATCATAGGCATCGGCATCCAGGCGAGTGCTGGCCGTGGTGGCGTCCGGATGGGCGCCCATTTCCTCGTAGAAGACCCGCCAACGCAGCGCCTGCGCGGCCTGGACCTCCACGGCGCTCTCCGCGATCCGGACGCCGAGGCTGCCGGAACGGAGCTCCCCGAAGCCGGTGTCCAGCTCCATCACGCCTGGTCCTTCTTGGCGCCGACCCGGCCGCGGGCAACAGCATCCGGGGTTGCGATCTTCTTGCCGAACAGTTCCAGTCGCTGCTGCACCAGGGTGAAGCCGTAGCGCGCGGCGATCGACTGCACGAGGCGCTCATGCTCCTCGTCCTCGAATTCGATCACCGTGCCAGTGTCGACATCGATCAGGTGGTGGTGCTGCCCGCGATCCGCCGGGTCGTAGCGGGAGCGGCCACCGCCGAAGTCTCGGCGCTCGAGGATGCCCTTCTCCTCCAGCAGCCGAACCGTCCGGTAGACAGTGGCGATGGAGACCTTGCTGTCGAGCGCGATGGCGCGGCGGTAGAGCTCCTCCACGTCCGGATGGTCCTCGGCTTCCGAGAGCACGCGCGCGATCAGCCGGCGCTGGCCGGTCATCTTGAGGCCGCGCTCGATGCAGAGGCGCTCGATCCGTGTGGGATCAGCCCTTTGGGGCGTCTTGGTGTGGGTGGCGTGGTCCATGGTCATCCCGTTCCGGCCCAGACTACCCCCGCCAGGGCGGCGACGCCAAACCGTCCCACTTGCGGCAGTCCATCAGGCCGTTCCGTTGGGCGCCCCGGCCGCCGTCCCGGAGGAGGCGGGGACGGCGCGCATGAGGAGCCAATGTCAGGCTCAGTCCTTGGCGCCACGTCCCGGGCGGCGTGAGCGCGGGCGGGTGCCGAGGCCGATCTTCTTGGCGAGGGAGGAGCGATGCTCGGCGTAGTTCGGGGCGACCATGGGGTAGTCGGGCGGAAGGCCCCAGCGCTCCCGATACTGCTCCGGCGTCATGTTGTAGGCGGTCTTGAGGTGGCGCTTCAGCATCTTCAGCTTCTTGCCGTCCTCAAGGCAGATCAGATACTCGGGCGTCACGCTCTTCTTCACGGGAACGGCGGGCTCGGGCCGGGCCGGCGGGGCGATCTCCACGGGGCGGCCGAGGCCGGCCAGCGTGCGGTGAACGCTCTCGATCAGGCTGGACAACTCGTTCAGCGGAACTGGATTGTTCGAGACATGGGCTGCCACGATCTGCGCTGTCAGCCCCAGCACGCTCCCTTCGGAATTTTCCCGAAGGGTGGTCCCGCTATCCGGCATCCCGGTCTCCTCAGTGGCGCGCTACGAATATTTGGGGTCTTGTGGAGTCCCCGATTCGCGCATCATTTACATGTTTTGGCGGGTAGATGACAGTGAAGAATGAGGTGGATGATGGAATGCGCAAAGAACAGACGCCCCTCCAGGATTCCGACATGACAGGCGGGACTTGCCATTCTGGAATGGCGAATGAGACGTCGCGTCTCGACATCACCCGCGAAACCTGCCCGATGACTTTCGTGCGCACCCGCCTGGCCCTGGACCGGATGGCGCCGGGCGAGGTGCTGCGCGTGCTCCTGAAGGGCGACGAGCCGCGCCGGAACGTGCCGCGCACCGCCACCGAGCAGGGCCATGCGGTGCTGGGCACCGAGGAAGGAGCGGACGGAACCGTCAGCCTGTGGATCCGGAAGGCGGGGTGATCCGCAGCACCAGCGCGTCGGAGCCGTCCGCGTAGTAGCGGCGGCGGCGGCCGACCTCCTCCGCGCCGGCACGGGCATAGAGCGCGCGGGCCGGGGCATTCACCTCCGACACCTCGAGGAAGAGGCAGGCGGCGCCACGATCCGCCACTGCATCCAGGGTAGCCGAGAGAAGCCGCGCGCCGAGGCCGAGCCGCCGAGCCGCGGGATCCACGGCGAGGGTCAGGATTTCCGCCTCCCCGGCCACGGCACGAGCGAGCACGAAGCCATCGGGCGCACCGGCCAGGAGGCCGAAGCCGCCTTCCAACCCCAACATCGCGCGGATCGCCGTCTCTCCCCAGCATTCGTCGGGCGGGAAGGCGCGGGCATGCAGCGCGGCCAGGGCCGGGACGTCAGCGGGAGCGGCGGGGCGGATCGGTTTGGCCGGGGCGCCGCTCATGCGCCGGCGGCGCGGAGCGCAAGCGGCTCGGCATATAGAGGCGCCGCCTCGCGCGCCGTGCCGGCAGCCAGGGCGCGGGATGCGGCGGCGGCGAGCGCGCCGGCTTCGGGCAGGCGGCAATCCGAGAGCAGCGCATCCGCCCCGCGCGCCCGGAGCCGCGCGGCGGCCAGCGGTGCGGCATCGCCCACCAGCACGACTGGGCTGGGCGGCAGGGGGAGGGAGGTTTCGTCGAGCAGGACCGGCGCCTCGCCAACGCGTTCCAGGACAAGTCCGCCGCGTCCAGCGGTGGTGACGGACCAGGCGGCCCGACCCTCCGATTGCCAGCGGGGCAGGGCGGCAGCCAGGGCCTCACCGGTGGTCACGCCCAGGCAGGGCACGCCCCATCCGTCGGCGAGGCCGCGCGCCAGGGCGATCGCGGCCCGCAGGCCGGTGAAACCGCCCGGCCCCACCCCCACGGCGACCGCATCCGGCACGGCGGGGCCGGCCCCGGACAGGACCTCTGCGACGAGCGCGGGCAGGGCGGCAGGCTGGCCGCGCGCGGCGTCGCGCCGGGCTTCGGCGCGCACGGCATCATCCACCCAGAGTGCCGCCGAGGCGCGCGCGAGGGCGCCATCCAGAGCCAGCAGCCGCATGTGTCCCTTTCTATCCGGCCCCATTCGGCCGGGCGCGATGCCAGGGCCGTTCCGGACCGTGTGCTGATGGATGACCCTGCGCCGGGTCCATCCCGTGCGGCCGGTGCGTGCGGCCGGGCGGGCCCGTGCGGTATGGCCCAATCATGCCTTGCTCGACAATCGGGTGGCCGGACCTGAGGGGACGGTGCCGCGCGAGGCGACCGCCTGGAGATGATCTCATTGCGATATCGTGATGTATTTGCACCCTGTCCGGCCAAGCTTCGGCCGGATTCTCGCGCTACATATCAATCCGGCGGCAGTCGGATCGAAGTGCCAGCCGGATGAGTCCGAAACGTCCTCGGTCTCGACGCGGAGATTGCCTGCAAGTTGCGCCACTTCGACCACCCGGATGCCGGCCGTCCCTCCGCCCCGCCCTGGCCCGGCCCGCCTGCCTGCCCTAACCTCCCGTCCTTTCCTCCCGGTGGTGGAGCGGAGGCATTCCTGCCTTCGTGGCCGTCCTGGCGCCTTCTGAGACCCTGCCCATGCGTATGATCGTCACCGGCGGCGCCGGCTTCATCGGTTCGGCGCTCGTCCGCCACCTCGTCCTTGATCTCGGGCATGAGGTGCTGGTGATCGACAAGCTCACTTATGCCGGGGACCGGCGCACCATCTCGGACTGTGAGGGGCGTCCGGGCTTCTCCTTCCTGCAGGCCGATATCTGCGACGCCGAGGCCATGCGTTCGGCCTTCGCGGATTATGCGCCAGATGTGGTGATGCATCTGGCGGCCGAAAGCCATGTGGATCGCTCCATCGCCTCGGCTGCCCCCTTCATCCAGACCAATGTGATGGGCACCTTCGCGCTGCTGGAGGCCGCCCGTGCCCTGATGGCGGATTACGGCGCGCCGCGTCGTGCGGCTTTCCGCTTCCTCCATGTCTCGACGGACGAGGTCTTCGGCTCGCTCGGCCCCACCGGCGCCTTCACCGAGACGACCCCCTATGACCCGCGCTCGCCCTATTCGGCCAGCAAGGCGGGCTCCGACCACCTGGCGCGCGCCTGGCACGAGACCTACGGGCTGCCGACCATCATCACCAATTGCTCCAACAACTATGGGCCCTACCACTTCCCCGAGAAGCTGATCCCGTTGGTTACCCTCAATGCGCTGGAGGGCAAGCCGCTCCCCGTCTATGGCGATGGCGGCAATGTCCGGGACTGGCTCTTTGTCGAGGACCATGTGCGCGCGCTGGTCGCGGCCGTCACGCGCGGGCGGGTGGGCGAGACCTACAATATCGGTGGCCGTGCCGAGCGCACCAACCTTCAGGTGGTGGGTGCCATCTGCGATACGTTGGACCGCCTGCGCCCCGCCTCCCGCCCGCGCCGCGAGCTGATCACCTTCGTGAGGGATCGGCCGGGCCATGACCGGCGCTATGCCATTGACCCGGCCAAGGCCGAGCGGGAGCTGGGCTGGCGCGCGAGCGTGACCTTCGAGGAGGGCATCGCACGCACCGTGGCCTGGTACCTGGAGAACGAGGCCTGGTGGCGCCCGCTGCGCGACAAGGTTTATGGCGGGCAGCGCCTGGGGCTGCTGCCGGCCGATACGGGCGCCGCCTGATGCGCCTTTCCGCCGCCCCGACCGACAGATGGAACATCGCACCATGAAGGGCATCATCCTGGCAGGGGGCAGCGGCACGCGGCTCTATCCCGCTACGATCGCCGTCTCGAAGCAACTGCTGCCGGTCTTCGACAAGCCGATGATCTACTACCCGCTCTCGGTGCTGATGCTGGCTGGCATCCGGGAGATCCTGGTGATCTCCACCCCGCATGACCTGCCGCTGTTCCGGCGCCTGCTCGGCACCGGGGAGCAATGGGGCATCCGCCTCTCCTATGTGGAGCAGGAGCGGCCGGATGGGCTGGCCCAGGCCTTCATCCTGGGTGAGGAGTTCCTCGGCGGCTCGCCCTCCGCCCTCGTGCTGGGGGACAACATCTTCCATGGCTACGAGTTGGACGAACGGCTGGGAGAGGCGATGGTGGAGGGGCCCGGCGCCTCGGTCTTCGCCTACCGCGTCGCCGATCCGCACCGCTATGGCGTGGTGGAGTTCGATGAGACCTACCGCGTGCTCTCCCTTGAGGAGAAGCCGAAGGCGCCGCGCTCCGACTGGGCCGTGACTGGCCTGTACTTCTACGACGAACGTGCCCCCGCCATGGCACGCTCCGTGAAGCCGTCGCCGCGTGGGGAACTGGAGATCACTGACCTCAACCGCCTCTACATGGAGGAGGGATCACTGCGGGTGATCCGCCTGGGCCGCGGCTATGCCTGGCTGGATACGGGCACGCACGATAGTCTGCTGGAGGCGGGCGAGTATGTGCGCGCCATCGAGAAGCGCACCGGCATGAAGGTGGCGGCGCCGGAGGAGGTGGCCTGGCGCCGCGGCTTCATCGATGACGACGCCTTGCGGGCGCTGGCCGCGAAACAACGCAACAGTGGCTACGGCGTGTATCTCGAAGGCCTGCTCGGGTCGGGGCGATTCTAGGATCGGCGGCGCACGCGGTTCGGCCGCGGGACGCCGCCGCGCCGGCACCGCGCCGAAGCGGGCCCGCGTCCGGGCGCGGGAAGACCAGCATTCCGCTACGCGGGCGGACCGGCAGGGGTTGCCGCGTCAGCGCGCCAGCGGATCGGGGCCTGCGCTTGGCTCCGCCTCGGGCCAGAGCGGCCAGTCGATGGCGTGTTCGAACAGGACGAAGAGAAGTACCAGGCCAAGCGCCAGCAGCGACAGGGTCAGGTCGAGGCTCGGGTGGGGTGCGCGCCACCAGTGGGAAAGGGAGTCCATCAAGGCCTCCGGAGTTGATCGGCAGAGGAACCGGCCGGATCCGCGCGCCAAAGCCCTGATCGGCGGCGGGGCCGTCCGGAGGCGCAGCGTAGCACCTGGCTTGGCGGGGCCGCCACGATGCCCGGTGCCGCGCGCCCGGCTGGATGCAAGCTGTCCCGACTTCGTGAACGTCCGCCCGGGCCATTCTCCCTACTCAGGCACGCTCGCGTCATGCGAGCCCTCTTCCCCGGCGCTGCCGCAGCAAGGATACTGAGAGGACGCAGTTTCGAGGCAGGTGTGAGCGAAAACCTTTACGAATTCACCGGCCAGGAACTGGACGCGTTTGGTAAGAAGCTCGCCGCCGAGCGCGAGGCGCTGCTGCGCGCCGCGCAGGCCCTGCTGAAAGACCTTTGCAGCGCACGTTTCCAGGCAGAGCCTGGCGCCTATATCGCCTCGCAGACCCGCTTCGACGCGAAGGCGGCCTATCTCCTGATCGGTTGTCCGATGCATGGCCAGACTGTGGTCCTGGAACTGGTCATCGAGCGCGCCGAGGGGGATCCGCCCGCCCACCTGCCCGCCGTCCTACGGACCTCGTTGCATGGTGAGGTCGGGACGAGGATCCTGGATGTCCCGGTCACGCCCGAGCTGCGGGCGGCCGCCGACGCGCTGATGGGCCGTGCCACGCTGGAGGGACAGGTGCGGCAGGAGCGGGACGGGAAAGCGCTCGCCCTTTGGGCCACGCTGGTCTCGTTGGCCCAGTCCTCCTGGAGCCGGGATCACGCGGATAAGCTCTCGCTGCAGCTCAGCGGCACGGAGCACGGCATCGACGAGATCACATATCGCTTCCGCTTCGACAGCCAGTCGGAGGATCCGCTGGGTGGGTCGGGGGTGATCACCTGCGCAATGGGCTCGGCCGAGCATCCCAATCGCGTCGAAATCCGTATCGACCTGTCGACGGATGCAGGAGAGGAAGTGTTCTCCGAGGTTTCGACCAAGGGTCTTACCGACAGGATCGGCCTGCTGTTCGGCGACACCAGGGTGCTGGAGCGACGCCGGGAGGCCATCAGGCTCGGCGCCGATCCGGTCTATGCCAGCACCGCCCTGCGCGAAGCGGCATGGCAGGCGCCTCCGGGCTGACTGGCAGCGCATGCTGGCTCGGGCTTGAGACGAATCAAGCCGGGGCTGATGCGATCCCGGTCAGGAACTTTTCCGAATAGATCTCGCGGGCGCGGTCCATATGGGTGACTGCGACGGCTTCCAGCGTCTTGCGGTCGCAGCATCGGAGCGCCGTGACCATGGCGGCGTGCTCCTCGCAGGCCTGGGCCAGGGCAGCCTGGTCCGCGGTGCCATAGGCGCGGGCAGGAAAGCTGAGCCAGTCATGCAAGCGGATCGATTCCGCCAGGTAGGGATTGTCGCACAGTCCGAAGAGCGTGCGGTGGAAGGCCATATTGGTGCGATGGATCCGGATGAGGTCGCCGCTTCGCGCCGCGACCGCATGCGTGTCCAGCGCGGCCTCCACGGCGGCCAGCCGGGGCTGCGGTACCGGGAGCGGCATGGCCTGCACGGCGGCGCGGTGCAGCACGCGGCGCATGGCGTAGAGATCCGTGAGATCCTCGGCGCCGAAGCGGCGCAGCTCGGCGCCTCGGTGGCGCGGCTTCACCACCACCCCCAGCCGCTGCAGCTCCAGCAGCGCCGCGCGCACCACATGCCGCTTGGCGCCGTAATCCTCCATCAGATGGTCTTCGATCAGCCGGGTGCGCGGAAGAATCCGGCTGCGGATGATGTCGGTCTCGATCGCCGCGATCACCGCCGCAACCTGTTCCGGCAACTCGGCTTCCTGACCTGCGCGGGACGGGGCGGGATGGGGCACCGGCGGGGCTCCTATCTGGCGGCACGTTATTGATAACATTATCGGCCCTATTGGCGCCAACGACCTTCTTTGCAGTTCGCCGGCAAGCGCGCAGACCAGTCCCAGGAAAGAATGGGGAAACGTCGCATGGATGCGTTGCGGCTTGGCGCGCCGGGAGAAGAGCAGGCACCGGCCGACCGTGCCGTAACCCGCCGGGAAGTAGCCCCCGGCCCTGCAGCGCTGGTGCGGTAAAGGCCATGGCACGCAAGCCAGCCGCGGCCGTCCGCATCGAAGGTGGGCGCTTCATGGTTGTTGGCGGCGCGAGCCTCGTCGGCTCCGCGACGGCCGGGGAGCTGCTCTCCCGCGGGGCGGCCGAGGTGCGTCTCCTGGATAACTTTTCCTTCGGATCGGACGAGGCCATCGCGCATCTCCGTGACGATCCGCGCGTGAAGGTCGTCCAGGGCGATGTGCTGAAGCTGCACCAGCTCCTGCCCGCGACGGAGGGGCTGGACGGGGTGATCCACCTCGCCGCCTTCATGACGCTTTCGATGGACCGCGACCCCTGGTCCGGACTCGACGTCAATATACGTGGTGTCCAGAACATTCTGGAGGCCTGCCGCGCCAACGGTCTGCGCAAGCTGGTCTTCGCCTCCTCCAATGCTGTTTATGGCTATGGGCCCGGGGTGAAGGGGGCGTTGGTTGAGGACACGCCCTTCCATGCGGCCGGCGCGCCTCCGGCAGCCATCCTCTACGGCGCCAGCAAGATCATCGGCGAGCAGCTCTGCCGCGACGCCCATCGCAGGCATGGGCAGGACTATGTCGTCCTGCGCTACTCCACCGTCTATGGCGAGCGCCAGCACTACCGCGCCGCCAACGCGCTCTACATCGTGGAGACGCATGATGCCATCCGGCGCGGCGAGCGGCCGAAGGTGATTGGCGACGGATCCGAGACGAAGCATTTCGTCTATGTCGGCGACCTGGCGCGCGCGAATTGCATGGCGCTGGAGGCTGCCGCCACGGATGTGGCGGTGAACACTTCCGGGCCCGAGCCGGTCACGACCCTGGAGCTGGTGAAGCTGGTGGCGGAGCTTTCCGGCCGGCCTGACCTGCAGCCGGAGCTGGTGCCGCCTGATCCGGGCAAGGTGCGGCTGACTTCAGGCGGTGCCTTCCACATCGACCATGCGGCCGCGAAGGATGCCATCGGCTGGTCGCCCGAGGTGGGCATGCGCGAAGGGCTGCGGCGCCTGCTGGCCTGGCGGGAGGGGGCGCCGCACCAGGCCGCGGAATAGGAGGGAAGCATTCGCTCGCGGCATCGCGTGCGGCAACAAGAACAAGGGAAGCGTCATGGAGAGAATTCAGCGTCGCTCACTCGGTCTTCTGGCCGGCGCGTCCATCCTCGCAGCCCCGGGCCTGGCCTGGGCGCAGCGCGACTATCCGCGCCGCGCGGTGCGCATGATCGTGCCCTATCCGGCTGGCGGGGCCACGGATGTCATCGCGCGACTGATCACCGAGAAGCTCACGGCGAAATGGGGCCAGCCTGTTGTGGTGGAGAATCGGGCCGGCGCCGGAACCACGGTGGCCAGCGAAGTTGTCGCGCGCTCGGAGCCAGATGGCTACACGCTCTATGAGACGACCTCGGCCCATACGATCAGCGCGAGCCTTTACAGCAAACTCTCCTACGACCCGATCAGGGACTTCAGCGCCATCACCCTGACGGCCACGGTGCCACTGGTGCTGGTGGTGCCGAAGGCGGTTCCCGTTGCTGACCTGCAAGGTTTCACCGCCTGGGCGAAGGCGCAGCCACGCGGCATTGCCGTGGGCTCCACAGGCAACGGCACCGCACAGCACCTTACCTCCGAGTTGTTCAAGGGCCGGACGGGCATCACCTGGGAGCATGTTCCCTATCGCGGCGATGCACCGCTGATCACTGACTTGCTGGGTGGGCGGGTGCAGGCCTCCTTTGCGACCCTTTCGGCCGTGTTGCCGCATATCAGGGCAGGGGATCTGAAGGCGGTTGCGATCGCCCATGGCAAGCAGGTTGGGGCATTGCCGGGGGTGCCGACCTTCGCCGAGGCTGGCCTTCCGGATTTCGAGGCCGCGACCTGGTTCGGCACCTTCGCCCCGGCCCGCCTGCCGGAGGCGCTGCGGGAGCGGATCTACCGCGACATCTCCGTTATCGTCGCCGAACCCGCCATGACGCAGAAGCTGAACGAGATGGGCGCCGAGGTGAACAACCTCGCCCCGGCGGAGTTCGATGCCTTCATCAAGCGGGAAGCGGCGCGCTGGGCCGAGGCCGTCCGCATGTCCGGCGCAAGCGTCGACTGAGAAGTGGGAGCATGTGGGGTGCTGCCACGGAGGCCTGCTAAAGAGATGAGGTCCGGACGCGCAGGTCATGGAGCGCGTCCGGGGCCTGATCGGTAACTGGAGGAAACGGTGGACACACACGGAATGGACATGGCGCCAGCGGATACGGATGGCTGGCCAGGCGCACTCTTCGACCTTCTGAAGGCGCATGACATCCGCCAGGTCGCCTTCGTGCCGGATGCGGGGCACTCCCACCTGATCCGGCGCTGCATCGCCGATCCGGCGATCAAGGCGATCTCGCTGACCACCGAGGAGGAAGGCATCGGTCTGATGCTGGGGGCATGGCTCGGCGGCGAGCGGAGCGTGCTGCTGATGCAAAGCTCGGGCGTCGGCAACTGCATTAACATGCTGTCACTGGGCATCCTGCACCGCACGCCGATGCCGATGATCGTCACGATGCGGGGCGATTTCGGCGAGTTCAATCCGGCCCAGGTGCCAATGGGCAATGCAACGCAGACAGTGCTTGAGGCGATGGGCACGCTGGTGCGGCGCGCGGACCACGCATCCGATGTCGTGCCCACGGTGGATGCCACGCTGCGCATGGCCTTCAATACCTTTCGGCCGACCGCGACGCTGATCGGCCAGCGCGTCCTCGGCGCCAAGACCTTCGGAAAGGACTGAGCCATGGCGATGAAATCCTCCGGCACGCTCCGCCGGCGCGAGGTGGTGTCCACCCTTCTGTCGGACCGTGGCGAGCTTCTGGTGATCGCGGGGCTGGGCGCACCCGCCTGGGATATCACCGCCATCGGCGATCATCCGCGCAACCTGCCACTCTGGGGAGGCATGGGTTCGGCGGCCTCCATCGGCCTTGGCCTCGCGCTGGCACAGCCGAGCAAGCCGGTGCTGGTCATCACCGGCGATGGCGAGATGTTGATGGGCATTGGCTCCCTTGCGACCATCGCCGTCGCCAAGCCCGCGAACCTCTCCATTGTCGTGCTCGACAACGAGCATTACGGCGAGACGGGGATGCAGCAGACCCATACCGGATTCGGCGTGGACCTGGCCGCGATGGCGCGCGGCGCCGGCATCCCCCGCGTCTCCACGGTCCGTACCGAGAATGAGGTCGCTCCGCTCCGGGCCGCGATCCATGAGGGCTCTGGCCCGCTCTTCGCCCAGGTCAAGATTGACGCAGAATCGCTGAAGCTGGTCTTGCCGCCACGCGAGGGGGCGTTGCTGCAGGCGCGAATGCGCGAATCTCTGCTCGGAGCGGAGGCGCATCTCGTCTGAGGCGACGGAGTGACGGGCGGCGGCCGGAAAAGAGCCGCCGCCCAACAGGAAACGGGAGGACCAGATCATGCAGCGTCGTCTTCTGCTCTCGGTTGCCGCCGGCCTGCCCTTGGCGGGAAGGGCCCTGGCAGCGCCTTCCGCCTGGGCGCCCACGCGACCCATCCGCCTCATCGTTCCCTTCGGCGCTGGCGGCAGCACGGATGTTACCGCCCGGCTGATCGCGGATGCGCTGGGCCCGCGCCTCGGCCAGCCCGTGGTGGTGGAGAACCGGGCCGGGGCTGGCGGCAATATCGGCAGCGAGGCCGTGGCGAGGGCCGAGCCCGATGGCTACACCCTGCTCCTCACCACCAGCACCACCCATGCCACTAATCCGGCGCTGTACGGCCGCCTGCCCTTCGACGTGCAGCGGGACTTCGCGCCGATCACCCTCACGGCCTTCATCCCGAACGTGCTCGTGGTGCCGGCTTCCAAGGGCATCGGCAATGTGCGCGAGCTGATCGCCGCCGCGCGCCGCAGGCCGGGCGAGATGAACTATGGCAGTGCGGGCGCCGGGTCCTCGCAGCACCTTGCCGCCGCGCTCTTCGCCGCACGTGCCGAGCTGCTGATGACGCATGTACCCTATCGCGGCGGCGCGCAGGCCGTGACCGACCTTCTCGGCGGAAAGCTGGATCTGCTGTTCAGCCCGCTGGTGGAGGTGCTGGAACATGTGCGAGCAGACCGGCTGACCGCCCTTGCCATCACCACCAAGGAGCGCTCCCCGCTGCTGCCGGACGTGCCGCCCCTCGGCGAGATGCTGCCTGCCTATGAGGTGCGGCTCTGGAACGGCCTGCTGGCGCCGGCAGGAACGCCGCCGGCCGCGATCGAGCGCATTGCGCATGAGACCAACGAGGCATTGCGGACACCGCAGCTGCGCGAGAAGCTGGCATTGCAGGGCAGCACGCCGGCCGGTGGCACACCAGGGGAGTTCGCCGGGTTCATCAGGGACGAGCTGCCGAAATGGGCGGAGCTGGTGCGGATATCCGGCGCCCGGATCGAGTGATCCGGACCCCTGCCGCGGCCCGGTGTGTGGAATGATCGCCGCTGCCAGTCTGCACGGGCGTGGCATCGATGGAGGAGCGTGAGTGATGGCCGAAGCTGCGATGTTCCGGATGAGCCTTGAGGCTTCTGGTGCGCTTGCCCTGCCGGGGGCCGTGGCATGAGCATGTCGGCCATCCGACGCGTCGGCTTCGTCGGCGTGGGGAACATGGGCTGGCCGATGGCGGCGAGCCTGCTGAAGGCGGGCTTCGAACTTGCCGTCACTGATGCGGTGCCTGGCCGCGCAGCCCAGTTCGCGCGGGAGGTCGGTGGGCGTGCCGCGGAGGGTGCGGCGGATGTGGCGCAGGGCGCCGATGCCCTCGTCACCATCCTCCCGACCAGCCGGCATGTGGAAGAGGTGATCGCGGAGCTTGGGGAGGCCTTGCCGGCCGGCGCCGTGGTCATCGAAATGTCCTCGGGCAACCCGGGCGTCACGCGCAAGCTCGCAGCCGACTTGGCCGAGCGTGGCGTCGCCATGGTGGATTGCCCTGTCTCCGGTGGCGTGCCCCGGGCACGCACGGGCGAGCTAGCCATTATGGCGGGCGGTGACGCGGCGCAGTTGGACCGCGTTGATCCGGTCCTGAAGGCGATGGGCACGACGGTGCATCGCTGCGGCGAGATCGGTGCCGGCCAGGCGATGAAGGCGCTGAACAATCTCGTCTCGGCGGGCGGCTTCCTGATTGGGATCGAGGCGCTGTTGATCGGCCAGAAATTCGGGCTGGATCCGGCGCTTATGGTTGATGTGCTGAATGCATCGACGGGCATGAACAACAGCACGCAAAAGAAGTTCCGGCAGTTCGTGCTGTCGCGGCGCTTCGATTCCGGCTTCGGGCTGGACCTGATGGTGAAGGATTTGTCCATCGCGTTGGAGGTGGGCCGGGACGCCGGGACGCCCACGCCCTTCGCCGCCCTGTGCCGCGAACTGTGGAGCAGCGCCAGCACCGTGCTGGGCCCGGGCCAGGACCACACGGCGGTGGCGCAGCTCAGCGAGCGGCTGGCAGGTGCGGCGCTTGGTGGCGGCAATAGCGGAGGCGCGGGAGGCTAGCCATGTGGGAGGCCTATGCCCTTCGATATGCCAGCCATGAGCGGACGGTGCAGGCCAATTTCCTGCATCCGCCGGATCCCCATGATGCGCCGATGCCGATGGATTTCTTCATCTGGCTTCTGCGTGATGGGGCTGGCCGCGAGATCGTGGTGGACACCGGTTTCTCGGCCGACACCGCGGACCGACGCAGCCGCCGGCTGATCCGCCCGGTGGATGAGGTGCTGCGCGGCGTGGGTACGGAGCCGGATGGCGTGAGCGATGTCATCCTGACGCATTTGCATTACGACCATGCCGGCAATCTTGGCCTGTTTCCCCGTTCGCGGCTTCACCTGCAGGATCGCGAAATGGCCTTCGCCACCGGGCGCAACATGTGCTTCGGCTGCATCCGGCAGGCCTTCGAGGTGGAGGATGTGGTCGCGATGGTGCGCGCCGTTCATGCGGATCGGGCGGTCTTCCATGACGGGGAAGGGGAGGTGGCGCCGGGAGTCACGCTCCATCGCGTGGGCGGCCATACGGATGGGCTGCAGATGGTCCGCGTGGACACCGCCCGCGGGCCCTTGGTGTTGGCCGGCGATGCCAGCCATTACTACGCGAATATGGAACGGGAGAATCCCTTCCCGATCGTTTTCGATCTGGGGGCGATGGCGCAGGGTTGGCGCACCGCGCGGCGCCTGGCCCGGGGTGACGAAAGCCTGATCATCCCGGGGCACGATCCGGAAGTGCTGCGCCGCTTCCAGCCCCTGGAGGGAAGCAATGGGGAGGTTGTCTGCCTCCACCTTCCGCTGGTCTGACGGCGTGGGGTCTGGCGGAAGCGGTGCGGTTGCATCGGACGGGCCGACAGCTTCAATCGACGCATCCTGACTCTGGAGCGCACGCGGCCAGTCCGGCCCTGAGGTGCCTCGAATCGCACCGCAAGGGAAGCCCGCTCGGCGTCGCCCCGCATCACCCGATCCACGATCGTCTGGCGGCTGATGGCTGTCGACAATGCCTGACGGACACGGAGATCCCGTAGCGGGTTTCTGCCTAGCTTCTGCCCATCGGGACCAGTGATGTGGAGCGAGACGTCATGCGCCGTGTCCAGCTTCAGATAGATCGAGAGGAGGTATGCAATCTCGGAGAAGCCGATGCCCGGAGTCGTCCGCAGTCGCGGCATGTCGTTCGGAGAAACCACATCGATCATCTGCACGTCGCCGGAGAGCAGTGCCGCCACCCGCACGCCGTCATTGGCGATGAAGCGGTAGGTCACTTGCGCCCATTCTGGCATCTCGGCCCCCGAGCTGGTCGAAGAAGTGCTCCGCTATCATGTTGTTCGGCGAAAGCGTATGGTAGTGTGGATCCAGGCTCGTCGGTGGTGCGGCAACGGCGAGGTTCTGCGATTGTCCTTGGGCCTGAGCGCGGTTACCGCTGAATGCGGCAGCGAGGGAAGGGCGAACAGCGCGCGGCGTGGCCCCCTTGTCACTGGCGACGCTCGGACTGGTTGCGGCACGGCCCTCAGGAAGCGCCAACGCTGTTCTGCTGGCTTTCTCCTGCCCGCGACCGGCTCAGGGACTTGGCTGGTGCCGTTCCTGCCTGCCTCCGGCATCGCAAGGTAGGCAACGCGGCCGATCGGCCGCCCAAATGGCGGACTGTTGGCAGCAAAGCACTCGTCCCCCGCGAGCGGAGCTGAGAATTTCGCCTGATTCAGTGAGTAACTGACCCGACAGATGCGAAGACCGCATCTTCTCACTGCGAAGCCCGCAGGTTCCTCATACAAAAGTTATAGAACGGGTTCGGAACGACAGGCAATTTTCGTTCAGGCCGGTGGCATCTTAAGCCCGAAGCAAAGGGAGTGAATAGCTGAGATGAGAATCCTTCTCACCGGCCACGGTTGTGCTCCCAACATGGGTTCCGAGCCGGGCGTGACATGGAATTGGGCCGTGAATCTGGCCAAGAACAATGATGTTTGGGTTATTACACACGAATACTTCCGGCCTGCGATCGAGAGTTACCTGGATGCTCACCCGACGCCCCGCCTCCATTTTACTTATGTTGGACGCCTCGGCCGTTGGGACATGCTTCGACTGCCCTCCCTTCGCGGCATTCGCCTGCATTATCTCTTTTGGCGACACCGTGTCCTAAAGATTGCGCGGGAGCTTGACGAGCAGCATGACTTTGACGTCATGCACCACGTCAGCTGGAATACAGTCAGCAGTCCGCCGTTACTGTGGCGCCTTAACAAGCCGTTCGTGTGGGGGCCTGTCGGCGGAGGGCAGGTGACACCAGTTGCTCTGCTGGGCGGCTATGGCCTCAAGCTGCCGTCCGAGCTTCTGCGGACCTTGCGGGTACGGCTACTGCATCTTTCACCGAGCGTTCGTAAAGCAACCTCGAAAGCTGCCGCGCTGTTCTCGGTAAATCAGGAAACGGCCAACATCCTGCGTCGCGCCGGTGCGAGCAACGCTCCGTTACTTCTTGACGTGGGCATTCCGCGCCACATCCTCGATATGCCACTCCTGGCCAGGCCCCTTGAGGGACCCTTCGTCGTGCTCTGGGCCGCCATCATCGAGCCGCGCAAAGGTCTGAGCCTGTGCCTGGAGGCCGCTCGCCTCGTGAAGGTTCCTGATGTGAAGTTCGTGATTGTCGGTGACGGGCCGCAGGCCGCGGCGGCACGTCGGCAAGCGCAGCGTTTGGGTATCGAGGACAAGATCGAGTTCAGGGGAAGGATCCCGTGGCCCGACCTTCAGATGCTGTACCGGACCGCGCATGTCTTTCTCTTCACCAGCGTCCGCGACAGCTATGGGACGGCGCCGCTGGAAGCCCTGGCCGCGGGCGCCCCGCTCATCTGCCTCGACCATCAAGGTGCTGACGTGCATCTGCCCGATGACGTGGCGGTTCGGATTCCGCTCGGAGGGCCGAGGGCAATCGCCGCAGCGACAGCGCGCGCAATCGACAATTTGGCACAGGACCGGGGCAGGCTTGCAGAGATGTCGTGCGCCAGTCGCCGCTATGCCGAGACAGAAGCTTGGGACTCCCGGGCTGCCTCCATGCAACGGCATTATGCATCCCTTGTGCGCAATGGCGGAAAGCCACTGCAGAGTAGGCCATCCGCTGCACGGTCGAGCGCTGTCCTCAGGGCTGCCATCATCGCGCCGAAAGTCTGATAGTCGGCTTTCTAGACCGTGGTTGCTGCGTTCCGCAGGAACGCCATTGGGGGGATATCCTGCCCACATGTCCGGGCGGGTGAACCGACCAGGGGCATGTGAGGCTACTTAGCCCTTGAGAAGACCGCATTCCCGGGGGAAGGATATCATTCGAGCAGATTGATGTTCTATCTCAGCTATCGCCCTGCGCTCTTCCATGGCTTTGCTATCGAATGTTGGCCCAGGCGTGCTGACGAATTTTGGCCCACCTGCCGTCCCCCAACCTACGGTCTTCCGTTTTTACCGGGGGGCTTGGCATGGACAGGAAAGCCAAGGTGGATTTGT